>CAXTEU010000011.1:0-77528 GCA_964243475.1 uncultured Acidobacteriaceae bacterium | reverse complement strand
ATTCCATCCATCGAAGTGCCGCAGATTTACCTGGAAGTTAAGGACCTCATGCCCGCTTTTAGATGTGAGGTCAACCTCATCTTGGACTGGAGATTCGCCCGCCCTATGTCACTTAAGGCACATAGCGTCAGATTTCACGGAATCATTTAAGCCAGATCACCAACGTTAGCTCATTTTTTGATCGGGGGAGAAGCCTCGGATGTAGGTCAACATACACCCCGCCCGCCATCACCCCGCAACGCCCCGTCGCCGCGCATCCAGCACCGAAAGCCCAATCAGCGTCTTTCCGTCGTGAATCGTTCCCGCCGCCACCATCTGCATCGCCTTGGAAAGCGGCGTCCGCACCAGCTCAATGCGCTCGTCTTCCTCAGGCGTCGCTTCGCCCGCCGTAATCCCCTCAGCCAAAAAAATCTGCATCCACTCACCCAAAAATCCCGGGCTTGCAAAATACCGCACCAGCGGCGTCCACCGCTTCGCCCGAAACCCCGTCTCCTCAATCATTTCCCGCTTGGCCGCCGCCAGCGGTTTCTCCCCCGCGTCGATCCGCCCCGCCGGCAATTCCAGCAGGTACTGCCCCGCCGCATGCCGGTACTGCCGGATGAGCATCACCTCCGGGTCCTCCGTGTTCGCCCGGTCGTCCACCGCCAGAATCACTACCGACCCGTTGTGCCGCACCACGTCCCGCGTATACGGCTTCGTCGCCCCCGGCTCCAGCACCGTGTCCGTCCACACGCTGAACACATGCCCCTTGTACGACTCGGTCGACGCCAGCAGCTTCCCCGTCTTCGCCGTACGCCGCACCAGCGGTCCCGTGTACGCCGTCTCCCCACCCTTCGGCCCCGCGTCCTGACCCTTGGTGCTTCCCTCCATGTTCGCGCGCAAAGAAGCTTCAACCGGTGTACGGGATCGGGCAGGCATAGCGCTACGGTATCATCCTGCATCGCAGCTCCCGCGCACGCATCAGACGGGATGTACCACCCCGGAAACAGCTCCACCGTACTCCCATCAACCCCGGCCACCTGCTTCAGGAGAGATGCGTGCCCCCTCAAACCAGCACCGAGTGTTACCCCATCTCCCTGCTCCATCCCACCCGTCTCTACCAGGACTTCGTCGACCAGGAAACCTCCCTGGCGAACGCCCCCATCCGCACCTGGTACGGCGCCATCCCCACCGGCCGGCACTGGCTCCACTCCCCCGCTCCCGCACCCATCAATGCCTCAGCCCTCGCCGACGCCCTCGAAGCCCAATCCCGCGCTTTCGACGCCTCGCCCGCCACCCTCGCCAACATCGACCTCGTCCGCCACGGAGCCCGCGCCGTCGTCACCGGCCAGCAGGTCGGCCTCTTCGGCGGCCCCCTTCTCACCCTCCTCAAAGCCGCCACCGCCGTCGCCCGCGCCGCCGAAGCCACCCGCGCCACTGGCACCCCGCACGTCCCTATTTTTTGGCTCGCCACCGAAGACCATGACCTCGCCGAGGTCGACCAGGCCACCTTTCTCCGGAACTCCAACACCGAAACCCTCCACGCTAACCTCTGCACCCCCACCGCCGAGCCCGTCGGGCAGGTCACCCTTCCTCCCGAATTCCTGCCCGTCCTCGACCGACTTGCCGAGCTCCTCGACTTCGCCCCCGAAGCCGACCTCCTCCGCAACCTCTATGCTCCCGGCCAAACTCTTGGCCCCGCCTTCGCCCGTCTCATCGCCCACCTCTTCGCCGCCCACGGCCTCATCGTCCTCGATCCCAGCACTCCCGACTTCCACCGCCTCGGCGCCCCCACCCTCCGCGCCGCCATCCAGCACGCCGCCGACCTCGAAGATGCCCTCCTCGCCCGCTCGCGTGAACTCGAGTCTGCCGGCTTCCACGCCCAGGTGAAAGTCGCCCCGGAGATGAGCCTTCTCTTTCTTATCTCCGACGTCGACGGCAAACCCGACCGCCAGGCCCTCCGCCGCACCCCCGGCGGCGATCCAGCCGGTGCCTGGAAAGCCGGCCGCCAAACCTTCGCCACCGCCGAACTCCTCGACATCCTCGAAGCCACGCCCGAGCGCATCAGCCCCAATGCCCTCCTCCGCCCCGTCTTCCAGGATACCCTCCTGCCCACCTCCGCCTACATTGGCGGCCCCGCTGAAATCGCCTACTTCGCCCAGTCCGCCGTCCTCTACACCCGCATCCTCGGCCGCATCACCCCCGTCCTCCCTCGCCTCTCCGCCACCCTCCTCGAACCCGCCGTCGCCGCCGTCATGGCACGCCACGAGCTGTCCCTCCCCGACACCCTCACCACCCCAGAAGATCTAGCCCTCCGCCTCGCCGCCCGTGCCATGCCCATCGCCGGCAAACACAAAATCGCCGCCGCCGGCAACGCTCTTGACGCCGAACTCACCGCCCTCACCGACTACCTCTCCTCCGTCGACCAGTCCCTCGGCCGCTCCGCCACCGTCTCCGCCTCCAAAATGCGCTACCAGATGAACCGCCTCCGTCGCATGGCCGCCCGCTTCGAGCTCGAAAAACAAGCCTCGCTCCGCCGCCATGCCGACGCCGTCACCTCCGCCCTCTACCCCGACGGTCACCCCCAGGAGCGCCTCGCCGCCGGCATTCAGTTCGTCGCCCGCCACGGAGAATCCCTCATCGATCGCCTCGTCACCGAAGCCGCCAACCACTGCCCCGGCCACATCGTCATCCGCCTCTGACCGCAGCCACTGCACCCGCTAAAATAAGCACGGAGGCGACACCCATGGGCCTGAGCGACCAACCCTTCGACATCCTTTGCCCCGACTGCGGCGGCATGCTCACCATCGACCCGGTCACCCGCGCCGTCATCAGCCACACCCCCGCCCCGCGCAAAAAGACCTTCGAAGATTTCAACGAAGCCGCTCGCGCCCTCCGCAAACAGGACGCCCGTCGCGATTCCATCTTCGCCCAAAGCGTCGCCGCTCAGAAAAATAAGGACGACGTCCTCGCGAAAAAATTCGCCGAAGCCGTCAAAAAAGCCAAAGAATCGCCCCTCACCGAAAAGCCCCTCCGCGACTTCGACCTCGATTAGTTCCTCTCTCGCTGTCGCCCTTGCGATCGCCGTTGCACTTGCCCTTGCTTTCTTGCTTGTCATCCCCGCAGGGGACCTGCTTCTGCACTTGCACTTGCCTGTGCCACCGTCGTCATCCTGAGCGAAGCGAAGCACCCCTGTCGTTGCCGCTGCGCTGCGTTTGTCGTCGCCGCGGCACTTGCAGTTGCCCCAGCCCCTCCCACCATCCCCCTCCTGAGCTGAGCGAAAACCCGCGGTCCACTCCGCGAAGCTCAGGAAATGCTCCCCCCACTCTGCTATCCTCAACCTCTAAAGTCCGTACACGAAGGCAATCCCTTATGGCAAGAGGCGTCAACAAAGTCATCCTCGTCGGCAACGTCGGCAAAGACCCCGAAATCCGCGCCACCCAGGGCGGCATGCAGATCGCCAGCTTCACCCTCGCCACCACCGATCGCGCCAAAGGCCAGGACGGGCAGTGGACCGACAAGACCGAATGGCATAACCTTGTCGCCTTCCAGCGCACCGCCGAGATCGTTCGCGACTACGTCAAGAAAGGCTCGCAGGTCTACGTCGAAGGAAAGATCCAGACCCGCTCCTGGGATGACAAAGAATCCGGCCAGAAGAAATACAAAACCGAAATCCTCGTCAACGATCTCCAACTCCTCGGCGGTCGCGGCGAAGGCGCCTCCCCGGGAGCCGGCGGATACTCCCGCGACTCCTCCTCCGGCGGCGGTTACAACCAATCCGGCGGCAACAGCAAACCATCCAACACCGCCACCTACGACCGCCAGCCCGCCCCCACCCCCGACTACGGCGACCAGGGCATCACCGACGACGACATCCCCTTTTAGCCTCGCCGGCTTATCCGTCAGCCGGCCAGCAGCATCCCCGCCAAGAGCGCCGTCCGCTCCACCAGCGATCGCCGCTCAATATGCTCATGCGCCGCATGAGCCCCCGCCCCAATCGCCCCCATCCCATCCAGCGTCGGCACGCCCATCGCCGCCGTAAAGTTCCCATCCGATCCACCTCCCGTCGCCGCCTCCCCGAGCGGCCCGATCCCCATCGCCTCCGCCATCGCCCGTGCGCGCCCAAACATCTCCGCCATCCGCTCCGTCCGCACCATCGGCGGCCGGTTCATCCCCCCGGACACCCGCACCCGGCACGCCGGATCCGCTGCCCGCAGCTCCTGAAACCCGGCCTCCACCTGCGGGACATCCTCCTCCCGCACCACCCGCACGTCCACCTCCGCCCACGCCTCCGCTGCCACCACATTGGGCCGTGTCCCCCCGCCAATCACCCCCGCATTCACCGTCACCCCCCGCTCCGCATCACACATCGCCGCCACCCGCAGCAGCTGCCCCGCCAGCTCCATCACCGCGCTATGCCCACTCGCAAAATCCACCCCCGCATGCGCCGCCACCCCCGTCACCTCCAACCGATACTGCCCCACCCCCTTCCGCGCCGTCTTGTATGCCCCTTCCACCCCTTGCGCCGGCTCCAGCACATACACCGCCCCACACCCACGCGCCACCCCCTCCGTCACCGCCCGCGACGCAGGGCTCCCAACTTCCTCATCTCCATGCAGCAGCAATACCACCGGCACTCGCCCCAGCCCCCGCTCCCGCAACAGTTCCACCGCCGTCACCGCCATCACCACCCCCGCCTTCATATCCAGCACCCCCGGCCCAAAAATCCGCCCGCCTTCCTCCCGCCACGGCATTCCCCGCAATGTCCCCACCTCCCAAACCGTATCCAGATGCCCCAGCAGCAACACCGGCCGCCCCTCCCCCGCAAACCGCGCCTCCATCGAGTCCCCCACCTCCGCAAAGCAATGCCACACCGCCTCCGCCTCCATCGCCGCACACCACCCCGCCACCATCGCCGAGGCCCTGTCCACCCCCGCCTTGTTGTCACTCGGCGACTCCACCTCCACCAGCGCGCGTAGGCGCTTCACCATCCGGTCCTCCGCCGCCCGCGCCGCCTCCATCAACCCACCCGCAGCATCCTTCCTCATCCCCGCCTCCTGTCTCGCCCCCCCCATCCTATGCGCCGCGTTGACACCATCCCGCACCCTCCCTAAAATCCCCGTCATTCCCACACCAACCAGCCCCACCATGCCCGAACCCATCCCCGTCGAGGTCAGGCCCCTCACCACCCCCGAAGAATTCGACACCCTCGTCGACCTCCAGCACCGCATCTGGGGCTACGCCGACCGCGACGTCGAAAGCCGCTCCATCCTCACCGTCGCCAGCCGCTTTTCCGGCGAAGTTCTCGGCGCTTTTCACGAGGGAGCCATCATCGGCTTCTCCCTCGCCTTCGTCACTCTCGAGCACACCAGCCTCCACTCCCACCGCGTCGGCGTCCTCCCCGACTTCCAGCGCTCCGGCATCGGCCGCATCCTCAAACTCGCCCAGCGCGAAAACGCCCTCCGGCGCGGCTTCCGCTCCATCCACTGGACCTTCGATCCCCTCCAGGCCGCGAACGCCAACTTCAACCTCCGCAAGCTCGGCGGGGTCGTCCGCAGCTACCTTCCAAACCTCTACGGCATCACCAGCAGCCCGCTCCACGCCGGTCTCCCCACCGACCGCCTCCTGGTGGAGTGGGGCATCGCCACCCCCCACGTCCTCCAGACCCTCGCCAACAACCACCCCACCCCCAGCCCCGACGCCCTCCGCATCTCGCTCGCCCCCATCACCACCCGCCAAACCCTTGCCGCCCAGCAACATCTCCGCGAACAACTGCAGGCAGCCCTCGCCCAGGGCTACCAGATCACCGACTTCGACCGCGCCGCCGACACCTATATCCTGGAACCCCGAGCCCCCGAAGCCCTCGTCCCCAACATCCCCCTCGGGACGCCTAAGTCCCGCAAAACGTCCACCGCACCCGCTCCTCTTCCCTCGCCGGAACGGTAAACCGCTCGGTCCCCGGCCTATCTTCAAATGGCCGGGTCGCCGCCTCCAGCAACGCCTGAAACGGTCGGAAGTCTTCCCTCTCCTCCGCCGCCGCCAACGCCTCCTCCACCCGATGGTTCCGCGGAATCACTGCCGGATTCACCCGCCGCATGCCCTCGGCGCGTGCCTCGTCCGACCCCGCCTCCATCCCCATCCGCTCCCGCCACCGCACCGCCCACCCATCAAACGCCGCCGGATCCCGAAACAGTCCCCGCACCCCCATATCCCCCTCCGCCGCCCCACATAGCCTCCGAAACACCCCTGTAAAATCCGCCTCATTCGCCGCCATCCGCTCCAGCAGATCCGCCATCAGCGCCTCATCCCCCTCCCGCTCCGTTCCCAACCCGAGCTTCCGCCGCATCCCCGCCACATACGCCGCCTCATACTGCGCCGCAAACCCGCCCAGCGCCTCCTTCGCCGAAACCAACGCCCCCGCCTCGTCCCCGTCCAGCACCGGCAGCAGCGCCTCCGCCAGCCGCGTTAGATTCCAGAACATCACCCCCGGCTGATTGCGATACGCATACCGCCCCACCCGGTCGATCGAGCTGAACACCGTCTCCGGGTCGTACGCCTCCAGAAACGCGCACGGCCCGTAGTCGATCGTCTCCCCCGAAATCGATGTGTTATCCGTGTTCATCACCCCATGCACAAATCCCAGCAGCATCCACCGCGCCACCAGCCGCGCCTGCCGCCCAATCACCCCCTCCAGAAACGCCCGGTACGGTCGCTCCGCCCCCGCAGTCTCCGGATAGTGCCGCGCGATGGCATAATCAGCCAGCACCCGCACCCCCTCCGCATCCCCCCGCGCCGCGAAATACGTAAACGTTCCCACCCGCAGATGACTCGCCGCCACCCGCGTCAGCACCGCTCCCGGCCGCATCGTCTCCCGCATCACCTCCTCGCCCGTCAGCACCGCCGCCAACGCCCGCGTCGTCGGCACCCCCATCGCTGCCATCGCCTCACTCAACAGGTACTCCCGCAACACCGGTCCCACCGCCGCCCGACCATCCCCCCGACGCGAGAACGGCGTCGGCCCCGCACCCTTCAGCTGCACGTCATACCGCTGCCCATCCCGCCCCACCACCTCGCCCAGCAGCTTCGTCCGGCCATCTCCCAATTGCGGCACAAACTGCCCAAATTGGTGCCCCGCATACGCCATCGCCAGCGGCTCCGAGCCCTCCGCCACCCGGTTTCCCACCAGCACCGCCACCCCCTCCGGCGACCGTAGCTCCTCCGCATCGAGCCCCAACTCCCGCGCCAGTTCGGCATTTAGCTGCACCAGCCGCGGCCCCGACACCGCCGTCGGCGTCACCCGCGCAAAGAACCGCTCCGGCAGCTCCGCATACGTGTTCTGAAACCCAAACCGCACACCCGACCCTGTATCCGCCGCACCGTCATGCATCGCAAAAGAACTCATGCCGATTCGATGCGCCAGCCCCACCGCCGCACCAGCCGCCGAGAGCGGGCCAAGTCCTACTTGCCATCCTTCCCGTCCCCACCCGGCTTCGCCTTCGCCACCGTGGGAACCCGCCCCGGGGCCCTTCCGGCACGCCTACCAGACGCTCCCTTGGTCTACATTTCTCGACAGCGTCATCGTCTTCCAGGCGGTGCACCCACCCACAAACACTGTTTGAAGTGGCGCGCCGATTCCTCTCAATCACCTCCAATGAGCCGAGGACACGTCCGAACCTTGGTGCCGGAGGGGGTCGAGCCCCACGAAGTTCACAGTGTCTGCTTTGGGCTTCCCTTTCTTTGAGTTTCATGCGTGGGACTGATTACAATGAGCGAGATGGAGTACTCAAGGCGACTTCCAACGGGGGTTGTGCGTTTTGCTCTTGCACTAATCTTCCTTTTGGCTTGCTGCCTGTGCGCCGAAGCCTTCTGCCGCGAGTTCCTACACCTTAGTCGCATTCCTTACCGCTACCCCTTTTCCGGCGAACGCTTCCCGGATCTTCTTCTCCAAAGGGACAGGTTTGTTTACTTCCACACGCTGCAGTTTTTTTCTCCGAAGCTTCCGATCGCGTACACGTACCCGGCCCCGGATGCTGTTGTGTATGAGATGTTTTTTCTATGTCCTAGGCCTCTGCTGGCGTTTTTGTCGTTTGCTTTGCTGTCTTTGCTGGTCGCGGTGAGCCTTTATGCCAAAGCAATGCGGAAGAGGGGAGCTGGTTGGTTGGCAGCGCTCGGGCTGCCACTGACGGTGCTTCTGTGCTGCTTTCCGCTCTGGTGTGACGTAAAGCAGGCGAATCTTGAAATCGTGGTCTGGGCCCTGACCACGCTGGGTGTCTTCTGGTTTGTGAAAGGCCGTGGGTATTCATCCGCAGCCTGTTTCGGGTTGGCAGCCTCCATGAAAATCTATCCCTTGGCGTACTTGGCATTACTGCTGGTACGCAAGCAGTATCGACAGCTCGCCTTCGGTTTAGGGGTTTCAGGCGGGGCGTCGCTAGCTTCGCTTTGGCTGGTTTATCCGTCCATCGGTGTCTCCTGGGTAGGGGTAAACCGTGGCGTTGAGCGCTTCAAGGAACTCTACATGCTGACCATTAGACCCGAAACAGGCACTGACCATTCCTTATTTGCCGTTGTGAAACAAAACCTGCGGCCACTACCGGAACCCCAGCATCTGCAAAGAATTCTAACGATCTATCTTTGCGTTGTGACCGTGGGTGGGCTGGCTGTATTTCTTCTGCGGATTAGGAAGCTTCCGATCATCAACCAAGTGCTGTGTCTTGGGATCGCGACGATTCTTTTCCCCCCTGTGTCGTTCGAGTACACATTGGTTCACATGCTGGTTCCGTTGGGGATGCTGGTGCTGGTTCTACTCGACAGTTCAGAAGATATGCCGGGAAGCGGAGCAGCCATGGTGTGTTTTGCCGTAATCCTCTCTTTTCTGCCGGAACTTATTCTCCACGGCAGAACGGTGGATGGCGAAATCAAGGCGCTGTTTCTGATGGTCTTGTTTTTGATTGGGCTGGTGTATCCGTTCGGTCATGGCTCTCCATTTGGAGACCCATCGGATACTGTCGGGATCCACGCGAAAGCCTTCGACGTGTTAAATAACAACGAACAGCCAACCAAAGAGCCATAGGTCAATCGACTGTTTGATGACGAGAGTTCTATTCGTAAACCATGACTTCGATTGGTGCCGGGAGGGGGGGGGGGTCGAACCCCCACGAGGTTGCCCTCGGCGAGTCCGCTTCATCGGTGTTAGCAGGACACTGCACGAAGACGCAATAAGCTGCATAAGCCAAGTATTGCATCAAGATGAGGCGGTCCAGTACCTTGCACCAAGCCGTGCAACATCGCACAAAGTCCCTGGACAAACATGCACCAAAACAGGCACGGCGAACCGCGTTACCAGGGGCGTTGAAGACAAGTGCCCTAACCTTGCATACACCCGGTGCGAGATTCTCTGACGTTTCTCGGCGCTCACACGTCTTCACATTGGGCCAGAGGACGATCGGTTTAGGTCCGTCGCGAGGCTTTCTTCTCGGCCGTGATGTCAGGATATTTCGGCGATCCCGCGCTGTTACCGTCGTGTCGGAGTTGCCCACCAGCGTGAAATTGGGAGAATGTGAAGGCCGCCGTTCGGATTGACGATGCAGAGCTCCCGTGCACGGAACGGGGACTTAGCCCGGACCTGTCAGGCGTCTCGCAGCGGTTCGGCCGACAATGAGCTCACCTGCGCCCCATAGGTCCTGGTCCTCGATCTCCACGGTATTGTCACGCTCTGCGTTTGGCCATTCCACATGAAAGGGTCTGAACATGGCTTGGTCAAAGCGCGCAAATGCGCCGCGGAACAAGGGGGAGTCTCCACGCATTCGGTGGACATCAACGACTCGGATTTGGCCGTTGTGGAACTCCATCTCCAGCTTGTATCCGGGGAGAACCCGACCCCGGGCAATGCGGTAGAAGCGACAACCATCGAATTCGGTCGGTTGAGCGTCATGCGCAAGGAGCTGGGCGGGATCCGGCAACGATTCCACCGTTCGGCCATTGCGGGCCTTTAGCCATTGGTCGTAAGCCAGGTATGCTGCAGTCCGCTTCAGACTGGATCCCGTTTTGATAGCCACTCCTCCAATGACCGTTGCTGCTCACTGGCGCCTTCCACGGCCCACGAACTCACCCCCAAACAAGAGATAGCGAACCCGGGAACCTTGTGCTTCCGCAATGAGCAAAGGCCAATCCGGATCGAGACTAACGGACACCCGAACGCCCTAAAGCGAGCGACTTCTTATTTTGGAACCTCCGAGGGGATTTGTTCCATTCTGTCGAGCACTCCTTCTCTCGCGGTACCGGCGAGTGCATGGTGTAGCGCATACGCCCTGCGGTACCGGCGAGTGCATGGTGTAGCGCATACGCCCTATAGCTAGTTTCGTCCTCAAACCCGTGCTGATGATTGACCGGTACGCCTCAGGGGATTAGCCGGTCTACACACACAGCTTCACCCGCAACGTCCACCCTGTGTGGGTGTCGACTGCGCTTCTCCGATTGCGGCTGCGATCAACTCATCGCGATGCTCGACCACGTACTCGATGAGGGACACAGCAGCCAGTCCCTCGGCACGGAGCAAATCGTTCCATTCATTTCGTGAGGCCGGTTGGTGGGAAAGATCGAAAAGGTCAACGGCTTCTCCGGCCACGTGTGCTTGGCGATTCAGGTACCAGAAGTCGCCCCAATTTGGCTTGATCACGGGTGAAGGGAAAGCGTCGCCTTGGAGAAGAGCGCTCCACTCGGACAGTTTTCTGAGTGTAGCGCCTCCTGACCGAGCCCTCAAGTCCTGCTCGATCGTGATCGGCTCCGGACGAGCGCGGTGGCAGGCCTGCTTGCGCAGGAGTTGTGAGTCCAACCCGTGGGCGCGTCACGGCCGGTGGACCTGTGATCGGCTGGTGTTCCGGCGATGTCTTGTCGATTCCCTTCCCAATAGCCACGCAGAAGGAATGGCCATACGGTACCAACCATTCCGGTCAGCGGACGACCAGAACCGTTGGCGAGTTCGGTATGACAGCACAGAGCTGACCCTCGGATCTGTCATCTCGACGAAACGCGCACATTCGTGCTGAGAGACACAATCGGATGGGTCAGAGCTCCGTTTTCTTCATTGACGGGTTTCGTTGCGCTTGCCCAGGCGTACTCCATCGTAGGACGTGACCGTGTCTGTTCTCAAGGAAGGGCCTCGCTAGGAGCTGCGAAAACAAGACCGTGCGGCTCACAGCAAGCGTGTCGCGCACTCTGGGCCAATCTCAGAGGTGGGCCAATCCGGGTGGGTCAGCTTGCGACCGCAGTGGCCACACCTGGCCGAAGATCAAGGCCGACCTGTCCGCTTCCCCGTTACTCTACGCTGGTCGCAAGTGGTTCGCGGCCGACACGGTACGTGACCACCACTTAGTTTGCCTCCTGCTTACGGACACACTCGAGCCGGGACGGCAACCCAGCAATGAGGGTTTGCGAACAGTCTGCCCAAGCGCTTGTCTGTCTCTGGATCGAGCTTCAGCGTGGGTCCAGGATTTTTGCCCCGCAATCAGGGTTCGGGACGGTCTGAGGGGTATCTCCCTGGCAGGGGGGATGTGTTCCCGCTCAGATCAAACGCGAGGATTACAGAGATGAGTCAAATTACCGACCACGAGCTGCTCTACCAGCCTGAACCGCCAAATCCCGTAACCGATCCATTCGTTGACCCTGAATGGAACGATGTGACACCTATTGGACACGGACGTGAGATCGGTGCGACCGCCCCCGCTACCGGATTCGACGGTGGTGTCGATCCGACCAATCGGAGTGCGGATGAGGTTGGCGGCACTGAGGCAAGTGCGGTTCTCGGCCCAGAAACCAACGAGCCTTTCACCTCGATGAAATCCGAGGCGGTGGAGGAACACGAACAGCAGCTCGTGGCTACAATCGCCGAGCTCTGGTCAGTCTCCAGAACGACGACATCGACCATTGCGTAGTCCCGCGCGGAACTGGCAGAGGTACGACGCGAACTCGGGATGCGACTCGACAGCTACAAGAACCTCCTGAGTAGGACAGGACGTGCGGGGAAGTGGGCTGGCTTCCTTCGCGAGATCAGGATCCCGCTTGCAACGGGTGACCGGTTGGTTCAGGCGTCCAGGCGGACTTCAATCCAGGATGGAAAGCTCCTCAGTGAGGAGCTTTCACCTCCAACAGAGGTAGACATCGCCAGAATCGTGGCCGGGCTCACACCGAAGCTCTCCCGGCAATTGACCAGCCCGGAACTCGTGGACCGGTTCCTTCACATTCTGGGAGATGCGCTCCTCGGTGCCGTGTCCGTCACGGGTGATCGTGCAAATGGTTCTAGCACCGTGCCCGGAATCACAGCCGCCCAGTAATGGTTTCCTGACGGGTGCCCCTGTTGGAGTAGGGTAACGGGGGCATCCGAGGGACTACAAAGATTTTCGACCGCCCTGAAAACGCGTTCGTTGTCGTCACGAGCTCAATAACGGCAAGGGAAACCAAGTCGCGACTCTAGCTCGTCGGCCGAATGACCGGGGCTGGATTCTAATCTGCGCCTCGATGCCGTTTCTGAATGTTGAACTCCAGACACTCCCGGCAACTCAATCCATAACCGCTGGCGACCTCGATTCGCTTGTTGAAGAATGGAGTGTCTTTGTCAGTCGTACAGGAAGAGCTTCGAGCCTCCTCATGCGGGCATCGACGGCCGACTTTGGAACGTGAAACAGCATCGAGCATTCGTATCCCGTCTGAATCACACAGCCGAGGATGAGGCACGTATTGCGACAGGCCGTCCTCGACCCAAGCCGGCAAAGTCGTCCTGCCCGGGGATGAACACCGCTCCGCCGTGAGTTACTTCCGAATAGCCGACATTCACCCAGAACCATCCACCCGGAACCCGTCGGGGCTCCCGGTTCAGGGGTCAATGAGTGCATTGGCCTGTTGTCGCCAACTGAAAATGAGACACATTTCTGAAATGGTTAGTTCTTGCCTCGGAAATCAATCTGCGAGGAGTTCAGATATATATTCATTCATTTCGCGAGATTGCAGACGAACGTCACTAGCCGCTGCACATTCGGGCCGAGTTGGTAGTTCGCTGTGGCAAGCTAGCGCGTACGATATAAGTTGCCGAAACGCCCGGCGGCTTTACCGCTCATTCCTCCTGACAATCAAGAAGAGGTGGTGTCTCATCCTGTTTACCTACTGGAGGTACTTTCGATGGCTCTCCCGCCACGAGGTCACCTGCGAATCAGGCCTCAAGGAACACTGATCGCTCGAGTGATCTTGTTCAAGGTACGCTCGAGATGTTGATTTTAAGACGCTCGACCTAGCCCCTCCACGGCTACGGGATTGCCGTCCGTATTGAGCAGATCTCTAATGGGGGTCTTTCACGTCAATCCAGGATCTCCGCTGCCCGCGCTCAGCCGCATGGAGCGGGCTGGCTGTGCTAAGCCTGACTGGCGCGCCACCGAGAACAGTCGCCGAGCCAAGTACTACATGTTGACCGCCAAAGCCGCAAAGCCCTGCTCAGCGAGACCCAGCAATGGCGCCGGCTGATCACCGCCACTGGCAAAATCCTTGAGGCGTAAGGCATATGGCCCACGTCGCAAATGCTTAGGTGATACGGAGAACACGATGCCTTTTTTGACCAATCCGTTTCTTGAAATGAAAGCACTCTTCCACAAAACGAGTGCCGATCAGGAGCTTACGGCCTTTCAGGGGCTGAAACTTGGAGCTCGAGCCGACCGGTTTCTGGGTGCCTGTCTCCATGCAGACCGTAATCCTTCCGCATACGTCATTTCTCACTCCGGATGGCCCCTGCCTTGCTGCATCTGTTCGGGAGGCTCAATGGCGATGCTCCAGTAAGCCCGTACTCTCGCGAGCGCAGGACTTGCTGGATCAGCAGGTGCGTGATGCTGTCCGGGCGAACGAAAATAGCAGCTCTATGGCATAAGCGCCCTTGATCCTGTGAGCTTCTCGATTGAAACTGCCGTGGTCGCCTTTTATGACGCTCTTCGCGGGGTGGTGGCCCGCATGTCGCGCCGCACGGGTCGATCCGATAACTGCCCTTCGTCGCGAAGGAAGAGCACCACTCCTCAAACAACCTCAGTGGAAAACCTCTTTCGCTGAGACATTCCTTTCAGGCCCGGATCTCCCCAAACATATCTCGCACATGAGGCTGTTCATCTTCTTCGGCGATGGCGGGGGAAGCTCTGGGAAAAGCACGAGGCCCTTCCCGTCCACCGCCACCTCCATCGCAAACAAGGCCGCATCTACGCGTTTCGCGAAAAGCTCGCCGCCTGGAAGCCCGCCTCCATGCGGCACCCCGGCCACGGGAACGCGCACCTACACGAGGCCACCCGCGCCGCCCCCGGGCCCCTCCGTGCCATAGCCGCCACCGTCCCGTCCCGCAGGCTCGGCCTCCTCCCACTCGACCTCCTCGACGACACTCGCCGCGAAGACACCCGACTCACCCCCCCTGCGGCACATGGCCCGCGCTATGGAAGACGAGCTCGTTGTCGAGCTTTGCCGCCGCAACCTCGAAGCCGTTACCCTCGACATCGCCCACGAAAGCCATCCGCCCCAACGGTACGACCCCAACCGCCACTTCATCCGCGACCCAGGCCGCCGCCTCTGGCTCACCGAAACCGTTCGCCGCCACCACCTCTGCGGCGTCCTCACCGGAACCGTCCAACGCGAAGGCTCCCGCCTCCGCGTCGTCTTCCAGGTGCTCGCCGGAGACGACCTCCGCTGCATCTGGTCTGAGCGCTTCGACACCACCGGCGACAGCGGCCTGGACGCCCAGGCCGGCCTCGCGGCCGCGGTCAGCGCCGCCCTGCCGCTTGAAAAACTCGGCCTGAAATCTCCCGAGTCGCCGTCCCCTCTTCGCGTTAGCGCCGCCGAAGACGCCTACGCCCTCGGCCGCTTTTTCTGGAACCAGCGCAACAAAGCCTCGCTCGTCCGCGCCGAACAATACCTCCGCCGCGCCATTGAGCTCGACCCCGGCTTCGAGCCCTCCTACGCCGGCCTCGCAGACGGTTTCGTTGCCTATTCCTACAGCCGCGTTATGCCCAGCGCCATCGCTGCAGCAGCCGCCAACCGGGCTCTCCGCCCCTTGCTCGAAACCAGCCATACCGACTCCGCCACCCTCAGCGGCATCGCGAACGTCATGCTCAGCTGCAACTGGGACCTCGCGGCCGGCGAACGAAACTGCCGCAAAGCGTGCGACCAGAAAACCAGCGACAGCCGCGCGCTCCAGCTTTGCGCCATGCTCATGATCGCCCGCGGCCAACACGACCAGGCCATCCACTACGCCACCAAAGCCCTCCGCCTCGATCCCCTTTCCAAGGTCCTCAACAACGAAGTCGGTTACGCCTCGTACTACGCCGGCGACTTCGACGGAGCGGTCCTCCACGTCACCCGCGCCATCGAGCTCGACCCCGAGTTCGTCATGGGCTACGGCCTTCTCGGCAAGGTAGAAGCCCATCGCGGCAACTGGGACGTCGCGTTTACCGCCCTTGAACAGGCCGTTCACCTCAGCGACGCCAGCGGCTTCCACCTCGCCATGTTGGCCTACGCGCACGTCAAGATGGGGGATCACTCGAAGGGCCGCGACCTTCTTACCTCCGCCGCGTCAGGGCAGTCCTGCCTTCCCCACATCACCCTTGCCGCCGTCCACCTCGCCCTCGGCGAACAAGGCGCCGCCCTCGCCCACCTCCACCGCGCATAAGCCTCGAGCGACGTCGAGTTCATGGCCCTCGGCAGCGATCCCCGCTTCTTTCCCATGCGCAGCCTCCCGGAGTTTCAGTCCCTGGTCTCCCCGGTCCGATCCGCCTGAAAACCCGTCGCTCGCGGCGCCTCCGGTCCGCATTTTGCGCTCTTACGTGCCTTGTCGCTCATGCATCAGCACCGGAGCCTCTACCCTCACAGTAAGCATCCGGCGCACGCGCCACGAACCCCAACACACGAAACGGAGCGCCGCACCCACCATGGCAGCTTTTACCAGACGAGCCTTTTCCAAAAACCTCGCCACCCTTTCCGTCCTTGGCACCGGCCTCGGCCGCGCCGCCACCGCCCTTGCCGCACCCTCTTCTGTGAGCTCCGCCGACCAGATCGCCGGCCTTACCCTAACTGAAGCCGCCGCTCGCATGGCCGCCCGGCAGCTCACCTCCCGCCAGCTCACACAAGCTTGCCTGGACCGCATCCGAACTTACCAGCCCAAGCTCGACGCCTACATCACCGTGCTTGCCACCCGCGCCCTTGCCGAAGCCGACGTCCTTGACGCCGAGCGCGCCGCCGGCAAACTTTGCGGCCCCCTCCACGGCATCCCAGTCGCCCTCAAAGACAACATCGACACCGCCGGCATTCGCACCACCGCCGCCAGCATGGTCTACGATGACCGCGTCCCCACCGAAGATGCCACCGTCACCCGCCGGCTTCGCGAGGCCGGAACCGTTCTGCTCGGCAAAGCCAACATGGACGAATTTGCCGACGCCATCTCCTACTTCGGCTCCGCCCGCAATCCCTGGGGTCTCGACCGCGACCCCAGCGGCAGCTCCAGCGGATCCGCTTCGCTCGTCTCCGCGTCCCTCGGCTACGCGGCCCTTGGCACAGACACGGGCGGCTCTGTCCGTCTTCCTTCCGCCTATTGCGGCACCGTCGGCCTCAAACCCACCTACGGCCTCGTCCCCATCCGCGGCATTGTTCCCCTGGTCCTTTCACTTGACCACTGCGGCCCCATTACCCGGAGCGTCGAGGACAACGCCCTAATGATGAACGTCCTCGCCGGCTACGACAAATACGACATCACCAGCGTCGAGCACCCCAAGGAAGACTACGTGGAGGGCATGCGGCAGCCCGTCTCCGGCCTTCGCCTCGGGATTCCCCGAGCCCCCTTCTACGACCACGTGGACGCCGATACCGCCAAGGCAGTCGAAGACGCGATCGGCGTGCTGAACCGCCTAACCAAGGGCTCCAAAGACGTCTCCATGCCCTCCACCGGCAACTATCCGTGGGCCACCCTCAACGACATGATCGACGAGATGTACGCGTACCACGAAGAGCTTTTCAGAACCCGAGCCTCGAAGTACATGCTCGCCCTGCGCCTGCAGATCCAGGCGCTCAAAGACTCCCTCGACACGCCCGCCGGCGCCGGCAGCGAGAAAGTCTCCGAGTACATCCGCCACCACTGGGATCTCGAATCCACCCGCCGCACCATCGATGACAGCTTCGCCGACTTCGACCTCCTTGTCGTCCCCACGCTTCGCGTCATCCCCCAAAACTCTCCTTCGTTATCGACTCGGAAGAGCACCCCACCAACCACAACCCCGGCGTCCTCGAACTCGACAACTGCACCCCATTCAACGTCTGGGGCCTCCCCGCCATCTCCGTCCCCTGCGGCTTCTCCAAAGACGG
The DNA here is from genome assembly GCA_964243475.1 of uncultured Acidobacteriaceae bacterium. Classification (GTDB taxonomy): domain Bacteria; phylum Acidobacteriota; class Terriglobia; order Terriglobales; family Acidobacteriaceae; genus Edaphobacter. The sequence continues at coordinate 60,182 of CAXTEU010000011.1, read as the reverse complement.
CATGCCTATCGGCCTCATGATCGCGGGGCCACGCTTCTCGGAAAGCAAGGTATTAGCCCTGGCGCATGCCTACGAACAAGAAACCAAGTGGGACACAAGAAGGCCGCCACTCAGGCCAGATACCCCCGTACCACCACTTCGTCCGGCGTTGTAACGCCGCAACGAGGCGTTTGACGCGATGCGCTTTGGCCTGATATGGAGTGGCCGTGTCAAGCTGTGCGATCAATGGCCAAGGCTATCCGGTCCAGATAATCGACGTGCGCGCGATGACCGATGGAGAGCACGACATTTTCTACTCCTTCAAACGAACCTTCCCTTTTTCGCGAACGTGTCCTTCGTTTTTCCCAAGGGACAGCTAGGTAAGCTCTCCGAACCTTACATGGAAAAGGTGATCGCTCCCTTTCTCGCTCTTCCCGGTACATTCCGGCCCCCGAACAACTAACCCCTATAGGAGCTTGTTGAATTTGCTTGGTCCATTACGGAAACGGACAGCGATGAAGAACGATAGTGTAAGTATCCGGCCCCGACGAAGAGGGGTCCCTGCAGGGCTTCCACCTGTAACGAAATCCTTAGGGTGGAGCGAACCCGCTCCACTCTCTTGCAAAAGCGGTTTAGATCACCTCGCTCTCCGGGTTCATTTGGAACTCGCCCGCTCGACCATCACGGTTTCCTTCGTATTCACTTCTTTGCCGTCCACGATGATCTTCCGTGCCTATCAGCGTCGAGTCGTAGACGTTGTGAGCGTGAAATCGTGGCGCGCGTCACTTTACAGTGACGTGTCACTATTTCTTCCGCTGCAAAGCAGCGCAGGCCTTCTAGCTAGGGCTAGGCCTCAGAGAGCCACTGGAGACCTGCTGGGAGGGCGACGGAGCGAAGTCCATTGCATGGGAGCACATCAACCCTATACATTGCAGGCCGCAAGACGCCTACGCAGGGGTGCTTTCAGGCCTCTACGAGGCCTTTCGCAGCCTCAGAGCCTCAGACGGGTTAATCCCACATTCCTTAGCGTACGGCTTTGACGTTTGTTGTAGGGACCCCAAGCTATGGCGCGAAATCTCGGAGGTCGGCAGCTTCAACGGCCGCCAGCCCTCTACCCGAATCACCCGCCCGACGTGAGTGCGGATCCCACTTCCGCAGCCCCTCTGTTCCCTTCCCTCAGCCCTCCGGCGGGCGCTTCCACCGCAGCCCTGTGCATAGCTACACCCGCCGTAGCCCCGGCCACCGGCACCACCACCGACGCGGGTACCACCTAGGCTGCCACGGCTGCCATTCGCGACCTATCCTGGCGCCCCGGCCACCTCGCCTTCGTCACGACACTTAGCGCGTCAACCTCGACGGTCCTTACACCTTCACCGCGTCTGATAGAGCCGGGATCGACCAAGAGTGGTCTCTGTCAACCTCGGCTTCCCGCTTCACTTCAGCAATGTCAGACCATACTGGATGCTCCCGACGAGACGGTGCCCTCCAGACCTCGATGAACGGCCTCCGCTCGGGACCTTCTGCCATTCAAACCCATCGCCGCCACAGCGCACCCGCATCCCTGGACGGTTTACGACTCGCCTCCTCCACTGCCGGCCGCTACGTCAGCGCCCCGTGACCCCGCCCCAGCGCCCACGAATCTACATCCTCTTCGGATGAGAGTCTTCGGTTATGGCGGCTTTGTCCCGATGCGGGAACCCGTGCCCGCCTTCACCGCCGGTGGCGCACTCAACCTCGCCGGTGTGCCCGGTACCGTCCTCACGGCGGATCACATCGGCCTTAGCCGCCGACCCAACTTCGGCCGGAAGCAGCTCCACATCTCCGATTCCTTCTACGCCGATTTCTGCTAGCGAACCGAGTTCTTCGCGACCCTCAACTAATTGCAGGAAAACGCACAACCCTCACGCTCTCCGGCATGAACTGGAAGTCCGACGTTATCTCAACGGCACAACCGAATAAGGCGCCTTCTTCGCACGGACTCGATGTCACCCGCAAGCTCCTCCTCGGCAAGCTCAACGCGGTGCCATCTCATCCGCAGAACGCACACCCGACTCCTGCATGCGAAGGCAGAAGGGACGCGGTACTCGGCGCCGACAGCCCTAAGTACCACGCCTCATCGGTTGACCGATCCCGCCATCCGCGGCCGCAACACCGGCATCCTGGCTGAAGTGAACTTCATCCCTCGCCGCCGCCTGCCCAAAGTTTCGCCTGATTCACCTCTGTCCTCCCCTTCCCGACACCAGCCACGCCGACACCACGCTCGAATGCCTCGCCCACAATCACCCTGGCAAGACCCTCTTGCCGGAACCGGTAGGTTGCCGGAATCGTTCGCGTTGCCGGAATCGTTCGCGTTGCCGGAACCGTTCGCGCCAACTGAATCGGATCGGCAAAAGCATCACCTGCCGCGCCACCTTCGAGTCACAAAGCGTCTACCGCATCGGCGCCCTTCTGTAAAACGAGTCACCCTTGCTGGCGTCCTTTGTCTGGCGAACCTACAACTCCCTTTTCCAGCCCCCTACCCCACCACCCTCAGGTACCACGATCTCACTCCCGTCCACTTCCTCCGCCTCACGCTCATTCAGGGCGGCGCCGTCCGACCCCATCAGCTTGTACGTCCGCGGCGGCTAGCAGGAAACCTACGCAATACGCGCACCCTGGGAAGACGAAGCTCATCCCTGACACCACCGCCCTCTTCGTCCGCATCGAAGGCAACGCTGATCCACTAAGGACCTCAACCCCCCACCCGTCTGAGACTGCATCGCGCTTACGCCGGCGAGTCGCGCACCTTACGAACAAAGTTCGGTCATCGTGACACCCCGCGGCGAAAGCCATGCGATACCGTCAAGGGCTTCACAGGTCTAGACCCCACCCACCTGGAATCCCCAACTGACGACGTAATCCTGGAGAGGGTCGGCGCCGTCTGTGAGCTGGACTTCCCGGAGATCTTGGACCTGATCGGAACCGAGAGCGGCCGCATCTCCACCGACCTCAGGCACAGCTCATCTCGACTCAGACTGACGTACAGGAAGCCCTGTTTGGTAGGTCAACGGACATTGATACCAATAGCGCAAATGAGTCAAATAGTTCATTGAGCCTTTATGGGGACATCCTACGAACGCTGGCGAGAAAACGCAATGCGTAAAAGGATCAGTAGCCGTGTTCAATAGCCTATGGTGCGATCATCAGTCGCAATCGTACTCGGCCCTATCGTAACTTTCATCGGGGTATCGGTCTTTATCGGTAAAGCGTTCCAGGTTTCTAACTGCTGGTGCTTTCTGAGTTGCGGTCTGCCTCTTGGCCTCTTCCTTTTTCGGCTCCGTCAATTTCGGCCCCTGATAGAAGTCGTAGTCGTCGTCGTCCCCCCACTCACGCCGGCGCTGTTCCTCTTCTCGCCGGCGCTGCTCTTCCTTCTCTTCTCGCCGGCGCCGCTCTTTTTCTTCGTCTCGCTGGCGCTGCTCTTTTTTCCTCACGCTGGTCCATAAGACGACCTAAGCCGTTGAGAGTCTTGCTCCATGTGGCAAATTCCTGTCGGAGACGGTACCTGGATGAGAAGATGCGGGTCATGTCGACAGAATCGAGCCGCTTGTAGTGCACGGGGAGACCTTCTCCCCAGATGGACTCGAACTGATTTATGGCGAACCCTTCGCAGTCGGCGATCACCCACGTATTTATGCTGCAACTGTATCCGCAAACGGCGAACCGGAAGCATGGGTTTTTTGCGGCGTCCCAGATCAGCTCACTCTCTACGCAATCTTCGTCTGGAGGAAGCGGCGACCCGTCGTCGAGCCCGCAACGATTCAAGTTCAATGGAAACATCCGACGATGAATGGTGTGAGATGCGATGCGTAGGGCCTCTTGGGCTGACGTTCGAACGATTTGCCGGGAGCGAACGCGCTCCATGTTCTCTGCGTGGGTCACAGGTTGCAGGTGGGCAGGGTTGCAGCAAATGCGATTGCGGCAGGTATGGTCGATCTCGAGGCCCTCGGGTATGGGCCCTTGGCCAACGTGTAGGCCACACGATGAACGCCCTGTTTGGCCTCCTCAAACCGGGTGAAGCCGTAACCGGAGCCGTTGATGCTTCCTTTCCATGGCCAGCAGCCGTCTGGTGTGCGCTCGACATGGCCCCAGAATCGATCGGTCGCCGATCTCTCCAGCCGAGCAGGTGCTGACTTCCGCCCGCGTCTACGTCCGCCCATGCCAGAACAGAGCCGTTTGACCGTGATTTCGCTCAGACTGAAGCGGTGTGCAGCCTGTTTATAGGTTTCTTCTGGATGTTCTACGATGTAGGTTCGCAGGGCATCCACGGTTGTGGGATCCGTTTTCTTCATGCCCAGGGATACCCGCCGGGCAGGTGGAATCTGGCTTTTGGGCTTCAGATTTGTGAACAATTAAGCAGGGCGGTGCGCGGGTAGGGACGTCGCTGAGGCTACGGCTCGAGGATTGGAGCCCGTGATGGACGGCAGGCTCCCTCCTTGTGAGTTTTGCCGATACCGAGGGAGACTTCAAGAGCGATTGGGCCAGTAGCTCCATGAACGCCGCAAAGACAGTTCCCCCGAAGTACTTAGACCCGAACCCGCAAGCGATGAGCACAGACTCAGAGAGTGACCGACGTGGCGCACGCATTCGCCTTTCGCTTTCTGGGACAGGCAGGCCGGTTGTGCCCGGGCTCCAACCCAATGGAGCAATCCTCGGATGCGATCTCGACGACGTGAGGTGCTTGCTGGCATACGCCTCCGGCCGGATACCCCGCTGGCAACGGCCGAGCTCGCCTATTGAATGTTTTGAAGATGTGCTCGTTCTTCCGCGTGTACAAGCCGACGACGATTCGAGATGCGGCTCTCCCATCCTGGACGCATTTCTCGACTCCGTCTTCTCATCATCTCCGGTACTCCGCGGCATGAACCTCACCGAGCGTTCTTGGGCGCAGGACACTGCTGCGAACAAATGGATCAAGGGGTCGCTACCCGAAAATCATCGGTCGCGGATTGACGTCTTGACGTCGCTTACCGTTTCCGGGCTGCCTTCCTTCGGACAGCCGTGTGTACGGGAAGTGCACTCCGCTCGTCGTGATCTGCGTCGTTCCCGCTCGCCTCAGCCCCGTCGCGTGCCGGGAAATAACAATCACCCTCTTGGCTTCATGGTGCGGCGGACGCCGGCCTCAGCATGTCGCGGCCAACGGTGATGCAGACATTACCACGAAGAGCCCTGTCAGTTGAGCCGGCGGGCGGAACGTACGTTGCTTTGAGGGAGACCGGAGGGGCAGATCCAGGACCTTTGTTGATAGCCCTTAAGCCGGCAGAAAACCTTCGACTGCAAAATTGTCTGTGTTCCCGGTGAGCTCGTAAACCTCCTCACTGAGGAGGTTTGCGGCCTCGACGGCCCAATACGACATTAGAGGGCACATTCTCGAGCAAACCTCCTGACTGCGGATCGCACCCAGAAGCTTTACGCGCTGCCGAGAAGCGGCCACCGACCAAATCGGTCAATAGCCCATCTCATTTGTATGGGCATTTCAGTGCAGTGCAGTTCAGTGCGGCTCCGGCAGCCTCGTTGTGACCACTATCCTTGCTGTCCGAGGACATCGCCGGCGCACATGATATGTGGTGCGATTCCCGCCCGTATGCTACGTTGCCCGGGCCGCAACTGCAGCCAAGGATCTCCGGATGTCCGAGCGTCCGACCGTACTTGTGCGGCCAACACGTCCGCTGTAGTCGAACCCGCGACTTCCACCGTGTGAATCGCTCTGTCCTGGCAATCCTCACGATTTGGCGTGATTCATCGAGAGATTCGGGAGCATGCGAAAGCTCGTTGAAACCGCTAATGGCCCGAACTGGCCCCCAACTTGTCCCCACGCTGGAAGCCGCACTAGCGCGGCACGATCTGCAGCCAGCGTTGGACGTGAGCGTTGTCACTGGAGTGTGTCTAGCCTGAGACCTATGTGCTCGTGCACGATTTAGTTGAACCCACAGTCTCTCCAGAACGAGCATGCGGGGCCAAGCACATCCAGCACGCCACCCTCTCCGTGGCCGTGCAGTTATGCGCTCGCTGGCTTTATCAGGGCACCGGCCACGCCGTCGTCCTCGATCTCGAACGCCAATGGCCAAGCCGTCGTTATCGCAAGATCGAGCGCTTTCTCCCATTGCCGGCGCTCACCTGCGCCAGCACTCCCGGCTTTGCGGTAGCACCGTCATCGCAGCCCTCATTGTCAGCCGGACCGTCACCACCACATCGTCGTCAAGGTAGACTCGTCGATGCAGATGCCGGCGGCATCGCGGACGTCCATGAAGAGGGGACCGGCTGTCCGTACCCCGAAAGCCGATGTTGCCTTGGTGCGTTTGTCGACCCTCTCGAAGGTGCGCCAAGGTCGAAGCCGGCGAGCCGGGTGCTCTACAAACGGACAGGCCAGACCCAATTCCACAGCCAGCAACTCACTCGGCAGTGGAAGCCGGGATCTGCACACGGCACATCCCACCGTTACCCGTTGCGCCCCGGAAAGCGGACCGAATAACGTATGACATCACGGTTTGCAAGGAGGAGGTTGCGTTTGTTTCTTATACACCGGAAGCGCCAAGCGCCCGGAGCGAGCACGCAGGTGTAGCGTGAAGCTAGCAGCCGACGGACCCGGCCACGGATTGATCTGGACGCAACTTCGACCGCAGGTATTAGTTTGCAGCTCAAGCCCGCGGCGGCATCCTAGGGTTTCTCGGATGGCGCCAGACACCCCCCTGTCTTGCCAATCTGAGACCGTCAGGAACTTTTCGTCAATTCAGCAACGCGTCCACGCTGCGGTCACGGCTGGGCGCACCTGCGTGCGGCTGCCTGGCCGAATGTTCAGGCCAGGCTCGCAATGCATGGCCGTCCGCTTGCGCCGCGGCCCAAAAGGCGGGATTGCTCCCAGTGTGCGATCCCGGGATTCGGTATTGGGTGAGGTATCCGAATACTTTCTCAACCAGCGTTTGCTCGTTCTTCGATGGGTCTGGCTGAGCAATGCGGGCGGCAGCCTTGCGATCATCACCACTGAATGGAAGCAGGTGCCGCTGCGTCGCGGGAACTGTATGCCGGTCATGCTGCGTCCGCAAGACCCCGATTGGGTTGAGTCAGGTCGGAAGCCGCCGGCTCGACATCAGGCTGTTCCTAGTGACCCGTTACGATCTGAGAGCTTGAGAGGGGAAGGCCGGATTTGGTGAAGACCAATACGTAGAGGATTGTGTCGCCACTCGGAGCCATGGTGAAGGAGAGGGCGCTGGTGCCTACGCCCGATGATGCCGTGCCGTTGCCCACGAACCACACGACAAGGGACTGGCTTGGCAGAGTGATGGTTGCCGATTGCGAGCTGCCGAAGGCCGCCGTAGACGGAGCAGAGAGGTTGAGGGAGGGGAGGTCTGGGACGACGCCGTCCTGCGGACTGAAGATCTCCGCGCTGGAAAGCGGTGTGGAGGCGCCGGTGCCCCCGAGAAGCAGGACTTTGCCACTCTGGAGGAGGGCGGCGCTTGCGTTCGCGCGGGCGGTGACGAGAGTGCCGGCAGGGGCGAAGGTCCCGATGGCGGGGTCGAAGAGCTCGGCGGAGCCGATGGGTGTGGAGCCGTCGGACCCGGCGGCCAGGAGGACCTTGCCTCCGGCGAGGAGCGTGGCGGTGTGCCCCTGGCGCGCGGTGGCCATCGACCCGGAGGTGAGGGTGAAGGAGCTGTTGGTGCTGCCGCCGGTGTAGAGTTCGGCGGTTGCGAGCGCAGTATAGCCGTCGCTGCCACCGGCAAGCAGGACCTGACCGGAGGGCAGAAGCGTGGCTGTGTGATGAGTGCGAGCGGAGCGAAGGAGGAAAGTTTGTGAGCCGAAGGCGCCACTGGTGTAGAGCTCAGCGGAGTTGAGGGTGGCTCCGCCAGTGCCGGTGCCGCCGGTGACGAGGACGTCGCCGGTGGGCAGCGTCGTGGCGGTGGCGTACTCCCGCGGCTGGACGAGCGAAGAGGAGAGGGCGGTGAAGGCGCCGGTGGAAGGATCGTAGATTTCTGCCGAGGCGAGCTGGTTTTCGGTCGTATTAGAGCCACCGATGAGGAGAACGCGACCGTCAGGAAGAAGGGTGGCGGCGTGGTTCTGACGCGGGTGGAGCATGGTGCCAGTCGTGGCGGTAAAGGTGTGGGCGGACGGGTCGTAGACTTCGGCGGAGGAGAGGATGTCGGTGCCGTCGGTGCCTCCGGCGACGAGGACGGTGCCGTTGGCGAGCAGCGTGGCGGTGTGCCCTTTGCGAGCAGTGGTCATGGCGCTGGTGGAGGTGAAGGCGGCAGAGCCCTCGGTGTAGAGTTCGGCAGGATCGGCCGCTCCGGTGCCGCCGGTGACGAGGACGGTGCCGTCTGGGAGTGAGGTGACTGCCTGCCCCTGGCGGGCGAGAGCCATGGAGCCAGTGGTGGTGAACGGTTGGGTGACGGTGACTTGGGCGTTGCTGGTGACGGAGTCACCTGCGGCGTTGGTGACGGTGAGGGTGTAAGTGGTGGTGACGGTGAGACTGGGTGTGGTGACGGCAGTTCCGCTGGTTGCGTTTGTGGTGAGTTGCGTGGAGCTGGCGCCGGAGGTGCCGACCCCTGCCTGGCTGCCCGCTGGCGCTGTGAAGACAGGGGTGAGCGTGGTGGTCTGACCGTAGTTGACGGTGGAAGACGCGGCCGTGAAGCTTTGGATAGACGGCAGCGCGACCACGGTGACGGTGGTAGAGGCAGCGGTGATGTTGTCCGCCGCGGCAGTGGCGGTGATGGTGTAGGTGCCTGGCATGGAGGGAGCGGTCCAGAGGCCGGACGCGGAGATGGCGCCGCCGGTGGCGGACCAGGTAATGGCGGTGTTGATCGCCTGGGAGACCGTCGCGCTGAAAGTTTGAGTGTTGCCGGCGGAGATGGTTGGGGCGGCCGGCGCTACGGGGGACACGAGGATAGGCAGCACGGAGACGGGCAGAGTCTGGGTGATCTGCGTTCCGTCGATCGTCGGGAAGGTGAGGGTGTACGAGGTGGTAGTGGTGAGGGGGCCGACGGGAATACCGGTGCCGCTGCTGACAGAGGTGGAAATGTTGGAGCTGCCGGAACCGGAGGTGCCGAGCGTGACACTGGTGGCGTTGCTGAACATGGCGGTGAGGATGGTTGAGCCGCCGAACGGGACGGGATTGAGTCTGGCGGTGAAGCTGGTGAGCTGCGGGAGAGGTTCGGAGGTGACGGTGAGACGGCCGTGTGCCGGGATGAGGTGGTCGCTCGAGACGAGCGCGTCGAGGGTGGCGTTGCCGGAGTTGCCGAGCGTGTAGGTGATGGACGCAGTGCCCTGTCCGGCTGTGATGGTGCCGTTGGTGACTTGCCAGGTGTACCGGTTGCCGGTTTGGGCAGGAACGGTGGCAGTCAGCCCCGTCGTCCCCGGGTAGGCAGTGGTGCTGGAAGCAGTGATGGTCGCGTTCGGCTGGAAGGGCGTGAGACCGTCCTGCGGGCTGAAGCGTTCTGCTGAGGCAAGCGCGGTTGTGCCGTCGGTGGTGCCGCCGGCGATGAGGGCTGTGCCGTCGCGGAGGAGTGTGGAGCCTGCGCCGGATCGGGCGGTCGTGAGGCTACCTCTGCTGGAGACGCTGGTCGCGGACGCATTGAAGAGCTCGCTTGTGGCAAGACCCGTAGTGCCGTCCGCGGTGCCACCGGCGATGAGGACGCCGCCGCCAGCCAGGAGAGTCGCAGTGGCGTTTTGGCGGGCCTGCGTCATGGAGGCGGCAGAGGCGAAGCTGTCAGGGGATCCTGGGGTGAAGAGCACGCTCGATGCGAGGCGGGATGTGCCGTCGTATCCGCCGGCGAGGAGAACCTGGCCGGATGGGAGGAGGGTTGCGGTGTGGTTCGAACGGGCGGAGCCCATGGCGAGGGCGGTGGAGGAGAAGGCGCCGTTGCTGAAGATTTCCGCGGTAGCAAGGCTGATGGTTCCGTTGGAGCCGCCGGCGATCAGGATACGTCCGTCAACGAGCGTGGTGGCTGTGGCGAACTGGCGAGCGCTGACGAGCGAAGTAGCGACGGTGGTGAAAGCACCCGTGGTTGGGTCGAAGATCTCGGCGCTCCCGAGCTGGCCTTCCGTGGCGTTGTAGCCGCCGGCGATCAGGACACGACCATCTGGAAGGAGGGCTGCGGTGTGGTCTTGGCGGGCGTGGGCCATGTTACCCGCGACGGAGGTAAAGGCGCCGCTTGTTGGGTCAAAGAGTTCGGCAGTATTTTCCGCGGTGTTGGTCGCGTCGTAGCCGCCGGCGAGCAGCACCTGCCCATTGGCGAGCAGCGTGGCGGTATGGTGGCGGCGGGCGGCCTGCATGGGTTGCGTGGGGGCAAAGGCGCCGTTCGCGGCAGTGTAGACCTCGGCGATGTCGGCCGCGGTGGTTCCACCGGCGACGAGAACGGTACCGGCGGGCAGAAGCGTAGTGGTCTGGCCGAGGCGTGCGAGGGCCAAAGAGCCGGTGGGAGCGAAGGGCTGGGTGACGGAAACAGAGACGGTGGCGGTGGCGATCGCTCCGGCGGTGTTGGTGACGGTGAGGGTGTAGGTGGTGTTGGTGGTGAGCGCGGGCGTGGTGATGGCGGTGCCGGAGACGACGGCGGAGCTGAGCTGCGAGGAGCCGGAGCCGCCCGTTCCGATGCTCGCCTGACTGTTCGCTGCGCCGGTGAAGACGGCGGTGAGCGAGGTGGTGCCGTCGAAGTTGAGGGTCGTGGAACTTGCGGTGAAGCTTTGGATGACGGGAAGGGCGATGACCGTCGCGGTGGTGCTGCTGTGGGTGACACCGTCCGCGGCGGAGGTGGCGGTTATCGTGTAGGTGCCGGGGGTGGCTGGGGCGGTCCACACACCGGAGGAGGTGATGCTGCCGCCTGTTGCGGTCCATGTGATGGCGGTGTCCGCAGCGCCCGTGATGGTTGCCGTGAAGGTCTCGGTTGCACCGGCGGAGACGGTTGGGCTGCCCGGGCCGACAGCCGAGACGATGATGCTCTGGACGGCGACGGTGAGGGTCTGCGTGGCGCTGACGCCCGCATTGTTGGCCACGGTGAGGCGGTACTGGACGGGGGCGGTGATTGGCCCGACGGTGACGGCGGTGCCGCTCACGGCGGCGGCGGTGATGTCGGAGCTGCCGATGGCGCCCGCGCCGATCACAGCGGACGCGTCGGCGTTGCTGAAGACTGGCGTGATGGTGGTGTTTGCCCCGTACAGGACGGGGTTTACAGCGGCAGTGAAGCTGGTGATGGTGGGTGCGGGTTCTCCGACGACGACGGCCTGGCCGTGCGAGGGCACCTGCACACCGGTGACAAGGAGGACGTCGAGGGTGGCGTTGCCCGTGGCGGGCATGTTAAAGGTAATGCTGGGAGTGCCCTGGCCGGAGACGAGCGTTCCATTTGTGACGATCCAGATATAGCGCGCGCCGGCGACGGCGGTGACGTGGGCAGCGACAGCGGTGGCACCCTGCAAGGCGTAGCTGGAGGTGTTGATGGTGGCGCTGGCGGCGGGTGCGGGGATTGCGTCGGTTTGCGTGTAGAGGGCGGAGCTGGTGGCGGCGGTTGCGCCATTAGTGGTGCCGCCGGTGACGAGAACCTGACCCGACGGGATGATCGTGGCGGCAGCGCCGGTGACCGGGGTGCCGGTGGTGCTCATGAAGTCGGTTTTCAGGAACGTCGCGGTGGAGGGGTTGTAGAGTTCGGCTTGGTCGATGGCGTTGGTGGTGAGGCCGCTGTTGCCGCCGGCGAGCAGAACCATGCCGTCGGGAAGAAGGGCAGCCACGTGCTCCTGGCGTGGCTGGACCATGTCGCCGGTGGCAGCAAAACGCATGAGCGAGGGATTGAACAGTTCGGCGCTGCCGGTGGCGGTGCTGCCGGTCCCGCCGGCGAAGAGGATCTGGCCACTGAGCAGGGTAGTGGCGGTATGGAGCTCGCGCGGCTGGAGCATGGAAGCGCCGGTCGAGAAGGTAGCTGTGGTGGGATCGTAGATTTCTGTGGTGGCGAGGCGGGCGGAGCCGTTCGATCCGCCGGCGACAAGCACGCGGCCGTCGGAGAGGATAGAGGCGGTGGCGGAGTCGCGGATGGCCGCCATGGATCCTGTGCTCGTGAACAAGCCGATGGTGGGATCGTAGAGTTCGGCGCTGCTGAGGCCGGTTCCTCCGGTCAGGAGGACCTTGCCGATGCCAAGAAGAATGGCGCGGTGATTTTTGCGTGCGACGTTGAGATTGCCGGTGGCGGTGAAGGTGCCAGTGGCGGGGTTGTAGAGTTCGGCCGAGGTGAGGGCGGAGCTGCCGTCCGTGCCACCTGCGATCAGGATCAGGCCGTTCGGGAGCAGGGTGGCGGTGTGTCCGTTGCGGCCTGTGTTGAGGGTCGCGGCGGAGGCGAAGGACAGGGCGGTGCTGTTGAACAGATCCGCGGTGTTGCTGGCGGACCCGCCACCCGCGACGAGGACGTTGCCGTCGGCGCGCAGGGTGGCGGTGGGAAGGGCGCGGCCGGGCGAGATGCTGTTGGAGGTCGCGCTGAACGAGCCGAGAAAGACCTGCACGGTCGTCTGCTGGGTGGCGGTATCGCCGGCGTCGTCGGTGACGGTAAGGGTGTAGGTCTGGGAGGTAGTGAGGGCACCGGTTGAGACGCCTGCCGAGCCGCTGGCGAGGGTGAGATTCCCGGGAGTGATGACAGCGGTTGCGTTCGCTCCAGAGCCTGCGCCCGAGAAGGTGGCGGTGAGCGTGGAACTGCCGTTCGCGTTGACGCCCGCGGGAGTGGCGGCGAAAGCGGAGATGCTGGGCGCGGCTACGACTGTGATCGAGAGCGTGTTGGTGGCGCCGTTCACCGCGGTGGCGGTGAGGGTGTAGGCGCCCGGCGTGGAAGGTGCGGTCCAGGTGCTGCCGGTCCAGGTGCCGGCACCGGCGGAGGTCCAGGTCAGGGAGGTATCGACGGCTCCGGTGACGGTGGCGCTAAAGGTTGCGTTGTATCCGGCGGTGACCTTGCCGGAAGCGGGACCGGTGATGGCGCTGACGACGACCGTCTGTGGTGTGATCGTCAGGGGGTAGGTAGCCGTCGAGCCGGAGGCGTTGGTGACGGTGAGGGTGAAGGTCTTGCTGGCGGTGATCGTTCCGGTCGTGTAGGCCGTTCCCGACGTGACGGGGCCGACGCCCTGGTCGATGCTGCCGGTGCCTTGCGAGAACGTGGGAGTGATGGTGGTGGTGCCGCCGTAGAGGACGGGGTTGGTGGCGGCAGTGATGCCGGTCGCAACAGGGACAGCGACGACGTGAACGGTGAGTTGGCTCGTTTGCGTGGGATCGGCGGAGGAGGTTGCGGTGACGACGAGGTCCTGCGTGGTGGCGGGTGCGGTGAGGACACCGGTCGAGGCGTTGATGGAGCCGGCTGAAGTTGACCAGGTGACGATCTTATTGACGGCGCCGGTGACGGTTGCGGAGAACTGGGCGGAGGTGCTGTTGATGGTGACGTTTGCTGGGCCTGAGATGGCGCTGACGACCACAGGCATGACCGCGAGGTTGAGCGTGCCTGTGACGGAGGTGCCGGCGGCGTTGGTGACGGTGGCGGTGAAGGTGGTGGAGGTGGTGAGGGTTCCGGTGGGATAGGCAACGCCACTCTGGACGGCGCCGACGCCGTTGTTGATCGTTGCGGAGCCGTTGCTGAAGGTGGGGACGATGGTGGTGGAGGCGCCCTTTTCGATAGGGTTGACGGCGGCGACGAGGTTGGAGAAGACCGGCGCGGGGACGACGGCGAGCGTGACGGTTTGCGTCGTGGTGCCGTACATGTCGGTTGCGGTCAGAGTGTAGGTGGTGTTGGTGGATGGTGTGGTGATGGTGGTGGAGCCGTTGAGCGAGGTGACGTCGCCGATGCCGTTGTTGATGGTGAGGGTCATGCCCGGGGCGCCGGTGGCGGTCCAAGAGAGTGTGGCGGGCAGGCCGATGGTGCTGGGCGTGGTGGCGGTGAAGCTGCTGATGAGGGGCAAGGGAACGACTGTGGCGGAGCCCTGGACGGGCACCTGGCGGTCCGAAACGATGAGGAGGTTGAGGGTGGTGGGGCCGGCGCCACGGGTGAAGGTGATGGAGTTGGTGCTGAGACCGGCGGTGATGGTGCCGTTGGTGATGGACCAGACGTAGTCGACGTCGTACTGCAGCGGAACGGAGGCGGTGAGGCCGGTGGTTCCGTCGGGCGCCGAAGCGGGAGCGGTGATGGTGGCGTTGGGCAGGGTCGGGGTGAGGCCGTCCTGCGGGTCGTAAAGCTCCAGGGTGTTGAGGCCGGTGGAGAGGGGCTGGATTGGGTCGCTGGCGCCGCCGGCGATCAGAACTGTTCCGTTGCGGAGGATGGTCGACGCGGGCTCGAAACGCGCTGTGGAAAGGCCACCGGTGCTGTAGATCTGGGCTTCGCCGTAGTCGTACAGGGTGGCGGAGGCCAGGGCGTTCTGGCCGTCGGTGGTGCCGCCCAGCAGAAGGACCTGTCCGCTCTGGAGGAGGTTGGCGGCGTGGCCGTAGCGGGCCGTGGTCAGCGCGGTCGTGTTGTAGAAACTTGATCCGTCGAAGATTTCGCTGGAGATGAGGGCGGTGCCTGCCGCGAGTCCGCCGGAGAGGAAGATGCGGGTGCCTCCGGGCAGGAGTGTGGCGGTGTGCTGCGTGCGGGCGTGGGCGAGCGAGAGGGTGCTGAAAACGCCATTCGAGAAAAGCTGGGCTGAGGCGGCGGCGTTAGTCGTGTCGTCTCCACCGGCAACGAGGGCTGGGCCATTTTCGAGCGAAGTGGAGGTTGGAAATTCGACAGCGGAGGCGAGGGCTGGACCGGCGGAGAAGGTGTCGGTGACGGGGTCGTAGATGTCGGTCGACGAGAGCGCGGTGGTCGTGGCGTCGACGCCGCCGGAGAGCAGAACGCGGCCATCGGGAAGCAGGGCTGCGGTGTGGTTTTGGCGGGCCGAGGTCATGGTGCCCGAACTGGCGGTGAAGGTGCCTGCGACGGGGTCGAAGATCTCGGCGGAGTTCTGCGCGGCGGTGCCGTTGGAGCCACCCGCGAGCAGGACTTTGCCGTTGGCGAGAAGGGTGGCGGTGTGCCGGTAGCGAACGGCCACCATGGGAGACGAAACGGTGCTGAGCGCTCCGGCGGCGCTGTACCGCTCGGCGGTGGTGGAGCTGTTGCCACCGGCGAGGAGGACGCTGCCGTCGGCAAGGAGGGTAACAGTGTGACCGGAGCGGCCGGCGGCCATGGTGCTCGAGACGGTCGAGGTGGCGCCCTTGACGACGTTGACGGTGACCCACTTGTAGGTGCTGAGGCCGGCGGCGTTGGTGACGGTGAGCTTGTAGACGGTGGAGGAGGTCAGCGTTCCGGTAGAGAACGCTGTGCCGCTGGTGACTGTGAGATTGCCCGGGGTGACCACACCGGTACCGTTGCTGAAGATTGGGGTGATGTTGGTGCTGTTGCCGGTGGTGATGGACAGCATAGGTCCACTAAACGAGGTGATAACCGGTGGACCGACGACGGTGATGGGGGTACTGGCGAAGTAGCCGGTGGGAGAGACGGAGTTGGCGGTGATGGTGTAGGTGCCTGGGGCGGGGGCGGTCCAGGTGTTGGCGGAAAGGGCGACGACGGTCTGGGGGTTGCCGAGTGGGTCGTAGGCGGGAGAGTTGCCGCCGAAGGTGCCGCCGTTGGCGCTCCAGGTGACGTTCGCGTTCGACGATCCGCTGACGCTCGAGGTGAAGGCGATGGTGTCGCCCGTCGTGATGGTCTGGCCGTTGGGGGTGGGGGCGCTGACGGTGACGGTCGCGACGGGCGCGGTCAGGTTTTGAGTGGCGGTGTCGCCGGCAAGGTTGGTGACGGTGAGGGTAAAGGTTTTGGAGGCGGTGAGGTTGCCGGTCGAGACGGCTTGTCCGCTGGTGACGGAGCCGAGGCTGGCAATCTGGCCGGTGCCGAGGGTGAAGACGGGCGTCATGGTGCCGGCGCTGCCGTAGTTCACCGTTGCGGGGTTGAGGGCGAAGCTGGTGATCGAAGGCAGGGGAACAACGGTGACGTTGAGGGTTGCGGGAGGGCCACCGTTGACGGAGGTGGCGGTGAGGGTGATGGTGGTGGGCGTGGTGGTGTAGGGCGAGCCGGTAGGTGCGGTAAGGGCGCCGGTGCTGTCGATCGAGCCGGCCGAGGTTTGCCAGGTCACGGCGGTGTTGACCGATCCGCTGACCGCGGCGGTGTAAGCGGCTATGTGACCGGCGCTGACGTAGGCTGGGCCGCTGATGCCGGTGACGGAGACGGCCTGGAGACCGACGGTGGCAGTCTGGGTGGCAGTGTCGCCGGCGGCATTGGTGACGGTGAGGGTGAAGGTGGTGGGTGAGGAGATTGCGGGTGTGGGGTAGGCCGGGCCGCTTTGAACGGCGCCAATGCTGGGTGTGACGACGCCCGTGCCTTGAGAGAAGATGGGGGTGAGATTGGTGTTGCCACCGACGGCGACCGTGCTTGCGGCGGCGGTGAGAGACGCGGCTACAGGAAGCGGGACGGCAAGGACGGAAGTGGTGGCGGTGACGCTGCCGCCGGCGTTGGTGGCGGTAAGGGTGTAGGTGGTGGTCCCGAGCGAGCCGACGGTGACGGGGGTGCTGGATCCGGTGACGGCGCCAATGGATTGGTCGATGGAAAGGCCGGTGGCGTCCTGCACGGCCCAGCTGAGGCTGGTGCTGCTGCCGACTGAGACGGTGCTGCGGGTGGCCGTGAAGGCGGTGATGACCGGTTTCGGGGTCACGACCGTCTGGACGTGCGAGGGGACGAGGCGGTCGCTGGTGACGAGGGCGTCCAGAGTCGCCGTGCCGCTCGAGGGCATGGAGAAGGTGATGGCGTCGGTGCCCTGGCCGGCGGTGATGGTTCCCCCGGTGATTATCCACACGTAGCCGACGTGGGTTTGGGACGGAATAGAGGCGGTGAGGCCGGTCTGGCCGCGAAGCGCGCCCACAGGAGCCGTGGTGGTGGCGACAGGGATGGTGGGGGTGAGGCCGTCCTGCGGGTCCACGAGCTCTGCGGTGGCGGTCGCGCTGGTCTGGCTTCCGGACTGGGCGAGACCTCCGGCGAGCAGGACCTTGCCGGTTTGGAGAAGTGTGGCGGTGTGCTGGGTGCGGGCGGTTGCCAGCAGGGCGGTGAGACCAAAGGTGCCGGTAGAGGGATCGAGGATTTCGCTGCCGTCGACAGGAACTCCGGTTGCATCGACGCCACCGGCGACGAGAACCTTGCCGCTGGCGAGAAGCGTCGCGGTGAGGCCGTCGCGCGCGTTGGCCATGGATCCGGTTGCGGTGAAGGTGCTGGTCGTGGGATTGAAGATTTCGGCGCTGCTGAGCGAAGCAGAGCTTCCCTGGCCGCCGATGATCGCGACCGTTCCATCATTGAGGGTGGTGGCGGTGTGTCGCTGGCGGGCTGTGGCCATGCTGCCGGTCACCGTGAAGGCGCCGGTGGCAGGGTCGAAGATCTCGGCGGATTTGAGCGGAACACTGCCGTTGTAACCGCCGGAGATCAGGACTTTGCCGGTGCTGAGCAAGGTGGCGGTGTGGCTGTAGCGGGCTGTGGCGAGATTTCCGGCTGTGTAGGTGAAGGTGCCGGTGGTGGGGTCGTAGAGCTCCGCGGTGACGACCGGAGCGGTGCCGTTCAGGCCGCCAACAATCAGAACCTGTCCGTTCGGAAGGAGAGTGGCCGTGTGTTTCTCGCGGGCCGTGTTGAGCGTGCCGGTGGCGGTGAAGCTGCCGTTCCAGAGCTCGGTGGTGGCCAGGGTGGAACCGTTGTTGCCGCCGGTAAGAAGGACGGTGTTGTTGGCGAGCAGGGTGGCGGTGTGGCCGAAGCGCGCGGACACCATGGTGCCAGCGTCGGTAAACGCGGGCGTAGCCGGGTTGAAGAGCTGCGAGGTGGCGAGGGCAGACATACCGTTCTGGCCGCCTGCGATGAGAACCGTGCCGTCCGGAAGAAGCGTGCTGGTATGTGCGTAACGAGGTCCGCTGAGGGAGGCGGTCGGGGTGGAGGCGCCAAGGACGACCGTCACGGTGGCGCTGGCAGAGGTGCTGTTGCCGGCCTGGTTGTAGACGGTCACGGTGAAGGTTTCGGTGGTGGTGAGGTTTCCTGTCGGGACCGCTGTGCCGCTGGTGATGGAGCTTGCGAGATCGGAGCTGCCGGAACCGGTTGTGCCGATCGCCGCGGTGCCCGCGCCGTTGGTGTAGACGGCGGTGAGGGTAGTGGCGTAGCCGCTGGAGAGGAGTGGGTTGGCGGCGGTGAAGGAGGTGATGACGGGTGGATTGACGACCGTGACCGTGGTGGAGCTGGACTTGGTTGGATCGGCGGCAGACGTGGCGGTGATGGTGTAGGTGCCGGCTGTTGCGGGAGCGGTCCAGGTAGATCCGCTCCATGTGCCGGCGCCGCCCGAGGTCCAGGTGACGGCGGTGTTGACGGCTCCGCTGACGACGGCCGTGTAGGCCTGGCTGTGTGATGTGGTGAGATACGCCTGCGCGGCGGTGGGTGTGGCGACGGAGACGGTCTGCGGGGTAACGGTGGAAGAGTTGACGGTGGCGGTCTGGCCGGCGGCGTTGGTGATGGTCAGGGTGAAGGTGGTGGCCGAGGTGAGCGCGAGCGAGCTCTTGGCGGTTCCCGAGGTGACCGTGCCCACGCTTTGGTTGACGCTGCCGGTTCCGGCGGAAAAGGCGGGCGTGAGGGTCACCGTCGCACCGTAAAGAGGTGTGGTTGTGCTAGGAGTGAGGCTCGTGGCGGTCGGCAGAAGCACCACGCTGATGGTTTTGGTGACGTGTGTTATCTGGTCCGCGTCGCTGGTGGCGGTGAGGGTGTAGGTTGTGTTGGCAGCCGGTGTAGGCGCCGTCCAGACGATGTAGGCGCCGCTCGCGGAAGTGGCGGGCGAGGCGAAGCTGCCGCCTGTTGCTGTCCAGTCCACGGTGGTATCGACGGCGTTGGTGACGGTGGACTTGACGTTGATGGGGTAGCCCACGCTGACGGTCGTCGCGCTGCTGGTGATCGCGCTGACAGTGATAACGGGTTTCGCTACGTTGACGGAGGCGGTGGCCGAGGTTCCGGCCGCATTGGTCGCGGTAAGGTAGAAGGTTTTTGCCGCTGTGATTGCGGCGCTGGTGATGGCAGTGCCGGAGGTTGGCGCGCCCGAGATGTCGCTGCCGCCGGCGGTGGTGCCGACCGACGCGCTTGTCGCTCCGGTAAAGGTCGGCGTAATGGCGACCGTTGCGCCATATGCAGGGCTCGTCGGGGAAACACTGATGCTGGCAGTAGGCACGGCAACGACAGTGACGGTGGTGGAGGCGAACTTGGAGGTGTCGTCCTTGGAGGTGGCGGTGATCGTAATGCTGCTGGTTGCGGTGGACGTAGCGGTCCAGACACCGGCGGAGGTGATGGTGCCGGCAGTCGCAGCCCAGGTTAGGCCATTGGTGACGCCGCCCGTCGCGGTGGTGGTGAAGGGTGTGGAGGTGCTGACGGTGCGGGTGATGGCGGAGGGCGAGATTGGGTTGACGACGACGGTCTGCGGCGTCACGGTGACGGACGCGTCTGCGGTGGTGCCGGCCAGATTGACAACGTGCAGATAGAAGGTCTTCGTCGCCGTCATGGCGGATGTCGGGATGCCAACGGCCGTCGTCGGCGAGGCGGAGATGTCGGAGGCGCCGGCTGTTGTGCCGATGACTGCGGTTTGCGCGTTGCTGAAGGTGGGGACGATGGTATCGGTGGCGCCGAAGAGCGGCGTCTGGGTTGCGGCGGAGATGGAGGCTGTCGGGGCAGCGACAACACTTACCGTCGTGGTGACGGACTTGGTGTTGTCGTCAGCGGCCGTGGCCGTGATGGTGGCGGAACCGGCGGTGGCGGGGGCGGTCCAGACGCCGGCGGAGGTGATGGTGCCGGCGGTCGCACTCCAGGTGATGTTGTTGGTGAGGCCGCCTGTGGCCGTGGCGCTGAAGGTGGTGGAGGTGCTGACGGTGCGGGTCGGCGCCGGTGGGCTGATGACGCTGACGGCGACGGTCTGTGGGGTGACCGTGGTGGAGGCGTCGACCGAGTCGCCGGCGGCGTTTGTGGCACGGATCCAATAGGTGGTTGCGGTGGTCAGGGCTGGTGTCGTGATTGCGACACCGCTGGTGGGAGCGCTGGAGACGTCCGAAGCGCCACGGCTGGTGCCGACGGATGCGGTGACGGCGCCGGCAAAGGTGGGCGTCAGGGTTGATGTCGCATTGTGCGCCGGAGAGGTGGGCGAGGCGGAGATGGACGCGGTGGCTGCGGCCACCACGGTGACGGTGGTCGAGGCGGACTTGGTGGTGTCGTCCTTGGAGGTGGCGGTTACCGTGGCTGTTCCAGCGCCGGAGGGAGTGGTCCAGATGCCGGTATTGGGGTCGATCGTGCCCAAGGTGGCGGACCAGGTGATGCCGTCCGTGACGCCGCCAGTCGCGGTGGTGCTGAAAGTGGTGGAGCTGCCGACGGTCTTGCTGGGCGCTGCGGGCGAGATCGCGTTGACGACGACCGTTTGCGGCGTAAGGGTGACCGATGCATCGACGGCATCACCCGCGGCGTTCGTGACGTGGAGGTAGTAGGTCTTGGGCGTGGTCAGGACCGCGGTGGAGATGTTGGTTCCACTGACAGGTGCGGCGGAAATGTCGCTTCCTCCAAGGGTGGAGCCGACAACGGCCGTGACGGTGTTGGCGAAGACGGGTTTGACGGTGGCGGTGGCGCCGAAGAGCGGAGACGTGGTGGAGGCGGTGATGCTGGCTGTGGCGGCTGCGACGACGTTGACGGTGGTGGAGGCGGATTTCGAGGAGTCGTCTCGGGAGGTCGCGGTGATGGTCGCGGAGCCCACGTTCGCCGGGGCAGTCCAGGAACCGGTGCTTGGGTCGATGGTGCCCGCGGTGGCCGTCCAGGTGAGGGCGTTGGTGGCTCCGCCGGTTGCCGCGGCGGTGAAAGTTGTTTGCGTGCCGACGGTGCGGGTTGGTGCGACTGGAGTGATGGGTGTGACGACGACGGTCTGTGGCGTCACCACGACGGAGGCGTCGGCCGAGTCGCCTGCTGCGTTGACGGTGTGCAGCCAAAAGGTTGTGACCGCGGTGATGGCGGGGGTCGAAAGGGAGGCACCTGATGTTGCGGATGGGGACAGATCGCTGCCGCCGTGTGCGGTTCCGATGACGGCGCTGACAGCGCCGGTGAAGGTGGGGGTGAGCGTCACGGGCGCGCCAAAGAGCGGCGTTGTGGTCGATGCGGTAAGGGTTGCGGTGGTGCTGGCGACGACGTTGACGGTGGTGGACGCGAACTTAGACGTGTCGTCTCTGGAGGTGGCGGTGATGGTGATGGATCCGGCTGCCGTTGGAGCGGTCCAGGCGCCGGTGTTCGGATCGATGGTGCCGGCGGTGGCCGTCCAGGTCAGGGCGTCCGTCACACCTCCACTTGCAACGGCGGAGAAGGTTGTGGCGCTGCCGGAGGTCTTGGTGGGAGATGCGGGAGAGACGGAACCGACGGCGACGATCTGTGGTGTGACTACAACGGAGGCGTCGGCGGAGTCACCGGCGGCGTTGGTGGCGCGAAGCCAGAATGTCTTGGGGGACGTGATGGTTGCGGTCGTGAGGGCGAGGCCGGTGGCCGGCGATGCTGTGACATCGGCGGCGCCGCGCGAAGTGCCGACTGCGGCGGAGGTGGCGCCGGTGAAGGTGGGCGTGAGCGCGACGGGCGCGCCGTAGAGCGGGGTCTGGGTGGACGCGGTGATGGCGGCTGTGGGAACAGCGACGATGTCCAGGGTGAGGGTGTAGGGCTGGCTGGCCCCGCCGGTGTTAGTGGCCGTGATGCTGTAGGTTGTTGGTGCAAGGGGACCGGTGGGTGTGCCGGTGATGTCCCCGGTTGCGGGATCAAAGCTGAGGCCGGCGGGAAGTGCGGGGTGGATGCTCCACGACGTGGCCGCGCCGCCGCTGTTCGTGGGAACGAGTACGGTGAGGGGTGAACCTACGCTTACTGTGACCGTGGGCGATGGGTAGGTGATCGCCGGGACGATGTCTACGACAGACAGGGTAAGCGTGAGTGGCGTGCTGGCGCCGCCGGTGTTGGTCGCGGTGATCGTATAGGTTGTGGCGGAGCTGAGAGCAGTCGGGGTGCCGGAGATGCGACCGGATGTGGGATCAAAGGTCAATCCCCCGGGAAGACCGGGGGAAATGCTCCAGGAGGTCGCGGTTCCGCCGCTGTTGGCCGGAAGCACGGGCGAGATTCCCTGACCCTTGGTGAAGACGAAGACGGACGGGCTGTAGCCGATAGTGGGAACGACGTCGACGACAGCGAAGGAGAGGCTGACGGGGTTGCTGGTGCCGCCGGTGTTGGTGGCGGTGACGGCGTAGGTGGCGGAGGCGTTGAGGGTGGTGGGCGTGCCGAAGATGTGGCCGGAGGTGGTGTCGAAGGTGAGGCCAGCGGGCAGGGCGGGGCTGATGGCCCAGGAAAGAGCGGTTCCGCCGGTGTTGGTGGGGATGATCGTGGCGACCGGCGCACCTTTGGTGAGGCTGAACGCCGACGGGTTGTAGTGGATGACCGGCGGTGTGTCGATGACGGTGATGGAGACAGAAGAGGTGGTGCTGGAGCCGTAGCTGTTGGTTGCGGTGACGGTATAGAGGACAGCGGAACTGAGGACGGTGGGCGTGCCGGCGATGCGTCCGGTTGTGGGGTCGAGCGCTAGACCTGCGGGGAGGGCGGGGGCGATGCTCCAGGAGGTGGCAGTGCCATGCGTGAGGGTGGGGGTGATCGGCGTGATGGCCGCGTTGATGGTCTCAACGTAGGCGGCTGGAACGAAAGAGAAGACCGGGGCGGAGTCGACGACGGTCAGGGTGAGAACGACGGCGTTGCTGTTGCCGCCGGTGTTGGTGGCCGTGACCGTAAAGGTGGCAGCAGGGGCGGGCGTTGTGGGGGTGCCGGAGATTGTGCCTGTTGCGGTATCAAACGTCAGACCGGCCGGAAGATTCGGAGAGACCTGCCAGGTGACGGCTGCTCCACCGGTGTTGGAGGGGAGAAGCGGCGTGATGGCGGCGCCACGAACGAGCGTCTGCGTGGTGGGGGTGTACTGGATGGCCGGGACGGGATCGACCACGCTGAGTGTGAGCGTGGCGGTGGCGCTGCCGCCGGTGTTGGTGCCCGTGACAACGTAGCGTGTCGACGAGCTGAGCTGCGAGGGGTTGCCGATGATCGTTCCGGTGGCGGTGTTGAATGAGAGGCCCGCAGGAAGCGCGGGGGCGATGCTCCAGGAGGTGATGGCTCCGCCGGAGCTGGTGGGCACGACGGAGGGGATCGGCGATCCGCGGGTGAAGACGAAGGTGCTGGGGTTATAAGCGATTGCGGGGACGATGTCGACCGTGGCGAGCGTGAAGGTGGCCGAGGTGGAGCCGCCCGTGTTGGTGGCCGTAACGGTGAATGGCATCGCCGATCGCAGGCTGGTAGAGGTGCCGGTGATCTGCCCGCTCCCTGGATTAAAGCTGAGGCCAGCAGGCAGGCCGGGGCTGATGGACCAGGTGACTACGGCACCGCCGGAGCTGGCGGGTACGATCGGGGCAGCAGGGACTCCGCGCGTGAGGGTGTAGGCGGGAGCGTACTGGATGCTGGGCGGCACATCGATGATGGTGACGGTTGTCTGTCCCGTGGCGCTGTCGCCGGCGGCGTTGGTGACAGTGCAGGTGATCTGGACCGAGCCGAGGGTGGCGCTGGTGAACTGGATCTGCGGCGTGCCCTGGCCGCTGAGGATGGTTCCACCCTGGATCGACCAGGCGTAGGTGGAGTTTGCCTGCGTGGGAACGGTTGCGGCTTCTAAGGTGTTGCGGGTGATGGTGGAACTTGGAACAGTGACGGTTGCAACGGGGGGAGCGACAACTTGGACCGGCGCGGTGGCCGTATAGCGGACGTCGTCCTTCCACATGGCGACAATGGTTGCGACCATCGGTGTAGCCCCGGCGGTGAACTTGCCGGTGCCGTCGATGGTGCCCGCGGAAGCGGGGAGCACGGACCAAGCAGCTCCGCTGCCCCAGAGGCTTTTGGCCGCGAGCTGGATGGAGTGCTGCGCCGTGACGATCGGAGCGGCTGGCGTAATGCTGAGGGCGTAGTCGTTTTTGTTTGTGTGGTCGCCGGTGTACGTGAAGTTATTTCCGCAGCCGGAGAGGAGCAACAACAACGCCAGGAGGCTAACGGTGCTCCAAGATGCGAATGCGTTGGTGTTGATGGATTTCGGACGCATTAGAATCTATACCCCGCGCCAAGAGTGGCGACATTGACGGGAATGTGTTCGTAGCCGTAGTGGCTGTGGACCCATCGACTTTCGAGTTCAAGGCGGTGGGACAGGCGGTAGACTGCGACGGCGCCTTCCCCGAGGCGCATCCAGTGACTGGTGCCGGAAGCCTGAGCCGTGCCTGCAGAGAGCGTGAGGGCGTTGACACTGGCCACCGACCAGCGCATGAGGTACAAGCCGCCGCCGACAGAAAGGCGTTTGTTCTCGCCGGCGATGCGGTAGAGGTATTCCCCGCCGAAGTTGAGCGAGCGGACGCGGGTCTTGAGAACCTGGGAACCGAGAGAGGTGGTGCTGTCCTGCTGGCCCGGGCGGAAGTACCACCAGTCGGCGACGGGACGGACCTGGTGCACGCCGTGGATAAGGCGTTCTGGACGGAAGCCGAGGTCAAACTGGGGAAAGGTGCCAGTGGTGAGCTTGAGGTCGTTTTGGGGGAGAGCGAATCCGGCTCGGACACCAAAGGAGAAGCGGGGGTCCACGCCGGCGGATGGGAGCCTATCCAGCCCTTGTGCGTGAAGCAAACCGCCGAAAAGAGAGAACAACGCCGAACAGATAGCCCAGGGTAGCCATCGGGAAAGGAAAGTAGCGCGTGAAACAATACAAAGCATCAGGCACCTGCGACCGGGATCTGTGCAGCGCCTTTCATAAGCACGCGAAGCACACGAAAGCGACAGTACGTGGTCACAAAATCGAAGGCAGTAGCACTTCCGTCGCACCTCCGTAGCACTTCAAGGTGGAGCATCGAAGTCGCCGGCGGAGAACGGCTCTGCTTTTCGCGTCAGACCCGGGCAGATTTCGACAGGGTGGACGCACTGGGTTGTCCAGTGTGGGGTAAGTACGCCGTCGAGCAAGGTCATTTGAGAAGGCGCTGTACTCGGAATCAATCGCGCACATCAGGTTGAGGTAGGCGCCGTTGCGGGCGTCAGGAAGATCGCTCCGTCAAGAAAGTCCCTCTGTATTGCGCGATTCCACGGTGAGAGCCGAGCGCTGATGCACGTGCCTTGGACAAGCTCTCCAAAGAGGGCGTGGAACAAGCGATCTTCAAACGCCGGAACGCTCCATTGGTGAACGAGATCAAGGGCGTGCTCGGCGTGTGAGCGGGCCGCGACCAAAAGACGAACTTTCACCTCGTCCGGCAGAAGGGCACGGACCGTGTGCTAAAGATCGCCGACCTGGTGGACGATTCGGACTTCCCGCGCAGGAGCAAGGTACTGGGCGCCCTCCGCGATCCCGCGCACCGCAATGACCGCTACGACGTGAACATTATCATCGTCCTCGGCATGGCCAAGGAGGGGTTCTACTGGATCTGGTGCGAGGGATGTATCTACCGTCCAGCCTGTTCCTACACAGAACAGCTACGCCCCGAGTGCCTCGTCAGCGGCCGACTCGTCCTCCAAGTTCGACCCTGCGCTCTGGCGGCGCGCTGATAGTGTCCGCATGGGCGATACGCGGTGGCGACGCGCAAGATGCAAACGGTTATCCCGGTTCGGAAGCCCTCCAAGAAGCAGTTCGTGGCCGTACATCCCTCGCCGGAGTTCCGCGCTGAAAACATGCCGACCATCGAGGACGAGAGCACCGGGGAAATCTACCTGCTGGCAGCCCACCTTGAGTTTCCCACGGACATCGAGAATAAGTTGGACCTCCTCAACCGCGCGGCGGCGATCGACACCTCGCGGCCGTGGAAGAAGAGTACGGATTCGGCGTCTACAAGGGAATCAGTTGGCGCAACCGTCGGTTCGAGAAGCTTCTGGGAGAGCTGAAAGTCCTGGCCGAGTGGCCAGTGACTGGGACCACAGGCCTACGGCGGTCTGAGCTGATTCACTGAAGTGGCATGATGTCCATTTCATTTCGAATCAGATCATGGTGAGCAAGTCCTGCGTCCGCTCCAAGACGGGCGATGCCAAGACTGCCGCCAGCGCCAAGCCGGTCCCGCTACATCCCATTGTGGCTGAAGCACTCCGGGAATGGCAAGGTGACGCTCTATGGAACGGCGCCCGACTTCCTCTTCCCTTCCCTTCGCAACCACGGAACATCCCGGTCTGGCCTGACACCTTCTTGCAGAAGGTCATCCGTCCGACTCTTGAGCGGGCTGGGATCACAGGAAAGATTGTCGGCTGGCACCCCCTCCGGAACTCGCTGGCGACCAACCTGCGTCCCTGGGAGTGGATGTGAAGACGGCTCAGGAACTGCTAGGCATGCGAACTCCAGGATCACGCTCGACCTCTACACGCAGGCAGTCTCTTCAGAGAAGGTGGGTGCAAATGCCGAGGTGGTCGAGATGATGCTTCCGACATCCCGTCGGCACCTTCAGCACCCTTTAGCACCTTCGGAGGAGGTCAAGGTAGCAGTCCGACTCTTAAGTTGTTCATTTTGTAGCGTTTATGGCGGGCACAGCAGGATTAGGACCTACGACTTCCACCGTGTGAATCGCTTGACCAAGGGAATTTCTTATCTCCTCCAGCGGACACGTGCCGCTTCTTGCTTCCACTTCCTCGATGCTGACTTTCCCATTTACGGTGCGACCCGATGTCCGGTACGTTCATCGAGTGGACTAGCAAGCATCGGCTGTAGACCAACCCGAAACTGCTTATACGAATCGCTCTTGTGGGCTGCTTCGCGATCACTCGCTCTATGCCAGCGCTCGACGATTAGAAAGTGATTTGGTCTGCCATTTTCTTCGATCAATACCGTATCTCGGCATCCAGTGCTTTGAACCTCGCTCTTGACCTCTTTCATCAACAAAGACAAGCCGCTTGCGGCCAGACCAGGTTCCAAATCGACGTAGGTGACGACCCTGACCTCATCGAAGGCAGGTTGGGGCATGACTGTTTGGGCATGAACCGTAGAAATCAAGCAAAGCCCGAGAGCGACTGCCACAAGCATTTTCACGCCTTTACTCCACTGGATCTCCGAGTCATGAACTGATCGACGCTCCACCGGTCATTCTCCTGTCGGTAAAGCAAGAGCACGAAGAAGATCAAGGCATAGATGAGCTGTTCAGACAGCACGGTAAAATCCCCGCGAAGAGCGGTGCCGAATACCAGCGCTGCTATGAGTAGTCCGCCTGCCACCAGCGCATCCCGCGTACGAAAGCCGAACAGAAGCAGCGCATGATGGGTTCGCTGATGGTGATGGCCACGGCAAACGCCCGCACACTCCAGGCAGGCAGGGGTGTTCCGGCGAATTGACTCACCGTTTTGTCGGCAAACATGCCGATGTGGGACCATCGCGTTGCTGCATGAAACAAGTAGTCCAGACCAAGTGTCAGCCGAAGGATTCCGTAGCCTAAAGCTGCATCTGGATTGCGGCTGCGCATTCGATTTGTGAGGTAAATTGGAGCCATCGCCGCTTCCTTTGCTGCGGGATGACCGTACTGAGCAGATCGGTTGCTCGTGTCCCTGACTCGATTGCGGGCCATCCCGATCGGACACGCCTTCATAGTAGCCGTAAGACAGAGCTAGCTCTTATGAAACATTCGCACTTCAATTATCAGGGATTCTGCATAATGCTGCGGAGCAAACGGCGGTGATCGAACTTAGCGCGATTTGCTGGCTTCAGTCAGAGCTCCTAGCATCAGATCGAGGACGGTCGGGGCCGCCAGCTTCTGGCGCTGCGATCGAACCAGCAGGACAAGCTTCCACCTGGGCATACGAAAGCTCTGATCTCGAAATGGCAGGATGTGCAATCCTAAACGCCTCTCCGAAGCCTTCGCCAACGCCTTCGGCACGATGGACACTCCCAATCCCGCTGAAACGAACTGCAGCATGGTCTCCACGGCGCTCACTTCGAACATGCTTTTGCGATCAAAGCCCTGAGTGGTGCAACTAGTATCAATCAGCGTTCGAAGAGCTCGATCCGGGGTGAGGTCTACAAAAGGCAGCGGACACAGCGCTTCTAAGGTGATGGACTTCCGTTGAGCCAGGGCATGGCTCTTTGAGCAAATGGCAACAAGAAAATCCTGGACGAATAGCGTTGTGTCGATTCCGGCCGCGAGCTTCTTGGTTGTAAGCGCGTGAAAGCAAAGATCGATAGATCCGCCACGTACGAGTTCTGGGGCTTGCGGGCTATCGATGGACCGGACTGTGAAATCCACCTCAGGATATTTGGCGTGAAACTTGCCAAGGACAATTGGCAGATCGATGTACGGGGTTAAACTTTGAAGGATTCCGAGTTTGATTCGCCCGCGCACCACGCGGCTCTGTGATCGCACAGCTTCCACTCCGTCATGAAGCATGGTCACGGCAGGTCGGGCGTATTTCAGGAAAAGGTGCCCTTCGTCGGTGAGCGAAACTTGTCTCGTGGTGCGCTGCACCAGCTTCACACCGAGCTCTTCTTCCATCTCCTTGATCGTTACGGACAGGCCGGACTGAACGACATGGAGCTTACGTGCCGCAGAAGTGAAGCTTCCTTCATCGGCAAGTGCAATGAAACAACGATAGTGTCGTATGTCCACGTTTCCCCCTCGCGACCATCATCTCCGAGATCAGTTATCACCGCGAGAGATATGTTAGATCACGCAATATTCTCAATCAAGCGCGAGCGCTTCGTCGGCTTCTGGCGCAGACTCAAATGGTATGAGTGAAAGTAGCACAGTCAAACGGCAGTCATCGCGGCAGGCGTTGAAGGTGCTGGCGATTTCCGGCAGCCTCAGGAAGGCTTCTGTCAGCACTACTCTTCTTAGAGGCTTAGCTCTCCAGGAGCACGACGGCGTCGCTCTGTCGGTGCGGACATTGGAAGACATACCGCTCTACAACGAAGACCTCGATACCGACCCGCCGCTGGCTTCAATCGCAATGATGCGAGATGAGGTTAAATCCAGCGATGGCGTTGTAATCGCTACTCCGGAATACAACCATGGCATTCCAGGTGTCCTAAACAACGCGCTTGATTGGGCATCACGCCCGGCGTTTGCATCGTGCTTCCGAAATAAGCCGGTCTTGATCATTACGTCCGCCCCGGGAGGTACAGGTGGTGTGAGGGCTCAGTACCAGCTTCGGGAGACGCTCGTGTCCATGCTCGCGAATGTGGTTCCCGGTCGCGAAAGCCTTCTTGCCGGCGCTGCGAGCCATTTGGTTGAAGGCAGGCTGACAGATGCGAACACCCTCCGTGTCCTCGAGAAGGGTGTGCAGGCGCTGCGTCAGGAGATCATGCTTCGGCGTTCAGAGGGGGAAGGTTCTTGAAATCTTGCCCTTGTCATGTAATGGCTGGCGTACTGTTGGCAGTCGCAGCAGCAGGACCTCGCCTGCACGCGCAGCAGCATCCACCAGAGCCCACAGTGAACCTGGGCGATACCAGCTTTCTCGATGCCCTTGGGGCCCCAGGGGTCCTGCTCGAAGAGATCGGCGACGCCAGCCACAGTGACGTGAAGGTTGACGGCATGGGACAAGCCATGCCAGGAGCGCCTGCCGCGAACAGCATCAGCAGCCTCACGCACGGCGTCGGCCTGACGAAGTACAAGCTCTTCGGTGCCTGGTGGGGTTTTGAATCGATCGTCTCTGCCGCGCATGTAAATGCGGGCACTGGAGCGGCAGCGGGCGGCTTCGGTGATCTTACCGTGTCGCCCCTTGTGCTGCAGTGGAAGGCCCTCAAGATCGGATCGAGTCAATTGAACCAGCGCTTTGTCCTGGACTTTGAGCTGCCGGTGGGCGAGTACCGTCAGGGCACTCCCCTAAGCCTGAGCGGCCATGCATTCACCGTCCATCCGTATTACGCGTTCTCCTTTTTCCCAGTCAGGAAAATAGAGACGAGTTGGCGCGTCCACTACCTATACAACGGAGTCAACAACGATCCTTCTGTCGGTAATCAGGCCCGCTCCAGCCAGGCTGGGCAAGCCGTTCACTTCAATGCGACGGCCGCATACAGTCTGCCCCACGGAATCTGGGTCGGCGCGAACGGCTACCTGCTCGAACAGATCACCGCTCCTCAAATCAACAATACGGCTGTGCCAGCCTCACCCGAGCGGATTGGAGCAATCGGCCCCGGAGTGGTGTGGGACCGGGGCCAGTACCTGTTCTATGCAAACGGCTACCACGAACTTGGAGCGCTCAACCGCACCGAGGGGGACAAGCTGGTCGTCCGGGTTCAATGGGTCCCCGGCCGGCATGCAGGAATCGCTGGTCCACATTGAGATACAAGCACTATATGGGAGAAGAACATGAATGCACAGTGGAACAAAGCGGCTCTCGATGGGCGCATACATGCCCTCACGGCGGGTTCCGGAACGCCCGTAATCCTGCTGCCTGGGTGGCCGGAAACTGCGGAGGCATACAGCGAAATCTTTTCGCCACTTGCAGAACGCTACCGAGTCTTCGCACTGGACCCACCCGGGCTTGGTGAGTCCGAGCCCGCGTCCGGCGGCTACGACACGGCAAGCATCGCGAAGGAACTGGCGGCAGCTGTACAGACGGTCACGCCGGAGCGCTTCCATTTAGTGGGTCACGATGTCGGTGGCTGGATTGCCTACGCCTGGGCCGCCCAGATGCCGGAGCAGGTTATAAGCCTGACACTGCTGGATACGGCCGTACCAGGTACTGGAGAGCCGCAAACGTTTCCGCTGCCGGTTGAGCTGAACGTCAAATTGTGGCAATTCTCCTTCAATACTCTTCCCGATCTGCCAGAGGTCCTTACGGCGGGTCGTGAACGCGCGCTCTTCGACTGGCTGTTCGAGCATAAAGCGGAGAGGCTCGATCGCATTCCGTCCTCGAACCGCGAACGTTATGTGGAAGCCTATAGCCGACCAGGTGCCATGAGCCGCGGTTTCGCTTACTACCGGGCCGTCGCCGAGAGTGCGAAGCAAAACACGGAGTTCAGCAAGACGAAGCTGCCCATGCCCGTCCTTGCTCTGGGTGGGAGCAGCGCAACCGGTGAACGTTTGAAAAAGGGCATGGACTCGCTCGCGCTGCACGTCCAGGGCGGCTCAATCGAAGAATGTGGACACTACGTCATGGAAGAGCAACCGGAGTTTGTCGCGCGCGAGCTCCTGCAATTCTTCAAAGAAGCGGAGGCCCGGTCTTGAAAGGCTACCTGCTGTCGTTCCTCCTCGGACTTGCCGTGGGCGTCCTCTACGCAGTCTGTCGCGTCAAGAGCCCTGCTCCTCCGCTTGTCGCCTTGATTGGTCTCCTCGGGATGGTCTTAGGGGAGAGCGGATTCACTGTGATCAAAGGTCTGTTTCGCTAACCATCTAAGGAGAGTTTCATGTCAAAAGGAATCGTTTCTGCAAGACACGTAGATCACGTCGGTATCACCGTGCCTGATCTTGATGCCGCAATCGAGTTTTTTGAGAACGCCTTGGGTGCCGATCTTCTTTGGAAGCTTGGCCCGTTCGACGAAACACCGACCGGAGTCAAGATCAGCAGCATCCATCTTGCGATGCTGCGCCTCGGACCCAACATCAACCTCGAACTGATGGCCTTCGATGCCGACACGCAGCAGCGTACCATGCCCAGCAACATCGATTACGGCGCAACCCATATTGCCTTCTTCGTCGATGACCTTGAGGCAGCAGCGCAATCTCTCAAGGATCATGGAGCGGAACTGCTTAAGGGACCTCTTGACGCCAAGGGTGACGTGAAGCAGGGCGAACGTATCTGGTACTTCAAGACACCCTGGGGTGCGTTTATGGAGATTCTCTGGCGTCCCGACAATCTCGGATATGAGAAGGAAACGGAGCACCGACTCTTTCAACCCCATGACAGTTGGCCCACAAGATAGGAAAGAGCACGGTGAACATGGGGCAATTCTCCCGTGCATCCCGAGAATGTTGTACGGCTGTGGCATGTTCAAACGAACTACGGCGCCCGCTGAACAGGTCCCACCCAGAGGAGTCGAGGCAGACTCTCTTCTGCTATACAATCTGCCGCTAAGGACGACACCACGAAGGGCGGTTGCCCTTCGATGCCGCTGCTTGCACCTGTAATTGCGATTGCGGGTACCTGCTATTTGAACGAGGTGAGGAATACCGGTTTCACCATCAGCTCGATCTTTGCTGCCATCTCATCTGCGGAGATGCGCTTGCGAGCTGGCATTTGGTGCCAACGGCGGGCAGCTCCAAAGACCGCCCAGGCCGCAGCAATTGCCATTATCTCGGGCTCGACGCCGGGCACCAAAGCATGATGAGAGACCCCTTCCAAGAACATGGCCTCGATCACCGGGATGATGCAGCCTTCCAGCGGGATAAGGGCACCCTTTTCAGAACAGTTCGTCAACTCCACAAGGTAATCGCACACGCCCAGCGCGACCGCTCTCAGCGCGCCATTGCAATCGCTAAACGAGATATTCCGGCGAGCGATGAGGCTGCGAAATCGGCTTTCCGTCATCGCCTGCAGTAGTGCGGTCTTATCTGTGTAGTGCAGGTAGAAGGTGTTTCGGTTGAGCGTCGCCTCTTCCGTAATGTCCTGCACGGAGATCTCTTCGAAACGCTTTCTCCTCAACAGAGAAGAAAGCGCGTCCATGAGCATGCGACGACTCCGCACGATGCGAGGGTCGATTACTTCGGTGGTACTTTGAACTTCCTGGGTCGGCACTGGCTCAGTATACAGATCCTCGACACTTGACGCTTACTGCACTGCCGCCTACTATGCATGCTGTGCATGTGTCGCTTATGCGTCTCATGTGCAAAGGAGGAAACTGCATGGCAACTCTGCTCCATATCGACTCAAGCCCCCTCTACGGTCGATCCGTTTCACGCGAACTGACGCACACGTTTGCCGCCGAATGGCTAGTCACACACCCGAACAGCAAGGTGGTAGCACGCGACCTCAACTCCGATCCCGCAACTCCTGTCACCGCTGAGTGGGTCGGTGCGGCGTACACGCCGGAGGAGGCCCGTAATCCCGAGCAACGTGCGCTGCTGTTATCGTCCGACACCCTGCTCGCGGAACTCGAAATTGCAGACGAGTACGTCATCGGCGTTCCGATGCACAATTTCGGTGTGCCTCCCGTGCTGAAGCTGTGGATCGATCAAATCTGCCGAGTGAATCGAACCTTTGCGTACGAAGATGGCAAGCCGAAAGGTCTGCTGCTAGGCAAGCGCGCCACGTTCATCGTGGCGACGGGTGGCATCTACGACGCGGGGACACAGATGGCCTCGTTCGACTTCGTCGAACCTTACCTTAGGTCGGTCTTTGGATTTCTCGGAGTAAAGGATGCGAGGTTCGTTACGGCCGGCGGCACCAAAGCGCTGAATCAAGGGCAGGACAGAAGCACATTCCTTGCGCCGTATCTCGAAGCGGCCCGGACCCACGCACAGAGCCTGGAAGGAGCTGCGCTATGAGACTCGCGGCGACGATCGCGCGCTACCTGCTTGGACTTCTGTTTACCGTCTTCGGGCTGAACGGCCTTCTGCACTTCATCCATCAACCGCCACCCGTGAACCCTTTGGCAGCTCAGTTCTTTGGAGCGGTGGCGGCGTCGCACTCTTAAGCCTTCTTCTTCAGCCTACAGGTGCTTGGCGGGCTACTGCTCTTATCCGGCTTCTTCGTGCCGCTCGCACTCACGATTCTTGCGGCTGAACTGTGCAACATCCTTGCATTCCATCTGACATTGGAGCCGGGCATCGTGCCAGCACTGGTAGCGTGCGTCCTATGGCTCGTCGCCTTCCAGCAGTACCGATCCAGCTTCGCTGGACTCCTGCAGGCAAGACCGACGGCTCAAGCCTGAGCCGCTCATGTCTCATCTATGGCGGGTCTTCCGGACTCGCCGACAACCACCGCGTCACAAGGAGGGGCTTCATGTCCAGCAACGCAGACAAAACTCTCAGCACATTGCAAGGCGTCGGCAGCCGTGACCCTGAGCGGGCGACGCAGTATCTCAGCCAGACCACATACCGGGAGCACGATCCGCATGTCGCAGACGGCGTTGCCGGCGTGCAGGCCTATATCGAGCAACTTGCTCGCGAAGATCATCTGCAGGTTATCCGCATCTTCGAAGACGGTACCTTTGTCGTCGCGCAGAGCGACGGGAAGATCGCGGGCCAGAACACGCTTTTCGACGTGTTCCGGTTTGAAGCTGACTACATCGTTGAGCACTGGCGCTTCTCAGCGGAGGCCGGACCGCCCAACAGGAGTGGCCACACACAGGTTGACGGTCCCACGCACCCTCAAGACCTCGACCGGACAGAGCAGAATAAGACGTTCCTTCGCGACTACTACGAGACCTTCCACCTGCGAGGCGATCACAAGCATCCAGACAAGTACTTCATTGATGGTCATATGGTTCGCCATGAGCCAGGCGTGAGCGATGGTGTTCAAGAATTTCTAGACGATGTTCAGGTGCTCATGCAGCACCGCACCATAGACAGAATCAAGCTGGTGCTCGGGCGGGGTGACTTCGTGTTTCTAGTTGCCGAGGGCACGCATGAAGAAAAGAACTGCCTGTATGTCGACCTATACCGGATCGAGGGCCTCAAAATCGTGGAGCACTGGGGCTTCCCGCAAACTGTGCCCGAGACCTCAAGGAACAGGAACGGCATCGTTTAGCCCGTTGCACTTAGTCACGGTTACCTTACACAAGCTGAAGTCTACAGCGAAGGAGTCATATGAAGCACGCTATCGTCGGCAGTGGCAAGATCGGTATCGCACTTGCACAGATGTTCGCCAGGAAGCAGATCAAGGTCGGCATCGCCAACTCGCGCGGGCCTGAAACTCTCAGTGCCTTCACTGAAGAGTTCGGCGAGGACCTCCATCCACAAACCCTTGCGGAAGCGTGTACCGCTGAGACTGTGTGGCTTGCCGTCCCTTTCAGAGCTCACGCGGAAGTAGCAGAACAAAGACCTGATTGGACAGGTCACACCATCGTCGATCTGACGAACGCCTTCGGTGTGTCTTCGGACGAGTTGGGCGGCCGCTACTCTTCCGAAGCTGTGGCCGCAGCCTTCCATGGAGCTCGCCTCGTGAAGGGATTCAACCACCTGCCCGCAGCTCAGCTCGGTGCAGGCGATACCGATGGTAAACAGGTCATCTTTCTTTCCAGCAACGATCCCGAGGCAAGTGCAGAGATCGCCGGCGTCGCGGAGAAGCTAGGGCTCGCCCCCGTCCAGCTTGGCAGCTTGAACCAGGGCGGAGCGCCTCTCCACGTCGTGAACGGCAAGCCTGGCGGTCTTATCTTCCAGAACGTCTTCAAAGCTGAATAACAACACTTCCTGCAAAGCAGGCAAAGACATAGGAGATTCCCATGAACATCGATCTAAGCGGCAAGCACGCCTTCGTAACAGGAGCAAGCCAAGGCATAGGTGAAATGATTGGCCGCGAGCTTTACGCTCAGGGCGCCAGGGTCACTCTGGTCGCACGCACTCAGGCCAAGCTCGACACCATCACAGCAGAACTCGGCGAGCGTGCCTTCGGTGTGGCTGCCGATGTGATGAAGGCCCAGGAACTGACCGAAGCTCTAGATGCCGCTCAGCGCCGCTTTGGACCTGTAGACATCGCGGTCAACAATGCAGGCGGCATCATCACTTCAGACGGCAATATTTTCCGTCCGTTCGACAAAGTGTCGGATCAGGATTGGCTGGGGACATTCGAACTGAACGTACTGTCAGCAGTCCGGGTAAGTCGCGCACTCGCTCCGCAGATGGCCGAACGTGGATGGGGCAGAATCATCAACACCTCCTCCGAGAATGGGGTTCAGCCGGACCCTGTCGCCATTGAATACGCCGCGGCCAAGGGAGCGCTGAATGCATTTACAAAGGCCCTATCCAAGGCGTATGGCTCGCGCGGAGTGCTCGTGAACACGGTCTCTCCAGCGTTCATCGACACGCCGATTGTTCGAAGCGTGCTTTCACAACTTCCTGACGCCAGCACTTTGAATCCCGACGATCTGACACAGCACTTTATCGGTTCCTTCCGCCCGAACATCGTTTTGGGCCGTGCAGGAACCTCTGAGGAAGTCGCGGCTGCAGTCGCCTTTCTTGCGTCGGATGCCGCTTCGTTCATCACGGGAATCAACCTGCGAGTGGACGGCGGCTCTGTAGCAACCGTCTAGACCCCGCGACGAGAGCCAGAAGAACAGCAGTGGGTGGGCAGCACTGAGGAGCAGATATGAACGTGATTCGATTTGAGAAGGCGGGGGACATCGGCAGGATCGTCCTCTGCGACCCACCCGACAACCGGCTCGGAAGGCAATTTGTAGATGAACTGCAGGTGGCAGTGCACGAAGCGAGTCTTTCGGGAGTGCGGGTCGTCGTTGTTCGTTCGGAAGGCCCAAACTTCGGCACAGGCGCTGACGTAATCGACTGGCCGGGTAAGGATGTGAACTGGTTCCATACGTTCATCTCTGAACTCAATCACACCTACAAGGCGCTGGAGGCTTTGCGTGTTCCAACCGTAGCAGCGGTTCGCGGAAAGGCTGTTGGCGGACATTACGAGTTGCTTTTGCATTGCGACTTCATCGTTGCCGCTCGAACCGCCACATTCCTGGCGGTTGAGGCCCGTACCGGCATGGTTCCGCTAGTCGGTGGTACACAGCGTCTCGCGGAGCGGATCGGCCGTGGAAGAACGCTGCAGTACGTGATGCTTGCCGAGCCTCTCACCGGAACCGTCGCTGGAGAGATTGGCCTTGCCTACAAGGTTGTAGAGGACGATCATGTGGAGGCTGTTGCCGAGGAACTAGCGCGCACGTTGGCATCCGGCGCGACACTTGCCTACGGAGCGACGCGTGCGCTGCTTAAAGCCTGGTCTTCGGGTGGTGTCTCAGGCGCGGACGATCTGCTCCTCGACCTAAGTATGCGTTTGTTCCAAAGCAACGACGCGCAGCATGTATTTCAATCGCTCAAAGAGGCGGTCGCGGCAGGCGAAAAAAAGTCTGAAGCCGAGACGCAGGTTCAAGGGGTCTTTCTCGGGGAGTAACCACAATGGTGATCGACGATCTGAATCACCAAATGTACGAATCAGGGTCCCCTAACTTGCTCCTCATAAACAAGCGAGAGAACAGCCGTGCTTTTGCTGAAGCGAACGTGCTACCAGTCGTCCTCTGAGCAACGGCAGAGACGCCCGGCTGTTCAACGCTTGGGAGTCAGAACGGATAGCGAACTCCCGTTATTTCTTCGAGCTGTTGGAACAGGATCTCGGCCGCAGCCGCATCATGTGCGAAAGAAGTTGTTTGTGCTTCAATCGGATGCCCACGGAGTTTGAATAGACCACCGGGACCGTAGTAGGCTCCGGGCCTCGCCTGCGGCAGTGTAGCTGCCATCAGCGTCGGTTCCGCGCCCATCGCGGCACTCTGAAGCATCGGTTTCATCACCCAGGTTGTGAGTTTCATCAGGAAGCTCGTGTTTACCGATAGGTTGGTGCTGGAAGCTCCCGGGTGACAGCACGTAGCGAGCAGCCTGCTGCCGACGCGCCGTTGGAGTTCGCGCGTAAAGAGGATGTTCTCAAGCTTCGTTTTCGAGTAGGGCGCGCACGGGTTTGTAGCTTTTCTTGGAGTCGAGGTCCTCGATCGGAACAGGACCTCCACGCGTGTGGGCGTAAGACGAGACCGTCACAATTTTGGAACGGTTGCCCTAAGAAGTAATGGCAAAAGCATACCCGTCAATCGAAACGGGCCAAGGACGTTGGTCGCAAATTGAAGTTCGTGCCCGTCTGGCGAAGTCTCACGCTTTGGAAGCGCC
This sequence comes from uncultured Acidobacteriaceae bacterium, assembly GCA_964243475.1. Classification (GTDB taxonomy): domain Bacteria; phylum Acidobacteriota; class Terriglobia; order Terriglobales; family Acidobacteriaceae; genus Edaphobacter. The sequence goes on along the minus strand of CAXTEU010000011.1, from coordinate 22,381 downwards.
ATGACGCCGGCGTTCTTGATGAGGATATCGATCGGTCGCCCTTCGGCCAGTTCCGTATTTGTGAACCTCTCGACCGACGCGGGATCAGCAAGATCCATCAAGCCCGTTCGGAGTGCGGCCCGTGGAACAGTCGCCATGATTCTTCTCGCGGCCGCTGCGCCTTTCTCCTCGTGGCGAGAGACGATGGTGACCTCGGCTCCAGCCTTCGCCAGCTCTAGCGCTGTATGGAATCCGATCCCGCTGTTCGCGCCAGTAATGATGCAGCGCTTACCGTCTTGCCGAGGAATATCCTGAGTGGTCCATGATGTGCTCATAGTTCACCAAAATATCTATTTTGGTTACCATTCGCAATCAGGTACTGTTAGGTAACAAAGTATCGGGAGCGTGCATGCCCAAGTCGAAAACAAGCGATGTTTGTGCTCCGCTGTCCATTGAGCAGCAGCACCTGCTCGGGAACAACCCGCCAGGTTGCTGGAGAAATGGAGTCTCTGGGAACTTGCAGAACTGGGTGAGGAAAGCCCTTTGCGCTTCTCACGACTCCTAGAACGCATCAGTGGTGTGAGTCAGAAATCTCTTTCCGCGACGCTCAAAAGTCTCGAGCGGGACGGCTTTATCTTGCGAACCGTCACGGTGCAGGTACCAATCCGAGTCGATTATGCAATCACCGATCAGGGAACCGCGTTCGTCCGCCAGGTCGAGCCCCTCTGGCTTTGGGCAATGCAAAACTTGTTGGGACCGTCTCTGTGAGAACGTTGGCAAACGCCGTCCTCGTCACTTGAGAGTGGGACATCGACGCCAACATACTTAGCGAGCAGCTTTAGGTGGAAAGTCTCTGGGCAACCCGAACAAGACCGCGGACCTTGGAGCGAAGCCACTCTACATTTACAAAGACACAACGTTGTTTTCTCAACATCAAACGCGAGGCTTTCAGGAACGGCCGATCAGGAGAACAGTTTGATCGGCCTTGCCAGAACTCTCCTGACCGTGAAGTCGAGTTGCGCCTGTTCATGCCCGGTCGGGTGCTGCTCGCGCCACAGCTCAAGCAGCAGCGGCGGCATGGCTGATAAAGCTGCCTTTGTCCTATGCACCTTGGCATGACAGGCAGGGCAGAGTGACAGCATCAATCTCAGCACGGACCTGCCAGGGACGCGGTGGTGCACAATGATGGAGCGCTTGTCCCGGCCAGAGCCATCGCACACGCGGCAACGGTAGCCATCCCGTTCGAGGACAGCTTCTTGTAGTCCGCCGAAGTGCTCCTCATCCTGGCGTTTCAGGGTGTAGCAGGGTGTAGCAGGTGGAGCACAGGCCAAGAGCCAGCACCCTGCCGTTTCCGCAGGGGCAGTGCATCACGCGTTGGCGATTAGCCTTCACTTCCCTGCTCCTGCTACATATCGGTACAAAGTCTGACGACTGATGCCTAGCTCGCCGGCAAGCGCCGTCTTCGATTCCCCAGCCGCGACACGTCTCCTGAGTTCTTTGGCCTGAACCGGATTGAGACAGTGCTTCCTTCCAACGTATGCTCCTTCGCGAAGCTTGGCCAGGGCAATCCCTTCCCGCTGCCGCTCGCGGATCAGGTCTCGTTCGAACTGCGCGAACGCTCCCATCACACTCAGAAGGAGATGCGACATCGGGGAGTCCTCTCCGGTGAAAGTCAGGTTCTCCTTTTCGAAGCGGACATGCACCCCACGATCCGTGAAACGAGGACTACCTTCCGCAGATCGTCAAGGTTGCGAGCCAGCCGATCCATGGAGTGGCAGATCACGGTGTCACCTTCACGCACGTAGCCGGTCATCTGCTCCAGCTCCGGCCGGTGAAGATCCTTGCCGGAAGCTTTGTCCACAAAACGCTTGTCGAGATGAATGCCTTCAAGCTGGCGCAGTTCCTTCTGGTCAAGAGAGCTGACGCGCAGGTAGCCGACCGTCTGACCGACTCGACGCTTCCCTTTTGTCACTCTAGGTTCTGAGGCTCTGGCCATCTTGTGTCACAATAGTAGAAACACAAGCTGTGACTTTCAGCGATAAGTGGCGCTTGTTCTTTAACGCTATTTGACGGTCCGAGGGTCTGCTGAATCGTACTCAATAGATCTTCCGCGCGCTTGTTCGGTGTTCCCGCACCTCCAATTCATAAATGCATACAGGATTGGTGATGAGAAGCTGATTGTCAGGACTGACAGTACCGATTGACCTGTTTGTTCTCAGGTGTCATGTTCAACGTCGATGCGTGTAGCTCTACTCTAGCGGGTAGGACGCGGTTTGCGTAACCTTGAGGTGCAGCTCTCTTCGAGAGGAAACCCGTTTACGCGAGGATATACGTTGTTCGGAGCCGCATTGCTTCGCAGCCGGACCAGACGCGCGATCGTCACGCTGTCCGTCCTGTGCCTTGCGTTGCGAGCTGCGGTTGCAAGCGATCTGCTGTTGCGGAGCTGGACACCGAGTCAGGACGCCCGTCAGCGCTCAGTGCTGGCTCTGCTGGAGACCCGCGAAGGGTACATCTGGTTGGGCACGGGCAAGGGCCTGCTGCGTTTCGACGGGGTTGACTTCACCAGCTTTACGGCTCAAAGCACACCCGAAATGCGAGGTGATCGGATCAGCTTCGGCACGCTCTGGGAAGACACCCAAGGGGTGGTCTGGGCCGGCACCGACTTCACAGGGGTTCTGCGCAACGACCACGGCCACTGGCAAACGTTGGGAGAGAAACAGGGATTATCCGGCGGCAAGGTGCTGCGCATCGATGGAGACGAGAACGGAGCCGTCTGGATCTACACGGAAGCCGGAGTCACTCGTTGGACTGAGGGCCGTTTGGAACGGGCGAATCCGGGCGATGATCCTGATGGTTCTGGACCGGTAGTTGCAATGTCCCGGCAAAGAACCGTGGATTTCGCGAAGGCCGGCTTATGGAGACACGGCCGGGAAGGACTGGAGCGCTTTGCTTATGGACATTGGTCCAGCTTCCCCACTCCTCGATTACAGCGGCCTTTCGAGGATGACGTCCGGGAGATCTACGAGGATCGATCGCACAGGGTCTGGTACTCGCTTTTCTCTCAGCCACGAACGGTCTTTTGTGTGGCCGGGGGCAGCCTGCGCCGCTACGAAGATCTTCCGCCCGATGCTCTCGTCACGTACGAAGATCGGGACGGGTTCCTTTGGCTGACGGATCACAACGGCCACACATCGCTTTGGAAAGATGGGCATCTCTTCCCGCTTCCTGAACTGAAGGCACCCTTTCTGCTGCAGGTTCTCGAAACCCGCAACGGCACGCTGTGGGCTGGCACGGCTGGAACGGACCTCTTTCAATTCCGGAGGCGCAGCGTTGAGATCGTGCCGATGGCCGGAACACCTGAGATCGCCTCGGTCCTCTTCGAGCAACGGAATGGCCAGATGTGGGCGGGAGGAACAAGAGTTCTTCGCCGCCCATCCGGTTCCAGCAAGGCCGGCTTCGATCCTCTTCTGGTCCCTGATCAGCCTAAGCAATGGATACAGATCAAAGCACTGGGGGAGGATGGTCGGGGAAACCTGCTGATCGGCTCTCGGGGAGTGGAAGGCGTAGAAGAGCTCAACCCGCGCGGCTTTGAGCACAGCAGCCTGGTCTCGGGCATGGTCCAGGCCGTGCTCTTGACGCGAACGGCTGAGACCTGGGTCGGATCCACGTCAGGGTTGTACCGCAAAACTGAGAAGACTGTTGAACGCGTCAGCACGCTTCCCGTCCGATCTTTGCTGGAAACATCGGCTGGTGTGCTCTTGGCCGGGACCGACCGGGGACCATTGGTCTTCCGCGCTGGCGAGCAGGAACGCGGGCTTCCGCTTTGGAGCTACGGCCCTATCGTTGCAATGAGGCAGGACAGCTCGGGCGCAGTCTGGATCGCCACGCAGGATCACGGCTTGGTACGGTTCGCCAACAATGCGTTCAACGCGCTGGGCACGGCGGATGGGCTGCCGACCGATGTGCTGTACAGTCTGGAGTTCGACGGAGCCGGTGACCTTTGGATGGGCAGCGATCTCGGCCTGATGAGGGTTCGCGGCAAAAGCATCGGGCGTAAGCTGCAGGACGCGGCCAGCCGGCTGCAGGTGACCGTCTTCGACGCTGCGGATGGGCTCCCTGCGTCGATTTTCGATCCGCTCGGCGACCAGGGCGTGCTGCGCCGTCCTGACGGCGATCTATGGTTTGGAACCGAACAGGGCGTGGCGGTCGTCCGCCCAGCCCTGCTCAGGACGGCGTCTCCCGACACTCACCCCGTGATCGAGGAGCATGAGATCGACCAGTCCGGTCTACTTCCGCCGGATGACATCGAGCTGCGGCCAGGGCAGACCAACCTGCAGATCCATTACACCGCTCTCGGTTCCAACCACCCGGAGCAGCTGGTCTTCCGCTACCGGTTGCGGAACTACGATCGCAACTGGGTCTATGCCGGGAACCGCCGCGTGGCTTACTACCCCCATGTTGCACCGGGCAGGTACACGTTTGAGGTACAGGCGGCAGACAATGACGGTGAGGGCTGGGTTCCCGGTATGGCCAGCACCTCCGTCCGGGTACTTACTCCCTTTTACCGGGCGTGGTGGTTTCTGCTGCTGCTGTTCGTTGGCTTCGGCTCCCTTCTTGCCTATCGGATGGACCTGCGGCGTCGCAGGCGGCTCACGGACCAGCGCAACCGGCAGATGTTTACCCATCGTTTGATCACGACGCAGGAAGGGGAACGGAAGCGCATCGCGCATGAGCTGCACGACTCCATCGGACAGCACCTCGTGCTCATCCGCACGCTGGCCATGCTGCCACCCGGCTCGTCAAGCTCTGCCTCCGGAGGGCACCTGGAGTCGATCGCCGAGCAGGCCGCCGTTGCGATCAAGGAGGTCGAGACCATCTCCTATGATCTGCGTCCCTACCAACTCGACAGGCTGGGCCTGACCAAAGCTGTCCTGTCGCTGATCGCAAGCTTTGAAAGAAGCTGCACGGTTCGCATTGAGTGCTCGGTCGACAACATCGACGACTTCTTTCCGAAAGAGACCGAGATCAACTTCTACCGCATCGTGCAAGAGGCTTTGGGCAATGTTCTTCGCCATGCCGAAGCCACGTCTGCCAGCTTGGCGGTCACCCGCACGGGATCCTCTCTGCGCCTCATCCTCCAGGACAATGGCAGGGGGTTTGCTGCGGCAGCGGAGGGCAAGAGCTCCGGGCTGGGCCTGGTCGGCATCCACGAGCGGGCCGAGGCCCTGCACGGGCGCGCCTCCATCACATCGCTTCCGGGTGCGGGCACCACCGTCACCATCGAAGCCACGCGAGACCCCAAACAAGGATGACCCTTTGAACACACCGGAAGAGCTCCCGATCCCCATGCCGATCACCGTCCTGATCGCCGATGATCACCCCCTGATGCGGCAGGGCATCCGGCTGTCGCTTGGCGGCGAGAGTCGCGTCTCGGTGGTGGGCGAGGCGGCCAACGGCGAGGAGGTGCTCGAGTGTGTCGGCTTTCTCAAGCCCGACATCGTCATCCTCGACCTCGACATGCCCGGGCGCGACGGTCTTTCCGTTCTGCGCGAACTCAATGGCCGCGGGACGGCAGTCGGGGTCATCATCCTGACCCTGCACACCGGCGCCGACCTGATCGCCGAGGCCATGGAACTCGGCGTGCGCGGCTACATCATCAAGAGTTCTGCCGTCATCGAGGTCGTCGAGGCCGTGCGCCGTGTCGCCGGGGGCGGCAGTTATCTCAGCCAGGAGGCGCTCGATGCCCTCGAAGCGGCGCGCACAACAACCGGCATGCCTGAGGATCTGCAGCAACTGACACCGCTCGAGCTACGCCTGGTCCGGCAGATCGCCCAGGGCAAGACCTCCCGTGAGATCGCCGCGACCCTCGACCTGAGCGGCCGTACCGTCGAGAACTACCGCACCGGCATCTGCAGCAAGCTTCAGCTCACCGGGCCGAACGCACTTCTGCGGTTCGCCTTGCGGGAGCGCGAAACGTTGCTGAGGCCCGCGAAGTAGAGCCCCCTACAACTTTGTTCGGGCGCATGACGATTTCGTGTACTCCTACTCTATCCCGCTCGCCCTGCCCTCCGTAGGCTTGGTTTCCAAGACGCCACCCTTTGGAGCAATCATGACTTTCACCAGAATCGTTACCGCAGGCCTGTTTACAACAGGTCTTCTGCTTCTCACGCAGACCGCCCACGGCACCACGGTGACTCAACTCACCTCGGCGAGCCAGTTGAGCGCCAACGACACGCAGTTGGGCATCGCCTCAAACGCGCAGCCCCTGGGCTATGTGTCTCCGGGGAACTCGATCTCGTTCACCACCGGGGACCAGCTGACATTTTCGCGGAGTTCCGGGCAGTTTGAAGTCGATCAGGCCGGGGTCACCTACGGCGGTACGGCATTCACCAACAACACGTACTTGGTAGGGGCGGGCGGTTTCCAGGGAGGCGGCAGCAACGGTCCTGTCACGATCACGTTCGCAACGCCGGTCATCCAGTTCGGCGTCAACGTAGAGGACTTTAACGCCACTGCAGCCTACCTCATTGACTTCCAGGCCTACGACACGGCCGGGGCGAACCTGGGCACCTTCTTTAGCTCAGGAAGCGTACCGAACGGCGCCACAAACGGCTTTTTGAGTTTCGAAGGATTGACGGCGAACAATGGGGCGATCGCCAGAATCGTCTTCGAGGATAACGGGCTGGGCAATGACCTGGTTTTCGGCAACGTGGACTTTGCGCCGTTGGGCACCGTGCTGCAGACCTCGCCCACCGTGACGCCCGAGCCTTCCTCCATCCTCCTGCTCGGAACCGGTGTGCTGGGCCTGGCGGGCCTGGCTCGCAAACGTTTCGCCTAAAGTCGGACGCGCTCTCGAGATCACCGCCGCCGAACCAATCTGCCGCTTCTCCACCTGCCGTTCCACCTATAGGAGATCCACCCGATGCGCCTTCCAGTCCTGTTCGCCGCCGCCGCCCTGCTGTCCGCCACGCTAGCCGCTCACGCCGATGTCATGTACAGCTATGTTGGTGCCGGCGCCCATTCCGGAAATACCTTCACCATCGATTCACCAACCTTTTTGACCTACAGCAACTCGCCAGTTGCGGTTACGACCTCCTCCGACCTCTTTTCCTACGGACAGGACGACGGAAAGCTGGTTTCTGTCATCTTCCGTCAAGGCGCACTCACGGGCTTCAGCGATCAGGGGTTTTTAAGCACGCTTTTCGGCACTAGCTACACCATCAATCAAGATGGCGCCTACACAGAAACCGCGCTAGCCACAGCGGGAACTACGTTGACCATCCGCGGCAGCCCTAACGTGACTCCCGTTGGAGCAACCCCTGAACCCTCCAGCATCGCTCTGCTCGGCACCGGCCTGCTGTACGTCGCCAGCATGGTCCGCAGGCGTTTGGTTTAAGGCTGCCGCCACCAGGGAAGGCTCCGGCTTAGGCCGAGGCTTCTCCGTTCGCCCTTCAAACAAGGCCACGGGCATGCTCCATCGTCTCGCGGCTTACGTCCACTCACGCCGGTCTCAGCCTGCACCGTCTTCTACACCCAGCGCGCTAGGAAGGACAGGAGCTCAAGAGAGAGCAAGATCGCGGGATCCCTCACTGGAGGCGCGAGCCAGAGTCCGATACACCGTCGGGCGAGAGATGGAGAACAGCTCGGAAAGGTCGCTGATGGAGTATTGCCCGGTGGCGTACATCCTGCTGAGTTCCTTTTGCTGTTTCTCTGACAGCTTAGGCTGCTTTCCTCGGAGCTTGCCTTTAGGGCTTACGAGAGTCACGTTCAGCGATGAGAAGCTCGATCTGGTGATCTCTGGGAAAGAACGCGGAAGCGAGGGCAAGGGATTTCGCGCTATCGCCTACGCCGCTTACATCATCGGCCTTCTGGATTATTGTGTAGATGCTGACGTGAAGCTGCCTCATCCAGGACTTGTTGTTCTCGATTCACCGCTCGTCACATATAAGCGGCGTGACACAACACCGGGAGAGGCAATCCCCGACGACGTCATCACTGCCTTTTACGTTGGGCTGGCAAATACGCCGGCAACGAAGCAAGTCATCATTCTCGAGAACAACGATCCGCCGGAACAGCTGCAAGCTCAAATGCAATACATACATTTTTCACGATCCGACGTCGGTCGCTATGGTTTCTTCCCTCCGATCCGCTGAGCCTCTTACCTCATCCATATCCTGGCTCGCCAGCGAAAGGTCCAGCGTGAAACTTGACGAAGCTGCTATCCGACCCGTTAAGCGTCCTGTTCGGGATCCAGCTCGGGGGCGGCACCGCCATCAACGCCGCGCTTGCGTACTACGAGTCACACGTCGAGGTTCCCACCAAACTCACCTGATCCTCATCTCAGACCTCTTCGAAGGCGGCGATGCAAAAGCGATGCTCGCCCTCGTCTCGGCTCTCAAAGAAAGCAGCGTAAATTGTGATCGTGCTTCTCGCTCCGGCTGACGAAGGTGATTGCGCGTACGAACCCACCACGCGAGCGCAATCGCCGGCATGAGCTGCACCGTCTTCGCCTGAACCCCCGACCAGTTCCCTCCTATGATGGCGGCCGCTCTCATGCACCACCAGGATTTCCAGCAGTGGGTCGCCGCTCGCGACATTTCCGTCCTCGGCACAAACGCTTCAAGCGATACGAGAGGCGCTCGGCCAAACTCTTTAGTACAACCACTATCCAGGCCGCAACCGCGCGGCTAGCTGGTTCTTGGTCTTGGACCAACAGCCAGACTCCGACGACATCAGCTTTATTGAAGCGCGCTCCGTGCGCAGTCCCAGTGCCCATTGTTTTTGGGCTGGCAGGCAGGGACGAGCTTCACGTTCATCCCGCTTCGCCTCTCGGCTGAATGTCTCGTCACTGAGATTCAATTCGAGCATCAGGTACCTGGGTTTTCTGCGCTTCCCTATCGCGAACTGCCGTCGCCCTTTGTGCATCACACGCCGCGATAAACGGCAATGTCGTGGATTAACCCAGAAACAACCCAAGTACTAGTTCCTTCTAAGGGCAGTCTCTGCTGGTACCTCTAATCCCCTCGTCGCAGCTTCCCTGTCAACCGCTTTGTCCACCAGTACAGGGTGAAGCGCGACACCATGCTATGTACGGGGGCATTAGGCTTTTCTCCACCTTCTGCATCGGCTTATTACCAATCGGTGCTCGGCATGATTCGCTTCATGAACTCGTCAAAGAGAGGCACCGTGAATGCTGTGTCGCCGTGGTTGGGACTCCAGATCATCCCTTTGGCGATCAAGCTGGCCCGAAGTGGACCTAATGAATTGGTCGGCTTCTTGAGGACGATTGCGATATCGCCGGATCGATGAGGACCGGGCCCGAGTTCCGCCATTGCGCGCAGGTAGTGCTTCTCCTTGGGTGTCAGCCTGTCAAAGCGAACCCGGAAGAAGCTTTCGTCCAGCGCCGCGATCGCTTCCGTAGAGGCTGCTCTCACATCCCTCATCGTGATCGGGCTTTTCTTCGCGATGTCCCAGGAGTGCTTCCCCCACTCCTGGAGAAAGTAGGGATAACCTCGGGTCTGATCCACAATCTCGGCGCTCGCCTGGGCAACGTAGTCCGCACCGATGTCGCGAGCGGGTTTGACGATCGCAAGCTCTGCCTCTTCCGGGTCCAACGGTCCGATCTGGGGGAAATCGAACAGCCTTTCGGCATATGACTTCGCGTTTCCGGCCAGCGCTAACAGTTGCGGGAGGCCCGCTCCAACGACAGTCACGGGGAGCCTTCCCTGAGCGCAACGATGGAGCGCCGAGATCAATGCCGAAAACTCCTCCTCCTTGATGTACTGCAACTCGTCAATGAACAGAACAACAGCGGTTTTCGCGCCCTTCGCCGCTGCACCCACCTGTTCGAGAAGTGAATTCAGGTCGCCTTCTAGATCTCCATTGTCGGCAAGGCCGGCCTCCGGCTCCAAATCAAGCCCGACCTCTAGATCGTCGTACTTGAACTTCAGCGCTTTGGCGAAACCAGCGAGAGCGCGGAGTCCACGTTGCGCGAGATGTTTGGCGGCCTCCACATGGCTGAGTCGAAGAAGCGCAAGTCGAAGCTGCGGAGCCAAAAGCGCCGGTAGCGATCTGTTTTCAGGAGTCTCGATCCGTATGGTGTGTACACCATTGCGTTCGGCATCAAGGCGCATTTGCTCGAGCAATACCGTTTTGCCGACCCCGCGAAGCCCGACCATCAAAACGCTCTTCGCAGAGTTCCCTACCCGAATTCGCGCAATTGCCACCCGAACCTGTTCCCGGATTTTGTCGCGTCCGGCAAGTTCTGGGGGTGGCGTACCAGCGCCAGGGGCGTAGGGGTTGCGTACTGGATCCATGCAAACATAACCTCTTTAGCAAGTTTATGACATGTAGATAAACTTACTAAACCTTGTATTAGCGACATTCAAGCGCTAATGGACGGCCTATGTTGTAATGCTCCCCTGAGGTCCTACGGCGTATCCGCGGAATCGTGACCAAGCGCGTTCTCAACCGCCCACCGAGCCAGTTCCTTCAGTTCATGAAATGCACCCTGGCTCCGCCGGGCATCACGAGATCCAGGTCAAGCTTCGTTCGCTCCTCTGGAAGATTTGGCTTCGTCGCCCACAACATCGACCAGAGGCACAGACACCGGGCAGAGCAGAAGTAGACGGCATCCTGAGCATCCTCCAGACAGTAGCACTCGGGCGGAACCTCGGCCATGTCATAGGAGCAAAGGCGGCGTTTGCGGGTGGGAGCACTCATGCGTTTGTGAGTCAGTGTAGAGGCGTTCCCGCCGATGAGGAGGGTGCTCGTTGCGGATCCCAGATCAATTTGAATGCATGACCCCGATGCCCCCGCCAGCCGTCAGAGCGGCAGTGCTCCACTCTCCGCGGCCTCCATCGCCTTCCGCATCATCTCCGGCCCATTGTTGCGGACGTTGTTGACCTTGGGATTAGCTTCGCTCATCTCCATCTCCTCAAATTCAAAGGGTCGCAACAGGTCGAGCGGAAGCCGCTCCGTTTCCTCTCGATCGAGCCAGCGGTCGTAGTCACGGGCGTGAAGGATGACCCGGCATACGTGGATGAATGCTCGCCATCGGCTCGTTCGCTTCAGTGGTCACGATGGCGATCCGATAGGGGCCAGCACGTCTCGCGGTCGCTAAGTGAGAACACCGATCTCACTCGCTTCCGGAGCTGTCCGAAGCACCCTGATAGGGCAGAAACACCTGAAAGGTGGTCCCAGCATTTGGCCCGTCAGTTCTGCTTCGAACCCTGATTCGGCCGTGGTGCCGGTCTATGATACCTTTGCTGATCCAGAGCCCAAGTCCGGTTCCCTGGTTCCCTTTGGTGCTGAAGAAGGCCTTGAAGAGCTTTTCCCGCGCCTTCTTGGCAATCCCGACGCCATTATCTGCGACCGTGATCATCACCCCAGTTCGACCCAACTTGAAGTCAGTTGCGGTGTGAGTTCGCACCCAGATGTGCTTGCCGTGGCCTTTGGCCGCGTCCGTCGCATTAGAGATCAGATTGTTCAGTATCTGCCGGATCTCACTTTCCATACATACGATGGAGTCAGAGAAGCGATCCCGTCGCTCGGCCGTGACCCCAGCACCGTCGATGCGAGCCTTCTGCATGTGGAGGACGGAATCGAGCAGCTCCGTTGGGTGAATCGCCTGTGGTTTATGAGACTGGCGTGAAAACCGTAACGATTGATTCGTAATCAGCTTCATGCGACGAAGCTCCTGGTCCATCATCGCCAGTACTTTTTGACCTCACCGAGTTCGGAACGTTCCGCAAGGTAGACCAAATTCATCAGAGACTCCATTGGATTGTTGATCTCGTGCGAAATGGAGGCAGCGAGTCGGCCGACTACGGCAAGCTTCTCGCTCTCTCGAAGCGCGGTCTCGAACTCCACCCGAGCCGTCACATCGCTTTGAACCCCTACGAAGTGAGTCAGCTGTCCATCGCGTCTCCGGATCGGAGAAAGAGCGAGTTCATTCCAGAACGGAGTCCCATCCTTTCGGTAGTTCTTCAAGATCGCAACAGTGCCTCGATCTTCGCGAATGGCCTCACGGAGCAGGGTGAGACCGGGTTGATCCGTGTCCGCTCCTTGCAAGAAACGGCAGTTGCGGCCCGTTACCTCCTCGAGCGTGTACCCGGTCATAACTTCGAACGATGGATTGACGTAGGAAAGCGCCAAATCAGGATCGTTCACACTGGACACGCTGATACCGCTCGTCACGGAGCGGAAGATGCGTCGATTTAGGAGCAGCTCTTCAAGAGCGTCCTCATGCTTGCGAGTGGAAGCCCTGTGCGCGTAGAGAGCGATGCTAAGCTGCGCCGCCAAATCGGCGGGCATCTGCGGCATGGGCAGAATGCCATCGAAGTGGGTCTTGATCGTTCGATCGTTGATGTTGAAGACGGCGGGGTGGGTCATCAGCACGGCTGGCCGGTAGGAGTCTTCCTCGGAGCTGAATGTCCTGAAAAGTTCCACCACACGGGTTGCGGGCTCTTCGTCCGCAATCACCAGCTCCAACGTCAGCAATTCGCATTTCTCGAGATCGTCCTCCTCCATCAGGATAGGTAGGAGCTAGAGATGAACCGCCGCACTTTCAATCAGCCTACGGTTGGTCATATCTCTGACAAAGATGCCCAATTTCGTTGTGTCTGAGGGAGTTGCGTTCGGCGCGTAGTGGTCCAATTGGCCCTAAAATCTTCCTGAAAATCGGAAAGCTTTGAATAGACACTGACGGGAGACGTCGCGGTGCGCGCCCTGTAGTGCTCAGGATCACTGACAGCCATGCGGGAGGGGCATGGCGGGAAGAACGGCTGGCAACGTAGTTCATCTTACCGGACACGCCAAGCCTCAGTGGAGCAGATCAGACATTTGCCGGAAACTTCCGCGAGGGGATGGTTCCCCTGTCTCCAGAGACGCGCCGGCGAGAATACCCGGCCACTCTTCCGCCACCCCTTCTGCGGGGACACCCCGCAACGCCCCCTAAAAGCAATCCCGCGCGTCCCGCGCAATGCGGAAACCAGGCCTTCCTGAGAGATGAGTGTACCGGGACATGCGTTACGTTTTGGACCGGGGACATCCGTTACAGCCCCTTGCGGTGCTTTGGGCTTTGTTTTGTCTGGTTTGAAAAACATAAGTAGTCGTCGAGGCCGTGGGAATGTGGGAATCCCGAAGGGATTTCCAAAGAGTGTGGGAAGGGTGGGAAGCCGGCTTTATGGCTTTCCATGCTTTCCACACTCTGTCATTTCCATGGCCTGCTTTGGTCTTCGCGAGTTCACGGAAGACCTCTCACTGGCCGGAACCGCAGCTCTGGCACATTGAGTTCGCCGAGTTCGATGTCGCGGAAGTAGACCCTGAAGAGGTCCTCGTCCATTTCCTCGAAGCCGAGGTCTTCGAACGAGAAGACCTGGCTGATGAAGACCCGATCTTTGTGCCAGCTAATGTCGCCGCTCGAGTTGACGCGCCGGGTCTGGAAGCCTCTTGGATAACTGAACTCACTGATGGTTCTGGGCAGCAGGACGGAGCTGCGCTGATAGAGACTTGCCGGCACTGCGTTGTTGATTCCCTCATGGGGCCGCTCGTGGTTGAAGACCTGCCTGAAGCGATCAAACTTCTTTTGCTGCAACCGCAGGGTTGGCGCTGGCGGCTTCGTCGTGTCTTCCTTGAGCGTGCGGTGCATCCGCTCGTGACGACCGTTCTGCTGCGGCCTGCCTGGCTGGATGCGTTCATGCACGATGCCTAGCTTCGTCCAGCTGATCGACAACTTGGAAAGACCCAGAAGCCCATTACCGGCAAACGGAGCGCCGTTGTCGGTCCGGATCCTGGTGGGCATGCCGTACTCGTGCATTGCCGCTTCGCAGATCGCGGCGACCTGGCTCAGGTCCATGCGCAAGACTGTCTGGCAGCGAATGAGGTACCGGCTGTGAGCATCCGTGATCGTGAACGGGTCACAACGTGCGCCATCGCCCGTGCTGAAATAGCCCTTGAAATCCATACACCAGAGCTGGTTAGGTGCCGTGACCGCCGAGAACGGTTCAGAGTACGGCGTTGTGCGCCGCTTCTTCTGCTTCGGGTTCGTCAGGCCAGCTCTGCTCAAGATGTTGCCGAAGGTGCTCGCTGCTGGCCAGGCGACTCTCGGCTGCAGCGACTCTAGCCTCGCCTTGAGCTTGCGAGCTCCCCAGCTCGGGTGCTTGTTCCGTAACGCCAGGATCGCAGTCTCTGTGACTTCTGACGTCGCATGAGAGCACCCATGCGGCTTACGGCTGAGATCGAGTAGTCCTTCCGGCCCGACCTCCTTGTAGCGGTTGATCCAGCGGTAGCCAGTCGGCCGCGAAACTCCGAACTCACGGCAAAGGTCCGACAGCGACATCTCCTCCTTTTGGTAACTCAATAGGAACTGCAGGCGTTGATCCACGATACGACTCTCTTTCCAAGGCATACCGCATCATCGTGCGTCAGGCCAAAGCTCAGGAATGATCGGGGTTCTGACTTGCTGTAACGCATGTCTTTGGTCTGTTTTGTAACGCAAGTGCTAAGTACGCTCACTCATCTTCCGCGCCTGTGGCTTGTGCAGACCTTCGCTTCGCTCGCCCTCCGTTGCACTTCGGGAGGGAACCCTCCGCTTGCACTTGCCGCCCCTGCTGGCGTGGGCCAGGGCCAAGGCGTGTTTGTGAGCAAACACAGCACAGCCATTCAGGAGCGAAAAACATGGGCTACACACACTATTGGGACCGGCCACAGAGCATCGCAGCCGAAACCTTCAACGCCATCGCAAGTGACTTCGAGAAGCTAATACCTGCTCTCGAGCGAGCGGGCGTGCAACTCGCCGATCCAAACGGCGAGGAGTTCCCGGAGATCGGGCCTGAGTTCATCGGGTTCAACGGCGCCGAGAACTGCGGACACGCGAAGAACTCAGCGGTTCGCCTGCCATGGCCAGCGGCCGATGCATCTGGGATCGGGGATACCCATAGCGTGGGCAGCACCCTGGCTTACCGGACCTGCAACGGAAACTGCTCGTATGAGTCGGTCTGGTTCGAACGAACGATAAGTGCGGAGCAGGCTGATGAGGACGGCACCTTCAGCAACTTCTGCAAAATAGCCTTCCGGCCCTACGACCTTGCCGTGACAGCTTTTCTACTCATCGCCCACCATCACCTCGGCTCAGCCATGGTCGTACGCAGCGATGGAGAGCAGGCGCAGTGGAATGACGCCTGCCTCCTGTGTCAGTGGGAGCTTGGCTACGGGGTGGAATACCACCTCGGCTCAGAACGGCAGCTTAGGGAGCTCACACCCTGCATCGGCTAACCACAACAAAGCAGGCGGGATGCTCCGCTTGCTCTGCTCTCGTCATATGCCATCCGTGTTCTTAGTGACGACTCGTCACGTTACCTGCGGATGCATAATGCTTCGTGCAACTTCGCTTTTCCGTTTCTCTTCCACCCCGGGATACGCTAGGCTAGGCTTCCAAGAAGCGAAAATAAGGCGAATACGCAAATGCGAGCCCAGGCAGCACTTCTTAAACGTGAGATCGAGGCGAAGCTAGCCAACCGCATTCCGGCGGCGCTGTCGCCGATCGCCCAGCAAGCACCGCGGCTACACCCGATCGGCAATGCCCGGCTGGATAGCCTGCTGGGTGGCGGCATACCGTTAGGCTCGGTCTGTGAGCTGACCGGTCCAGATGGATCGGGCCTGTCTTCGATCGTGCTCTCCTTGCTGGCACTCGCGTCGACCGAAAGCGCATGCGCGTACATCGACGTGAGTGATATGCTTTCGCCGCACAGCGCGGCGGCGGCGGGCGTGGAGCTCGCCAACCTGCTTTGGGTGCGTTTCGCGGCCGCGACACAACCTCAGAGTCCCGCAAGCCCATCGACACCTTCCAAGCCGTTCGAAGCGGAGGTCGGAAGCCACCGGCCCATCCACGGCGGTTGTGGCAGCTCGCACCCCCGCGGCGAGACCAAGGGCCTTGCTCCGGTGCTCGAGCAGATGCTCTTTCGCAAGGACGAGCGGCGCAAGCGCAAGATGGAGGGAACACCCGGCCATCCCAACCAGCCGCTCGGCCTGCATACAGCCTCGCAGGACCAGGTGGAATGGGAGCGCTGGAACCTGCGCAAGGTCGACGAGACCGATCCATTGCGCCAAATGGATCGGCAGGCCGCTGAAGCGGCGCGGGTACGGGCTGCTTCGAGTTCCTCCATCGTGACCGCGCGAGTTCCCCAGGGTAAGCCATGGGACCGGCTGGACCGTGCGCTTCGCGCGACCGACCAGGTCCTGCAGTCGGGGGGCTTCCGCGTAGTCGTGTTGGACCTTGCTTCCGTCGAGCCGAAGCAGGCGCTCCGCATCCCGTCCGCGACATGGTTCCGCTACCGTCGCGCGGCACAGGAGAGCGACGCGATCCTGCTTCTGCTCAGCAGACAGCCGTGCGCCCGATCGAGCGCGGCCTGCGTTCTCGAATGCTCGGCGGGAGAGCCGCCGAAGGTTCGGGGCGTCCTTGCTACTGCGCCACACCACGTGGAGGTCGCCCGGCAACGAACGGGACCCGCGGTTGGCAGGAAAGCACCAGGACGGGCGACGAGCTGGGATGCGGCGCCGGCGTGGATGCAGGCGGTAGGGAGATAACGTGTCCTTCGCAGCGATCCACATCCCGGAGTTCCCTGTTGCGGCATGGCAGCGCAGCTCCCCTGAGTTGCGCTCGCAGGCGTGCGCGGTGCTCGAGGGTGTTCCGCCACAGGAGAAGATCGTCTCGCGATGCGCGAAGGCCCGAGCCGTCGGCGTCGAGCACGGCATGAGCAAGGTGCAGGCCGAGGCAGGATGCACGGCCGTCTTCCGCCAGCGACGGATGGAAGAAGAGAGGTCCGCCTACGCGCTTGCGGTGGACATTGCAGAGCGCTTTTCTCCACGCGTCGAAGCCCTTGCCTCCCCGTTCAATGCATACGCGGAAGCCCACCGCCTGGCTGTGGTGCTGCTGCTCGACAGCTCCGGGACCGGGACGCTCTTTGGTTCGGCCGAGAGCTACGCTGGCAGACTCCACCAGGAGCTTCGATCCGCCGGCTTCCCTGCCGGCGTCGGCGCCGCTCCGAACGCCGAAGCAGCGCTCATGCTGGCGCGGAGCGGCGAAAAGGCCGTCTGCGCCGACCGGGACAGCGTGCGAGGCAAGCTCGCCAGGCTCCCTGTTTTGCTGCTGCCCTGCGAAGCCAGAACGCTAGGGGTGCTCTCCCGCTGGGGCATCCGTACCTTGGGTGAGCTTGCGGCTCTGCCCGAGACCGCACTCGTCAGCCGGTTAGGACAGCAAGGCCGCAGACTGCAACTGCTCGCACAAGGTGAAGCCGATCATCTGCTCGTGCCCGAGGAAGCGGAGTTCACGCTCTCCGAGACCACGGCGCTCGACAGCCCGCTGGAACTGCTTGATTCCCTGCTCTTCGTGCTCTCGCCGATGCTGGAAGCGATTCTGCGCAAGGCAACGGATCGAGCGTATGCGCTCCGTTCCGTGCGACTAACCCTGCTGCTTGAAAAAGCCAAGCCGCACGCGATCGCAGTTCGTCCGGCGACGCCGACCCAGAACCGCGAGCTGCTGCTGAAGCTGCTTAACCTGGAGCTACAGGCGGACCCGCCGCAGGCCGGCATCGTGAGTGTCACGCTCGATGCCGAGCCGGCGCAGCCGCAGACCGCGCAGCGCGGCTTGTTCCAGGCACAGTTCCCCGACCCGAACAAGCTGGAGCTGCTGCTGGCACGCTTGCGGTCGATCGCCGGCGAGAGCAACGTCGGCTCACCGCAGCTGCAGAACAGCCATGCCGCAGACAGCTTCACGGTGGCTCCGTTCCGGCCGAGTCTTCACGGGATTGCAGAACGGGATCCGCTTTCCTCCCGGCTTGCCGTCCGCATCTTCCGGCCTCCACAGAGTGTGCGCGTGACCTGCAGGAACGACCAGCCACGGGTGATGTTCTGGCAAGGAGCAAGGTTTGCGATCAGTAGTTGCGCGGGTCCTTGGCATGCAAGCGGTTCGTGGTGGAACGGAGGGGCATGGGATCACGACCTTTGGGACGTCGTGACGGTCGAGCCCTTACGGGCCCTGCGGCTGCGACAGGATCACGCGTCTGAAGCATGGTTCGTGGTGGGGCTTTATGACTGAGCGCTACGTGGAGCTGCATGCGCGATCGGCCTTCTCTTTCCTTGAAGGAGCCTCGCTGCCTGAAGCCATGACCCAGCAGGCCGCCAACCTCGAGCTGCCCGGTCTCGCCATCCTCGACCGTGACGGACTGTACGGTTCGCCCCGGCTCTACACGACGGCGAAGAAGCTGGGTCTGCGTTCGCACACCGGGGCAGAGGTAACGGTCGACGCCTTCGGCCAACAAATCAGGCCGCCGACGTGGCAACCTCACACCATTCCAAGCCGACCGGTGCGGCTGTCACTGCTGTGCGAATCGCAGACCGGCTACCGCAATCTCTCCATGCTGATCTCCGGCTACAAGCTCGCGCAGCGCAGCAAAGGCGACGGCGTCGCCTCGTTACGCAAGGTCGAGCAGTACGCAGCGGGGCTGGTCTGCCTCACTGGCGGCGACGAAGGCCCGCTCGCCGCGGCGCTGGCTCACGGCGGTATGGACGAGGGTCGCAAGACACTCTCGCGGCTGGTCCAAACCTTCGGCCAGCGGAACGTCTACGTCGAGCTGCAGCGGCACGGAATCTGCGAACAGGAGGCGCGCAACCAGGCCGCTATTGTGCTTGCCCGCGAGTTCCACCTTCCGCTACTCGCCACCAACGGCGTCGGCATGGCGACCGAGTTCGAGCGCGAGATCCTCGACGTGCTCACCAGCATCCGCCATGGCTGCTCGCTCGACGAGGCCGGCCTGCTCTTGCAGCAGAACGGCAAGCGCCACCTGCGTTCTGCGGCCGAGATGTGCCGGCTGTTTGAGGATGTGCCGGAGGCCATCTTCGCTACCGGCGAGCTCTCAGATCGGCTCACCTTCCAAATGAAAGAGATGGGCTATGAGTTTCCTCGCTACCCGATCCCCGATGGCGAGACGATGGACAGCTTCCTGCGCAAGCGAACTTTCGAGGGTGTGGCAAGGCGCTACGGCGCAAAAGCCAGCATGAAGCTGCGAGCCAGGGCCGACAAGCAAGTCGATACCGAGCTGGCCCTGATCGCGAAGCTTGGACTTGCCGGCTACTTCCTGATCGTGTGGGATATCGTCGAATTTTGCCGCAGGCACGGCATCCTGGTTCAGGGCCGTGGCTCGGCCGCTAACTCCGCCGTCTGCTACTCGCTGGGGATTACGGCTGTCGACCCGGTCGGCATGGAGCTGCTGTTCGAGCGCTTCCTCTCAGAGGTGCGGGGCGAGTGGCCCGACATCGATCTCGACTTGCCGTCCGGCGACGATCGCGAGCGTGCGATCCAGTACGTCTACGAGCGCTACGGCCAGCTTGGTGCTGCCATGTGCGCCAACGTCATCACCTACCGCGGCCGCTCCGCCGCCCGCGAGGTCGGCAAGTCGCTCGGCTTCGACGCCGACATGCAGACTCGGCTTACTCGTCTGGTCGGCTCCTTTGAGTGGAAGGGACCGACCGACACCATGGAACATCACTTCCGGCAGGCCGGCTTCGACCTCCACCATCCCCGCATCGCCAAGTACCTGGAGCTGTCGATCCGGATGCTCGACCTGCCCAGGCACCTTGGCCAGCACTCGGGCGGCATGATCATCGCCGAGGGCCAGCTGGCCTCGGTCGTACCCATCGAGCCAGCAAGCATGCCGGGCCGCAACGTCGTCCAGTGGGACAAGGAAGACTGCGCCGACATGGGCCTGATCAAAGTCGACCTGCTCGGGTTGGGGATGATGGCTGTGCTCAAAGACTGTGTCGAGCTCATCCCCAGGCACTACGGCAAGCAGGTCGACATTGCGCAGATCCCGCATGACGACTCCAAAGTGTTCGAGTCGCTTCGGCGGGCCGATACCATTGGGCTCTTTCAGGTGGAGAGCCGGGCGCAGATGGCGTCCCTTCCCCGCAACAACCCCGATAAGTTCTACGATCTCGTCGTGCAGGTCGCGATCATCCGGCCCGGTCCGATCGTCGGGCAGATGATGAACCCCTACATGGAGCGACGGCAGGGTCGGCAGGAGATCGAGTACCCGCATCCACTGCTCGAGCCAGTACTGCGTCGCACCCTCGGTGTGCCGCTCTTCCAGGAGCAACTGCTGCGGATCGCCATGGTGATCGCGAACTTTACCGGAGGAGAGGCAGAGGAGCTGCGCCGAGCGCTCGGCAGCCGCCGCTCCGCCGACAAGATGAAGGCGCTCGAAGTGAAGCTGCGCGCCGGCATGGACGCGAACGGAGTCGGTCCGAAGGCACAGGAGGAGATCATCCTTGCCATCAGCTCCTTCGCGCTCTACGGCTTCCCGGAGTCGCACGCCGCCAGCTTCGCGCTGATTGCCTACGCATCGGCGTGGCTGAAATTCCACTACCTGCCTGTCTTCACGGCGGCGATCCTCAACAACCAACCCATGGGCTTCTATTCGGCGGCCGTGCTTGTCAAAGATGCACAGCGGCATGGCCTGCGCATCAAGCCAGTCGACGTACTGCGATCGGACTGGAATTGCATCCTCGAACGCGAGCCCGACCAATCGCTATCCCTCCGGCTTGGCCTGCGCTACGTTCGCGGTCTGCGCTCCACAGTTGCAGCGGAGATCGAGCGGGTCAAAACCTTGCGGCCCTTCGGCTCGATCGAGGAGCTTGCCCGTCGCGTGCCGTCGCTCTCGCAGGCCGACCTTTCCACGCTTGCCGAGACCGGCGCCCTCAACTCACTGGGCGAGAAGGTCCATCGCCGCGATGCGCTGTGGCAGGTCGAGCGCGTCGGCCGGCAGGCCGGACCTCTGCTCTCGGAGCTGGACGGTGATGAAGAGCAGACCTCACCGCTTCAACCGATGAACCCCGAGGAACGCATGGTGGCCGACTATGCCGGCACCGGTGTAACCGTCGGTCGCCACCCGATGGCGCACTGCCGTGCCCGGCTCCGCGGCATGAACGTCTTCCGCGCCGGCGACCTGAAGCTGGCGCGTCACGGCGTCAAGACCCGCATCGCCGGCCAGGTCATCGCCCGGCAGCGGCCCGGCACCGCCCATGGCTTTATATTTCTCTCGATCGAGGACGAGACCGGTATCGCCAACGCCATCGTCGACCCCGACCTCTACGAGGCCAACCGATCGCTCGTGACTTACGCCAAGTTCCTGCTCATAGAAGGTGCTCTGCAGAACATCGACAAGGTCATCCACATCCGCGCCAAACACATAGAAGAGCTCGACGTGACCGCCGCTCCCATGGAGTCCCATGACTTCCACTAGGAGGCGACGGTGAGCGAGCCCATGACCTCGCCCGGCGACAAGCAGCCACCCAAGGACTGGTGGCTCGAAAACGCCTGCCGCATCGCCGCTTTCCGGTTGCGGCAGCAGTGCTACATGAGCGCCAACACTGTACCCATCCGCGAGCAGGTGCGCGACTGCGTCGAGTTCCTGGGAAGAGATCGAACGGCACCTCGGGGGGGAGGAGACATGATCAAGTCCAGCCGTGGCAACCGGCTCAGCAACGCGTGGCGCTGCCCTCACTGCAATACTGCGATCGATGCCCGCACTTTCCGGCTCGATCCGCGCAATGCAACGCAGCTGGTCTGCCCCAATGCAGCTTGCGCGAGGAGCTTCGCCTGGAAGCGGCAGAACAAAGGCAAGCTCTGGCCCGAGCAACGAGCCTATAGCGTGCTGCGATGACAGAGGTTTGAGGCAGGTGGGTTCCTGCGTGTGTAGCCGATTAGGTGTTTTAGATTGCTAGCCGTCCAGCAGTTTAGCGTTCTGAGACCGCGGGGTTTGTGTTGGTCGATCTAACCCACATTTCTTCGAACTTCCGATTCGAGACCCTCGCTCGGCTAAGCGTTTCCATCTCGCTCCGTTCGAGATTGGATTGTGGCGAGTACCGCAGAACAGGACCGAGGTTTGCGGGAATGGTGGCTGCGGCACTCTGGCCCAGGATGGAGATAGCGCAGCCAATCAGAAGCGACAAGGACGCCCACCGAAGCCAATATCAGGGTGCGAGATCTCGGGCCGGAAAATGCAGAGCAGTCAGCCTTCAGCCTAATCTGCGCACCCATGGCGTTCCCGAACGATGGATTGCAGGCATTCCCGGTAGTTCAGGCCATAGCGGCTGGCAACCTGGATCTGCTCGTTGAAGAACGGAACGTCGTTGTCGGTGGGGCAAGCGAGAGCTTCGAGCCTTCTCATGCGTGCGGCGAATTCGGCGACGGACGACGTAGACACCCGAGCAGCATAGAACGTTCTTGAACGATTCCAAATGACACGCCCGTGGGAGGAAGTCTCCTCCCTGCTGCGGCCAGCTTCGCCGTCCTCCGCCGCTTCCTGCTCCACCTGCTCCCACGAGGCTTCGTCCGCATTCGCAA
>CAXTEU010000010.1:14464-161569 GCA_964243475.1 uncultured Acidobacteriaceae bacterium | reverse complement strand
CCCCGCGTCACCGCCGACACCACCCCACCCGCCGCATGCCCATACAGCGCGCTATACCCATGCGCATTCACCCGAAACTCCCGCACCGCCTCCTGCGAGTACACAAACGCCGCCCCCGCATGCCGCCCACTCGCCCCCCCAGCCGAGTACGGCCGCGCACTCGCGCCCGTCGCCTCCCCCTCGCTCTCGTCCTCCACCTCCGCCCCCGTCTCCGCTCCCGCCCCCACCCGCACCGCCCCATAGCTCTGGTCGCCACTCACCCCATCCACCAGCGTCGCATTCTGCGTCTCCGGCTCCCCCCGGTAGCTCACCGGCCCATCCTCCACCGTCCCCGGGCTCGCCGTCGGCACCAGCAACTCAAACCTCTGCCACTCCCGCCCATTCACTGGCAGCTCCGCCAACTCCCCCGGCGTCAACACCGCCTCCGCCGCCGTCCCCACCCCACCGGCACCCGAACCCACCCCAACCGCCCGCCCCGCCCCATCCCCATCCCCGTCCAGATCTTCGGCAGTCACCTCCACCGTCTGCCGAACCACCCCCGCAAACACATCCAAGGCCACCGCCGTCGTCCCCCCCACCTCCACCGTCACCACCCGCTCTTCCGCGCTATACCCCGAAACCTCCATCCGCACCAGATACCGCCCCGCCCCCAACCCCGCCGCGGTAAACTCCCCCTTCCCCCCACTCCGGAACTCCCGCCCCACTCCCGTCCCCACATCCACCACCCGCACAACCGCCCCCCGAACCCCCACCCCCCCCAAATCCCGCACCACCCCCGAAATCGCCCCCGTCGCCGCATCCTGCCCCCACCCCACACCCACGCACCCCAGCCAAAGCGCCCATGCACCCAAGCGCCGCACCAGCAAACCAACCCGGCCAAAACCCGGCCAAAACCCCATACCCAAAACCCCGGAAGACACGCAGCAAGGGTGAAACTCAGGCACATCGGAGCGCACCCGCCAGAGCCGCCAAGCCCCAGACCCCCACCCTACCCAACCCCACACCCACCCACCCTCCCACCTTCGGGTCACAAGCCAAACTCACCCACCTTCCCACCCGCGCAGTTCCACCCCACAAGCTCTCACCACCGTCGTCGTCCTGAGCGAAGCGAAGGACCCCCGCCTTTGCTTTGCCGTCGCCGTTCTAGTTGTCATTCCCGAAAGGAACCTGCTTCTTATGCCCTTGCCTTGCCTTTCTGGTTGTCATTCCCGCAGGGAACCTGCTTCTCGCATTTGCCCTTGTCGTTGCGCTTGCCCGAAGCTGACCCCCAACCCGACCAAGCCCGCCTCGAGTAAGTCGTCGCCGAGCACCTCCAGCGCTTCGGCTTCCGCGAAACCCTCACCTTCCCCTGGCAACGCACTACCACCGCCTAGCAGCCGAGCGCACCACCTCATCCGCTACACTTCTCTCGCCATGAGCGACACTCTGCTGGATCCGCCAACGCCCAGCCTCGACGACTACCCCGACCTCGCCAGCTTTGGCACTCGCCAGCAGTTCATCAATCGCTGGTCAAGGGCATTTTCCTCGTCCCGTTCGCCATTTCTCTCTTTGTCGAACTACGATTTTTTCCAAACGCAAATAAGTGGTGGGCCTTGGCACCGATCATCGCTGCGCTTCCAGGCATGTTCCTTGTCGGTTACTCCTTCTACGTCCGTTTCTGGGGAGGCATCCGCTGCCCCGTCTGCGAGCAACGCTTCGGCTCCGGCGACCAATGCCGCTCCTGCAACCTCCCCCGACACCGCCGCACCCCCTTCCTCCTCCCCGACCTCACCGCAGACGACTAGCCCCCACCCCCAAGTAAACTAGACCCACCATGTTCATCGACGAAGCAAAAATCCGCATCAAGGCCGGCGACGGCGGCAACGGCTGCATGGCCTTCCGCCGCGAAAAATTCGTTCCCCGTGGCGGACCCTCCGGCGGAGACGGCGGACACGGCGGCGACATCCTCATGTCGTCCTCCCTCTCCCACAACACCCTCGTCCACTTCCGCTTCAACCCCGAACACAAATCCGGCCGCGGCGAGCACGGCATGGGCTCCAACTGCTCCGGCGAAGCCGGCGACCACGTCACCCTCAACGTCCCCGTCGGCACCCTCCTCTACGACGACGACTCCGGCGAGCTCATCCACGACTTCAACCGCCCCGACGACACCCTCGTCATCGCCCGCGGCGGCCGCGGCGGACGCGGCAACCAGCACTTCGCCTCCCCCACCCACCAGGCCCCCCGCGAGCACGAACTCGGCCGCCCCGGCGAAGCCCGCAACTACCGCCTCGAACTCCGCCTCCTCGCCGACGCCGGCCTCGTCGGCTACCCCAACGTCGGCAAATCCACCCTCATCTCCCGACTCTCCGCCGCCAAACCCAAAATCGCCAACTACGCCTTCACCACCCTCGAACCCAACCTCGGCGTCGTCCAGGTCGGCGACTTCCCCCACACCCAGTCCTTCACGGTCGCCGACCTCCCCGGCCTCATCGAAGGTGCCCACCTCGGCGCCGGCCTCGGCATCCAGTTCCTCCGCCACATCGAGCGCACCAGCGTCATCGTCCACCTCGTCGACGTCTCCGACTCCACCCTCGCCGTCGAAGGGTCCGCCCGCCCAGACCCCGTCGCCGACTTCAAAACCATCACCGCCGAACTCGCGTCCTTCGACCCCGCCCTCGCCGCCAAACCAACCATCCTCGTCGCCGCCAAAGCCGACGTCAGCAACCCCGACAAACTCAAAAAACTCCGTACCTACAGCAAACGCCGCAAACTCCCCTTCTTCGAAATCTCCGCCGTCACCGGAGAAGGCATCGACCAGCTCAAATACGCCATCGCCGAAGCCGTCCAAACCCACCGCGTCATCACCCTGGACCCCGAACCCGAACTCACCCCCAAAAAACCCAAACCCAACTACCCCCCACCCGCCCCAAACGCCCGCGGCCGAGCCATCTCCTAACCCGCGCGGCTAGCCTCGGTCAGAGATCGTGCTCTCAGCTCCGTAATCGTCAAAGGCCGCGCGTTCCCGCCGGAGCGGTGCCAGTCGGCTCATCTCAAGGTCATCTCGGTAAAACATGTTGTACGTGTCGAACGGGATCAGTCTTTCGCCGTCCGGATGCGCAATGTGAATGCAGGTCTTTTTGATCGAGCGCAGGTCGAAGCTGTGTGCATCGATAAATTGCACAATCAAGATCCGAAAGAGATTGTCGTAACCCAGATTTTTCGGGGCCATGATCTGCGGAAGACAACACAGCAGCTCGCGCAAGGTCGTGGCCTGAGACTGCGGCGAGTGGTTCGTCGAGAACAACTTGAACAGCTGCCGTTGCAGGCTCCCATTCCGTTCCAGATCCGCCCGGATGCTCGGCTCCTGCTCATAAATAATCGTGTTCCGCCCACCATTGATCAAAACATCCGGCGACACCATGCCCGTCAGCGGAACCACCTTACCCGCGATCTTCATCGCATAGCCCATCACCAGCGAGTCCGGATGACACGGCACCGGGATCAGGTCCTCCGGTCGGAACACACTTGTTTGCGAAAGGATCCGCCGCCGCACTTCCGTCAGCGTCAGCCGGTGCGCGGCGGCATCGTACTGCTGCAACCGTCCTGCCTGTTGCACAGGTTGAAACGTCACGCCGCGCACGCATGGCTGCTCCAGGGCAAACTCAACGATCGATCCGAGCTCGTTGTCATTCACGCCTCGTTCCACCGTCACCACCAGCGTCGTCGAGATGTTCAGCCGATTCAGCCGTTCCAGCGCCTTCGCTCGCGTCGCCCGTAGGTCAGCTCCTCGCAGCTGCATCAGCGGATCTCGCCGCAGCGAGTCGAATTGAAGGTAAACCTCGAAACGCGGCATATAACTCGACAGCCGCCGCGCGAACTCCTCATCCTGCGCAATGCGAATCCCGTTGGTGTTCACCATCAGGTGCCGGATCGGCCGCCGCTTGGCCGCATCCAGAATCGCAAAGAACTCCGGATGCAGCGTCGGTTCACCGCCGGAAACCTGCACCACATCCGGTTCGGCCTCATTCCCGCAGATGCAGTCCAGCATCCGCTCTACCTGCTCCAACGACCGGAACTCCGTCCGGTGCGGCCCCGACTCCGCATAGCAAATCGGGCAGGACAAATTACACGCGTCGCAGATCTCAAGAAGCGTTAAACACGAGTGCTGCTCGTGCTCCGGACACAGCCCGCAGTCATACGGACACCCATACTCCACCGGCGTGTTGAACCGCTCCGGCATCTCCGGCGGCTTCAAAAACACCTCGCGGCAGCGGCGATAATAATCCACATCATCCGCCATCAGGACCCGCTCAAACCCATGCTGCCGGCAGCGCTTCAGCAAAAACACCTGATCGTCTTCAAACACAATCTTCGCGTCAACGCGCCGATAACACACGGAGCAGATCGAAACAGCGCTGTCGTAGTACAGATATGGTCGTGTGCGTGCCGGCATCGTGTCCCTCGCCTAACTCTTACGTTGCCCTTTCAAAGACCGAAGGAATGCGATCACACCGACTACCAACAATCCCACTAGGCAGGTTGCCTCGGTAACCAACGACGTCCAAATAAGAACCGACATCAGCTTTTCGGCCCCAAACCCACCGCTGACTGCGGTCACGGCACATAGGCCAAACGCCACCATGAACACGGTCCCAAGCACGGTCGCAATCTTTGCCAGGCTAATCGGACGCGGCGGCGGAGGTACGGTCATGGCGAACTCCTCAACAATAAATCTCTTCCAGCCACGATCCGCCACACACTCGGCGCCAGCGCCAGCAGCCCCACCACACAGCTCCACTGAATCAGGCTTAACCCGGCAAATAACGGCTGCGGCTTGATCACGTCGATTACCAAGCGCCAGCTCAGATACGCCATTAGAAATAGCCGAAACATCGCCCCCTCAGGATGAGGTCTCTGCCCGTAACGGTGCAGCAGGAAGGCCAAAAGGCACAGAAATCCCACCTCGTACAGCTGAGTCGGATGTCGCGACACCCCATCGCCAAAGTCAACACCCCAGGGCAGGCTCGTCGGTGTCCCATACGTGTCATCCGCTAAACCAGCCAGAAAACACCCAACCCGGCCAATCGCGATCCCAACGCATAGCGGCAGCACAAACAAGTCGCCGGTTCGTTCGTGGATGCCTTGCAGCTTCTTCGTCAATTCCACTGCTACCCATCCGCCCAGCAGGCCGCCCACCACCGTCTTTCCTCCCGGCCACACCAGAGCGTGCCAGCTCAGCCCGGTCCGCTTGGCCTGCTCCAGCAACCCAAGTATCCGGCTCCCTATCAAAGCGCCGATCGTCGCCGCTGCGATCACCGACCAACGCTGTGCCTCGCCCAGCACGTCTCCCCTCCGGTTTCGCGCACGGCGGTACCACGCATACCCGCCCGAGTATCCGAGCGTCTCAAACACGGGATGCAGCAGAGGATGGGAACCCAGAATCACGTTGCTGCCCAGTCTACTCATCTTCTTCACGCACTATGCTTGCCAACCAGTCCAGCACCTGAGGAACCACAAACGGGTGCCCCATTCATGCGCAACCATACCTTGCATGAGTGGGTTTCCCTCTGCCGAAGGCCGGAGGGAAGGCGCAGCCGAAGCGACAGACCTGCCTTCCTCCAAACCGCCACAAACCCAACCCAAGCCACCATCCCACCCAACCCATCACCGCCGAACCCGCAAAGCCCGACACTCCCCCTCACCCCCCGCCGTCCAAACCACCCCACCCGCCAGCTCCGCCGACCGCAGCGTCACCGTCACCCGCCGCCCCACCCCCGCGTACGGCACCGACACCCAGTAAGGCGTCCCCGGGTAAAAGATCCCCCGCTCCTCCGCGCACACCCCACCCCCGGCCGCGCCACTCCCCCCCGTCCCGCCCGCCGCCGGCGCACACCACAGCCGAAACCCCTCCACCGGCACCTTCCCCTTGTTCCGCACCGACACCCGCAGCCCACCCTCCGCAAACCGCCCGCTCGTCAAAGCCAGCGGACAAAGGCTCTGCCCCCCAACCACCCCCACCCCCAACCCAAACACCATCCCGAAACACACCACCCGCGTCCACATGCGCCAGAGCATACCACTCTCCCCGAACGCCCCAACCCAACCCACACCCTGTCAACCCCCCAACCCCACCAACCCCCATTCCCTCAACCACTTACCTCTGGCGCACCAACTCCAGCCCACTCCCTATACTGGATCTAGTCCCACCCACATCCGCACCCACACCCCAGACCCAGACCACACCAGGAGCGATCACCCATGCCAAACCGCACCCAACCCCAACAACCCCCCGCATCTCCTTCATTCCAGAAAATTTGTACACAAATTCCCTGGATTCAATACTTTGCAGCGCACCCCACACCGTAAGTCGCTGATTCGAGAAATTTTCTACAAAATACGCCCAACCCCGGGGGGAGGGGATACCCACCACACCCCTACTCCTGCAGCACCACCTGCAGCAGCGCCCGGTTCACCCGAATCCGATCGTCATACTCGATAAACCCAAGCCGCCGAAACCGGTTCAGAAAGAAGTTCACCCGCGACCGCGTACACCCGATCATCGCCGCCAGCGTCTCCTGGCTGATCTCCGGCACCAGGTTGTCCTGCACGCCTTCCTTGCCAAAGTTCGCCAGCAGCAGCAGCGCCCGCGCCAGCCGCTTCTCACTCGAATTGAACAGTTGATCCACCAGATCCGCCTGAATCCGGCTCGTCCGCGCCAGAAGATGCGCCACAAACAGCACAGACATCGCGTGCTCCTCGTTCAGCACACGCAACATCTGCACCTTGCTGATCTCCATCGCCACGCAGTCCGTCAGTGTCGTCGCCGTCGCCGACCGACACGGCTGATCCGTCGACACACACTCCTCGCCCAGGAAGTCTCCGGGACGCAGCAAAGCAATGGTCGCTTCCTTACCCAGCGACGACACCACCGTCAGCTTCAGGCTTCCCTCATTCAGGTAAAAGATCGAGTCGCAACGATCTCCCTGCGCGAAAACGCCAGCACCCTTCTTGAACCGACGAACCGAGCGACCTAAGCCGGCCGTTGTGAGAAAACGTTCCACGTCGAACGCATGGAATGATGCCGCTGATAGTTTGTCCATACCAAACCAGCTTTCGCTTTCGGAAGCATGGGTCAATGTCGCCTCAGAATACATCGCAAACATTCAAGCAGCGACACTGTCTGCCCGTTCGAGCACATAACTGTCAACATCACTGCGCGATTGTTTGTGCGTGTGCAAAACAGGACAGCCGAACCACTTCGATAGGCCCAAGCTTGTCTCCAACCTGGCACGATTGAGCTCACTGGAAGAGGTGTCCTGTGCGTGGCAACCGCGGGGAAATCTTGCTCGCAGCCTACCGGCCAGCCGCACTCGGCCTGTCCGCAGCGCCGGATAATGCCTTGCTCGCCGGCCACAAACGAACCCTTTCGGGCGTCGGCGAGCTTTTCACCTCCAGCCAGCGAGGCAGCGCTGCCTTCGTCGCTTGGGTGACACATCGGGGAGACTGCCTCCTTTGTCATTCCCAGGCGACCCAGCAGGATCGCGAACAGTTTCAGTCCATGTCGCATCGGGGCCCCGAACGACGGCAGCTTGAGCAAGATCGGAGATCGGAATGACCCAATCGTGGACGCAGCAACAGGTGGAACGTCAGACCACCCGCGGACGCAAGCTGAAGCACACCGCTGAAAACCAGACCTGCAGTTTTTTCGCCCCCGCAGAGCTCCTGGTTCTCTGTCCAGTTCACAGATCAAACCCCAGCGAAAGCAGTCCCACAGAGCTCCTCCAACACGATCAACGGAGACACCGCATGGCTCAGTACAACGGCGAAGTGAAGTGGTTCAATAACGCAAAAGGATACGGCTTCCTCGGTCACGATGGCGGCGCGGACGTCTTCGTCCACTTCAGCTCCGTGCAGGGCGAAGGCTACAAGAGCCTGAAAGAAGGGGACCGCGTCACCTTCGACATCGTTCAAGGGGAAAAGGGCCCGCAAGCCGGCCAGGTCATGGTCGTCCACACACCCGACAGGGAATTGCCCGGGAAGTAGGAAGATCCCTTGTCCACCCCTGCGCCCGCGCACCTGTCGGCCCAGGTGCCCAGCCAGCGCGCGGCACCTGTCATTTCAAAGCGAGCTTCACCTCTACGCGAGAAATATGGCCGGAATACTGCCTCGTTCAGGAAGCCTGGTGACGTGGGCTGCGAAAGCCGAAGTGGGCCACTTTTGCTCGTGTGGCAAACCAGACTTGTGGGGAACGCGCGACTCATAAGTTGCTGCAAGCAAGCCGGTTCAGCTCGTCGTCCTACAAACCGCCGGGCTTTCTCGCGCAACGCCGGAACCCGTCTGTGGGGATGTGGGATAAGACGGCCTACTTGTCAGGTCTTACCCCGGCAATGCTCACCATCCGTTTTCACCGGCATCGGTTTTTGAAATCAGGACACATCGTCAACTCATTCAGTTCGCAAGCCTTGGGGGCGATGTCCACATATTCTTCCCCAACGACTATGACGGCTGTGTTTCTTTCTTCTTTCCTCTCTTTTTCGAAGAACCCGTCGCTCCCATCGCCCGCAGTTCTCGCGAAACAGCCCACAGAACCGGTGAGCTTTCCCACAACGAAACTCGTGGCGCTCGGCAGCGCTCGTCTCTAAAATCGATTCAACGCCCGGAGACCGATCGATCGCCATCCCACCTCCGGTGTAGAGTCTTGCCAGCGCATCGCTTCCCAGGAGAAAACGACCGTGACGATTGCAACCCAGGAGCCCGAGATGACCGCCACTGCTGCAGCCCCGACCGGCAATCTTGAGATCACGGTCTCTCGCGCCGAGCTGCTGCGCGAGCTCACCGCCGCGCAAACCGTCGTGGAGCGCAAAACCACCATCCCAATCCTCTCCAATTTCCTTTTCGAGGCCGTCGGCGATCGCCTTACCATCACCGCCACCGATCTCGACCAGAGCCTCCGCACCAGTTGCATCGCCAAGGTCAAAAAGTCCGGATCCTGCACCATTCCCGCGCGAAAACTCTACGACTACATCCGCCTTTTGCCCGAAGGCGACATCTCCATCAAGCTGATGGACAACCACTGGGTGCAGATCCGCGCTGGCCGGTCCAACACGCGCATGGTCGGCATGGCGCGCGCCAACTTCCCGCAGGTGGCGGAGTTCCCCCAGGGCGCCGGCATCACCCTGCCCGTCGCCGCCCTGCGCAACATGGTCTCAAAGACCATCTTCGCCATCTCGAACGAGGAGAGCCGCTACACCCTCAACGGCGCACTCCTGGTCCTCAAGTCGGAGTCGATGGCCATGGTCGCCACCGATGGACACCGGCTGGCGCACATCGAAAAGAGCGGCGAAGAGCTCAAGGGCATCTCCGGCGAAAAGAAGACGCTCATCCCGCGCAAGGCGCTCAGCGAGCTCTCCAGCCTGCTCGGGTCCACCGACGCCGAGACGCTTGAGTTCGCCGACGACGAGCAGACCCTGTTCTTTCGCGTCGGCGGCCGCGTCCTCACCAGCCGCAAACTCACGGGTCAGTTCCCCAATTACGAAGCCGTTCTGCCGCGCGACAACACCAAGTTCGTCATCGTGCGCAGCGAAGATCTGATGGGCTCCATCCAACGCGTCGCGCAATTTGCCGACGAGCGTTCCGGCGCCATTAAGATGCGGCTCGAGCAGAACGAGCTCAAGCTCTCAAGCTCCTCAACGGACGCCGGCGAGTCTGAAGACATCATCGAAACGCCATACAACTACGACCCCCTGGTCGTCGGGTTCAATAGCTCGTATCTGATTGATTTCCTGAAGGCGATCGGCGGCTCCGGAGAAGTTCGCCTGGAGTTCAAGGATGCCCAGAGCGCAGGCCAGATGCGTCCGGAAGACGGCGTCGAAGACGTAAAGTATCGATATATCTTGATGCCGATGCGGATTTGAATCCCGATCGCTTCCCTGATCGCTTCTTGGATTCGAGCAAAGTTGGTATCGTGAGGAGCCCGGTCTGTGCCGGGCTTTCCCATTTTGGAATCGCGCAGACTCACTCCAGAACTTTGTTTGCCGATTCTTCGCCTGGAGCGAGCGCACACGCGATAGGCTGTGAGGGGTCGATGCGAAGGGACAAGTGGCGGATGCGACGCGTGTGGCTGGGTTGCCGGATCGTTGTGCTTGGCATCGCGCTGAGGAGCGCATCCGCCTCGGCGCAGCACATCACCCCAAACGCGCATGGGTTCACGGCAGAGGCGAACGGCGTGTCGCTCGACGTCACCGCGCTGCGGGACGATGTCGTGCGGGTGCGGATGTGGCACGGCAGTGCTGCCCCGGAAGACGCGTCTTGGGCGGTGCTGCCGGAATCCCGAGGCAGTCGCGTGCCCATGGTGGCTGATGGCGACGCCTTCCGCACATCGGCGCTGCGGGTCAGCGTGGATGACCAGCTCAAGCTCACCGTGCGCGACCCGGAAGGCAACGTGCTGCAGCAGGACGCTGCTCCGGTGCTGTGGGACGGCAGTCGGTTCACCGTGCGCAAGCGCCGGACATCTACGGACCACTTTTTCGGCCTGGGCGACAAGCCGGGGCCGCTCGACCGCGGTGGCCAGGCGTTCACCATGTGGAACACCGACACCTTCGGCTGGCAGGAGTCGACGGACCCTATCTATAAAGACATTCCGTTCTTTTTCGACGTCAATGGCGGCCGCGCTCTGGGCGTCTTTCTCGACAACACCTGGCGAACGAACTTCGACTTCGGCCGCGCCGACGAGCACCAGTACACCTTTGGCGCGCTGGACGGCCCGGTCGTCTACTACCTCATGGCCGGACCGGAGCCGAAGAAGGTGGTCGAGACCTGGGCGTGGCTCACCGGCAAAAGCCCCCTCCCGCCGCTGTGGGCGCTCGGCTTCCAGCAGTCCAGGTACACCTACTTTCCGGAGTCGCAGCTGCGTGACGTTGCGGATCGTCTGCGGCAAGACCGCATCCCCTCAGATGTGCTCTGGCTCGACATCGACTTCCAGCACAAGAACTGGCCTTTCACGGTCGACGAGCAAAACTACCCGGACTTCAAAGGTCTTGTCAGGGATCTCAACCAGGAAAAGTTCAAGCTCGTGGTCATCACGGACCTCCATATCGCGCGCCAGCCCGGCGTCGGCTACGCCCCGTACGACACTGGGCACGCCGGGGATCACTTCGTCAAAGCCGCCGATGGCAGTGAGTTCGTCGGAACAGTCTGGCCCGGCCCATCCGTCTTTCCCGATTTCACCCAGGCCAAAACGCGAGAGTGGTGGGGCAGTCTCTACAAAGACTTCCTCGCCGACGGCGTCGCAGGCTTCTGGAACGACATGAACGAGCCCTCCGTCTTCAACGTTCCCGGCAAGACCATGCCGGACGATGTCCAGCACCGCATCGATGAGCCGGGGTTCGTGAAGCGGACGGCGACGCACCTCGAAATCCATAACGTCTTCGGCATGGAAAACACCCGTGCGACCTACGAAGCGCAGATCGCAGGTCGGCCGAACGAGCGCCCTTTCACCATGACGCGCGCTACCTACGCCGGCGGGCAGCGCTACAGCTCCACCTGGACTGGAGACAACAGCGCAACCTGGAATCACCTCCGGCAAACCATCCCGCAGCTGGTGAATCTCGGTCTGAGCGGATTTGCGCTGGCCGGGGCGGACGTGGGTGGGTTCGCCGGTTCGCCCCCACCCGATCTGCTCACGAAGTGGATTGAGGTGGCGGCCTTTCAGCCCATCGATCGCGACCACTCCGCCAAGGGCACGCGCATGCATGAAGTCTGGGTCGATGGGCCCGAGCAGGAGGCCGTCCGTCGTCGCTTCATTGAGCAGCGATACCGTCTGATGCCCTACCTGTACACCGTGGCCGAAGAGATGTCGCGGACCGGTCTGCCGATCAATCGGCCCCTATTCCTGGAGTTTCCCCACGCCACAGTGGACGGATCGCCCATCGACGTCACCACCGGCGGAGCGGAATTTCTGGTAGGCAGTCGCCTCCTGGTCGCTCCCAACCCTTCCCCGGAAGAAGTCGCCCCCTATGTCGTGGATCTGCCCCCAGGCACCTGGTACGACTTCTGGACCGGCGAATCCTTCACGCGGGCGCGACCCAAGGCGGCAGTGGATCAGGAGCAACGCGATGCCGTCCTGGCGCAGAAGCCCTTGCGGGTGACGCCGACAGTCGAGAACCTGCCCGTCTACATACGTGGCGGAACCATCCTGCCCATGGCGCCTCTGGTGCAAAGCACGGCCGAAACGCCGAAAGGTCCTCTGACCCTGCGCGTGTACCTGCCGTCAGCTGACGCCTCCTCCCCGGACGAGGCGTGTTCGGGAGAGGTGTACACCGACGACGGCCATACCCTGGACTACCAGAAGGGCGAGTTCGCCCGCGTCCGCTTCACCTGCGAGCGAATGGCCGACGGCGGCATTCGCCTCCACATCGCAAAGCAGGAGGGCCACTGGCTCCCGTGGTGGACGGAATACAGGGTGGAAGTCGTCGGTTGGCAGCCTCACGCCACGCGAGCCATTGCAGCGGGAAAGCAGCAGGCACTGGTACAGGTCGATGGTCGCTGGACAGTCACGGTGCCCGCCCAGTCAACAGGAGGCGATGTCCTGCTGCAATAACAGACGTCGCAAGAAATCGGTCGCAAAGCAAAGGCCCCGCCAGACTCGCTCCTGAGTCTGTTGATCGTACTATTCCAGGCCGCGTCAGGGATGCGTTGGGGGCGTAAGCCCAGACCCATTTCGGGAACGCTCTCGCAGGAAACAAACGGACCAGGGCAGCCCCTGATGTCGACTCTGAGTCGCATGAACGGCCGCTTCCAAAATGTGCCAAGAATCAACGTTTGCGGTCGCGGGAGAATTCGGACGCGCGGTTCATGGTTGCATTTCATTCCATCGTTGCTGGTACGCGCGTGGTGTCCATTCGGCTGCACCTGAAGAAGGACGTCGGCGAAACGAAGCTCGCGGCAGCAACCCCGTTCAATGCACCGAAGTGGCTCTGGCCGGTGCGCTAGTTCTGCCACGCCGGGCACCGAACCGGAGCCTCGCTTACGATCAGGACATGCTGTTCTGGAGCTCGTTCGTCCTGTCGTTCACGGCACTTCTGCCCCTCATCAACCCGCTCGGCTCCGCACTGGTCTTTGTCGGCCTGGTAGGCGATGCCTCGGCCGAAACCTACCGCACGCTCGCCCGGCGCATTTTCATCAACACCGTCCTCTTTCTGGTCACCATCGAGCTGCTCGGCTCGGCCATCCTGAACTTCTTTGGGCTCTCCCTGCCCATCGTCCAGCTGGCCGGCGGTCTCGTCGTGGCGGCCATCGGCTGGTCGCTGCTGAACCAGAGCGACACCCAAAGCCTGAGCGAAGACCAGCGCACCGAGGCTCAGGCCCGCGTCTCCTCCTCCACCCAGCGATCCGTCACGGAGGCCCGCGTCGAGGCCAGCGCACCGCAGCCCGACGAGCAGTCCCTTGCGCTCAAAACCTTCTATCCCTTCACCTTTCCCATCACCGCCGGCCCCGGCACCATCGTCGTCATGCTCACGCTCAGCGCGCACGCCTCCAGCAGCGGCGTGGTCGTCACCAAGGTCTTCGGCCACCTCGGCGTCTTCGCCGCGGTCCTTAGCCTCTGCGGCCTGGTATACCTCTGCTACGCCTACGCCCCGGCGCTCACCCGCCGCATCGCGCCCAATACCGTGCACGGCATCCTCCGCGTCATCGCGTTCATTCTGCTGTGCATCGGCGCCCAGATCGCCTGGCGCGTCATCGCCTCTCTGGTCGCGACGCTGCACCCCGCCTGAGCAGCACAACCTCAGCCAATGCCTCGTCCGGATCTCTGGTCAAACTCCACGCGGGCCTGCTCGATGCGTTCCAGGTTCTGCTCCGCCCACACCCACACGCCACAAAACGCCGCTCCCAGACTCGCTCCCAGGTCGGTCAGCCGGTACTCCACTTTGGGCGGAATCACCGGGTAAACGGTGCGCACGAGCAGGCCGTCCCGCTCCATCTGGCGCAGCGTTTGCGTCAGCATTTTCTGGCTGATGCCGATCACACGTTCGCCGATGCGGGTAAAACGAAGCTCACCGTGTTCCAGCGTCTCCAGAATCTGCATGGTCCATTTGTCGGCAACGCGACCAATCACGTCGTTCACCAGCGCTTCTACCCGCGGGTCAACGACCTCAGGAGGCACACTGCTCGGGCGCGGTCCGTCAAGAGGTGGCTGCATCGTTGAGGAGGTGTTCACCCATACTCTCTTTTGGTGCGTATAAGACGAACACGCCCCGACTTCCCGAAAGAGAGTATAAACCAGGTCGAAGTCTGCCCGGGCAGTGGGTTAGCGGCGACGGAAGGAGTTGCGGAGGCGATCTAAGCGGGGGTCGGTCTCGGGCGTCGTCGGCGGGGTGCTTGTTGGGTTGGGGGTGCTTGGCGTGTCTGGGGAGGAGACGGTGATGGAGCGGAACGGGCCCTCGCCCGAAGAGGCGGAGCGCAGACCGGCGTTGCTGATGAGGAGGTGGACGAGGCGGCGCTCGCGGGAGTTCATGGGCGCCAGCCGGAAGGGCTGGCCGGAGCGGGTAACCTCATTGATGGCCTCCTGGGCGGCGGCCTGAAGCTCCTGGTCGCGGCTGGATTTGTAACCGGCCGCGTCAAACCGGACGCGGTGGTGCTGCTCGGGAGAGAGGCCGAGCAGCTTGGCGGCGAGGTGCTCCAGGGCGTTGAGGAGATCGGCGCGGCGATCAAGGAGGAGCGGGACGTCCGGGCCGGAGAAGTGGACGTGGAGGAGGGTGTCGGCCCCGTTGAACGCGGAGGTCGGTTCGGCCTCGAAATGGACTTCGAGGGCCATTCCTGTGGCGTTGATGTAACGACTCAGGAAATTTTTGACGATATCAACGGATGAGGCAACGGGATTGATGCTCAGCGAAATGTCTCCCTATTGGAAGAGAATAGCTGATACGACAGCGCCGTGGTTGCGGAGGGCGCGATCAAGATGGGTAGGGGCAAGATAACGGTAGAAGCGAGTCTCCAGCGGAACCGCAAGGTGACGGCAAGGCATCCGCAGGGGCGCCTTCGTTGCACTCAGCTTGGTGGCGCAGAACGTCTAGGCGCGGCGACCTCGGCGACCGCGTCAGCAACAGGAGTGCGTCTTCTGCGGGCGAGTCCAGTCAGCAGACCAACGGCGCAGAAGGCGCAGCAGCAGCGGCCATCCTCAGCGGGCAATTGCAAAGCATGAGGGGTGGAAATGCCGGGCTTGAGTGGCCGCCTAGCGGCGGCCCTGGATGGTGGGGGCGGCGGTGCCGGTTTTTCGGCGGAGGCGCTTGGCCGCAATCTCGCGCATCTCGCGACCGAGGGAGGTGCGGTTCATGACGGCCTGCTGAGCGATGCCGATAAGGTTGCCGACAGACCAGTAGAGGGCCAGGCCGGAAGCATAATTCCAGGTCATGTAGCCGGAGACGGCGGGCATCATGAACGCCATCATCTTCTGCTGCTGGGGGTCGACGCCGGGAGAAGGTGTGTAGAACTGCACCAGGAACTGGGAAACGACCATCAGGATCGGCAGGATGTGGTACGGGTCGGCGGAGGTGAGGTCCGGAAGCCAGAGCCAGTGGGCGTGGCGCAGCTCGACCACCTTGGGCAGCATGCCGAAAAAGGCGAACAGCAGCGGCAGCTGGATGAGGGTGGGGATGCAGCCGCCGAACATGTTGACGCCGTTGTCTTTCTGCAGCTGCATGATCTCGGCGTTCATCTCGTTGCGTTTGGGGTCGGTCACCTTCAGCTCTTTGTAGCGGGCCTTGATCGCGTCCATCTGGGGCTGGATGCGCTGCATTTTCAGGCCGGACTGCATGGTTTTGACGCGGAGAGGGAGAAGAATCACGTTGATGACGACGGTGAGGATCACAATGGCCCAGCCCCAATTTGAGGCGAGGTGGGCATGGATCCACTGCAGGGAGAGGAACAGGTACTTGCCGATGACGCCGAAGAAGCCGAACTCAAGCAGGGGCGCGAGGGTCACGTCCGGGTTGGCCGCGTGGATGTTCTTAAGGATCTGGACAGCCTTGGGGCCGACGAAAATCCGGGTGGAAGTCGAGCCGGTGGTGGAGCCGACGGCGGCGCCGAGAACGGGGACGTTGATGGCGCCCTTGGCGGGGGATCCCGAGCCGAGGCCGGTACGCCGGATGGTTTTCGCGACGTCGAGCTCATGGTGGAGCCCAACCACGGCGGTGTTGGCCGGATCGGCCGGCAGAAAGATCGCCGCAAAGTAGGTGTCGGACACGCCGGCCCAGTCGAACGGGCCGTTGAGGGTTTCGCCCCCGGAGACTTTCTTCGGGGCGGTGTGCTGTTCTTTGCCGTTGGCGGACGAATCAAGCTGGGCGGAGGCATAAAGCTGCGCGTTTTCCTGGTCGCCGAAACCGCCCGGCCAGGCGAGCAGGGCTTCGACGGGGGCTCCGGCGCGGGTGACGGCGACGTCGGCGTGGAGAACGTAGGTTTCGTCGAACGAGAAGGTCTTCTTGACGGAAAGGTCGCCGTCCGAAAACTGGAAGGAGAGCTCTGCCGGGGCGGAGACGTTGCCCGTGGCGGAGGGGACGTAGAGCGCGCGCGCGAGTGCGGCGGTAAGCGCGGGGTCGTAGGTATACAGCGAGAGGGGATAGCCGAACTGCTGCGCGGACTGCGTGTGGACGATGTCGAGTGGCCGGCCGTTCGCGTCTTTCTCGCGCTTCAGGATCCACGACGTCACCTGCGCGCCGCGGTTCGAGAAGGTGATGCGGTAGAGCTCGTTCTCGATGACGGTGCTGGCTTCGGCCGGGGCGGCAACGGTGGGCTGCAGGTTGGCGCCGGCCAGTGACTGGGCGGAGGGTGGGGCAATGCCGGCGGCAGTCTGGGGGTTGGTCGCGGAGGCGGGCTGACCCTGCGCGGCGGTCTGGTTGGGCGACGCAGTCTGGGGATTGTGGAGCTGGCGGTAAACCTGCAGGCCGAAGAAGACGGCGACCATGAGGAACATCATGGCGAGGAGGCTGCGGTTGTCCTGGCCGCTGCCGCTGCCGCCTTGTTGATTGGGGTTGGTGAACTCTGGCACGGGGTGTGTGTCCTCGTCTTATGGGCGCGCGCGTGGGTGTGGGCCTGGGGTGCTGCGGGCGCCGCTCGGTTTCTATGGTAAATGGTGGGGCTGGGTGGGGTTCGTTTCGGCCACGACGTCCGGGTTTGCTTCGGGGACGGGGTCCAGGCCTCCATCCGCAAAGGGGTGGCAGCGAAGAAGGCGGCGAAGCGCGAGCCAGGAGCCGCGGACGGGGCCGTGACGGTGCAGCGCGACCACCGCGTACTCGGAGCAGGTAGGAAGGTACCGGCAGTGGCCGAGGGAGGACGATCCGAGAATGGGGGAGAGGGTGGCTTTGTAGACGCGGAAAGCGAGTTGGGGAAGGTTGGGCATGGTGGGATGGGGCAGCAGGTCGCTTCGCAACAACACAGGGGTCCGTCTTCCTTCGCTCACGAGGACGGCGGATTGGTCAAGGACCTTTGGGCGGTGCGGAAGACGTTCGCAAGGTCTCGCGACAGGTCGGCGAAAGTGGCCGTGAGGACAGTGCGGCGGGGATGCAGGATGAGGTCGGCGGGGAAGGTGAGAAGGTGGAGGTGGGCGCGGATGAGCGCTCGGCAGCGGCGCTTGATGCGGTTGCGTTCGTGGGCTTTGCCGAGGGCTTTGGGAACGGTTAGACCGATGCGCGGGCCGGGGGTGTCAGAGCGGCGGCCAGCGGGGCGAAGCGAAAGAAAGAAGGCAAAGTGGGTCGAGTTTTTCCGACGCGACAGGGTGTACGCGTGCTGGTAGTCGGCATGCTTGCGGAGGCGGTGTAGCTGAGGCATGGCGACTACTGCCTGAGCTGCTGGGCGATGGAGCGGGTTAGGGGGGTGATCTCCTCGCCGGTGTGCTGGGTGGAAACGGGCTCGATGAGGGCAAGGAGGGTTTCGGTGGTGGCGGAGGTATTGTGGTGCGTGCCGCGGGGGACGATGAATGCCTGGCCGGGGAGGAGGGTGACCGTGCCGCCATCCGCGGCGGAGCGGCCGATCGTGAGGGCTCCGGCGAGGACCAGGAAGAGCTCGTCTTCCCCGGCGTGGGTGTGCCAGGGAAAGTCTCCCAGGACGCGGACGACCTTCAGATAATGGTTGTTGAGCTGGCCGACGATGCGGGGCGACCAGAGATCAGGCAGCATCGCTGCGGCCTCGGTGAGCGAAATCGCTTGGGGGGCTGGGGCTTTCGGCGGGGTGGACACCGGGTGCCCTCCGGCAACAGTGAGAGTTGGGTAAGGCAGGTCCTCGGCGGGGGAGGACAAGGGAATAACACACGGACGAAACCCAGACGGCAGGGCTGAGCCGTCATCGTCGGTCAGCGGTTGCCGTTCGATGGTTAGTCGCGGAAGCCAGCCGAAACGGCAATCTTGTGACGCCCTTTCGCGCGGCGGCGATTCAGAACGGCCTGGCCGGCTTTGGTCTTCATGCGGGTGAGGAAACCGTGCACTTTGGAGCGGTGGCGGCGGTTGGGCTGGAAGGTGCGCTTCGGCATCAGAGATCTCCTGCTCGGCCCGGAATGGAATGTGCGGGAATGGAGCGAGTGGGGCGAGAAAGTTCAAACAGCCCCGAAGACGAAGTATACCCGATCGTGAGGAGATTTTGACTGAAATCGTGCCGGATCAGGTTACGGTCGGGTCGCCCGCAGCGGGTTTGCAACAGCTCTGAGGCAGACCGCCGAACAACCTTTTCGGAGTTTCACCGGGATTGGTGCAGATCGGATTTTTCGAGGAGAGGCCACGTTTTGACCGCCAGATTTACGTGCTACGATCGAATCCGTTTCGTATCACCTTTTGCTGCGCTTCCAACGGATTCGGATTCCTGCTCCACGGTCGACAATCGCCGACGTGACGGCTGAGTGCAACTCGGCTGCACCGAGGTACTTCTGAGCAATTGAAGGTTCGAGCAGCTTGCTCTTCGGAGTGGGCGAGGGCCGCTTTTGCTTTTTCTCATCCCGGACGGTGGGGGATGACTGGCACGTTCTGTCCGTTCCGTTGGCGTTGGAACAGCGTGAAAAGAGAGAAGAAGAAATGTCTTTTGTTCCGACGGCGGAAGCCGTATTAAATTCCTGGATCCGGATCCTGTCGGCTCTGGAAAAGAAAATCAACCGCCAGGCGTTTGCGCAGTGGCTGAAGCCGACGCGGTTTTCGCACCAGTCCGGCACCACACTGTTTGTGCGGATCCCGGATGAAAAGTTTGCCGGGCAGCTGGACAAGTACACCGACCTGATCCACGAGGCCATCGAGCGGCTGGGGCTGGAGATTGAGGCGGTGCAGTTTCAAACGCCGCAGCAGGATCCCGCGGCGCCGAAAATGCGCGAAGACGGTGGCTTCGCTCCGCTGCCGACGCACAGCCCGAATGCGCCGAAGCCGCCGGCGGCTCTGGAGCTGGGGAACGCGCCTCTGGGGCGGGTGCCGGGGCCGGAGCAGAGCCGGTTCGACTGGAACACGGCCGCCCAGCTCAACGCGAAGTACCTGTTCGACGCGTTCGTGGTGGGCAATGGAAACCAGTTCGCCGCCGCCGCCGCGCAGGCTGTCGCCGAGCGGCCGTCCAAGGCCTACAACCCCCTGTTTCTGTATGGCGGCGTGGGCATGGGCAAAACCCACCTGATGCACGCGATCGGGCACGAGGTGAAGCGGCGGACGCCGCATGCGGCGATCTCCTACCTTTCGGGCGAAAAATTTACCAACGAGATGATCGACTCGGTGCGCTACCAGAAGATGACCGGGTTCCGCGATAAGTACCGGACCGTCGACGTCCTGCTGATCGACGACATCCAGTTTCTTGCCGGCAAGGAGCGGACGCAGGAGGAGTTCTTCCACACCTTCAATGCGCTGCATGAAAGCAACAAGCAGATCGTGATTGCGTCCGACCGGCCGCCGAAGGAGCTGGCCGACTTCGAGGATCGGCTGCGGTCGCGGTTCGAGTGGGGTCTGATCGCCGACATCCAGCCGCCGGATCTCGAGACGAAGGTCGCGATTCTGCAGAAGAAGGCGGAAAGCGAGAACACGCAGCTGCCCGTAGACGTGGCGCTCTTCGTGGCCTCGAACGTGCGCACCAACGTGCGCGAGCTCGAAGGCGCGCTGGTCCGGCTGATCGCGTGGACCTCCATGCATGGGGTCGACATTTCGCTGGCGGTCGCGCAGATCTGCTTGAAGCAGTTCATCGACACGCAGGTCCGCAAGATCACGATCGAGACGATTCAGCGCACGGTGGCAGAGCAGTTTGGCATGCGGGTGGCGGAGCTCAAGCAGAAGAACAACTCACGACAGATCGTGGTGCCGCGACAGATCGCCATGTACCTCGCCAAGCAGCTGACCGAGGCCAGCCTGCCCGAAATCGGGCGCCAGTTTGGCGGAAAACACCACACGACGGTCATGCACTCGATCGCCAAGATCGACGAGCAGCGGCGAACGGACAAGGATCTGAACCGGGTGGTGAACAAGTTGATGGAGATCCTGGCTTAAGGCGTGCGCGGACTTGGCGCTTGTTGCGAAGCCTCACTTTTGGAGCTTGCTTTGGGGTTCGACGGCGGCGGATGATGGCGCATGGCGACCTCTGGTTCCTTCATTTCGAGCGCAGCGTTGGTGAGTGGGGCGGCGCCGGCCGGCATGCCGCGCG
Source organism: uncultured Acidobacteriaceae bacterium (assembly GCA_964243475.1). Classification (GTDB taxonomy): domain Bacteria; phylum Acidobacteriota; class Terriglobia; order Terriglobales; family Acidobacteriaceae; genus Edaphobacter. The sequence goes on along the minus strand of CAXTEU010000010.1, from coordinate 140,944 downwards.
AGGGTACGTTTTCCGAGGCGGACTGGCGGGCGCTGGCGCCGTTTTGGTACCCGGTGGCGGCGTCGCGGGACGTCACCGACCAGCCCTATGCGACGCGGCTGCTGGATCAGCGCGTGGTGGTCTACCGTCTGAGTGATGGAACGGTCTGCGCAGCCAGGGATCTCTGTTTCCATCGGGGCGTTCCCATGAGCCTCGGCTACTGCGAAAACGACCAGATTGTCTGCAAATACCACGGTCTGCGGTACGACCGGACGGGCCGGTGCGTGCACATCCCGGCGCATCCCGGAGGTGCGATCTCCCCCAAGCTCCACCTCGAGATGTACGCGGCGCAGGAGCGGTTTGGGCTGGTGTGGGTGCGGCTGGCGGACGATGGCCCCAGGCCGCTGCCCGAGATGCCCGAGTGGAACGACGCCGCGTACGTGCAGGTGCTGCCAGGCAGCGTCGACATCCGGGCTTCGGCGGGGCGGCAGATGGAAGGCTTTCTCGACGTCAGCCACTTCGCGTTTGTGCACGCGGAAAGCTTCGGCGAGCCGGAAAACCCGGTGGTGCCGGACTACAAGGTGCGCACGACCGAGCAGGGGTTTGTGGCGGACTACATCAGCTCCGTCAGCAACTACGCGCATGGGTCGAAGCACCTGAACCCGCCGGGATTCCTGTGGCACCGCAGGTTTGAGGTGTACGTGCCGTTCGTCGCCAAGCTGACCATCGGGTTTCCAGGCGGTGGACAACTGCACATCCTGAACGCCGCGTCACCCGTTTCGGCGCGGCAGACGCGCCTGTTTGTGCCGATCTGTCGCAACTTCGACCGGGACGCGCCGCTCGAGGCCACGCTGGACTTCAACAACCAGGTCTTTGCCGAAGACATCGAGATTGTCGAGCAGCAGTACCCCGAAGATCTCCCGATCGACCTCCAGGCAGAGGCGCATTTTGCCGCCGACCGGAGCTCGATCACGTACCGCCGATGTCTGGCAGGGCTGGGCCTCGGGCGCAGATTTACGGCGTAGCGGCGGTTTCGCGAGGAGGGCCGGGGTGTGTCGGCAAAGACGCCGACGGCAGATGAAACGCGCCTGCACCCCACAGCGCGGGTGTGAGCAGACCGTGCGTAAACGGAAGTCCGATCCGCTTTGACAAAAGATCGAGCACGACGAGCAGGACCGTGGATCCGAGCGCCGCACGCACCGGAGCTTTGACGCCGCCGAACAATCGCCACGTGATCAGCGCCACGGGCACGGTAAAAGCCGCCAGATCGTACTCCTTGTTGCGTGGGTTCAGCAGCATCGTACCGAGAAGCAGCACGGGGATCCACGCCTCGAGGGAAAAGGCGCCGCGAAAATATCGGCGGCGCAGCGTCCACAGCACGACGACCAGGATGGGGCTGTACGCCAGATACGCCACCGTGGTCCACGGGGAGTAGGACCGGTGTTCGTGGTGGAGCAGGCTGGCGAGCAGACCGGCGGGGCTGAAGCCGAAGTCCGCGTCGTAGCGGAAGAGCATGTCCACAATGTGAAGGTAGAGGGGAAAGTCTTTGGGCCAGAGCAGCGGCTGCGCCGCAAAGCACCCCAGACCGACGCCCGCGGTGATCAGAGTTTCGCGCCACGCTCCCTCTTCGGAAAGCAGGGGGATGGCCAGCAGGGTAAGCAGCGGTGGCTTGAAGAACGAGGCAAGGAGAACGGCGAGGTAGAACGGCAGCCAGCGGTGACGCTTCCACCCGAAAACGGCGCCGGCGAAGGCCATGCCGTAGAGGATGTAGGCGATGTTGCCGCTAAAGATCACCAGGTCGAAGAGCAGGCCGGGAAAGAATAGCGTTGCGGGCGCAAGCAGTGAAAAAAGTGTGCGTTCCACGCCGGGCTGGGCCGCTGCCAGCAGCAACACGGGCGCGGCTACCGCACCCAGAAGAATCAGCCCCGCAAAGCCGACCTCGACAAAACGCGGCGGAAGCCTGGCCGCAAGCTCGAGCGACGGGAGGCTGAGCGGCGAGTAGATCCACGGGCACGGCGGGTTGACGCAGGAGACTCGGGCCGGCGGAGCGGCGCTCCCGAGCAGACGGGCACGGTACGCGTTCTGGTCGGCAACACTCTCCTGGTACGGATCCCGGCCGTCTTTCACGACCGACATAAAGTTGGCATACGACTTCGCGTCCCACCCAGGCGGCGGTGTCTGAAAGCGGGCCAGACAGAAGAGGCACACAAGCGCAACGGCCCAGAGTGCCATGGGAAGGGAGACGGCAAGGCTTCTGCGTTTGGTCATCGGTAGCTGCTGGTCGCCTTCGCTACGCCTGTTCGATGCGTTTGCAGCCGGATAGCATGCGGTCGGAGATCACGCGAAGGGAGGCCGGAGTCGGGTCGAGGTCGGCTGGCATGCCTTCGGGAGTTCCCCAGGTCATGGCATGACGTGGCCGGCGGGCCGGGTAACGCGGCGAGCTTCACGGAGCGCGGAGGCGGGCTCGGCGGCGTACTGGAGGCAGGTGGGTTCCTGGAGGTCGGCCCAGTCCTGGGCGGCAGCACCCCACAGCAACCCGTTGGCGGTGGCGGTGGTTTCGGTCGGCATCGTGACGGTTCGTGGAGTCATGCCCGTCAGGGTTTCGGCTGGACGAGCTGCGCGAACGTGGGCGCAGGCGTCTCGTCCAGCGCCGTGAGGCACATGTGCGACTGGTACCAGATATAGGCGGGCGTGGGGCCGAGCTGCTCGTAGTTCGTATTGAAGTACGCCTCGACGGGCTGACCGGCGGGGGTAGGGTTCGGGGTGTGGTCGACGACGCCCGCGAATACGGCATGCATGTGGGTGGGGAGGGCGGGGTCATGGATGCGCCAGTACGCGGCGGCGATGCGGTTGGCGCCAAGCTCGAGCGCGTAGGGCTCGAGACGGAGGTGGCGGCACGTCTGCGTCCAATGGCCGAGCTCATGCACGAAGATCCAGTGGTGAGCATCGGTTTCGAACTCCTGGCGAGCGGCCTCGGGCGTCGCGCCAGGACCGGCGATCCGGAAGAACAGGGCGGCTTCGGGCGCGGTAAGCTGCGACCAGTCGGGGGTGGTGAGCGTGTTCGTCTCCGGGTCGTAGTTGCCGTACGACGGAATGTGGTGGAGAACGAGCGCGGGCAGCGGGATGGAGCACGGGAGGCCGGCGGCGCGAGCTTCCTGCGCGAAAGCGTCGCGGAGCGTGGTGAGCTGGGCCCGGAGGTCGGTCAGGTCGGGTGCGGCTGGCGGAGTGGTTTGGGCGGAGAGGGATAGGGCAGGGAACAGAAAGAACAGAAGCGCGGCCGTGATGTGGCGGCGGCGGAAACGCGCGATTGCAAGCATGCGTGACCTCGGCTACGGGTATCGGGATAGCGGGGGCCCGCCACCACAATACCCGATGCACTCCGGTTCCGCTGCAGCATTTTCTCTAAGCAGGGGAGTGCGCCGGACCGGCATGGCGCGGCGGCGCTCCCCGCAGCCGAGGTGTGGCTTGAGGTCCGAGCGCGGCGGCACACCTCGCTCCCCCGTGCTTGGAACGCCGGCTTTGCGGCATCGATCCGGGAAACAATGCAGTTGAAATCGTATAGAATCGAACGAATGATCCCTGCCCCGGTTTTCTGCTCCCGGCCTGCGCGCCCCACCTTGCCACGCATCGTCTTTGCCGGTGCGCTGGCGTTCGTTCTGCCAGTTTGTGTTGCCGCCCAGGGGACAATGGTGGCCGACGCGAATCCGCCGGCTGACCCCATCACCCCCCAACAGGCAACCTACCCGAACGGCGTTCGCCCTTCGCCGCCGACCTACCCCGACACGTTCTTCGGGCGCTATCAGGCCCGCGTGACCGCGACCCAGAACCAACAGCCGCACTGGGTCACCCCGCTCGTCACGGTCACACCCCGGCTCGAGCAGGAATTTCGCACGGACTTTGTGCACTACCATAACAACAGTGGGCACGAGATCTGGAACTACGGCAACAGCAAGGGCCTGGAGTTGATCCCGGAAAAGCACACGGAAATCATCCTCAACGCACCGCCGTTCTTTGATCGAACCAACGGCGAGTCGGACGGCTTTGGCGACATTTCTTTTCTTCTGAAGGAACGTTTCTACTCGCGCAACGAGGAGCACGGCAATGCCATCGTGACGGCGTTTCTCGGAGCGACGGTGCCGACTGGAAAGAACGGCAATGGAAGCTGCTGTGCCGTCGTAACGCCAACGCTGGCGGTGGGCAAGGGCTTCGGCAACTTTGACGTCACCTCGACGGCCGGCGGCTCGTTGCCGGTCTCGAACAGCAACGGGCTCGGCCACAGCATCACCTGGAACAACGTGGCGCAGTATCGCCTCGCGCACACCGGCGTCGCACGTTTCTTCTGGCCGGAGTTCGAGGCAAATACGACCTTCTTCAAGGGCGGATCAAACGATGGCAAGACGCAGGTTTTTGCCACCCCTGGCCTCATCATCGGGCGGCTGCCGCTGCGGCATGACGCCGGTGGCAAGCCCGGTCGCCTCGGAGTGACGTTTGGCGCCGGCGAACAGATCGCCATGACGCGCTTCCACACGGCAAACCACTACACGGTGCTGACGGCGCGGCTGCCCTTCTAGGCGGGCTCGCCTCAGTTCCGGCCCGGCCGCTCAGCTCGGCGAAATACCGAGGGCCGACGACACAGACGGTGCCGGCGGCGTCGAACAGACAGGATGAATCAAGGCAGAGACTCTCTTTGCGCTAGCCAAACCGGCGGTCCTTCGCGCGATGGGCACTCGCATCGCAATCCTTCGGATGGCGTTCGCTTCGCCCTGTTCGGTGGATCGTTCGACCCACCACATCGCGGCCACCTCGCGATCGCGCGGTCGGCGGCCGACGCCTTTGCCCTCACGAACGTTCTGTTTGCACCTGTCGGCCGGCAGCCGCTGAAACCTGGCGGGGCAGCCGCGCCCTACGCGTCCCGCCTCGCCATGGTCGACCTGGCCTGCCAGGCAGATCCACGCTTCGCCGCCTCTGACCTCGACGCGCCCCGGCCCGACGGACGCCCCAACTACACGGTGGACACGCTCGAAACGCTGCGGCGCGAGAACCCGGAAGCCAGGCTTTTTGCAATAGCCGGCGCCGATGCATTCCTTGAGCTGCCGCGCTGGCACGAGTCCGCGCGGCTCTTTGAGCTCGCGGAATGGATCGTCGTCAGTCGCCCCAACTTCCTGCTGCACGGCCTGTCCGCGCTCGGTCTGACAGGGGCGCAACACACTCGCGTGCACCTGCTGGACACGGTGCACGATAATGTTTCCGCAACCGATCTGCGCGCTCTCCTTCGGAAGAACGAGCCGTGCGACGACCTTTTGCCGGAAGGCGTCCGACGGTACATCCGGCAAAATCGGCTCTACGCCGATCCCGATCCTGCATCGACGCCAACCGCCTAGAGCGCCGGCTTCTCCCAGCTGCGGAAGACAATCTCCCCGAGCGGTTTGCGCACCCGCGGTTTCAGCTCCATGTCCCTGAAGTTTTCGGGCAGGGTCTGCGGGTCGCCGGCATAACCCAGCGCCCAGCAGGCAACCGGATCGAAGCTCTCAGGGACGGCGAAGGCCTCGCGCAACTTGTCCTTGCTGAAGCCGGCCATGCCGTGTGTATGCAGGCCCAGCGACGTGGCCTGAAGCGACGCATTGGCGGAGGCCGCGCCGACGTCGTGCATGGCCACGCCGTTCGGCGCAGCATTGTGGGTAAAGCTCTTTTTCATGAAACTGGCGTACAGCACCGGCGCGGCTCCGGCCCAGCCCTGGTTCAGCGGAAGCAGCGCATCGAAAATCTTCCCATAGGTGTCGTCGCCCTTGCGCCCCACCAGAAAGCGCCACGGCTGCTCGTTGTACGACGACGCGGCCCAGCTCGCGGCCTCAAAAATCGACCGGAGATCCCCCTCGCTGACCGGCTTGTCCGCAAACGCGCGCGGACTCCACCGCCGCAACATGATGTCCTCGACCGGGATGTCCGTGACGGCATACTTCGATTGTTCAAGCGAACCTGTGTCAGGCATGGCGACCTCTTCCGTGCGCACGAAGCGCCTCCGGAAAAGAAGATGTTGCTGCATGCCCGGAAGATGCACGCGTGCATCCGAAGGTCGCCGCATCCCATTGTCGAAGGGTCGCCCGATCGCTTCGCGGACGGTCCCAGGTCGACGATCCCGCAGATGATCTTGAACCGTCCTGCCGCCCTCACGCCCACCAGCAGGGTCGTCCGTCCGTCCTTGGCACGCGTCCCCGATCCCACTACCATCAGAAACAAGGAGTCCAATGCCCTCGATCGAAAGTTACCAGCTGCTGCTCGCCGCCGCGGCCGCCTGCGAAGACAAAAAAGCCGAGGACATCCGCATCCTCGCCCTCAACCCCGAAGAAAGCGGCCTGTCCGACTACTTCCTCATCTGCAACGGCACCAACGACCGCCAGAACGGAGCCATCTCCGACGAGATCGAAATCCGCCTCAAGCGCGAATTCCAAACCTACCCCAATGCCGTCGAAGGCCGTCGCCAGGGCGAGTGGATCCTGATGGACTACGTCGACTTCATCGTCCACATCTTCTCCCCCGAAAAGCGCGCCTTCTACGGACTCGAACGCCTCCGCAAATCCGCGATCACCGTCTCCACCGACCAGCTCACCACCGAGCTGACCACCGCCATGGAAGCCCAACTCGCCCCCAGGCGCGAACGCAGCAAACGCGTCGTGGCAACGGAGAAAGAGGAGACAGTCTCGCAGAAAGCGCCCGGCAAACAAGCGAAATCGCTCACCGGAGCCGACAAACCGGCAACCGGAGCTGCGAAAGCCAGCACCAGAGTAAAGGCTGCGAAGAAGGCGGTTCCAGCGAAGGCGAAGAAGGCAGTTCCAGCGAAGGCGAGGAAGGCAGCCACAAAGACGAGCAAGTCAGCCCGAGCCAAAAGCTGAAGCACCGACCTGGCCCGTCGCCCAGAGAGCGGATCGGAAAAAAACTGAACGAATCAAGGGGCGCCATAAAGGCGCCCCTTGACAGTCGTGGGGCGTGCCCTGCCGTTAGAAAATGATCTTTCCAAGGACCTGGATGACGCGACCGCTGACCGCAGCTCCCTGGAAGGAACCATACGGACTGGTGGGCGGGCTGATCGTGTTGACGATCGTTCCCAAGCTCCCCGAAGAGACGTTTCCGACAGGTTGCCCGAAGTTGGGGTGATTGAAGCTGTTGAAGGCATTTGCACCAATCGTGACGCTTCGCGCTTCGTGCTTGTAGAGCTTCTTGTAAAGGCTGATGTCCGTATCTGCGTAGTGCGGACCGTAAAAGCTGTTACGCGTGACGTTCCCGAAGGTGGTCTGGTAAACCTGACCGCCTGTTGGAGTATTCAGCCCGCTAACAGCGAACGAGGTCGTTGGGATGCAGGCGGTCGCGTTCGTTGATCCAGCCACGTACTTGTGACTGGAGCAGATGTGGGTCGGGATCGGACCGACCTGCTGCGCGGCGATACCGCTGTAGCCGATGGTGGCTCCAATGGCGCTCGATTCATTTCCATTCACAAGGCTAAAGGGTTCGCCGGATCGATAGTACGACTTAGCGGCAACCGACCAGCCCCCCGCAACTCCCTCGACCATTCGATTGGTGAATTTGTACGGAAGGTCCCAGACGCCATCGAATACGAGGTTGTTGCGGATGTCATAGTCCGCGTTGGAGTAATTGAGAGAATTGGGGTTGTTGGGCAACAACGCTCCAGTGATTGAGCTGCTATTAAAACCTAGCCCAGCGCCGCCGTTCGATACGTTATCCAGAGCATGACTGTAGGTGTAGGTGACCTGCGCCGTGAGCCCATGCCCGTCGATGTGCTTGAAAGTTGTGGAAACGCCGTTATAGTTCGAGTGCCCCTGGTTGCCGTATGAGGTCACGCCGAAGAAGTTTGGATCGGGAGAGGCGGTCGGCAGGCCAACGAAGCTGGTTGTCCCGAGCGACGCCTGAGTTTGGGAAGCATTCAGCTTCGCGTTCTGGAAGAGAATGTCGTACCCGAAATTTCCGGCATAGCCGACGATGATGGCGTTGGTCCGGCTAACCTGCTGTTGTAATTGCAAATTCCATTCCACGTAGGTGGGATTATTAAATTTGCCTGAGGGGAAAATTGCTCCCAGCGAGGGCTGGGTGAAAGGCACGCCTTGGGCTGCGAGAACTGCCGCAATCTGATTGAAGCTCTGACCGTTGTTGAAGCCACTCCTGACTGCTTGATAAGCCGCGGCCGCGTTAGCAGGAAGACTTCCAGGGCCGCTAGCAGAGACGATTCCTGTGTAGACTGCGGAAGTGTAGGAGTTGGGAAAGTTCTGGATGGCTCCGTCGACGATCACGGCCGGGTACAGGTCATCAAAGACGCCGGCGCCTCCACGAAGAACCGTGTGTCCGCTGCTGAAGGGCGAATAATTGAAGCCCACACGAGGCTGGAAGAGCGCTTTCTGAACTCCGTTAAAAGCATTAGAGTTCGAGCTTTTCAGGAGCGTGTTGTAGGGCGTGTCGAGAGTGGCATTTGGGAAAGGGAAGCTGCCTTGGTATTTCGAGAAGCAGTTGTCATTGCAAAGTGGGTTTCCCGTGCGATCGACGCGCAGGCCAGCTGTAAGGGTAAAATTCGGCTTGACTTTCCATTCGTCCTGAACGTAGACACCAATGTTGTAAAGCGCGAGGTGGGCGGTTTTGGTCGCGGTGAAATTCTGCGAATAAGCAGAGCCGGTCTGACGGGAGTTATCGAGCGTCCCGGAGGCGAAGTCACTTAGGGTCGTAAATGCGAAGGTGCCGGACTCGTTGGTTTGGGCGTCATAGTCGGAGACGTCATCGCGACGAAAGTTATAGCCAACCTTTATGTTGTGGCCACCCTTGATTGCAGAAAAATCATCGACGAACTGATATTGGGTGACGTTCCGACCCTGGGGGAAATAGCTGGGAATACCAAGATTACCGAAGCTGCCGCCGTTTGTTCCGTTGTCGCCAACCGAGAGGAATGAGGGGAAGGCTGCCTGAGCCGCGGGCACACTGGCCGGTCCAAAGTAGGCCGTATACCAGTTTGAGGCGAAGATGAACTGGTTTGTGACATTGGGACTGAAAGCATACGTATCGTTCAGCTGACCCTCATATGAGGGCTGGACGCTGACAGCGTTGAAGACGGGCGCGGAAAAGTTGGTATAGGTCGGCTGCGATCCGGAGTCGAGTTTATAGCGCAAGAACAACCGATGCTTCTGACTAATGTTCCAATCTCCACGAATGGCGAATAGGTGCTCCTTGTTGGTGTTGGAGGCGCTGGCCAGGGCTGCCGTTGCGCATGGGACGGCGACGCCGCTAGCTGGAGCGTTGCCAAAATACTGATTGCCAACCCCCGTGTACGTTCCAGGAGTCACCCCTGTAGGCGGTGTGGCGGTAGGGTCGGCGGGTGCGCCTCCAAAGCCTGTAGTTCCGCAGCCCAGAGTACCGTTTCCATCCTGCAGTTGCGATCCCCCGTTCGTTACAGGGGTCGCTTTTGAGAACGAGGGCGCGTTGGCGTAAAGGGCGTAAGCCTTCTGATACAACGGCACCGCAGCGGCGGGAACATTCGCCAGCGTATACGCCTCGAACTGAGGGGACGGAAAGACGGCAACGCCGCTCGAGGGCAGCACGTAATGCAGAAACTCGTAATCGACGAAGAAGAAGACCTTATCGCGAATGATGGGTCCGCCCAGATTAAGCGCAAACTCATTCGAAACAGCCTTCTCCCGGCTTTCTCCAGCATTGTTCCGGAACCACTCATTCGCGTTCAGGATGCTGCCGTTGTAGTAGTAGCTGGCCAGGCCGTGAAATTGGTTGGTGCCGGATTTCGTGGTGTAGTTGACGATGGCTCCGGCCGCGCGCCCGTACTGGGTGGTATAGCCGTTTTGCACGATCGACGCTTCGGCGATCTCGCCCTGGCCGAGCGTCAGATTCGAAGAACCGGAGTTGTTGAGGTTCAAAAATGGATCCTGGTCGTCGAATCCGTTGTAGACGAAGAGGTTCGAAATGCCGGGAAGTCCGTTGGCGCTGAAGTTTCCGTAGGATCCACCCGCATTAACGACAACGCCGGGCGCCGTGAACGCGAGCGTCGTAATGTCGCCGCCCGGGGTGGGCAGCTCCTGGATCTGTTGCTGATTGAAGGTGGTCGTCAGCGACGCCGTGGTGGTGTCCACCAGGGCCTGCGTTTCAGTCGACACCTCGACCGATTGCACATTGCCGGCTGGAGAAACCTTGATGTCTCCCGCGGCTTGCTGGCCAATGTTGACCGGGACCAGCGTCGTATCGGAGCTTAGACCGGCGGCGGTGGCGCTGACGGAATACGTGTCCGGTTTGAGAAGGCTCGCGGTGTATCGGCCGGAGCTGTCCGCCGTGAGGTGGAGGACCGTTCCCGTGGCCGTGTCGGTGATGGTCACCGCGGCATTCGGCAGCACCGCCCCGGTCGGGTCGGTGACCACGCCCGAAATGGCTCCGGTAGTCGATGTTTGCGCGAACGCAGTTCCGCCTGCAAGGCTCAGGATGCTTATCAGACCGAGGTTTGAGGCAAATCGCATGAAAGATGTTCTCCGTCGAATACTTTCGGTGGTGATCCGTGTCGTACCCTCTCGTGCCACACACGTGCACGGGAGGACCTGTCATAAGGGTGCACTGCATCCTGAGCTTCTGGACGCATACTGCGCCCCGTCGCCTCAAGCGTAATTGCTTCTTCGCAGTTCCGGGCCAAAGGGGGTGACCGATAACCCTGCCTCTGTTGAACGGCTCACCCTGTTTCCGGCTGCGAAGACTTTGTTGTTCCATTCCTCCTTGCGAAACTCGGCTGAGCCGCAAGGAGCTTCTTGGGGTAATTCAAAGGCGTACTCCCCCATATGCACGCGTATGCCCAAACAAAATTAAGGCTGCGAAGACGCGGTGTGGCACGAGTATCGACTACTTCTGAGGGAGTCGCAGCCGGCGTTCGGCTACGATGGACCACCTAATCTATGAAAAGCGGAAGAAACACTCTAAAAATTCATACACTATCCCACCTCCGGATCTACCATGACCCACTTCGTCGTCGCCTCCATCACCACGGTCCGCTCGAAAAAGCTCGATCCAGTCTCCCTCGCCACCGCCGACTACCTCCGCCGCATCGCGCAGTTCCAACCCTGCGACGATCGGGCGTACGCGTCAGAAGCCGCCTTCCTTGAGGCACACCAGGCCCGTCCCGGCAGGCCAACGCCCTTCCTCCTCCTTTGCGATGGCGCCGGCAAGCTCATGTCGTCCCTCGACTTCGCCGACCGCCTCCGCATCCTGCGCGACGCCGGCCAGCGCTCCGTCACCCTCGCCATCGGCCCCGCCGGCGGATGGTCGCCCACTGCGCTCACCCGCGCCGACCTCCTCCTTTCCTTCGGCCCCATGACGCTCCCGCACGCGCTGGCCCGGCTCGTGCTCGCTGAACAGCTCTATCGCGCCATGACCATCCTTGCCGGCCATCCCTACCACACCGGCCACTAGCCGATCCGAAACGCGCGCGGCCCTGTCCCGCGGGAAAACGTTTCCACAACCCCGCCGCCACGCCTATATACTTGCCCCGCCAACCCACTTTTGCGCGCCCCAGGACACCCCTCACGATGACCCCGCTGAACCGCCGCCGATTCCTCCAGACCTCCACCCTCGCTGCTGCGTCCACCGCCCTGTCCCACTACACGCCGGCCCAAACCGCGACCGGCTCCGCCACCCAGGTCGTGACCAGCTCCGCCGATGCCACCATCGACATCGTCCCGTCCGAGACCCTCGGCACCATCGCCCCCGAAATCTACTCCCACTTCATCGAGCAGCTCGGCGGCGTGGTCTACGACGGCGTCTGGGTCGGCGAAGGATCGAAAATCCCGAACCGCAACGGCGTCCGCCTCGACTTCATCAACACCATGAAGGCCGTGCAGGCTCCCGTTCTCCGCTGGCCGGGCGGCTGCTTCGCCGATTCCTACGACTGGCGCGACGGCCTCGGCCCCGCAAACAAACGTCCAAACCGCGCCGCCTTTTGGAATCAGCAGGAAAACAACCGCTACGGCCTGCACGAGTTCATGGGCACCTGCCGCGCCATCGGCTGCCAGCCCTACCTCGCGGGCGATCTCCGGTCGCTGCCGGCAAAGGACTTCTACCAGTTCATCGAGTATTGCAACACGCCGGCGGGCGACATCCCCTCACACTCCGCGAACCCGGCCGCGCCGGACACGCTCGCCTCCGAGCGCGCCGCGAACGGCTCGCCCGAGCCCTTCAACGTCCAGTATTGGGGCGTCGGCAATGAGAGCTGGGGCTGCGGCGGCAGCCAGACCCCCGAAGAATACGCCGGGGAGTTCCGCCGCTACACCGCCTGGGTGCCCCGCACCCAGCTCCCGGGCGGCCCACGCCCGTTGAAGTTCGTCGCCGTCGGTCCCAACGGCGACGACGTCGACTGGACCCGCCGGCTGTTCAAGGCCCTTGGCGATACCCACCCCTGGGGGCTTTCAGTGCACTACTACACCTCCGGCAGCCCATCGCAGTTCGCCGCCGGCGACGCCTTGAACTTCGACAAGAACGCCTATTACGATCTGCTCACCCGCGGCGCCGCCATGGAGCGCGTCATCACGGACCACTTCGCCGCCATCCAGGAGCTTGGCCGGCCAAACCCCGTAAAGCTTGTCGTAGACGAGTGGGGCGCCTGGTACGGGCGCGGCACCGAGCTCGGCCCCGGGTACCTGCTCTCGCAGCAGTCCACCATGCGCGACGCCCTGCTCTCCGGCATCACGCTCGACACCTTTCAGCGCCACCCGGACAAGGTGGCCATGGCCAATGTGGCCCAGTCCATCAACTGCATTCACTCGCTCATGCTTGCGCAGGAAGACAAGTTCTGCGTCACGCCCACCTTTCACGTCTTTCAGATGTACCTGCCGCACCGTGGCGCGACGGCGGTGCGGGCGGAGTTCTCGGCGGAAACCATTCCCGACCCCATGGCGGGCGCCCCCATTCCGGTGGGCGGCGACAGCTACCTTGGCTCGGTCAAGGCAGTGAAAACCCTCGCCGGGCTCTCCGGCTCTGCCTCCGTGCAGGGCAAGACGCTGACGCTCTCCGTCGTCAACCCCCACCTCGACCGCCCCCTGACCACCGAGATCAATGTGCGCTCCGCCGGCACAATCTCCTCGGTCGGGGGCACGGTCCTCGCGTCCCCCGACGTGCACGACCATAACGACTTCACCAACCGCAACGCGGTGCACCCCATTCCCGCCACCACCAACCAGCCCTCCGGAACCCGGCTCATCCACACCTTTCCACCGGCCAGCGTCACCACCCTGCAGCTGACGCTGAGCTGATCTGCAGCCGCCTGCGACCGCACGCAGCTGCAGCCGCCGCTGCCACCGCACGCAGCTGCAGCTGCCGCTGCCACCGCACGCAGCTGCAGCTGCCGCTGCCACCGCACGCTGCTGCCGTTGCCGCTGCCGTTGCTGCTCCACTGTCGTCATCCTGAGCGCAGCGAAGGACCCCCGCATTTGCCGTTGCTCTTGTCGTTACCCTTGCCGTTGCTCTTGCCGTTGCCCTTCTTGCTTGTCATCCCCGCAGGGGACCTGCTTCTGGCATTTGCCTTTGCTTTTGCCGCTGTCTATTCCACTGTCGTGATCCTGAGCGTAGCGAAGGACCCCGCGTCTGCCGTTGCTCTTGCCGTTGCCCTTCTTGCTTGTCATCCCCGCAGGGGACCTGCTTCTCGCATTTGCCGTTGCTCTTGCCGTTGTCTGAGCCCAGCAAACGTCCACGCATTGACCATCGCAGTCACATTCGTTGTCGCCCTCAGTACAACCAGCCTAACCAAACTAGACCAGCCTCTACCCTGTCAACCCAAAAATCCCGCAACTCCAGCAAACGAGGCAACTTATCCCTGGCGCAACCAAGCTGCCGAATCCCATAGACTGAAAACAGATCGGTTCTGCCACGCGTGAGTTCAAGTGATCCTCGGAAATCCAACGATCGTATACGTGACTCCGCAAATCCTTCATTCCAAAGATTTTGTACCGAAGTTCTCTGAAATGAGGATCTTACAAACACCACCACCCGGTAAGTCAATCATTCCAGAAGTCTTACCAACAAAATATCCTCTCACCGGGGGATGGGGTACACCAGGGACCCACCCCTCCACCTCACCCACTAAGCCCTCAGCAAACCACCACGACCTTGCCCTTCGCTCCCTTTTCCGCCTCCGCCTGCGCCTCACCCGCCTCGCTCAGCGGCAGCAGCCGATCGACCGGCACCACCAGCTTCCCGTCCCGAACTGCCTCCGCATACCGCACCAGCGTCGCCGGGTCCGGAACCGCCATCATCGCCGCCACCCGCACTGTCGGGTGCATGTCCGCGCCCGCCGGCGGTCCCAGCAACGTCCCAAACACGCCGCCCTGCTTCACCTTGCTCAGCAGGGTCGTCGCCGTCTTTCCACCCACAGTGTCCGCCACGGCATCCAGCAGGCCAACCCTCCGCATCGACGCCTCATCGTCGAGCGCCACCACCTCCGCCGCGCCCAGCTCCTCCGTCGCCTGCTCCACCTGCTTCGTCCGCACCCCCGCAATCACCGTCGCGCCCAGCTCCTTGGCCGCATACACCGCCACGCGCCCCACAGATCCCATCGCGCCCGCCACCAGCACCGTCTCACCCGCCTTCAGCCCACACGCCTTGCGGATCAGCTGGTCGCCCGTCGCCACCACCAGCGGCAGCGCCGCCGCTGTCGTCAACTCCAGCCCCTCAGGAACCTTCGCCAGCTCCGTCGCCTTCACCACCGCCATCTCCGCATAGGTCGCGTGCGTCAGCGCCATCACCGCATCGCCCGGCGCAAACCCCATCGCACCCGGCCCCAGCTCCCGCACCACTCCCGCCAGATCACGCCCCAGGATCCCCGGAAACTCCACCGGGAACCGATCGCGCGCCTCGCCGCTCCGCATCTTGTAGTCCACCGGATTGACGCTGGCCGCCGCGACCCGCACCAGCACGGCGCCCTCACCCGCCTTTGGGTCTGCCACATCCTCGTACCGCAGCTTGTCCGGTCCGCCATACTCGTGCAGCACACTCGCCTTCATTCCACCCTCCTCGACCGCTCCCCATACGATGCCGCCGGAACCCTCTCCGCACGTGGCGTACTTCCTCCCCGAACTCTGTACCATGGAAATAGGACTTCCTGCCGCCGCTGGACCTAGCCTGCACCGGCGACGCTCAGGCCGGTCGCTTGTCCCGCACCGCCTCGTCCGGGAGGTACTGCCGCCAGCCCTCGCCCTCGGCCAGCATCTTGATCAACTCGAACCGCTTCCGCATCAACCCGCGAATGTGCGGCACCAGCACCGTTCGCCCCACCGCCCAACCGGCGGCGCCGAACGGCATCGTAAACCGCAGTTCATCGCGCAGCAGCACCGTCTTGCCCTGATTCAGGAAAGCATGATCATGCTGGAACGAGCGAAACCGCCCGCGCAGCATGCAGTCCTGAAAGAACCGATCCCGTTCGTACAGCCGGATCTCGCTCTGGTGATACTGCGGCATCCCCAGCTGCCAGCCCTTCCACAGCACGGTGTCGCCGTCACCCACAAGTCCGCTCGTGCGGCCTTCCGCAGGATGCATCTTGAGCTCGCGCTCCACCACAGCAACACTGGTCGAAAGGAGGAAACATCGCTCCAGCGGGGCATGAACCACAATCTGGTCGCGCAGAATGAACATACTTGCGAGTCTAAGTCTGCCCGATGCCGAACATAGTGTTGTGCGGCAAAGCATTGCGGAAACGTTGATGCCTCACACGCGCGGGTACCAAAGTCTAGTGAGCGGACACCTCAGCCGTCAGTGCCATCGCATACGTGTTCACCAGCTGCTTTGCCCGCGCCGCAAACTCCGCGACCAAAACGCCGCCTTCGTCGCCCTTGCCGCGCGTTCGTACGCTCACCTGGTCGGTCGCTGATTCCTTGTCTCCCACGATCAGCACAAACGGAACCTTCTGATGCGTAAAGTCGCGGATTTTGGCATTCATCTTCCCGTTCGACGCGTCGAGTTCCACCCGCAGGCCAGCCGCTTCCAACCGCTGCTGCACGCTGCGTGCGTACTCCACATGCTTCTCCGAGATCGGCACCAAACCGACCTGCACCGGAGCCAGCCACATCGGGAACGCGCCCGCATAGTGCTCAATCAGAACGCCGAAAAACCGCTCCACCGAGCCAAACAGCGCGCGATGCACCATCACAGGCTGGTGCCTCTCGCCGTCTTCGCCCGTGTACTCCAGATCGAACCGAGCCGGAAGGTTGAAGTCGAACTGCACCGTCGAGAGCTGCCACAAACGTCCCAGAACATCGACCAGCTTTACGTCGATCTTCGGTCCGTAAAACGCCGCCTCGCCGGGAATCTCAACAAATGGAATGCTCTTTCGGTGCAGCGCGCTTTTCAGCGAATCGATCGCCAGATTCCAGTTCTCCGCACTTCCCGTGTAGCTCTTCCCGTCCTTTGGGTCCCAGGTCGAGAGCTCCACGCGGAACTCCGCAAACCCAAACGTACGCAGCACGCTCTGCGCGAATTCGATGCACGCAACTACCTCATCCTCAATCTGCTCCGGTGTGCAGAAGATGTGCGCATCGTCTTGCGTAAACCCGCGAACCCGAAGGAGACCATGCATCGTTCCCGAGCGCTCGTATCGATACACATTGCCCAGCTCGGCATAGCGGATCGGCAGATCGCGGTACGATCGCGGCGAGCTCTTGTAGATCAGAATGTGACCCGGACAGTTCATCGGCTTCAGCCGGTACTCGGCATCGTCGAGCTCCATCGGCGGGTACATATTCTGCCCATAGAAGCCTTCGTGCCCGGAGATCTTCCACAGCTCGCGGCGCATGATGTGCGGCGTAAACACGATGTTGTACCCGCGACGGAGGCACTCGTCGCGCATCCAGTCTTCCATCGCCCTGCGGATCAGGCCGCCCTTGGGATGCCAGAAGATCAGCCCTGCTCCGGCGACCTCCTGGATCGAGAACAGGTCCAGCTGCTTGCCCAGAACGCGATGGTCGCGCGCCTTGATCTCCTCGAGCCGCTTGAAGTGCGCCTCCAAATCCTTGGTGCTGAAGAACGCCGTTCCATAAATCCGCTGTAGCTGCTGGTTTTTCTCATCTCCGAGCCAGTACGCTCCAGCGACCGACGTGACTTTGAATGCCTTGACGCGGCCCGTTGACGGAACATGCGGACCGCGGCAGAAGTCGGTGAAGCTGCCGTTGCGGTAAAGCGAGATCTCGTCACCAGGGTTGGTGAAGCGCTCGATGAAGTGCACCTTCATGAACTCGCCCTGCTGCCCGTACTCGGCAAGGCCCTTCTCGCGCGTCGCGGACTCGCGCACGAACGGCTCGTCGCGCTTGACGACTTCCACCATGCGCGCCTCGATGGCCGCAAGATCCGCCTCCGTGAACGGCGTCTCGCGATACACGTCGTAGAAGAAGCCGGCGTCCGTCGCCGGCCCGTGGCCAAGCTTCGTTTCGGGAAACAGCTCCAGGATCGCGGTCGCCATGACGTGCGCAGCCGAGTGACGCACCACGCGCAGCGCGTCCTCGTCGGACTCCTTCAGCAGCTCCAGCGCGACATCCTCATGGAGCGGCGCCGCGAGATCAACCAGGCGCGTTCCGGATCCAGGCTCATCGGCGTACATCGCGGCCTCGGTCTCGCCGGCAGTCGCTTCGGGCGCGCCCTCGTCCGCTGTGCCGCGCGTTGGCCGCAGGCGCGCGAGCACCACGGCCGCAGCCAGACGCGGCGAGATGCCCTTGGCGACGTCGAGCGGCGTCGTTCCACGCGCGACCGTCCGAACGGAGCCGTCAGGCAGTTGGATCGAGATGGTGTCGGGACTTTGCGGCGGCATCGGTTCAGGATTCACGCTCTTCAGCATATCGCTGTCGGGCCGCTGCTGGGTCAGTTCCTGAAGCGCCGCACGGCAGTGCGCACGACGAGGGCCAGCCGGCTCGCAGACGCTGCCCCAAAGGTGCTATGGGCAGCGTTCCGGGTGGCGATCTAGTGTGAGCTGTCTGGCAAGAAGCCCCAAAGACCAGCGCGACAGAACAAAAGGGGCAAGGAGAATAGAGCGATGCAGGTCTTGGTTCGGAAGACAGAGGGCAAGGGCGAGGTTCAGTGTGGTATTTGCGGCCAGGGTTTCAGGCTGTACTGGGAACGCACGGCGACGAGTGAACAAGCTGGCATGAACGTGAGCGTTCAGGAAGCGCTGCACCGGCAGCATTTGGAGCTGACCGACCACAACGCGCACCCGGTCATTCCGTTCAACGTGCCAAGCTGGCCCGGCATGCCGCAATTCTCGGCCGCCGCGCTGCTGGGCGGTCTATCCAGCGTTCGTCGCGTCCCCGCGTTTACCCGGCCCAGCGCCGGTTAGCTTTAGATCACAAGCCATTGACTGTTGAAGCCGGCGCGCTCGCCTGCAGCATCGCGAGCATGCCGGCTTGCGCGTGGCTTGAGGGGGTGCTGAACGGTTGGTCACAAGGATCAGTGTGGATCGGTGCGGATCAGTGAAACCAGAGCAACCAGAGAAGCGCGTTTTCTGTGTTGCGCCAGACACGCAAAGGCCGCGCTGGTTGGCGCGGCCTTTGCGGTCGTGGAACTGTCATGGAACTGTCGCTAGGCGATCTCGATGACGTTGCTGGCCGATGCGGTCTGCTGCTCCGGCATATGCGTGCGAAGCCAGACGGCCGCTCGCCAGCGTCCGAAGAAAGGGGCGACAATGATCAGACCAAAAGCAAGTGCCAGCGCGACTTCCATAACGTTCTCCTCGTTTGGCCGGGCGTGAGGTTGTTGGGACTTCGGCTGGCGGACGCTTGCTGTGAAAGCGTGTTGTCCGCTGGACCGATGCCCGGCTGATAGACACTACTATCGTCTGGGCAACGGCAAGACGCCATTCCCCGGAGCGGTACGCCGCCTCCCCCATCTGGGGGATGGAAGCGACGGGCAAGGTGTGTGTCGGCCGGGATCGCCTAGAATATCGGCATGTCTTACGCCGAAGCAGTGGATCGCCTGTATGCCCGCGGTCTGGAGCTGATGACGCCTGCGGACGGCTCGCCGCGTCGCAAGTTCGACCTAGCGCACATGCGGACGCTGATGCGAGCACTGGGCGACCCGCAGCAGAGCTTTCGGTCTGTGCTGATTGCAGGGACTAACGGGAAGGGATCGACGGCGGCAACGCTGGGATCGATCGTCGCGGCCGCAGGGTACCGGACGGGGCTGTATACCTCGCCACATCTGATCCGGGTAAATGAGCGGATTCAGGTAAGTGCGCCGAGCCATCCGACGGAGTACTCGTCGGTAGATGTTCCGGCGAGCGCCGGGCCGGCGCACCTGTTGCCGATCGCCGATGACGATTTTGCGCGGCTCTACTTCCGGGTAGACGATGTTGCCGGGCAGCTTGTCTCGGCGGAAGCGCTGCCGGCGCCGCCGAGTTTTTTTGAGGTGTTGACAGCGGTCGCGTTTTTGTATTTTGCCGAGCAGCGCGTCGCTCTTGCGGTGCTCGAGGTGGGCCTGGGTGGACGACTGGATGCGACCAACATTGTCGAGCCGCTGCTCTCGGTCATTACGGACATTTCACTCGATCATCAGGCTTACCTGGGCAATACCCTGGGCGAGATTGCGCGGGAAAAGGCCGGCATTCTCCGGTCAAGGGGGACGCTGGTGACGCTGCCGCAGCATCCGGAGGTAAATCAGGCGATCGGCGAAATCGCGGCTACGATGCCGGGGATGCGGGCGGTGAGTGCGACCGAGATGCTGCCGGCACGCCGGTCGCAAGAGCAGGCGCGGCTTGCGGGTGCGGCCGGGGATGGCGGGTATCCGGTTGCGGTGGGGAACGAGGTGCTTCGGATCGCGTCGCCGCTGGGCGGAGAGCACCAGCAACGAAATGTGGCGCTGGCGCTGGCTGCCGCGCTCCAATTACGTAACAGTAGTGGTTACATGATTGAGGGTTCGGCGATGGAGCAGGGGGTGCGCCAGACCCAGTGGCCGGGCCGACTGGAGTGGGTGCGACCGGATTTGCTGCTGGACGTGGCGCACAATCCGGCGGGAATGTGGACGTTGCGAGCGTACTTGGCGCAGATGCCGGAGAGCCGGCCGCGGACCCTGATCTTCTCGTGCCTGCGCGACAAGGATCTGACAGAAATGTCGCGGGTGCTGCTGCCGCTCTTTGACTCGAGTCTGCCGGACCGGAAGCGTGACCATGTGATCGTGGCACCGATTGAGAATCCGCGGGCGGCTGACGTAGGGGATCTGCTGGCGGCGGCACGTGCGTTGGGTGTTCCGGTGCATGCGGCTCCGCACGTGGAAGGGGCGTTGCATCAGGCGATGGTTGTAACGCCGGAGGGCGGGTACATGGTCGGCACGGGGTCGGTGTACCTGGTGGGGGAACTGCGACGGCTGGCGCTGGGGGAGCCGAGGTGACGGGCTCCGTGCCTCCGCATGGCATGCGTGAAGGGCGGGGTAGAAGTGCGCTGGCGGATGAGAGAACGGGTGGGCAGGACACCGTGCGGCTTCCTGGCCCGAGGCGCCGATGGCTGACGTATCTGCTGCTCATGCCGCTGATCGTACTTTCGACGACGTTTTTCGGATGTCTTTCACTGCTGAACTCCCTCTGGGATCGCCGTGGATCGCAGCAACATGGCATTGCACGGGTATGGGCGCGGAGTTTGCTTGTGATTGCAGGATCGCCAGTACGGGTGCTGCATGAGGAGCGGTTACAGGCGGACGTCGCGGTGTATGCCTCCAATCACCTGAGCTACATGGATACGCCGGTGCTGTATGCGAGATTGCCCTTTCAGTTTCGGATTCTTGCAAAACAAAATTTGTGGAAGGTGCCGTTTATCGGTTGGCATCTGCGGCGGTCGGGACAGGTGGCAGTGGATCAGTCGAGCGCGCGGGCATCGATTTCGAGTCTGGGTCGAGGAGTGGCGGCGCTGAAGGCGGGGATGCCGCTCGTGGTGTTTCCTGAGGGCGGACGATCTCCGGAGGGCGATGTTCAGGCATTTCTCTCCGGGGCAGCATACATGGCAATCCGGGCGCAGGTACCTTTGGTGCCGCTGACGCTGGTGGGCACGTACGAGGTGCTTCCGATGCATGTGTATCACCTGGCGCCGCGGCCGTTGTTGCTGGTGGTCGGCGAGCCAATTTCAACTGTGGGTCTCGGACCGAGGGATGCGGACGCTCTGACGGAGCAGCTGCGTCAGGAGATTACGCGGACGTACCTGCGATATTCTGCGGAAGACGCTCGCGGGCGGGAGGGGCTGTGCCGGAACGACCGCGTATCCTGATTCCGACACCGACATCGATCGACCTCGAGTACAACCGGCAGTGCTGGCCGCAATACGCCATGGCTGTGAAGGAGGCCGGGGGAGAGGCGATCGAGGTCGACTTGGCTCTTGGGGCGGGTCGGGTGCGAGCGTTGTCGCGGGCATGCGACGGCATTCTGCTTCCGGGTAGTCTGGCCGATGTGTCTCCGGAGCGATATGGGCAAGAGCGGGACTCGGTTTGTGGGCCTCCGGACCGAGCGCGAGAGGCATGCGACTGGACGCTGCTGGATGAGGTGTTTGCGACGGGTCTCCCGTTGTTGGCGATTTGCTATGGAATGCAGTCCTTGAATGTCTTCTGTGGAGGTACGCTGCTGCAGGATATTGACGTTGTCGGTGTTCGACATACGGCTGGGCCGAGTGTGGGTGTGGCGCATATGGCCGTGGTGGCGGGAGATTCGTTCCTGGCAGGCTTGCTCGAGGGGACGGAGGCGGGCAGGGATCGGAAGGCTGGGGCGCGGTTGCCGATTAACTCGAGTCATCACCAGGCGGTGGGGATCGTCGGAGATGGTTTACGTGTGGTGGCGCGTTCGGCGGGCGATGATGTCGTGGAAGCGGTAGAGCCGGTGAAACTGGGTGGCCCGTTCCTGTTGGGAGTTCAGTGGCATCCGGAGCGGACGACCGGGATCAGTGGGATGTCTCATCAGATCTTTCGAGCGTTTGTGCTTTCGGGGACGGCGTCGCGCGCAGGATGCACGGAGCAATGATGGTCGGAGCGGCGGAGGTCGATGAGGTGCTCGAGGCATGCCTGCCGACCAAGGTGTGGGAGCAGTACCGGGAACGGGGGCTGGGCGCGGTGCTGGCACAGTATGTTGATCTTCTGGAGCGATGGAACAGGGTGGTGGGGCTCACGGCGGTACGGGATGAGAGAGAGATAATCCGTCGGCATATTGGAGAGGGCCTGTGTTGTGCGGTGACGCTGCCGGCGTGTGGGACGTTGCTCGACCTGGGGTCGGGGGCGGGGCTGCCAGGAGTGCCGGTACAGTTGATGCGACCAGAACTTGAGGTGACACTGGCGGAGGCACAGGGGCGAAAGGCGGCGTTTTTGCGTGAGGTGGTGCGAGAGCTCGGTTTGCCGGCGAGGGTGCACGGTGGGAGAGCGCAGGAGTTGCGAAAGGGAAGTTTTGAGTGCGTGTGTTTAAGGGCTGTCGACCCGATGGGACAGGCGCTCGATGCGGCTTCGGAGCTTGCGTCGCGGTGTGTGTGCGTTTTGGGCTCCCCGGCGATGGCGGAGACTTATGGCGCGAGGTTGGATGGGTGGAAGCTGCGCGATGAGGCGTCGACGGTGGAGAGTGGATCGACGGTGTATCTGTATGAACCTGCGCTGTCCGCGTGATTTGTTCCACGTGGAACACGCGGGATGTAGTCTTAGGTGAGATCGATGACTACAAGGCATACTCCACAGGAATCTAAGCCGAACGCACGTCCGGGCAAGATTATCGCGATTGTGAACCAGAAGGGCGGTGTGGGGAAGACGACGACCGCGATCAACCTTTCAGCTGGGCTCGCGATGGCGGGTTCGCCGACGCTGCTGGTGGACTGTGATCCTCAGGCGAATGCGACCGGTGGACTGGGATTTGCCCGGAATACCGAGCGCACCAGTATTTACGAGGTGCTTCACGGGGCGGTGGACGCGCACGAGGCCGTGATCCGCACGGAGATTGAAGGACTGGCTCTGCTGCAGGGGAGTAAGAACCTGATTGGGGCGAACCTGGAGTTGGTAGGGCAAGAGCGGCGGGAGTTCCGGCTGCGGGAGGCACTCGATCCCCTGCGAGCGAATTATCGGTTTGTGGTGCTCGATTGTCCGCCAGCACTCGATCTGCTGACCTTGAACGCTCTGGTGGCTGCAGATACGCTGCTGGTGCCAATGCAGGCGGAGTACTTCGCGCTTGAGGGAATTTCGGAGCTGATGGGAACACTGGACCGGGTGTCGCAGGCCTTCAACCCGAAGCTGGCGCTCGAGGGCGTGCTGCTGACGATGTTTGATGAGCGTATGAACTTGTCGCAACAGGTGGCGCAGAATTTGCGGGAGTTTTTTGCGGACAAGATGTTTTTCACAAAGATCCCGAGGAATGTACGTCTGGCAGAAGCTCCGAGTCATGGCGTTCCTGTGTTGGTGTATGACGGGCGGTCCAAGGGTGCTGAGGCGTATCGTGAGCTCGCCGCAGAGGTTTTGAGGCGCAACGGGATCAAGGCGGTCGTGAAATAGCAGGCTGGAAACGAGGAACACACGATGGCGGCAGGAACGAAACACAGGGCGCTGGGGCGAGGGTTGGAGGCGCTTTTGCCAGCCCGGAGGCAGGAGGATCCGAAAGAGGCGACTCGGGCGAGTGAGGATGGCCGGCCTTTGGAGCTTTCCGTCGATCTGATCGATCGAAATCCGTTCCAGACACGGACCCGGTTCGACGAAGCGCAACTCGCGGAGCTGACGCAGTCTGTCGCGGCGACCGGGGTGGTGCAGCCGATTGTGGTGCGTAAGACGCGCGAAGGCCGATACGAACTGATTACGGGCGAACGGCGTTTGCGGGCGTCGAAGCTGGCGGAGAAGGCGACAATACCTGCAGTCGTGCGGGAGGCGACGGACGAGCAGGCGATGGAGATGACGATTGTTGAAAATCTGCAGCGGGCGGATCTGAACCCAATGGAACAAGCCCGGGCATACCACCGGCTGAGCCATGACTTCAAGATGACGCAGGAACAGATGGCGGTGCGCACAGGAAAGGAGCGGGCGAGTGTCGCCAATTTCCTCCGGCTGCTGCGTTTGCCAGAGGAGGTGCAGGCGACGGTGGAGGCCGGAGAGATTTCATTTGGGCATGCACGGAGCTTGCTGGCGCTGGAAACACCGGAGCAGATGAAAGCGGCGGCAAAGAAGGTGCAGAGTCTGTCGCTTTCGGTTCGACAGACGGAAAGCTACGTAAACGGACTATTACACCCTGAGAGCAAGGCGACCAGGGCGGGCCGGGGCGAGATTCCTGTGGACCCGAACGTGCGGGATGCGGGCGATCGGCTGCAGCGGCGTTTGGGGCTGCGGGTGCAGATTGAGGACAGGAAGGGCAGGGGACGCGTGATTATTGAGTATGCGAACCTGCAAGATTTCGACACGCTGCTGAATTTACTAGGCGAGGGGAGCGGGAGCGAGCTGTAGCGAGAGCAGCTGGATCTTGCACGGTTTGTAACCGGTAGAGTTACTTATGCCTAGTTTAGCTAGTTCTGTGTTTCGCTTGCGGTTTGTGCTGCATGTGCTGATTTACGGGCTGGGGATGTTTGCACCCTGGGACCGGATCGTACCCGCGGCGTCGAGCCTTTCGACCTGGCTGGTGCTGGCGGCCGCGATGGCGCGGCAGCAATGGATGAGTTTTACGGCAGCGACTGTGGCGGCGCTGGTTGTTGCGACAGTTTTGGCATGTGCGGCTGCGGCTCTGCGGACGTGGGCCGCGGCGTGGATGGGATATGGGGTGGTGAGTAGCGGGGAGATGCAGGCGAAGACGCTCGTGGCAGAAGGACCATACCGACGGATGCGGCATCCGCTGTATGTCGGGATCCTGCTGCATACGCTGGCTTTGGCGGTCTTGATGCCGCCGGCGGGCGCGGTGTTTGCGATCGGAGCGACGGCGCTGCTGGATGCAGGGCTGATGCGGAGCGAAGACGGATATTTGAGGGGACGGCTGGGGGCGGCCTATGAGGCGTATCGGGACGAGGTGCCGGCGGTTCTGCCGAGGATGAGAGCGCGGGCACGTGTTGGCGGCCAGCCGGCGTGGAGCTCCGCGGCATTCAGCGAGGTCTATTTCTGGGCAGTGGCGGCCAGCTTTATCGCGTTGGGCTGGAGGTACAACGCGTTTCTCCTGCAGCGTTGCGTGCTGGTGTCGTTTGGGGTGGGGCTGGTTGTGCGAGCGCTGTTGCCGAAAGAGACGCCCGCAGCCTGACGATGGGTCGAGGCTGAGGGCGAGATGCTTCTGTACTCACGGCAGTTTATCCAGGCAGGACCGGCCTGTTTGGGACGTGTACCTGGGACGTGTGCTGCTGTGCAGGGTGGTGACTACTTCTTGGGAGGTGCGATAGCGTCCTTGGCGGCCTTGGAGATGCGGAACTTGACCACGGTCTTGGCCTTGATCTTGATGGTTTCGCCGGTCTGGGGGTTGCGGCCGAGACGGGCCTTACGCTCTGCTTTGACGAGCTTGCCGAGTCCGGGAATGGTGAACTCGCCATTCTTCTTGGTTTCTTTGACGGCAGTGTCAGAGAGGAGGGTGAAGAAGGTGCCGACCTGCTTGCTGCTGAGCTCGGTTTTTTCCGCCATTGCCCGCAGGAGGGCGGTTTTGGTCATTCCTTTTGCCATGTGTGTTGCTCCTTCGTCGTACGAGAGTGTCGTTGGAATCGGTGTGCGGGAGTGTTGCGTTGAACTGGTGTTTGCCGATCGGTATGATGCTGATCTCCAGTGTTTACGCGGGTTCCAGCACGTTGCCGAGATCAACCTTCGGCTTTTCCGGGCGGCTTGTCAACCGGATTTGCTGGGTTTTTCAGGTTTTCTTATGGTTTTCTTGGTTGGGGAATCAAGTTTGATGAGGAAATGGGAGCAATTGAGGTTGTATGGCGGCACAGTGAGCGCAACGACGAACGCGGAGAACGCCAAGGAGACGCAACGGACGTCGCGGAAGAGGACCTAGGGCGCGTGGAAGGGTGGCTCAGAACAGGGGCTTGCGGGGTTTGAGGGCGAGGGGTTGGTTGAGGAAGGCGACGATGGGAGCGGCGGCGCGAAAGCGGTCGAGGATGCTTGTGAGGAGGGTGGGTTCAGTGGCGCGCTCGGCGGGGAGATGGGTGCCGAGGCCCCACTGGCGGCAGCGAAGGAGGTCGTAGGCGGGGTCTTCTTTGCTGAAGCCCTTGGGAGGGCGGGTGAGGGGGAGGCCTTCGGCGGTTTCCCACTCGGGGGTAAGGAGCTGGCGGAGTTTTTTGGCGCTGGCGAGCCGGCGGAGCTCGGCGTGGTGCTCGGAGAGGTGACGGCGAAGGGCGAGGAGCTGTTCGCGCTCGGGCATGTAGACGCCGGCGGCGATGACGAGCTCGGTGCCGGTGAGGTGGAGGTAGAAGCCCGCGCCGGAGGTTTTGGGGAGGCCTTCACGCGCCCACCAGGCGGCGATGTTGTGTTTGTAGGGGCGCTTGTCCGCGCTGAAGCGGGTGTCGCGGTAGATGCGCATCATGATCTTGGCGGGTGGGCGGACGTGCTCGGGGGCGAAGCTGAGCATGGCGTCGTTGAGGCTGGTGATGAGGGCGAGCATGGGTTGTTTGCAGTCGTGCTCGAAGAGGGGCTTGCGCTCATTAAACCAGTCGCGGTCGTTGTTGCGTTTGAGGGCGCGGAGAAACTTAAGGGCCGAGGGGGCGAAGTGGGGAGTGGCGGGTTTGGGTTTGGTGGGGATGGTTCGCTCCTGTTTATAGGATGACGGTTCTCGATGACAGCAACAGCACAGGCGAACGCAAAGGTCGCAGAAGGAAGGCGCGACGGCTGCGAAGAAGGACGCGAGGGCGAAGGAGTGCTAATCCTCGTCGAGTTCGGCGAAGAGAGTGGGGAGGTAGATCTGGATGGGGGTGTCGGGGATGCGGAGGGTGTTGTCTTCGGGTTGGAGGAAGCCGCGGTTGGAGGCGACGTAGGCGAGGCGCTTCCAGGGGTCGACGGCCCAGATGTGCTGGACGCCTAGGTTGGCGTAGTCGTTGACGCGTAGCTGGAGCTCGCCGAGGGTGTCGTCTTCCGAGAGGATTTCGATGCAGAGGAGTGGGGGAAAGCGGACGACGGGATCTTTGGGGTCGGAGGAGCGGAGGACGCAGATGTCGGCGACGCGGAAGTGGTCGGCGGAGATTTGGATGCGCTGCTCGGGGAGGGCGCGCACCTGCCAGAGGCGGCGGTTGGCGATGAAGAGTGCGCAGAAAAAGCCTTGAATGCGTGCGTGGGGCTGTTCGCCCATGTTGCGCTTCTGGAGGATACCGGCGAGGAAGTCGCGATCCGGGCGGTAGGTCGTGCGGAGGTACTCGGAGACGGGGATGAGGGTTGCGGTCGCCATGGGGAGAGTATCGCGCTAGATCTGGGGGTTGGCAAAGGCAAACCGTGAAGCAGGTTCCCTCCGGGAATGACAAACAAGAAAGGCAACGACGCCAATCACAAACGGCAAACAGGGCGAACTGAGTGGGGCGCGTCCATGGGTGGGGCTGGGTCATCCAATAAGATGGTAAGTGACTTAGGACGCGACTTGGAACGGAGCACTGTTTTGGCTGAGACGATTTTTGATGTGGTGGTGGTTGGCGGTGGACCGGCTGGGTACACGTTTGCGATCCGGGCTGCGCAGTACGGACTGAGTGTTGCGTTGATCGAGAAGACGGACAAGCTGGGGGGGACGTGTCTGCACTGGGGCTGCATCCCGACGAAGTCGATGCTGTTTTCGGCGGAGATTTGGGACCATCTGAAGCATGCGGACCGGTATGGGATTGAGGTGAAGGATCCGCAGCTGAACTGGGCGGGCGTGCTGCAGCGGAAGAACGACATCATTACGAAGCATACGAAGGGTCTTGATTTTCTGATGAAGAAGAACAAGATTACGACGGTGCAGGGGTATGGACGGTTGACCGGGCCGGCGAAGGATGGAGTCCATGCGGTGGAGGTGGACCGCAATGGCACGAAGGAGACGGTGCGGGCGAAGAAGGTGGTGATCGCGACGGGAAGTGATGCGCGGATGCTGCCGGGGTATACGCCGGATCAGACGATCATGACGAACATGGAGATCCTGACAATCGATCGGGTGCCGAAGTCGCTGATTGTGATTGGGTCGGGTGCGGTGGGTGTGGAGTTTGCTTCGGTGTTCAAGAGTTTTGGGGCAGATGTGACGATCATCGAGGCGCTGCCGCGCATTGTGAATGCGGAGGACGAGGACGTTTCGAAAGAGCTGCTGCGGCTGTATAAGAAGCGCGGGATTGATGTGCATATTTCGGCCAAGGTGGACAAGATCGAGAAGACGGCCGAGGGGGCGCAGGTGCACTTTACGAAATCGGACGGTAAGGGCGAGGTGAAGTCGGCCGAGAAGGTGCTGGTGGCGGTGGGACGCGCGCCCCGCACGACCGACATCGGGATTGAGGCGACGGGGATCAAGCTGGATCGCGGGTTTGTGCCGACGGACGAGTGGATGGAGACGACGGAGCCGGGCGTGTATGCGATCGGCGATATTGTGGCGGGGCTGCCGCAACTGGCGCACGTGGGCGCGATGAGCGGGATGGTGGTGGCGGCGAAGCTGGCGGGCAAGTACGCGCGGCCGGTGCGGCGTGATCGGATTCCGGCGTGCACCTACTGCGATCCGCAGATCGGATCGGTGGGGCTGACCGAGGCAAACGCGAAGAGCAAAGGGTACCAGGTGAAGGTCGGGAAGTTTCCGTTTGTGGGGAACTCGAAGGCGACGATCCTGGACTCACATGATGGGTTTGTGAAGGTGGTTTCCGAGGCGAAGTACGGCGAGGTGCTGGGCGTGCACATCATCGGGCCAAACGCGACGGAGCTGATTGCGGAGTGTGTGACGGCGATGGAGCTGGAGGCGACGATCGAGGAGATGATGTTTACGATCCATGCGCATCCGACGCTGGCGGAGAGCATGCTGGATGGATTTGCGAGTGTGGAGGGGATGGCGGTGAATGTGTAGGGACGCCGGGGTTGCAGGGCGGTTCGGAGAAGTGCCGTGATGCTGGTGCACCTGCTCCAACTTGGCCGGATTTCGTATGCGGAGGGGCTCGCGGTGCAGCGTGAGCTGGTGGAGGCGCGGCGAGCGGGTTGCGTGGGGGATGCACTGGTTTTGCTGGAGCATCCGCCGGTGTTGACGCTGGGGCGGAATACGTCGCGGGCGAATGTGCTGTTGTCGGAGGAGGAGCTTCGGCGGCGTGGGGTGGAAGTGCACGAGACGAATCGCGGGGGTGATGTGACGTATCACGGGCCGGGGCAGCTGGTGGGCTACCCGATCGTGGATCTGCGGGGGGATTTGCCGGGGAAAAAGGGGCCGCATCTAGGGCCAGTGGATTTTGTGCGTCTGCTGGAAGAGGTACTGATCCGGACCTGTGCTCAGTTTGGGGTGATGGGGCAGCGGATCTGCGGACGGACGGGGGTTTGGACGATGGCGGGTGGGAGTGTGGCGGAGAGGAAGATAGCGGCGATCGGCGTGCATGTGTCGCGGGGGATTACGTCGCACGGGTTTGCGCTAAATGTGACGACGGATCTGCGGGATTTCGCTTGGATTGTGCCGTGCGGGATTGCGGATCGCGGAGTGACGAGTTTGGAGCTCGAGACCGGCAACGAGGGCTCGCCGACGATGGCCGCGGGGGCAGATGCGGTCGCGCAGAACTTTGGGCGGGTATTTGGGCGGCAGATGCTGGCGTGCGACTCGGTCGACGCTCTGCTGCGAGATCGGGTGGCGGCTGTCCCCGTATAATCCGGGTGGTATGGGTGCCTGGTACGGGCACTCGGGACCTCCCCGTTCGAAGAAAAAGGAAGCACATGCCGACTGAAGTCATCATGCCCCAGATGGGCGAATCGATCACCGAAGGTACGCTGACGAAGTGGCTGAAGAAGCCGGGCGACACCGTAGAGCGTGACGAACCGTTGTTTGAGATTTCGACCGACAAGGTGGATGCGGAGATTCCGTCGCCTGCGGCTGGGAAGCTTGAGGAGATCAAGATTCCCGAAGGGACGACGGTGCAAATCAACACCGTGGTGTGCACGATTGGGGACGGGAACGGCGCGAATGGAGCGGCGACGGCGGTGAGTCGTGCGGCAGCCCCGGAGACGGCGGAAGCACCGGCGAACGACTCGACGACGCCGGCGGCCGTGGATGCGCCGTCCGCACTTGCGGGCAACCCAGCGGCGGTCCCGGGAACGGAATCTGGCGCGCCCGTGCCGGTTTCCGAGCCAGAGACGGACGCGGGCGGTGCGGGCACCGAGGTGCTAATGCCACAAATGGGCGAGTCAATTACCGAGGGCACGCTGACGAAGTGGCTGAAAAGGGTGGGCGACACGGTTCAACGGGATGAGCCGATCTTTGAGATTTCAACCGACAAGGTGGACGCGGAGATTCCATCACCAGTAGCGGGAACGCTCACGGCGATTCGGGTGAAGGAAGGGCAGACGGTCACGATCAACACCGTCGTGGCAGTGGTCGGCGGCGGGGCGGCAAAGGCTGATGCGCCGAGCGCACCGGCTGCGGGAGCGAGTGTGCCGCAGGCGGCTCCGGCTGGGCAGCAGAACGGTAAGCCTTCAGCAGCAGGTGCAGCTGCTTCGGCGACGCAGGGCGAGCCGCAGCGGAGTTCGCCTCTGGTGCGGAAGATGGCGAAGGAGAACAACGTCGATCTTTCGCAGGTTTCCGGGACGGGGGCTTCGGGGCGGATCACGAAGCAGGATATGCTGGGGCACCTTGAGGGTACGGCGCCGGCTGCGGACGAGGTGAAATCAAGGGCACAGCCGACGGCGGAGTTCCAGGGGCAGACAACCGCGGCGGTTCCGGCCAGTTCGCTGCCGAAGGACGCGGCGACGCATGCCACCTATGCGCAGGCGCAGTCCGCTGCGGCCACAACGGCACCGGCAAAGGCAGCTTCGGTTTCGACGCCGCAGCCTGGCGAGTTGGTGCCGATGTCGAAG
The DNA here is from genome assembly GCA_964243475.1 of uncultured Acidobacteriaceae bacterium. GTDB lineage: Bacteria > Acidobacteriota > Terriglobia > Terriglobales > Acidobacteriaceae > Edaphobacter. The sequence continues at coordinate 110,023 of CAXTEU010000010.1, read as the reverse complement.
ATGCGCTCCATTATTGCGCAGCGCATGGTGGAGTCGAAGCGGACGAGCGCGCATGTGCACACCGTCTTCAAGGTCGACATGACGCGCATCGTGCGTCTACGAGAAAAAGAGAAGATGAAGTACGAGCAGCGCAATGGTGTGAAGCTGACGTACATGCCGTTTATTACGCGAGCGGCCATTGCGGCGCTGCGCAAACATCCGGTTGTGAACTCCGCAGTTGAGGGCGATGCAATCCGTTACAACCGCAACGTCAATATTGGGATTGCGGTGGCTCTGGAATGGGGACTGATCGTACCGGTGATTAAGCAGACAGAAGAGAAGAATTTTCTGGGGATTACGCGAGCGATTGTAGACGTGGCCGAGCGGGCACGGTCAAAGAAGCTGGCTCCGGACGAGGTTGCGGGCGGAACGTTTACGCTGACCAACTCGGGCATTTTTGGCGAGCAGTTCGGGACGCCGATCATTGCGCAGCCACAGGCGGCGATCCTCGGGATTGGCGGCCTGAACAAGGAGGCGGTGGTGCTGACGGATAAGGATGGTCAGGACACGATTGCGGTGCGGAGTATCCAGCGGTTCACGCTAGGATTCGATCACCGGATCATTGATGGATCGGACGCGGGGAAGTTTATGACGGACTTCAAGAATTACCTGGAGAACTGGACGGAAGACATCGGGTAGGAGCGTCTGCTGGATCGAAAGAGGGTGTTAGAACGATCCCGGCGCCCTCTAATTTTTAGGCGAGAGACTTGGCGCGAAGGACCGCGGCCACGGCTTCGTCGGTGGTGGCGCCGACCGCTGAGAGATGTCCCATTTTGCGTCCACGCCGTGGCCGAAGCTTTTCGTACAAGTGGAGCTTTACACCCGGGACAGAGAGAGCTTGATCAAAGCGCGGCTCACGGGGGCGACCGTTTTCGTCGAGCCAGACGTCGCCGAGCAGGTTGACGATGGCGGCGGGTTGAACAACTGTGGTCTCGCCCAAGGGAAGGTTACAGACGGCGCGGACGTGTTGCTCGAATTGGCTGGTGATGCAGGCGCGTTCGCTGGCGTGATAGCTGTTGTGGGGCCGGGGCGCGAGCTCGTTGACGAGCAGGTTGCCGTCCGTGGCGAGGAACATCTCGACGGCCAGCAAACCCTCGAGCTGGAAAGTGTCGGCGACCGACGCTGCGAGATCGTGTGCTTGCGCGGCGAGTGAGTCGGTGAGTTGCGCGGGGATGACGCTCCAGGTGAGGATCTGGTTGTCATGGTGGTTCCAGGCGGCGGGGTAGACTTTGACCTCGCCGCGAGGAGAGCGCGCGACAAGAACGGAGATTTCGCGATCGAGCGCGATAGCCTGCTCGACAACGCCGGGACCTTCACCGAGCGCTTCCCAGGCACCGCGCACTTCCGTTTCGAAATCGGCGTCCGCACGGAATCCGACGCGACCCTGACCGCGACCGTCGTATCCGCCACGCGCACTTTTGCAGAAGCATCGACCGCCGAGTTCCTGGATGGCGTGGCGCAGCTCGTCAAGCGAGTGAACGGCGCGGTACCGTCCGAGTGGGAAGCCGTTGCGCGTGAGCCAGAGCTTCTGTTCGACGCGGTCCTGGATGGTGGCAAGGAGGGCGCCGCCGGGCCGAACCGGAGCGAAGGCCGCGGCGGACTCCATGCTTTCAGGGGCAATCTGCTCGATTTCGAGCGTGACGACATCGCAGCCGCGGGCGAGATTGGCGGCTTCGCGGGAGTCGTCCCAGCCGGCCTCGATGCAGCCGTCAACGACGAAGCGTGCGGGGCAGGCGGGGTCGGGGTCGAGCACCAAGGTGCGGTAGCCCATGGAGCGGGCCGCCATGGCCGTCATGCGTCCCAGCTGCCCGCCTCCGAAGATGCCGATCGTCGCGCCGGGCAGGAGGATGTCGGGCGCCGCCGCGCGAGAGGCCGTCACAGCTGTGCCTCGCTGGGGAGCTCGTCCTGCAGCACCTCGTCGCGTCGGCGTTCCCGCCAGCGAAGCAGCCTTTGCTGTAGCGCGGCATCGGTGGTCGCAAGGACGGCGATCGCGAGCAACGCCGCATTCGTGGCGCCGGGCGCGCCAATCGCAAGAGTACCGACCGGAATGCCTTTCGGCATTTGCACGATCGAAAGCAGGGCGTCCATGCCCTGCAATGCCGTCGCGGGAATTGGCACGCCAAAGACGGGCAGCACCGTTTTGGCAGCGATCATGCCGGGCAGGTGCGCCGCACCGCCGGCACCCGCAACCAGAACGCGTAACCCGCGCTCCACAGCGCTCTCGGCGTACTGGAAGAGAAGATCTGGCGTGCGATGGGCCGAGACGATGCGGACGTCGTGCGGTACCTCGAATTCGATAAGCGTTTCCACGGTGTGCCGCATGACGGCGTAGTCGCTTCGACTGCCCATCACGACACCGACCGTCGCCGCTGCACCCATACTGGCGATTATACGGGTGTGGTCCCGGCCAGAATCATGTGGCCACGCACGTCATCCTCATCAGTTCCGGCGAAAGTAGTCAATCGCCAGATGCACCAGAGTCAAGGCACCTCCCGCCGCTCCGGCAATGCCCTTCATGCGTTGCATTCCTCGTTCGTGCCGCTCCACCCGCTCCTCGATTTGCGCCAGCCGACCTGGCTGGCCGATGCCCATCAGCTGCTTCATCTGGCTCTTGAGTACGCTCAAGTCCGCCAGTACCTGCCCTTCAAATTCTGTCATTTGTCTCACCTCCCCACTTGCGCATGCTGCGCTAACTGACAGGAAAATTCGTGAACACTGCACCGGATACGGCTGAGTACAACGGCGTTGACGATCCGTTGTACGCCCGAATGTAAAAGTGCTCCACCTGTGCCGTGCGCGGAATGGTAAAGGCCCGGACTGGACTGCGCAGCACCAGGTCTTGGTCTGAGTTACCGGCGAATCCGCCGTCGCGTCGCCTGACTTCAAATCCTCCACCCGTCAGCGGAGGCATGCCGGCGTCAAGCTGGATTGCCGATCCGCTCGCCGTTAGAACTTGTAACTGTGACAGGTTCGCCACGACGGCCGTACTGGAAACGGTGCTCGCAGATTCAGGCAGCACAGCATCGCTGGCTACACCTTCAACCACTTCCACTCCCAGAGCCTCCGCCCAGTCATTCGCAAATTCGAGGCTGTAGGTCAGCACTTCCGGGACGCTGCCGGCATCTTTGATCGTCGCCTTCCTTGTCAGCACGTTGGTGACGCTGCCCATTTGCGTAAACGCGAGAACGTCACCGGGCCAGATGTCGGTGCTCGGATTCGACGTAAGATAACCTCCGCTCAGAGCCGCATCGGCACTGGTCGAAAGACTTAGCAGCGCAGCCGCCGCGCTCTGACAATCGCCCGAACTGCGCGCCACCGGATGAGAGACCTTCCCCATCCACTGTGCGATGCCGGGAAATCCGGCCGCTGCCTCCGTCGCAATGCTTTGCGGATCAGCAAGACGAGCGATGGAGCGATCCGATAGTCGGTAAGTCACCGCGATGGCCTCGCCCGCGACTGGAATGCGTCCGCTGAGAAACGTCATCGTGCCTTTGGTCGAAAGGGTACAATCCACGCCCTCGCCGGCAACCCCGATCAGCCGTGTTCGTTTCGCGGCCGATGGAGGTGTGCTTGTCACCCATACCGGACCGCGCCGTGTTACGCGGCAATAGTTAAGCGAGCCAAAGAGTTGTTCACTGTTGATCAAGGTAAAGCTGCACACCGCCGGTGTCGTTGTGAGTGAGCCGTCATACAGCACCGTCGCTGGCGTGTTCGAGGCGGCACCGAGATCCTGATACTCAAACACCACATCGGTTGGCGCCGCGGTCAGACCTCCTCCAAAGGCCTGAACCGCACCCTCGACCATGGTGTAGTAAATCTGGTTGACCCGCTGCGCTTCGCGACAGTGTAGTCGCATGCGCAAGGTGTACGTGTGCCCGCTCAGCAGGGTCAACCCCGTACCTATGTCTGCCCCGTTCACCATCGGCGTTGCCACGGTTGTGCCATTGACCTGCTGCACATCAAAGCCGGCAACACAGCTCGCTCGGGAGACCGACCCGGAGTAGAGACCGCCAAGAACTCCGTTGCAGGCGCCGCCCAGTTGTACGCCGCCCAGTTCGAAGAGGATCGTGCCTGCCATTTCCAGTGGAGCGATAGCCGTAAGCGTAGTTCCGCCATCCTGGCCCTCGCCGCCGTTCAGCGTCAATCCTCGACCACTCAACGACAGCACCCCGCCGGGATCTTCCGTATCCCAGAGATCCGCGTCGAGCTCCGCTTCGCCGAACGTGTCGTTCAGCAGAACGCCGCCACCGCTGAGACGCGACGGATGAAACGGCTCTGCCGAAAGTTTGAAGACGGACGTCGATCCATCGCCGAGAAAGAGCTCTGTCACATAGGTCGTCGGCTCTATCTCGCCTGACACGGTGATGTCGTTTGCCAACTCCTTGACCTGCCCCGCCTGCACCAGTCCGGGCGAGAGTGAACCGTTCTGGTCGCTGAAGCTGTGAGTCGTCGCCCCCGCCGAGAGAAGGCTCAGGGCACCGTCGACGACACGATATCCGGCATACGAAGCCGAAGCCAAACGAGCTGCGTTCTTTGACCAGCTTTCTGTCGGATTTGGGGTAAACACGCCGATGTTTCTCGAGGGGATAACCCCACTCGCCGAGACAGCACCAGCCCCCGTGCGCGATGTCAACGTCTGCAGTACGCTCGCCGCCGTCTGCGAGAACCCATCCACGGCGCCGGCCAGCTCTTGTCGATCCAACAACCAGTCGTCACTCAGTGCGCTTACCGCGACACGATAAACAACGTTTCCCAGCCACCCACCTGCGACCACCTTCTCCGGAGCGGTCGCCACATATCCCGTAAACAAAGACAAACCGGCAGCTGAGGTCACGACCACTCGGCCGCGGCGTTGTGGAAGCGCCAGCGTCGTTCCCGTGAGCACCAGCTGCCATGTGCACCGGGAGGGCGAATTAAAAGAACGCTCGATCTCGAGGCGTCCTGCGCTCCAGATAGCATTGCTGTAATCGATCGCTCCCAAACCATCCAGATTGTCGATCGTCACCTTCATCCCGTCACCACCGTTGCCAAGTCTTCGAGTCCGCGCATTGACCGCACCTCCGCGATCGTGAGAACACCCGCCTGCAGTAGTGCCGTTTGCATCTGCACTTCCTGCATATCGTCGCGACTTTCCAGATCGTTGAAGCAGAACTCAAACTCCCGCCAGCCCAGCCGCTTTGCAAACAGATCGCGCGTGATATGCTCCGCCAGCAGGCGAGCCACCGGAATCACGGCGCTTTGGAATGCCTCGTCCCCCATCTCGGACGCCGTTGAGCGATTCACGTCAGCCTGCAAACCCAGCAGCATGGGCGGCAGATCAAAGGCGTTCGCGACCATGCGGAGCAGAAACTCCTGCCACTGAATGCGCAGGTCCGCGTCGGTTCCTCCAGCAAATCGCAGCACTTCGGGCTTCTGCTCGCAGCTCAGCAGCGGCACTCTGCCGGTACCCTCAATTTCGTCTTGCCACCACCGGATAAGCCGGTCGTGCTGCTCCGGCGTCGCCTCATTCAGCCACAGGGCATACTGCACCACGGAGTTCGAGGCCAGTCTTCCTGCGTAGCGTGTGGCGCTAAGAAACTGGTTCACCGTCTCGAACGCAACTTCCAGCCGACCCAGGCCGAACGGTGTGTGCGTCCTCGGATTCAACCGGAGGTACATCAGTTCGTCATCGCGGAGCGGAATGGAACGAGCCGGCGTTACGCCTGGCCGCACATACGCGTACCGAGGCTTTCCCGGATCACCATCCCAGCCGGCTTCGATCTGGATCAGCGCCCCGTCGACCGCCCACAGCCGGAACGGCTCGGCCGGATTTCCCGTGCTCTGCATCTCCACAGCCCCGAAGCCGCCGACCAGAAGATCCTCCAGAACCTGCTCCCACAGCACCCGGAAGCTGTCGGCTGCGTTCGGCTCCTCCAGAGAGCGGCGCAAAGCATTCAGGCGAGCTGCCAGTTCAGGGACATCGCTCGCGTTATACCCACGCCGCACCCGCACCTGCCAGTCCATACTGGCAATCCGATCCTTCACGACGTTGATCGCTCGCCGAACTACCGGCGTTTTTGCGAAGCGACGCAGGTTCGCAGGCGTGGGCTTCGGCATCGCATGCTGCCCCGGCCGCCCTCCACCGCTGAAAGGCTGCAGAATGGAGGGCAGCCTCACCGTCTTTCGTTCCTCAGCATGCCCCCGCTCTTCGGCAGGCGCCGCTGCGGCGAAAACCCCCGCCGCCTCCTGCCACGCACGTTTCAATCGTTCCTGCACTCCCATCCTATTTTCCTCTCCGTTAGGTCCGCTGCAAAAGAAAACGGCATGGCGGAAGGCCATGCCGTACCGTCGATCTTGTTTTTGGCTAGGGCCGCAGTTCTCGCTGCGCCGTCTCTGCCACGCGCCCCAGGTCGCTCACCGTCAGCACCCGGATCTGCTGCTCCTCCATGGAAAGCACTCCATACCGATACCGCTCGACGCCGTCCTCATCGTCGCCCAGCGCTCGCACCGGCTCCACGATCGCCGTCAGCTCAAGCACCGCCCCTTCGACTCGCTCGACGCCCTCCCGGAGCCGCGGCGCCGAGTAAGCCAGAACCTTCGCCGCTTCCGCGTCCCCCGTCAGCGAAACCGCCTGGAACATCCGCACCGTCCCGTTCGGGCGATACCCGCAATCGATCTTCAACGGATCTCCCGGTCGCGTGTAGTCTGCAGCCGTAATCCGCTTCCGCATCAGCTCCCATACCCCCACCCGCTCGAACTCCCGCCGCATCGTGCCCGCGATCGACCCGCGTCCGCTCACCCTGCCCTGCCGTTGCTGCCGAACCGGATCCACATACATCCGCATCAATCGATCCATCTCCGCCGGCACACTTTCCGCCAGACAGGCCCTCGCTGGCGCAAGTTGCACACAGTTCGCCATCGTCTCTTCGAAGACATCCACAATCGGTTTCTGCCCGCTTCCGACCTCCCGGAGTCTGGCATCGACTTCGAGCTCAAGTGCCTCCAGCATCTCTGTGTCCACATCGCTCGCCAGGCATCGCACTCGGCCCCAGTCCCGCGTAAACCGGACGCCGGCACTCTCGCGGCGACTCGCCTCGCGCAGGAGAACGCCGATGTTGGTGAACTCCCCTCGAGCCACGTCGGGCATATACCGGATCAGGAAGAACTCGCATTGCAGCAGCTCCGTCACAGTTCCTCCTCCTTACATGATGAAAGATGGTGCTGCGCTCGTCACATCCACCTTAAACTTTCTTTTCCCCTCTTCCCATATTGGGAATGGCCGCCGGTCCGAATCACGAAATCCAGCGATTAACTCGCGAATCCGTCCCCGCCGCTCAATCAACGTCCTCATCAGATGCTCCAGCTCCCGTTCATTGCCACCGTACCACTCCGGCGGAATTCCCTCCGCTGCTTCCCACAGCACCTCCTCCCGCATCGCTTCCGCACGGCTTAGCCACGGCTCAAAGCTGTCCCATCCCCGCACCCCCGCATACACCAGGTTGCGCGCATACACACCGCGCAGCGGCGAGTCCGGAAACGTCCACTCCCCCGCGTTGAAGCAGAACCCCTGATCGATAAACGTGGCCCGATATCGCCGCTCTCGCGCCTTTCGCGAAAAGATCGCCTGCCGCCCATTGCAGTTCCCCGTCCATTTATCAATCACAAGCATCCCGGCAAACTCCTCCAGATTGCGGACCTGCTGCAGCTGCGGCTCCGGCAGATAATCCACAATCTGGCCCGGGATCAAACCTCCAGCAAACTGGCTTCCAAACTGCAATCCAGCGTCATACCGCCGCAGCTCTCCACGATCCGCCACGATCAGCATCTCCACCGTGTTGGACACCAGCCACTCCGTCACCTGCACCACATCGCACACCGGTACCGTCAGCCCCACCGCCGCGGCCAACCGGGTAGCAATCATCTCGTTCGCCAGTACCCGTACATGCTGCGGATTGGTCTGAAACTTCACCACCCAAAGCTTGCCGTCAGATCCCAGCATGAGCTGGCTCTGTGCCCCACCCCGCATCCGCCGAATTGCCTGAACCGCCAACACCGCCAAGGCCGCACCTCGTCAGCAGCATACTGCACCAGGTCACTGATCCGCCTCAGCGTGCGCCGCGCGTCACCATCTCCGCTCGCACCGCCTGCGCGATGGCCATCGCCATCACGCAATCGTCGTGAGCTCCGTTCGCCGCCCCCGCCCCACCCCCAGGCCGGCTCACAAACGTCCGACACTCCCCCAGGAGCCGTCTGCTCGCAAACAACCAGGGCTGCTCCACCAAGAGTGCCCCCATCCGTCCCACTAGGCCCGGCTTATTCGCTGCCGTCGTCAGCCATCCCGCCACGCCGCCCTGCCCATACACCCGGCTGTAGCGCTCCACACTATCCAAATACGCCAGCACGCCCGCGCCGTGATTGTTCCGTTCCACTACCAGCAAAGCGCCGCAGTACTCTCTCGCTAACTCGGCCGCAACCTTCGCCAGTTCCAGAACGCCCAACCGCTGCTGCAGCTCCGCGCACTGAACCCCGGTCGTCAGCTCAATCACCTGCACGGCCGCAAAATCCCCTTCCGATCCTCCACCAGCCGTGTCCACAGCCACCAGGTACGTCTTGCCCGGCATCGGCGGCAGCCAAACTTCCAACGCTCCACCTCGCCGCATCTCTACCGCCCCGCCAAGCTGGCGCATTCGCCGTTCCAGGCTGTCGACATCAAAGCAGCAATCACCCGCCGACCGAAAACACGTCTCCGCATCTTCGGCAAACTCCTGCGACCGAAGCCCCCGGTAACTCGCCTCCAGCCCTCGTCGAAATCCAACCTGCGCGCGAGTCAAGCCATGCTCCTCAACCAGCTCCCTCTCATCCTCACGTAGATCCTTCACCGGCTCGCTCACATAGGCTGGTTCCATCCACCAGGGCAGAAAATGCCGGGTCATTCCCTTCTCCTCCGCCGCACGCCATTCGTGGTAAAAAGCCCCGTACGCTCCGTTCGGAGTCGATTCCAGGACAGATTCACCCAAAGGTGCCAACGCCGCCCGCAGCCCCGCCAGTGTTGCCGCCACATCGCCCGGCCATCGGCTCACCTCGCTGCAATGCAGGTGCTGAATCGTCAACCCGCGCCCAGCGTTCTCGTCCGAAGCACTCAACACCCGAAACTCGCTGTCCAGCTCCGGAAAGATCATCTGTCCCGCGTTCGCCTTGCTCCGACGCAGCGCCCCCGTGCGCAGCTGCTCCGGCAGGTACTCCCAGAACCGCTGCACCATCCGAAAAATACTCTCGGCCGCATCCCTCGTCTGTGCCACCTGCACCGTCAGCACACCGCGCATCGTCACCGTCTTGAGAAAGAACCGTCCGGCCACCCACGTTGTCATGCCCATCTGTCGCGCCTTCAGCACGATATTGTGCCGTCCGCGATATTTCTCGAATCTCCGTTGCGCCGCATTCGCCACCAACCCTCGTTCCACTCCATCGCGATCTCGAACCCGCAGCAGCGATCCCGAAAGCCACATCGCCAAACTCTCGCCGGTAAAGGCTGCCCAGGGCTCATCCAGCATCCTGCCCATCTGCAACAGCTCTTCCAGATCCCTTTGCGCCCCTTCCCTCAACCTCGCCCTTTCGGTGCTGCTCGACACTCTCACCCCCATATCGCACAATGAGTCGAGCTCATGAAGATTCATCTCGCTCCCCTAGACGAGAACGAACTCGTCACCCTCCTTCCCGCGCGTGCTGCACACAGCGCCCGACATACCATCACGTCCGACCCCGCCGCTGCCGACCTCGTTCTTTTTCTCGGCAGCTTCGGCCAGAACCCCGATCGCCTCCTCGCCCATCCGCTCTACGGACGCTGGCGCGACAAAGCCGCCGTCTACACCGAAGACGACAACTATCTCCCGCTGCTGCCGGGCGTGTACTGCTCCGCCCGCGTTGATCAAAACAGCCACGCCGGCCGCACCGCCAGTTACGCCTACGTCACGCGCAACGGCCAGTACCGCAACTCCTTCGTCACCGCCGCCGCACAGACTACGAAGCAATTCCTCTTCACTTTCCAGGGCGGCAGCACGTCGCTACTGCGCAAGCGCCTTTTCAACCTCGACTGGGACCGTCCCGACATCCTCGTCGAAAACACCTCGGCCTACTTCCACTGGGATCTCTCACAGCCGAATCGCTCTGACCAGCAGCGTCACTACGCAGAAACCCTCGCCGCCTCTCATTTTGTCCTCTGCCCCCGCGGCGCCGGAACCGGCAGCATCCGCCTCTTTGAAGTCATGAGCGCCGGCATCGCTCCAGTCCTCATTTCTGACGACTACCTGCTTCCACCGCACGTCGACTGGAGCAGCTTCCTTCTCCGGATCCCAGAGAAGGACATCGCGCGCCTCCCCGAACGTCTCGAAGCCGAACTCCCCACCAGCACTCACCGCGGCGAGCTGGCCCGCAAAGCTTGGCAGCAGCACTTCAGCCCTGAGCGCGAATGGGACGCCATCATCGATGCCTGCGTCGCCGCCCTTCACCACGGCCCGCCGTCCGAGGCAGCCTTTCGCCGCCAGCAGCGCCGCATGATCCTTCGCTTCCAGCTGCAGCGTCGCCTGCGCTCCGCCGCCAGGTCCGCCGTTCTAGGCACGCTCAAACTCCTCCACCTCAAATTCCCCTATCAGCTCAACCGTTGAGGAAATCTGAGCCCCGCCGCCACCTGTCTCGGCAGGGCTCAGCACCGCATCTACATCTCCCAGTGGCACCCCGAAACCGACTTCGGATTTGGAACATCCCGCATCACCAGCGTTCCGTTCGCCGGAACCGTAGTAGTCGTCCCAAATGCCAGGCCGTTAACCAGCTGATTCGCATTCAACGGGCCCACCGTTACGGCGTACGCCGACTGCGGATTGCTGATCCGATACACCGCGCCGCTCTGCCCCGTGCAGTCCGGCAGCGTCAGGACACCCGCTCCACTCACCCCAGCCAAGCTCACTTCTCCATCACCGGCCGCCATCGAGTACGGCAGCGACGTCACCGTATGCGGGTTCAGCATGCTGTAGCCGAACGCATAGTTCAGTGCATTGCTCGCCGCAGTTGCCAGCAAAGCTTGCCCGGCCTGCGTCGGATGCACCTGGTCGCTTTGGAAGTAGCTGTCCGCGTATGCCCCGTCCGCCCCCAATTGCGCGTTCGCCGCAAAGTCGATCACGCCATCCGCCCCCATCGGCCCCGCTTGCTCCAGAATCAACGCATCGTACGCATCCTTGTCCGCATCGAAGCTCGAAGCTCCCGAAGCATCCGTCCCTCCGCGCGACAGCATCGTTCCTACAAAGACCCGGCAACCCGCAGCCTTCAGCGTCGAAACCTCGCCCATCATGTAGGAGAACACCTGCGACGCCGGTGCTCCATACCCCGCGCTAAAGTCGTTCGTTCCCGCAAACACCACCGCCACCGTAGGTCCCGCGCTGGACTGGCAACGCGTCGCTACCCGGTTCGGATCCGACCCGTCGATCGCCTGCATCGTGATCCCCACAATGCCCCAGTTCGTCAGCGTGTACGCCGGCTGATTCGTGAGCGACAGCAGCGCGGGCCATGCAGTAGAAACACCTCGACCATATGTGATCGAATCCCCAACCGCATGCAGCTGCGGTGTCGCCAGTTGCACAGCTTGCGGCGATGTCGCGACGCCACGCAAGGAGACCTCGTTCCGGATCGTGGCGCTAACCGTCTGCACATCCGCCGCACCCACCGCGAAAGGATACATTCGCAGCCGGTACACCGTCCCACTAAACCCCGAGTTGTTCCAAGGGCTTGTTCCGCTCGATCCAAGAAACAGATTTCCCGAAGTCTGCGCTCCGGCAGAGCTGGCCTGGATCGTATAGTTCGCCACTTCGTTGCCATCGATGTAGATGTGATCCACCGACCCCGATCCCGTACCCAGCACCACACCCAGCACATGAAATCCGGAGATCAGGTTCGGAACCTCCGTTGCATGCCGATTGTTCACATACATCGTCGGCGCATACGTCGACGGCAGAAATACTCCCGAACTCGTACTCAGCGCGTACATCAGATTGAATCCGCTTCCGCCAGTCGAGCTCGACACCAACACGGGATACTGGTTGGTCGCTTGAATCACCGAGATCGGATTGATGTACACCGCCAGAAAAAAACTCTGCGTCCCATTTAACGCCGCCGGTAAAGCCACCCCCTGTTGCGGCGAAAAAGCCAGTCCTGTCGAGTTCCACGTCGGTGCCGCCGCCCCGGAAGACAGCGTCCCGTTGTTTCCGGTCCCGCTACTGTCCGCCACTGTTGACCCTGCCGCATCCCGGAACGTAAAGTCAGCCGTAGCGCCCGCCAGCAGCGTCGCCCCGGTCGTCTGCGTTCCCACCGTCGACCCCGACCCGCTCCCCGCAGGGACCGCCCAGCTCCCATCTTCCCGTAGGTACCGCGACACACCCGCCGCCGCGCCTGGGTCCGGAACCGCACCAGCCGCATGCGTGCTTCCCGAACCTCCAAACACCGGCAGCTGTGCAGCTGGCACAGTTCCCGTCAGATTACTTGCGCTTACCGCACCGTTCACTGTGCCCGCATTCACGGTCGTCGCAGTGATTGTTCCCGCCGTCATCCCCTGCGGTGTAAAGCTGTAGCTCGTGCCGTGCAACGCAAATGTCAGCGCGTTCGTCGCCGGCTGGTACCCCACCGTGTCCACTCCCGCGTTGCTGTCCAGCTGAAACAGACTGTAAGCCGAGTCCCATCGCCCGCACCCGCGCGAGTTGCAGTGAACATCGAACACCGCATTGTTGCCCGCCTCCGCCTCAAACACACGGCTCCACACACCCCGCACTTCAAAGGCCGTGTCCGGTGCAGCGTGCGTCCCGCCGTTGCCGAAGTAGTTCGCGGCAGGCGACCCATTTGTAATCGTCCACCCCCGCAATCCCGGTCCATTGTTCCCGTCGTATTCAATGCCAGCACGTATCTGCGGCGTTGCCCGCGGTGTCGTTTGCGAAACAAACTCAAGATCCGCACCCACCGCCTGCTCGTAAAAGTGCGGCTCCTCCAACGCATCTCCACTCGCCCAGGCAACATTGTTCGCTGCCAGCGTCAGCTGCCCATCCACACTCGACGTACTCTGATCGAAGACCCCCAGCACCTCGGCCATCGGGTATAGCGCGAATCCTCCGGTCACGAGCGCCAAACTTCCCCCGCTACTCGTACCGTTCGCCCCGCTGCCCGCGTACGTCAAGCTGTTCGGACCGGTGCTGGTCACCGCGAAGCTGCCGTTATAGCTCGGGTCCGCAACACCGCTCACCGTCAGCGTCAGCCCATTGATATCGACCGGCAACGCGGAAGCCGTCGTCACCGTCACCACGCCACCCGATCGCGTCACGCTTGCCACCGGCGCAGTGAGGTTGAGGAACGCGCTGCTCAGCCCCGATGCGCCCACCAGCGGCACCAGCCCGGCCGCATAGTACAAACCAGTGCCCGAGTAGGACCCGATCACCGGAAATACCTGTCGGATCCCAGCGCTCGTATCGACCGTTTGCTCCAGCCCATAGCCGCACAAACCACCAAACGCCAGCGTCGCCCCGGTGTTGTGCAGTTTGTTGAAGGTCATTTGCACGTGCGTTGTATCTGTAACCGTGTAAGGCACTATCTCGTAGTTCGTGGGGTTCGACGCCGTCACCGCATCTGCCACGCACGCCACACCGCTCGTACTCGGCAACGCCGCCGTAGTCGTAGCAAACCCCGACGGCGCTCCGGAATTCACAATCGCCACCGTCACCGTTCCCGGCGCCATGTTGTTCGCCTGCGACGCAATCACCTGGGTCGTCGCTAGAAACACACTTACCGGAAACGTGGTCCCGCTAAACGTCGCAGTCGCCCCAGGTGCGCCGATCGGCCCAATCGCGCCTCCGGTCAGCACGCCCGCGGTCAGCACCTTCGCTGGTGCTTTGTCGATCAGAAACCGCCCTTCGCCCTGCGTCCCCGCACCGCTCGTCGTCGCCACCGTCACCACCTGCGACCCTGCACTGCAGCCGGCCGAGCACGTCCCCTGGAACACCTGCGAGTCTTCTCGTATCTGCAGATCAAACGGGTGCGCTCCCTCATCCGCCTCGTCGCGAAATCCACCCGAAGCCGTAAGGATCTGTGAGCCTATCAGGCAGTCACCAACGCCGTAGCAGTTGATCGCATTCGGCTGCAAAATATGCTGCCCCATCGTGTTGTAGGACCCGTTCACACTCAGTGCACTGTAGGAACTCTTGAAGTACGGAAAATACGCCCCGATACTCTGAGGAAACAAATTCGATCCGCCCGTCAACCCTCGATGATTGATCAGCACTGCCTCGGAGCTCGGCTCCTCCGCATTCGTCTGCTGAAACACACTTGCCGCACTCCGCGTCGACACAACATCGATCACATCCGCCGCATCGTTCCCGGACAGCAACGTGTCGACAGGGTTCATGTAGCTCTCCCGCTTTTCACCCCCGCGCAGATCCTCCACATGCGTTCCCGCCGTCGCCCCGCTCGGCAGGCTCGGCGTTGAGTACGACTCCTGCAGCGAGTACGTCGGCTCCACCTTCACATCGCATCCGCTCGCGCAATCAACCGTTGCCAGCGCATTTGCAATCCCGTTACTGCCGCGCCCACTCACAAACTGGCTTGCATACTCCGACCCATTCAGCCGATTCGTCGTAAGCTGTGTCCCGGCGGGCTGCGCCACTGCCTGCGTCCCCTGCGGTGTCATCGAAACAGAACCCGCTAGCCCACTTGCGACATTCGCCACACTCTGATCAACATAGTGCTTGTCAGTGGCTTCCAGCGAAGCCGTCGGATCTCCCGCCAGCACCAGCGGCCCCGTCATCGTGTCTCCCGAGCGCGTCACAAAGGGCATTGTCCCGGTAATCGGTGTTCCTGCCACAGCCGCTGCAATGGCCGCATCCACGTAGCTCTTGGTCGCTGTCTGCAGCGCCACCGACGTCGGCAACACCGTGTTCCGCACCGCGCTTATGGTCACCGCCGCAGAGCTCACCGGCACCACCCAGTACTCGCGTGTCACACTCCCATCGCCCAGCTGGTACACCGCCGTGTAATACGTGCCTACCGGCGTAGCCCCCGCGTTCGGTGCAAGCTGCACCGAGAAGGTCCCGTCTGCCGCAATCGTTGCCGACGTGCTCCCGCCCGCGATCTCCTGTCCCGCCGAAGTGGTAAAGGCTCCCCAGCTAATCAGCACCGACCCACTCGCCACCGTGCCGTCCGCCAGATACACCGTATCCGCCACCTGTGTCGTCGACACCGCACTCGCCGTCGCCAGCACCGGCAGCACCACGAGCAGCAGCGTCGCCATCCATCGTCCTAACCTCACCCGCATCGCATCTCCTCCCAGCTCCCTGGCGTCTTCAGCGCCCTTCTTACCCAGCTAGATCGATCGCATTCGCGCCGGCAGGTAACTCCGGAAGCACAGCACCTGCGCCCCGTCGTTCGTGTCCGTCACCGGCAGCGCTCGGAATGACCCGCATAGCCGCACCCGTTCCAAGGGTGCCGACAGAACCTCCGTCGTCTCTACCGCACTCTGTACACTCTGCAGTCGCGGATAGAAAAACAGCATCCGATCGCCCTGCTCCCCATCCGCGCAGAACAACCCGGACCACTCCTGAAAAAAACTCCCGCCCTCGCGATCCACAAACCCCACCAGCTGGCTCACCTGCATTCCCGCAACGGGAGCTCCCGCCAGCAGCGGTCCCCCGAGTCCCAGAACGCCACCTGTGATCGACGTCACCCGGCCGACATTCAGCGTCACCCGGCGGAGGTAGTTCAGGTCGTTTCCCACGTTCGCCGCTGCGGTCACGTACGCCGCACTCACGCCCGCTCCCACAAATCCAAGCTGCCCCGTGTAGTCGGCGTCCACCGCCACCATGTCCCCTACAGAGAACGCAGACGCAGCCGTCGCACCCACATTCAGCTGCGTCGAGGAAGATCCCACAGCCCCGCTCACGAGCGGCACCGCCCCAGCAGCCAGCCCACCACTCCCATTCGCACTCGCGCCGGCAGCCGTCACCAGCAGGTTCATCTGTTCCGCACCGGCCGTCAGTGCCAGCTGCAATTTGCCCCACTGCTCAAAATCGAGCTGAACCGTCGCTTCCAGCTCCGTCCTCGCCTGTGCCTGCGTAATCGCCGGCGCTCCCGTTTTCAACTCCGCAATCTTCGATCCACTCTTCCTCGAAAATCCCGTGCACCATCCCAGGTCCACCCACGGAGCCGGCGGTTCGTCCAGCAGGAACGCTCCCGCCTGCACCGGATCGAAGATCGTCGGCGTCTCTGTCGACCGAATCACCGGGGCAAAATACGCCCGAACCCGCCGCGTCACTGGAGCCGTCCCCGCCAGCACCGTCACCGTCGCCGCACTCACAGTTCACCTGCTTCCAGATAGCACCACACCTCCACCGTCGCCGAGCGGCTCAGTCGTTCCCCGTTCTGCGCAGCCGCCCCAAACTTCGGCCCACTCCAGAAAACGTCGCTCCCCTCCTCTGCCGCCGGATTATTGCTGTAATTCGTCTTCGGCACATGCGTCGGCTCCGCCACTAACGCCGCTACCAGCTCTGCATCCATCGCACCCAGCAGCTGACCCCGGTCCATCCCGCCCACATCTGCCGATCCATCCGTCGCGTATCGGACCTCGCACTCCATCGTCGCCAACGGCAGACTTCCGCGAGCCTCCACCTGCAGAGCAGCCCAGCGCAGCGTAAACGCATCCGGAATCACCTCCCCCGAAGCGAGTTCATTGTCCGCTACCAACACCCCCGGTCGGCTCAACCCACGCACGACCACCGTCCGCTCTGGATTCAGCGCCGCCAGCCTGTCTCGTAGCGTCACATAAAACGTGTCTCGTGCATGCTGCATCTGTTACCACCCCACTCACAAATAAGTTTCTAGATCGCGTCAGCAATCGCTCCACGTAACAGCAAACGATACAAATACGCCGCTCCCCCAACCTCCGAAGCCGTGACCGCTTCAATCGCCAACACGCTATCGTTGGCGACCACCCCAAACGCCTGCGCAAACAGCACGTCTACGCTCTGCCCCGTGCCTCCGGCCAGCGCCTCAACACAGGTAGCAGAGACCAGCACTTCATACCCCGCCGCCTTGCCGTCCGCCATCTGAGCTCGGCTCTTTCGAAACACCACCGGCGCCAGCTCCAGATCCTCAAACCCCGGTGTCGCCAGCCCTAGCTGCTCCGTCACATCCCCCGCTGCGGCCGGTGTCGGCACCCGCAGCTGCAGCGCTTGCCCACCCGTTGCTCGCAGCAGTGTGTCCGCCGCCCGTTGTGCGGCATCGCCCATGCTCCTCAGATCCGCCACGCCTCACCCCAGCCTCTCTGCCACGTACGGCCGCAACAGATTCTGCACCTGCGTGTCGATCAACGAATCGCTGAAGTACTGCATCTGCAGCGTGTCCATCCGGCTCGACTTCACCGTCAGCGCCGGAGTCGCTTGTGCATTCCGCACCACCTGCCCGCACGCAACCTTCACCGCCGGAGGGATCAAATCCACACCCGACGTGTACGTCACTTCCACCTCGTTGTAGTTCAGCCCTAGGAAGTTCATCGGCAGCGTCAGCTGCCCCGTCGCTATATCCACATCCACCGTCGTCACGTCCAGATCCGACCAACTTCCCGGCACGCTGAACGCCCATGCAATCTGCTCGCGAAACGTGTCCGCCAGCTCCCCTCGCCGCGGCCGCCCGTACCGTACCCGGATCCCCACCACCGCCGAGGTCGCGCCATCCGCTACCGCCAATGGCCGGTAACTCAACCGCACTTCCTGCGACCCCGTCGTCAGTCGCATCCGCTCTACATACTGCGTCACCAGCAGACTCGGTCGCCGGCAATACGCTTCCATCAACGCGGACGCCATCGTCACCCAGTCGTCCGTCGTCTCCGCGCTCAAACCGTACTGCACATACTCAACCGGCAACAGATACCCCATCGCTCCGCCTCCCGATCAACCAAAAACGGGGGTGGCCGCGCCCACACGCCGCCACCCCCACCAGTCCACCCACAACCCCGTCAAGCACTAGCGATCAACCAGCACCTGGTAGTGTGCATAGCTCGCGCCCTTCACCACCAGGCCGCCAAACTTTACCACCACATACTGCGAAGCCAGCGAGCCCGGAACGCCGAGCTGGAAGATCCGCGGATTCGGATCGCTCAGCCAGTGGTACTCGATCATGTCTTCCGTCACGATGTACGCCGGCAGCACCGCAGATCCTGTCCCAGGTGTGCCCGTATATCCCAGCGTCCACTCCGGAATCAACGGCAGCTCGCCCGCCTGCGTCGACAAGGTCTTCACCGTAAACCCGCTCTCGATTTCCTTCGACGAGAGCACCACGTTGAACTCCGTCTTCATCTCGCGATCAATCAGATCCAGCAGCACCGGATTCGCGTAAATCGCCGTCGGCCGAACCCCAAATGAGCTGCTAGAAACCATTTGCGCGATCGTCGATTTCAGGCCGTCCACAATGCTCGACGAAGTTCCAACCGTCGCAATATTTCCGCCCGCCGCAATCTGACCCGCCGCACCGAAGTATTGCGCCGTCGTCGGCGAGCTCAGACTCGTGTCCGTTCCATTCCACAGCGCAACATCATGCGTCCGCAGCACGCCGTCCACCGTATCCGCCAGGTCCTTCGCCTGCAGATACGCAAACTGGCTCTGCTGTGCACCCAGCTCAATGTCGAACAGGTTGTAGTTGATCTGCGCCACCAGAGCTTTCAGCGGCACACTCCGTTCCACCCGCGTCGGCGTCACCAGCGGAGCCACAATATTCCGTGGATCCACAAATCCCGAGCTCGCCGAAGGCGAAGGAATCGAGGTCTCCTCAAAAAAACGCGAAGGATGACCCGTCGCCGGAACTTGCTTGATCCGCTGCCCAAATATCCCACGACGCCGCACCAGGTCCGTAATTTCCGACTGGTACAGGGGAACCTCAATCGCTCCCGGCCCAATGTAGTCCGCCGCCGCGCTAATCTCCGTAAACTTCGCGTTCATCCCATCTCCCTTTCCGTAGTCCATCCAGACACGCCGCGACCGAGCGCCCGCCTTTGCAGCGGAAAGCTCCGCCGGGAGCCCTCGGTCATCTCTAACTTTGCGGACCATCGCGCTAGCTTCGCGCTCTTTGCGTTCGCGTTAACCCAGCATTCCAGACCGCAGCAGCTGTGCTTTCACCGCAATCCGCTGCTCCAGACTCAAACTTGAAAGTGCCGCGTCCAGCGCGCCTGCCTCAAGCGACTCCACCGTCACGCCCTGCTTCGCCAGCAGCGTCGCCATCGAAGCCGGCAGCGTCTTCCGCCCCGCACCTTCGGTCTCGGCTCCAGCCACCACCGCCGCCCGTGCCTGCAGCTCAGCCACCTTGGCTTCTGCCGCAGCCAGCCGCTGTTCCAGCTCCGCCTCGCGCCGGCTCTCGACCGTCGCTACAATCCTGCCGATCGAAGCCTCGGCATTCTCCGCGAAGCTGCTCTGCCCCTGCTGTAGCCGCGCCACCGCCTGCTCCAGCATCTCCGCTGTCGCCGCCAGTCGCTCCATCGTCATTCCCAAATCCACCTGCGCTGCTCCGTCCGTCATCTCGTGTTCCTCTCTCGCCGCATCACCTCGCGGCGTTCAGTGGCTCGCGTTCCGAGTCGCTCCGTTGCACCGCGCCCGCACCGCCGGCCGGCGAACCGCAAACTTCGTCCCCCGGTATGCCGCCTTGTCCCGCAGCAGAATCGCTGCACCCGTAAACGTCGCCCGCGTCAGCGTCCACACGCTAGCTCGCATGTCCGCCACATGCGCATCCGCAAGTTCGTAGCTCATTCCCATTGCGCCACTCGCTTCCATCTCCCGCTCCATCTCCGGAAAATCGCGCGCAAATAGAAACCCACTCACATGCAGTTGGTTCCCTTCCAAACCCGCCGAGGTGATAATTCCGCACTTCTGCCGCGCATCATGCCCATCCCACCCGGCCTTGTAGCCAACCGCCATCCCCAG
Source organism: uncultured Acidobacteriaceae bacterium (assembly GCA_964243475.1). GTDB lineage: Bacteria > Acidobacteriota > Terriglobia > Terriglobales > Acidobacteriaceae > Edaphobacter. The sequence continues at coordinate 90,020 of CAXTEU010000010.1, read as the reverse complement.
CAGGCTCGGCAGTGCCGCATGGGCCGCCTCCCGCGTCAACAGCACACGGTGTCCGCGAGATCCGCTCGGCGCCTTATCGCTCGCCACATCCACCAGCGTCAACACACCCTCAAACGGCAGCCGGTTCGGATGTCCGTCCACCTCCGGAAACTCCACCGCCATCGCCCGCAGCTGCACATCCTGCAGACGCTGTTCCGTCGGCACACCGTGGCATCGCCTCCCTTGTCCCGCTGCAGCCGCGCCCACGAGCCCGCTTCCGGGGATTGCCCTCGCCGTCTTCTCACCCGCCTGGCGCGAAAGAACGCCCACCAATTTCGTCATCCTCCCCCCCCCAAGCTCCCCTGCCTCGTCCTGCTCCAACGCTCACCAGCCCGCCTATTCGGTTGGCTGCTGCTTCTGCCGCTCCATCTGCTGCCGCGTCAGTTCTTTCATCAGGTAACCCGCCAAACTCTGCCGAGGCCGTCCTTCGCTCACGGGGCTCACCTCCTCGCCATGCAGCGCCCCGTCCATACCGCCTATCGCGGTCAGGGCCTTCACATGCGCGATGCTGCCCTTTTTCGCCTCTTCCACAAATCGATCGACGATCTCCGGCATGGCCTGTGTCACGCGTGTCCGCGCCACTGTCCGGCAAAACTTCACCTCCGACCCCTGCCCAATCCGTCGCACCTTCACCTCCTGCATGCCTTCACCGGCCACGACTTCGCGGCAAAAACGCCCTGTCCCTCGTTCCCTCAGCATCCGCACCCTCCATCCCGCAACAAAAAGCGAGAGACGCCGGTCAGCGCCTCTCGCTCTCACTTACATCTCCAGAATAGCAGGGGGAGAGTATCTCCTACGCCATTGAAAAAGATCAGCTAAACCACTTTCAATCAACCACTTAGAGTAACTCACTAAACCGCGTCGCCTTGACAGGCCATCATCGGTTCCAAAAGCCCACGCGTTAGAAACAACTCTGTCAGTTCATCCATCGCCGTCGCATACCGTCGCACCACGGTCCGCAAACCCATCCGCAGCAGCGTCGCCGTTTCCCCCTGCGTGTACTCCTGCAGCGCAATCCGCGTAATCAGCATCCGTTCCACCTCCCCTAGTCGGCTCAAGCATCGCTCCACATCCAGAACAAAGATCACTCCGTCTTCGAAGCTTCGCACTCGGTACGACGTCACGCGACCGCGAAACATCTCCTCCTGCCCAAGCAGCGAAGAAACCCGGCCAGATTCCATCGACAGCCGCAGATACCGTCGCAGCATCGCCTCCGTGTACTTTCGATAAAATCCCATCTCCGGCCCAACAACGACCTTCCGCCCCGGAGTCTCCGCCATCGCCTGCATCACGGGCAAAACACATAAAAGTGCGCTCATCGATTACCTCCCTTGCACGCCACTGCCGTCCCACTTCCCACAACGTGTGCTTTACGCCGACGTCCACCTGGCCGCTTCCCCCGCGGTGCCGGAAACTCCCGCAGCCGGGTTGAGCAGCCTCCGCAATACACGCCATCCGCTGCATTCGTGCGAACCCAAAGGGCTCCGCACCCCTCACATACCTTTAATTCCTTCGGCAAATAATGCATCATCATTCCCTCTCCAGGCAAAACACTCCCCCGGCGAGCCTCGCGATTTCAATGGTCGTACGGGCTCGCTCAGTTGTCTTATGTGCCCTCCCTCCTTCGTGGCTCGCTTCGCCCTCTGAGGAACAGCAACGTTGCTCGTTACGCCACCAGTCCGGTACGCCCTGGGAAGGACCGGATCGACCCTCTTCCCCCACGCCGTCCGAAAAGGTCCCACAACCTGAGCCTTCTCGCGACCTCGAAGTACGAATCGTTATAGCTTTAGACAAATCCCCTGTCAACGAGATCGTTTCCCACATGCATCAATCACCGTGCAATCACCCGAAATTCCATCTCACACGTCGCTAAAATATTGCATAAAGACAACGTTTTGCCTCTTGTTCACTATTACGAAAGTGGTACGGTGGACAGCGAATGAACTTTGCCGAGTTGCAAGAACTTCTCAGACTCGAACTCGTCCGCCGCATCGAAGCCGGTGCGCTCACCGGAACCCGTCTCGCCCAGCAAACCGGCTTCCAGCAAGCTCACATCTCCAACTTCCTCAATCGCAAGCGGGCCCTCTCTCTGGAAGGCCTCGACCGCGTCCTCCAGGCACAAAAGCTCACCATCGAGCAGATCCTTCCGCTCGACCTCGCCGCCTCCCGCACCGTCATCTCAGACCCCTCCGAGTCCGTTCCAGTCGTCTCCCCCTCCGTCGCCATCGAGCAACCCGAAATTCCCTCCTCGTCCATCATCGAGAGCATCACCCTCGCCACACCCCGCCTTCTCGAAAACCGCACCCGCTCCTCCCCCACGCGCAAACAATGGCACCGTTTCACCGCCGTCCGTGTCGACGCGCAGCAGGCCGCCGCCATGGGCCCCCTCCTCCCCGAAGGCTCCATCGTCGTCATCGACCGCCACTACACCTCGCTTTCTCCCTACCGTCCCCACCAACCCACCACCTACGCCGTACGCTTCGGCTCGTCCCTCCTGCTTCGCCTCGTCGACTTCGACGAAAACCACCTCATTCTCCGTCCCTACGCCCGCTCCTTCCCCGTCACGCTCCTGCCCGTGCCCTCATCCAGCTCCCCCGCCGATCTCATCGTCGGGCGCATCTGCTTCGTCCTCACAGATCTCTAGCCCGCCCTCCCGCCCTCCCGCCAACACCCGTTGCTAAACTGAACCAATGCTGCACCAGCTCTACGCGCAGTGGATGTTCCGCTGGGAAACCGCCCTCACCACCCGCGACACCAACCGCATCGTCCGCCCCGTCGAGTGGGGCTTCGACTGGCTCCCAAAGGCCCCCAACGACGGTCCCCATGCCTCGGAGGTCGATCGTATGATCGCCCTCAACCAACACCTCACCACCCACTCCGAAAATTTCTTCGCCTACACCACCCCCAAAGACTTCCGCCTCGAAGATCGCCCACCGCTGCTCTTCCCCACCAACGTCCGCCCCGAAACTCTCGCCCAGGACGCCGAGTGGCGTCGCAAAGCCGAAGCCGGCGACTCCCCCCACGCCCAGTTCCTCCGCTTCACCTCCCCCAGTCCCACCCGCTACCCGGAAAACGACATCGTCAACGCCCGCTGGTACCCCGCACCACACCCAAAACAGAAGCCCGGCAAACCCCGCCAGGCCATCATCGTCATGCCCCAGTGGAACGCCGACGCCTTCTCCCACAACGCCCTCTGCACCCTCTTCAACCGCTTCGGCATCTCCGCCCTCCGCCTCTCCAAGCCATACCACGACATCCGCCGTCCCGCCGAAATCGAGCGCTCCGACTACGCCGTCAGCTCCAACATCGGCCGCACCGTCGCCGCCTGTCAGCAGGCCGTCGTCGACATCCGCTCCTGCCTCGACTGGCTCGAGCAGGGGGGCTACCAGCAGTTCGGCGTCCTCGGCACCTCCCTCGGCTCCTGCTACGCCTTCATCGCCGCCGCCCACGATCCTCGCCTCGAAATCTGCGCATTCAACCACGCCTCCAACCAATTCGGCGACGTCGTCTGGACCGGCCAGTCCACCCGCCACATTCGAGAGGCGTTCGAGCAGGCCGGCCTCACCCAGGATCAGGTCCGCAGCCTCTTCACCTCCATCAGCCCCGCCTCCTACATGCAACGCTTCGCCGCCGTCCCCCGTCGCCGCTCGCTCGTCGTCCACGCCACCTACGACCTCACCTTTATCCGCCAGTTCTCCCTCGACGTCCTCCGCTCCTTCGACCTCCACCGCGTCCAGTACACTTCCCGCATCCTCCCCTGTGGCCACTACACCACCGGCGAAACCCCCTACAAATTCCTCGACGGCTGGTATCTCGGCTCCTTCATCTACTCCGCGTTCAAATACCTCGCCACTCAACCCAATTGACCCGCTTCTCCTTTGCGTCCTTTCGCGGACCCTCCGCGCCTTCTGCGTTCGCCGTTGCTTCTCGCCTTCGCCGGCCCTTCCGCAAGAGCATAAAATCTCCATATGTCCCTCCGCCTTGACATCCCTCTCACCCAGTCCGACCCCGAAATTTTCCAGCAGATCGAGCACGAGATCGCCCGCCAGCACGAGGGCCTCGAAATGATCGCCTCGGAAAACTTCGTCAGTCGCGCCGTCCTCGAGGCCGCCGGATCCGTCTTCACCAACAAATACGCCGAAGGCTACCCCGGCAAGCGCTACTACGGCGGGTGTGAGTACGCCGACGTCGTCGAAAATCTCGCCCGCGACCGCGCAAAACAGCTCTTCGGCGCACAGCACGTCAACGTCCAGCCGCACTCCGGCTCCCAGGCCAACGCCGCCGCTTACATGAGCCTCCTCCAGCCCGGTGATTGCATTCTCGGCCTCGACCTCGCCCACGGCGGCCACCTCACCCACGGCCACAAGCTCAACTTCTCCGGCAAGCTCTACCGCATCGTCGGCTACGGGGTCCGCCGCGACACCGAAACCATCGACTACGACGAGCTCGAGTCGATCGCCCTCCGCGAAAAACCCAAGGTCATCGTTGGCGGCGGCAGCGCCTACCCACGCCAATTCGACTTTCCCCGCATGCGCGAAATCGCCGACAAGGTCGGTGCCTTCCTCATGATCGACATGGCCCACTTCGCCGGCCTCGTCGCCGGCCACGCCCACCCGTCGCCCATACCCCACGCCCACGTCGTCACCACCACCACCCACAAAACCCTCCGCGGCCCCCGTAGCGGCTTAATACTCTGCGAGCAACAGTTCGCAGCGAGCATCGACCGCTCCGTCTTCCCCGGCCAGCAGGGCGGCCCCCTCATGCACGTCGTCGCTGCCAAGGCCGTCGCCTTCCGCGAAGCCCTCCAGCCCGACTTCCGCACCTACGCCGCACAAGTTGTCGCCAACGCCAAGGTCCTCGCCGAAGATCTCGCCACCCGCGGCTTGCGCATCATCTCCGGCGGCACCGACACCCACGTCCTCCTCATCGACGTCTTCGAGCGCGGCATCCTCGGCTCCGAAGGGGAGCACGCCCTTGGCGAAGCCGGCATCACCGTCAATAAAAACGCCATCCCCTACGACACCAATCCGCCCCTAAAACCCTCCGGCATTCGCATCGGCACGCCCGCCCTCACCACCCGCGGCATGCGCGAGCCCGAAATGCGCACGATCGCCCAGTGGATCGTCGACGCCCTCGACCATCGCGCCGACCCTGCCCAACTTCGCCGCATCCGCTCCCAAGTTGCCGTCCTCGCCGAGCAATTCCCCCTCTATAACTACCTCCGCGAACCCGTCCCGGCCCTCTAACGCGGGACCCTCGCCCTTCGCGCGCTCTCCGTCAGCCCCTCCGCCTCGTCCCGATCCCCACCGCTCCCGCAACGATCTTTCCCCAACCGGGTTTCACTTGAGATACCGTTCGCAAGGGCACTCAAGCGCCCGAGGTGGATCCCCCTATGGCAATGGCAATCCTCTCCTGGCTCATCGCCGTTCCCGTGCTCGGCTTCTGCACCGGCCTCCGCGCCATGACGCCCATTGCCGTCCTATGCTGGTTCGCCGTCCTCGGTCACCTCCCCGTCCACGGCACATGGGCCTTCTGGATCGCAAAACTCATCAGCGCCCTCATTTTCACCATCCTTGCCATCGGCGAAGACATCGGCGACAAGCTCCCCGCCGCTCCCGCCCGCACCCGGCCTGTCGGCCTCATCACCCGCCTATGCTTCGGCGGCCTGGTCGGAGCTGTCATTGCCACCGCCCTCGTCGGCTCCGCGGTCGAAGGTGTTCTCCTGGGCGTTGCCGGCGCCGTCCTTGGCACCTTTGCCGGCTTTCACCTCCGTACCTGTACCCTCATCCGCTCCTTGGGGTGGCCCGACTGGCGCGTCGCCCTCATCGAGGACGCCGCCGCACTCCTCGCCTCCCTCGTCGCCCTCAGCGTCGTCACTGGCTAGGTACGCCTCCCGACTCACCGCCCCGATCTGCCCTCACCCGCATCACAATGGCACAGACACTCGCTCATGCCCACTCGATCCAAGCGCCTGATCGTTCCCTCGCTTCTTCTCCTCGTGATTGCGGTCGCCAGCATCAACGCCTGGGTCGCCTTCAGGGCCCTCGGCACTCTGCTCCAAAGCGAGTTCTGGGTCGACCACACCTGGGAAGTCATCAACCAGGTCGAGCAGATCGTAGGCTCCACCAAGGACGCAGAACTCGCCACGCGCGGCTACGTCAATAGCGGAAACCCCGCTTACCTCGCCATGTATCGCCAGGCCCGCACGCACATCCCCGGAGACCTCGCCCGCTTCCGCGAGCTAACCGCGGACAACCCGCGCCAGATCGCCCAGGAGGCCGAGATGCGCGCAGCCATTGACGTCCGTCTCGCTCGCCTCCAAGCCACCATCGAAGTTCGTTCCCACAACAATCCCGAAGAAATGCAGCAGTTCCTGCGCGGCAGTCTCGGCCTTACCCAAAGCACGCAGCTTCGCGGCATCGCTGACCGCGTCGAAGGCGAAGAACACCGCCTGCTCGCAATTCGGACAAGCGAGGCCGCTACCAGCGCCCTGCGCGCAAAGATTGCCATTGCCGTCGCTAGCGGCCTCGATTTCCTCCTGGTCCTGCTCATGTTTCGTTATTTCCTCCGCGAGCGCGCACTTCGCCTCGCCGCTCTCCAGAACGCCGATCGCCTCGCCGCCTCACGCGCTCTCCTCGAGCAAAACGCCGCCGAGATCCAGGAACTCAACGCCCACCTCGAAGAGCGCGTCCGCCAACGCACCGCCGAGCTCGAAGCCACCAACCGCGAGCTCGAAGCCTTCTCCTACTCCGTTTCTCACGATTTGCGCGCGCCGCTTCGGACCATTGACGGCTTTTCCCTCGCGCTCGCCGAAGACTACACCGATGCCGTCGATGTCACCGGCCGCGACTACATCCAGCGCGTGCGCACCGGCGTCCAGCGCATGGGCCAGCTCATTGACGCCCTCCTCCAGCTCTCGCGCATCACCCGCTCCGAGATCACCCGCGAGCCCGTCGATCTGTCCGCACTCGCCGAATCCGTCGTCAACAATCTCCCGCCCGAAGCCCGCGATGGGGACATCGCCTTCAACATCCAGCCCGGTCTCCACGTCGAGGCCGATCCCAAGCTTCTCCGCGTCGCCCTCGAGAACCTCTTCGGCAACGCTGCCAAATTCACCTCCCGGGTGTCGCACGCCGTCGTGGACTTCGGTTGGGATCCCGACCAGAACGCCTGGTACCTCCGTGACAACGGCGCCGGCTTCGACATGCAATACGCTCACAAGCTCTTCAACGCCTTCAATCGCCTGCACGGGGACAAGGACTTCAAAGGCTCCGGCATCGGCCTTGCCACCGTAGCTCGCGTGGTTCGCCGCCACCACGGAACCATCTGGGCTTCCAGTGTCATCGGTCATGGCGCAACATTTTGGTTTACGTTAGGATAGCCACCATGGCTGAGGGTCAAAAAATGATTCTGCTGGTGGAAGATGACCCTGATCACGAACTTCTGACCATTCGCGCCCTCAACAAAAGCAACATCGCCAACGATGTTCGGGTAGCCCGCGACGGCGCCGAAGCCATTGATCTTCTGTTCGGCGCCAGCCCCATCAAGCCGCAAGTCATTCTCCTCGACCTCAAGCTGCCCAAGGTCGAGGGTCTCGAGGTGCTTCGCCGCATCCGCGAAAGCCCGGAAACGCGTATGCTGCCCGTCGTCGTCCTTACTTCCTCCGACGAAGAGCGAGACCTCATTCGCTCCTACCAGATCGGCGTGAATAGCTACATTCGCAAGCCCGTCAGCTTCACCGACTTCGCTGAGGCGACCAGGCAATTGGGAATGTATTGGCTGGTGCTCAACGAATGCCCCCCGTCGATCTAGAATCGTCGCCGCGGCCGCTTCGCGTGCTGTTGGTCGAAGACAATCCCGACGATGCGTTCCTGATCGAGCGCTATCTCCGGCGTAATGGCTTCATGCCCCACATAGCCCGCGTCGAGACCGCCGCCGAGATGCAGCACCAGCTGCTTCAAGTGGAATCGCCCGACCTCATCCTCGCCGATTACAACCTCCCAAACTTCAGCGGTCCCGCCGCCCTCCAAAACCTCAAGGCCTCCGGCCTCGACATTCCGTTCATCATGATGTCCGGCGCCGTCTCTGAAGAGACTGCCGTCGAATCCATGCGCGCCGGCGCCCACGACTACGTCACCAAGCAAAATCTCGTACGCCTCATTCCCGCCCTCGAACGCGAGCTCAAGGAAGCCTCCGCTCGTCGCCTGCAGGTCGCCGCGGAGCGCGCCCTCCGCGAAAGCGAAGCCCGCTTTCATCGCCTCGTCGAGTCCATGCCGCTCGGCCTCCTCATTAGCGAAAAATCCGGGAAGGTCATCTACTCCAACGCCGCCCTCGAGCGCCTGCTCGGCTACCCCAGCAGCAGCATCGTCGCCGGCCTCGTCAGTCTCGCCGACCTGTGCCCCTCACTCCGCAATCTCAGCCGGCGCCTCAACGACACCGCGCAGGCCTCCATCACCGCCGAGCCCTTCGAAGGCGTTTGCGTCACCCACGCCGGGCAGTCCATCGATGTCCTCATCGGCATCGCCATCCTCAACCCGGAAGCCCCCGAAGCCGAGCAGCAGCTCGCCGCCTTCATCGCCGATCTGTCCCTCCAGAAAAAAAGCGAAGAAGTCCTTCGCCGCACCGAAAAGCTTGCCGTCGCCGGACGCCTCGCCGCCTCCATCGCGCACGAAATCAACAATCCCCTCGAGGCCATCACCAACTGCCTCTACCTCATCGAGCAGTTCCCCCTCGCCGACGAACCGCGCGCCTTTCTCGAGCTCGCCCAGAAAGAACTGAACCGCGTCGCTCAGATCACCGTTCAGACTTTGCGCTTCTACCGTCGGTCGTCCCGCCCCACCGTGACCGACATCCACGAGCTCATCAACACCGTCCTCACCCTTCTCGACTCCCGCCTCCGCCGCCAGCACATCGAAGTCGTCCGCGATCGCCGCCCCATCCCCCTCGTCATGGCGCACGAAGGCGAAATCCGCCAGGTTCTTGCCAATCTCATCGGCAACGCCATCGACGCTGTCGGCGAAGGCGGTTGCATCACCCTCCGCAAAATTCCCTCGCACGATTGGAAAACCGGCCGCTCCGGCATCCGCATCAGCGTCGCCGACGACGGTACCGGCATTTCTCCCGAAGCGCTCGGGCGCATCTTCGAGCCGTTCTTTTCCACCAAAGGCATCACCGGCACCGGCCTTGGCCTCTGGGTTTCCAACGAAATCGTTGAGCGCCACCATGGCTTCATCCGCGTCCGCAGCCGCAAAGCCACCCCTGCCCAGCGCGGAAGAACCGTTTTTTCCCTCTTTCTCCCAATCGAGAACGATCTCCCCGAAGCACCACCCGCCGAGCTCTCCGCCGTCTGACCTGCCTCCCGCAAGGAGTTGTCATCCTTGGCGAAGCCGAAGCACCTGCGTTCGCTCGATGCAGCAAGCTACCCCAGAAAGCCTTCTCCTCCTCAGGAAGTTTTCGCTAGAACCCCGCCGGCCGCTCCCCCGCCACGCCCATCGCTCGCTCCATCGCCAACCCCACCCGCCCGATCGTCCCCTCGTCGAACAGCCGCCCAATCAGCGTCACCCCATGCGGCACCCTCCGCGGCGGATCGAACTTCGGCACCGGATGGTCCAGATCCGGCGCCCAGTCACTCCGCGCCTCCGCTACCGTCACAAATCCCGCCCGCAGCGTCAGCGAGGGCTGCCCCGTAAAGTTCGTAATCGTCAGCATCTCGTCCCGCAGGCTCGGCACCAACAGCACATCCACTTGGCTGAAGATCCGCGCCATCTCAAACGCCACCCGTCGCCGCATTCGGTCCGTCTGCACAAAATCCACCGCCGAAAGGAAGCGCGCCTGTCGAAACGTGTTCGGCCACGCGTCCGGCACCTGCATCGTCAGCCGCCGCTCTTCCCTCGCCTGCGTCAGCTCCTCAAACGAGGCCGCCGCCTCCGCAAACAAGATTAGGTTCAGGTTGCCATACGGCCAGTCCGGTAATGCCACCTCCACCGGCATCATTCCCAGCTTCGGCAGCAGCGCCAGCGCCGCCCGATCCACGTCCGTCGCTGGCGCCTCCTTCATCCATCCCGGGAAATACCCCACCCTCAGCCCGGTTATCGGCTCCGCCGCGTCGTAGTCCAGGTGCGACGCCACACTTCCCGTGTCCGCCGGATCGAACCCCGAGATCGCCTGCAACACCAGCATCGTGTCCTCCACTGACCGCGCCATCGGTCCAAGCTTGTCCAGCGACCAGCACAGCGTCATCGCGCCCGATCGCCCCACCCGCCCAAACGTCGGCCGCAGCCCATTCACCCCGCACCGCATCGACGGACTCACAATCGACCCGCCCGTCTCCGACCCGATCGCGAACCCCACCAGACCCGCCGCCGTAGCCGCCCCCGGCCCCGCCGACGACCCCGAAGACCCCTCCTCCAGCAGCCACGGATTCATCGTCTGCCCACCAAACCAGATATCGTTCAGCGCCAGCGCCCCCAGGCTCAGCTTCGCCACCAGCACCGCACCCGCCGCCCGCAGCAGCTCCACCACATGCGCATCCTTCGCCGGCACGCGTCTCTCGAACGGCTCCGCTCCAAACGTCGTCCTGATCCCCGCCGTATCCAGCAGATCCTTCGCTCCCCACGGAACCCCATGCAATGGGCCGCGATACTTCCCCGCCGCAATCTCCGCATCCGCCGCACGCGCCTGCCCCATCGCCAGGTCCGCCGTCAGCGTAATCACGCAATGCAGCTTCGGATCAAACCTCCGCAGCCGATCCAGATAGATCCCCGTCAGCCTCTCCGACGTAATCTGCCGCGTCCGCAGCCATTCCCCAAGCTCCGTCACCGGCGCAAACGCAATCTCCTCGTCATTGCCCGGCAGCCCCCGCACCGTCCCCGCGCTCCGCACAAAGCGGTCCACCCCCGGCGGCGCGTACCCCCCCAAATCCCCATGGAACTGCGACGGATTCGTCAGCGAAAATGGTGCCACCTCCGGCCCCAAAAACACCTTCCGCGGTCCAACCCGCCGTTCATACAGTGGTGCCATCGCACTGCGCCAGTTTCCCGCCGCCTCGTTCACCTCGTTCACATCGAGGTCCACCTGCACCAGCCGCTCCGCCTCGCCAAAGGTCGCAGCCGTCACATCCGGTCCAAACGCCGGTGCCGTCCCAAATGCCGGCGGCTGCCCCGCCGGAGCCCCGCCGCTCGCCGTCGGCTCCCTATGCGGCAGCACCTCCTTGCACCCCGCAGCCGCCGCTGCGGCGGCGAGACTCAGCGACGCCGTCGCCAAAAACGCCCTTCGATTCTGCAGCCCTAACGGCCCATCAGATGACATCGGCAACTCCCTCACGTGATGTTCCGCGTCCGTTGCGCTCATCCCGCCGCGTCCGCCGCGTTCGTCTTCCCCTAAGCCCGCCGCCGATACCGGATCGCAAAGTCGTACCCCGCGTTCGCCGGAAACAGCCCCGCAACGCACCGCAGCCGCTCCGCGAGCGCCTGCGGTGCCAGCAGCGGGTACTCTCGCTCCCGCAGCTCCGAGTAATTAAAGTCGAGCGCCATCGCCAACAGGTAAATCGCCACCGCGTCCGAAAACGCCGCCTCAAGATACGCCAGCTTCGCCTTCTCATTCACTCGCAGCAGGTCGCCCGTCCGCGCCGTCCGATCCTCAAACGCCTCCAGACGGCTCTCCCAAGCATCTTGCGACGTTTCGCCGCGCACATCCGCCAGCGCCTGCGCCCACACCACATCGGCAAATCCCTCCGGCACCCCGCTCGCGTCCACAAACGCATGCCCCACGTTGATAAACAGCTCAAATGACAACGCAAACCGGTCTGGCAGCAGTCGCGTCGAGATAAACACCCCATCGCTGTCGCGAAACGACACATTCCGATGGCAGATCGCCAGCTCCGCCAGCTCCTCCGTCGAGTCCGGCGCAATCAGCGTTGCCTCCGGTGCCGTACTGCGATGCCCTGTTGTCGAAGAATCCCGCGCCGAAATCGCCAGCGGAACAAAGTAGTACGCCGTCTTCGCCAACGCCGCGCCAATCGCCTCCGGCACCACACCGACCATGCGCGCCAGATCCGCCGTGTCCACCTTCGTCTCGCCCCACACGGCGTAGCGAACCCCATTCGGAGCTCGGGAAAGTGTCGCCTCACGCGCAACCTGGTCGACCGGCAAGGGGCTAATGGGAACGCGCTCAGGCATAAAACGGTATTCTATCTGCAGAAGGCCCCCACCATGAGCAGAGAAACACAGCCGATCCTTGCCTCCCAGCCACGCGGCTTCGGCCAGGGCTACCTCTTCGGCGTCCCCGTCGGGGATCTCGGCCTCTTTGCCAGCCTGCTCATTGGCCTCGCCTCCGGGTTTCTCGCCTTCTTCCTCGCCACCTTCCTCGGCATCATCGCCCTCCTCTTCCTCAGCACCGTGCGCCACTCCACCCTCGATTACACCCTGGCCTACCGCCGTATTGGCCTCCCCATCGGCGTCGTCGTCGGCGTCCTCGCCCTCAGCTACCTCGGCATGCTCTGGGGCCGCAGGCAGCTCCGCCGCGCCTGACCCGGCTCAGCACCCGCCCGAGACGCCGTCGCTTCCCAACCGTGCCTTCTTTCCTCAACCAAGGGTGCCCTGAAGCGCCTTTGCTATTCTTTGGACTCCACACCCATCTGCCCTCTCGGAGTCCCGTGAATGTTCCGCCCCCGCCATCCCGCGCGTCGCATCTGCGCTGTCGCAACCCTCGTTTTTCTCCCGTATTTCTCCCTCGCCGCTGACAAAAACAAAGAAGCTGCCACACCCACCTCCCAGCCAGTCACCGAAACCCTCGACCTCACCATGTACGCCCGCATTCGCCAGGAAGGCTTCGCGCACTCCCACGTTATGCAGTTCGCCGGCGCCCTCGCCGACGGCATCGGTCCCCGCCTTACCGGTTCGCCGAACATGGCCAAGGCCAACGCCTGGACCCGCGACACCCTCACCAAAATCGGCCTCGAAAACGCCCACCTCGAAGACTGGGGCGACTTCGGCATGGGATGGCAGCAGATCAACACCTGGGTCCGCCTGGTCTCCCCAGACCCTGAACCCCTCTGGGCCCAGGCCGCCCCCTGGTCCCCCGCCACCAACGGACCCGTCACCGGCGACGCCATCCTCATCGACGCACACGACATCGCCGACCTCGACAAATACAAAGGCAAACTGGCCGGCAAAATCGTGCTCTTCGGCCCCATGCGCGCGACCCCCGACATCACCAAGCCCCTCTTCACCCGCTACACCGCCGAAGAACTCAAAGAGATGGAGCACTACCCCGAAGACCCCCGCTTCGACCTCAGCTCGCCCGACGTCCAGCGCCGCCTCGCAGACCGTCGCCGCACCTCCGAGCTCCGCCAGGCCGCCCTCAAAATGATGGTCTCCGAAGGCGTTCTCGCTATCGTCACTCCCAGCCGCGACGGCGCAAACGGCGGCGGCACCGGCATCATCTTCGACGACAACGGAGCCAACCTCGCCCGCAACGCCCAAAAGCCCGAAAACAAAGTCACGGTCCCCAACGCTGTCATGATGATCGAGCACTACAACCGCCTCGGCCGCATGCTCGAGAACCACGTCCCGGTCAAGCTCGAGATCAACATCGAAACCAGATTCACCGGCGACCACGAACACGGCTTCGACACCGTCGCTGAAATCCCAGGAACCGATCCCCACCTCAAGGATCAGGTCGTCATGGTCGGCGGCCACCTCGACAGCTGGATCTCCGGCACCGGCGCCACCGATAACGGCGCCGGCTCCGTCGTCGCCATGGAAGCCGTCCGCATCCTCAAGGCCCTCAACCTCAAGCCCCGCCGCACCATCCGCATCGCCCTTTGGAGCGGCGAAGAGCAGGGCCTCTTCGGCTCGCAGGGCTACGTCAAGCAGCACTTCGGCAGCTTCGCCGAACCCAAAACCCCCGATACCTCAGGCCTCCCCAGCTTCATGACCAACAACCGCGGCCCCCTCACCACCACCCACGAATGGGAAACCCTCGACGCCTACTACAACCTCGACAACGGCACCGGTCGCGTCCGCGGCGTCTACACCCAGGAAAACCAGCCCATCGGCCCCATCTTTCGCCAGTGGATCGCTCCCCTCGCTGATCTCGGCGTCACCACCATCTCCTACCAAAACACCGGCGGAACCGACCACCTCTCCTTCGACGCCGTCGGCCTCCCAGGTTTCCAGTTCATCCAGGACCCCATGGACTACGACACCCGCACCCATCACTCCGACATGGACGTCTACGACCGCCTCCACGAGTTCGATCTCGAGCAGGCCGCCGTCGTCGAAGCCATCTTCCTCTACAACACCAGCGAGCGCGAGGCCATGATGCCGCGCAAACCCTTCCCTCACCCCGAAACCGAACGGCAGATGAGCCAGCCCATTCCCGACATCTACCCCAACGCCTCGGTCCCCGAATCCGTCGTGCCGAAACCCGCAACAGCCCCATCGCAGCCAGTCCCGGCGCCCGACAACAGCAAGCCCACCTCACCACAACCGAAGCCCTGAGCCTCCGTCAAACCCACGCAGAAAGTAATCGACCGGCAGAACCCCGCAGCTCCAGCGCGTCGGTTCTGCCGGTCAAATATCGTGCATTCAACTCCGCCGAACCCAAATCCTCGATCCGCTGAAACCCCCCGAGTTCCGCCGCCACTTCGTCCGGCGTAAAAAACAGCTGAAACGGCTCGCCCGCCATCGCCACCCGCGACCTCAGCGAGTCCTGCGCCAGCTGCTCCAGGTACGGCAAGACTCGACGCGGCTGGCCATAATCAAACACCACCGCGCTCCCCGCCGGCTGCCCCGCAACGTAGCCCACCGTCGCCCGAAATGCCTCCATCGTCAGGTACGGCACCACTCCCAGCCACGCAAACACCGCCGGCAGGTCTCGGTCAAATCCCGCACGCTCGAGCTCCGTCCCCAGTTCCTGCCGCTCAAAGTCCACCGGCACAAACCGCATCGTCTCCGGCACCCCGATCCCCGCCTGCCACAGTTGCGAGCGCTTCCACCCCTGCGTCGCCGGGTGGTCCACCTCAAACACACGCACACCCGCAAACGGATTGCGGTACGCAAACGTGTCCAGCCCCGCACCCAGCAGCACATACTGCGCAACGCCGTGACGTACCGCCTCCGCCAGGGCATCCTCCGCATATCGGCTGCGCACCACCACGTGCGCCCGCAAGGCGGCGGAGTAGGGCCGCGGCCGGGTCCCGCGCGAAGGGTCCGGCGTCCGCCGCAGCTCCTCGGCAGCCTCCCGCCCCAGGATCGCGATCGCCAGCGGATCCCGAAGCACCAGCGGCTCATCATCCACAATCTGGTGCGCGGCTCGACGCAGCGCCACACGCATCGCCGTTCGGGAAGGTTTCGACTCAAGCATAGGCGCGAGATGCTTCGGCCATACTACCGCGCCCCACACAACCGGAGCACTCCTCAGGAGCTCCGTAACCGCATCCAACTCCGCACCGCGTGGCACAAAGGAGCTCGCAATGCTGATCGCAGAAGGCCAGGGCTGGCGTCAGATCGGGGAAATCCTCTCAGCCTTCAGCCTGTCCGCCCTGATCGGCATAGAGCGGGAATTTAGACGCAAAAGCGCCGGTCTGCGAACCTACACCGTCGTCGGCACATCCGCGGCACTATTTCTCCTGGTCTCAAAATATGGCTTCACCGACGTCCTCACGCCAGGTCTGGTCGTCCTCGATCCCTCGCGGGTGGCGGCGCAAATCGTAACCGGCATCGGTTTCATCGGCGCCGGCATGGTCTTCGTCCGCCAGGACCGCGTCACCGGCCTCACCACCGCCGCAACCGTATGGCTCGTCACCGGCGTCGGCATGGCCTGCGGAGCCGGTTTGCTTCGCCTAGCCGTCCTGGTCACCACGTTGTACTTCGTCGTCGCCCTCGTTTTTCCCTTCCTCATTCGCCTGCTGCCGAACTCCCCGAAAATCGCCGAAGAAGATCGCACTGTCGAACAGGATTGAATCACCGCCGCTTTGCGTCACCCTTCCGCGTCCCGAGTTCGAGCAGGTGTCTCTTGACAAGCGTCCGCTTCCGCTCAAGCCGAACGCGTGAACTCCTCAACCGAACGTGGCGCGGCGTTACCCCTGTTCTTGCATCCAGTGGATCGCCTGCGCCAGATACAGCTTAAGCTCCTTGCGCGGCACAATCGCATCCAGAAATCCGTGTTCCAGCAGAAACTCCGACCTCTGGAATCCCGGTGGCAGCTTCTGCCGAATCGTTTGCTCGATCACCCGAGGCCCGGCAAACCCGATCAACGCTCCAGGTTCGGCAATGTTCAGATCGCCCAGCATCGCAAACGACGCCGTAACCCCGCCCGTCGTCGGATCTGTCATCACGGAAACGTAAGGCACCCGCGCATCGGCCAGCCGCGCCAACACCGCGGACACCTTCGCTAACTGCATCAGCGAAGCGATCCCTTCCATCATGCGCGCCCCGCCCGAAGCCGAAACAATCACCAGCGGTGTACGCATCTCCAGCGCGCGGTCACCGGCACGCGCAATCGTCTCGCCCACCACCGCGCCCATCGATCCCCCAATAAAGCCATACTCCATCACCGACATCACCACCGGCGTCGAGCCCTGCTCCGAAAAGGGCGGCGGCCCAAGATCGCCGACCGCATTCAGGATCGCGTCATTCAACCCCGTCTTCCGGTGCGCCTCCGCCAGCCGCCGCTTGTACGGCTTCAGATCCGTAAACTCGAGCGGGTCGGTCGACCGCAAATCGCCGTCCACAATCTCGTACCCCGGCTCCAGAAGCAGATCCATCCGGGCACGCGCAGCAATGCGAAAATGATGCCCGCAGCTCGGGCACACATCAAAATTCGCCTCCAGGTCCGCCTTCCAGATGATCTTGTGACACGAGTCGCAACGAACCCACAGACCCTCCGTCTTCACCGTCTTTTCCGGGTCGTTCACAATCTCGTGCGCTTCGCGTTTGAACCAGGTCATGGTGAGGGATGGCGCCTTTGGGCGTGCAGGAATATTGTATCGTTCGGCGGGCGGCAGAGTGATCTGATTAAGAGTGGAGACTGCAGCAGTCCTTCTTTTAAACGGGCAGTGGACGCGCATTACTGCCTCGAAAGTTGCAGTCAAAATACAGTTCTCAGGATTGACGCCCTGCTCTACCACAAGGATGATCGAAGAAACAAGCGGCTCTCCTAACACGAGAGCCGCTCGAATCGAGGTTAGTGCAGCAGGTCATGAAAGAGCTTAACGAGGGTGAAGGCCTCGACTAAAGTCTGGAGTGACCGCCTCAGCCAAGACCAACGAGACGTTGTTCTACGGCGACGTTTAGTTCTGTTCTTTTGCATATGTAACCTCGTCAGAAGAAGCCGGCCTCTTCTGAGAGATCGTGGTCAACGATCTATGCCAATGGTCTAGCCTCATGAAACGCTAAGATATTCCCCCGATGGTCCGCTCAATAACACCCATGGGGCAGAACACCCATCTTTAGGGCAGCTACTTGCTCTCGTATGAGTAATTTCTTCCTCTTACTTGGAACATGAACGTCCGAATGGAGAATCCCGACATTCACTGCCGCAACTCCACCAGCGTCGCGCCCTGCCCACCTTCATTGTGCGGCGGTTCTGTCACACCCGTCACATGCGGATGCTTGCGCAGGTAGTCCCGCAGCGTCCTGCGCAGCACGCCCATGCCGGTTCCGTGCACCACGCGCACCCGCGGCAGCCCCGCCAGGAACGCACGATCCACAAACCGCTCCACCTCTTCTTGCGCCTCGTCGGCTGTCCGGCCAATCACGTTGATCTCGGTCGAAAGCGTGTCGGGGTCGGTCGACTGCGACACCGTAATGCCGCCTCGGCGCCGAGCCGCCTCAGCCGGCGAAGTCACCACCAGCGGCGTCACCGACGAGATGTCCGTGCGGGCAACGCGCATTTTCAGCTGCCCCATCACGACCTCGATGTTCTTGTCGTCCAGCACGCGGCTCACGCGGGCTTCACGATTCGCCATCGATCGCAGCGTCACAAAATCTCCCTGCTTCAGAGCAGGCGGAGCCTTCGGCTTCAGCGGCGTGTCGTTCCTGTCGGCGCCGTTGGTGTGCGCCAGCACGGTTGAAGAAAACTGCTCAGAAAACTCCCGTCGAAGCCGCGCAATGCGAAGCGCCGAGTCGCGCGCAATCTTCGAAGCGACCGTCTTGTCGTCGATCGCCTTTACCGTGTCCTTCAGCTGATCTTCAAAGGTGGCGAGGAGGTCAGCCAGCTTTTTCTCGAGCTCGCGCGTGCGCTGCTTTTGCTCCATCCGACCTTCGGTATCGAGCCGGTTACGCTCAAAGGTCAATTCGCGCTCTCGCCGGCCAAGCCGTTCGCGCTCCGCCGTCGCCGCCGTCAGCTGGTCATGCAGCGAGTCAAGAAAAGCCCCAATGTCGGCCGTCTGGGTCGTCAGCTGGGCGCGGGCGGCAGCAATGATGTCGCCCGACATACCCAGTCGCGCCGCAATGTTAAGCCCGGCCGAAGCGCCCGGAACTCCGAGGCGCAGCTCGTATGTCGGCGTCAGCGTGTCGGCATTGAAGCCAACCGCAGCGTTCAGCACGCCCGCGTTGTTCGCGGCGTACACCTTCAGTGAGGTGAGATGGGTCGTGATCACGGACCAGCTGTGTTGCCGCAGAAAGTGCGACGCCACGGCAACCGCCAGCGCCGCGCCTTCCTCGGGGTCGGTCGCCGATCCAAGCTCGTCCAAAAGCACCAGCGACTCCGCGCCCGAGCTGCGCGAGATGCGATCCAGGTTCGTCACATGGGCGGAAAATGACGATAGATTGCGCTCGATCGACTGTGCGTCGCCAATGTCGGCAAACACCTCGCGGAACAGCGGCAGCGTCGCGCTTTCCGCTGGTATCGGAAGCCCGGCCTGCGCCATCACGGCCAGCAGGCCGAGCGTCTTCAGCGAGACAGTCTTGCCACCGGTGTTTGGGCCGGAGATGATCAGCTGCCGGGCCTCCACGGGCAGGATCAAGGTGAGCGGAACGGGCGTTCTGGCGGCTGGTTCGGCGCTTCGTGAAGTGGGTTCCTCCTGATCGCCGCGCGCAAGCGGCGACGATTCTCCGGCATCGTCCGCCTCGGCGCTCGCGTCGTGGTTGCTGGCCTGCTGCCTGGTTTCGGCGCGCATGCGCAACTCCAGCAGAGGATGTCGCGCGGCCACCAGGTTGATCTCGGCGGCATCGGCGGCGGCGAAGACGGGACGCGTGCAGGCAAGGTCATTCGCAAAACGTGCGCGGGCGTAGTGCGACTCCGCTTCGGCCAGGATCGCGACGCCGAGCAGCAGAACGTCGGCATTCTGGCCAAGCGAGCGGGTCATACTCACAAGAATGCGGTGGATCTCCCCCTGCTCCTCGTCCAGCAAACGGACCAGCTCGTTGTTCTGCTCGATCGTTTCGAGCGGCTCGACGAACACAGTAGAACCCGTCGACGACGTGGCGTGGACGACGCCGGGAACGCGGCGCTTGAACTCGGCTTTCACGGGGATCACAAAGCGATCGCCGCGGATCGTGATCAGATCTTCCTGCGACGCGCCCTCTTCCCGCAGCGTTCGTGCCGCCCGCCGAAGGGACGCTTCAATGGCGCGATGCTGGCGCTCGGTGGCGCGGCGGATGCGCCGAAGCTCGGGAGAGGCCTCGTCGGAAAGCGACCCGTCGGGCTCGATCTTGCCGCGCAGCGTGCGCAGCAACGGTGCGAGGTCATACGGTCGCAAGGGCTCCGAAAGCTGGACGATCGAGGGCCAGACGTACCGCGTCGCTGTGGTAGTTGGATCGGTCAGGTGGCGCCATGCGGCGATGCGCTCGGCAAGGGTGAGCAGGTTCAGGATTGTCAGGGCCTCGAGCGCGGTCCCGTCAATACGGGCCTCCGCGAGATCTGCGTTCGCGTCGAAGATGCCACGGAAGTCGAACGATCCGCCGGCAGCGAGGAAGTTGCGCATCTCGGCGGTGCGTGTCTGCTGCGCCTGGATCCAGGCGAGGTCAGAGGTTGGTTCAAGCGCAAGGATCCAGGCGCGGCCGAGCGGGGAGAAGGTGCGGGCGGCGATTATCTCGCGCAGCCGCGGCCACTCCAGCGCAGCGGCGGACGCTTCGGCGAGGGGCGCGGGAATACGGGGAAGGAGGTCCATCACCACATAATGGTAGATGCGGAGGGAACGCGAGGGTCTCGCGCCCCGCTCGGGGCCGCGCTGGGTGTGTACACGCTGGACGCGATGGCTCCGCGCGTGTCCGCGATGGAGTGGGAGGAGATGACGACGGGCGTGCAGACGTAGACTGGGGAGATGGGAACCGGTGTGGTGCGGATGCGGCGGATGCGGCGGACGGAGGCGATGCGGTCGCTCGTCCGGGAAACCCGGCTTGAACCGGGGCAGCTGATTTCCCCACTGTTTCTGGTGCCGGGCGAAGGCGTTCGGCGGCCGATCGGGTCGATGCCGGGTGTGTTCAACCTGTCGCTCGATGAGGCGGAGCGGGAGGCGGAGCGGAGCGCGGCGCTGGGCGTTGGTGGTCTGCTGCTGTTTGGGCTGCCGGCGGAGAAGGACGAGGCGGCGACGGGCGCGTGGGACGACGCGGGCATCGTGCAGCAGGGATTGCGGCGGTTCAAGGGGAATCGAGCGCTCGACAGCCTCGTGCTGATTGCGGATGTGTGCCTGTGCGAGTACACGTCGCATGGGCATTGCGGCATTGTGGCGCGGGATGGCGAAGGTGTGGACGCGACCTATGAGATCCGCAACGACGAGAGCGTGACGGTGCTGGCGCGAACGGCGTCGTCGCTGGCGCGGGCGGGCGCGGACATTGTGGCGCCGAGCGACATGATGGATGGTCGTGTAGCGGCGATTCGCAAGGCGCTCGATGCGGGCGGATGCGAGGGAACGCCGATCCTGAGTTATGCCTCCAAGTTTGCCTCGGGCTTTTACGGGCCGTTTCGCGAGGCTGCGGATTCGGCGCCGCAGTTTGGCGACCGGAGAAGCTACCAGATGGACGGCGCGAACGCGCGCGAGGCGATGCGGGAGATTGCGCAGGACCTGGAAGAGGGCGCGGACATGCTGCTGATGAAGCCCGCGATGCCGTATCTGGACGTGCTGCGGATGGCTCGGGAGCGGTTTCCGGTGCCGATCGGCGCTTACCAGGTTTCGGGCGAGTACAGCATGTTGCAGGCGGCGTTTGAGCGCGGCTGGCTGGAGCGCGACCGAACGATGCTGGAGTCGCTGGTGAGCATCCGGCGGGCCGGAGCAGATTTTGTGGTGACGTATTTCGCGGCCGAAGCGGCTCGGCTGCTGGGGTAGGGCCCCAACCCCCTCCCAGCCGGGGTATCTTGGCCGGAAAACCTCCTAAATGAGTGACTTACGAGAGGGGTGCAGACCTAAAACATTGTATCCACGTAATTTACCTACAAAGTTTCTCGAATGAAACACTTACAGAGTAAGTAAGAGCCTGAGGCTATGTGTGGCGAAATGCTTTTTGTCCCCCTATTTCCATTCTATCGACTTAGGCGAGGAAGTACGCCACGTTGTTGTGAGGAAATGCTGGGGGTGAGATTATGTGCAGGTTCCCGCGGAAGAGCTTCCAGCTACTAGCTGCTAGCTATTAGTTATTAGCTACTAGTTTGCGGGTGCTGCGGCTACATAGGCGGGTTGCCGGTGAGCTGGGTGTTGGCGGCGGCGAAGGCGACGAGGGAGGCGACGGCCTGACGGTCGGCGTCGGTTTGGATGAGGAAGGCGAAGCCGGCTTCGCGGTCGAGGACGCGGGCGACGCGGACCTGGAGGGTAATAGTGGAACTGCCGGTTTCGATGGCAAGGGCGCCGGTGACCCAGACCTCCGGGGGATGGGAAAAGCCGGCGGACAAGCCGGAAAGGCTGATATTGCGGCAGCTGCCGCGAAGGGTGTCTCCGTCGGCGGAGAAGATGACGGGAAAGCTTAGATTGAGGCGTTCGGCGCGGGTGAGGTAGGCGGGCATAAGAGAGGACCTCTTTTCGGGTACGGAAAGGCTGGTGCGGTCGGGCCCAGGCTGACGACTCGATGAGGCAGCGCTGCAGGTTGGAACCGAGTGTACGGCAATTAGTGCCGATCGCGGTGCAGATGTATCCGCGGGGACCACAGAGCGACGCGGCTAGCGGAGGGGGAGGTCGGCGGAGCCGATGTGGCCGGTGACGGGATCGCGGACGAGGAGGCGGAGGGTGGTGGCGGCGGGCGGAAGCGGGGGGTCGAGGAGGAACTCGGCTTTGAGGGAGGCGGATGGGGGTGTGGGGGCCGTGGGTGCGGGCGCGGTGTGCATGGTGGCGTGCATGTTGTTGACGCGGTAGGTGAGGACCTTGCCGTCTTTGTTGAGGGCGGCGACGACGAGGGTGACGTTGCTGTAAAGGCGGGTGGGGTTGGCGGGGTCGGGCTGGAAATGAAGGTCGGCGGTGTCGACCAGGGCGTGGAGGGTGGGTGGGGCGGATGCGGCGGGTGCGGGGGCGGCGACGTGGGCGGTGACGCCGACGGACTGGTAGTGGAGGGCGCTGGTGAGGGCAAAGGCGAGATCGGCGGCGGCGCGGTTGACGTTGAGCGGTGGGGTGGGGAGGGCGTCGTAGCCGGCGCGGGTGTGGGTGCGGAGGTTTGGGTCGCGGAGGGTGACGCGGATCTCGCGGTACTTGCCGTTATAGACCTTGTTGGTGGGGTAGTAGGAGAGGGTGTAGTACTCGGCGTTTGACGCGGCGGTGTCGCGGATTTCGGCGTCGACGTCGTTGCGCATACGGCGGACCTCCCCGCCGGTCTGGAGGGCGAGCTGCTCGAAGGAGAGCTCGTCGAGCGCGGAGTCGCCGCCATTGGTGAGGATGGTGCCGGCGGCGGAAGGAACGATGAGCTCGGTGGTGCCGACGACGAGGCCCTTGGGATCGATGGTGGAGACGGTGAGGCGGGCGTGGAGAAGCGAGGTGGAGCAGCGGAGGATGGCTTCGCGGATGGTGTCGCGGGCGGTACGATCGTTGGCCTGGAGGCTGTTGAGGGCGGGGAGGCCGGGACCGATCCAGATGACGTTTTTGCGGCCGGGATGGGCTTCGGTGGCGTGGGCGAGCTCGGTGAGGGTGGAGAGGTAGGTGCGGAGGCGGTCGAACGAGGTGACGAGGCCGGTGGTTTCGTAGCCGGGCTGGCGGTCGCGGAGGACGTACCAAGCGGGCGGCTCATGGTCGGCTTTGACGGCAGCAAGCAGGGCGTCGCGGGAGGTGGTGTAGTCGGCGAGGACGCGGAGCTGCTTGCCGGTGAGGGCGAGGAGGGTGGTGGGGTTGGGGAGGGTGGCGGGCTGCCTGGCGAGGAAGTCGGCGGTCTGGTGGCGCGCGTAGTAGAGGTCTTCGGGGGAGGTGCTGATCTCGTCGAGCAGAAGGAGGGTGAGGGGGGCGGAGCCGGAGGCGCGGACGAGGGCGTCGCCGTGCTGGCCGGCGGCGGCGGGCGGCATGGCGTGCTCCGTGGGCGGCTCGAAGAGGTCGATGCGCTGCGGGACCTTGTCTTCGGTGATGGCGAAGTCGGTGGCGGAGAGCCCGGGGACGGGATGGCCGTCGCGGTCGGTGACGACGACGTCGAGGACGACGGCCTGGACGGTTTGCTGGAGGGTGTAGACGGGGGTGTTGGGGTCGGGCTGCTGGGCGGGGAGGTGAGCGGCGGCTGCGAGGAGGGCGAGAGAGAGGAGGTTTGGGTGGGGCGGCATGGTGGGGAGTCCTCGGCGACAGAAGTGTACGCGGTGCGGGGGTTCAGGTGCGTGCGGAGGGAAGGGGCGCGGAGGTGGGTGGGTGGTAGGGTTTCGGGTATGCGGATGATTTGGGGATGGATGGCTGTGGGTTTGGTTGGGGTTGCGGGGGCGCAGGGCGTGCGAGGGACGGTGCGGACGGCGGAGGTGGATCTGGCGACGTGGACGTATGGTGCGGGAGCGCCGGTGATCGTGGTGAATGGCGGGCCGGGGCTTTCGCATGTGTACCTGGTGCAGAACGATGTGTGGACGGTGCGGGTGGCGCGGGGGCGGCGGGTGGTGCTGTATGACCAGCGGGGAACGGGAGCTTCAGGGGGGACGTCGGGGCGGATGGGGGCGGGGGCGGCGCAGACGATGGAGGCGCAGGTGGCGGATCTGGAGGCGGTGCGGGCGTCGCTGGGGGTGGATCGGGTGGACCTCCTGGGGGACTCGTATGGGGGGCTGCTGGTGAGTGCGTATGGGGCGGCGCATCCGGAGCATGTGCGGCGGATGATCCTGTCGGACTCGGCGGCGCCGGGGTTTGCGAAGCTGCATCCGCGGCTGGGGGAGTTCTTTCCGGAGGTGGAGGCGGGGGAGGCCGAGCGGACGAAGGGGATGGATGCGAAGGCGGCGGCGGAGGCGGGGCTGCGGGATCATTTTCGGATGATTTTTTATAGCCAGGAGAAGCTGGGGCAGTACCTGGCGGGAGCGCCGCCGGACCTGGGGTTGAGCGCGGCGGCGGGGGACGCGGTTTCGTCGGCGATGGCGACGCTGGACCTGACGTCGGCGATGGCCGGGTTTCGGTTTCCGGTGCTGGTGTTGCAGGGGCGGTATGACGCGAATGTGACGCCGGATGTGTCGTGGGCGGTGACGCACAACATCCCGGGGGCGAGGCTGGTGATGTTTGAGCGGAGTGGGCACCTGCCGTATTACGAGGAGCCGGAAAAGTATGCGGCGGTGGTGGAGGGGTTTTTGGTGGAGGGGGATGGGCGGTAGGGATGGGTTAGTGGGTGGGTGGGGTGTAGCCCTGCCAGAGGTATTCGAGGGCTTCGGGGAGGGTTTGTTCGCGAACGGCTCCGTCGACGTGGACGGCGTTTTCCGCGAACACGAACTGGTAGTGGTAGCCCTTGGCGGCGAGGGCGGCGGCCATGTGTTCGTTGGCAAGGACCCAGTCGTGCATGCCGTCGCGCATGCTGTTGGGGTTGAGGAGGTCGCGGTCGCCGACTTCCATCCAGATGCGGATGGGCTTGGCGGGGGTGGTGTCCGGGACGAGGTGCTCGGGGTATTCCCAGGCACCGTGGGGGTTGGCGGGGTTGGGCGGCCATTGCTGGTTGGTCCAGGTGCCGGAGTAGGCGAGGACGCGGCGGTAGAGGTCGGGGCGGAACCAAGCCATGGTGAAGGAGACGGCGGCGCCGGAGGATCCGCCGGTGGCGGCGCGGGCGTCGGGGTCGCGGGAGAGGGTGAGGTGGAGACGTCGTTCGACGAGGGGGAGGATTTCGGTTTCGACGAACTCGGCGTAGCGGGGCGAAAGGGTGTCGTACTCGAGGCCGCGCTCGGAGCCCTGGCCGTCGCCTGAGCCGTTGGCGATGGAGATGGCGACCATGGAGGGGACGCGGTGGGCGGCGATGAGGTTGTCGAGCACGGTGAAGAGCAGGTTGTCGGGGCCGTCTGCGCCGACGATGAACGGGGCGACGGTGCCGGGGGTATAGCCGGCGGGGACGTAGACGGCCACGCGGCGGGTGTAGGGCGCGGGGTGGCTGGTGGGGACGAGGAGCTTGGCCGGGTCGGCGGGGTCGGGCGTGCCGGAGGTGCCGGGGGTGCGAGCGATGCCGGGGTAGAGGCGGCTGTCGGAGGAGTTGAGGGTGAAGGTGGTGACGGCGCCGTGGGGGATGGCGGGGTTGGGGAGGCTGTCGGGCGAAGGCGTGTGGGTGGGGCCGAGGAGGAAGTTGCCGTCGGCGGTGGGGGGTGGGAGGGTGGTGTCGGGGAGGTTGGTGGCCGGGACGTAGCCGGGGGTTTGGGGGGAGCGGGTGGGGTAGGGGGATTGCTGGGCGAAGGCGGGGGTGGCGAGAGTGGCGAGGAGGAGGAGGGTGCGCATGGTGGGTGTAAGGATACTTGGTGGCGCGGGGGCGGGTTTGCTTAGCTGGCAGGCAAGGGCAGGTCCCCTGCGGGGATGACAAGCAAGAGGGGCAAGGGCAGCAACAAAAGCAAGGGCAGAAGCAGGTCCCCTGCGGGGATGACAAGCAAGAGGGGCAAGGGCAGCAACAAAAGCAAGGGCAGAAGCAGGTCCCCTGCGGGGAAACTGGACGTCTGGGGATTGGCCCTGGCGGGTGAACATCTCCTGAGCGGTTGAGGCCGAAGGCGCGGACGGGGAGGAGGACTTCGCCGGGTTTGGGGTGGGGATGGGGCGGGTTTCGCGATGGAGGGCTTCGGGGCCGCCGGGGGCGTGGATGACAGCGGCCTGCGTGGTTTCGGGTATGGCGGTCTCCTCGGGTGAGAAGCGATTTCGCTGCGAGGGACCGTGATGCAACAGCGTGGAAGGGGAAGTTAATTTACGGCGGGCAGTGGTGGCCAGGGTGTCTGAAGGCCTCTAAAGGGCTGCCACTTGCCTCCGGAGACCGGGCACGCGAGTTTGCCCGAAGGCGAGCCAACGACGGAGCCGGGCGAATAGCGGAGGTGGTCGCAGGTGCAGAATTTGCCGTCGGGCTCGGTGACCTTGCAGGCGAGGGACTGGGGGGCAGGGGTACCGTCGACTTTGACGACCGGGATGCCTGAGAAGAAGCTTTCTGCGAAGGCCGATGCGGTGTCGGGTGCGGTCGAGCGTGGCGAGATCGGCCGGGTCGAGATTGGGTTGGGAAGGAGATGGCTGGAGCATACGGTGGGACCAGAGGACGAGCGAGGAAACGGCGCCGGCGAGCCAAAGGGTGAACAGAAGGATGGGGATTTGGGTTGCGATTGCGTGTGACGAAGGGGGCGGGGCGGCCGACGGCAGGAGGAGCGCCTGCGCGGGCAACAGGGCTACGGCTGGACGTGGAAGCAGGGAATGCAGAAGCGAGCCGAGGGCGACAAACCAGGTGAGCGGCAGAGCGAACTTGACGGCAGCAGCGAGCAGGATGGCATGGCGCGTTGCGGCGCTCCGGCGATGGAGCAAGGCGGCAAGCGCGATGGCCACCGCAGAGAAGGCGGTTGACTGGATGAGATGGTGGGACAGTATCGAGAAGGTTGGGGTCATTTCGCACCGTCCTTCTCGAGGCGGCGTTCGATTTCGCGGAGATCGGCAAGGGTGAGCTCACCGGTTTCGACGAGGTGCGAGACGACGGGCCTGGCGGATCCGCCGAAGAGGTCGAGGAGGTCGCGGATGAGACGGCGGTGTACCGCCTGCTGCGTGTAGACCGCCTCGAACAGGAAGGCGTTGCCGATCTTTCTGGTGCGGCGGACGGCCTGCTTTTCTTCCAGGCGGCCGAGCATGGTCTGGACGGTGGTGTAGGCGAGGCGATTGCTTTGGGGCAGGCTTTCCTGAATTTCGCGGACGGACGCCGGGCCAAGCTTCCACATTTGTTCCAGGAGTTGGAGTTCGGATTTCGAGATGCGCTTCATGGATCGGCTACCTGTGTCGTTCACAGTACTACAGGTGTAGTTCTGTGTCCATAAGGGTCTTTTCAGTGGGTCTTGGCTAAGTGCGGGGTCAGGTGCGGGGTTCGGTGCGGCGGGGGAGGATGTCGGCGGGGACGGTGTTGGGGGCGACGGGGAGCCAGTCGACCTGGAAATGGCCGGAGTAGCCGAAGAGCTTGCCCCAGGTGCGGTTGGTGGCGCTGACCTCGATACGGAAGCAGGCGGCCTCCTCGTCGTACCACTCGGTGACGTCGGCGACGCCGGAGAAGAAGAGGGGGAAGCGGAAGGCAACGGGCCCTTCGTAGAAGCGCTGATCGCCGGAGCGGAGGCGGAGGCCGCCGTTGGGGGCGACTTGGAGGTCGATGTCGACGGCGAGGTGCTGGTGGGTGCCGAGGTAGTCGATGACCCGGCCGCGGTCTTCCGCGTAGATCATGTAGGCGTCGAAGCGGCGTTGGCGGCGGGTTTGGAAGGTGCGGACCCAGGTGACGGTTTCGCGGCCGAGAGCGTCCTGGTAGGCGTAGTTCTGGATGGTGAAGGGGACGTCCTGGCCCTGCTCCGGGAACATGATGGAGCGCCAGGCACCGAGGTAAAGGAAGGGCAGGGTGAAGGGGGCGCCGTGCCAGATGCTGTCCATGGCGCCGTGGCCGACGGCGGCGAGGCCGGACTGGGACGTGAGCGAGAAGCGCCGCTGGATTTGCGGGTGGAGCTTCGCGAAGTCGGAGCCGAGGGCGCGCTGGTAGATGGAGGTCATGGTGCGGACATCTCCTGTGGGGGTTGGCGGAGGCAGCGGCGAGCGGACGGGGCGCGGCGGCCGGCGACAAAGGCGATGAGGGAGAGGGCGGCAACGGCGAGGTTGAGGGTGACGGGGTTGAAGGCGGCGCGGAGAAAGCGTGGGGAGCGGCGGGCGACGGCGAGGGTGGCGGGCGGCATGGCGGCGGCGCTGAGCAGAAGCAGGGCGGGTGGTGTGCGGGGTACGAGCAGGGCAAGGCCGAAGAGGAGTTCTGCGGCACCGATGGCGGGCAGAAGGCGTGGGGAGATGCCGGCGTCGGCTAGCATTTCCTGCTCATCGGCGTGGCGGACGAGGAGTTTGGGGACGAGGCCGTGCCAGATCCAGATGGCGGCGACGGTGAGGCGGGCGGCGACGTGCATGAGGGCGAAGGCGAGGGAGGTTTCGGGGGTCTGGCCGGCTTCGGCCCAGAGGCGGAGGCGATCGAAGCTCCAGGCGGTGGCCCATCCCATGAGTGGGCGAAAGAGGCGATCGGCGAGGCGGCCGAGGGGACCGAAGCGCACCTGGTAGGTGTACCAGGTGAGGAAGCGGACGTGCTGGGCGGAGGGGATGTAGCGCCAGTAGCCGGAGCCCTCGCGGATGAGGGATTTGGGGTCGGTGGAGGCGAACTGGAGCGACGAGGTGGCGCTGCCATCGGGCGCGGTGCGGGTGCCAATACTCTGGCCGGTGCCGCGGATGGCGAGGCCGAAGCCGATGCGGGTTTCGTAGAGGAACTGCTGCGGCTGGGCAGGGTCGGGGCGCGGGAGGTGGTCGATGCGGGTGAAGCGGAGGTCCCATCGCCCGTGGAGGTCGGGTTGCTGGGTGAGGCGCCACAGGTCGTCCAGGGAGGCGAGGATGGGGAGCTCGACGTAGATGCCTGGAGGTGCGTTCACGGGGAGAGGGTAGCACCTCGGGGCGCGTCGGGATGGTTGCCGGAGCGAGGGAGGGCGCAGTAGCCTTCAGAAGGCGAGGTGCGCGTGTCCTGTCGTTCGGGTGGAAGGAGTTCCGTGAGGTTTGGTTCGTGAGCGGTTTCTGTGGAGTGCGGCGGTGGGGGCAGGGCTGGGTGATGCTGGGGCTGCTGGCGAGCGACGTGTGGGGGCAGGCGCATAGTGCGCCGAGTGCACCGCCGCCTGGGGTGAAGGAACGGGTGTGCCGGGGGCGGGTGGTGCCGCAGTTTGAGGATGTGACGGCGAAGGCGGGGATCCGGTTTACGCATCAGTCGGCGCCGGAGAAGAAGTACATTGTGGAGTCGATGGGGGGCGGCGTGGTGGTGATCGATTACGACCGCGATGGGTGGCCGGACCTCTACTTTACGAATGGGGCGACGGTGGAGCAGGCGATCAAGGGGGAGAAGGCCGAGGGGGCGCTGTATCACAACAACCACGATGGGACGTTTACGGAGGTGACGGTGAAGGCGGGTGTGGGCAAGCCGTGCCTGGCGATGGGTGGGGCGGTGGGGGATTACGACAACGACGGGTGGCCGGACCTGTATGTGACGTGTCTGGGCGGGAACGTGCTCTATCACAACAACGGCAACGGGACGTTTACGGACGTGACGGTGAAGGCGGGGGTGGCGGACGGGCGGTGGTCGACCGGGGCGGCGTTTGGGGATTACGACGGCGACGGCCTGGTGGACCTGATGGTGACGAATTATGTGGATTTCAAGCTGGATGATCTGCCGAAGTTTGGGTCGAGCCCGACGTGCCGGTATCGGGGGATCGACGTGCAGTGCGGGCCAAGGGGTCTGCGGGGGGCGGGGGATTCGCTGTTTCACAACAATGGCGATGGGACGTTTACGAATGTGTCGAAGGCAGCGGGGGTGGAGGACAAGCCGGGGTACTACGGTCTGGGGGTGGTGTGGTCGGACCTGAGCGGGACGGGGCGGCCGGACATCTATGTCGCGGATGATTCGACGCCGAATTACCTGTATCGGAACGACGGTGGGGGGAAGTTTACCGACGTTGGGTTGGAGAGCGGGACGGCGGTGAGTGGGGATGGGTCGGAGCAGGGGTCGATGGGCGTGGCGGTGGGGGACTACACCCACACGGGGCGGTTCTCGGTGTATGTGACGAACTTTGCGGATGAGTTCAATACGCTTTACCGGAATGAGGGCAAGGACAACTTCGCGGATGTGTCGTATGAGGCGGGGGTGGCGTTGCCGACGCTGCCGTTTGTGAAGTGGGGCACGGTGTTTACGGATCTGGATAATGACGGGTGGGTGGACCTGGTTTCGGTGAACGGGCATGTGTATCCGCAGGTGGACGCGTTGCCCTCGGGGGCGCGGTACAGGGAGCCGGCCAACGTGCTGATGAACCAGAGGGACGGGACGTTTTGCGATGCGAGTGGGCAGGCGGGGCCGGCGTTGCTGACGCCGCGGGTGGGACGGGGACTGGCGGCGCTGGACTTCGACAATGACGGCAATGTGGACCTCCTCGTGGAGAACCTGGATGGTCAACCGATGCTGCTGCGGAACCCTGGGGTGACGGGGGCGCATTGGGTCACGTTTGAGCTGGCGGGAACCAGAAGCAACAGACTGGCTTTGGGGGCTCGGGTGACCGTGCGGGCGGGTGGCGTGGTGCAGACCGACGAGGTGCGGAGCGGTGGGAGCTACCTGTCTCAGAGCGACCTGCGGGTGCACTTTGGGTTGGGAGCGGCGGCGAAGATTGATGAGGTGGAGGTCCGGTGGCCGAGCGGTAAGGTCGAGACGCTGAAGGGGTTAGAGGTCGACCGAATGTACGCGGTTCTGGAGGGGGCCGGCGTGGTCGATGCGGCTCGGGTGCGGCCGAAGGCGCGGTAGTCCGGGGTGGCGATGCGCCGGCTTTTGTGGGGGTGTTTGGGGCGGGCGTCGGAGGGGGTGTCTCGATACGGGACAGGTTCGGACCATTGTGGAACGAGGAAAACGTTCTCCGAGCGGTTCCTCCTTTTGAAGGAGCGACAACTCGTGAAATGTGTTGACAGTCGTCAATCGCGGCAAGCAGTATGGCAGGCGCTGGTGTTCCCGAACTATAGGCGACGGAAGGGCCGGTTTTGGACCGGTCGCCAAGGCTTAGAACGTCTGCTCAGAGCTAGCAGGATCGGTTGCCAGAGCCTCACGTGAGGCGAATGACTTTGTTTCTTTTTTGGAGGCGTATGCAGCTACGAAGAAAGTTTCTCCCCATTCTCGGCGCGGGTTTGATGTTGGTCGCGCCGGTGTTTGGACAGCAGACGAGCGGAAGCATTTCCGGGCAGATCAGCGACTCGTCCGGCGCCGCGATCCCGAATGCGACCGTGACCCTGATCAACAAGAGCCTCGGCATCAACCGGACCGTGATGTCCAACGGTCAGGGCGAATACACGTTTGACGACGTGCAGATCGGCACGTACGAGGTGGACGTGGCGGCGCCGAATTTCCGCAACTACGTGGAGACGGGCGTGGTGGTGAACGTGGCCACGGCGACACACACGGATGCGCACCTGGCGGCGGGCGGAGCGAACGAGACGATCACGGTGTCGGCCGACCAGATCCAGGTGCAAACCGAGAGCGGATCGCTGGGGAACATCGTGGACGGCACGCAGGTAAAGGAACTGCCGCTGAACGGACGGTCGTTCGTCGAGCTGACGCAGCTGGGGCCTGGCGTTTCGGCCGCGAACAACTTCGATTCGAAGAACAAGGGGCTGCAGGGCGGCGTCGACTTTTCGGTGAACGGCAATCCGACGACCAACAACCTGTTCCTGGTGGACGGCGCGAACGACAACGACGTGGGGTCGAACCGCACCATTCTGATCTATCCGTCGATCGAGTCGATCGCCGAATTCAAGATGCTGACCAACAGCTATGGCCCGGAGTACGGGCAGGCTTCGGGCGCGATCATCTCGATTGCGACACGGTCGGGCACGAACGCGTTTCACGGATCGGCTTTTTATGAGGGCCGCAACGATGCGCTAGCGGCGTACACCTACTTCGCCCGCCACAATGCGAACCAAACTCCACGCCAGCCCCTGAACGGCAAAGACAAGCTGCGCCGCAATGACTGGGGATACTCCATCGGCGGTCCGATCAAGAAGGACAAGCTGTTTTTCTTCTTCAACGAAGAGTGGAATCACGAGATCCGCGGGTTTACGCAGAGCGCCTGCGTGGCGGACGCGGCTGAGCGCGCCGGTGACTTCTCAACGCCTGCAGGAACTCTGCCGGACGGACAGGTGGTGATGAACTGCAACGAGCCCCAGCCCACGTTCGCAGCAACCACCCCGGGTTACGGCGGACCTCACACCCTGGCGACCATCGATCCCTCCGGTGCGCTTCTTCCGCAATATTATCCTCTGCCGAACCAGACAGCGACCTCGCTTGGCGGCAACAACTGGTCAGAGTCTCTGCCGACGTTCCTGAAGTACCGGCAAGAGAACG
Organism: uncultured Acidobacteriaceae bacterium; assembly: GCA_964243475.1. Classification (GTDB taxonomy): domain Bacteria; phylum Acidobacteriota; class Terriglobia; order Terriglobales; family Acidobacteriaceae; genus Edaphobacter. Next base: position 57,537 of record CAXTEU010000010.1, on the reverse strand, counting down.
TGCGGGGCGATTACAACATCAACAAGCGAAACGTTCTGATGGGCCGCTACACCCAGGACCACTGGAGCAACCCCTCCTACAACGGCAACCAGTATTGGGGGGACAGCCCGTTCCCGGTCATCAACGGAAGCTGGGCGCAGCCATCGAAGATGATTATCGGTCGTGTGACGAGCACCATCTCCGATTCGCTGGTCAACGATGCCGAGTTTGCGTACTCGAACAACCGGATCAACATCACGCCGGGCGGGACCGACGTGGGTCTGGAGGCACAAATGGCTACCGCGTTCCCGACGCTGTATCCGTCGTCTCTGAAGCATGCCTCCGAAGGGACGCCGCAGATTTGGGGTGGACTTGGCAACTACGGCAGCAACCAAACCATCCAGGAAATCGCTCCCTGGAACAATACTCTGGACATCTACACCGTCCGTGATGATGTCTCCAAGGTGAAAGGCCGGCACGCGATTAAGGTCGGCTTGTTCCTGGGCTTCGACGGCAAGAACGAGGACACCGGCACGGCAAGCAGCGAGCGGCTGACCTTTGCGACGGCCGATTACCAGGTGAATGCACCCACTGCAACGCAACCCAACAACACTGGCGTCCGCACCGGTAACAACCTTGCGAACGTCCTGATCCCCGGCAATCCGTTCACCTTGTCTGAGACCTCGACCAACGTTCGCGCACAGCTGCGGTGGAGAGACTACGAGTTCTACGCTGGAGATACCTGGAAGATCACGCCCCGCGTGACGCTCAACTACGGTGTTCGCTATTCCCTTTTGCGCAACGCTTTCCAGCCCAACAATCAGATCACCAACTTCGTTCCGAGCCTCTACAATCCGCTGCTTCCGGCCAGTGATGCCTGCAACGGCCTGATTCATGCGCCCGGGTCGAACCCCTGCGGTGCGGCCAACACGCAGTTCGGCACCGCGTACACCGCGGGCGGAGTGGGACCGAACAATTCCCTCCAGCCGGAGAACAATCACATGGTTGCGCCCCGCGTTGGTGTGGCGTGGGACATCTTCGGCAATGGGCAGAGCGCTCTGCGATTGGGGGGTGGTCAGTTCTATCAGCGGGAACGGGTGTCGCGCTACACGCTGGTGGCTAACGCGCCATTCGCGGTGAGCGTGTCCAACGTGCCTCGCGCCCTGGGAGCACCTACTCCGCCAGCCGGTTCTCTCGCCGCAGCGGCCTCTCCGGATGGGGGCTACATTCTTTCCTCGACTCGCCCGAACTCGTGGCAGTGGAACGCCACGGTTGAACAGACGCTCGCCAAGAACACAGTATTGCAGTTGAGCTATGTCGGGAACCGAGGGATCCACCTCACCTCGTCGTACGACGTGAACGCGGTGCAGCCGGCAAATTGGCTTGCGGCGTCCTTCGAATCGAACTACCAGAGCCTTCGTCCGTTCGCGAACGACGGTGGGCTTCAGTATTGGACGCACCAGGGCGACTCGTACTACGAAGCGCTGCAAAGTCTGTTCCGGACGCAGGTGAAGCAGTTCCGCTTCCAGGCTGCGTACACCTGGTCCCACGCTGTTGCCAACATCCTGACGGATGACAGCAGCGGCGGGTCGAGCGATGCCGATTTCACCGTTGGCACGGACCCAAGACTCGATCGCGGCAACTCAGCGACCAATCGTCCCAACATCTTTGTGGCGAATGGCACCTACTTTGCACCAAAGCTGCAAGGTGGAAACTTCATTGAGCGCGGTGTTCTTGGAGGCTGGGAGGTCACTGGAATCACAAATGCCGACTCCGGTAACTCGTTCACCGTGTATCAGAATGGAGTCGGAGAGAACACGGCGTTGGTGAGCGGCGGAACTCCCACCCCGGCGGGCGCATTGAACTCGTTGTTCCAGACCGGAGTTACGAGCAACCAGCGACCGCTCATCACGCCGGGGCAGACATGCACGGGCAACGGCGTCAGTGGAAGTCAGATCATCAACCCCAATGCGTTCACGCTGGTCGGCTATGTGATCGGCAACTACTCCACGGCAACGGAACCGCGTGGGTATTGCCATGGTCCCAAGCTGATCAACACGGATTTGTCGCTGGACAAGAACTGGCAGGTGCGGGAGCGAATCAACGTCAAATTCCGCTTTGACGCCTTCGATCTTCTCAACCATGCGAATTTCCGAGCGGATCAGGGCAACTTCACCGTTGCCGCCAACGTAAATTGCGGCCAGTCGTTCTCGGAAAACGTGAATGGCTCGGTGGCGACGCGGTACAACGCTTGCAGTCCAACGAACAATGTGATCAGCGCGTTTACTCCCGGCCAGAACTTCGGCCAGTCGACAGGGCTTGTAGGTAACGCCGAACGGCAGTTCCTCTACTCGCTCCACATCGACTTCTAACGCGTGTGGCGGCAAATAGGTCGGGCGGCAGGGCGCTAGTTCAGGTCCCTGCCGCTTCGTTCTGTTTTGCACGCGGATGTGGCAGGATAGGCCAGTGATGCGGAATGTGGCGGTAGCGGCAGCGCTTGTACTGGGGAGCGCGATGGAGAGCACCGGTTGGGCGCAGCAGCCGCAGGGACACTCCGGCGGTCAGGGAGCGCGGCGAGCCCCGGCTCGAACGGGGGCAGTTGCAGCCGAGGCCAACCCGGACGACAAGGAACTGCAGCAGGCCCTTGCCGCTCAGCAGGCTGCTCTGGCGAGTGGCGACACAGCCCGTATCCAGGAGACGTCGCTTCGCCTCCATGCCGCTGCTTTGCGGCAGATGGCGATTGTGGCGCTGGCCCGCAGCGAAACTGCGCAGGCGACAGAGCTGTATCGGCAATCCCTGGCCATGGCGCCCTCCGTGGAGGGCCGGTTGGAGCTGGCGTCGGTGCTGCTGCGAGCGGGCGACGCGAAAGGTGCAGCAGACGAGGCGTTAACCGCGACGGAGATGGATCCGGCGAGCGCGACGGCGTGGGCAGTGCGCGGCGGAGCGCTGCGGGCGGCCAAACGAGAGAAGGACGCTGTGGTGGCGCTGGAGCAAGCGATGCGGCTGCGGCCGACGCCGGAGGTGGCGTACGCCCTGGGTTCGACCTTGCTGCAGCTGCAGGAGAAGGCCAAAGCGGACGCGGTGTTTGCGCAGATTCTGAAGGCCTCGGGGAATGACGCGATCTGGTACGTCGAGATCGGCGACGCCTATCGTGAGGCAGAGTACATGCCGGAGGCCGTGCAGGCATTTCAGGAGGCGATCCGGCGCGACCCACTGGTGACGCACGGGGAGTTCTTTCTCGGTCTGACGTACCTGCAGATGAACCAATGGGGACCGAACTCCGAGAGCTTTCGCCACCTGCGTGAAGCGGTGCGGCTGGCTCCGAAGGAGTACGTGAGCAACTTCTATCTTGGGGCGCTTGAGTCGACCGACGGCAGCGACCTTGCGAGTTCTGATCGGCATCTCCGGTCAGCGGCGGAGGCGGACGGGCTGCAGCCGGAGGTTTGGCTTTACCTGGGGCTGAACGCGAACCGGGAGCACCGGACGGAGCAGGCCAAGTCGGATTTTCGGAAGGCGATCGATCTGACGGGCAAGGACGAGGCGCGAAACAACTACCAGGTGCGGCGGGCGTACTTCGCCCTCGGCCGCATTCTGGTGAACGAGGGGCAACGGGAAGAGGGGACCAGGCTGCTGGCGAACTACACCGCTGCGGAGCAGGCCGCGGTCGCCGAGAGTGGGATGAGCATTCGCAGCCGGACTGGAGCGGAGGGCGGGGGTCCGGCGACGGTCGGCATGTCCGGAACGGTGGTTTTGCCGGCGTTGAAGGCAGGAGAGGCTGCTCCCGCCGGGACGCCGGCGCAGCAGATTTCGGCAACACGACCGAGGCTGGCGCCGGAGCAGGAGCGCGTCCTCGCAGCGAGGGACGCGGCGCTCCGGCATGTGCTGGCGACGAGCGGCAACGATCTCGGAACGGTCGAAGCGCGTGAGCAGCGATATGAGGAAGCACTGGCGACCTTTACTGAGGCGGCGCAGTGGGAGACTCCGGCGATGCCTGCGCTGCTGCGCAATGAGGGCGCGGCGGCGTTTCGGGTGGGGCATGACGACGAGGCCGCCAGAGTGCTGGAGAAGTACTTCGAGCGGCAAGGTAGCGCAGCGGCCGGAGCCGGCGACGATCGGGCGCGCATCATGCTCGCCATGTCGGAATTCTCAACCGGGCACTTCCGTGAGGCGTCCACGTCATTCGCGGCGGCGCGGTCGGCGACCATGGCAGATGCCCGCGCCGGGTACTCGTGGGCCTATTCGCTGGCGCACACGGGGCAGGCGCAAGAGGCGAATCGGCTGGCGACCGAGCTGGCCGGGCGGGATCTGGTCATCGAGCAGCGCATGCTGGTGTGCCATGTGTTTGTGGACACGGAGGACCCCGAGGATAGCGCGGCGTGCTATCGGCGGGCGTACGCGCAGGACTCGACGGTGCGGCTGGCGCACTACGAGGTAGGTGAGGCGCTGGTGCGGTTGGATCGGGCGGCGGAGGCGGTGCCGGAGCTGCGGGCAGAACTTGCGTTGAGCCCCGACGAGGCCAACGTGCAGTATGCGCTGGCGTACGCGTTACTGCAGCTGTCGCAAAAGGACGAGGCGCAGCGGATGCTGGAGCGTCTGGCGGCGGATCATCCGGAGCAGGCGGAGGCGCAGTACCAGCTGGGCAAGCTGCTGCTGGAGGAAGGCAAACTGCCCGAGGCCATCGGGCACCTGGAGGCTTCGGAGCGGGCGTCCGCGGGAGTGGCGGGCGGAACGCCGGACTACGTGCATTACCAGCTAGGCACGGCGTATCGCAAGGCCGGGCGCGCGACCGAGGCGGAAAAGGAGCTGGCGCTTTATCGCGAGATCAAGGATCGCAAGCGGGCGGGGGCGACGAGCCGCGAGTAGATTGGGCTCGATCGGCGGGTGTCAGGCGATCTCGCGGCGGTCGGAGTACTCGATGGCGAAGACGCCGCCAATGTAATCACGCACAAGGCGGATGGGGTAGTTGCAGAGGGCGCAGGAGGTGGGCTGCAGGTCGGGGTCGGCCGTGACGAGCGAGACGGCTTTGCAGCCGGGGCAGGTTTGCGTGGTGGTGGTGGGCGAGGGGATCTTCGACATGGTAGGTCGACGGTAGCAAGCGGGTGCGGTTGCAGGCGATGGCACTTTTGTGGCGGTTCCCGGCTGCGACCCTGGCAGGAAAATTGCGAGGGTCGCCTAAAGCTTGGCGGGAAACTGCCGATAAGCAGGAGGTGAGCTGCCGCGGCCGAAGCGATTATGATGCGTATGGGGTACGTGGGTGTCCCCGTACTCCTCCCCCCTCCCCCGGAGTTGGAACTTGGGTGGAAATTCCCTGCAATCAAAGGTTTACGGCGTGGGTTTGTCCCTAAACTTTTGATTCCGGAGAACTTACCTGCAAATTACATCGAATGACGAACTTACAGGCTTTCTGGGCATGTGGCTTTGGGTTCGGCCGTGTTTGTTTCCCCATTTCCAGTGTAGCGGAGTAGGGGAAGGGAATGCGCCACGGCTAAGCCATGCGGTTTGAGAGTGTTGGCTGGGTTTGGGGATTGACAGGGGAGTGGGTGCGTGGTCCGGTTGGTCGAGCCGTCGGGTGGTCGGGTGGTCGGGTGATGCGGGGAATGTTAGTGGCTGTACGTTGCGTGCCGGTTGCAGGAGGTACAGGGCAGAAGGGTGGCCGGAGCCACCCTTGTCTGCGTCGGGTTGGGTTGGGTTGGGTTGGGGTTACTGGGGTGCGAAGGCGCCGAGGTTGGGGAGTTTTGCGATCGTTGCCGCCGCCGTGTTGGTGGTTGCGGTCGCGGTGGCGTTCGAAGTGACGGTGGAGGTGGCGGTGGGAAGGACGAGGTTGAAGTTGAGCGCCGGGGCGTTGTCGAAGACGATGGGCGCGGTGTACCAGGCAGCGTCGGCACCGTGTGCGTGGGCGCTGTACAGGGCGTCGATGGCCGCGTAGGTGGAGACGAGCTGGTTGTTGCCCCACATGGCGAAGTCCCCGTTGCCGGCGCCCTGGGCACCGAGTGCGTTGTTGCGGTAGACGTTGCCTGAACCTTCGCCGACCGTGTTGTTTTCTGCTCCCCAGCGGACGATGAGCGACGTGCCATACGCATTCATGACTTTTTCGGAGCAGATGTTGTTTTCGATGGTGTTGCCGACCATGCCGACGGCGGTTTCGCCGCCGCCGTACTCGCCCTGGATGTCGCAGTTGATGAAGTTGGCGTATTCGGTGTTGTTGGCGACGGTGACGTTGTGGGACCGGCGCGTGAGCAGGACGCCGTAGAAGTTATCCACGCCGGTGTTGTAGGTCATGGACTGGGTGCCGACGGCGCCGGCGAACTCGATATCGGCGCCCGCCTGGACGTTTCCGCGGGTCATGTTGCCGGTGAGGAAGGAACCGTTGCCGCAGGTGTCGCACCAGACGCCCATGCCGTCCTGCTGGGAGCTGTCGACGGCGACGCCGGTGTCGGGGTTGATGCCGTTGAAGTTGGCGACGCTCGAAAGGACACCGGAGAAGGTGGCGCGATTGGCGTCGGTGGCGCCGTCGCTGACAAGGCGGATGCCGGCGGTGAACTGGAACTGCGGGTCGAAGGCGTTGTGGTCGGCAGTGTCGTACATGAAGACGAAATTCGTGCCGCCGTTGCCTTTGAGCATGCCGTTTGCGCCATTGTTGCTGGTGACGCTGTTGCGGACAAGGACGTGGTTCTGCGACTCGCCGGTGTTTGCGCTGAACCACATGCCGTTGCGGACGGCGTACGAGGTGTTGACCCCCTGGAGGGTGAGGTTGGTGAACGATCCACTGATGTTGACGTCGTCGAGAAGTGCCTTGTCTGCCTGGATGCCGGTGAGGGTGACGTAGCTGGGGCGATTGCCCTCGATGACGTAGGAGCGTACCGGAACCTCGAGGAGATGTGCCGTGGGAGAACCGTCGTCGCGGGTGCGGACGTGAAGCTTTTTGGCCTCGGTGTCGTAGAAGAAGGCGCCGCGCACGAGCGCCGCCTGGGAGCTGACCGGCTTGAGACGCTGGCTGTCTTCGAAAACCACGGCAGGGGCGACGGTGAAGGTGCTGACGTAGCTGGGGACGTTGCCGAGCTTTTCCGCAGTCCAGCCGGTGACGGTGTCCGCTCCGCTGAGAAGGGGCAGACTGCGGCTTGGGCAGTTGCCGTAGCTGGCGTAGGTGATGAGGGCGCCGGGCTTGCCGGACTGGTCGACCAAGAGGGTTTCGCGGAAGGTGCTGGCGCAGTCTAACCGGACGGCGTCGCCGGGAAGGAGGGTTCGCTGGTTGAGTTTGGCCAGGGTTGCCCAGGGTGTGGCTGGGTTGGTTCCGGGGTTGGTGTCGCTGCCGTGGTTGGAGACGTAGTAGGTGGCGGAGAAGGCAGGCGCGACCAGGAGCAAGTGGAGCAAGGGAAGCAGGGGAGTACGAAGGAATTTCATACAAGCAAGTTTGCAGCGGGAGACTGTTTTCAACCATTGCCCTAAAGTTACAAGGTTATGGACAGGTTTCTCGCGCACGTGTATATTTCGGCGCGCTACTTGCTTTAGGGGGGATGGGATGGATTCCGAGCTCTGCTCCGGGGGTGGCCTTCTTGGTCGGGGCTTCAGCCCGATGCCGGATGCCGTCGCGCCGGACCTGGAGCTACGCCCGAAAAGGGGGACAATCCGGGCCTTCCGCCCGGAAGCGGACTGAGCTAGACCTGTGAGAGGCACGCCCTACGGAGGGGTGAAGAAGCCTTTGCGGGCCTGGGTGGTGAGTTGGCGGTCGCGGGTGCGGAGTTCGAGGCGGTGGTAGGTGTTGGGCGGGGTGTTGGGGGGAGGGGTGTAGCCGAGCTCGTACTGGAGGCGGAGGTCCGCGGCGATGCGGGCGAAGATGGACCTGAGGCTTTGATTGGGGGAGACGGTGAAGACGTGGCCGCCGGTGGAGGAGGAGAGATTTTCAAGGATGGCGGGGCCGGGGTCGGAGGCGCCGCCGCGGGCGAGGGAGCCGGCTACGGCGTTCCCGGCGCGGCTGAGGGGGGCGGCTTCGTCGGCGGCGGTGTAGAGGATGGAATAGATGGGGATGTCGTTGCGCTGGGCCTGCTCGATGGCGCGGGCGATGGGGGTGCGGGAGCCGGTGTCGCCGCCGTCGGTGAGGAGGAGGATGGCTTTGCGGCCGGTCTGGTCGGCGAGGATTTTGCGGGCGACGATGTCGACGGCGTCGTTGAGGAGGGTGGCGCCGGCGAACTGGGGGTCGGAGCGGAGGGAGAGGAGGGAGAGGTGGAGCTGGTCGGGGGAGGCGGTGAGACCCTTGAGCTGGAGGACGCGGGCGTCGAACTGGATGAGGGCGGCGCGGTCTTCGGGGCGGGTGAGCATGGTTTCGAAGAAGACGTCGGCGGCAAGGATTTCGTCGTTGATGAGGGTGCGCTGGGAGCCGGAGGTGTCGACGAGGAGGGCGAGGGTGAGGGGGAGGTCGGCGCCCTGGGAGAAGTAGCGGACGGGCTCTTCGCGGCCGTCCTGTTTGAGGATGAAGTCGTCTTTGGTGAGGCCGCCAGTGGGATCTCCGGATTTGCTGGTGACGACGGCGGAGATGCTGACGATGCGGGTGGCGACTTTGAGAGTGGTGATGGGTCCGTCGGGGTTGGCGTCGGCGGGAGTTTGGGCGGCGGGTGGGGTGGGGGTTTGGGCGTGGGTGGGGGTGCCGGGCAGGAGGAGCACGGCGCCGGCCAGAACGAGGCGGGAGATCTGGGAGGGCGCGTGGATGGGCCGGCAGAGGAGGGACACGCGGACACCGTACTCCGCTGAGGTGTGGGCGTCAACGGGTTGTTGCGGGTGGGTTGGTGGGTCAGGCGGGCGACACCCGGAACCCGGTCACGGCCTCCACGGATCGAGCCAGCAGGGCAGGATCGGAGACAGCCTGGAAGTCCATCCGTGGGGTGTAGGGGGCTTCAAGGCGGGCGACCTCTTCGTCGGTCAAGGTGACGGCCAGCGCCGCGACCGCGTCGTCGATGTGGCTGGTTTTGAGCGCGCCGACGATGGGCGCGGCCACGACGGAGTTCCGACGCAGCCACGCCAGGGCGACGGCTGCCTGGCTGACGCCGCGTTGCGTGGCAAGGGCGCCGACGGCCTCGACAATGTTCCGATTGCTTTCCGTGTTGGTGTCGTCCTTGTAGCCGGCGGCGGCCTCCATCTCTGATCGCGCCGAGGTCTTCCCCCATGGCCGAGCGAGCATTCCGCGCGCCAGGGGACTGTAGACCAGTGTGCCGATGCCTTCGTCGGCGCAGAGCGGGAGCATCTCGCGTTCCTCTTCGCGCCCGAGCAGATGGTAGGTGTTCTGCAGGGAGACGAAGCGGGCCCAGCCGTTTGCTTTCTGGAGGTGAAGCGCCTTGCCGAACTCCCACGCCTTGAGGGAGGAGGCGCCGAGGTAGCGCACTTTGCCCGACTTCACCAGATCGTGAAGGGTCTCGAGCGTTTCTTCCCAGGGCGTGAGCTGGTCGCGACGGTGAATCTGGTAGAGATCGACGTAGTCGGTGCCGAGCCGCTTCAGGCTGCGATCGATCTCCGTCAGGATCGCCTTGCGGGACAGGCCGATGGCGTTGGGTCCGTTGTGGGTGGCGGCGGCGACCTTGGTCGCGATGACGACGGTGTCGCGTTGGGTGAAGTCCTTCAGCGCCCTGCCGACAATCTCCTCGCTGGCTCCGTTTGAGTAGAGGTTGGCGGTGTCGAAAAAGTTGATGCCGGCCTCGATCGCGTGGCGGATGAGCGAGCGGCTCGCGTCCTCATCGAGGGACCAGCCGGGGTAGGCGCGCGAAGGCTCACCGAAGCCCATGCAGCCGATACAGATGGGTGAAACGTCAAGACCTGTGCGTCCGAGTTTTTTGTATTGCATGGACCCTCCACGCCGGGATAGAAAGGGACAGCTCTCCGGTTACGAGAGAGCATAGTGGAGAACTCTCCGCTTAGTCAAGAGGCGGTATGGCCGACGAGGAGATGCTGCGCGCGGATGCGCGAGCGAACAGGGACCGCATTCTGGAGGTTGCGCGCGACGCTTTCGCTGCGGATGCTGCTGCGTCGCTGAACTCAATCGCGAAGGTGGCCGGGGTTGGCGCGGGAACGCTTTACCGTCACTTTCCGAGCCGGGAATCGCTGGTGCTCGGCGTGTATCGGAAGGAGATCGACGTGCTGGTGGCGCTGGCTCCGACGTTGCTGGCCAGGCATCCGCCGATCGAGGCCTTCCGGATCTGGTGCGACCGGCTCGCCGAGTTTGGAAGGATGAAATACGGGGTGGCCGACATTGTTCATGCGGCGACATCGGAGCAGGACCTCCCCGAAAGCTACACGCCCATGCTGGGCGCGGTCCGCCAGCTGCTCGATGCCTGCGAACGTTCCGGCGATGTTCGGGGAGGATCCGACCCTGAGGACTTTCTGATGCTTGTCGGGCTTTTGTGGCGGATTCCGCCAACCGCGGACGGAGAGGCGCGCGTGAAGCGACTTCTGGCGCTTGCGTTCCGAGGATTGGGCGCGACCGGATAGCGCTCACCCCGACGCGCTTCGCCCGGCGTGGCGGAGGATCCTGTTCCGCGAAAGCTGAACCGCTGCGATACTAAGGTGCGTCCAACCCTTTGGAGAGCGCAGCTGCCGACATGGCCACCATCCCCGCCCCGCCCAAACCGGTCCCTGTCGCGCCAGCGGGCACGGCGCTCCCGGCCAGTACCTTTGACGCGACCCTGGCCACGGCACGCACCACGATGGTGTTTTCCGAGGTCGTCCGCCTCGCCTACGATACGTTTCGCGCCTCCAAGATCCGTTTCTTGCTCACGATGCTGGGCATGGTCATCGGATCGGCGTCGATCGTGCTGGTGGTGACGCTCGGCCTCACCGGAAAGCAGTATGCGCTGGACCTGATCTCGTCGATCGGGACCAACATGGTCGAGATGCAGTATCAGGGCGGAACCACCACCGGCCCGGACAATGTGTCGGTAGCCGACAGCATGAACCGGGAGGACGAGGCTGCTGTGAAAGAGCAGGTGCCGGGCATCGTCGCCTCGTCGCCGATGCTCGAGGTGCACTACAACGTCTCGATGGGGAACGGCGTGACCAAAAATGCGATGCTCCTCGGGGTCTCGCCCCAGTATCGCGTCGTGCGCAACCTGGTCGTTACCGCCGGACGCTTTTTTGACGACGAAGACGCCACGCAGCACTCGCATGTCGGCATTCTGGTGGAACCGTTCGCCAAGGCGCTCTTTGGCTCCTCTGCGAACGCCATCGGCAAGACCGTCTCCGTGCAGGGGATCCCGTTTACGGTGATCGGCGTCTTCCGCATGCGCATCGACACGTTCGGGCAGTCGGAAGTTTCCGACCAGACGATCCTCATCCCCTACACCGTCGCCCGTTATTTCACCGGCAGCGATACCGTGAAGGAGATCTTCTTTTCGGTTGCAGACTCCTCGGAGGTATCCCCCGCGGCGCGCGAGATTCTGGCGGTCATTCGCTCGCGTCACCGGCCGACCTCTGTCTACAACGCGTTTACCATGACGGACATTTTGAGCGACATGGCGAAGATCGCCAACATGCTGACGGTCGTGCTTACCCTGGCGGCCGGCGTCACGCTGGTCGTCTCCGGCGTCGGCATCATGAATTCCATGCTGGCCAACGTTCAATCGCGCATTCGCGAGATCGGCGTTCGCAAAGCGCTGGGCGCCACCAACCGCGAGATCCGCCTGCAGTTCCTCACCGAATCCGTCTTCCTGTCGCTTTCGGGTGGCATTGTCGGCACCATCATCGGCCTGGTGCTTCCGCTGTCGATCCGGATCTTCACGCCGTTCGCCATTCCCATCTCGTGGCTTTCCGCCCTCGTCGCCTTGTTCACGTCGGTGCTGGTCGGCGTCGTCTTCGGCACCCTGCCGGCCAATCGCGCCGCCCGTCTGGATCCGGTCGAGACACTCAAGTACGAGTAGATGTTACCGAGGCTTGGGTCATACGCCCGGGTTCGACATGGGATCGGGATAGAAGCGCGTGCGGCGACACCGCACCGCCAACCGTCTATTCTCCGGTTAGCCCATGCCCCCAACCAACGTTCGCCGGTCGTCCAAACCCAAACCCAAACCCGCACAGCCATCTTTCGTCACGGCCCATCCTACCTTGGCGTTTGCCTTGCTTGCGGGCCTCGTCGTGCTTCTGCTTTACGGCAAGGCCCTCTCCAACCCGTTTGTCTACGATGACCTCGACCAGGTGGTCCACAACCCGAACCTGGCGACGCTTCCGACCTTTACCCACCGGTTTCTGCTGGCGCCCGTTATGTTTTCGAACGAGTTCCGCGACGCCGCAGCCGCTACCGGCTCGACCTGGCGGCCCGTCTTCTGGATCTCCCTCGCCCTCGACCGCCGCCTCCACGGCCCCAGCGCCGCCGCCGGCTTCCACGCCACCAATCTGCTGCTGCACTGGCTGAACGGGCTTCTGCTATTCACCCTGCTGCGCCGCGTCCGCCTGCGGCTGCTCCCCGCCGGTGTCGCCACCCTGCTCTGGCTCACCCTTCCCATCAACTCCGAAGCCGTCGCTTGGGTGAGTGGTCGTGCTTACCTGCTCGCTGTCTTTTTTCTGCTGTTGGCGCTGCTGGCGGCCTGCTCGTTCCTCCGTCGGCGGCGCCCGCTCACCCTGCTTGCTGCCGCCGCCACCTCCCTGCTCGCGCTGCTGTCGAACGAACTCGGCCTGCTGCTCGTTCCGTTTACGCTTCTGCTTGTGGTCGCGCTGCGCCACGCTGCGGAGATCGCGGAAGCAGGCGCCCAGCGAGGGGACCGCGCCAGGAAGGAAGCGTCCGCAGCCGCCGCCCATGCGCCGCTTGCCCGACTCGCCACCCCTTTTCTGCTCTCCGCGCTGCTCGCTACAGACGCGCTCTACCTCACGGTGCGACACCGCATCGGGGTTTCCGCCGGCCCCGGCGCCCCGGCCCTGTGGGCCATTGCTCCGACCTTCTGGAAGTACCTCGGCTGGATCCTGCTTCCGCTCCATATGAGCGTCGAGCGGTCCACGTCCACCCCGGCCAACATTCCCTCCCCCACCGGCTTCGTAGCTGCCGTCGCCCTGCTCGCTTTGCTCGCCGCGGCTGTCTTCTTCCGGCGACGCCTCCCCACCTTTGCCGCCGGCCTCGCGCTCACCGCCCTCGCTCTCCTCCCGTTCTGCGGCGTCGTTCCTCTTTACCAGGGGATGGCGGAGCGCTTCCCCTACGTCGCCTCCTTCGGCGTCGCCCTGACCCTTACCGCCCTTGCGTTCCGTTTTGCCCGCGCCTCTCGCCAGCTTTCCCTTGCCGCCCTGGCCCTGTTCGGGCTTGGGAGCGTCCTTCGCCTTCATGCGCGTGTGGCCGATTGGGCCGACCCGGCCACACTGTACCAAAGCTCGCTCGTCGCCACCCCCCGAAGCGCCGGGCTCTACTTCAACCTCGCCTTCACGGCCCGCGAGCGCGGCGACTTGCAAACCGCTGCCCAGGAGTACCGTCGCGCCACCGAGCTCCGGCCGACCTACGAGCGCGCCTGGGCTTCGCTCGGCGACGTCGACGCCCGTCTCGGCCACCCTGCCGATGCCGTGCAGGCTTTCGGGCACGCGCTTGCGCTGAACCCAGGTGATGCGCCCACCACCACCTCGCTCGCCGTTTCGCTTGCGGACCTCGGCCAGCGTCAAGCCGCCGAACGCACATTTCACCGAGCGCTTGCTTTGGCGCCCGGCGACAGCACCCCCTACACCGATCTTGCCGTGCTGCTCGCCGGGGAAGGCCGGATCGACGAAGCGATCCAGGCCTGGCAGACGGCGACGACGGTGAATCCCACCGACGCCACAGCCTACTTCGACCTCGGCGTCCTGTTCCAGGGACGCGGCCAGGACGACCTCGCCCTCCCCTTTTATCGCAAAGTGCTTACCCTGAAACCCGACGACCCCGACACCTTGATCAACATCAGCCACCTCCACACGCACGGCTGACCCCCCCGTCCCGCCGGTGACTCCTCGCCATCCATCCCCTGCCCTCGACCATCGCAGGCGGCCGTCGCAGCCCAAACCGCTCGCCAAATCCCTCAACCGTGCCTACACTAGTCCCCACCACCCGGAGCGCCCCATGCGTCGTTTTGAACGCCTCCTCCTCCTCAGCCTCCTCAGCCTCACCGCCGCGCCCCTGCTCGCCCAAAGCTCCCAGCCCGTAACCATCCAGACCAACGACGGCGGCGCCAACGGCGTGATGCAAAGCATCTTCGTTCCACCGATCCCTTCGGCCCCGTTCACCCTTACCCTCTCGACCGACTGGTCGCGCCCGCTGGCGAACGGCGGCACGGTCACCCTCTCCAACCAGCGTCACATCGCCCGCGACAGCCATGGCCGCATTTACCAGGAGCGCTGGATGCTGGTTCCCAGGGGCGGACCGGTGACTTCCACGATGAACCTGGTCCAGATTATGGACCCCGACAAGCACACCCTCTACAACTGCTTTGTCGCCAACCGAACCTGCGAGCTCATTCGCTACAACCGGCTCGCCGACGCCTCGTACGAGCCCCACATCGGCGTTTCCGGCCCGCTGCCGAACAACATGGGCACACGGCAGGTGGAAAACCTCGGTGTGGCCGAGACCGCCGGCGTTCCGACCACCGGCACCCGCACGACCCTGACCGTCAACCCCGGCCAGATGGGTAACGACCAGCCGATGGTCACCACGCGGGAGTTCTGGTACTCCGCGCACCTCGGCCTGAACCTCCTTTCGGATGTCAACGACCCCCAAACCGGCCACCAGGTGTTTCGCGCCTCCGACGTGACGACCTCGGAACCCGACCCGCGCCTCTTTGATCTCCCCGACGGCTACCGCGTCGTCGACCTTCGCAAAGTCCAGCCCGCCTCGAACTAGCGCCCCCAAGAAACTGCCGGGAGGGACGACCCCAACCCGCCATCCAATGCCCATGCCCCTTCGCCAAAGCGCCGGCCTCCTTACCGTCCGGCTTACCTCCGGAGCTCCCGAAGTTCTGCTCGTGCATCCGGGCGGCCCCTTCTTTGCCCACAAAGACCTTGGGCACTGGACCATTCCGAAAGGCCAGCCGAACCCCGGTGAAGATCTGCTCCTGACCGCCCAGCGCGAGTTCCAAGAAGAGACCGGCTTCGTTCCCGAACCGCCATTCTTTCCGCTCGAAACCATTCGCCAGGCCGGAGGAAAGCTCGTCACCGCCTGGGCCTTTGTGGGTGACTGCGACCCCGCCCAGCTCCAAAGCAACACCTGCGAGATGGAGTGGCCACCGCGGTCCGGAATTTTACTCACCATCCCCGAAGTTGACCGGGCCGCCTGGTTCACCCTGCCCGAGGCCCATCGCTACATCAAGGAGACCCAGCGTCCCTTTCTCGACCGCGTTGCCGCCCACTTTGGGTTGCCGCCCACTTCCTGACCGGGTGCGGGGGCGCTGGAGATCAGCCGTTGACCGCAGAGATCTCCCGCCGGGGCTTCCATTCGCCTCCAGCGAGCAGGCGCGGCCCAACCTCAATCAGACGAGGCATCATTTGGAAGACGGCGACCCGCGTCCACGGGGCGCCGTTGCGTTGGCGCAGGCCCCGCTCATTCAGATCGCTGACGATACTCGCGTAGGAGAAATCGTGGCCGAGCAACTCCATCATCTGGACCAGCACGGCATTTTCCCGGGGGTCGACCTCCAGCCGAGCACAATCGTCGGAGAGACGGAGTCCGTAGGGAATGTCTTCGCCGCCCGGCGGCTCGGTCCGAGCTTCCGCTTCCGGGATTTCTCGCCGCCATTCGATGGCGACCATCTTCCAGCCGGCGCTCTGGCGCTGCTCGATTGCCTCGGCGCTGTACGGACTCGCGACCACCTCCCGCATTCGTTCATAGAAAGCCATGACCCCTCCTTGTGCGATAACGACTCAGGGTTCAGGTAGAGCACACGGGATGCCAAACGTCTTCGGCGTGCACCTAGCGGCAAAAGCGCGCGCTTACGAAGGATGCACGTAGTTCGTGGGACTGAGTTCGAGACAAGGTGTGTCCGGTTTTGGATTGGTCGTCCACCGATGAACACGACGCTTGCCCTGCCGGGGTCCTGGGTGAGGACAACACGGTCCAGCGCCGGGATGGCCGGGCGGTTCGAGACGTCAGCCCTGCCCAACGATCGCCACCCCCGGCCGGCTCGCGTACTCCGCCCACGACCCGTCGTACAAGGAGACGATTCGCGCCCCGACCAGCTCGAGCCCCAGGGAAACGACGGCCGCCGTTACGCCAGAGCCGCAGGTCGTGGTGATCGGCGCGTGAAGGTCCACGCCGTTTTCCGCGAAGACCGCCCGCAGCTCCTCAGTCGGCCGCATCCGCCCACCGTGCGTAAGCTCCGGGTAGGGAACACTGGTGGCGCCGGGCATGTGGCCCGACCGCAAGCCAGCCCGCGGCTCCGGCGCCGTTCCGGCGAACCGCCCCGCCGACCGGGCGTCCAGCACCTGGCCCCGCTGGGCGAGCACCTGCTGCAGGCCCGTAAAGCGCACGATTGCCGGCTCATCGAGCACTGCCCGGAATTGGGCGCGCGGTCGCACGGCCGAACCCGGTTCGACCGGCAAGCCGGCCGCCAGCCACGCACCGAGCCCGCCATCGAGAACCGCGACCTGCCGCGCTCCCATCACGCGCAGCATCCACCGCGCCCGCGGCGCCGAAAACACGTCTCCCTGCTCGTACACCACGATCGTCGCCCCGTCCGAAACCCCCAACCGCGACATCCCGTCCGCAAACGTCTCCGCCGCCGGAAGCGTATGCGGCAGCCCACTCGACGGGTCAGAAAACTCCTCAATATCGAAGAACAGCGCGCCCGGCAGATGCCTTTCCAGGTACCGCGCGTGGGTGTCGACCCGGGGCAGCACCCCCACCGGCGGCAGGGTCGCATCCATCACCACCACGTCCGGATCTGCGATCCGCTCGGCCAGCCACGCCACCGAAACCAAAGCATCCATGCGTCGCGCCTCGCTGCCTGCTGCCTGCTGCTTGCTGCCTGCTGCTCGCGCCTGCTGCCGGCTAATCGCGCCGTTTCGCCGTCGCAGGTACGCGCAGGGACTGCTTCGCGAGGTCGATCGCGGCGAACAGCTGCCGCGGATCCGTCACCTCGATCCACCGCGTCGGTGTCACAACGACGATCGTCGGGGTGTGCCGCACCCCCAGTTGCCGCCCCAGCAGGCAGTCCGCCTCGACCTCTTTCGCGCACTGCCCGGACCCGTCGAGAACAAACGGCATCGGGACGTTGTGCGCCTTGAACCACACCGCCGTGAACCGCTGGAGGTCATCCGGCGCGGAAATATTTGCCTGATTCGCAAACACATCCCGGCGAAACTCTTCCGCGATCTTTGGCGAAACCTTGTCCTCCAGGTACCGCGCCTCGATCGCCCCCGCCCGCGACCAGGCATGCCCTTGGATCAGGAAGTCGTGATGAATCCGCGGAATTTTGTACTGCTGCATCGCCGCCCACACAATCGGCGACACCTGCCCGCACAGAGGGCACTCGAGATCCTCAAACTCGATGATGGCAAGCTTCGCTCCGGGCGGCGGCTTCAGCATGGACGTGTCGTGGAACGGTGTCGCGTCGGCAGGAGGCACGGCGGTTTGGGCGATGACGGGCGAAACACACAGGGCCAGGGCGGCAGCGAACAGGAGAGGTTTCATGGCCACCATTCTAACCACCGGTCTCTGTCACCCCGTGCCACACTGGGAAGGATGCGCATGTGGGACACGCTTATCGTCGGCGCTGGCCCGGCCGGCACTGCGGCCGCCTTTGACCTCGTCCGCTCCGGCCGCTCCGTCCTGCTGCTCGACCGCGCCGCCTTTCCCCGACCCAAGGCCTGCGCCGCCGGCCTGACCATCAAGACGCTCCGCGCGCTGCGCTATTCCGTGGCGCCGGTGACCCACCGGACGATCCACACCATCCGCCTTGAAGGCCCGGGCGCGCCGCCCACCTCTGTCACCACGCGCGATCCGATCTGCGTGACCGCCGTCCGCGAAGAGTTCGACAGCTTCTGCCTCGAGCAGACGCTTGCCGCCGGGGCCCACCTTCAGCAGATCGGCCCCATCCTCTCCATCACGCAAACCGACGACGGCGTCACCCTGACGACCGCGACGGAGACCTTCCACGCCCGCTACCTGCTGGGCGCCGACGGAGCGAACAGCCAGGTCCGCACACTGCTCCACCGGGCCGCGCCGGCAGAAAACACCGCCGAACCCGCGTGGCTGACCCGCGGCTTTGCGCTTGAAACCCATCTTCCGCTGCCCCCTGACGGCACAGTTCCGGACCTCCTCTTCGACTTTTCTATCCCGAACGGCTATGCGTGGATCTTTCCCAAACGCGATCACCTCAACGTCGGCCTGGGATTCTTCGCCGCCACCGCTGGCCCCACCGCGCGGGCCGCCCTGACGCGCTACATCGCGGACACGCTCCACCAAGCCACCCCCGCCAAGGTTGTCGGCCAATACCTCGCCTTCGGCCATCCCGAATACCTGCCTCAGGGCCGCGTGCTTCTTGTCGGCGACGCGGCCGGCACCCTCGACCCCCTTACCGCCGAAGGCATTTACCCGGCGATCACCTCCGGCCAGGGGGCTGCCCAGGCCATTCACCAGGCGCTCACCCAAAAGACGCCGGCTGCCCCGCTTTACCACGCCGCAACTGTCGACCTCCGCGCCCAGCTTACCTTCTCCGCCCGGGCGGCGCGGCGCTTCTACCGGGATCCCTCGGTGGGGCTCCGCGCCCTCCGGTTACCACTCCTGCGCCAGGCCATCGTCCGCACCTATGCGCTTGGCCTCGCCCGGCCGGCCGTGCTTGCGCGCATTGCCACCTACGCCGTGAAGCTTCGCCTCACCGGCTGATTTTGCCGTTCCGTGTCCGCGACATCAAAACCACCCAGCGTTCCCGGCGATCCCCCTGCTGCCCGACGTGTACGCTGGACAACCAAAGTCCTCGCACCCACAGAGTCTCCGGAGGCACGCGATGCATCTCGATCCACGCCAGCAAAGCCAGCTGCACGGCAACCTTGCCCGCCTGCAACGCCATGCCGCGGCCCAGCCCTTGCAGGCACGCGTGCGCTTCGAGGGCCTTTGGACCTACCTCCAGACCTGCGAGGCCGACCTCGTGCTGTTTATGCAGGACCGGCAGCCGGACGTGCCACAGACCGAGCTCGAGTGGGGCCTCGCCCTGTATCTGCTCAACAACAAGCTTTCCGCCGAAGAGGTCTCGTTTCTTCGCCGATTCTTGGGCATGCCGACCTCCAACATCACACCGGAGATGGTGAGCACGTGGGAGACGACGCTTGCAACCACAGGCGTCCTGTGCGACGACGGGACCCTGGTCGCTGAAACCAAGTGGGCCCTCTTCGACCCGGGCTGGATCCTCGCCTTTACCAGCTACCTCATCTATTATGCGTTTCCCTCCGAAGTCCACGTTTTCCCGACCACGCCCGTGACCGTCGCCCTCGACGGCACGCGCCCCATCACCCTTGGGCTCGTCAGCGACTGGGGTACCGGACCCTGTGCCGACGGCGACTCCACCGGACCGGGTGAGGCCGTGGTGGCCCACCTCAAACGTCTCGCCCCGGACATCTTCGTCCACCTCGGCGACACGTACTACGCCGGCCTCGGCGAGGAAGAGCAGGCCGGCCTGCTGACACCGCTGGGCGACTGGGCCAAACCTGCCTTTACCCTCAACTCCAACCACGAGATGTACGACGGCGCCAACGGCTACTTCGGGACCGCCCTCGCGCCGAACGGGCCTTTCGCCGGCCAGAACGGCACCAGCTACTTCGCGCTTACGTACAACAACATCGTCATCCTCGGCCTCGACACCGCCTTCTTCGACCGGAGCGAGCTGTGCATGGACGGCGCCCTGACCGACGCCCACCAGATCGCGTTCCTGCGCAGCCTGAACCTTGATGGCAAGACCGTCATCGTCCTCACCCACCACAACGGCCTTGACATTACCGGCAACTTCAAAGGCACGCCTCCGGTCCAGCTCAACCCGCTCTGGGACCAGGTCTGCACGGCGCTCGGAAGGAACCCCGATTTCTGGTACTGGGGCCACCTCCATAACGATGTCGTCTACACGGCGGAGACCGATGTCACCGGCCCCACGCGCGCCCGCTGCATCGGCCATGCGGCGCTCCCGTTCGGCCGGGCCAAGGTGCTGTACAACCCCGATGGCGGCTACATCGCTTCAGTCCAGTATTCCGCCAGCAAACCCTTGCCCAACCCCGATCCAGAGCAATCCCTTCGCGTCCTCAACGGCTTCGCGACCGTCACGCTTCGCCCCGACGGCAGCATCGAGGAGACCTTCTACAACCAGGACGGCACAGGGGCATGGAGCTCCGGATCCAACCTTTGAAACCGCCTGCTCCAGCAAATCGCGTGCATGCCTCCGCCGTTCCGGCTCGCCGCCGCGATTCCCTATCGCCGGCACGGGTTCGATCGGCTGTGCACCGACGGGCAACGGTTGAGTGAAACCGCTCGGTCCGCAGTTCAAGCGCCCTCACCCGAAATCCCTCCCCACCCCGCGCTGCGCAGGCATACAATTTCCCCGTGCCCACGCAGCCGCACATCGCGCAGCAAAGTCACCAGCGCGCCGCCATTATCCGGCTGATCCTGCCACGCCCCGAACTCCCCAAGCATCTTGCCCTTGCCCTGGCCGAGCTGCTGCATACTCTTGCCGACCAGCGCCTTGCCCCCGCTGGACCGCTCTTCGCCCACTATCTCCGCATCACCCCGAACTTCTTCGACCTTGAAGTCGGGCTGCCCATCCTCTCCCCCGTCCGCGCCTTCGGTCGGGTGGACCCCGGGCAGCTTCCCGCCTGTACGGTCGCCCGCACGCTCCACCAGGGCCCCAGGTCCAGCCTGTCCAGTGCATGGCGGGAGTTTGACCTGTGGCTCACCACCGAACCCCGCCACACGCCCGCCAGCGACCTGTGGGAGCTCTTCCACACCACCCCCGACGTCACGGCCGACCCTGCCCACCACCGCACCGAACTTCTCCGCCGCCTGCGTCCCGGCATCCGTCCCGCCTCCGCCACGCTCTCCCAGGCGCTGCAGCGCGCAGGCAACGGCGTCCTGCCATCCGCTATCCGTTAGGACTACCCGGCCGCGTGGCGTGCGCCGCCTGCTGCGCCCGTTCCGTTCGACGTTGCCGCTGCGCCGCCCACACGCCGGCCCCACGTACACTAATTTCCACACCAGGAGCCCCCCTTGACCGAAGCTTGGACCCGCCGCACCTTTCTTGGCGCCCTTTCCGCCGCTGCCGCTACCCCACACGCCCTCGCCCAGCCGTCCAGCTACCGCGTCCTTCTCGGCACCCAGGGCAAAGTTTCCCGCGGCATCTACTCCGCCACCTTCGACCCCGCGACCGGAGCCCTTGGCCCGATCACCCTCGCGGCCGAAGTGGCGAATCCCACCTTTCTCGCGCTGCACATCACGGGCTCCCGCCGCACCGTCTACGCTGTGAGCGAGGTGGACGGTCCCGGCGCGAGCGTTTCCGCGTTCACGGTCAGCCGCGGCGGCGAAACCCTCGCCCTGCTGAACCGCCAACCCAGCGAAGGCGACAGCCCCACCCACCTTTCGCTTACGCCCGACGGCCGCTCGCTCGCCACCGCAAACTACGGCGGCGGCAGCGTCACGACTTTTCGCGTTGCCGAGGACGGCACCCTCTCCGCACCCGTCTCCCACATCCAGTACACCGGCGCCGGCCCCGACGCGAAACGGCAAACCGGTCCCCACGCCCACTCCGCCCAGTTCTCCCCCGACGGCCAATGGCTGCTGGTGAACGACCTCGGCCTGGACCGGATCAACGTTTATCGAGTCGAGCCGGCGACCGCGGCCATCAGTCCGGCCACCCCGGCCTTCTGGTCCGCCGACCCCGGGGCCGGCCCACGCCATATCGCCTTCCATCCCAATGGCCGCTGGGTGTACTCCGTCAACGAAATGGAAAACACCGTCGACCAGCTGGGGTGGGACGCCGCGAACGGTCGCCTTAGCCGCCTTGGCCAAGTGTCCACCGTGCCGACGGACTTCCCCGCGCACAAGGCCAACGCCGGCGAGATTCTCTGCTCGCCCGACGGCAAGCAGATCTACGTCGGCAACCGTATTGCCGCGGAAACGGTCGCGGTCTTCGGCATCGATGCCACCACCGGCGCGCTCAGCCTGCAGCAGCTTGCTGCCAACGGCGGACAGAATACCCGCCATCTCACCCTCGACCCCACCGGCCGATGGATGCTGCTATCCAACCAGGCCAGCGGCAACCTCGTTGTGCTTGAGCGCGACCGCACCACGGGCCAACTTTCCGCGCCCCGCCACACTTACCCGCTCGACACCGCCATGTTTGCGCTCTTTCTTCCCTAACCCAACCGCCGCCGTATGGCCTCCACCGCCGATGCGATGCGGATGCCTCTACAGTTGCCTGTTTTCAGGTCGTCATCCTGAGCGAAGCGAAGTGCCCACTCCATGGCCCACCCCCTTATTCCCGAACGCTACCGTTGGACCATCGGCCTCCTTCTCGGCGTCGGCGTTCTGGTGAACTACTTCGACCGGGTTAACCTGTCGGTCTCGCACGACGCGCTGGTTGGCAGCTTCGGCATCTCCGCGACCACCTTTGGCCTCCTTTCCGCCGCGTATTCCTGGACCTACGCCCTTTGCCAGCTCCCCGTCGGCGTGGTGCTCGATCGGCTCGGCGTCCGCCGGGTTTCGCTCTGGTCGGTTAGCCTCTGGGGCATCGCCTCGCTTGCCGCTGCCGTGGCTCCGGGCGTCCGGCTCTTCTTTGCCGCCCGCCTTCTTCTCGGCGTTGGCGAAGCGCCCACCTTTCCCGCCAACGCCAAAGCCGTCGGCATGTGGTTTCCCCAGGCCGAGCGATCGCTCGCGACCGCCATGTTCGATGCCGCCGCCAAGCTCGCCAGCGGCATCGGCGTCCCCATCCTCGGCCTGCTTCTGCTCCGCATCGGCTGGCGTATGTCGTTCGTTGCGACCGCCGCGCTTTCCTTCGGCTACCTTGCGCTGTTCGCCCTGCTTTACCGCGACCCCGCCCGGTTCTCCCTTCGCGACGTGGTCCATGCGCGCATGCCGCAGCCGCTCGCCCAACTTAGCGCCAGCGCCGCCCGCGACATGCCCGACAGCGTTCTCCTCGCCGCCGCACCGCCCATTCCCATTCACCGCCTGCTGCGCGAGAGCAAGGTGCTTGGGCTTGCCATCGGCTTCGGCGGGTACAACTATGTCTTTTACCTGCTGCTCACCTGGCTCCCCACGTACCTCATCCAGGCTCTTCACGTGACTGCCCGCCGGTCGTTTCTCTTTACCGGCGCTCCCTGGCTGTTTGCCGCAGTCACCGAGTTGCTGGTCGGCGGCCTCCTTACCGATGCCCTGATCCGCCGCGGCTCCGACCCCAGCTCCGTCCGCCGCTTCGTTCTGATCGGCGGGACGCTGTGCGGCCTCGGCATTTTCGGCGTCACCCATGCCCACACCATGGCCAACGCCCTGGTCTGGATCTCGCTTTCGATCGGCGGTCTTTCTGCCGCGGCTGCCGTCGGCTGGTCCATCCCCTCACTGCTCGCGCCTGACTCCTCGACCGGCGCGGTCGGCGGCATCATCAACTTCTTCGGCCAGATCTCCGCGATCGCCGCGCCCATCCTCACCGGCTACAGCGTCCAGCACACGGGCCATTTCGTCTGGGCTTTCGGCATCGCCACCGGGTATCTTCTTGTCGGCATCCTCGCCTACACGTTCCTGCTTGGCCGCATCGAGCCCATCGACCTCCGCCGCGCGCTCAGGCCCTGAGCTGGTGCCGCCGAGCCCGCTCCAAGACGCTGACCTGCTTCAACACCAATTGCCGGGCGGATTCGCAGGGCGACGCCGAAGACCGCACGGTGAAGCACCACAACCGCCTCACGCCGTTCGGCACGGACGTGGTGCGCGAGATGAACCGCCTCGGCATGATGTCCCCCGAAGGGGATCTGCCTCTGCCCTTTGATCTAGTGGCTCAGCACACCCTCTTCCATTCCCACGGGAAGCTGGGTCAGCTTCCGCTTCAAAATCTCGAGTTCGCGCGTCTCACCCTCGATCACGCTCTGGTTCGGTTGGTTCTGCATCCGCAGAAAGTTCAGGCGATCTTCTGTGTCACGAATGTTGCTGCTGATCTGCTCACGAAAGGAAGGGCTCATGCGCTCAAAATACTGGCGGCAAGAGTCCCCGTCGATGCCACAGTCAGGCAGCCGATGACCCGAACGTTGCAGGCGAGGGACCTGTCGACTTACTGCCAGCCGCCGCCAAGGGCGCTATAGAGCTCGACCAGCGCAACCGCCTCGCCCTGCTGCGCGCCGACCAGGTTCAGCTGCGCCGAAAACAGGCTTGTGTCTGTGGTCAGCACCTCCAGGTACGCCGTGGCTCCGCCGCGGTAGCGGATGCGCGCCAGCCGCGTTGCATCCTGCGCCGCGGCCACCAACTTTTCCTGCTGCTCGCGCGCTTCCCTCTGCTTCCGGAGCGCGATCAGCGCGTTCGACACATCGCGCTCCGCCGTCCGGATCGTCTTCTCGTAGTTGACGATCATCTCTTCTTTCTGTCGCTCGGAAAGCTGCAGCTGCCCCTTCAGCTTGCCGCCCTCAAAGATCGCCTGCGCCAGTGAGCCGTAGCCGTAGATCGTTGCTCCGGCGGGGGAGAAGAGGTTTGAGAACTGGTCTCCGCCGAAGCCGCCGGACGCGCTGAACGGCAGCTGCGGAAAGAACTGCGCGCGCGCCACGCCCACCTGCGCATTGGCCGCGACCAGCTGCTGCTCTGCCTGCTGGATGTCCGGCCGGCGGGCGAGGAGCTCTGCCGGCAGACCGATCGGAAGATCCTGCGGCGGCGGCACCAGAGCACTCGGGTCGGTGTGCGCCACCGGTCCAGGATCCTGCCCCAGAAGCAGGCGGAGCGCGTTTTCATTTTGCTGAATCTGCTGCTCCAACTGCGGGATCTGCGTGGTTGCCGTATACAGCAGCTGCTCGGCCTGGCGCAGGTCCGACAGGGGCGCGGCGCCACCTTCTTCCAGCGTTCGCGTGAGATTGACCGAGTCCTGCCGCGTTTTCAGCGTTTGTTGCGCGATGGCCAGCTCGCCATCGAGCGCCCGCAACTGGAAGTAGGTGGTGGCGACATTTTGTACCAGCGTGAGCTGAACCGCGCGTTTCGCCCACACCTGCCCCAGCAGATTGGCGCGCGCCTCCTCGGTCTGCTTCCGGTAAATGCCCCAGAAGTCCGGCGTCCAGGCCGCGGAGAGGCTGAACGAACCTTCCGCGATCGGGCTGGAAATCGCAGTTCCCAGCGAGTCCGGGAGGCGCGCCCCGATGCCCAAGCCACCGGCGGTGATCTGCGGGAACTCCTGCGACCGCGTAATCCGTACCTGCGCCTCTTGCTCGAGCACCCGCTCGGCAGCGATGCGGACATCGTAGTTGTTGGTCAGCGCAGTTTGAATCAGCTGCTGCAACTCCGGCTCGTGAAAGACCGCGGCCCACTTCTGGTCGCCGATCGACGTGCCCGCCGGGCTCGCGACCCCGGCTTCATCCGCGCCGCGGATGGTCGGCGGCACCGCCACCACCGGCCGCTTGTAGCGCGGCCCCACGTTGCATCCCGCCAGCGCCACGGCCAGCACACTCAGTGCTGCCGTCGCCTTCGTTCCGTTTCGTCGTACGGAGAACATCTACGCGTGCCCTCCCTCAATCTGCGGTGTCTGGCCGACGCGCGCATGCGCCGGCTGCTCATGCGCCGGCGCAGTGGTCGCGGCCCGCTTCCGGTCGTCCTCGTCCTCGAGATCCGGCGCGTGCTTGGAGTCCATCGTCGTCCCCTTGCCGCCGCCTCCGAAGCGGTGCGACAGGTATTCGACCACGGCAAAGGTGACCGGCACCATGAGAATGCCGACGACCGTTGCCAGAAGCATGCCTCCGATGACCACCGTCCCGAGGATGCGCCGCGAGGCTGCACCCGCGCCGGTTGCCGTCCACAGCGGCAGGCAGCCGAAGATGAACGCCAGCGCCGTCATGACAATCGGGCGGAAGCGCAGCCGGGCCGCGCCAAGGGCGGCTTCGGAGATGGACTGGCCGGCTTTGTAGTTGGACACGGCGAATTCTACGATCAGGATCGCGTTCTTCGCCGAAAGTCCGATGAGCATGATGAGCCCGATGGTGGCGAAGATGTCGTTTTCATATTGCCGCAGCAGAAGCGCGAGATAGGCTCCCAAGATGGCGACGGGCGTCGATAAAAGAACGCTGAACGGCAGCGTCCAGCTCTCATAAAGCGCTGCCAGGATGAGGAAGACAAACAGGAGCGACAGGCCGAAGACGGCCCAGGTCGGAACGCCCTGCGCGGCCTGCTGCTCCTGAAAGCTCATGCCCTGGTAGTCGAATCCCATGCCCGCCGGCATGGTCTGCCCGAAGACCTGTTCGAGCGCCGCGCGCACCTGCCCGGAGCTGTACCCCGGAGCGCCGGAGATATTGAGCTGCGCCGCGGAGAACTCGTTGAAGCGCGTGATGAACTCGGGCCCGGTAATCTGCCTTACCCGCACCAGCGACGAGAGCGGCACCTGACTTCCGTTCGCGCTGCGCACGTAGAACTGGCCGATGTCGGCGATGTCTGTACGCGAGCTTCCCTCGGCCTCCACGTACGTCTGCCACTGCCGGCCGAAGCGGTTGAAGTAGTTCACCAGGTAGCCGCCCATGAACGTGGCCATGGTGGTGTAGACGTCGTTCAGGCTTACCTGCTGCGCACTCACCTTTTCGCGATCCACATCGGCATAAAGCTGCGGGACCGCCGGCAGATAGGCCGGGATGGCGACCGCAATCTCCGGCCGCTTTTGTAACGCCCCGAGATACGCATAGATGTTCTTCGTTAGAAACGTTGGGTCATCGCCACCCGATCGGTCTTCGAGCACCATCTGCACGCCGCCGGACGTGCCGATGCCCGGAATGGCCGGCGGTGGAAAGCTAAACGCCAACCCTGCCCCGACGCCGCCCAGGCTCCGCTGCAAACTTCCCTGGATTGCCGCCAGCTGCTCGCTTTTGGACGTACGCACGTCCCATGGCTTCAGCGACACAAAGAAAAAGGCGGTATTGGTGCTCTGCGTGAGCGTGAGCAGGGAGAAGCCGTTGACTGCAATGACCCCCTCAATGCCTGGGGTGTGCAGGAGCGCATCGGACACCTGCTGCGCCGCAGCATCGGTGCGTTGCAGCGAAGAGGCATCTGGCAGCTGCAGCGCCACAAAGATGTATCCCTGATCCTCAGTCGGAATGAATCCGGTCGGCAGCTTTGCCCCGATTACCACGGCGATGACGGCAACGACCGCCAGCCCCACCATGGCCGCGCCCGACTTATGCACGAGCATGCTCGACGTCGAAACGTACTTATCCGTGGTCCGGCCAAAGAACCGGTTGAACCAGTCAAAGAAGCGCTGCAGTGGCCCCGGCTTACGCGTCTTGTCTTTCGGCTTCAGCAGCAGGGACGCGAGCGCCGGGCTGAGCGTCAGCGCGTTGAAGGCCGAGATGAGAACGGAAATCGCAATGGTGACGGCAAACTGCTGGTAGAGCCGACCGGTGATGCCCGGGATCACCGCGGTTGGGATAAAGACCGCCGCCAGGATGAGCGCGATCGCCACAACCGGCCCGCCGACCTCTTCCATGGCGCGCTCGGTCGCATCGCGCGGCGACATGCCCTCATCGATGTGATGCTCTACCGCTTCCACCACGATGATGGCGTCATCGACCACGAGGCCGATGGCCAGAACCAGCCCAAACAGCGACAGCGTATTGATGGAAAAGCCGAGCGCCGGAAACAGCACAAAGGTGCCGATCAGCGAAACCGGCACGGCGAGAAGCGGAATCAGCGTCGCCCGCCATCCCTGCAGGAAGATGTAGACCACCAGGATCACCAGCACAAGCGCGATCACCAGCGTCACGATGATCTCGTGAATGCCCGCGCTGACGGCCTTGGTGGTGTCGAGCGGTACTTCGTATTGCAGCCCTGCCGGGAATCGCTTCTGCAGCTCGTCCAGCTTTGCCCGCACGGCCTTTGCGGTATCCACGGCATTCGTGCCCGGCAGCTGGTAGATGCCCATGACGCCGGCCGGCGCCTTGTTATAGCGCGCGGTGAGGTTGTAGACCTGCGTTCCCAGCTCGACGCGCGCCACGTCGCGCAGGTGAAGCACCGATCCATCCGGATTTGCCCGGATGATGATGTCGCCAAACTGCTCCGGCGTGACCAGCCGGCCCTGCGTCTGCACTGTGTAGGTAAACTGCTGGCCCTGCGGCACCGGCTCGGCGCCGATCTGGCCGGCCGGGTTGACATTGTTCTGCGTGCTCAGAGCACTGATCACGTCGGTCGCCGTCACGCCGAGCTGCGCAAGCTTGTCCGGCTGCACCCACACCCGGAGCGCGTACTGGCCGCCAAAGACCTGCACGCGGCCAACCCCCTTGACGCGTGTCAGCTCGTCCTGCAGGTTGATGATGGCGTAGTTGGTCAGGAAATCCGCGCCGTACTGCCCGTTGGGCGAGCTCACCGACACGATCATGAGCGGCGACGTCTGCGCCTTCTGCACCACGACGCCCGCGGTGTTGACCTGCGCCGGCAGCTGCGACTGCGCCTGCGAGACGCGCAGCTGCGTCAGCACCTGGTCGATGTCCGGGTTTGTCTTGACGTCGAAGTCCACGTACACCGTCGACTGCCCGTTGTTCGCATTCTCCGAGTACATGTAAATGGAATTGTCGACGCCGTTGATCTGCTGCTCGATCGGCGTTGCCACGGACTGCACCAGCGTCCGCGCGTCCGCTCCCGGGTAGGTGGCCTGCACCTGCACCTCGGGCGGAACGATGTCCGGGTACTGCGAGGTTGGCAGGGTCAGCATTGAGACGGCGCCAATGATGACCGTGATGATCGCGATGACGATCGCCACAATGGGCCGGCGAATAAAGAACTTCGACATGCTTACCTCCCGGCCGACTGGTTGGTCGAGGTCGTCGGGGCCGCCTCAGCCGGCGCTGCCTGCGGCGACACCGGAGCCCCTTCTTTCAGTTTTTGGAGATTGTTCAGGATGACCTGCGTGCCCGGCGGGAGACCGCTGTTCACGATCCAGTTCTGCCCGATCTGCGGACCGAGCATCACGTTGACCACGTGCACCTTGTTGTCCGCGCCCACCGTGTACACCTGCTCGGTGCCCTGCAGCTCCGCCACGGCGACCTGCGGCACGAGAACCACACCGTGCCGGATTTCGGTCTGCGCCGTGACGCGTCCGAACTGCCCGGGCCGAAGGACGTTGCCCGGGTTTGGAAACGCGGCCGCAACGCGGATGGCGCCCGTCTGCTGGTTGATCTGCCGGTCCACAAAGACGATTTGCCCGGTCTGGCCGTAGATCTGCCCGTTCGACAAGCGCAAGGTCAGCGGCACCGCACGCGCGCTGTGCAGCAGATCGGCGCCTCCGCCGGTCTGCTTCGCCCTGGCCGTCAGGGCCAGGTACTCGCTATCTGAGATCGAGAAATAGACCTTGATCGGGTCCAGCTGCGACACGCTGGTCAGCACGCTTTGGGGGCTCACCAGGTTGCCCACCTGTGTGGTCGCCTGCCCGGCAACACCGCCGATCAGCGATCGCACCTCCGTAAACCCGAGGTTCAGCTTTGCCGTCGCCAGGGACGCCTGCGCCGAAGCGACCTGCGCCTGCGCCGACCGCACCGACGCGCCCTGCTGCAGCACCGACTGCTTATCATTGTCCAGCTGGCTCTGCGCGATGGCCCGCGCCTCCGCCAGAGGCGTATCCCGGTTGACGTTGATCTGCGCCAGCCCCTGCTGCGCCTGGGCCTGACCTACGCTCCCCTGCGCCTGGGCCACCTGGCCCTGGGCCTGATCCACCGCCGCCTGGAATGGCCGCGGATCGATCTCGAAGAGCACCTGTCCCTTCGCAACCTGCGAACCTTCCTTGTACAGCTGCCGCACCAGATAGCCGCTCACCTGCGGCTGAATCTGCGTGTTCACGTACCCATCCATGGTGCCGACCCAGTCCCCTGTCAGCGGCACATCCGACCGTCCCACCGTGACCACGGCCACCGGCATCGGCCCCATGGCCGCGCCCGCCCCCGTCGCCGGAGGCTTCGCCGCACACCCGGCCAGCAACATCGCGCCGGACGCTGTGAGCACCGCCACGCCCGCAGCGAGCTTGTCCGCAGCCGGCTTGCCCGCACACATCGTTGAGGTCGTGCCCGTGCTGAGAAAGCGAGCCTGCGTTTCCGGTAAACCTCTTTGTGTTCGCTCCAAATGCGCCGGCGCTTCGGCCAGTCCGTGCTTCGTCACGCCATATCCTCCAGAAGTTTGCGGCTCCTGCTGATCCCGACCTGTTGTTGGCTCTCACCAAAAAGGATGTGGCAGCGGAGGCTAACGACTCAGAGATTATCCTGAAGCGATCCGTGGAGGCCACACCGGCCGCGCCGGCCGCCGGCCAGTCTGACGAGGAATCGACCGTAATGCAGGACCTGCGGGTGGTGGTGGCGGGGGACGGTCCTGCGGGCCGTCAACGCTGACGGGCGATCAGCTAAAGCGGCTACGGCGTCACGTAGTGGTAGGTGATCTCGGTCTGCACCTCCACCGGCCTGCCGTGAAACAGAAATGGACGGTACCGCCGCCAGCTGGCCGCGGCCAGCGCGGAGTTGACCAGCAGCGGCGGCCCGGTTACGACGTCGGTGCGCCGCACCGTGCCGTCGGTGGAAACAAACGCCCGCAGCACCACCGTTCCATCCACATTTTGCGCGAGCGCCGCCGGCGGATACACCGGTTTGCGTGTGGCGACCAGCTGCCGGTTCATGGTGGCCTCGGGAACCGTCACGGGACTGCCTGGCGTCGGATCGAGCGTTGCGGCACGCGCCGGCGCGGGTGGTGTGGAAGGCTGCGTCTTCGGCGTTGCGGCGGCCGAACGAGCCGGAGCCGATCCCGCCGGATCGGGCCCCTCGTCTGCCGTCCGGCTGCTGTGCGGGAGCGAACGTTGGCTCGACACGCGAGGCGCCGACGGTGCGCCGCGCTGGGTCTCCTCAGACGTCGGGGGCGTGGCCGCTTCCGGAAGGGAGGTCGCTGCGGCGGCCTGATCCGGCAGACTGCTTGTCGGTTCCGGCGGGGCTACGGGCGGGGCTGCGGGCGGCGGGGCTGCCGTCGGCGCGGGTGCCGATGGAGCCTGGCCCGCGGTGGCAGGTGCGGGCGAGGTCGCATGCCGGGAACGAACACCCTCGAACACGCCGAATGCCAGAAGCGCAACGGCCGCCAATCCCAGAAGCGAATCGAGCGCCAGCTTGCGGGAGATTGGCCGGCGCCGCGAGCCTTCAGGTAAGTCGGACGGCTCCGCATCCCAGGCGGGCTCCGCCCCTGTCGTTTCGGACGTGGCGGCCGCTGCCGACCCGGCGGCTTCGCGGTCCCGGACGTCGGCCGACGGCGCATCGGAAACTGAACGCACCGAAACGACCGATGCCCTGGCCTGCGGCTCCAGTCGAGGGCTCGGCGCCGGCGGTTCCTGCGTTCCGACCCTGAAAGCGGGCTCGGGACGGGTCTGCGTCTCGGCGCGAAGCTGCGGCTCGGCGCGGAGTTGCGGCTCGGCGCGGAGTGGCGTCTCCGGCGCCGTCGGGGCAACGGCGCGGGCCGCCGCGGTCTTCTGCGTCCCCGGCGGGCTCCAACCCGATCCGGTCACTCGCGGCGCGGCCTCCGGTGTCCGCACGACCTCGCTCAGCGGCTCCCGTCGAAGATGTGGCACCTCGGAACGCGCTTCTTCGCGCGCTGTGGACCGGAATTCCGGTGGAGGCTCCGGCGCTGTTTCTGCCTGGATCTCTGGTCGAAGTTCGGCACGTTCCTCCGACCGCACGAACGCGCGCACATCCACCGCGACCTCTTCCAATGATTCCGACGGCGCAGCAGCAAATCTTGGCCTGGCCGCCGGCGCCGCCTCACGCGGCACGCCGGGCGAGGCCACCCCACGAATCGGCTCGGCTGCCCCACGAAGGGGCTCGGCCGTTCCACGAAGAGGCTCGGCCGCGGCACGGTCACCGGTGTCGGACCAGCCGCCAATGCCGGCCAGCAGCATCCGCACCAGCGCCAGCCCGTGCGCGGTCTCGGGCGATTCGTTCGACTCGTCCATCATCCCCTCGCCCCCAACCGCGACCGCGATGATCGCCAGCATCTGGTCCGAAGTCAGACGTCCGCGATCGAGGTCGCGCGTGGAGCGCAGGAGCGCCGTCAGGTCGGTCCGAAAGGGCTTGGACTCGTCGAGTTTGCGGGCAAAGCCGGCCACGTACGGCGGAAGGCCGGAACGCAGGCCGTGAAACGCCAGGAGGCGGCGAAGATCGTCCACCGGCCGGCCAAACTGCGCGGCGAGCTCGCGTGACTCACGGAAGACTTCCATGTCGGAACACTACTCCTGCCTGGGGGTAAACGTGGGTGTCGCGGAGCGCGATCGCGCAACCGCAGAGCACAGCGCAAAATTCCAATGGTGCAAGCCGAACAGACCCTTCTGAATCTGCCTTCGAGGGTAGCATCGACGCGGGTCTGGAAAGCGTAAGGGTGCCGCCGAAAGCAATGCTCCTCCTCTTTGAGGGGGAGCTCTACAATCAAGGAAACGGAAGGAAAAATCCCGCTGATGCGACACGCCGACAGGATGGGAGTGGTGATACTGATGGGAGCAACCTTGGCCGGAACGACGGCACTGGCGGCGCAGACCGCCGAACTCAGCGCAAGCAATCCGTTCTTCGCGGAGTCCACCCTTCCCTTCCACGCTCCGCCGTTCGATCACATCAACGATGCGGATTTCGAGCCCGCCATCGAAGCCGGCATCGCGGCGCACGAGCGAGAGATCCAGGTCATCGCGAACGACCCGGCCAAGCCGACCTTCGCGAATACCTACGAGGCCATGGAGCGCGCCGGAGCTCTGCTGAACCGCACGCTGCGCGCCTTTGGCGGGATCACGGGCGCCAACACCAATCCGACGCTCCAGAACGTCCAGCGCGACATGGCGCCGAAGCTGGCCGCGCACGGGGACGCGATCTACCTGAACGACAAGCTGTGGCAGCGCATCCGTGCGGTGTATGACGAGCGCAGGACACTGAACCTGCAGACCGAACAGCTGCGCCTGGTCGAAGTCGTCCATGCCGACTTCGCGCATGCCGGCGCCCAGCTTCCCGAAGCGGACAAGACGCGACTGAAAGCGATGAACGAGGAAGAATCCAGGCTGCGCAACGGGTTTGAAACCAAGCTGCTCGCCGCCACCAAGGCGGGTGCGTACACCACAACGGAGAAGACCGCGCTCGCCGGTCTCAGCGACGCGCAGATCGCCGCCTCCGAGAGCACGGCCAAGGCCCGGGACGCGACCGGCTACGTGCTTCCGCTGCAGAACACGACGCAGCAGCCAGCGCTGAGTGAACTGAGCGACCGCAACGCCCGCAAGGCGCTTTTCGACCACAGCTGGAACCGCGCCGAACGGGGCGGCGACACGGACACCCGCGCCACGATCGCCCGGCTCGCCCAGCTTCGCGCGCAGAAGGCAAGGCTGCTCGGCTACGGGAGCTACGCGGCCTGGAAGCTCGAAGATCAGATGGCCAAAACGCCCGCCGCCGCGCTCGGGTTCATGGATGCTCTGGTGCCCGCGTCCACCGACCGCGCCCGCTCGGAGGCCGCCGAGATCCAGAAGGTCATTGACACCCAAAACGGTGGCTTCCAACTCGCAGCCTGGGACTGGAATTTCTACGCCGAGCAGGTACGCAAGGCGCAGTTCGACCTCGACGAGAATGCGGTCAAGCCCTACTTCGAGGTCAACACCGTTCTTGAAAACGGCGTCTTCTACGCGGCCCACCTGCTCTACGGCATCTCCTTCAAAGAGCGCAAAGACATCCCCGTCTACCAGCCCGACGTGCGCGTCTTCGAGGTTTCCGACACCGACGGCAAGCCGCTCGCGC
This sequence comes from uncultured Acidobacteriaceae bacterium, assembly GCA_964243475.1. Classification (GTDB taxonomy): domain Bacteria; phylum Acidobacteriota; class Terriglobia; order Terriglobales; family Acidobacteriaceae; genus Edaphobacter. The sequence goes on along the minus strand of CAXTEU010000010.1, from coordinate 23,673 downwards.
TCTTCTACTGCGACTACTGGAAGCGCGACAACAAGAACGGCGGCGCCTGGATGAGCGAGTTCGTCGGCCAATCCAAACTGCTCGGCACGTTGCCCGTCGTCTACAACGTCGCCAACTTCACCAAGCCCGCCGCCGGGCAGCCCGCGCTGATCAGCTTCGACGACGTCACCACCATGTTCCACGAGTTCGGCCACGCACTCCACGGGATGTTCGCTGACGCCACCTACCCGACCCTGAGCGGCACTTCCGTCCCGCGCGACTTCGTTGAGTTTCCGTCGCAGTTCAACGAGCACTGGGCCACGTATCCGGATGTTTTCGAGCATTATGCAAAGCACTACCAGACCGGCGCGCCGATGCCCGAAGACCTCAAGTCGAAACTGCTCAAGGCTGGTAAGTTCAACGAGGGCTACAAGGTCACCGAGCTGCTCGCCGCCGCCGAGCTCGACATGCAGTGGCACACGCTGCCGGCCGACGCGCCGCTCCAGGAGCCCGATGCCTTCGAGAAAACAGCGCTCGAGAAGACCAGGCTTGCCCTCCCGGATGTTCCGCCGCGCTACCGCTCCACCTACTTTGCGCACATCTGGGGCGGTGGCTATGCCGCCGGCTACTACGCCTATCTGTGGAGCGAGATGCTGGACGACGACGCCTTCCAGTGGTTCGTCGATCACGGCGGACTCACCCGCGCCAACGGCGACCGCTTCCGCCGCATGGTGCTTTCCCGCGGCAACACCGAAGACCTCGGCGCGATGTACAAGGCGTGGCTCGGCGCGGAGCCAGGAACCGGCCCGATGCTGAAGTTCCGCGGCTTGGCGGACACGACGGTGAAGCCAACCGGCACAACGAACTAGGGCGCCGGTCCCCCCGGGCGGCGGTGCGGTCCTTTTCCCGAATCGGAACGGGTTCCCCGCCGTCTCCTAAGAATTCCGCTGGAATCCGCCCCGCTTCTGCTATAACGCTGCTACTTCGGTATGTGGCGCTTTGCGGTTCTGTCTACGGTTCTCACGGGTTCGGCCTTTCTCACCGGTATCTCCGGCGTAGCCTCGGCGCACGCCCAATCGCCCGCGCCTGCAGCCGCGAAGCCTGCTGGCCCTGAGCTGTACCATGACGAGGCCCTGGTCTTTGAGCGCTTCGACACCACCGTCCGCATGCATGCCGACGGCACCGGCGAGCGCGTGATCCACGTCGTCCTGCGTATCCAGTCCGAGGGCGCCGCCAGGCAGTTCGGTGTGCTGTCGGTCAACTATGCCTCCGCCTACGAGACGGGCGCCATCGACTTCATTCACGTGCGCAAGCCGGACGGCACCACGGTCGAGACGCCGACCGCCGACGCCATCGAGATGCCCGCGCCCGTCACGCGCGAAGCTCCGCTCTACAGCGACCTCAAGGAAAAGCAGGTCCCCGTGCGATCCCTGGGCGCCGGCGATGTGCTCGACTACCAGCTCCACACGGTGCGCACCAAGGCCGAAGCGCCGGGGCAGTTCTGGGGTGCGGAACACTTCACCGTCGTCGGCGCCGTCGTTCTCAGCGAAACCCTCACCCTAGAGACGCCCGCCGCCACCTACGTCAAAGTCTGGAGTCCGAACCACCCCGCAACCCCGGCCGAGCACGACGGCCTGCGCGTGTGGCACTGGAACAGCGCCCAGACCAAGCCTTCCGGTCGCGACAAGGACGGCAAGATGATCGTCGCCGCAGCGGAAGCGCACGACCCGGACCAGGATGCCGACGGTCGCGCCCTGCCCTCCGTCGCCTGGACCACCTTCCATAGCTGGGCGGAGGTCGGCGCCTGGTACCGCGACCTGGCCGCCAGTCGCGCCGATCCGAACGACGCCATCCGCGCCAAGGCCGACGAGCTCACCAAAGACGCGAAGACGCCTGAAGAACAGACTCGCGCTCTGTATCGCTTCGTCTCCACCCAGGTGCGCTATGTCGGCATCGACCTGGGCATCGGGCGCTATCAGCCGCATCCCGCGGCTGAAGTCCTGGCGACCCAGTACGGCGACTGCAAGGACAAGGACACGCTGCTCGAAGCCCTTCTGCACGCCAAAGGCTTCACCACGGCTCCGGCGCTGATCGGTGTCAGCATTGCGCCGGTCGCGGAACTCCCCTCCCCGGCCGTCTTCAACCACGTCATTACCACGGTCGAGATGCCCGGCAACGGCGGCCGCATCTGGCTCGACGCTACACCCGAGGTGGATCCCTACGGCGAACTCAGCGCGCCCATCCGCGACCAGCAGGCGCTGGTGATCCCGCCGACCGGCGCCGCTGCACTCACAAAAACACCTGCGGATCCGCCGTTCCCCTTCTTCGAGCGCTTCACCGCCGTTGCCACGCTCGACAAGGACGGCCTGCTGAAAGGCCGCATGTCCATGACCGTCCGCTCCGACAACGAGCCCGGCTTCCGCACCCTGCTGCAGCGCGCCGCGCCCTCGCAGTGGGACGACGCCGTGCAGTACGTTTCAAATGTCATGGGCTTCGGCGGCAAGGTCACCAACGCCGATCTTCACCAGACGGACCTGTCCGGTCCCATGCAGCTCGCCTACGACTACAGCCGGCCGAGCTTCGGCGATTGGGACAACCGCCGGATCGTGCCTCTCTTTCCCGTGCTCGAAATTGCCGGCGTCGACAAGGAAAAAGCGCCGGAGCACGACATCGACTTGGGCGCGCCGCGCACCCTGGAAGCGCACACCGAAATCACTCTTCCCGCAGGCTTTCGCGCTGACCTTCCCGAGCCCATCCACGCCAAACGGCCCTACGCCACCTTTGATCAGACCTATCGCCTCGAAGGCGAAAAGCTGGTCATCGATCGCAAATCCGTCATCCTCGGAAGGAAGGTTCCCAAAGCCGACTGGCAGGACTACCGCGCCTACCTGAAATCCATCGGCATGGAGTCCGGCGAGAACTACATCTCGCTCATCGCGCCGCAGCCGAACGTCGAAGTGGTTAAGCAAACAACCTCCGGAGCCAAGCCGAAGACCACCACGACGCATGCTCCCGAGGCTCCCAACTCTGCAGCAGCCGCGGGGACGGGCACCGCTACGGAGCTGGTCGAGAAAGGCCGCCAGGCCGAGGTGGCCGGTGATTGGGATGGGGCGCGGCATGACCTCGACGACGCCCGCAAGCTCGATCCCAAAGCGCCCTACCTCATGAGCATGGTCGGCTTCCTCGCGCTGCGCGACCGAAAGCCCGACGAGGCCATCACGGACTTCAAGGCGGAGCTGCATGAGCACCCCGACGCGAACACCTCCGTCGTCCTTCTGCTCGCGGAATCCTACGCGCAGAACAAGCAGGACGACGAGGCGATCGTAGCCCTGAAGAGCTACAGCAGCCGAAATGATCCGCAGATCAGCCTGGCGCTGGCGGGCTTGCAGTCCAAACTCGGCCGACACGCCGATGCAGTCGCAACGCTGGAAGCCGCTGCAAAGGCCAGCCCCGACGACCGTCGCATTACCGGCCGGATGGCGTCCGAACTGATGAAGGATCATCGCGAGGTGGAAGCCGCTGCTGCCGCAAAGGCCGCCATGGACGGCTCGGACGACCCCGACGTGCTGAACAACAACAGCTACGTGCTTTCCGAGTTGAAGATGGATCTTCCCCTCGCCGAGCAGGGCGCGCGACAGGCCATTGACCTTCTGGAAAAGTCATCCGCGCAACGATCGCTGGCCGAGGTCAACAGCAAGGCCTTCGCCGAAAGCAACGAGCTCGCGGCTACATGGGACACGCTCGGCTGGATCCTCTTCGAAGAGGGCAAGCCGAAGGAGGCCGAGCCGTACATCGCGGCGGCGTGGTTCAACGAGCAGAATGTAACCGTGGGCGGTCACCTTGGAGCGGTGCGCGAGGCACTGGGTCGGCCCTCCGAGGCGCTTACGGCCGACGAACTCGCGCTTGCGACCGACCACGCCGCCGACCAAGCAGGAGAGTACGCCTCGGTGAAAGCAAACGCTGATCGGTTGCGCAAGGCCGGGGCGCAGTCGACTGCGGGCGATGGCCGGCAGGCACTTCAGGCCATGCGCATGTTCCGCGTGAAGCGGCCAAGCGGTCTTAAAGGCTGGGGCACGTTTCGACTGCAGCTGGCCGAAGGCGGCGTGCACGACAGCGACCTGGTGAGCGGATCGGCGGAGCTCAAGCCCATCAACCCCGAGCTTAAAAAGCTCACCCTCGCCCAGGCGGTTCCGCCCGGATCGCACGGCTACCTTCTGCGGGACGCCGTAGTGAGCTGCACCTCGTCCGGCGCGGACTGCGACTTTGTCCTGATGCCGCATGCGGGGCTGGGCGCCGAAGCCGTGCGGTAGTTTCTTCTCGCCGGCTGCTCCCGGATCTCGACCCGTCTAGCGGATTGGAAGCGGATCGAGCACGCCACCATTGCTCCACAGGTTGTCTTCGCCGCGCGGCAGCTTCATCACGGAGCGGCTGCCCAGCGTTCGCTCAAACAGCTCACCGTAGTTGCCGACTGCCTGGATCACCGGAATCGCCCAGTCGTCCGGCAGGCCGAGACTCTGGCCGTATCCGTGCAGCGATCCAAGCAGGCGCGCTGTCATGAGATCGGCGCTGTGCGCCGGGTCGGCGGTTGCTCTTCGGCTGAGCACGTTGGCCTGCGTCACGCCGCCGGCTTCGGCAAGCAGCAGCGCCTGCACGGTCCATCGCACGATGTTTGCCCACTGCGGATCGTCGAGCCGGAACGCGGGCGCGAGCGGGTCGGGAGCGACGACGTCCGGCAGGATCTCGTAGGTGGCCTGCGTGGCTGTGAAGGCGAGCCGCTCATAGGCAAGCTGCGACACGTCGGCGGTCACGGCGGCGCAGTTGCCGGTGATGAAGGCGGCTTCCATCTCACCCTCTTCCTGGAACGAGAACGGCAACCAGGAAATGCCCGCGCGGGCCATGAAGGCCTGCAGCTGCAGCTCGATTTCGGTGCCGCCGAGGAAGCATATCTTCTTGCCCGCGAGGTCGTGAGCGGAGTGGATGCCGGAAGCCTTGTTGACCAGGAATGCCTGATGGTCGTGGAAGATGGGCGTGGCGAAACCCAGACCCAGCGTCGCCGTGTTGTGGTAGTTCACCGAAGCGGTCGCCAGCACGTCGATCTCTCCGGACTTGAGACCGGCAAGCGCATCCCGCTCATCCCGAAACGGCACGGCGTTGAACCGAGCGTCCGGGCCGAGCGTGGCAACGGCGATGGCTTTGCAGAGGTCCAGATCAAAGCGCGAGTGGTTGCCGTGAGCGTCTTCGGTGGAGTATTCCGCCTCTTCGAAGTCGACGCCGCAATTCAGGGCGTGGGCGGCGCGAATCTTGGCCAGTGTCGTCGACGCCGGAGGAGTCTGTGCGACGGAGGTGATGGAAGCGGCAACGGTGAAAGCGAGGAGGGGGAGACACGTACGCATGGTTCGCAGGATCCTTGGGGACGAGAAGGAAAGGCGGCCGGCACGGAGCCGACCGCCTCGGTGGAAGGAGTTGTGCTGCAGGTTAGTTGGTGGGCCAGGGACCGACTTCGGGCGTCCCTGGATTGGTGGAAGGTCGTGGGTTGAAGTCGGCCGGCGCAGGATCGATCACCTTGCCATCGACGTAATCGGTGGGGGAAATCTGGAGCGCCTTGCAGCCCTGAGCGCCATAGTGCGGCAGCGAGGTGATGCTCGCGGTCGGAATCATGGCGAAGGAGGCGGGGAGCGCGGGAACGGTGCCCATCAGGCGAGCCGGCTCAAAGGCGGAGAGCAGCGACTGGGCACTGGCGGTGCGGTCGTCCGACGGACCGAGGGAATCCTGACCGTACTTCTGCTTGCCGAGCTCGCGTGCGGCGGCCTCGTCCGGCAGATCGGCCAGCGGCGTCAGGTTGAAGATCGAGTCGATCAGCTTGATGATCGAGCCGTGCTCGGTGACCTCGTGCGAGATGGCGTGCACGCGAGCGTAGGGCGAGATCAGGATCATGGGGATACGCGGACCCTGATCGAGCGCGAGTCCGTTGGGGTCGAAGGAGCGGATCTGCGGCTTGGTGTGGTCGAACAGGCCGTCGGTCTCGTCGTACGTGATGATGATGGCCGAGTCTTTCCAGTAGGGGCTGGCGGCGATGGCGTTAACGTTGTCGGCCAGCAAGGCTTCGGAGATCTGCGCGTCGGAGTAGCCCGGGTGATCGTCATTGCCCTGGAAGGCGGCTTTCACGGCCGCGCTGGGCGCGCGTGGAACGAGCTTGTCGAGGTTGCCGTAGCCGCCGCGAACGTAGAAGACGCCGCCATCTGTGGGGAGGCTCTGGTTCGTGACCGCGGCGTAGAAGTCTCCGAGGCCGTGGAGGTGCGCCTTGGTCTCGACCGGGTTGTTGGCCTCGTAGCCGAAGTACTGCGGCGCGTTGTGGTGCGCGATGTAGGTGGAATTGGTCACGGTGTTGGTGGGGTCGGTCGACTCGTGGTCGTAGCCTTCCTGGAACCAACCCCAGTTGATCGGCTTGTTGCCGTCGCCGGCGATCTTCTTGATGTCTTCCTGCACGTCGAGCAGATCGAAGGAGGGATTGATGTCGCTGGACGTGGTAGCGACGATGTCCTTGCCCATGAAGGAGAGGGGAAGCGTGGCAAAGGTCAGGTTAGCGGCGGGGCTGGAGGTTGGGGTCTCGCCGGACTCGGTCGGCTGGGGCACGCTGCCGAGCGGGGCGAGCGCGGATCCCCAGAAGGGCTGCGGGTCGGCGGTGACGGGCAACTGCATGTTGGTGGTGTTGACGTTGGAGGCCAGCTCGGGATGCTTGACCCACTGCGTTTCCCCGGACTGGCCGGCGATCATGGCGATGGCGTTGGGCGTCGAGGGCCCGATGACGGTGTCGAAGAAGTTGTCGAACAGGGTGAAGCGGTCGGCGTAGCTCCACAGGAAGGGCGCGGTGTCGCAGTCGACGTGGCTCATGACGAGCTCGCCTTTCTGGACCTGAGCTTCGATGGGCGCTGGGCCGGTGTAGGTGAGGCCGGTGGAGGACAGGGTGCCTTTGAGGCCCTCTTCGGTGAAGGCGTAGCGGTCGTTGCGGGCGATGTGGTTGGCGTCGAGGTCGAGCTTCTCGTCGATGGCGGCGTGGCCGTGGTTTACGGAGTCAGTGTCTTCGGGGTAGAGCAGGACGGACTTGCCGCCGGTGGCGGTGACGGTTTGCGGGATCAGGAACGGGGAGATCTTGCCGACAGATCCGTCGGTGAGGACGATGGGCTGGTTGAAGCCAGCGGTGTCAGTCTGGGAGAAGAGGCCGCGCGCTCCGGGATACGTGCCGAAGTAGAAGTCGAAGGAGCGATTCTCCTGGAACAGGACGAAGACATACTTGACCTTCTTCTGGAGGAGGGCGACTTCCTGGGCGTAGGTGATGTTCGAGGCGGAGGCGCTGGGCGTGAGGGTGTACTGGGCGACGGCGGCGGAGGAGGGTGGAGCAATGTCGACGGGTGTGTTGGGGATGCGGTTGGCGGGGATCTGCTGGGCCGCACAGGCGACCGGAGCGATGAGCGATCCAAGGGCGAGCGAGGCGCAGGCCTTTTTCCAGGTACGGTGGCGCATGTGAGAGGTTCTCCTGGTGGGGTTCCGGAGCGGGTGACGTCCGGAGGCACAGGATGAACGTAATGGGTGCGTGTTACAGGAGTGTGGCTTCGGGGCCATTCAGTGGAGCAAGTCCTGGATGTGCTGCTCGAAGGAGGCGCGCTGGACGACGCCGGCGTGGGCGACGGCGATGCGTCCCTGCTTGTCGATGAGGAGGGTGAGCGGCATGGATTCCATGTGGAACCTGTCACTGAGGGCTTCGTTGCCGAGGACGATTGGGTAGGAGAGGCCTTTTTGGGTGGCGAAGGTGCGGACCAGTTGCGGACCGCCGTCGTCCATGGAGACGCCGACGACGGCGAGGCCTTCCGAGCGGTATTTGTGGTCGAAGTCGACGTACCAGGGAAGCTCGAGCTTGCATCCGCCGCACCAGGTTGCCCAGAAGTCGAGGAGGACGACTTTGCCGCGGAGCTTGGAGAGGGTGACGGATTTGCCGTCGAGGTCGGTGAGGGTGAAGTCGGGCGCGGGCTTGCGGGCGGCTGGGGCGATGAGGATGTCGGGCGTTCCGGAGGCGGGGTCGGGCAGGGCGTGTTGCTGGGCGACGGTGGTGATGGAGGTGAGGAGGAGCGTGAGACCGAGGAGGGTTTTGCTGCTGCGGCGGGATTTCAGATCGAGCATGTTGGTTCCTCTTTCGGTAGGGCGGACTGCTCCGGGGTGTGTCTCTCCCCCTTGGGACCCCCCTCCCCGGGTGGCGGGATTTTGGGGTCAATTTGTCTGAAATCAGAGACTTAGAGGAGGCGTCGCACCGCAAAGCAGTGATTCCAGGGAATTTGTGCACATAATTTCTAGAATGAACGACATACGGGCTTGTCGGGTTTCTAGTTGGACCTGCTTGTGGAACCTTTCGCTGTTTTGATTTTACAGGTTGGGGGTAGGTGGGTGCGCCAGGGGTATGTTGTTGGTGACGAAGGGGTTGGGGGTGGATGGGGGTTGACGTGGGTGCACCGGCTGCGTGCCGGGGCGGACCGCGAGTTAGAGGATGCGGCGGCGGAGGGTGTTGGCGGCGGCGAGGACGCCGGTGCCGAGAAGGAGGATGCTCGAGGGCTCGGGGGTGACGGTGGAGAGGTCGGAGACGACGAGGGTTCCGGTGCCGATGTCCTGGTCGCGCTCACCGACCTGATCGTAGGCGCCGGTGGTGAGGGTGAGGGTGGGGTGGGCGTTGTCGCCGGTGAAGAGGGGAGCGCCTTCGAAGTCGAAGTTTTCGTTGAAGACGAGGAATCCTCCGGCGAAGAGCTCGATGGAGTCGGGCGCGGTGACGCCGTTGATGGTGGCGATGGTGTCGGCTTCGAAGAAGGTGCCGTTGGCGCCGACGTAGGTGGGGGTGACGTCGGAGGGGAGAGTGAAGGAGACGGAATCGGCGGCGGAGCCGGGGTCGGGCGTGAAGACGTACTGGATGGTGTCGGCGGCGGCGGGGATGGAGGCAGAGAGGCAGACGAGGGCGGAGAGGAACAGGGTGGAACGCATGGGAACTCCTTTGGGGGGACGGGGTGAGGGTACACCACCGGGGTTATGGGTGGCGGTCTTTGTGAGTTTGCTTTGTTCTGGGCGTGGTGATGGTGTTGGGTTCGGTTGGTTTTGGAGCCTGCGATGAGGGGTTCGGGCGTGTGGGGTTTGGGTGGGCCTTCGGCAGAGCGGGGGCGCTGGCGCGCGGCTGGTTTTTTGGCACGGCTTAA
>CAXTEU010000010.1:0-14364 GCA_964243475.1 uncultured Acidobacteriaceae bacterium | reverse complement strand
GCGCTGGAAGACCTACCCACGACGATGGAGTGGTCGTGGATGGGGCACCCGGCTTTGTGGCGGATGGGGGTTTCGGGGTGGTGTGGGGTTGGGTGGGCTTTCGGCGGAGCGGGGGCGCTGGCGCGCGGCTGGTTTTTTGGCACGGCTTAAGCCGTGCCCCTTCGGTTGGGGCTGGGGTGTTTTGAGAGGGCGCTGGAAGACCTACCCACGACGATGGAGTGGTCGTGGATGGGGCACCCGGCTTAGTGGTTATCCTGGGAGGACTCTGGAGGAACCCAGGTTAGGCGGTGAGACCGCCGAACCTGGGGCACCCGGCTTTGTGGCGGATGGGGGGTTTCGGGGTGGTGTGGGGCTGGGTGGGGCTTCGGCGGAGCGGGGCGTTGCGTGTGGATGGTTTTTGGCACGGCTTAAGCCGTGCCTTTTCGGTGGGTGTGGGTGTCTTGGGAGGCTCCTGGTTGGTGGTTGTCCTGGGGGTTCGCTGGAGGAACCCAGGTTAGGCGGTGAGACTGCCGAACCTGGGGCACCCGGCTTTGTGGCGGATGTGGGTTGCGGGGTGGGCGTGGGGTTTGGATGGGCCTTCGGCAGAGCGGGAGCGCTGCGCGCGGCTGGTTTTTTGGCACGGCTTAAGCCGTGCCCTTGAGGGGTTGGGGTGGTGATTTGGTTGTGCTTGTCTGGGTAGGTTGCGAAGATGGGGTTTTCTTGAGGGTCATCGGGAGAACCCACTCATGACGGTGGGACTGTCATGAATGGGGCACCCGATTTGGTGGTTGTCTTGGGTGGCACCGTTAGCGGCTCTTCCATCCATTGGCGCGGGCGTCGATGTTCTGAGGTGCAATTCGTTCATCAATACCGAATTCGCGGAACTTACCCTGGTAGGAACCGACTACTCTAATGTCAGTTACAGGACTTCTGTTTGGCTCCAGTATAGTTTCACCCACCTTTCCGGAGAACATTCTTATCCAAAGCTTGGATCTGTGCGGTAAGGCTTCACAACGAACTCTCTTATAATTGCCGAAGACATTCATCACGTGTTCTCCTGACGGCAATGTGTCAGTTCTCGAGTAGTTCGTCTCACCTTTTATTGCCGAGGCATCTACAAAATTGAAAATTGAGCAGGACGATAAAGCGCTTTGCTGGTCGGCACTGACTACAAATGTGTCCGGCGGCAGTTGCAGATGCACGTCGAAGTCTTTGTAGTCTGTATCTGTGGCATTGACTAAATAGATACTTACTGATCCGTCGCTATTGTCGATGTATCCTAGGTGTATGGGGTCTGATCTTAGTACGATGAAGTAAGTGAATGCGATCAATGTCAGCGACAAGACAATATAGCCTGCTGTTTTCACGGCTTTTGAGAGCGGTTCTAACAAAAGATCCAGCATCAAGAGAAGCAGTCCGAAGTAAACGAACGTTATTGAAGTCCAAAAGAACGTGGACAACAGGCCGAACATTCCCAGGCCCGCCGACCAAATTCCCGTTCGTCGGACCCACTGCATAGCTCCGGTCTGCGACGTTGTTGTTGGCATACCGCTGGTATTTGAAGGGCTTTCTTGCGCAGCAGCAAGCTGTGATGAGTTCGCCTGTTCGACACGCCTAAGCCATTTCCGTCTACTCGCCTCTCCCATGCGACATCATGCGTCATAACATACCGACGTGTCGAGTATGTTGCTGACGGCGATGTTCCCTCGCTTTTGCCGTTGTGTCCGCGTTGGCTCCGCCTATGATGCGAGGATGTTTAACGGTTCGGTGTTGCTGCGGAGACGGATGGTTTTCGGACTGGTGATGATGATAGGGTCGCCGTCGACGGCGTCTGCGCAGGGGTTTGAGGTGGTGGAGGCTACGGTTGTGGGGACGCAGGGGGCGTTGCTGGCTGGGCGGGTGACTTGTGCGGGGATTGTTGAGGAGTATTTGCGGCGGATTGCGGTGTATGACCAGGCGACGGGGCTGAACAGTGTGGTAGTGGTGAATCCGGAGGTGCGGGGGGAGGCGGCGGCGTGTGACCGGGAGGTGCGGACGGGGAAGATTCGAAGGTTGACGGGGGTGGCCGTGATGGTGAAGGACAACTATGACACGCGGGGGTTGCAGACGACTGGGGGGTCGTTAGCGATGAAGGGGTTTAAGCCCGTGGACGACGCGACGATGGTGCGGAAGCTGCGGGAGGCGGGGGCGATGGTGCTGGGGAAGTCGAACATGGCGGAGTGGGCGTTTAGTCCGTATGTGACGATGAGCTCGATTGGGGGGACGACGCGGAATGCGTATGACCTCGGGCGGGTTCCGGCGGGGAGCAGTGGGGGGACGGCGGCGGCGGTGGCGGCGAGCTTGGCGGAGGTGGGGCTGGGGACGGATACGGGGAATTCGATACGGGGGCCTTCGGCGCATAACGACCTGGTGGGGGTTCGGCCGACGATTGGGCTGGTGAGCCGGGCGGGGATTATTCCGCTGTTTGCGAATAACGATGTGGGTGGGCCGATGGCGCGGACGGTGGCGGATGCGGCGGCGGTGCTGACGGCCGTGGCGGGGTATGACGCGGCGGACGCGGTGACGGAGCGGTGCGGGGGAGGGCGGCGGAGGACTACACGAAGGACCTGGATGCGAACGGGTTGCGGGGGGCGCGGATCGGGTATTTCCACCGGTATGCGGAGGAGAAGACGACGGATGGGGAGGTGCGGGCGGTGACGGAGCGGGCGCTGGGGGAGATGCGCGCGGCGGGGGCGACGGTGGTGGCGTTTGATCTGCCGGAGTACCAGGCGCTGACGAAGGACCTGTGGTGTGGGGATTTTGCGGCGGATCTGGATGCGTATTTGCGGGCGCATCCGGGGGCTCCGGTGCGGTCGACGGCGGAGGTGGTGGCGAGTGGGCTGTATCTGCCGTATATCGGGGAGGAGTTGACGGGGTCGGTGGGGCCGGCGGGGAAGGAGGAGCGGCGGACGCCGTGCGAGGATGTTTGGCATGATGCGCCGAAGGTGCGGTTTCGGGCGGCGCTGCTGGCGGCGATGGATGCGGCGCGGCTGGATGCGGTGGTGTATCCGACGTGGAGCAACCCGCCGCGGAAGGTGGGGGATATGACTTCGCCTGCCGGGGACAATAGTCAGGTGCTGAGTCCGCAGACGGGGTTTCCGGCGATGACGGTGCCGATGGGGTTTACGCATGGGGATTTGCCGGCGGGGATGACGTTTTTGGGGAGGGAGTTTGGGGAGGGCGAGCTGATTCGGCTGGCGTATGGGTATGAGCAGCGGACGAAGCACAGGCGGGCTCCGGCGGGGTTTCCGGCTTTGGGGGCGGGTTTGGGTTCGGCGGGGGCGGCGACGACGGTGGGGCAGGTTACGGGTTTGGGAGGGGTACAGTGATGCGGATGTTTGGGTTTGTGCTGATGGCGGTTACGTTTGTTGCGGGGGCGGTGGGGCAGGAGGCGGCGAAGGGGCCGGAGCCGGTGCAGCATGAGTTTGTGATCCGGAACTTCCGGACGGAGAGCGGGGTGGTGCTGCCGGAGGCCAAGGTGGTGTATGGGACGTACGGGACGCTGAATGCGGCGGGGGACAATGCGATTCTGTTGCCGTCGCACTATATGGCGGAGATGCATGGGTATGGGTGGCTGATTGGGCCGGGGAAGGCGCTCGATCCCGGGAAGTTTTTTCTGGTGACGAGCGAGTTGTTTGGCAATGGGCGGTCGTCTTCGCCGAGCAATACGCCGAAGCCGTTTGACGGGCCGCGGTTTCCGGTGACGACGATTCGGGACAATGTGGAGGCGGTGCACCAGCTGCTGACGGGGGAGTTGCATGTGCAGCATCTGCGGGCGGTGATTGGGTTTTCGATGGGGGCGCAGCAGGCGCTGCAGTGGGGGGTGAGTTATCCGGACTATATGGATAAGCTGGTGGCGACCTCTGGGACGGCGAAGGCATATGGGCACCAGATTGTGCGGCTGGAGAGTGAGATTGCGGCGATCGATGCGGACGGGACCTTTAACGGGGGCGATTACGCGAAGCAGCCGGTGAAGGGGGTGGAGGCGTTTTCGCTGGTTTGGACGGCGTGGCTGTACTCGCAGGAGTGGTGGCGGAAGGAGCTTTGGCGGGGGGAGAATCCGAAGTGGACGAGTGTGTATGACGTGATTGCGTACTACAAGGACCACTTTATTGAGGGGGCGGATGCGAACAATTTGATTTTGCAGATGCGGACGTGGGAGCGGAACGATGTGGGGGCGACACCGGGGTTTGGGGGGAATGTGGAGGCGGCGTTGCGGTCGATGAAGGCGCCGCTGCTGTACCTTCCATCGGCGACGGACTTGTATTTTCCGGTGGAGGATGCGCGGTATGAGGCGGGGTTTATTCGGCACTGCACGTTGCTGCCGATTCCGTCGTTGTGGGGGCATCCGGCGGGGGCTGGGGCGAGCGCGGCGGATGCCAGGTTTTTGAATGAGCATGTGGCGGCGTTTTTGGGTTTGCCGGCGCCGACGGGGGTGGGGCGGTAGGGAGAGTTTCCCGGAATGGGAATGGGGTTGAAGTAAATTTTGCCTCGGGGGCTTTTTCACCTACTTTTCGCTTTATGATCTGGGCAGGTTTGAGGCAGGTCAGGGCTGGAGGAGCTTGGTGAGAAAGGCGAGGGCGTTGGGATCGTCGGACTGTCCGAGCCAGAAGACGGCTTGTTTGCGGATTTCTGGGCTGGAATTGGTCTGGGCGACGTGGATGAGCTGGGGAGTGCTCTGGTCCGCTGGCAGGCGGGACAGGGCGAAGACGGCGGAGCGGCGAACGTCGGTGTTGGGGTCGGAGTCGGCGGAGTCGCGAAGGTCTGCGGTGACGCGCTTGCCGCCGAGTTGGCTCATCCAGAACTGGGCCTGTTTGCGGACCTGGGCAGCGGAGTCGGCGTGGGCCATGCGGATGAGTTCGTCTACGGCACCGGGCTGGTGGGAGAGGGTGAGGTCGAAGGTGAGTTTTTCGCGGAAGCGGGGGTCGGGGTCGGTGCGGGCGAGGTGCTGGAGGAAGGTGAAGGCGGCGGGATCGGCGGAGTTGCCGAGCCAAAAGGCGGCCTTTTCGCGGATGTCGGGGTCGCGGCTGGGCTCCGTGAGAGAGGCGAGGGTGGGCACGGTTGCGGGAGAGCGGTGCAGCGAGATGCTGAAGACGGCGGCATCGCGGAGTTGGCGGTCGATGGTGTTCGGGGAAAGCGCCAGCGCCTTTAGGAGGTCGAGACTGCTCTCGGGAGAGACGCCGGTGAGGAAGACGATCGGCAGGCCGGCGGCGTCGAGGGTGCGGGAGGGGCGCGGGCCGCTGGGGGCGGCTTCGGTGGTGAGCTGTGCGTGAACGGTTGTGGGTTGCTGCGCTCGAAGCGGAGCGATGACGAGAACGGCGGCTGCGAGCGGGGAGAGGAAAGGCATGCGGAGATCTCCTGGGCGCGAAGGGATCGCGGTGGATGGGTGCGTGACGGTGGACTGGGACTACTTGAGGAGTTCGAGCATGTAGTCGGTGGCGGCTTTGTCCTGCATCAGGGCGAGCCTCGAGACGATTTCGCGTTTGCGGTTGAGATCTTTCTCCTGACGGGCGAGGTCCACCATGCGGGGAGCGTCGCCGGAGACGAAGAAGGCGTTAAGGACGGCTTCCTTGATTTGCGGGTCGGAGGTGGAACGGTAGAGCTGATCGAGAGTTTCGTTGGCGCGCTTGCCCTCGGTAACGCCCATCATCTGCACGGCTTCGCGCTGAAGCGAGGGGTCGATGTGGCCAAGGACGATCTCGTGCAGGAGCTGCTGGGCTTCAGGAGAGTTGTTCTGCTCAAGAATGAACAGGGCGTGCTGCTTGATGCCGGCAGGCTGCGGCGTGGTGAGGAGGTGGCGCAGGATGGGCAGCGCCTGGGCGGGGTCGCGGTTCATGAGGGAGTTGAGGGCGAGGATTTTGAGATCGGCGTCCGGGTCGGCCTGCTCGGCGTGGGGCATGTCGATGTACAGCTCGGGAAGGTTGACGTGGATGTTCTTGCTATCGGCGACCAGCTTCTGAATTTCGGCGGAGTTGGGCAGGCTGTTTGGGTCCAGTTGAAGTTGCAGGGAGAGAGCGGAGCAGTCGCGGTTCCAGGAACTGGTGCTGTAGGCGGCGTGGAGTTGCGAGCAGGTGGCCGCGACGAGGTTGGGTTTGTTGAGTTTATTGAGGGAGTAGGCCTTCCAGTAAAGGGCAGCGTCGGCGTTCTTGCCGTGGGCGGACGCAGCTCGGGAGAAGGCGGTGACGGCGTCGGGCCAGCGTTGCTGGTTGAGGGCACGCATGCCGTCCGCGTAGGGGCCGGTGGCGTTGGCGGGCGGATCGGCTTCGGCTCGAGCTTCAAAGACGATCGCAGGGCCCGTGCTGACCGACGCTGGCGCGAGGGATGGAAGGCAGGTGAGGACAGCAGCGGCGAGGAGAGGGGTCTTCATTGGAGGGTGTCCTGGGTGGAAGTGCGTTGGGTCTGTCCGGCGGCCTGCCGCGATTGGTTTTGGCGCAGGATGCGGAGGTCCAGAAGGAGGCCATCGGCGTTGAGCTCGAAGCGCAAGTGCCAGCCGTCGGCGGTGTCGACGGGCGTTTCGTGGTCTGCGGCGGTGAGGACGCGGCCGAGCTTTTCCAGCACGGCGGCGTCGGCTAGATCGCCGGAGGCGCGGGCCGTTTGGACGTATAAGGCGTTATGGGCAAGGAGGGTTTGGGCCTGCTCGCGCAGCACGGGGTCGAGCGGTGCGGAGGTGTGGCTCGCCTCGGTAAGAAAGCGCTCGGCGGCATCGAGGTGGGCGGCAACGGCGGGGTCGACCGGGCCCGGCGTGAGCGGGCCGGGCATACGCTGCGCAACGGTCGGCTGCTGCGGCACGTGATGGCGCGGAAGCATGATCGTGAACAGGAGAAGCGCAGCGGTTGCGAGGCCGGCGACGGAGGCCAGGACGGGCCAGCGGAGGAGCGGGATCGAGCGCCGTGCCGGTGCGGCGGTGGGCGTAGGAAGTTGCGGGCGAAGTCGCTGCCAGGCTCGATCGAAGTCAGGTTGCGGAACGGGCGAGGCGGAGAAGACGCGCAGGGTGTGTGCGATTTCAGCAGCGAGCTCCGCGCAGGCGCTGCAGCTTTCGAGGTGGGCGCGGATTGCGGCGTCGTCGGGGGGATCTTGTAACTGGTACAGGATCAAATCGCCTTCGGCAATGTGGGGAGTGGGTTGGGTCAACGGAGACCTCCGGCGAGGGGAGCGAGGGAGCGGCGCAGCTTGCTGACAGCGCGGAAGACGGCCTGCTTGGCGGAGTTTGCGGGAACCCGCAGGGCTTCCGCGATCTCGGCGATGGGCAGGTCTTCCATGTGGCGAAGGGTGAAGGCGGTGCGTTCCATGGGAGTGAGTTGCTGCATGGCGGCTTCGCGCAGAGTGTGGGCTTCGCGGTCGAGAAGGAGGTGTTCGGGGTTGGGTTGGAGGTCAGCTGGGTCGGGTATGGTGTGGGCGGACATGGGGTCGGCGGTGAGGGATCGGGCGGTGTGGCTGAGCTCGCGGGTGCGGCGCTCGACGAGATTGAAGGCGGAGTTCATGGCAATGCGATGGATCCAGGTAGAGAAGGTGCTGTTGCCGCGAAAGTTTTCGAGTTTGTTGTAGGCGCGCAGAAAGGCTTCCTGTGCAACGTCCTCGGCGTCGGACGCGCTGCCGGTGATGCGGAAGGCGACGCGAAAGACGGCAGCGTAATGAAGGTCGACCAGGACGCGGTACCGGTCACGGTCTCCGCGAAGAACATCGCGGATGGCGCTCTGTTCGAGTTTTTCCATTCGCCCGATTAGACAAGGGGATTCGGACGCGGTTAGGAACCATCGAAGGATTATTTTCGTGGGGTGTGCCGAGCCTTACGTTCGCGCGACTCCGGCGTGCATGGGTTTCACGCGCGGGGCCCGTGCGTTTGGGAATGGGCGGCTGGTCCGGGCGCCAGGCGCGCGTCGAGGGAGAGGGTGTTGTGTTCGCGGAGGAAGAGGAGGAGGGAGAAGAGGAGGCTGTAGAGGAGTTGCTGGGCGGCGATGTCCCATTGCTGGTTGGCGGTGACGCCGATGGTGAGCGCCATCATGAAGAGGGCGCCGGCGATGAGGGAGACGCGGGTGGCGAGGCCGAGGAGCAGGGTGAGGCCGAGGGCGGCTTCGAGGAAGGGGATGGCGTAGGCGAAGGGGAGGACGAGGAGGGGTGGGAGGGGCGCGGTGGCTAGGTGCGCGGCGGTGGTGTGGGCGAAGGCGGCGACACCGTTGTGGATGCGGGTGAGGCCGTGGCCGGCGAAGTTGACGCCGAGGGCGATGCGGAGGAGGGCGTAGGCGAGGGATTTGTCGGAGTGGCGCATGCGGGGTTGTCCTGGGGGTTGGACGAATGGTGGGGGCGTAGGGCTTCGGTGCGAGGGGGACGGGGTGTTCGGCGGGCGCGGTACCATGGCCTCGTCGTCGAGATTGTCGGGGACTGTAAGGGCGAGGTGCATGGTGAGGCTGGTGTTGGGTGTAGTTGCGGTTGTGGTTTTAGTGGTGCCGGCGCTGGCCGGGGCGCAGGAATCGGGGCCGCTGGCGCATGTGGCGGACCTGGTGTCGGGGGTGACGTCGCATCGGGTTTCGTCGTACGACACGACGGGCAAGAATGCGGATGCGATCCATGTTGGGGCGGGAGAGACGGCGACGCTGGCGGAGATCGCGGGGCCGGGATCGATCCGGCATATCTGGGCGACGATCGACTCGCCGAGCGCGTTTCACCTGCGCGAGCTGGTGCTGCGGATGTACTGGGATGGGGACACGGAGCCCGCGGTGGAGGTGCCGATCGGGGATTTTTTTGGGACGGGGTTTGAGTATGAGGACGTTCCGGGCGGGCATACGGGGCAGGCGTACCACTCGTGGCAGTCGCTGCCGCTGGCGGTGCGTGGGCGGGCGCTGATGTCGTACTTCGAGATGCCGTTCTCGCGGGGGGCACGGATTACGTTAACGAATGATGGGGAGAAGGCGGTTTCAAGCTTTTACTTTCACATTGACTACCAGAGCTATGCCGATACGAAGCAGACGGATCGGCAGGGGCGGTTCCATGCGCAGTGGCGGAGCGAGGTGACGAAGGCGATTCCGGAGGCGGAGTCACAGGGAGTGAACCTGGATGGGAAGAATAATTACCGGTTTATGTCGGCGAAGGGGAAGGGGCAGTTTGTTGGGGTGATTTTGGCGATCCAGGGTTTGTCTTCGGGATGGTGGGGCGAGGGCGATGACATGTTCTTTATTGATGGGCAGACGTCACCGCCGACGATCAACGGGACGGGGGTGGAGGATGCGTTTGGAAGTGCGTGGCAGTTTGCGGACGAGTTTAATTATCCCTTTGTGGGTTACATATCGCGGGGCAACCGCGACTGGAGCGGGGTGCATGTGCTGTATCGGTGGTACCTGCAGGACCCGGTGTATTTCGAGAAGTCGATCACGGCGTCGATCGAGCATGGGCATGCGAACGATCGGCGGGACCTGTATACGAGTGTGGCGTTCTGGTATGGGAAGGGGCAGCAGAAGCTGGATCCGTTGCCGGCGTTGAAGGATCGGATGCCGCGGCCGTTTTACCGGCAGGAGCTGTTGGAGAAGGACTTGCCGAACTAGGTGGGGTGGGCGGAGCGGCGTGGGTGCGCCGCTCCGCGGGTTGTTAGTGGGGTTGGCTGCAGGTGGCGATGCAGGTTTCGAGGATGTCCATGGCGACGGTGGCCTCTTCGGGTTTGACGAGGAGGGAGGGGCAGAGGCGGAGGGAGGTTTCGCCGCAGCCGAGGAGGAGGAGGCCTCGGGTGAAGGCGCGGTCGACGATTTGGTCGCGGAGGTGGGGAACGGGGGTGCGGGAGGCGCGGTCCGCGACGATTTCGATGCCGATCATGAGGCCTCGGCCGCGGATGTCGCCGACGATGGGGTACCGGGTGAGCCAGGTGCGGGCGCGGTCGGTGATGTGTGTGCCGATGACGGTTGCATTTTGCATGGCTTCGCGCTCGATGATGTCCATGGTGGCGAGGGCGGCGGCGATGGCGACCGGATTCCCGCCGAAGGTGGAGGCGTGGGAGCCGGGGACCCAGTCCATGACGTGGGCGCGGGCGATGCAGGCGGAGAGGGGGAAGCCGCTGGCGATGCCTTTGGCGGAGGTGATGATGTCGGGGTGGACGCCGGTGTGCTCGACGGCCCACCACTTGCCGGTGCGGCCCATGCCGGACTGGACTTCGTCGACGATGAGTAAGATACCGTGACGGTCACAGATGCGGCGGAGCTCCTGCATGAAGGGAGTGGGGGCGACGACGTAGCCGCCTTCGCCCTGGATGGCTTCGACGACGACCGCGGCGACTTCTTCGGGCGGGAGGACGGTGCGGAAGAGCTTGTCTTCGATGTAGCGGGCGCAGGCGAGGCCAAATTCTTCGGGGTCTTGTTGCTCGCCGTTATAGCCGCGATAGGCGTAGGGGTAGCGGACGTGGGTGACGCCGGGGACGAAGGGAGCGAAGCGGCGTTTTTGTTGCGGGCGGGAGCTGGTGAGGGAGAGGGCGCCCATGGTGCGGCCGTGGAAGGCGCCGAGGAAGGCGATGACGTTTTGGCGGCCGGTGTGGTAGCGGGCGAGTTTGAGGGCGCACTCGACGGCCTCGGCGCCGGAGTTGCCGAAGTAGACGCGGTGCGGTCCGGGCATGGGGGCGATGGCGCTGAGGCGTTCGGCGAGTTGGGGCATGCCTTCGTAGAAGAAGTCGGTGCCGGACATGTGGATGAGCTCGGCGGTCTGGGCCTGGGCGGCAGCGACGACCTCGGTGTGGCAGTGGCCGGTGGAGGTGACGGCGATGCCGGCGGAGAAGTCGAGGAACTCGTTGCCGTCGACGTCTTCGATGCGGGTGCCGCGGCCGCGGCGGACGACAAGGGGGTAGCCGCGGGTGTAGGAGGGGGAGAGGATGGCTTCGTCGCGGGCGATGATGGCGGCGGCCTGGGGGCCGGGGAGGGGGGTGCGGAGTTTGGGGCCGTGTTGGGCGTAGGTGGCGGCGGTGGCGGTGCGGATTTCGGGGGTGGTGGTCGGGGCGGTTTCGAGGGTGGGCATGGCGTGGCTCTCCGGGGTGCGGGGGCTTGGGGCGGGGCGGGTGGGCGACGGCCTTCGCGAGGCTTCGAGGGGAGGAGACACCTCGGGCTGGATCGCGGCAATGGCGCTAAGGTTGCAGGCTGGTTTTTGGGGGGAGTTAGTCGCCGAAGAGGGAGGGGCGTGCGAGGGCGGGCACGCGGGTGGCGGTGTGGGGGGTCGGCTGGGCTTCAGGGTAGGGGTTGCCTGGAGTCATGGTGGGTGGCCTTGGGGGGAGGATAGCAGGGGACTGCAAAAGAGCAAGGCCTACTTAGCCCCGTCGCTTTGATGGGGCGCTTTGCATGAAGGGTACAGGCATAGATGGCATACGTATCCCTTTGCTTGGAATGACGCTGCCTCCAGTCGGACAGGGAGAGGGAACCATCCGAAAGCTCTGGACTATACCTCGACGTACTCCCAGGGTTCTGAATACGCTGTCCTCGGGCGAACTCCTCGGCCTGCTACGAAGAAGTCCGCTCGCTGCCGCGGCTTCGTTTCCATGTAAAGTGCCGCGTTTGGCAGCCAGAGGTCGCGCCACTCATTCTCGAAGTAGTTGCCATCCCGCCTCAGAACCGCGTCAAGGATTGTTGTCTCGTCGCTCTCAACGAAGAATCGGACGTCAAAAAGCGGTGCAAGGTCCGGGTGAAGAGACGAGGTGCCCTCGACGATGACCGGACCGTTCGCCAACATGACCGTTCGCCGTTCCTGACTGAATCTCATGCTGGGCCAGTCAAAAGGATAGTAGCTGCAGCGTCCGCTTCCGGCGAGCTCGCGGATGGCAGTCAGAAACTCTTCATAGCGCTGAAAGAAGTCGTCGACCGCTATGCATTGAAATCCGTTCGCTTCAGCCATTTTTTCTGCCAAGGTGGATTTGCCGGAGCAAGGCAGGCCGTCCACGGCCAGTAGACGAGGTCCAAGGCGGCGGGCTAGAGCAGACGCTTCGCCGAAGGAAAGCACGAATCGGAACCTCCAGAGTGCTGTTGGGACGCGAACGCTTATTGAGAATCCCCTACCGTCCCACCGTACTGGGGCCATGATACTAAGAGCAAAGTTGGCGTACGCTGTTCAACGATTGCTTACCTCTAACCTCCAGAACACTGTTTCTGGCCGACGGTAAACCTGTGGCTCACAAAAACAGAATTGTTCCGGCTTTGAAGTTAGTTCGGCTATATGAATCCCGGATCCACTGGTACTAGTCGATGTCGAAGGAGACGCCCTGGGCTAGGGGGAGATCCCTGCCGTAGTTGATGGTGTTGGTAGATCGGCGCATGTAGGTTTTCCAGGCGTCGGAGCCGGATTCGCGGCCGCCGCCGGTTTCTTTTTCGCCGCCGAAGGCACCGCCGATTTCTGCGCCGGAGGTGCCGATGTTGACGTTGCTGATGCCGCAGTCGGAGCCGGAGGCGGAGAGGAAGAGCTCGGCTTCGCGGAGGTCGTTGGTGAAGATGGCGGAGGAGAGGCCCTGGGGGACGGCGTTGTGGAGGGCGATGGCTTCGGCGAGGGTGGTGTAGGGGAGGAGGTAGAGGATGGGGGCGAAGGTTTCGTGGCGGACTTCTGCCATGAGGGCTTCGGATTGGGTGGCGATTTCGACGAGAGCTGGGCGGACGTAGAAGGCTTCGGGGTTGGCTTCGGGGGGGCCGAGGGGGTGGACGCGGTCTCCGCCGTGGACGTGCGCACCGGCGGCTCGGACGCGGGTGAGGGTAGCCTGCATAGCCTCGAAGGCGGGGCGGTCGATGAGGGGGCCGACGAGGGTGTCGGGGGTGCGTGGGTCGCCGATTTGGACGGAGGTGTAGACGCGTTTGAGTTGGGGGATGAGCTGGTCGTAGATGGACGTGTGGACGATGAGGCGGCGGAGGGTGGTGCAGCGCTGGCCGGCGGTGCCGATGGCGGAGAAGGCGATGCCGCGGAGGGCGAGGTGGAGGTCGGCGGTGGGGGTGATAATGGCTGCGTTGTTGCCGCCGAGCTCGAGGATGGAGCGGGCGAAGCGGGCGGCGAGCGCGGGGCCGACGGCGCGTCCCATGGCGGTGGATCCGGTGGCGGAGACGAGGGGGATGCGGGGGTGGGCGACGAGGAGTTCGCCGAGGTCGCGGTTGCCGAGGAGGAGGGTGGAGAGGTTGGGCGGGAGGTCGGGGAGCTTGCTGGCGGCGCGCCGGAAGAGGGCCTGGACGGCGAGGGCGGTGAGGGGAGTTTTCTCGGAGGGTTTCCAGACGACGGGGTTGCCGCAGACCAGGGCGAGGGCGGCGTTCCAGGCCCAGACGGCGACGGGGAAGTTGAAGGCGGAGATGATGCCGGTGACGCCGAGGGGGTGCCAGGTTTCCATCATGCGGTGGGCGGGGCGCTCGGAGGGGAGGGTGAGGCCGCCGATCCCGCGGGACAGGCCGGCGGCGAAGACGCAGATGTCGACCATTTCCTGGACTTCGCCGCGGCCTTCGGAGAGGATTTTGCCGGCTTCGAGGGTGACGAGCTCCCCGAGGGTGTCGAGGTTGGCACGGAGCTCTTCGCCGAGGAGGCGGACGAGCTCGCCGCGGCGGGGCGCGGGGACGCCCCGCCAGGCGAGGAAGGCGGTGTGGGCGGCTTCGATGGCGGCGTTGGCTTCGGCGGGGGAAGTGGGGGTGAGGTGGGCGAGGGTTTCGCCGGTGATGGGGGATCGGGCGGGGAAGGTGCCGCCGGAGAGGAGGGAGGTGGGGACGCCGAGGGTGGTGAGGAGGTGGGCGGCTTGGTCGGTGGGGGTCACGGTTTTAGTGTAGTGGGGGTGAGGGCTTGGTTTGCTTGGGAGGATGGGGTGGCGGGCAAGTGTAATGGCAGGGCAACTGCAACGGCAGGGGTCCTTCGCTTCGCGAAGGATGACGGCGGTGGAGGAACAAGTGCAACGGCAAGGAGCGAGGAGCAACGGCAACGGCGAGGAGCAAGTGCAACGGCAGGGGCAAGTGCAACTGCAGGGCAAAGTGCAAGGGCAGGGGCAGGGGCAGGGGCAAGTGCAAAGCAGGTCCCCTGCGGGGATGACAACTAGAAAGGCAAGGGCAAGGGCGAAAGCAGGTCCCCTGCGGGGATGACAACTAGAAAACAGGGGCAAGTGCAAAGCAGGTCCCCTGCGGGGATGACAACTAGAAAGGCAAGGGCAAGGGCGAAAGCAGGTCCCCTGCGGGGATGACAACTAGAAAAGCAAGGGCAAGGGCAGAAGCAGGTCCCCTGCGGGGATGACAACTAGAAAAGCAAGGGCGAGGGCAGAAGCAGGTCCCCTGCGGGGATGACAACTAGAAAAGCAAGGGGAAGGGCAGAAGCAGGTCCCCTGCGGGGATGACAACTAGAAAAGCAAGGGCAAGGGCAGAAGCAGGTCCCCTGCGGGGA
>CAXTEU010000009.1:0-192216 GCA_964243475.1 uncultured Acidobacteriaceae bacterium | reverse complement strand
GTGCGGCTTCGAACGGTCAAACTTTTCCTTCGCCATGATGAATCCTTCTCCTGAACCTGATCTTGAATGCTGCGCCCGCGTTACCGCGTCGTTGTCTCTTTACCCTGAACCTTCGCGATGATCTCTTCCGAAACTGATCGCGGAGCTTCTTCGTATTGTTTGAACTCCATTGAGTAATTCGCACGTCCCTGGGTGGACGACCGCATATGCGTGGCGTACCCGAACATCGTGCTGAGCGGGACCGTTGCCCGGATGGCCTGGACACCGCCAACCATTTCCATACCTTCGATCCGGCCGCGACGGCTGTTCAGATCGCCGATGATGGTGCCCATGTACTCATCCGGGACCGTGACCTCGACCGACATCACCGGCTCCAGCAACACCGGCTTTGCCTTGCGAGCCGCTTCTTTGAAGGCGATCGAACCGGCAATCTTGAACGCCATCTCGTTCGAATCCACGTCATGGTAGCTTCCGTCGTACAAGGAAACCTTAACATCCACCATCTCGTACCCGGCGAGGATCCCTCGCTGCATCGCATCCTGAATGCCCTGATCGATTGGCTTGATGTACTCCTTAGGAATCGATCCGCCTTTTGTGTCGTTCGAGAATTCGTAGCCTTTGCCCGGCTCGTTAGGAGAGATCCGGATCTTTGCGTGGCCATAGTTACCCGACCCGCCGGTCTGCCGAATATATTTGCCCTCAGCCTCCGCGTTCGACCGAATGGTCTCCCGGTAGTTAACCTGCGGCTTGCCCACGTTCGCCTCGACCTTATACTCCCGCATCATGCGATCCACAATGATTTCAAGATGGAGCTCGCCCATGCCGGCGATAATGGTCTGTGCAGAATCCGGGTCGGTCCGCACCCGGAACGTGGGATCCTCCTGCGCGAGCTTTGCCAACGCCATGCCCATCTTTTCTTGGTCGGCCTTAGTTTTCGGTTCAACGGCAACTTCGATGACGGGCTTCGGAAAGTCGATAGATTCCAGAACAATGGGAGCCTTGTCGGTGCAGATCGTGTCGCCGGTCACGAGGTTCTTAAGACCAACGGCGGCGCAGATATCGCCCGCCATGATTTCGGTGATCTCCTCCCGCTTATTGGCGTGCATCTTCAACAGCCGTCCGATGCGCTCGGTCTTGCGGGTTCGAGGGTTAAGCACAGAGTCGCCCGTTTTGAGCACCCCGGAGTACACCCGGATGAAGATCAGCTGACCGACAAACGGGTCAGTCATGATTTTGAAGCCAAGCGCCGCAAACGGTTCACTATCGTCGGACCGGCGAACCAGCCGCTCTTCCATATCCTCTGGATTTCCACCCTGGATCGGGGGCACATCAAGCGGACTCGGCAGATAGTCGACGACCGCGTCCAGCAGCGTCTGTACGCCCTTGTTCTTGAAGGAAGACCCGGCTAGCACGGGAAACACACTCATGCTGATCGTCGCTTTGCGCAGCGCACGCTTGAGCTGCTCTGTGGTTACCTCTTCGCCCTCAAGAAAGGCATTCAGCACCTCGTCATCGGAATCGGCCACGGCCTCGATCAGCTGATTCCGAAAGTCAAGTGCCTTCTCCTTGAGGTCCGCGGGGACCTCTTCGACCGAATACTTGGCGCCCATTGTCTCGTCATGCCACAAAATAGCGCGCATCTCAACAAGGTCGACGACGCCGGCGAACTTGGACTCCTGGCCGATGGGGATCTGGATCGGCACAGCGCGCGCCCCCAACCGGTCACGAATGGTTCCCGTCGAATAAAAGAAGTCCGCACCCGCCTTGTCCATCTTGTTGATGAAACAAACGCGAGGAACGCGGTATTTATCTGCCTGCCGCCACACCGTCTCTGATTGCGGTTGTACCCCGGCTACCGCATCGAAGCAGGCTACCGCGCCGTCAAGCACACGCAACGAACGCTCCACCTCGGCGGTGAAGTCAACGTGGCCGGGAGTATCGATGATGTTCACGCGGATGCCATTCCAGGTGCACGTGGTCGCGGCGGAGGTGATGGTGATGCCGCGTTCCTGCTCCTGCTCCATCCAGTCCATCGTCGCCGTGCCTTCATGCACCTCGCCGATGCGGTGGGTGATGCCCGTGTAGAACAGAATGCGCTCGGTCGTCGTCGTCTTACCGGCGTCAATGTGCGCCATGATGCCGATATTGCGACATTTGTTGAGCGGTGTAGAGCGTGCCACGGTGTCAGTCTCTTCTGCGAGCATCGCGCTCGCGGGTCGAACGAAATTAGCTTGGGGAGGTGCGTTTCCTTACCAGCGGTAGTGGGCGAAGGCCTTGTTCGCCTCGGCCATACGGTGAACATCTTCCTTCTTCTTCATGGCGGCGCCGCGGCCATTCGCCGCGTCAAGCAGTTCCGCCGTCAACTTTTCGGTCATGCCTTTTTCCCCGCGGGCCCGACCATAGGTCACCAGCCAGCGAATCGCGAGCGAGGTCCGACGCTCAGGATTGACTTCGATTGGAACCTGGTAGTTTGCTCCGCCTACGCGCCGGCTCTTTACCTCAAGCAGCGGCTTGACATTCTCAATGGCTTTCTTGAACAGCTTCAGGGCCTCATCGCCCCCCTTTTGTTCAAGATTCGTCATCGCCTCATAAAAAATGCTCTGCGCCGTGGACTTCTTGCCACCCCACATCATCGAATTCACAAACTTGGTGACCAGCGTCGAGCTATAGATCGGGTCTGCGGCAACTTCCCGCTTTGCAATAAAGCCTTTTCTCGGCATACTTCCCTTCCCTTCTCGTCTTCCTTCAGGACCGTCGATCTCTCAGGCCCCTAATCTCGCCTGCCCTGTTCTCCACAATTGCCTTATTTCGCTGCCGCCTTCGGCCGCTTCGCGCCGTACTTCGACCGGCTTTGCAATCTCTTCACTACGCCGACTGAATCCAGCGTACCGCGAACGATGTGGTACCGGACGCCGGGAAGATCCTTCACACGGCCACCTCGGATCAGCACGATGGAGTGCTCCTGCAGGTTGTGACCCTCTCCGGGAATGTAGCTGGTAACCTCGATGCCGTTCGTTAGTCGGACACGCGCCACTTTACGAAGCGCAGAGTTCGGCTTCTTTGGGGTCTGCGTGTACACGCGAGTGCACACACCGCGACGCTGTGGCGACCCCTGCAAAGCAGGGCTGGCGGTCTTGTAGCGAGTGGGGGTGCGGCCTTGCTTGACGAGCTGATGAAACGTGGGCACTCAAACTCCTTCGTGAACCAAAGCCGTAGATGTGCGCGCTCTGTCGCGCACTTCGAGCGCGCGAACGCGCCGTGGTTGAACAGCGTGCAGCCGCCCAACGTGAAACTTCTCTCGAACACCTGCTTCGTGACGAACAGTCGACGGTGGCCGAGCGCCCTTTCTGGGGCCGACTCCGTTTCGCTGTGACGACCCGCATAGCCCATCCGAGGAGGAAAGCATCGCTGTGTCGATGAAGATAGCCGCAGACTCAAACTCCGCCAGTATCTGCGGACCACGGAAATCACCTGATCAGTATAGCGTACTGACTGACTCGCGCTCAACTACGCTCCGCCTCAAGCAGTTCTGCCTCATGCGAAGACTGTGAGCAAACAACTCTGTAACTCTAGCAAAGGACATTTGAGCGGTCAAGCTGCGTCTGGCCCGATATTTCAAAACGGCTAGTCGCCTGCCGAACTCGACCCGATCAGATGCTACGCTGCCATCATGCTGCGTCCCCCAACCCCGGCAAGCTCCCTGCAGCTTGCTTTGATCTCGGCTTCCTTGCTGCTCGGATCGCCGGCGGCCTCTGCTCAGAGTGGCAGTCCTGCGCCGATGCCGCCTCTCCGTGACCCGGATCCCCGAATTGTTTCGACGCTCGCCGCTATCAGCCAGGGCAAGCGCCCGGGGGGAGTCGCCCTGAGCCCGGATGGAGCGCTTGTCGCGTGGACTGTCGCCGGCTCCATTCACCTCACCGAGCTCGGCAGCGCTGGCGGAAAGGACAGAATGGTTGCAGCGCATTCGGAGCAGGGCACGTGCGTCGACTCCGACCCGATCTGGTCGCCGGACGGTGCTCAACTGGCGTTTGTCTCCTCCTGCGGTGCGGCCTCCGAAGGTCGGTCCCAGGAGCAACTTTTCGTCTGGGCGCGTAAGCCTGGAGACGTCCGGCAACTCACTCACGTAAGCGGCGCGATCGAGGCACCGGCCTGGGCGCCTGATTCGAAGCAGATCGGCTTCCTTTTCGTCGAGAACGCCACCCGCTCGGCTGGGGCTCTTGCGGCAATGAAGCCGTGGTCGGGCGTCGTCGGCGAAGATGGCATCGAGGTACAGCGCGTTGCCGTGGTACACGTGGGCGGTGGAGAGACGACGCAGGTAACGCCGCCTAATCTGCACGTCTTCGAGTGGGACTGGGCGCCCAACTCGCGCGATCTAACCTATGTCGCCGCGAATCCACCGGGTGAGAACAACTGGTGGGTCGCCAAGCTTTACCTGCAGACGATCGGCGGCGCGGCCATGCCCCGCGTCCTGCTTGACCCGGGTTCCGTCACGGGCGAGATGCACGGCCTGCAGATCGCCAACCCTCGTATCTCGCCGGACGGCAGGCGCGTTGCCTTCATCGGCGGCCTGATGAGCGATCAGGGCTCAACCGGCGGCGACATCTGGGAGACGCCCGTCACGGGAACAGCCGCTCCGCATGACATCACGCCTGACCGGAGCGTCAGCGCGGCCTGGTTCGAATTCTCAGGCAAAACCACCATCCGCTACGTCGCGCGCAAAGGCGGCGGTAACCTGATTTCCACCTTCAACACCGAAACCGCAAAGGACCTTCCAGGCACGGCCGAGTTCTACGCGAAATCCATTTCCGCCGGCGCGGGACATCTGGTGTCCGCCAGCCGTTCGGGCGTGTATGCCTTCACCGCAAGTAGCTTCGACAACCCGCCCGAGATCTTTCTTTCGCACGGCCCCCGGCAGCCGTTGCGCCAGATTACGCACCTGAACGACGGTTTGAAGCCCGTGTGGGGCAAGAGCGAGTCAATCGAGTGGGAGAACCAAGGCTTTCACATACAGGGTTGGCTGTTGTACCCCGCGAACTACGACCCGTCCAGGCACTACCCGCTGCTGGTGGACGTGCACGGCGGGCCCTCCGCCTCGATTACCTCGCGCTGGGGAGGCGGCGAAGCCCTCTATTCAGCACTCGGATACTTCACCTTCACTCCCAATCCCCGTGGCAGCTACGGACAGGGGGAGGCGTTTACCGCGGCGAATCGCAAGGACTTCGGCTACGGCGACCTTCGTGACATCCTGGCCGGCTTGGATGTGCTCGAAAAGCGCTTCCCCATCGACACCGCGCGTGAAGGGCTCACCGGCTGGAGCTACGGCGGCTTCATGACCATGTTTGCGGTCACCCAGACCCATCGCTTCCGTGCCGCGGTCGCGGGAGCGGGCATCAGCGACTGGCAAAGCTACTACGGAGAGAACTCCATCGATCAGTGGATGGTGCCGTTCTTCGGGGCCACGGTCTACGACGACCCGGCCGTGTACGCCAAAAGCTCAGCCATCAACTTCATCAAAGACGTGAAGACGCCCACCCTCGTGATCGTCGGAGATCGCGATGGCGAGTGTCCCGCTCCCCAAAGCTTTGAGTTCTGGCACGCTCTTCGCGCGCAGGGGGTCAAGACGCAGTTGGTCATTTACCCCAACGAAGGACATGGTTTTCGCGACCCAGCCCACATCACGGATCGAGCGCAACGCACCTTCCAGTGGTTTGAACAGAACATGCCTGCGCGTTGAACTCCGGCGCCAGGAACAGGAGCGCTTCTGCTCTGTTGCATCTGCCATTTGCCTCGCGCTGTGGCAGCTTCTACACTCAAAGCTGTACTCTGATGTACTCGTTTCGACCGTCCAGAAGCCTCTCCGCTGGGCGGGGAGGTCTAATGCGCCGGTTCGTCACGCTCGGGTTTTTGCTGTTCTTAACAATTCCTTTCGGTATCTCCATCGCTGGCTGTGGAAGCAAGAATACTGTGACCTTCTGCGGCACCGGCAACTCCGGTCCGACTACGGGAAGCCTGGCCACAATTACCCTCACACCGCGCATTTACGGCGTTTCCCTCAACTTTGCCCAGAAAGGCCAGACAGCCACCCCAAGCGGGGCAGACTGCAATGGCAGCACCGTCGCCGTGACTGGGCTGCGCTACTCAACCACCAATCAAACACTTGCCGACGTAAACCCAGCCAGTGGAGCTCTTTGCGGCGGCACCTGGAACCGCAACACCGGTGGCGGCGTGGCCGACTACACCATCTGCAACCCCAATAATGTAGAGGGCACGGCCTACGTCACCGCCAGCGCGCAGGGCGTCACCAGCAATCCGCTTCCCGTGTTCGTTCATCCGCAGGTCACAGGCGTCGTGCTCGGCGATGTTTCCACTAACTGCACCACCGATCCAGCAACCAATTGCAGCCCGGCTTCCGCCTCCTCGACCAGCACCTCCACAACGTGTACGGTGCTTCCGAATGGCTGCTGTTCCCAGCCGCTGACCACCACTGGCATCTCTGCCAACAGTTGTCTGTCTCAAGGCCAAACCGGCCAACTCGCAGCCCGCGTCGTCGACGCCTCGGGCAATAACATCAGCTGCGTCGTCGGGCACCTCACCTACACTCCGCAAACTGCTTCGATCGTCACCATCAATCAAGATGGTCTCGCCTCGGCTGTAGCGCCAGGTTCGACCATCATCACGGCCAGCATCTCCGAAGCTGGCAGCTCTGCCGGCTTCTTTTCCACCTGCCCGCCCAAAACCATCACGCTGAATGCGCCTGGCGTAACCGCCGGCAACACGGTTTCGGTCAATCAGAGTGTGGGCCAACCGCTCACCGCCACGGTGATTGACACCAACAACGTCAGCATCACCGGGCTTTCGCTGGAATTGCTCTCCACCACGCCCACCACACTGCCCAGCGGCAGCGCCGGCATCGTCACGCCGACCTTCCCCGGCACAGGAGCGATCACGGCGCAGTGCCTCCCGCCCACCTGCAATCCTTCGCCCCTCAATGCGATTGGTCTTCTGGGCAACGGTCTTCCGATCATCTCGAATGAGATCGTCGTTACCACGCCCGGCACCAACAGCACGGTCCTCTACATGGGCAGCACCAACTCCCAGTACATCGTTCCGCTTGACTTCACCACGGGATCGCTCGGGTCGCCCGTCCGCCTGCCGTACGTGCCGAACTCGATGGTGATCTCGGTCGATGGCAGCACGATTTACCTCGGCAACTCAACCGAGCTGATGGTCGTTAGCGCCCTCTCGAACACCCTCACGCGCCAGGACACTACGGTTCCAGGAACCGTGCTCGCTATCTCGCCCGACGGCACCACACTCGTGATTGCCGACACGGCACGCCAGCTGATCTACCTGGCCACGGCGAGCGGCGGCATTCAGTCCACCTACGGCGGCATCGCGACCCGTGCGCAGTTCACCCCGGATAGCGGCACCGTCTATATCTCCGCCGGCGCACAAACGCTGGTGCACTCAAGCTTCACCGGATGGACCAGCATCACTCCGGCAAACGCGACGGATGACGTCACTGTCGCAGTTCCGAGCGAGGGCGCGTTCTTCGCTGGACCGACCACAACGGCCCGCGGTTTCTGCCCCGCCACCACGGTCACAACGAACGCAAGCGGAACGCAGGTGGTCAGCAATCAACTCTATCCCGATGCCGGTGTGGCCGCGCCGACGACGGACCGTATCGCTGCGACGAACGACGGAAATCACGTCCTCGGTGCAACCGTCGCTACGGGTACGGCCACGCTGACCGACCTCTTCCTTAGCCATGCCACCACCACAGGAAGCGAAGATGGACTGCCAGTGGCGTCGTGCGTCTTCAACCCGGGTCCGCTGCTCTTCACCGCCACTCCGGCGGCAGCTTCCCTGCCCCTCCCGGGTGTTGCAGCCACAGCAATCACTGGAGTTGTGCCCACATCAGACTCCGCGATCGCCTTCGTGACCTACATCGGCACCGGCGGTGTCCTTCCGACGTACACACCGGCTGCCTCCGCCGTGGCGGGCACTCTCGGCTCCATCGCCCTATCCACCGTTGCAGGTTCCACGCCCGTCGCCCCGGTTGCTGGCGTAATTTCCTCGGACAACACAACCTTCTACGTCGGAACCTCCGGCGATAGTCGTGTGCACGTCATCAATCGAACGACACTCGCAGATCAACCCGGACAGGTCATCACGCCCAACTTGCCCGCCGTCGATGGCGGCACCGCTACCCCGAACCTCCTTGCTCTTCGTCCGCGCAGGGCCACCAGCTAATCCAGTCAGAAGCACGAACGCGAAACGCCCTTCCATTTGGAAGGGCGTTTCCCTTGACCGCAAATACCTCAACCCAGCCGCTGCTTCAACACATCCTTCGCAATGGCATCCAGAACCCCGTTCAAAAAATGAATGCTCTCCGGCGCCGCGTACCGGCGCGCAACCTCGAGTGTCTCATTGATTACGATCGCGGGCGGTGTGTTCGGGTACCCGAGCAGTTCCGCAGTTCCTGTGCGCAGAAGATTTCGATCCACCACTGGCATGCGCTCCAAACGCCAGTTCTGCGCGTGCCCTTCAATCAGCGTGTCGACCTCTTCGCTCCGGGTTGTGGCCACCCGATACAGGTCGTCGGCGAAGCCTCGAGTTTCGGCATCCACATCGTCGCGAGACCCCCAAAAGAGTCGCCGTACCTGCTCCGGCGACTGCTTGCCGAGATCACCCTGAAATAGCATCTGCATAGTCAGTTCGCGCGACTTTCGGCGGGATCCCATCAGAACCCAGCCTCGCTCACCTTTGCCGAAACCGCAGATAGTTTTTCCTGGACAGACGCCATCTCGATAGCCGCAATCGCCGCCTCGAATCCCTTGTTGCCGGCCTTCAGCCCGGCGCGGTCCAGTGCCTGTTCGAGTGTCTCGCACGTGAGCACGCCGAATGCATGCGGAACACCGGTCTCCTGCTGAGATTGCCCAATGCCCCGAGCCACTTCGTTGTAGATGGCTTCGTAATGCGCGGTCTCGCCGCGCAGCAGGACGCCTAGCGTGATCACTGCGGCAAACCGGCGTGACTCCGCCAGCGTGCGTGCGGCGGACGGAATCTCCCACGCACCCGGAACGCGCACAATCTCGATCGCCTGCCGGGAACATCCACTGCGCAGAAGAGCATCCATGGAACCCTGCAGCAGACGGTCGGTGATCACCGCATTCCACCGAGCAACCACAATGGCGAATCGGCGCCCTTGCGCGGAAAGATCTCCCTCGATCGCAATAGGTCGTCCACGCAGCGGGTTCTCCGACTGCCAAAACGCAACTTCCAGGTCACGACCTAATGCCGCGCGAAACAGTCTCGAACCCCAGTGGGTCGGCTCCGGCGAGGAAATCCGATTCTCGATCTCCTCTGTGCGCAGTTCTGCCAGTATCCACTCGTGAACCGTGCCATGCACCGCGTCCAGATCGGTCACTTCCACCAGCACGCGGTTTCCAGCCGGTACCTGCCCGCTGACCAGCTCAAGGTTTCCCACCGGCGCCAGAAAGGCCGCACCCCGACCCTGCTCGTTCTGCCAACCTTTGCCTTCCTCAAACCCCAGCGCGGCAAACAGCCGGGCGAGCCTTTCAAACGCACCGTCAGCCGGTACCTCCTGAACGAGCGTCACTCCTCTGATCATGCCTCTATTGTACCGTCGCTTGACCACGGCCCGGCGCTCGCACTTGGTATGCTGGTACCCGTGCGCTTCCCACCTCACCTCCTCGTTCCACCCGGGCGCCCGTGGCTGGCATGCGTGCTCTGCTGCCTCGTGCTTGCCGCGGCCGGCTGCAATTCCAGCGTCACTCCCCCGACCGCCGACTTACATGAAAACCCCGCACTCATCAGCGGCAATCAGGTTCGCCAACAGCTCGACCTGATTCCACTACCCTCGAAAACACGTTACATGGCCGTCCATTCCCTCTCCGCCTGGGAAAATCCCTACCTTACGGTGCAGGGCAACATGGTGACACTCCACGTCACGCTTGCCGACGCCAACACCAGCGAGCTCGGCCAGGGCGGTCTGCTTCGCCCCGCCGGAGCTCGCCAGCGATCTCTAAATGTCGCGGTCAATGCCCTTCCAGCAGCACTCAATGCAGTGCCGTCGACCTCCTGGCCATACGGCCGCGTGATCGCGGTGGAAGAGGCGCACAACGTGCCGTCGCGAGACGGTCCTCAAGTGAGGCGCACCCTGGAAACAGTGGTGAAGTCCCTTGGTGACCTCGGCGTCATAGTTTACGAGTGGCAGGAAGGCGGAGCTGGCTTACGGTAAAGGTGCCCAGCCACTTTAGCCAGCCATGCTCAACTTTAGCCAGCCAGCTCAACGTCTTCTTTTTCGCGGCATTGACTAATTTTCGGCGTTCCGGTCCCAACATCACGATCCCGCCGCATACATCGGGTCCACACCTGACACCCCGATTCAGCTGAACCGCATCTGAGGTGGAAAGACTCATGCCAAGAGTCGGCGCATCGCGCAGAATGAGAGATAAGCTCGGATGACATTGATACCATTCGCCGGAGACGAGATCGTAGAGAAGTTCTCTCAGTGGAAGAGGAAGATGGGCCTGAGGAAGGAAGCTGAGCCGACGCCAGAACGATCTCTTCTCAAGGGTGTGGTGGCCGGGTTGATCGGAGGCTTGGTTGCGACCGCAGCAAAGTCGCTTGCGGAAAAGATTTATCCGCCGCGCATACACGGCGAGCCGGAACCCCCGGCAGTTCTCGCGGAAAAGGTTGCCGGAAAGGCTCTTGCTGAAGTGCCGAAGACGATTGCCGCTGAAACGATTCACTGGGGTTTCGGCGCCCTCACTGGAGCGGCTTACGGAGCTCTCGCTGAGTTCTATCCGGCAGCCACTGCGAAAGAAGGAGCTACTTTCGGGTTGACCCTCGCGTCGCTCACACACGGGTCAGCTCTCCCCGCCATGGGCCTTTCTGCCGAGCCGGAGCAGCAAACCACCCGAGAACACACTAGCGAGATCGCCACGCACGTCATCTACGGACTCGTCACAGAAACCGTTCGCAGCCTGATCCGCAAGCTGTTGAAGTAGGCTCACTGCCTTCCTGAGCAGTGAGCCTCCTGTGAGTCACAAGGCCTTCGCCGCTTATGAACCTCTTTAAAAGTTTCCTCATGGGAGGATTCGAATGCGCGACTCACCGCAGACTGGAACGGCGTTCGTCTCGACGTCATCAGAGATACGCAACACGACATCCACGCGTTAGAAGATTACCGTTTGCTAGGCACTGCCGGGATTCGAACCGTACGCGATGGGCTCCGCTGGCACTGTATTGAGGTTCTCTGAAGGCGTCTACGATTGGTCAAGCTTCATTCCCATGCTTGGTGCCAGCGTCGCAACAGGAACACAGGTTATCTGGCATCTCTGCCATTGGGGGGTTCCGGATGACATTGATCTCTTTTCCGAGGCATTCCCGCAAAGATTTGCTGCCTATGCCAAGGCTGGCTGGTCGACTGCACCCCGGTTTAGGCGGTTCGCCCGATCTGGTCGATATCATCGGCGTTAATTACTACTGGAATAGCCAATGGGTCCAGCACGGAGACCGGGTGCCGCTGGGCGCCCCCCGGCATCAATCACGGCACCGTATGCTGGTCGCACTCTACTACCGGTACGGACGACCTCTCGTGCTCACAGAGACGGGGGCTGAATCTGAATCCGACATCGGTTGGCTCGGTTACATTCTCGCCGAGATCCGGCAAGTGCAGCGCGAGGGCGCGGACGTACTCGGTGCATGTATCTATCCCGTGATGGACTACGTCGGGTGGGACGACAAGCGACACTGTCCTTGTGGCCTCATAGAGACTTCACCTGACTGGAACGATCGCACTCTGCGCCCAGGTCTGCTCGCCGAAATTCAGCTTCAGGAGAGAATGTGCCGCACCACGACTCGCATGCTTTCGGAGTCGACGTGTGAGGATATTTCCGTTTATCACGCGGACGCCGTTGTCGCATAGAGACGAAGATTCGGCGCTGCTCGGAATCGGTTTCCCGGTGGCTCGGCACGTTGAAGTCGCACAAAAGTCGATCCGCGAGCAAGCCCACCTGAAACAGCATTCTTGCCATCTAAGGTATGTTGCGTTCAAACTGAAGACTCCGCGAAGTGCGTTTCGCAGGGCACACTGAGGCCAAAACTTGCATATTTCTTCTCCACATAGCGGGCAGAGCGATCGAGACACGAGGACAAGCAGCTTCACCCAGGCCGAGATCGAAACCGAAGACCTTTTCTGTTTCAGCCATCTTCGTTGGCACTTCGTTTTTCAGCGGCCTCAGCATCTACTGACACGTGCAGCCGTAACACGACGCGTTTTCTATTGGGAAGAACCCATTTTCGATGCTACGGAGCCTTACTTGGAAACGATGCAGGAGAAGCCCAATCTCCTGATTATCCGGCCCCATCTGCGGCCCGACGCAGACGTGGATGCTTTGCAGCGCACGCTTCTCCGCGACTTCGTTGCAACGCACAAGGTGCGCAACCCAATCCTGTGGTTCTACACGCCGATGGCTCTCGGCTTCACTGCAGACCTCGCTAGTTGCGTTACCGTGTACGACTGCATGGATGAGCTCAGTTGCTTTCTCGGAGCGCCCCCAGCACTGCGCCAGCGCGAGGAGGAACTCTTTATTGCTGCCGATGTTGTCTTCACTGGAGGCATGAGCCTATTCGACGCGAAGCGCAAGCAGCACGGCAATGTTCATGCCTTCCCGAGTTCGATCGATGTCGCGCACTTTCAAAGCGGAACCAACGCTGCCGATCCTGCGGACCAGGCCTCCATGCCACATCCGCGTGTCGGTTTTTTCGGTGTTCTCGACGAACGCTTCGATCTGAAGCTTCTCGCGGAAGTAGCGGGTCTTCGCCCGCACATGCACTTTGTGCTTATTGGCCCCGTAGCTAAGATCGATCCGGCACAGCTTCCACAGGCCGCCAACATTCATTATCTTGGGGGAAAAAGCTACGCCGAGCTCCCGGCTTACTTGGCGAACTGGGACGTGGCTGTTCTGCCCTTTGCCCATAACAACGCCACGCGTTTTATTAGCCCGACGAAAACGCCGGAGTATCTCGCTGCGGGTAAGCCCGTCGTGTCTACATCCATTCGTGATGTGGTGGCGGACTACGGAGAGAGCGGCCTGGTTGCGATCGCAGATGATAGCACTAGTTTCTCCATTGCTCTTGATCGCGCACTCCAAGTCCCCGCTCCAGCTTGGAAGCAGGCGGTTGACGCCAAGCTGTCTACTAGTTCCTGGGACCATACCTGGACGGCCATGTGGGGAGAAGTCAGACGCGCGCTCCACCAACGGTCCCGTTTTCTACCGGGAACTAGTTCGACGGGTATTCAACGTGGGTCACCTGTCGCGGACAGATCATCGCGTCCTCGTAAGTCAGAGTATTTTGACTACCTCGTCGTCGGGGCGGGGTTTGCCGGAGCTGTTCTCGCCGAGCGGCTAGCGAGTGTCATGTCAAAACGTGTTCTCGTGGTCGACAAGCGCGACCACGTTGCTGGCAATGCGTTCGACTATCTCGATGCCGCCGGCATTCTTGTTCATAAATATGGCCCGCATATCTTCCACACCAATAGCGCCGAAGTTGTTGAGTATCTGTCGCGCTTCACTGCTTGGCGTAACTATGAGCACCGGGTGCTTGCGAGCGTTGACGGTCACCTTCTTCCCGTACCGATCAACATCGACACCATCAATCGTCTGTACGACCTGCAGCTCGATGCTGCCGGTATGAAGGCCTTTCTGGCTTCGCGCGCTGAGACAGTCGCGTCCATCCGCACGTCAGAAGATATCGTGGTCAGTCGCATTGGGCGCGATCTCTACCAGAGATTCTTCCAAGGCTACACGCGCAAGCAGTGGGGTCTCGATCCGTCGGAACTCGATGCTTCAGTGGCCGGGCGCATTCCGGTCCGTTTCGATCACGACAGCCGCTACTTTGCGGATACTTTTCAGGCAATGCCCCGCGATGGCTTCACCCGTATGTTTGAAAACCTGCTGGACCACCGTAATATCACCGTCCGTACAGGCGTCAACTACGCCGACGTGGCAAAGACCTACGACAGCACTCGGAAGATTTTTACCGGTCCGGTCGATGAATACTTTGACTATCGCTTTGGTCCGCTTCCTTACCGTTCTCTCGAGTTCAAGCACGAGACTCACGACCGGCAGTGGTACCAGCCTGCACCTGTGGTTAATTACCCAAATGACTACGCTTATACGCGCGTCACCGAGTTCAAATATCTCACCGGGCAGGTCGCGCCGAAGACCAGCATTGTCTTTGAGTATCCGCGCTCAGAGGGCGATCCTTACTACCCGATTCCTCGTCCAGAAAATGCTGTGTTGTACGCCCGCTACAAAGAGCTAGCCGACCAAGCGACCGATGTCCACTTTGTAGGTCGTCTCGCGACCTACCGGTACTACAACATGGATCAGGTAGTCGCCCAGGCGCTCACAACCTTCCGCCGCATTCTCAGCAGCGAGGCGAGCACACACGGGCGCACAAATGCAAAGAAGTTGGCTGAGGCTGTGTAGTAGAGCTCAGTTCTTCGTCTGCTGTCGCAAGTGCAGCAGCATAAACCGCCCCATCCCTTTGTTGACAGCACGATAAGACGGCCTAGACCACTCCCGCCCGCTCTCTATAATCGACTTTCTGGGGCGTTCGTTGCACCAAAATGCATTCAGCTTGAGGCGCACTCTTCTTGATGAACAACGAACCTCGGCATGTCGTCATCGTAGGTGCCGGACCAGGCGGTCTGGCCGCCGCTCTTCTGCTGGCAAAGTCAGGCGTGAAAGTCACTGTCGTTGAAAAGCGAAGTCATGTTGGTGGTCGAACAGCCACGGTGGAACAGGACGGCTTCCGCTTTGACATTGGTCCGACCTTCTTTCTGTACCCCCGTGTGCTTAAAGAGATCTTTGCTGTGGCAGGGTACGACCTGGACCGCGAAGTGCCGATGACCCGTCTCGACCCTCAGTATCGGCTCGTGTTTGGCGCAGGCGGCGAACTGCTTGCCACGCCCGATGTCTCTCGCATGGAACGGGCCATTGCCGCGATTTCACCGGAAGACGCTCGGCGCTTCCACACCTTCATCACGCACAATCGGCTTAAACTTGAAAGTTTTCTGCCCTTTCTACAGTCTCCCTTCGAGAGTTGGAAGGATCTGCTGAAGCCTGAAATGATGAAATTGCTGCCGCTGCTCGCGCCATGGCAGTCGCTCGACCGCTACCTCCAAACGCATTTTAAAGACGAACGCATTCGCCTGGGCTTTTCCTTCCAGTCGAAGTACCTGGGCATGAGTCCCTTTCGTTGCCCCAGCTTGTTCTCAATCCTTTCGTTCCTCGAGTATGAGCACGGTGTTTTTCATCCAACCGGCGGTTGCGGTGCAGTGACTCGCGCCATGGCGCGTATCGCCCGCGAGCTTGGGGTCGAGATTCTAACTGGCGAGCCGGTGGAACGTGTTCTCGTACACGCAGGCAAAGCCACCGGCGTGACAACCTCACGTCGTACGCTCGCTGCCGATGCCGTTGTCATCAACGCCGACTTTGCGGGTGCGATGCGGCGCATGATTCCCAACCACCTGCGTAAGCGCTGGACCGATGAGCGCGTCGCTCGCAAGCGCTTTTCCTGCTCCACCTTTATGATGTATCTCGGCGTTGACGGCCTCTACGACAACGTCTCGCACCACACCATCTTCCTAGCCGAAAACTACAAGCAAAACCTCCGCGATATCGAAGACGTCCACCAACTCTCCGCCGATCCATCGTTCTACGTGCAGAATGCCAGCGTGACCGATCCCACCCTCGCCCCCCCTGGGCAAAGCACCCTGTACGTCCTGCTTCCCGTTAGTCACGAGACCGGCAACATCGATTGGCGGAAGGAAACGCCGCGCTTTCGGGAGTTGGCCATGCAGCAGTTAGAACGCGTCGGCATCACTGACCTTCAAAGCCGGATTCGCACTGAGCGTGTTTTGACGCCGACCGGCTGGAGCGAAGAGTTCGATCTCCACAAGGGCGCTACCTTCAGCATGGCCCATTCTCTCAACCAGATGCTGCACCTGCGGCCGCACAACCGCTTTGAGGATCTTGGCCAGACGTACCTCGTCGGTGGCGGAACACACCCCGGAAGCGGACTGCCTGTCATCTTTGAGAGCGCGCGGATCACGTCGCGCTTACTGCTCGAAGACATGGAAATCGAACCCGCGTGGTCCAAAGATCAATCGCCGCGTGAGTCCGGAATCCGAGAAGAAGATTTATTCGGAGTAGCTTCCTAGTCATGGGCGCTGACTCACTTTCTGCGCCGTCGCCCTTGCATTCGATGCGCGCCTTTGTCGGTGCTCCTGAACACTCGCACATCTTTTCGGAGTCGGTCGTCGCGGCACAGACACGTTGGGCCGCTTCCCCGATTCAGGACCGCCTCCAATGCCTCAAGACCGCCCGGCATATCTTGGCGCAGCACGCAGACGACCTCGCGGCAGCGATATCCCCGGAGCTTGCACGTACACCGGCTGACACGCTTGTTGCCGAAGTGCTGCCCCTGCTCGAAGCCTGCCGCTTCCTCGAGTCACAAGCAGGTCGTCTTCTTTCCACCCGTAAGCTCGGTCGCGCTGGACGCCCGCTCTGGCTCACGGGGGTCGAATCCGAAGTGCGCCGCGTTCCTTTCGGTCACATCCTCGTCATTGGACCCGCAAACTACCCGCTTTTCCTGCCGGGCGTGCAAACGATGCAAGCACTCGCCGCCGGCAATGCCGTTACCTGGAAGCCCGGTCGCGGCGGAGCCGCAGTCGCCCGGCTCTGCGCTCAGGCGCTGTATGAAGGTGGACTGCCGCGCCATCTGCTCACCATCACTGAAGACACTGTCGAGGCCGCAGACCACGCCCTCGCTCTCAAGCCCGACAAGGTTGTCTTTACAGGTTCGGGCGTAACTGGCTGTGTATTACTGCGTCGGCTCGCCGAAACCGCAACGCCATCCGTGATGGAGCTTTCCGGTTGCGACGCGGTCCTTGTATTACCGTCGGCCGACCTCCAACGCACATCACGCGCCCTCGCCTTCGGCTTGCGCCTCAACGGCTCCGCCACCTGCATGGCCCCACGCAGGCTCTTCCTTGCCGGCCTCTCGCAACACCAACGAGCCGAGTTGCTCAGGCTGCTACAGCAGCAGCTCTCTATAATCCCTGCCATCTCGCTTTCCCCCGCCGTGGAACAACAGCTTTCTGATCTTCTTGACAACGCACGATCCTTGGGCGGCGAGGTAGTCGGTCGCTTCGATAGCCGCACATTGCAGCCACTGCTTGTTTTGAATGGCCTTCCAGAGATGGCCCTTGCACAAGCGGATCTGTTCGCGCCCGTGCTCACCGTCTTCGCATCGCGCAGCCTTGAGGAAGCAGTCGCTCTGGTGAATGCTTCACAGTTCCATCTCACGACCTGCATCTTCGGCGGAGACGAGCAGGAGGCGCGGAGCCTGGCTGATCGCCTCTCTGCTCCAACCATTCTGATCAATGACCTCATCGTGCCCACCGCCGATCCGCGGGTGCCCTTCGGAGGTAGGCAAGCCAGCGGCTTTGGCGTCACACGCGGTGCGGAAGGCTTGCTTGAGATGACCACGGTCAAGGTACTAAGTGTACGTCGCAACCGCGAAACCCGTCAGTACGACACAACGGACTTCCGACATGGCTCGCTCTTCGCCGGTGTCATCGCGGCGCTACATAGCGGTTCCCTTTCAACTCGCTGGTCCGGCGTGCGTCGCCTCGTCGCGGCTGCACGAACCCTGCAAACAAAGTAGCGACTTTGGAGAACATAATGAAGGTTGGTGTCATCGGATCGGGTCTCGCGGGACTGGCCGCTGCTTGTACCCTGGCGGCACGCGGTCACGAGGTTGATGTGTTCGAGAAGAACGAGTGGCTAGGAGGAAAAGCCGCGCAGCTGAATGAGCAGGGTTTTCGCTTTGATATGGGACCAACCATCCTCATTCAGCCGTCCGTGCTGCGCAAAATCTTCTCCGAAGCCAATCGCACCCTCGAAGACTATGTCACGATGGTTCGCCTTGACCCGCAGTGGCGCTGTTTTTTCGAAGACGGCAAAGTCATGGACCTAAAGGACGACCCTGGCGAGATGTCCGCCCAACTCGACGCTATCTGGCCGGCAATGGGCAAAGGCTACCTCAAGTTCATCGAAACATCGAAGCAGCTCCATTCCATCTCCGACCGCTTCTTCTTTTGGCGATCCATTGGCTCCATGCGCGACACCATGGACGTCGGCGGCGCTTTCGACATCAATGTGCTCAAAGACGTAATGCGCATGCGCCTTGGCAAGACCGTCGCGGGCACCATCCGCGAGTTCATCCCGGACGCCAATACGGCACAGATGCTCGACCATTTCGTGCAATATGTGGGCAGCTCGCCCGACGCCTCACCCGCAATCCTCTGCGCGATTGGTCACATGCAGATGGAGGAAGGTATTTGGTATCCCATGGGCGGTACACGCGCCGTCCCCGAAGCTTTGATAAAGCTTGCTAAAGAGCTTGGCGTCACATTCCACCCCTCAACCGACGTGGCTCGCATCTTGAGTGGAGCTCCGAGTCACGGCGGCGGCAAGGGCCGACACGTGACGGGTCTGGAGACCACCGACGGCCGAAATTATCGCTTTGACGCCATTGTTTCGAATTCCGACGCCGTCCGCACGCATCGGGAGCTTATCGGCGGAGCGGTCGCCCGAACCTTCGATCACAAGCGCCGTTACGAGCCGGCGTGCAGTGGTGTAGTGCTCTACCTCGGCCTCGACAGGCGCTACGAGCACCTCGCCCATCACGATTTTGTCTTTTCGCGTGATCCCCATGAGGAGTTCCGGCACATCTACGAGCTCGGTGAGCCTGCACCGGACCCAACGTGTTATCTCGCCGCGACGACCGTCTCCGATCCTACCAGCGCTCCGGAAGGGGGCGAGGCTCTCTACGTCCTCGTACACACGCCATACCTCAGACCACACCACGACTGGACAAAGATGTTTCCTGCGTATCGTCAGGTCATCTTGGATAAGCTGAAGCGCACGGCAGGCCTCGAAGATCTCGAAGATCGAATCGTCTACGAGTCGGCGTTGACTCCACTCGACATTCACAACCGGTACCGTGTGCTCAATGGCGCCATCTACGGCATTTCGAGCCACGGCATGTTTCAGGGTGCGTTCAAACCTGCAAACCGCTCGCGAGAGCTCGACGGCCTGTATCTCGCAGGTGGCGCTGCTCATCCAGGGCCCGGCATGCCGATGGTGATGATGTCCGGCTGGATTGCCGCAGAT
Source organism: uncultured Acidobacteriaceae bacterium (assembly GCA_964243475.1). Taxonomy (GTDB): domain Bacteria; phylum Acidobacteriota; class Terriglobia; order Terriglobales; family Acidobacteriaceae; genus Edaphobacter. The sequence goes on along the minus strand of CAXTEU010000009.1, from coordinate 172,936 downwards.
ACCCTCGATCAGCAGGCCCGCGGCGCTGTGGTCTAGACTGCAGACGTGGCCAGCCGAAACGACGGAGCAGCGCAAGCGAGAAGTGGGCGGACAACGGTGGTTCCGCGCATTTCCCGGTTCACACTGATTTTCTTCCGTGGCATCGTGCACCGTTACTTCCGCAGGCAGTTCCATGCTGTGAGATCGAATGGCGTGATCGAGCCCGCTCTGATTGCTCACCGACCGCTCATCGTCTACACCAACCACACCTCATGGTGGGACCCGATGGTTTGCTATCTGCTCGCGTGGACCTTCGCCCCCAAGCTCCGGCATTTTGCCCCCATGGATGCAGAAGCCCTGAATCGTTACGCTATCCTGAAGCGCATCGGCTGCTTTCCGGTCGACATCCGCAACGCACGTGGAGCGGTGCAGTTCCTGCGTATGGGCGAAGCAGTATTGCGTTCAGGCGGTGTGCTCTGGGTCACACCGCAGGGTCGCTTCACTGACGTCCGCGATCGGCCTCTGCTATTCAAACCTGGGTTGGCCACCCTGGCGGCGCGCGTCGGCGAGTGTACGCTGCTTCCGGTTGCGATGGAGTACACCTTCTGGGACGAACGGAAGCCGGAGGTGCTTGTGGAACTCGGTCCCCCGGTGGAGGTTCGAGGAGAAACCGCCGAACATCTGGAGCCGCAGCTGACGGCGGCGCTTGAGGCTGCAATGGACCGCTTGCGGGCCGCGGCGCTCACGCGCGATGGTCGCGCATTTCAGCGCGTACTGCTGCGTGGTTCGGCAGGTGTTGGTGGGTTCTACGGACTCGGCAAGCGAATCGGTGCCGTGCTCACCGGCCGGCGCTACCGTGCGGAGCATACGTCGCCGCCGACGGAGCTTGCAGGCGATCGCGCGACAGTAGTGCGCGAGGGATCGCAGTGATCCTGCTTCTTCTAGCGACCGCCTCACTGGTCTGCGCTGCCGTTCCTGCGACCCTGTTCGTGGCCAATCTCCGGCTGTACCGCGAGCCCGCCGCCGCTGCCGACCCCAGTACGCTCCCGGCCATCTCGGTCCTCATTCCAGCGCGCGACGAAGAACAATCGATTGCAGCAGCAGTTGAAAGCGCACTGCAGAGCCGCGGCGTCACCCTCGAAGTAGTCGTCATGGACGATGCCTCAACAGACAAAACGGCGGAGATTGTAACGAAGCTGGCCGCGCAGAACACGCGTGTGCGACTGGCGCAAGCACCACCACTGCCGCCAGGATGGAACGGCAAACAGCACGCATGCTGGGCCCTCGCACACGAAGCACGCTACCCGGTATTGTGTTTCGTCGATGCGGACGTGCGCCTCAGCCCTGAAGCTCTAACCCGCATGGCCACCTTTTTGGGGGAAAGCGGCGCCACCCTGGTCAGCGGGTTTCCCCGACAGGTAACCGAGACGACAATGGAGTGGCTCCTGCTTCCACTGATTCACTTCGTGCTCCTCGGCTTCCTGCCGATCCGGCGCATGCGAAGCGGAACCAACCCAGGCTTCGCTGCCGGCTGCGGGCAGTTTCTGATGGTCGAACGCGACCCTTACTTCCGCGCGGGTGGCCATGCAGCTATTCGCGAAACGATGCACGACGGTCTGCGATTGCCGCGACTGTTTCGTCAAGCTGGCGAGCGGACTGATCTCGCCGACCTCACCCATCTGGCCGCGTGCCGCATGTATACGACTGGAAACCAGGTCTGGCAAGGGCTGGCGAAGAATGCGACCGAAGGTCTAGCCGCACCGGCCCGGATCGTGCCGATCACGCTGGTCCTGCTACTTGGGCAGGTCATCCCGTATGTTCTCTTGTTGGGCCTCCTGCTTACCAGCAAGCACGGGCAAACGGCAGCCTTGGTGTTAGCGGCCGTCGCTTGCTTGGCAGCCGTGCTGCCAAGGCTTCTTGCAACGGTGCGTTTTCGGCAACCGGCACGAAGTATGGTGCTTCACCCGGTCGGCATTCTGGCGCTCCTGGCAATCCAGTGGTTCGCCCTCGCGCGTAAGCTGCGCGGAGGCACCGTGAGCTGGAGAAGCCGAGCCTACATCGGCAGTAGGTCCAGTCGATCAGCGGATCGTTCCTGATTGTCAGAAAGCACTGTGACGTTGATCCAGCGCATTCACACGTGGGATCAACGGGGTGCTTCAGCCTTAAACGAATTCAGCACTGTTCTGGCTCACCTACTTCAGAAGTGTTCTCCCACAGCGTAATCGCCCCGTGCGACCCTCGCGCCTTCCAGCGCCAACTAAGGCAGGGAAACCGCCGGTGTACGTCTTTGCAGGGTTTCGGGCAAGCTGAGCCAGATCGAGGCGGCGCACACAAACGTCAAGCTGCTGACCATCATGCTGACGCGAAGGCCGAAGTGGCTGGCCAGCGCCCCAGTAATCAACGGAGCAAAAAAGCTCACCAGCCTTCCCCAGTTGAAGATGGAAGACGCCGTTGACTTGAGATGTGGTGGAAAGAGTTCCGCCAGCCACGGACCCCATGTCACGCTCGCCGACAGAGCAAATCCGTAAACAAATCCGATCCCAAGAAGAAGCAGAAACGTGGAGCCGACGGCGAGAAAAGCGCCTACTGCAACAGCTGCGATGAAAAACCCAGTTGCTCCGAAGCGTCGTCCATAGCGGTCGCCGGCCCATCCCCAGAAAAAACCACCAAGAATGTTGCCCACAAACTGCGAGGAGACAAGGTGCCCAATCTCTGCTACAGGCAGTGCAAGTGTGCCTTGAAGATAGGTGGTAAGCCAGCCGCTGAACGCCTGGTAAGAGAAGAAGTTCAGGCCAGTAAGCGTGGCCAGAAGCGCCGTTTGCCGTCGCAACCCGGGCCCGAACAACTCGACCATCGGTATCTTCGCGGGACGCCTTCCAACTCCTCCCGCACGCTTCAGCTCTGGAATGACGAGGTGACCCAACCCCGCCAGCAAGATAGGGGGAAGTCCGCCAATCCAGAGCAGCACATGCCAGTTGTGCCGGCCAAGGTGCCCAAAGGCTATCCCGAGCACAATGATGGCCGAAGAAAACGTGGTGTTGACAGCGCTCGCAAGCTTGCCCCGCAGGTGCGGCTGAAACAGCTCGACATAAATGCCCACTACGACGGGGAAACTACCGCCCAGAAAAATCCCAAGCACAAAGCGTTGCAACAGAAGCGTAAGCAAGCTGCCGACAGCGACCCCAGCCAGCAGAAAAGTCCCGTAACCGGTCATCACAACGACCAACATCGTGCGGCGACCAAATCGGTCTGCAAGCTGACCGATCAGGATCGCGCCAATGAGAGCTCCCGATCCCTGCGCGGAGTACGCAGAGCCCGCCTGCGTCAGGCTCAGACCCAGACTTTGGCGGAACAGTGGCCGAAGCACGTCGACCGTATTCCAAGACCAACCGTAGAAGAATTCCGCCATCAGCAGGAAAGCAAATGCCGTGAGCCGGCGCGAAAGTGGCAGCTCCCAAGATGGAATCTGGGCAACGGCCGGGTCACCTTGCAGCACACCAGATCCGTCTGTCTGTTCAGAAGAACTCTGGTCACCGGCAGCGTCAGCTTGGTTAAAACGATCGCTGCTCATCTCGTGCCGCCTTCCTTGCGCGCAGCGTTCGCAGACCTAGGCCGTCTTGTTCAACGCTCCAAGCTTCAGTTGCACCAGCATTGAGAGCTCATCGTAAACAACCCACTCATCCACGATCTTGCCATCTCGAATATGCAGGTGCGTGAACCCCATCACCACCAGCTTGTGTCCCGTCGGTGGCCCCAGCGAGCCATAGCCGAGATGGTGCCCATCCAGCACCCACCGAATCGCAACTTTCGTCCCACCCTCTTCGCTGTCGACAGAGCAAATGTGCTGCGGAGCGAACGCGCAATCGGGAACCATAGCAACCAGCCGCATCGTTTGCTGGACCACCGCGCCGACACCGTAAAGCTCTCGCATCAGCGGCCCGTGCCACTGGCAGTTGCTGGCGTAGATCTCACCGATCTTCCCAAACATGCGTCTGTTGTAGATGTGGTGAAGCCAGCGCAGGACATCGGCTTCCAGATCCGTATGAGCAAGCGACATGTCCGGTTCCGTCTCCGGAGGGTACTGGCCCAGCAGCCTCCGATTTTCGGAGATCTCAACCACAGCTTCACCGGCCTCAAACTTGCGCTGGGCAATCGCCGTAGCATAAGCGTGCGGATCCACGCCTAGCTGCACGAGCTGCGCCATATTGTCCCGTGCAACCCACTCGCGGTAGATCTTGTTGTCGGCAATCATGCAGTCAACGATCGTGCGCGTGACGAACGTGCGACCGGTTGGCCGGCCAAACATGCCATATTCCGTATGACGTCCCACGCCATGCGTCATGTGCGAGGTATAGAAACCCTCGACATCGTTGCCCCGCCACACCACTGACGTAGCCATCCCTCGCCGGTCCGGTAACTCCACAATGCGCTGAATCGTCTCCCGTACAATCGCTTCCCGGTCGTACATGGTGCCGAGCACCCCATAGAGAACGCAATTATGCGTGTAGTGCGTATAAATCAGCCCTACATCGCGCTCGTCCCAGATCCTGTGCGTGCATCGCACAATATAGTCCACGATATCGGTGTAGATCGGATCGAACCCCCGCATCGATTGCACGCGCGCCCGATCGCGCGGAACCAACTCCGTGAAGTCGCGGCGCTCGACCTGCAACACATCGCTGACATCAGTCGCCGCGCCAACACCGTCATGATCCGTTTGGGATACCGGTGCGCTTTTCCGTTCGCTCACGTCTTCTCCTGGTCGCTCTGGCGGTCTGCCCGCCACACGGTCGTGTAAACCATGCTGCCACATAAGCGGCAACTGCGTCTTTTTTGTTCCAGCAGGCGAAAATGCCCTCCTCCACGTCAGAACCGCACGATGTGTCGCCAAACAGCTTCGCTACAATGAGGACGTTTGCGGAGCTTTGCGCTTTAAACAGGAGTTCCCTCATGCCGCAGTGGACCACCGAAGCAATGCGTGCTCGCCTCGTACGCTACGCCGACCTCCAGCCATGCCGCACCGCTTTTATCGACACAAAGACACCCGGTTCGAATGAAAAAGAAAACTTCACCATCATCGGCCCGGGCGTCTCAGAAAGCGCGGACCAGCACGTGCACCTTCGGGAGCGCCACGGCTTCAATATCGGCGGTGCTCGGCAGCCGTTCGGCTGTGTCAACTCCCAGCAAAGCCACGACACGGCTGAGGTCTTCGTCGTCCACTCCGGTCATTGGCGCCTGCACTTCGGCCCAAACAAGGAGGACGGCTCGCTCGATATCGGACCGGGAGATGTCGCCTCAGTGCCTATTCACATGTTCCGCGGCTTCAGCAAGCTGGATGAGGGAAAGGGCTTCCTTTGGATGCCTCTGGGCCAGGACGACCCGGGCAAGGTCACGTGGGCCCCGGCGGTTTTTCAGGCCGCCGCAGACCACGGCCTCAAGCTGGCGAAGGGAGGTCGCCTCATCGACACCACCAGCGGTCAGCATGAGCTGAAAAACGTGGAGCTCGAAACGCCCTTGGACGAAGGAAGCCTGGCAGAACTCAAGACGCCTTCGATGGAAAAGCTCACGGAGTGCCTCGTCCGTGCCGAAGCCATGGCTACCAATCCAGCGTCGCCACTCGCAGGCGATGGCGTCCAAGAAGCCGGCGTCATCGTCCCGCAGGCAACCAGGGACCACTTTCCCGCCGGTCCCATCTCGGGCTGGTGGCCGCACGACCTCAACCTGCGCCGACTCACACTGCACACTGGTGCCTACATCCCCATGCACGCGCGCAGTGAGGCGGAGGTGCTTTTCGTCCAAAGCGGAACTGTGGAGGTGAGTTGGGACGAAGGCGCTCTTCTGCTCGGAGCCGGCGATACCTTGTCGGTGCCCGTCGGCCTCCAGCACGCCTTCCGCAACACCGCCTCAGTTTCCGCAGTTTTGTTCGTGGTGCGCGGAACAGAAGACCCCGCTCTCCCGGTCTTTGCGTCGTCCCCCATCTCTGAAGAGGTCGGGACAGCCATGGCCTAACGTACAGACCTTGACACGTCCCAACTCAGCTACCGCATGAGCTCTGCAAACGTCGCAGCCTGACGGCGATGGCGGATTGCTGCCGCCTTCTGATGACCGTCCAGACCCTCGCTCCCGCTCTGCCGCATGGCCGGAGGAGCCACCGTATCGATCGCCTTATCCTCCAGCCACTGGTACGTCGCAATTTTGACGTAAGACCCCACCCACAGGCCGCCCGTGTAGCGGCCGGCGTTCATCGTCGGCAGCGTGTGGTTCGTACCCACGCATTTGTCAGAATAAACAACACTCGCATTCTCCCCGATAAATAGCGAGCCATAATTCCGCAGCTTCTTCGCAAACGCATGTGGATCCGCGGTGTGTACCTGTAGGTGCTCCGCAGCCACGTGGTCGGAGTAGCGAACCATCGCCAGCTCGTCATCGCACACGGTAATCTCTCCGTAGTTCGTCCAGCTCTCTGCGGCAATCTTCACCGTGGCTAAGCTCTCCAACTGCTGTAATACCTCCTTCGCCGTCGCCTCGGCCAGCGCCGCGTCCGTCGTAATCAGACCAACCCGCGTGCGCACGTCATGCTCCGCCTGGGCCAGCAGATCCGTGGCGATGAGTTCCGGGTCGCCCGTACTGTCCGCCACCACAAAAATTTCCGAGGGACCCGCCAGCTGGTCGATCCCGACCGGTCCAAACACCTGGCGTTTCGCCTCATTCACAAATGCATTTCCAGGACCCACGATCTTGTTCACTTGCGGCACGCTTTCCGTTCCGTACGCCATCGCTGCAATCGCCTGCGCTCCGCCGATGCGAAAGATCCGGTCCGCGCCCGAAAGATGGCAACCCGCGATCATCGCCGGGTGCGCCGCCGGCGGAAGGCAGGCGACTACCTCGTCGCAGCCCGCCACCTTACCCGGAACGATGGTCATGATGGGCGCAGAGAGCAACGGAAAACGTCCCCCTGGAACGTACGCGCCAACCCGCTCGATTGGAATGACACGGTGCCCAAGATGTAACCCAGGCAGCGCCTCCATCTCCAAAGGAAGAATCGTGCCAAGCTGAGCATGTGCAAACCGTCGCACGTTCTCAATGGCAAACTCCGTGTCGGCACGCGTCTGCGGGTCCATCGCCTCTACGGCGGTGTGGCGCTCCTTCTGGGACACCTCAAAGCGCTCCATCTCAACGTTGTCGAACTGCGTCGAATACTCGCGCACTGCAGCGTCACCTCGCGACCGAACAGATTGCAGGATCTGCGTAACCAGCCCCGCAACCTCGGTCGAATCACCCACGGAACTACGCTTGGGCGCCTTCACGTAACGCACACTGCCTGCAAAACCTTGCGGAGAACTCGTACCGCCCATTGCCTGCTCCCTTACACGCCATCGGCGCGTGTCTCGATCCATCTCACGTAGATTTCGCTGCACCGCTCCGAAGAGATCCGCGGTCGGAACCAGCCGAAATACTCTTTCACCCCTGCTTCGTCATTGTGGCACGTCCGACGGCTCAGCCAGAATCCCCCGGCTTTCCGGTCTGCTTATCCGCCGCAAACGGCAAGCAGGCAGCGGTGACAGACCTCGTCATTCAGACTCGACTTCTCCGGCATACTGCGCGAGTAAGAACGGAAGACGTCTCGCGAGGCATTCTCCTGCAAAATGCAGTTAGAGATCTTTGCCGCCGTTTGACTGGACTTGGCCGTGTCCGCCCTTCTTGAAACAACTCATGCGAGAACTGCACCCCTCATCGAGAATGGATCGTTGCCCGAAGCGAGATGCCCACCCCACTCGCGTCAGTTAAGCCCGGTCTCGTCTTCGGATACACCGCGTTCTCTCCGGATCTGATCCAGAGTTCACTGGACCGCACTGCTACTCACTTTCACAGCGCTCACCTATGCTGACGCCGCACCGACGTGAAAAGCAGCCAGCCGTGATCAATCCACCGGCGAAGTCTTCCCCCATGAAAACCGGCGTCCCAGAATACCCTTCACAATCAGGTGATCGGTCGCAGCTGTCGGTCCCAGACCCACTCCGATGTTGATCTCCCACACCGGCGAAATGTTGAGATCCGTGACGGCAAAGATCTGTTGTTGCTGATTCCGCAAACTGTCAACAGCCCCGATTCGCCCATAGTCGGCGTAGTACTCGAAGCCGCCGCTCACCTTCTTCGTGAAGTCGTACCCAACTTTCACGCCAGGCGAGAACCCCAAGCCCTGCGCCACATCCGGTCCATGCCACGTACGTTCGAGGGCCGGATTGAACGCCAGGTACCATCGGCCAACTGTCTTGTCGATAATCGGACGTATCTCCCACGTCCACGTATCCGGCGAGTACACCGCGCGCTGATACCCGATCTCCGTCGACAGGCTTAGGCCGACCGGGAGGTGCCACCGGTCCGGAGCACGCACGCGCGGCCGGATGTGATCCCCAACCCACTGGATCCCATGTCCATCCTGCTCACTGGTGAAAATGTAAAATCCCACCTCGGACCAGTTTGTAACTCCTTCAGTCAATTCGATCGTCTCGTGCTCCTGATGGTTTGTCGGATAAACCCCGTTGATCGTCCGTGTCTGTCCGGAGATCGTGTAATTCGAATGCAGCTCCACCATCAAGTTCCTTGGCGGAACCGTATCCGCCCCGTAGACCTGAATTTCATAATTTCCCTGTGGGAACGCAGTCGCGTCGCATATCCATAAAATCGCCAGCATCCCCAGGCAAACCTGCCACCGCCGCTCAGCCATACCGGAACACCATCATGAAACCCCGATCCATGTGGTTCTGCTGATGACAATGAAACAGCGATCGTCCCGGATGGTTTGCGGTGAATTCCACCTCGACCGTCGACTTAGCAGGAACCAAGACAACATCCTTCCGCAACCCGGAAATCTGCCGCCCGTCGACCAGCGTCCGCACCTCAAAGCTATGCCGATGCAGATGCATCGGATGATCGTCTTCACTCGCGTTCTTCATCGCCAGGCGATATCGCTGGCCTTCCTTCAGGATCGGCTCGTCCGTGTCCGGATACGACTTCCCATTGATCGTCCATCGCTCTTCGCTGCCATGTCCCTCAAATTTAGAATTCAACACAAGCTCAATCGGTACAACTGCCTCTGACGTAGCGGAGCGCCCTACACCACTCGCAAAATCCGCATAGTCCCACACCAACTGCTCCGGCTGCACCCACTTCGGCTTCCCCGCTGCTCCTGCATACTCCAACACAATCCCCATTCCCGACGCCTGCACATGCCGGCGCACCTCGCCCAAAATCCACACTCCCGGCGAGTTCATCTCCACCACCGCACATACCCGTTCCGCCGGCGCCAGCCGAAGCATCGACACCGTCTTCGGCGACGCCACCGTATTCCCATCCAGGGCAACGACACGAAAGCTGTGACTGGCGATCGAAATCCAGTGCACCTCTGTCGGACTCGAATTCAGGATGTGCATCAATACCCGCTGTCCTTGCTGCACTCGCACCGGTTCGCCAAAACCAAGCATCTTGCCGTTGATCGTCGAAACCTCGTACACCGGATTCATCGATCCATCGTCCCCGCCCGCCAGGCGACCACCCCAATCGTGCAACGCCAGGAACACCTCCTGATCGTAAGAGCCGCCCTCCGCGTTCGGCGTCACCATCAGAAATCCATGCTCCCCGCCGTATTGCGCCCGGCGAAAGTCACCGTTCGCCGAAGTATGCGTGTGATACCAGCGAAAGCCGGCAGGCTCCGGCGTGAAGCGATATCGGGCCCGCGCTCCCGCCGCGATCATCGGCGTCCCCTCTTCCTCCGCTCCATCGATGTCGGAAGGCAAGAACAGACCGTGCCAATGAACAATATCCGGCTCCGGCCCACGGTTGACCACGTCGATCGTTACCTCCCGGCCTTCGCGCAGGCGCAGCAGCGGCCCCGGTACCTGCCCGTTGTACGCAAGCGTCTGAAAGCGATGCCGCGGCGACGTCTCATGCAGCATCGGCGCAATCTCAAGCGTGTAGTCCGGCAAAGTCTGTGCCCACGCAGAACGGGCCAACGCAGCGCGCGGAATCGCGCAGGCGCCCGTCTTCATCAGTTGTCGACGGCTCAGCACAAAACACCTCTTACGCATATTCTTAGCCATCAGACAAGGCGATGGCGAGATACCGATTCCAGTACATCAGCAGCCTAGTCACGCTAAGCACCGCCAGACACACCGGAATACCCCAAAGTGTTCCGAAGTGGATCGGATACATCGCCCAGAGAATCCAGTCTCCCGACAAGTCTGGCTCTTTCCATACTGCCACACGCTTCACACACACCCGTACCGGTGTCGACCGTTGGTAGTGGGTCAAAGTTGATCCACGGCGACAATCCTGGAAGACGTGGCGTGACGAGTCTTGCCCACCTGGTCAGCTGATCGTGCTTTGGTGGGCTTTTCCCGGACTGTACTTCGGGTGGTATCGTCAGATCGCCGAGAAGGTGAACGTGATCTCCACGACCCGCGGGATGGCTCCCCATGCCTGCGGGCGCGTTCAGCGATGGTGTGAAAGGGAGGGCTATGCTTCAACGATTTTGGCTGCCACACGGCAGGCGTCGCCGAGGCTTTTACAGCATGGCGATGACACGCTGGCGCAGCCGACGATGAGCGCCGCAATGGATCTGGCGCGCAAGCGGAGACTTTCCCCATCACAAATCTTGTGACGATCGGGTAGTGATCAAGTCTGCCTCTCTTGCATCCCAAGCACGCGGCCTGAAACCCCTCAGCGTTAAGACGACGGACCGGCGACTACTTGGTCGGCTGGTTGTTTCTGAAGAAATCCAGCAGGCTCTGAGGCGAATTGTCGCCGAAGAGCACCTCTTGCATCCGGGCCGCCTCCGGACCCTCGGAAGCGCTTCGCGGAAATAGATCGGTCTCATATGCAAAAAGTGCGGCTTCCACATCTCCCGGGTGTGCGGCGATAGCCTTACCAAGTTCGGCGCCGTCGTACATCGCGAGATTAGCCCCTTCGCCTGATGGCGCTGTCAGGTGCGCGGCATCGCCCAGCAGAGTTAAGCCGGGTACCCGCTTCCATCGGTGTTCGAGCGGGAGCGTATAGATAGGGCGTGGCACAGGCGGGGTCTCTCCGTCGGTGATGAGCGCGGTGAGTTCCGGAGCCCAGCCGTCGAATTCCTGGGCGACGCGAGCCGCCACAGCCGCCGAGTCGGAAAAGTCGATGCCGGCAATCCAGTCCTCCGGCTTCTTCAACCCCACATACGCATGCAGCACGCCTTGGGGCTCGCGGTGCGCCATGATGCCTTTTCCCGGCGCCATCGCAAACAACATGCCCCCGCCAACCGCCTCGGCACTCGCTTCGTGACGGGTGTCGCTGTCATGCAGGTAAGTCTCGAGATAGGTGATGCCCACGTACGCCGGTTTCGCATCGGAGAGCAGTGGACGAACCTTCGACCAGGCACCATCGGCTCCCACGAGGAGGTTCGTCGTCATGGTTGAGCCGTCAGCGAACTCCAACCCGTGCCGCCCCCCACCGAGTGGAGTGGCGACTCTCAGCTTATGCCCCCACCGGACCGTGTTGGGAGGAAGTGACCGAAGCAGGATCCGGCGGAGTTCCCCCCGGGGCACCTCAGGTCGGCCGCCGGTCCCGTCGTCGGGGTAGTCGAGCAGCACGTTACCGTCGCTGTCAAGCGCGCGTCCCTGCTGACCGCCGGGATGGATGATTTCCAGGAACATATCGAAGAGTCCCGCATCTTTGAGGGCGAGCTGCCCATTGTGTTCGTGAATGTCTAGCATGCCGCCTTGTGCTCGAGCGGTTGCTGAGGCTTCCGCCTCGTAGATCGTCGCTCGGATGCCATGAAGGTGGAGGACGCGCGCCAGTGTCAGGCCGCCAAGTCCCGCACCGATGATTATGACTGCGGTATTCACATCGTCTCCTTCGGAGCAAACCAAAGAGCGGCCGCTTGTCTGATAGATCGTTGGTTCGGTTCGGTGTCAGAAGCCCAGGCAACAAATCCATCAGGACGGATCAGTACCGCGCTCAGCCCGAGTTGTTTCGTCGCCCGGTCTGAAACATAGTTCAGCTCATCGCAGTATTCACTCGCTAAAGCCTTGAGCGACGCGTTGCCATCGAAGTCGAGCAGCACGCCTCGGCCATCGTGCATGAGATCGCCGAGCCTCTTGCCGTCTTCGAACTCAAAGTTGGGAGCGCTATAGCCCATCAAAGAATGATCGTCGCCAAGATCGTAGTGTGTGGTTATACCCCAAACTCGTCCTGCGACGTACGTGGCGCAGTCGGGCGTTTCCATCAAGTCACGGAGGATCGCATTCAGTGCGCGGGCTTCTGGGGTGGGCTTCATAATGGCAGCCTGGGCGCGTGACCAGTCCAGAACTCTCGCACCGATCGGGTAACGTTCCGCATAGTAGCTGTCCAGCAAACCTTCCGGAGCTCTTTTGTGAATGGTTGCGGCGAGCTTCCAGCCAAGGTTCATGGCATCGCCCAGCCCCAGGTTCAGTCCCTGGCCTCCCAACGGCGCGTGAATGTGGGCGGCATCACCGGCTAGAAAGACTCGTCCGTTGCGATAGCTTGTAGCCTGCCGTGCCCGGTCCGTCCATGTCGTTGCGACATGGAGAGCGCTGATGGTAACGTCCGTGTCCGAAATGCGGCGCAGCACCTTTTGAACGTGTTCCAGCGTGATCGGCTCGTTTCCGCCATGAAATGCCCCGCCATCGAAGTCCTGGAGTATCAGGTAACCAGGTTGCGATTGCAGATACATGCCAGTTGCTGTCATGTTTCTGCCTGGTTTAAGCTTCTCTGGATCCACAACGTCAACCTGAGCAGAATATCCGGTAAACTCCGGCTCCGTGCCATCAAACGCGAAACCGCCCAACGTGCGAACAACACTACGGGCCCCATCACAACCAACAAGCCACCGGCCTCGAAAGGATCGGTCGTCCGAAGTAACAGTGACTCCGTCTTCGGTTTGATCGAAGTCAGTGATGGCAAGCCCGCGCCTGATGTCGACACCCAGGCCTTCCGCCCGGCCAGCCAACACCGATTCCAGCTCCTCCATCTCCGCGAAGGACATGGTCTCGGTCGAACTCGGGAGGCGGTAGCTCCACTGTGAGGCGTCGATCATGCCGGAAAGTAAGGAGATGCCAGCGAAATGCCCTACCTGACGACGCGGCCCCTGTACGGCGCCAGAATGAGGATCCATCAAGCGTTTTGGCATCTCTAGCTGTTCCAACAACCCGCGGCGGTAGAGCGCTTCCACAGAAAGCGCATTGATCCCTCGCAACCCAAAAGGAACTTGCTTCAGCGGAGCGTGGAGGGTCTCTGCTTTTTCCAGCACCACGACGGTGCACCTCGCCAAGGCCAGCTCACAGGCAAGAAACAGTCCTACAGGACCAGCCCCGGCGATGATGACGTCGTAAGTCGGTTCACATTGATCATTACTCACCAGAAGCCTCCCGAAGCGCCACCGTGGAACGACATTCCATGATCAGTATGGAATGGCGTTCCATTTGTGTCAAGATAGAACATGGCCAGAAGATCTCGCGGCAGCCAACAACGCGAAGAATCCCTCTCTCGGGAACGCATCATGGACGCATCCATCGAGCTCTTAGACTCTAACGGAGAAGAGGGTCTGACATTCCGAGCCCTGTCCGAACGGCTGGCCACCGGGCCCGGTGCAATCTACTGGCACATTGCCAACAAAAGCGAGCTGCTGACCGCCGCCTGCGACGCTTTAGTCGCACGGGCAATTAATGAGACCGTCGTCACGACACCGTTTGCCACGATTCGTGCCGTAGCGCTCGGCGTGTTTGACGTGATCGATGAGCATCCCTGGGTAGGCTCGGTACTCACAAGCGCGTCTGAGCTGTCGCCCATGGTGCGCATTCTGGAACGCATCGGCCAGCAGATTCGCGCTCTTCGCGTTCCGGACGAGCAACAGTGGGCAGCGGTGGGCGCGTTGATGGCCTACATCCTTGGCGTCAGCAGACAAAACGCGGCCAACGGCCAGCTCGCGCGGACAGAGGGCCTTGATCGATCCGACTTCCTGGATGCGGTATCGACCGCCTGGTCACAGCTCGATCCGAAGGATTACCCGTTTGCGCAAAGCGTTGCCGCACGGATACGAGATCACGACGACCGGGCGGATTTTCTTGCCGGCATTGATCTCATCCTCACAGGCATCGAATCATCTCGCCGCCGCCGCTCACACCCCCGCGGTTGAACGCCGGAAAACCGAATCAATCGGCGCACTTTGTACCCACGAACCGGTCGACCACGAATCGACGCCGAACTCGTTGGGCGGTGCCACCAGACGCACGGTATTAAAACACGGGCGTTTCGAAACTTCGTGCGACGTTGCGCTGTCCGGATCTGCTTCGCTGATTTCGCCTGACCACCTCCCAGGAATCTCACCTTCACGAACTAACCGATTGTCGGTCAGTTCACTCAGCGATGGTGTCGCGGCAGGCGAGTTGTGCAGCGAGATGAAGAAGACTGCGTCTTCGCGAAGCTTCTCTGGGCTGTTTCCCTGTGCAATCGACTGGAGCACAGCAACACTATCTTCGCAATCTAAGCCGGCGCTCCACCAAAATCGAACCAGAACTCAACTACTTGCTCGATCTGGGATGCACAGGCAAGCTACCTCTAGATGTCGGATACTCAGAAGACAATGCGAAGAGAAGCCAGAAGTGAAAACGCAACCGCGGTGTCGACCAGTCGCCGGAATTTTCTGAAATCCTCAGGCTTGGCAGCGGCGGCGACGGTGATCCCGCCAGCGTCTGCCGACGCCACCCAGCCGCCCTTCCCGGCAAAGCCTGCGCCTCTTTCGCAAGACTTCGGAACGCCCATCGACTTCGTCAACCTGCTCCAGGGTACGCAGTCGACACCCGCGTTCTCGCACGGCAATACCCTGCCCATCGCCACAACACCCTTCGGCATGGCCCACTGGACGCTCCAGAACGCCAACGGACCGTGGATGTTTCAGCCGTGGAACCGCCGCATCCAGGGCTTCCGGTGCACGCACCAGCTCAGCCCTTGGCTGTACGATTACGGATTTGCCACGTTCCTGCCCATCTCTGGGAAGGGGAACGCTGACGCGGGCGCTCGTGCCTCCTCCTACCGTCCGGAAGACGCAAAGCTCGCGCCGAACTCGCTCGAACTTTTCCTTCTCCGCTACCGGGCAAAGGTCGAGCTGGTCCCTACCGACCGCTGCTGCATCCTTCGAGCAACCTACGAGTCCCGACCCGCGGGAGACGAACCGCAGGCTCCTGCGCTCGTCATCGACATCCCGTCGGTGCGCGGCGACGTGGCGCAACTCACCGCCACACACCGCATCCAGTTCGCCTCCGACCAGACCTCCGGAGGCACGCCTAAAAACTTCGCCACCTACTACGTCGTCCAGTTCGCGGAAGCATGGGAAAGCTGCGACGTGCAACACCACAAGGACCATGACGGAGCCGACCGGCAGACACTGACGATCTCCTTCAAACTAGGCACGGAGCTCGAAGCCCAGATCGCCACCTCCTTCATCTCCTTTGAGCAAGCCGCCTACAACCTGGATCAGGAGATCGGCCAAAGCTCATTCGAAACCATCAAACAACGCACGGGAGCGCGGTGGAACGGGATGCTCGACCGCATCACCGTCGACGGCGCAACCGCCGAGCAGAAACGCACGCTCTACTCTTGCCTCTACCGCACTATGCTCTTCCCGCGCACCTTCCATGAGCCTGTCCCCCATGGCCCCGGCGTTCATCACTACAGCGCCTTCAACGGCAAGGTCGAGCCCGGCGTCATGTACGCCGATCATGGCTACTGGGATGTTTATCGTGCCTGGTACCCGCTGGCCAGCATCCTTTTTCCAGAGAAACTCAGCGAGATCCTTCAGGCCTGGGTCAACGCCCTGCATGAGGGCGGTTGGTTCCCACAGTTCCCCGCGCCCGGCTACCGTGCCTGCATGTCGGGCAGCCTCATCGATTCCCTCTTCGCCGACGCCATCGTCAAAAATATCGGCGCCTTCGACCGGGAGGTCGTCTTTGCAGGCCTTAAGAAACACGCAACGGAGCCAGGCGATCCCGACAAGGGTTACGGTCGCGTCGGCGTCGAACAATACATCAAGCTGCACTACGTTCCGGCCGACAAGATCGAGCAGTCTGTCGCCGAAACCGCCGATGCAGCCTACGGCGACTTTTGCATCGCGCAGATCGCGAAGTCCCTTGGCAAGCAGGCCGACTACGAGCACTTCCTCGACCGCTCCAACTACTGGACCAACATCTATGACAAGCAGGTCGGCTTCTTTCGCGGCAAGAACTCCGATGGCACCTGGCTTTCTCCCTTCGACTCATTCACCTGGGGCAGCCCGTACGAAGAAGGCTCCGCCTGGCAGCACCGCTGGGACGCACCGCACGCCGTACCGCAACTGATCGAGGCCATCGGCGGCAAAGCTGCCGCACAGGAGGCACTCGAAAAAATGCTCTCCGTACCACCCGTCTTCAACGTCGGCGTTTACGGCTCGGAAATCCACGAAATGTCCGAGATGGCCGCAGTTCCGTTTGGCCAGTACGCCCACTCCAACCAGCCATCACATCACCTGCTGTATCTTTTTGCCCATGCCGGCCGGCCCGATCGCCTGCAGTTCTGGGCGCGTCGCGTCATGAACGAGCTCTACTCGTCGGACGGCTTCGCTGGCGACGAAGACACCGGCTCCATGGCCGCGTGGTACATCCTCAGTGCACTCGGCATCTACCAGGTCTGTCCTGGGGTGCCGGAGTACACCTTCGGCAGTCCCCTGTTCGCCCGAGCAACCGTGCACCTAGCCAATAGCAAGACGCTCGTCGTCGAAGCTCGCAACAACTCGCCCACCAACGTCTACGTGCAGAACGTTACGTTCAACGGAGCTCTCCGCTCCGGCATCACCATCACCCACACTGAGCTCATCGCAGGCGGAACGCTGCGCTTCGAGATGACTTCGCAAGGCCGCGCCTAAGCACAAGCAACCTTTGCTTCCAGAAAGGCACTCGCACAGCGAGATTCACCCCGGTATCCTTGGTGCAAACGACCATGCCCCTCCGCAAACAATCTCCTGCGGTTCTCCTCTTCGCTCTCAGTCTCTTCACAACCAACTCTGCCTTAAGTTTTTCTCAGCAGGCTTCAATCGCCGATCGTGCGGCCGAGGTCAATCCGCTCATCGGAACAGCGAACGGCAGCAACGTGTTTCCCGGGGCAACGATGCCGTTCGGCATGGTGCAGTTCAGCCCCGAAGCGTCGCCCATCAACGCCAAACGCATGATCGCGGCACCCGGCGGATACGAGTATCGCGCCACACGATTACGTGGGTTCAGCCTGACCAACGTGGAAGGCTGGGGCTGCGCCGGTGGTTCCGGCGACGTTCCATTCATGCCGACCACTGAGGCCATCATTTCGTCGCCATCGAAAGACTTTCGCGACACCTACACGTCCGACTTCACCCACGCCAACGAGAAAGCAGAGCCCGGATCCTACCGTGTCCTGCTCGGCAATGACGTGCAGGTAAGCCTCGCAGCCGGCACACGCGTCGGCGTCGCCTCGTTTCACTTTCCGGATGAGAAGTCCGCCCGGCTTCTTGTCCGCACCTCCGACTCCGAGGCGGGATCAAGCGCCGCAACGACTCAGATTGATCCCGCAACCGGCACAATCTCAGGCTCGGTGACGAGCGGAAACTTCTGCGGCTACATCGACAAGGAAGACCGCCGCTCGTATTACACGCTGTTCTTCGTCGCGAAGCTCGATCGCGCCATCACAGAAACGGGTGCGTGGAAGGACAACAACATCATCGCTGGAGCAACGACCGTCGCGGGTGGCACCGGCTTCGGCGCCAAAGGCTTTCCGGAGGCCGGTCATGGTTCGGGCGTGTGGGTCGGCTTCGGCAAGGGTGGCAATGTACGGGTTCGCATCGGGATCTCCTACGTAAGCCAGGCCAACGCTGAGCAGAACCTGAACGCAGAGACAGACAGGGACACGACCTACGACTCGCTCGCCGTAAAGGCAAGGGTCGCGTGGAACCAACGTCTCAACGCCATAGAAATTGAGGGCGGCACACCAGACCAGCGTACCGTCTTCACCACAGCCCTCTACCACTCTCTTCTGACACCGACCACATACAGTGACAGCAATGGCCAGTACCGCGGCATGGACGGCCAGGTGCACACACCGAGGTCGGGCAAGCGGTCCAGTACGCAAACTTCTCCGGCTGGGATGTGTATCGTTCCCAGTTACAACTTATTACCTGGCTTGATCCAACGATTGGCAGCAACATCGCGCAAAGCCTCCTGAACCAGTCCGTCCAGGATGGTGGACGCTGGGACCGGTGGACTCACCTGGGCGGCGCAACGCATGTCATGAACGGTGATCCGGCCGCTGCTGCCGTCGCAGACATTTGGGCTTTTGGGGACGTCAGTTCAACGCGAATGGCGCCCTAACCTCTCTGGTGCACGCAGCTGAAGTGCCGACCAAAGAAGACCTGAGTCACAATGGTTGTCCAGTGGAGTGCGTCGGCCAGCGACCCGGCCTTGATCAGTTCCTCAAGCTGCACTACATCCCGCTCGGTGCCCCTGCCTGGGGTGCTGCTGCGGACACACTAGAGGATGCAACCGCCGACTTTGGCATCGCCGCCCTTGCAGGCCATCTGCACACAGAAGACCTCCATCGTCGATTCCTTACGCGAGCGCAGTACTGGAAAAACATCTGGAATCCCCACGCTGCCCCCGACGGCGGCTACTTCATGGACCGGAACGCCGACGGCACCTGGCCGGCCACGGAAGGAGATGCTGACTCGGACAACGACCAGACAGCCAAGGCCTTCACGCCGGCAACCGGGGCCGGCTTCGTCGAAGGAACCGCTGCCCAGTACGTCTGGATGGTTCCGTTCAACGTTGCCGGTCTGTTTCAACAGATGGGCGGCCGGGAAAAGGCAAGCGCCAGGCTGGACCGCTTCTTCTACGACGAGAAGGGCGCACCGGCCGTGACCAACGCTGGTCCGCTACACGCCGAACTCAACAACGAGCCCTCTATCGAGACGCCCTGGCTTTACGACTTTGCTGGGCAGCCCTGGAAGACGCAGCAACTGGTACGGCAGGTCTTGAACACGCTTTGGAGGAACGCACCGGATGGTATCCCGGGAAACGACGATCTGGGCGAAATGTCCTCCTGGGCTGTGTTCGCGCAGATGGGCCTCTACCCCGAAACTCCAGGCCGCGCCGAATTCGTACTGGCAAGTCCGTCCTTCAGGCAAATCACCATCCACAGGCCCGGAGGCGCCGTACACATCATCGCCAAAGGCATCAACCTCTACGCCATACGTTCGCGCAGTGGTGGTGAACGGCCAACCGAGTTCACACACCTGGCTGCCGGAGAAGTTTGCCCTGCACGGTGGAACCCTCGATTTCGATCTGACGGATGCTCCTGACCATGCATGGGGCACGAAGCCGAACGACGAACCACCTTCATTTGGGGTTCCCGGATCGTCACGTCACCCAGGAAGTCGCTGGCGACACCACATTGTGTGATCCTTCAACGCTAAGGCGACTTGGTCATTGCACACCGACCGCAGTCACGGACCGCTTACCAAAGTGATCCGTTCTCCGAGAATGCCACAAGAGCAGAGTCCCAAGAAATAACACGCAGGTCAATACAGTGCTGATGGGCAGGCCTAGGTTTAGGCCATTCCTCAGCCCAGGGTCGTCTCGGAAAGCCAGCCAGTCACCCGCGGTCGTCCCCGCGGATCGCACAGCAATAATTGCAAGCCAGTAGCTAGCCTTGGTTGTCCATCGCGATCGGCTTCCCAAAGCGAGGACGACGGCAAAGATGGCACTGAGCAAGATCGTGCCGTACCCCGTTCCAAAGTGGAGTTTCTCCGCTACCCAGTCGCCGATAGCCGTGCCCAGTGTTCCGGCTGTCAACAAAGACGCCCAGTACCACCCGTTTGTTGCAGGTCGCCCCGTTCGATCAGTCGCAGACTCAAGCCGTCTGGGTAGAACCGGCGCAACGACCAGAACTTGTACTACAGCTAAGCCCAAAATCACGATCGGATATGGCCATTCGAAGGTGTGCGTGGCAAGATCAGCCAGATTTGTCGCGGCTGCGCGCAGCACGATGACAACGGCCCAATACCAAGCCTGTGCTGTGCGTGCAGAGTGGCGCTCCGCAAACAGAAGTGCGGCGAAGACTACCGTCAAAGGAACTAGACCGATCCAATGATTCCAATGGAGGTAGAACGAAATACAATCACCGACGTTGCAACCGAAAATGCTTGCCATCGTTATCGCGGTCCAATAACGAGCGTCGACCTTCGGAACATTTGCGTGTTGCATTGGCTGAATAATCGCCTGTTGAGCCAAAGCTGCTGCTTGTTTACTCATGATCCTTCTCCTGACTGTAACGTCGAATCTGCGATGTTACATCTTATTTCGGGGCTAGCAAGACTTGCAGCCCGACGTAGGCGATCCAGCTAGGTTGAGCATTGTTGGTAGAGATAGCTAGAAAGCTGCGACCGCCCATTAGCAGCAGATTCCGGGTCTTCGCCCTGTTGACTGCCTGTCTCCCGCCGAGTCCCAGCGTGGTCTCGCGTTGCTTGGGATACCCCGTCGCAAACTGACCAAAACCTTGCCCCATTGGGATGCGATCTGCGTCCTGCTGATCGTACAATTCCATGTAGGCCTCGGTGGTATCAGAGAATTCATGTCCCACCAGTAGTCCCCGGGCCCAACTTTCCGGAACGGAGTGATTGCCGAAGTTGTAACCAACCTCCCCATCGAGTCGAATCGGACCGATGCGGCCGTTAACCTCCAGTGGCAGGAAAAAACTTGTGCCTGCGGCGATCACGCCGCGCGCCACTGAACGCGTTGGATTGTTGACGTAAAGCTGTGGATAGGTGGAGACGCTCACATTTACGGCCTTCTCAGGCGCGTCGATTGCACCGGGTGAATCGCCGGACGCGGATGCGGTTTGCTCCGTCGTCTGAAGTTGCTGATCAAGATGGCGCGTGAAAACGCCACGCAGCCCCGTGCCGAGGCAATTGCTGAACGAAGCGTCACCGGGGTGATGCTCGTAAAAGCGCCACTTGATGCCGAGAAGACTTTCTCCCAAACCACCTACGACCTGTCCGTGTATCGCAGGTTTGCTGCAAGGGCGGCCTGGGGTCTTGTTTCTTCAAGTGCTATCGGTAACTCGTATTTCAACTGAATGCGGTCGCCTAGACCGTAGTTGAAGTCAAAGTCGGGAACCTGATAGGCGCCGGAGGTTGCGTTACGATCGCCGACAAAACCGAAGTTGACCTCCCAGTGCCGGTTACCGGGAGTTTCAGGATCGTCCGTACGAAACGGCGGCCCGCCCTGTGCGTGGGCCGTAGCAGAGACTGCACCAAGAACAATCGTCAGGAGGATGAATGTCCGAACAAGACCGCAACCCCACAGAAACCCACGCTCCATGACGGCAAAGTTACGTGAGAAAGCTGAAGATTTGCTGAGGACAGGAACTGCTGTCAGAAACTCTGTCCGCAGGCTGGGAACTATGCTCAGCTCCCAACTTCTAATACGACAGAACACAAGAAATGTGCTCCTTCAGCAAATCTTCAGATGGTGGCTTTAGTCTGCAACTGGCCTTAGAGATCTAGTCGCTGGAGCGTCACCATCATGAAACTGCATCATCCTGCTGAAAACCACTCGCACACGCACTCCCATGACTTGAGGTCTACGACCCGACGCCAATTCGTTTCCTCATTGTTTGCGGCGAGCGTCCTTACGCCTTGGGCTCTTGGTCAGACACAGAATCGCGACAACTTTGCTGAACGCTTTCGGCAACAGTCCGAGGATGCAGAGAGGGAGGGCCTTGCTGAACCATTTAAGGGCATAACGACGGACGGCAAGATCATGCCGAACCTTTTCGAGGCTACGCCAAGTGGAGTCTCGACGGAGAGCGTGCGCAGTGCGGCCGTTCGATTCATGTCTTCCCTGAGCGATCAGCAATTTGTTCGAACGATGTTCCCGGTTGAAGATGTTCAATGGCGAAAGTGGATGAATCAGGGGTATTACACGCGTCAAGGTGTCAGCCTCCGCGAGATGACGGAGACGCAGCGAAGCGCAGCGCTGGGCCTAATGCGCGCCTCGCTCAGCGCAAAGGGTTTCGAGTTGACAAGGAACATCATGCGCCTGAACGAAACGCTTGCCGAGCTTACAGACGATCATCTGGTCAGCGGTGAATGGGGATATTACATCACCGTCATGGGGAGGCCGTCTGCAATGGAACCATGGGGATGGCAGTTCCAAGGTCCCCATGCAATCATCAACTATTTCGTCCTTGATGATCAGGTGGTGACGACGCCGCTTTTTCTCGGTTCAGAACCCACACGCGCCACTTCTGGTAAATACAAGGGGCTGGAAGTATTGCAAAAGGAACAAAATGACGGTCTGGCTTTGGTTCGGGCACTCCCGTCGCCGCTGCAGCGGCAGGCTGTCCTAAATTTCTCGAAGACCGGGAACAACAATCTGACCGAAGCTTTCAAAGACAATGTCATCCTTGACTACGCCGGTCTTCGCACAAAAGACCTGGCAGAACACTCTCGTCAGAACCTCCGCGAGTTGGTGCATCTCTACGTAAGCAACATGGACGATGGCCATGCTCGTCTCAAAATGGATGAAGTCGACAAGCATCTCGACAATACCTGGTTTGCATGGATCGGCGGCACGGAGCCCGACAGCGTTTACTATTACCGGATCCAAAGTCCGGTGCTGGTAATCGAATTCGATCACCAGCAGCCTGCGAACCTCGCTCGGTTTGCGGCAGATCCCAACAAGCCGACGCATCAACACATTCACTGTGTGGTTCGGACACCGAACGGCAACGATTATGGCAAGGAGTTACTGCGGCAGCATTACCTCTCCCACCCGCATACCGCCTGATGACGGGCCCGAGGAGGCGCAAAGTTTCCCGTCCCCTGACTCGTAGAGCTAAGCTCGTCGTCGCATTGCAGACCGTGAAAGGAGCATGAATGCTGTGCATGTATTGATCGTCGAAGATCGCAAGAGCCTCGCCAATATGTTGAAGAAAAGCCTGGATGAAAAAGGTCACACAGCCGTCCTTGCCTTCGATGGCCCGGAGGGTCTTGCCCAGGCAGAGAGGGGCGGCTTCGACATCATGGTACTGGATATGATGTTGCCAGGCATTGACGGCCTAGAGGTCATCCGAAGACTACGCAAAGAGAAACGTCAAATCCCGGTACTGGCGCTCACGGCACGCGATACCGTCGCGGATATCGTTACAGCACTTGATCTCGGCGTCGATGACTATCTCACGAAACCATTCGCCATGGCTGAGTTCATGGCGAGACTTCGTGCCGTCGCGCGTAAGGGACCTTCGGTTCAGGATGTGACACTTCGGGTTTCAGATCTCGTGCTCGACCCTGCAAGCGGCCAAGTAACCCGCAACGAAGAGCCCGTGTCTCTGACCCGTACGCAATTCACCTTGCTTGAGTATCTGATGCGACGCGCAGGCCACGTCATAACTCGCGAGGCTCTCATAGAGCGTATCTGGAGTGACAACCCTGACATCGAGGCCAACACTCTGGAAGTCTTCGTACGGTCACTCCGAGCAAAAATTGATGTTGATCGCGATGCGAGCCTGATCAAGACCGTACGAGGTGTCGGTTACCGTCTTGAAGTTGAGGCGAGCTAGTGAGGCCGGCTCCCATACGGATTCGACTTACGGCCTGGTATCTTGCCGTCATCTTTGCCTCCCTCGCCCTGTACTCCGTTGCTATGTACTTCGGCCTACGGAGAGCAATTGAAGACACGGTGGATCATCAGCTTCAGGTGCGCATCGACAACATCGCACAGTTCCTTAGAACGGATGCATTCCAACAAACCTCAGGCGCGCCGCAGCTCTTGCCGAAAGCCAGTGGGATGGGGCCAGGCGACGAACTGTATCAAGTGACAGACACCTCGGGTGGCGTGCTCTATCAGTCACCGGCAATGCGTGAGTTGGATGTGCCACTTGATCCAACGCAGTTGCGCCACCATTTTCGCCACCACCGTGATGAGGGCAACTTCACGACGTACTATCATCGACAGGGCGACATTCGCGTCCTAGCCTCGAAAGTGCAAGTCGGTCGTAACGAATACCGGGTGCAGGTTGCAACCATCGTCACTCCACTGTACGAGGTACTCCAGACCTTTCGCACATGGGCCTGGGCGGGTTTGCCACTCATCGTGTGCGCTGCGGGTTTTGGTGGCTATTGGCTCAGCGGACGCGCCATGAAGCCAGTCCAAACGCTCGTGCTCTCAACGCGGGAGATCTCGGAACGTAGTCTATCGAAGCGGCTTCAGGTCCCCTCCGCCCGAGATGAGTTGCGGGAGCTTGCCGAGACGATGAATGCCATGCTCGACAGGCTGGAAGCGGCTTTTACTCGTATCACGCGATTCACTTCCGACGCGTCGCATGAACTACGAACCCCTATCGCCGTAATTCGTACTACCTCGGAGGTCCTTCTCGAAAGGGAGCGGTCCCCCAGGGAATATCAAGAGATGGTTGGAGAGATCTTGCGGGAGGCCGAGTTCACCTCGGAGTTGATCGAACAGCTTCTCACTCTTGCCCGAGCGGATGCGGAGACCGCACATTTGCTCCTGGCGCCTGTCGATCTGCGTGAACTGATCGAGGAGCTTGATTCCGGAAGCAGGACGCTTGCCGATAGTCGTGTTGTCTCTTGGTCGACAAAACTCCCAAAAGATCCAGTCGTTGTGCTCGGAGATAGACCGCACCTCCGACGCTTATTGCTGATACTCATAGATAATGCCTGCCGTTATACGAATGCTGGAGGCACGGTCCGGCTCACACTGACGGCGCTAGCGCAAGAAGCGGTAGTCGAGGTGACCGACACTGGTACTGGTATTCCGCCCGAGGAATTAACACACATTTTCGAACGCTTCTATCGCGCGTCAAATGCTCGCTACTTCGCCCCTGATGGGACAGGTTTGGGCCTTTCGCTCGCTTACTGGATCGCAATGGCGCATGGAGGTACTTTGACCGTAGAGAGCTCGATTGGTTCAGGAACATCCATGTTGCTCCACCTTCCTGTGAGCGCGCTGATCGACGGGTAGTTGTACACGCACGCAGCAGATTCAGATAAAGGCTCATTCGAATAAGTCTGGCATGAGAAGCAATGGCGGTCACCACCGCTTAGCTATCCACCTCGTTCCCGTGCACCTGTAATCACGCTTCCTTGTTCTTCAATCAATCTTTAGCTGTCCTCCTTAGCCTGTTTTCTGGGGACAGTTAAGGAGGAGGGGTTTAAACGTCAAGCTGGAAAAGAGCAAAGTAGCTTGGTTCGTTGGTGGCTCCTAAATTCGGACTGTTAGACCACAATCGCAAACTGTTTGCTTTCAAGAAGGACGCTCCAGCAAGGCTCTCGTGAAAATCGTCGGCGCGCTCTGTCCCATCGGATAAAACGGCGTCAGTATGAAGCTGCGGGGCAGCATAACCGTCCACAGTCGGGCGGTGTCATGCTCACACGTCGCTACAACGAACATGCCTGCGCTCTCGGCTGCGTTATCCCGCCGGGCCGCGCATGCGTGTACTTCTCCCAACTCACGCACGCTTGTGGTGACAGCAGCGGCATGGGCTTTCCGGATTCGATCATCTCCACCAATCGGGCGATCAGGGGAAACCGATTTTGGTTCAGATCATACCGACTCGCCACAGCGGAAGTGCAACCAATCCGAATCAAGCAGCAAAAACTGTAGGTGGATACCGCCTGGGGCGGGCTGGATCGCCTCCAGGATCGGAGACGCCGTGGTTAAGCGCAGGATCCTCTCACCACGAGCGCGTTCCGGACGATCAGATGCCCACAGCACTCATCAAGCGATTGTTGTAGGTCACGGAAGTGGTACTGCATCAGGATCGCGAAGCTCTCATGCGCGCGAAGCTCTCACGGAGCGGAGAATCCCTCACCAAAAAAACGACTTGACACAGGGTTTGCGCTCAGCGAGAGTGATCCAGCCACTACTAGAACGTACGCATTTGTCAAGAGTACCAAGATAACGGTACCGGAAGTCGCCCGTGCACGACCCTGGCAGGCTTTGCTGGCCAGCTCTCCTTACGACAGCGCACACCCTACCTGCTTGCGGCAGGGAAGTCTGTCGAGACAAAGTTCACACCACGTTGTGCCCGGAGACTCCCATGATCACTCGCCGAAATAGTTTGCAATTGATGGTTGCTGCCGCCCTTGGATCTCGCTTCAAGAGGGCCTTTGCCGCGTCGGCTGCTGTCACCAACCCTGTCTCCGACGCCTCCTGCTCTTCGTGCGCCGTCACGGAAGCATCCGTCAGCACCCGACTGTCCCACCTGCTCGCCTCCACATCGTTCATGCGCTCTGGCTCTCTTCCGCATCCTTTGCTCTCGACGATCCGTGGAGTGGAAGAAGGTGTTCCAGTCCACTTCGTCGACTCGGCCACCGGAAATCTGTCCTTTGCCTGCGCCGACCTGACAGTAAGCACCCTTCCGGCCCTGGTTCTGCGTCGCTTCTACAATTCGCAAAACAGCGCCGACACCGGCCTCGGTCGCGGATGGGCCCTGGAGTTTGATGAGTCTGTCACACTCGGCACGGACGCGAACTCTGCGGAGCTTACATCCGGTTCTGGCGTTCACGCCCAGTTCGCGTATGACGCCGCGACCAAGTCGTTCCACACGGTCGGAGGTTCGCCGCGCGCGCAGGCACCGCTTCAACGTGTCTCTGCGACGTCTCTCCAGCAGGCGCTGCCGACCAGCACACGGACCTATACCCTGATGGCGGGCGCCTTCTTTCTTACCCGCATTGACATCCTTGGCCGAGGGGCCGTCCTGCTCACCCGTGCTCCCGATGGCCGCCTTCTTTCCATCACAAACAGCAAGGCTTCTGCGGTCATACACCTTACATGGTCTGAAAGCGTCCCGGCCCGTCTCACAGCAGCTTCGGATCAAACTGGCCGTTCGATTCAATATCACGACACTGCCGGCACCCTCTCGAGCTTCGTGGATCCTTCCGGAGCCGTCTTCACCTACACCTATGCGAACGGCCTCCTTTCCAGCTTAGTTGATTCCGAACAGACCACGTTGCTGAGCGCTACCTACAGCAACAACCGCGTTTCTTCGATCAACTCCACTGCTGGCCGGAACAATTTCACGTACGCTACGGTCGGCGCCGGTATCGCGACCACCATCACGGATGCTCTCGGCCAGACAGCCACCCTACAGCACAACGCGGCAGGATCCGTCGTCAGCTGGACCGGCGGTTCGGAAACCGTCTCCCTCGTACGCGATGCCAATGATCGTGTCACCAGTCTCGCAGCCAGCTCCGGAACGATCGCTACCTACGGCTACGACAGTCTCGGCCACGTCACGCAGGTGACCCGGAACGGCCGCAGTTCCGCCTTCAACTTCAACGCTGCCGGTCTGCTAGGCAGCGAACAGAAGTCCGGCTACTCAACCCGCTACAGCTACGACACTGCGGGTCGCCTGACCCAGGCCAGCAGCAGCCTGCGCCAGCGCTCCTATCGTGTTGAGTACGAGGACAGCGGCATCTCCGTCCTTCGCCGATCCAAGGGCCGTGTCGAGTTCGAGTACGACAGCACCGGTCAGGTTACCCGTCTGCATGACACGAAGGTTGGCGTTTACACGTACACCCGCAATCAGCTGGGGTGGCTTATGGGCATCAACGGACCCGGCGGCCTGGCCACCCAGTACGATCGCGATAAGCTTGGTCGCGTAACCGCCACCCACGAATCTGTTCGCGGTACAACACTCTACAATCGCGATTCTCGCGGTGCTCTGGTCGAGGTTTCTCGCCCGGCTCGATCCACCTGGGTACGCGCCCAGCGCAACGAGCTCGGCCTGATCACAACTCTCACTAACTCCAAAGGCCAGACCCGAAGCTTTGATTACGACGCTTCCGGTCGCCTTCTCCGCTTTCGCGACGCCATGGGACGCATCTTTTCCGTTTCCTTTGACACCACTGGCAACCCCGTCCAGATGCGACAGCTTAACGGCTCGATGGTCATTTCCAAAAACAATGCCGGCCAGGAGGTCGCTACGACCCTCCGGACGGATCGTCCCCATCTTCAGCAGGCCTCCTTCTCGCCCGCTTCGGCCAGTCCCGCGTCCCGTGTTTCCACCGCGTACACCGATCATTGGTTTGACCCCGTGTCATCCAAGGGCCTTCTCGGCTCTTTCGCCGACTCTCTGGTGGCCGCGGTCGCTCACCCCGCCCTGGATACGGCGGGCCTGCAGCCCGTGCTTTCGGCAGAAGAGTATGGCGATGGCGACGGCGACGGCGCCTCCCCAGTACTCGGCGACGGCGGCGACGGAGACGGCGGCGGAGATGGAGACGGAGATGGCGACGGAGATGGCGACGGAGATGGCGACGGAGATGGCGACGGCGATGGCGGTGATGTCTGCCAGAACTGCTACAACTCGTATTCCAACGCAGCGTCCTCTGTCGAGTCCACCTGCATCAATGGCGCAGAAGGTGTCTGGTACGCGGCTGTAGCCGTCTGTACGATTGCCTTCAGTGCAGCCTTTCCCGCATGGCTTATCTGTGTTGGAGCTGCGGAGGTTAATTACGATGCTACGGTGGGCAACTGTCAAAGCGCTTACACCAATGCACTCGCAATCATTCCGGAGGAGTGCTATTCGCAGTGCAATCCCAGCGGCGATGGAGACGGAGATGGCGATGGAGATGGCGACGAATAACGTCGCCTTCACCCTTTCTCATCAGGCAATCGTCCAACCGGAAGACACGAGGACTTAGAGATATGCCGTCACGCGCACTTCGCTCCCCCTGGATCGTCCTCGTTCTTTTCACGCTGCTTATCACTGCCCACACCGCCTGGTCACGCCACGCCGACCAGGCGGTACGGGCGCAGATGCAACAAACCCTCGACATCGGCCGTTACCCTGTGAGCACCCGCGCTTCCATCGCCCGTACCTTGCAACCGGCACGGCCCGATTATCTTAATCTCGGGATCTTTATCCTCTCTGTCTCTGCCGGCATGGTCGGCCTCAACCGCCTTCGCGCACAGCATGCGGACACACGTGTTCTTGGCGCACTTCGGATCTTCGTCGCAGTGCTTTGTGTCGGTGTGTTCCTCCTGCGCTTCGATGCGGCCCGCATGAATCTGCTGCTTCATGCCGCGGAGTTGGTCCTCGCCAGCGCGCTCGTTCTGTCGTATACCCTTCCTGCACGTCACGACGCCCACCAAATCTAGGACCTTCCACGTATGCGCTCGATGCGCTTCGCCGGCCATCTGATCCACGCCGTTCCTCTTAACCGCTATCAATCCCCGCGATCACGCGAGGGCTTGCTCCGCGAGTTTATCGCTCGCTGTGTCCATCGCTCCCCCGAGCACACCCTCGTTTCTCCGGTAGGCAATCCCATCCACTGGCTGGTGGATGCCCGCGCTGCCATGCTCGACCCGGCCCTCATGGGGCATCTAGGCGCTCTCCTGTGGCAACACCTTGAACCTATGCTGCCCTTCCAGTTTGCGTGCATGGAGGTCGCCGGTATCCCTTTGATGACTGCCCTCCAAACGCAGGGTGTTGCCCTCGGACACTCCGTGAACGGTGTCATCCTTCGTAAAGAACGGAAGCTCTACGGTCGTCAGCGTGACCTCGAAGGCGATCTCGATGACAACCCCGTCATCATGCTCGACGATCTGCTCAATAGCGGCTCCACCATCCGTCGGGCTGCCTCGATGCTCGCCCTTCGCAACCGCTCGATCGCCCATGTGGTTGTGCTGGTCGACTTCGAGCGGCCAAACCGGACCCTTGTCACGCGCGGCCCTGTCCCTTCCACCTTCAGCATCTTCACCCTTCGCGATCTCGACCTTTCCCGCTCCGACCATCACACTCCCACTCTGCCGGACCCTCTCAAGCAGGTCTGGTACCGAGCCGCAAGTGGGGCCTCGCTGTTTCACGTCGTTCCAAAGTCGAGTCCCGCGGTCGACGACCGCGCCGTTTACTTCGGTCGCGACACCGGCCACCTTTGCGCCCTCGACCAGCGCACCGGAGAGACCCTGTGGCAGTACCACGTTGAAACCGGAACTCACAAAGGCATCTGGTCTACCCCCACCATCTCCGGCGACACCGTCTTCTTCGGGGCGTACGATGGATGCCTCTACGCCCTTGACCGATTTACGGGCGAGCGCCGCTGGCGATGGATCGATGCGGACTGGATCGGCTCCTCCCCCGCCGTCGCGCCAGATCTGCAGCTCGTCTTCGTCGGCCTTGAACACGCGCTTCCGAATGCCAAAGGCGGTCTGGTTGCTGTCGATGCCCTAACCGGCCAGCAACAATGGATTCACCGCACGCTACGCTACGTCCACGGCAGTCCTCTATATATTCAGCAGCTCGGTCTCGTAGTCACCGGAGATAACGCTGGCGACCTCTTCGCCCTGGACGCTCGCAGCGGTGAAGTTCGCTGGATGTTTAGCGCCGACGACTCCATTAAGGCTCGCCCTTCATACGATCCCGTGAACCAGACGGTGGTCGTCGGCAGCTTCGACGGGTACGTTTATGCTCTGGACGCCAAAGACGGCGTACTTCGCTGGAAGCATTCCACCGACGGGCCGATCTACTCCACACCTCTGCTCTTCAACGGTGTCGTATGTATTGGCTCCACCGATAAGCACTTGTACCTGATCGATGCCACGAACGGTATCCGCCTCGATCGCCATCGCACGGGAGGCAAGATCTTTGGCTCTCCCATCGAACTAGGCGGCCATCTTTATTTCGGGTCCACCGATGGAGCCGTCTATCAGATCGATTTCACCAATCGAAAGATCACCGGAAAGCACCAGTCGCTTGAGCGGATCACAAACCGTCTCGCTTACAACCCGGAGCTCAAACTTCTCTTCCTTGTCAGCTATGACAACAGCGTCACCGCTCTGAGCCTCTGTGACATACCTGAAAACTCGCCAAGAGATTAGAAGTTGCTCATGGTATGGCACTCGGTGCTCCGCCCTTGACCGTGCGTATTTGGGGACATTGTCCCTACCCAGCTTTCGTTTGACGGAACAGAGAGGGCCAAAGAGCGGCATGAAGACTTTCAAAGCATTCACCCATAATTGCCTCTTCTGCGACCGTTTAGCCCACACCAGGAGCACTGTCACTGCATCACCGATACCGCGAGAGCCAGATCACGAGAACGAGGATGAAAAGGGCAGGCCATTCCATTTAAATTGAAGTTTGCGAAGTACAAATCCTGTACTGCCGAACAAGGTGCGCCGTAGCTTTCGAATCCAGTGCGTTGCCATCCTGCGCCTTACAGCACTGTGAACAGGCAAAAAGGCTGAATCATCGATGATCGTCAGATCTCTACCGTTCGAACGATCGACAATCGTAGGGCAACGCGCTGAAAGTCCCAAATTCTTTGCGTGCTCTGCTCCGCTGAGTCTCGGGTCCAGAACATCCGCTGGCGCTTGTGAAATGACCACGAAGGGCGGCAACTATCGGTGCTGTTTGCCGCCGATGAGCTTGGCATACTCCAAGCGCGATCGTTGCAGGATAGGCAGATCCGGATCGGCAGTTCTCCACAACGAGAGAAACGTCTCATATTCACTCCTGCTCTCCGCGTTTCTGTTCTGCAAGGCGTAAGCCTCTGCCAACCGGAGATGTGCGATCGGGAGGAGCGAGGAAGCCGGGTCGATCCCCGGCGAGCGCGTGATCTTCAAGAACTCGACCACAGCCTGCTCCGGCTGGCTTGCCCGAAGGTATGCCTGCGCTCGCATCCATGGAACTGTGTAGTCCCTCATCTCATATGGAGCCGCGGGTTCGAGGGCCGCAATGCCGTCCAGCGGCTTGCCTCGGCGCATCTTCAGAGCTGCCCGAACAGTGGGAACGTCTCCGTGTGCGACAAGAGTCGCTCGATCACTTTGATGTATCGCGAGGAACCTGTTCGCTGCAGCGAGGTTGCCGAGTTCCGCCTCTTCGACGACCAATTGCGGTGAATCGGCTTGCGGCTTGGAGAGCTGGTGGAGCGTTGCGGAGGCCTTTGCGGTAAGGCCGACCTGTAGCTCCAGCGCTGCTTCCTGCAGGAGGTAAGGATCCGCCATTTCCGGGAAACCGGCGCTAAGCGCGAGGCTGTGCGCGCGGCGAAACTCGTTCGCGGCTTCTCGATATCGCCCGGCGTAGGCCATGGATGTCTTCTGGCCCAAAGCTGCAGCATTGCCGTACACCAGCAACGATCCGCTACGGTGCAGCAGGCGGTAAGACATCCGGGCGCTTTCTAGCCCGAGGTGATCGAAGGCCGCATCGACCCGTCTGGAGCCAGGTCGCGGATACGCTCCGGAAGATCGGGTGCGTTGTAGTCGATTGGCTCAACGCCCATGGCACGCAAGGCATCATGATGGCGAGGCGACGAGGTTCCAATGACCCGGATTCCAAGGTGTCGGCCGAGTTGACACAGAACTGTGCCGACTCCACCGTTGGCTCCATGCACCAGGATCGTCTGCCCCGCTTCGCCTCGGCTTCACGGAACAACATCTGCCACGCTGTCACCCCATTCACCAGTACGGTCTCAGCCTGCACAGCCGTGACCCCATCGGGAACGGCCACGAGGTTCCGGGCCGGGACCACCACGTGACTCGCCCAGCCACCAACTTTGGTTACAGCGGCCACTCGGGTTCAAATTCGCGTAGCTGGTACGCCTTCCCCTACGGCAACAATCCTTCCGACCAGATCGTACCCAGGCACAAAAGGAAATGCGGGCTGAGCAGGGTAAAGACCCCGGCACATGGCTTGCTCGGCAAAGGACACGCCCGTGGACTCCATCTTGACCAGCGCTTCACCTGGTCGCGGTGGGGGGGAGGACCCGCTTCCGATTCAGAAGTCCGGAAGGCTCCACAAGTCCAGGTAGAACGATCTCGGTTGCAATGATCGGGAGAATCGGGTTCCGCGCTGTTAGGTCCATCGTTGAGAGCCTTTCAAGGTTATAGTGCGTGATTGTTTACTCACTCTTCGGGTTGAGGACTACACATGCTGGATTCCCTGGTTCAGGATGCGGGCCCAAGAGCTCTTGTCCTTCTCCAGTTCAGCGATTGTAATAAGGTGGCAGAGTTGGCCATACGCGATAAACCGCTGAACCAACTCGTCCGGGGCGTCCGATCGGACTTTCACAAACTTCACAATGGATGCGAGCCCTCGGCGAAAAGCCTTGGCTATCTCCGGCACACCAGCGGCAGACTGGGCATGTATTTGTAGCAGCAGGAGGTTTCTGTCAGCGATCAACGCCGCGTAAGCCGCTGCCATCGCTGACAACACAGAATCTGAGGCCTGGTCCGCGCTCTCCCCTGCACCCGTAGCAAGAGCCGAAAGGACGGTTTCGAAACATCGTTCGAGTGCAGCCACAAAAAGTTCTTCCTTACTCGGAAAGAGTTTGAAGACATAAGCCGTGGAGATCTTGGCATGCTTGGCGACCTCGGTTACCGGCGTTCCCAAATACCCAGCAGCCGCAAAAACCTTCATCGCGCTGGTAATCACCGCTTCACGCCGAGCTTCGGATGTCGACAGGACTGCTCTCCCGGTGGCCATATGAGTGACTGTACACTCACTAGAGTTCTTGTGCAAGTACCGATCAGATTTGCGGCATTGGTTGCAAAGCTCCGGTAACGCGGAGTGCGCGACCGCGATCGTAAAGTCAATAACAAGGGCGGTCGCAGCCGCACTTAAGGCCAAAAGAACCGTTACATAACCCCCTTTTCAGAGATAAAGCACACCGTGAAAAGCTAATTGACCTTGCGCCCGGCCACCGTTTTCGCGGGCCGTTTGGGGTTGGAAGAGCGCAGAATCAGGGCCTTGAAGGCGGTCATCGCGCGGTGGGTGGCAAGCGGATCATGGATGAATCGGTAAGACGTGTGGTGGACGAGATAGATTCCGCACAGTTCCCAGACAAACTGTTCCGCATCCAGGCCGGGGCTGAGATCGCCCTTGGCAACGGCTTCGGTGGTGAGCTGCAGGAGGAAGCCGCGCCACTCCTCTTCCATCGTCAGAAGCCTCTGACGCACCGGATCTTCCAAGTCTGCATCGTCGAGCTCGAACATGCCGGCAGCGATGGGGCAGCCGCCTCCCAGACCGGCCTTTTCAGTCCAGCCCAGCCAGCCGTCAAACAATTTCCTAAGGCGCGGCAGGCCAGCCGGCCTGGCCATAGCGGCTGCCACAAAGGACGACTCCGCTACGCGAGCTGTCTCCGTCAACAGGCCGAGTTGCACGTCTTCCTTCGAACCGAAGTGAGCGAACAAGCCGCTCTTGGACATGCCGGACCGCTGCGCCAACAAGCCAAGCGTCACACCCGCCAGGCCGTGACGCGCCATCAGTCCGAGACCCTCGGTCAAGATTCGCTCTCTGGTGTCCTTCACAAACCTCCTCAAGTCCCGTCCATGCAGGACGGGAACAGCCACCGGCCGCGATTCAGCGTCGCGGGCGAAGAGCTATCCATGAGGTGATCGTAACACGACCGACCGTTCGTGTTATCGGCTAAGAGCGGGCTACCCTCCCGCTTGTAATCAGCTGCACTCGCTCGCATTTACGAACGACCGGTTGTGCTATTCTCGGACGCGTGGCAAGTTCAATTCAGGTCTCCTCGCACAAAACACCCCTGCAGGTCGGCATGCTGCTGTATCGAAACATGACCCTGCTCGATCTGGCCGGCCCGCAATCCGCGCTCGGCTTTTATAGCAACACCTACCTGCTCTCAGAAACGCTCGATCCGCTACTTACCGACTCCGGCGTGACCATTCTGCCCACCACCACCTTTGCGGCCTGTCCTAAGGATCTGGACGTGCTATTTGTGCCCGGTGGCTTCGGTACCAACGACGCTCTCCAGGACAAGGCAGCAATCGCCTTCCTCGCGCAGCACGGCCCGCGCGCGCATTATGTCACGTCCGTCTGCTCGGGCTCGATCCTTCTCGCCGCCGCGGGCCTTCTGGATGGGTACAAGGCCGCGACACATTGGGCGCTCTACGATCAACTCGTCGCAACCGGAGACGTGCAGCCGGTCCATGCACGTGTCGTGGTGGACCGTAACCGCATGACCGGGGGCGGCGTCACCGCCGGGATTGATTTCGGCCTCAGCCTTTTGGCCGAGTTGCGCGGTGAGAACGTCGCCAGAATGCAGCAGCTGATGATGGAGTACGATCCCGCACCGCCCTTCAACACCGGCTCGCCCCAATCTTGCCGGCCCCGAACTTACGGCGATGGCGATAGCCGCTATGCAGCCCAATATCGAAGAAGGGCTCACGATCTCGCGGGCCCACCACCGGCAGCGCGCCGTCGCGGCCGCATAGCCAGGGGCCGGGGCTGACATTCGTTCGCCCGGCCGTACCTCCGTTGAGCTGTGTTCTCTTTGCCCCCAATGTAAATCAACCGCGGAATCGAGGAAGTATATGGAATCCCAAAATGCAGTAGAAGCCCAAAACGCAGCAGAAGCTCAACACGCAGCTATCATCGGCCCGGAACGCGCCGCCAAGCCCCTTGTCCTCGGCATCGTCCTCTACCCGTATGTGACGGCGTTGGACTTTGTGGGGCCACTTACGGTCTTGAGCATGGCCTGCACAACACACCTGCTTTCAAGAACGCTCGATCCGGTTCCCACGGACACAGGCTTTTCCATCCTGCCGACGACCACGTTTGCGAGCTGTCCAGAGCACCTCGACGTCCTCCTCCTGCCGGGCGGACTCGGCAGCACCGGTGCGATGCAAGACAAAGAGACACTCGACTTCCTGCAATCGCGCGGAGCCACCGCGGACTACGTCACCTCCGTTTGCTCCGGATCAACGGTTCTGGGCGCTGCCGGACTACTGGATGGCTACAAGGCTGCGACGCACTGGGCCTACTACGAAACGCTGGAAGCCATGGCCATCGAGACGGGCCGTGAGCGCGTAGTCACTGATCGAAACCGCATTTCTGGAGGCGGAGTCACGGCAGGCATCGACTTCGGGCTGGTACTGCTGGCAAAACTCTGCGGGGAAGAAGCCGCGAAACGTGTCCAGCTCATGATGGAGTATGATCCGCAGCCTCCCTTCCACTCCGGACACCCGAGGACCGCTGAACCGCGGATCACCGCCGAACTGACCGTATGGCTCAAACCAGTGACGGACGCTTCGGCTGCGATCGGGGGAGCATCCTTGAAGACGCGAACTGTCGCAGCGGGATAAATGTCGAGCGAGTGCAGCGGCGCGGTTGGCTACGCCGCTGCACTCGGCCAATTTTGGTGAGTGGTTGATCCGCGGACCGTCTAGCGCGCGACGCCACGTCTTACATTGGGCCGTGCCTTTCCCGTTCTTCTGCCGCATGATTCCCTAGCAAACATCGCAACAGGTAGAGGTAGACGTGACAGAAGAAATTAGCGGCGCATCTGCCTGATTCAAGTCCATCACTGTCTATCGTGCGGAACCTTCCTACTTCCTGAACAGTTTTCTTCGCGCGACAACGTAACGGGGTTATTTGAATGCCCAGTTTGTCACTTTCTGCTGCGCTTAACGTACGTGTCATCTCCCGTGCTGAACTGGAAGATGAATCATGAAGCCTTGCGTTCGGGCAAAGGAAGATCCAGCTGAACGCGACGCGGTGAGTCCAACATTCGCTTCAAAGTTCTCGCGAACTTACTCACTATCCTTGAAACGTCATCTGCCCTTGCGATCAGCTTCGCAGAAATGCACAACTCGGAATGCCGCAACGGCCTCATCGTGAGCCCATTGCGTGCGATCCTCCAGGCCCCGGCACGGGTTAGAAACGCGATCTCACCCGTCCTGGCGTAGAGCTCCTGAGCAGCCTCTTCCGCCGTCACGACGCGACGGACGAATCGGGGCTGGACGCCTTCTTGAGCCGCCGTTCGCATAACGGAATCGTAGAGCACCGGATGAACATGACGTTCAAACATGACCCACGTTTTCTGGGGCAGATGCGAAAGTGTGAGTTCCCTGTAGTGAGACAACTCGCTGCGTTCTGGGACGGCAATGAAAAAAGGAGTGCGCAGAAGTTCGAGTTGAGTGATCTTAGAATTTCCAAAATTGCCTATTGCGACCGCCAAATCGAGTTTACCAAGTAGAACCTCCGCTTCAATTTCCTTGATCGACATGCTCGATAAAGAGACATCGAGATTAGGAAAGAGGGGCAACGACACTGATGTCAGCACGGAAATGAGAAACGGATCTGTGTACTGCGACTTCCCGATGTGAATCACTGTTTGCGCGCCCTGCTCGGCGAGTCGTGCGACTTGGATCGAGCGCTCAGATGCATTGCTTGGCTTCTTTCACAAGTTGCCTGCACGCGTCGGTGGGTTCGACGAACTGCGTGGATCGAAGGAACAATTGAAATCCGACCAGGTGCTCAAGTTCCAGGATGCGCTTGGTAAGTGTTGGCTGTTGTATGCCCAACTTCTTAGCTGCTCTCGAATAGTTACGAACGTTCGCAAGCATCATCGCCGCTTGCAGAAGATGAATATCAGGGAATTTCCATGATCCAACTCCACGAGAAGCTCTGCAAAACACGCCGTGTCGTCACTCCTCTACTAGCGAGTGATTGGAAGTATCCGCCCAATTCTAGGGAACCGTCAATGAGGCTTATGCCGATTTGGAATAACCAACATTGCAGGGGGAATTGGACAACGAGCGTACGTGAATTGGATCGTTAGGCAGAGGCTGTGCCTGACAGGGAACACCCGGAGATGTCACAGCCTGCAGGTTCTAAGGCACTCCGAGAATGAACCATTCGGAGATGACCT
Source organism: uncultured Acidobacteriaceae bacterium (assembly GCA_964243475.1). Lineage (GTDB taxonomy): Bacteria > Acidobacteriota > Terriglobia > Terriglobales > Acidobacteriaceae > Edaphobacter. Next base: position 135,219 of record CAXTEU010000009.1, on the reverse strand, counting down.
CTGTCCGCGTCGGAACTCGTACCAGCACAACACAGCGCACAGACCGAAGCTATCCCTTCCCAGCCCACAATTCATGCCGACGCGCATCGTCGCAAACCACCCCAGAGAGTCACAGCCGAGGAAGCCGCGGACCCCCTCCTCACGGTTGACGATGTAGCGCGCAGGCTAAATGTCAGCAGAGATTGGGTGTGGGATCACTCCTCGCGGAAGAGCCCTCAACTGCCAGTCATACGGATGGGAGACGGAGCGCTTCGTTACCGCTCCAGCCGAATTGAAGCATTCATCGATGAACGCGAAAGGCTCTCCGCGATGCGGCGTCGCGCCTGAGTTCCGCGCGAAATGTGTGCCTTCCAGACGCAAACGACGCACACCGGTGTCACTCGCATAAGGTTGGAAGTCCGAGCAGCCAACAGCCATTACGTCGTGATTTCTCAACGATAAAGCGATAAAATGGGTGACAGCGCCCTTTCTTTCCCGCCACAGGATTGAGGAACAAATGGGTACTACGCATCAGCGTGGCTATGTCACGACTCGCGGAAAACAGTGGTATGGATATTACCGAAAGCTGGTGAACGATCCGACCACAAACGAGCAGAAGTCCGTTCGCGTAACAGTGAATCTTGGGTCGAAGTCGAAGATGACTAAGACAGAGGCCCGCCAAGCGCTGGAACGCGAGATCCCCAAACAACTGGGCCAGCCCGGTTCTCCAACTCGAATCATGAACGACGGTTCCGTGACCTTCGCATGGTTCGTTACAAACCGATTCCTGCCACTCAAAGAATCCGTTTGGAAGGCAGAAACGGCCAAGACCAAGAAGCTCCTTATTCAGCTCGATCTGGTCGACCCTCTAGGCCACATCCCGCTCGTCAATTTCGACAAGTTCAGCTTGCAACTGCACCTCAACAAGCTGGCCTCAACCGGGTCAAAGGACCGTGTCTTGCAGATGCGTGCATACCTTCGGGACATCTTCGCCGAGGCAGTCGATCAGGATTTTCTGGTCAAAGATCCCGCGCGTAAGGTGAAGGTACCAGCGCAACTGCGTGCCACCGACACGACCACACTCACCTGGGATCAACTTCGGCTGGCGCTCTCGAAGCTCACACTTCGAGATCGCATTTTGCTTGAGCTTGACATGACCAACGCACTCCGTCCGAGCGAGCTGTTCGCGTTTAGATGGAGGCGGTTCGACTACCAGGCGTCCACACTCACGGTCGCGGAGACCGTCGACAAGGGCAACATCCGTGACTGGGGCAAAACGAAGAAGAGTCTCGCTGTTATTCACATCCCGGAGGACCTCGCCGACGATCTGCAGAAGTGGCGTCTTGAGTGCAGGGAACGGGCTCAACAAGCCGCGGCGAAGGACAAGACGAAAACTGCATTCCTATTCCCGGACGACTTCATCTTCGCTAACGAATTTGGAGGCTTCCTCGACACCGACAACTTTCGCAAACGGGTGCTCCACAAAGTCGCTCGCGATCTCAACTTGCCCAAGCTGACCTTCCAAGTCATTCGCAGAACCATCGCGACACTGGCCCAGAAGAAAGGCACCATAAAGGACGTTCAGGGTGTCATGCGGCACTCACGCACGGCCACGACCACGGACGTCTATATGCAAGAGATCCCGGCGAGTGTGCAGTCCACGATCAATTCGATCAGTCGTGAATTGCGCGGATTGAGAAGTTCGAGTCGGAAAAAATCGGTGGCAACGGGCACAGTGGTTACGGCTCGCCGCAAGGCTCCAAACCCGAGTTGGCGTCTTTGACACAAAATGACACACAAAGTCACTACTGGAAGGAGGGCGACTGCTTCTAGTATCTTGTTGATTCTTAAGGGGTTGTTTGGTGGACCTGATCGGGATCGAACCGATGACCTCTTCCATGCCATGGAAGCGCGCTCCCAGCTGCGCCACAGGCCCACTCGGGAAAAGAACTCCCCTATTCTGAGCCCCGCACGTGGGTTCCGTCAATGTGCGGGAACAAAATGCCCCAGGTCCGGTGTCTAAATGGGACAGAGTGAGCGAGCACTCGGCCGCCGGCGGCGCAGTTCTTCACTCGGTTGTTGCCAACGATTCAAACAACCATCTACTGTAGAGGGCACCCGAATGCAGGCGGGAACAGCAGTGGGCAATCTGGCAAGCGTCATCGGCCTCAGAACAGAAGACGCCACCCTCGTGGCCGAGCTCAAAGCCGGCTCCGAGGACGCCTTCGCCGTGCTCATCGCTCAGTACCATCAGCCCCTCTATTCCCTCATCGCCCGCAGCATCAACGATCCCGCCGACGCCGCCGACATTACCCAAGATGTCTTCCTCAAGGTCTTCCGCTCCATCCGCTCCTTCCACGGGGAATCCTCCCTCCGCACCTGGCTGTATCGCATCGCGCTCCATGAGGCCTCAAACCAGCGTCGCTGGTGGAGTCGGCACAAGCGCCAGGAGCTCACCATCGATACGCCCTCTTCCGGAGAGGACGATGCGCCGTCGCTCGCCAGCCTCTTGGCCGATCGTGGCCAAAGTCCCTACGACCACGCGGTACAGGCCGAACTGCGCGCCCGCGTCGAAGACGCACTCCGGCAAATCCCGGAAGGCTACCGCACCGTGGTCGTCCTTCGCGAGATCGAGGGCTTTGCCTACGAAGAGATCGCCGAGATCCTGCAAACTAACCTCGGCACCATCAAGAGCCGCCTCACCCGCGGTCGCAACGCCCTCCGCGTTCTGTTGGAAGCCTCCGCCCCGAAGCCGCGACCCGCCACCATACCCGCACCCGCCTTCGGCGGCGTTCCGGCCAAGAGGTCCGCATGACCTCCATCATGCTTTGCCCCGACGTCTGCGAACGTTTCTCCTTGTATCTGGACGGTGCCGTCAGCGGACACGAGATGCAGGCCATCGCCGCTCATCTGGAGCTCTGTCCCAGCTGCCACCATCAGTTCCGTTCGCTTCAGGCCGTCCAGCAGAGCCTAGCCTCCCTCGGCGCCATCAAGCCGCCCGCAGATCTCGGCACCCGCCTCCGCGTCGCCATCTCGCACGAGCGTGTGCGCACACACACCAGCATCCTTGATCGCCTCAACGAGACCCTCCACCTGCACTGGCAAAATGCCTTCCGACCTCTGGTGCTGCAGGCCTCGGCCGGTCTCGCCGGTGCTCTTGTGCTCGTCGGCAGTGTCATCTTTCTCCTCGGCCTTGTCGCCGTGCCCGAGCCCGTCATGGCCAATGACGAGCCGCTCGGCGCACTCACCACCCCCCACTACATTTATTCGGTCGAGCGGCCTCGGCCCATCGCCGCCAGCCACGACAGCACCATCATCGTCGACGCCCTCATCAACGGCCATGGCGAGGTTTACGACTACACCATCGTCTCCGGTCCCGAGGACGAAGCCATCCGCCGACAAATCACCAGCCAGCTGCTTGAAAGTGTTTTCGAGCCCGCCCGTGCCTTTGGCGCACCCACCCGCGGCCGCGTTGTACTCACCTTCTCCGGCATCTCCGTCCACGCCTGAAGCCGCGCCGGCGTTGCGTCCTGCCAGACCGCTCCTCTACACTCCACGGGTGCGTCCAATCCGTAGCGTGCCCATTCCCTTCCTGATTCCGAGACGCACCACCCTCATCTGGGCGGCAGCCACCCTCGCCGCAGCCTTGCACTCCCCCTTCGCCCAGGCCCAGGCGTCAGGTCAGCCGTCCTCCTCCTCCTCCTCTTCATCCTCCGCCAACCCCGACAGCACCGGCAACCCTGCACGTCCGCAGTCCAGCGGTGTCGCTCCCCGCATCGCCCAGGCAGACGCTGGCGGCTCGGCCGTCACCCTCGAAACCAGCGAGCCCCTCTTCGACCTTGCCGTCGCACTCAACGCCTGCGGCTACGATTCCGACCTCGCCAACTCCGTTCCCGTGCGCCAGGAGGTTCGCCAGCAGCTCGACGAGCTTTCCGCCACCCCGGAAGCGCATGCCTCCCGTGCCGCCCTGTGCCAGTACATCCAGAGCCACACCCTGGCCGACTCCGGCCTCAACATTGCCCAGTACGTGTCGCTCGCGCTCTACCTCGGCCCCGCGCCCGGCCTCATTCCCACCGCCGACGAAACCGAGCTCCCTCCTGATTCGACCCAGGTCATCAACATCCTCCCGCTCCTCCGCACCTTTGCCGAGCAAGCCCATCTCCACGCCATCTGGGTTCGGCACCGCGGCGAATACGAGGCCCTCACCGCCCACCTGCACGACCCGCTCACGCAGATGGTCCTCAACACCAACATCTATCTCCATCTGCCCGTCTCCTCCTACGACGGCCGCCGCTTTCTCGTTCTGATCGAGCCCATGCTCGCCCCTTCCACCGTCAACGCCCGCATCTACGGCAACGACTACGTCATCGTCACCTCCCCATCCACCGACCCCAACAGCATGCACCTCAACGAGATCCGGCACACCTATCTCCACTACGAGGTCGAGCCCCTGGTCTACGCCCGCGCCTCCGCCATGGAGCGCCTGGTGCCGCTCCTCAAGACCGTCCAAAACGCCCCTGTCGACTTCACCTACAAGTCCGACGTCGTCTCTCTGCTTACCGAATGCCTCATCAAAGCCATTGAGGCCCGCACCATGGACACCGGCATCAGCAAGCCAAAACGTCCCACCGACGCCAATCGCCAGCGCCTCGAAGCCGACGGCTACGACGCCGCATTCGGCCTCTACGAGCGCCAGTCCGAAGCCGCCCGCCGCCGCACCGTCGATCTCGACATGCGCCAGGGATGGGTCCTCACCGACTACTTCTACCGCCAACTCATCCTGATGGAGAAGGACGGCATCAGCCTCAAAGACAATATCGGTCAGATGGTCTACGGCATGGACGTCGATCGCGAACGTCGCGCCGACCAGAACATCGCCTTTCTTCCTGCCGCCACCCACGACGTCGTCCGTCGCTCCGCACCTCGGCTCACCGGCCTCCAGCTCGCCGAAGCAAAACTGATGCAGGGTGACCCCACTTCCGCCGAGCAGATGGCCGAAAAAGCTCTCGCCGATCCCGCAGGCGATCACGCCACCGCACACTACATCCTCGCCCGCATCGACCTCATGGAACGCCAGCCCGACGAGGCCATGACGCACTTCGAGGCCGCCCTCGGCTCCGGCCACGATCCCCGCACCCTGGCCTGGTCCCACATCTACCTCGGCCGCCTCTACGACACCGCGCCAGACCGCAAACGCGCCATCGAGCAGTACAAAGCCGCGCTCGCCGTACCCGAGCTTCCCAACGACAGCCGCGCCGCAGCCGAAAAGGGCCTTCATGCTCCCTTCGCCCTGCCAAAACGCGAAGCCGCCACCGCTGCCGAGACTGCCCCTACCGACGACGAACCCCTTGATCCTAGCGGAAAAGCCGAAAAAGAGAGCTATCGCCCCGAACCCATTCCGCCTCCGCCCGCAGCCACGCCGCACCCCTGATCCGTCATCCCTGGTCCACCATGCCGAGCCCGAAACCAACCCGCCGGTCCTCTCGCAAGCCGGTCTCGCCACAGACCGCCGCCCGCCTGCTTGGCCACGACTTCGCCGATCCGGCCCTGCTCGATCGCGCCCTCACCCACCGCTCCCACACCTACGAGAGCACTCCCGGATCCACGCACGATCCGTCCACCGATAACGAACAGCTCGAGTTCCTCGGCGATGCCGTCCTCGGCTTCGTCGTCGCCCAGGATCTCGTCAACCGCTTCCCCAACTCGCACGAGGGCGAGCTCACCCGCCTCCGCGCCTCCCTCGTCAGTCGCAAGCACCTCGCCGAAGTCGCCGCTCGCATGGACCTCGGCAACCACCTCCGCCTCGGCCGCGGAGAAGAAGCCAGCGGCGGCCGCCAGAAACCCGCCCTTCTCGCCGACGCCGTCGAAGCCGCCATCGCCGCCCTCTACCTCGATGCCGGCATGCCTCTTGCCCAGAGCTTCGTCACCCGGCAGATCATTGAGCCCGCCCTGCCCACCCTTCACGCAGCCCTCGCCAGCGGCGGCACCTTTACCGGCGCCACCGGCGACTACAAGTCCGCCCTGCAGGAGTTCCTCCAGGCCCGCGGTGCCGGCCAGCCGCAGTACATCCTCGCCGACGAAACCGGCCCCGATCACTCCCGCCGCTTCCGCATCGAGGTGCGCCTCCAGCTCGCCGGCCCGCAATCCCTCTCCGACCCCCTCGGCATCTCCGAAGGCACCTCCAAGAAAGAAGCGCAGCAGGAAGCCGCCCGCCTCGCCCTCGATCACCTCCAAACTCACCCGGACTCCCTCCCCGCGGTCGCCTCAGCGCCCATCCCAGACGCACACCGGACAGCTCGTTGAGTCCCCGGCCCCTCCCTCTCGCGCGCGTCGCCGAGCCCATAACCTCCCCCGTCCACCCGTCCGCGCTCCCCACCTCCCCACTTGCCACCAAACGCCCGCCCCCACGCCACGGATCTCTCCCCGCTCTCCAATCGCTCCTCTACCTCATCGCCGTCGCTATCTTCATCATCACCTTCGTCGCCCAGCCCTTCCGCATCCCCTCGGAATCCATGGAGCCCACCCTCCTCGTCGGCGACTTCCTCCTCGTCGATAAACAGGCCGCCGCTCTCCCCAGCCGCCTTCCCATCCTCCCCCCCACCCCTATCACCCGCGGCGAAGTCATCGTGTTCCACTACCCCATCGATGCCTCCCTCCATCTCGTCAAGCGCGTCATCGGTCTCCCCGGCGACCGCATCCGCCTCCATCGCGGACACGTCTTCGTCAACGGTGCACTCCTCCCCGAGCCATACGCCGTCTACCGCAGCCACCAGCTCGACCCCTACCGCGACAACTTCCCCCGCCTCCAGACCGCCGACCCCGACGTCGACTCCCGCTGGTGGATCCGCATGCATTCCCTGATCGACGATGGCGATCTAGTCATTCCGCCCAACAGCTACTTCGTCCTCGGCGACAACCGCGACAATAGCGACGACAGCCGGTATTGGGGCCTCGTCCCCCGCGGCGCCATCGTCGGCCAGCCTCTCGTGATCTACTTCTCTCTCCGCGACCGCGCCGACAGCACCGACCTCCTCAACACGCACGGGCCCCACCACCGTTCCGTCTCAAACGCCCTCGTCGACCTCGCCCGCTGGGACCGCGTCTTCCACCTCGTCCGCTAGATTCCCCCTCCATCTCTCGCCGCACCTCCGCCCCGATCACGGGTACACTGGAGCGAGCACTGGAGACGCCATGCCCACCAGGACCGAGGCCAGCCCCGAGGAGATCGTCGCCACCGACACCAACACCGTCGCTCCCCCAGCCAGGCCAGAAGAAAAAGAGACCCTCCTCGAGGCCATCTCCTCCATCGCCGCCGTCCTCGCCATCGGCCTCTTCGTCATGGGCTTCGTCTTCCAGAACTTCGAAATCCCTTCCGCCTCCATGGAGAAGACACTTCTCATCGGCGATCACGTCCTCGTCGACCGTATCTCCCTCGCGCCCCCCGCTGCCTGGGCCCCCTTCGTGCACTACCGCCCCGTCCACCGCGGCGACGTCATCGTCTTCTTCAAGCCCAACTCCGAGACGCCCGACATGTACCTGGTCAAGCGCGCCATCGGCATCCCGGGCGACCGCATCCACCTGCGCAACGGCATCGTCTACCTCAACGGTGTCGCTCAAAACGAGCCCTACGCCGGCAAGCCGGACGACGGTCCACCCGAGCACGCCTACGAGGCCTTCCGCGACGAATTTCCCAGCGTTCCCCCCGGCGCCTTCGACCAAGTCACCGCGCTCTGGGGCGACGAACTCCCCAGTCATGTCCAAAACGGTGACCTCGTCGTTCCTCCGGGCAAAGTCTTCGCCATGGGCGACAACCGCACCGAATCGCTCGACGGCCGTTACTGGGGCTTCGTCCCGCAGGAAAACATCGTCGGCCGGCCCATGTTCGTCTACTGGTCCTTCAAGACCCCCGCCGACCAGATCAACAAGCAGAGCATCCCCGACCGCATCGCGTTCATGGGGCACATCGTCACGCACCTGATCACGCAAACACGGTGGGCCCGCACCTTCCATCTCATTCGCTAGCACACGAGTCGCCCGCGCATGCCTGAACTCAAACTGACATCCGCGGAAGCCGTCCTCTCCACCACCACGCCGCAAGCACCCCGACGCCTTCCCCGGCACATCCTGCTCGCCATCGGCGTTCTCTCCCTCTTCCTCCTCCTGGCCTTCCTTCCCCCCTACATCAACGTCAATCACTACCAGCGACGCATCGTCACCAGCATCAGCTCCTCGCTCGGCCGCCCCGTCCACCTCGACACCATCACCCTCAACCTCCTCCCGCTCCCCTCCTTCACCCTCCAGAACTTCGTCGTCGACGAAGACCCCGCCTTCGGCGCTGAACCCATCATCCGCGCGCAATCCGTCACCGCCCGCCTTCGCGCCACCTCCCTCTGGCGTCGCCGCGTCGAGTTCTCCACCATCTCCTTCGAAGATCCCAGCGTCAACCTCGTCCACAACCCCGACGGCAAGTGGAACCTCGACAGCATCCTCCTCCAGGCCTCCCGCGTCTCCTCCGCCCCCACCGCCAACAAACATCCCGGCCCAGCCCCGCGCTTCCCCTACATCGAAGCCACCGGCGCCCGCATCAACCTCAAGCTCGGCCAGGAAAAAACCCCCTTCTCCCTCACCGACACCACGTTCGCCCTCTGGCAGCCCGACCCCACCCAGTGGCGCTTCCGCCTCAAAGGCGTCCCCGCCCGCACCGACACCGACGTCTCCGACACCGGCCGCCTCGAACTCGAGGGCAGCCTCGGCCGCGCCGCCGCCCTCCGCGACGTCCCCCTCAACCTCCAAGCCACCTGGCGCTCCCCACCCCTCGGTCAAACCACCCGCCTCCTCACCGGCTCCGACCTCGGCCTGCGCGGCGACATGGCCCTGCTCGCCGAAGCCATCGGCACCGTCGGCGAGTCCGCCCTCCACACCCACCTGCACCTCACGGATCTCCGCCGCGACCAGTTCGTCCCCGAGCACCCCCTCACCGTCGACCTCGACTGCCTCTCCGACGCCCGCAGAGAGTTCCACACCTTCACCGACATCCGCTGCTCCTGGCCCATTGCCGGCACCGACCACGGCCTCGTCGCCCTCACCGGAACCATCCCCGACCTCCGCACCCCGGGCGCCCTGGACCTCCAGCTCGGTGCCACCCGCCTTCCCGCCAACACCCTCCTCACCTGGCTTCGCATCGCCACCCGCCGCATTCCTGCCGGCCTGTCCGCCACCGGATCCCTCAACGGCACACTCGCCTTCGACTCCACACACCCCGATCCCTGGGTATCCCCCGCCGCCGGATTCTGGACCGGCCAGGCCACCCTAAGCCACCTCGTCCTCACCAGCCCCGTCCTCGGGGACACACCCCTCTCCATCGAAGATCTCAACCTGACTACCGTCGCCGCCCTCCCGCCCTCCCGCCGCAACGTTCCCACCCCTCCACCAATTCGCGGCATCACCCTCCAGCCCACCGCACTCTCCCTCGGCGGCAAAGATCCCGCCGCGCTCGACGGTCACCTCGACCGCTCCGGCTATCGATTGCACCTCACCGGCCCAGCCATCCCCTCCCGCCTCCTCGCCCTCGGCCAGGCTTTCCCCCTCTTCGGCGAAGGCCTGCCCACCGTTCTCCCAACCCCACCGGCATCCCCCACCCGCATCGACCTCACCGCCACACGCACTTCCTGGACCGGCCCCCAAACCTGGACCGACAACACCCGATTCTCCGCAGCCTTACCCGCTCCACCCCGCCGCCACACCCGTCACCGCTAAGGAGCCGTCACCGGCCCCGAGTCTCCCGGGTAGATCCGCCGCACATGCGTGCTCTCAATCATCTCCGGCACACTCCCGTCGTTCACCTGAACCTCCACCGGCCGATCCTGAAACACCACCCGCGTCGACGCCACCGAGTGCCCCGCAATGCGCAGCCGCTCCGTCGCTGTCAACCCGCCCGACCGCACCGTCACCGGCACATCCGCCGCCGCCCCACCATCATTCTTCACTTCCACCACCACCAGCGATCCCTCCATCTTCGCCCCTGCCGCCCCTACCACCGGACGCACCGCCACCGTCACGATCGACAGCTCCGGCAGCCCCCGGTCGTTCATCACCCAGTCGTCAAAAAACCACCGCAGATCCTTCCCGCTTTCCGTCTCCAGCGCATGCTCAAACGCCGCCGTATCCACACCGTTCGGCTGCCCCGCCGCAAACCCCGTCAACACCCGCCGCAGCACCGCGTCCCCCACCAGCCCCCGCAGCATCTCCAGCACCGCCGCAGCCTTTGTCCGGTAGAACACCTCCGATCGCGCCCCCTCTGACCCCGCTCCAGCCAGCGGCTGCCCACCGTCGGTACTCGCCTCCGCCAACGCCAGCGCGTGCGTCTCCCCGTCCATCTGCTGCAAGGCCGCCTCACGCCCATCCGCGTGCTCAACCCACAACAGCTGCATCAGGTGCGCCACACCTTCGTCCAGCCAAACCTCGCGCGACCGGAACCACGCATGCGCCAGCGCCTCCGCAACGGTGTAATCCAGCTCCGCCGTCCCCGCATTCGCCTTGGCCGGAGCCGCCATCGGCATCACCAGCAGCGCCCCATCCTCAAACGCCTGCCCCGGATGGTCCAGAACAAACACCGGCTCCTTCGGCGTCGCTCCCAACCAGTCCCGCAGCACCGGCGCCACCTTCGCCGCGGACCCCGCAAACCGCGGCAACGCACTCGCATCCGTCGTCACCGCCGAAATCAACCCATCCCGCGACGCCACCGCCGGCTGGTTCACCACAAAGAGCGTCGGCAGCCGATACCCCAGCGCCTGCATCCGCAACTCCGCCGTCGCCACCCCCGGAGCTTCAGCCACCGGGGCATCCTGGTTCTCACTCACCGCCCGCAGCGGCTCAAGCCGCCCACACAAAAACGCCAGGCTCGGCGCCTCGCCCACATACTCCACCACCAGCCGCAGATGCATCTGCGCCCCCGCATTGCGCGCCCTCTGCTCACCGGCCGCCCGCAGCAGCGCCGCTCCATCCCCCAAAAACACCGGCGGAGCCGCCAACGGATACCACAGCACGTTCCCAAACCCCCGCAGAAACGTTCCCCCCGGCGCCACCTCATCCCAGTCCGCCGCTGTCGCATCCGCCTCCGGAACCCCAATCCGCTCCAGCCGCGCCGCCGACCTGCCCACCACCCCCGAGTAGATCGCCGAAATCGCCAACTCCTGCTTCGGCCCCAGCGGCTCCGCCAGCGTCAGCACCGCCTCCGCCGCCGCGCCCGTATGGTCCGCGTCCGTATCCACCACCGCCTCTCGCATCGGCACCTTCGCCGACCGCCCCCCCGTCACCGCCGAAACACTCTCCCAGTGCAACCCGCCAGAGATTTCGAGCGCAATCTCCTTCAGCGGCTCCGCCCCATCATTCCGCAACACCATCCGCGCCAGCACCGACATCCCACCATCCGCCGGCCGCAGATGCACCTCCAGGTCGTACGACCGCACCGTCAGCCGCTCCGTCGTCGCCACCTCCGCCGCCGCCGGACGCTCCCCCGCCATCGGCAAAGCCGGCACCCCCTGCCCCGCGGTCGCCGCTGAAGACGAAGCCACCACTGCATCCGAAGCCGGAACCGGCGGCGCCACCTGCGCAAACCCAATCCCACCCACCAACCCCAGCCAAAAACCCGAAACCACCAGCCTCCTCAAGACGCCCCCAATCCCTTCCTCACCTTCACCGGCTTCGCCTCAGCCGCCCGCACCACCCCCGCCGCACCCGACCGCCGCTGCCGCAGCGCCTCATACATCACCACCGCCCCTGCCACCGAAACATTCAGCGACGAAACCTTCCCCGCCATCGGAATCCGCAACAGGTGATCGCACGTCTTCTTCGCCAGATCATGCAGCCCCGCACCCTCCCGCCCCAGCACCAGCACGCAGTTCGTCCGGTAATCAAACTCCGTGTAGTCCATCGTTCCCCGCTCATCCAGCCCCAGCACCCACACATTCCGCTGCTTCAGCTGCTCCAGCGCCCGCACAAGGTTCGTCACCCGCGCAATCCGCACATGCTCGCTCGCCCCCGCCGAAGTCTTCGCCACCGTCGCCCCAATCGGCGCCGACCTCCGCTCCGGAACCACCACCCCGCTCACCCCCGCCGCATCCGCCGTCCGCAGCAAAGCCCCCATGTTATGCGGATCCTCCACCCCATCCAGAGCCAGCAGAAACTCATGCCGACCCTCCGCCCCCGACTTCGGGTACAAGTCCTCCAGCGCCAAAAACGTCCGCTCCCGCACCGTCGCCAGCACCCCCTGGTGCTGCTCCGTCTTCGCCATCCGTGTCAGCGCGTCCTTCGGCTCCGTCGACACCGGAATCCGCATCTCCCGGCACAGCGCCACAATCGCCTCAAGCTTCGCGTCCCGCCGCTCCCGCGCCACCACCACCCGCTCGAGCCCCCGCGCTCCAGAGCGCAGCAGCTCCTCCACCGGGTGCAACCCATACAAAACGTCCATCTCCTAAGAATACCGTCGCGGCCCCACACCCGTTCCCGTCTTAGGGTCGCAGATAACGTCCGTGCCCAGCCACGTGCCGCCGCAGCGCCTGTCCCGCACGCGCCACCCGATTGACCCCCGTCAGCAATGGCCGCAGCACCCGCACCACCCACATCGGCGGCCGCGCCATCGTCCAGCAAAACACCCAATACCGCCAGTTCCCCCGAAACGCCGGCTCCAACACCCGGATCACATTTTCCGAGTGCATCCCCTCGTTCTCTTCCCCCGTCCGGATCGAGAAGATCTTGTCGGACAACCAGTACCGCAGCGTCCCGTTCAGCAGCGCCCGCGCCAGCGCCGGCTCATTCCGGAAGTATTCCGCCGCAATCCGGTGTAGCCGCAACCCAAACACCTCGCACACGCCCCACCCATGCGAATTAAAGGATCGGTACGCCAGCACTCGCTGCCACACATACAGCACCCGGCACCGCCGGTGCAGCAGCGGGAAAATCCACCCCGCCTGAATCAAATTCGTATCCCGCAGTCCCTCGATCGGCGGATGCGGCAGCGCCAGCAACCGATCCCGATTGATGATCACCGCCGAGATGAGCCCCACCAGCGCATTGATCTTCTCCAGCAGATACGGCCCCGACGTCACCACCTCCGCAAACCGCCCCAGCCGGTCCTCCACCTGCTTCACCGAGGGCTCCGTGTACCGCCCCGAGAACCCGAAGGAAGACAGATACACCAGATCGAAATCCCGCGGCCGCCCCAGTTCGTCCGGCATCTCCGCCTGCTCCAGCAACGAGAGCAGCTGCCCCACCGCTCCCGGCGTCAACAGATCATCGTCCCCCAGCACCCACACATACTTCCCCCGCGCCGCCTCGAGACACTGCAGAAAGTTCCCATCCGAACCCACATTCTCCGCGTTCCGCAGATGCCGCAGCGGCAACCCACGTTCCTGAAACCCCGCAAGGAGCTCCGGCGTCCCATCCGCCGACGCATTGTCCGACACCACCAGCTCCGCCCTCGGCTCGTCGCGCACCTGCGGCAGCAGCACCTCCAGCAACTCCGCCAGAAACGGTGCCCGGTTGTAGGTCGGAATCGTGATCGACAACAAGGGTGCGGCTAAAGCTTGAAGCCCTGCGGTCCCCGGCAGCACAGCTGCCCCTGAAGGCGCATTCTCAGACCTCTCGCGCCTGCTCCCCGACGCACGCCTTTCGAGCGAACCCGATATGGAGGCGCTTTGGAAAAGGCCAGCCGGACCGACTTCAGACATAACGTGGAAACCGAAGGCTTAGAAAGGTAGGTCGCGGACGAAGCACTCCTCTCAGTGTGCCAGAGGTGCGACCGATGGGGAAGCCGTTCCCCCACCCCCGTGCCACAGTCGCCGATACTTCTGAAACGTGTACGTCCCCAGCCCCAGCCCAATCACCATCGTTCCCACAAAATACCCCGTCGCAATCCCCGAAGCTCCAAACCGGCTCCCCAACAGCCAAGCCATTGGAGCCGTATAGAGCGCCCCCACAATCGAGTTCAGCATAAACTTTTCCCGCTTGTGCGCCCGCAGGTACATCGCCTCGCTCGAAACCACGTTGTTCGCCACCGATCCCACCAGCAGCAGCGCGAACGGCAGCGGCCCCAGCAGCCGGTGCGCCAGCGGCAGATGCCGCAGTGTCAACACCACCGCACCCACCCACACCACCGCCGACCCCAGCAGGTTGATGGCCGTCGATTGCACCAATGCCGAAAAAAATCGCCGGTCCAGCTCCGGGAACTCCCGCCTCGCAATCATCTGCCCAAACGGCGACGCCTTCGTGTTCATCCACGCAATCGCCACCGTCGACAGAGCCCCCGCAATATTCAAACTCATCCCCATTCGCCCCGCCTCCACCGGCCCCCAGTGCGCAAACAGAACCGGCGTAAACAGCTGAAACGTAAAGTACCCACACACCCACGAAACCGCCATCCGCCACTGAAACGGCCAGATATCCGTATTCCAGGAGATCTGCTCCTCGGGCGCCGTCGTCCGCCGCCGCAGCAGCGGCCGCAGCAGCATCCGCCGCGTCCCCAGAAACACCACCCCCGCAATCCCCTGCCCCGCAATCATCGCTCCCGGTGCAAACAGTCCATGATGCAGACCCAGCGCCGTCCACCCCAGCACCGATCCCGTCACCGCCTGCGCCAGCCGCGCCCGCGCCACCTGCGGCACCTGCCCGCACCCCTCCAAGAAGGAAAACAAGGGGTCGATCTGAAAGGTCACGGTCGTCGCCACCGCCGCCAGCACCCACGGCGCCATCCAGTGAATTGACTCGGTTCCGGCCGTCGTGTGCGCCTGAAAAAAATATCGCCCTGCCGGAATCAACACCGCCAGCAGCACCAGGGCCGCCACCGTGTACCACCGCACCGCCGTTCGCAGCACCGAAGCCAATCGCCCATGGTGCAGCGACGGACCGGAAACCTCCCCCATGGGCGAGATCCGCAGGTGCGCCACTTCATGCGAGGCCGTCTGCAGAATCACCACAGAAAACCCTAACTCGAAGATAATCTGCAGGTTAACCAGTGGGTAGAACGTGTAGTAAAACCCCTGCTCCGCCGGAGATAGAAACCGCGCAATCAACGTCAGCGTCAGCAGTCCGGAAACTGCCGACCACCCACGCGCCAGCACCGTAAACGCAATCGCCCGATCCACCCCAACCCTTCGAGCGATTCGCGCAACCCACCCCGTTCGCCCCAACCCATGCCCGCTAAAAGACGCAGGGAGAACCCCCGGACCGGAGATCAGATCAGGGGACTCCGGCGACTCAGCGCCGGAGCTTGTGTGCCGGGCACCCTGCGGCTGTAGGTCACCTTCGCTGGTAGGTCTATGCACGATTTCAGGGGTCTCGTCTGCCAGCTCCGGAAGCCATCCTCATGCTACCAGCGCCAATAAAAGCGACGCGCCAGCGGAGGGTGGCGCGTCGAGCGGAGTGGGGTGCCGCCCGTGGCGCACACCGTGTGACTCGGTGCGGATCTTGGCGTCCAGCTTGTCCGTTAGACGTCGCGGACCTCCAAAACGCACCATCAACGCCTCGGCTATGCCGCCTCACCCCACCAAGCCACACTAAATGTGGCAACGCACCATCCCACGCTTTTCCAAATACTTTTGGTGATACTCCTCCGCCTTCCAGAACGTCTGCGCCGGCTCCACGGCCGTCGCAATCTCCCTCCGAAACGTCCCCGATCCATTCAGCTCGGCAATCTTCGCCCGGGCCTGCGCTGCCTGCCCCTCCGTGTGCGCAAACACCACCGACCGGTACTGCGTCCCCCAGTCCGGCCCCTGCCGGTCCACCTGCGTCGGATCATGCAACCCAAAAAACGCATCCAGCAGCGTCTCATAGCTGATCCGCGCCGGGTCAAACGTCACCTGCACCACCTCGGCATGCCCCCTTCCGTCCGTACACACCTCCTTGTACGTCGGGTGCTCCAGACTCCCTCCCTCATACCCGACCGCTGTATCCAGAACGCCGTTCTGCTCCGCAAACCGCGCCTCCACCCCCCAAAAACACCCCGCCCCAAACGTCGCCTGCTCTGTTGCCACGCTCAACACTCCTCTGCCGCCAAATACCTCCGTGTTGGATGCCACAGCCACGCATTGGTCGTCAAAGCCCGCCCCACGCTGAAGCGCCGCCGCAAACCTTCCCGACGTAGGTCACGCAAACCCTCCGACAGCACAAGGCCACCCCTCCCCAGCCACACCTCCTCAAAGTCAAATTTTCACAAAGCAAAATCATCCCCGCAGGCCTCCCCACAATACCTGATACGCAACAAACAGCGCATGGACTCCAGCTCGCAACCTACGTCAGTTTCTGCTGTACGCACAGCAACTTACGCTGTTCTTTGCACCGCCCTCGCCCTTTCCGGCTGCAAGTCGGGTGGCAGCTCAGGCGGGACCGCCGACCTCAACGGCGCGGGCAGCACCTTTGTTTACCCGCTCATGTCGCGCTGGACCACCACCTTCAGCCAGAGTCATCCCACCGTGCACATCAACTACCAATCCATCGGCAGCGGCGGCGGCATCCAGCAGGTCAAAGCCGGCACCGTCGACTTCGGCGCCTCCGACGCTCCCCTCTCCGACGGGCAACTCGCCGGCATGAAGCCCCTTATCCAGATCCCGGAAAGCGCCGGTCCGGTCTGCATCACCTACAACCTCCCCGGTCTCCCACATCCGCTGCAGCTCTCCGCAGACACCATGGCCGGCATCTTCCTCGGCAAAATCAAAACATGGCAGGATCCCGCCGTCACCGCCGACAACCCCGGAATCACCCTGCCCACCTCGGGTATCATCGTCGCCCACCGCAGCGATGGCAGCGGAACCACCAACGCCTTCACCACCTACCTCTCTGCCGTCAGCCCGGAGTGGAAATCCCGCGTCGGCCTCGGCAACGCCGTCTCCTGGCCTGTCGGTCTTGGCGGAAAGGGCTCCGAGGGCGTCACCGAGCAGATCCGCCAGTCGCCCGGTTCCATCGGCTACGTCGAGCTCACCTACGCCCAGCAGAACCACCTTCCCGTCGTCGCCGTCAAGAACCAAGCCGGAAAATACGTCCTTCCCAGCAAGGAAAGCGCGACCGCGGCCATCGCCGCCGCTTCTGACGTCCTCGCCAAAGACCCACGCACCCCTATCGTCAACCCACCCGCATCCGCCCCCGACGCCTACCCCATCACCACCCTCACCTTCCTTCTCCTCCCCAAGGACGGCCCCGACCAGGCGCGCCGAACAGCCCTGAAACAGTTCGTCGCCTACGTCATCGCAGACGGACAGGCCGTCGCCGGACAGCTCGAATACGCGCCGCTCCCCGATCCCGTCAAGCAGTACGACCTCCAGCAGCTCGACTTGCTCACCGCAGCCGGCCAACCCATCCGCTAACCCGGCAACCACCGAGATGTCCGCCCGCATCCCAAGCTGTACCAAATCACACGAGACTTTTGGGGTGGGGGCGGCGTCAGATGGCTATGCGAAGCTTCACGTCAACCGCGACGTCCGCATCCCTCCTCGCGGCCGAAACCGAACGCGAAAACCTCACCATCGCCCGCGGCCTCAAGCGACAAGACACCGTTCTGCTCGACCGGCTCATCGAGCAGTACCAGCACCGCCTTCTCCGCTACCTCCTCTTCCTCACCGGAAAACGTGAAACCGCTGAAGACCTCTTCCAGGAAACCTGGATGCGCGTCCTTCTCCGCGGCGCCCAGTACAACGGCAAAGCCCGCTTCGACACCTGGCTCTTCACCATCGCCCGCAACCTCGTTATCGACCTGTCCCGCAAGCGGACCCTCAGCTCGTTGGACGAAATGCGGGAAGGTGCCGAAGACGATCGCCCGTTCGAAATCCCGCTCGAAGGCCCGTCCCCTCTGGACCAGTTCGAAACCCGGGAAAACCGAGCTGAGGTCAGCGAAGTTCTGATCACCCTCGAACCGCACTCGCGCGAGGTCCTGGTCCTCCGCTTCTTCGAAGAAATGTCCCTCGACGAGATAGCCGGCGTTACCCGCGCCCCACTCTCGACCGTGAAAAGCCGGCTGTACCGCGGCCTTGCCTCACTCCGCCCACAGCTTGAGAAGCTACGCCGGGGAGAGCTGTTCGGAGGCGAACGTGTCTAGCACGACCAATCGGCACCCCAGACCCATCCCCAGATCCATCGCCAGTCCCCTTGCAGATCGCTCGACCGCGGCGCCGGCAGCTCTCGTCAACCGCACCCGCCGCGTCGTCCGTGAACGGGCGCAGGATCTGCAACACCGCCGCAACGCCCTCAAGGTCCTCGCCATTCCCTTGGCGGTCTCGGCCGCCTTCGTGCTCATGAGTTCGCACGCGGTCTGGTCCCTGCTCGACCAGTACGAGATTTCTCCCACCGGCATCCCCGACGCGAGCGACCAGATGCTTGTCCTCCTGCTCTGGTTCCTTCCCATCACCGCGGCCCTCCTTGCCGCCTTTTGGGTCCGCCGCAGCCGCTCCCACAGCCAGGCCGAGCCCCGCCTATGACCTTCCGCTCCGAAGCCGCCAACCGGGGCACTGATCGCGGTGATCGGGAAGACGAACTCAGCATGATCCCCGCCTGGTCGGTCGTGCTTGCGGCCCTGGCCTTCGCTGCGGTGCAGTACCTCTTTCACATCGTCATGCCCCACCACAAGCATGAGCTCTTGCCCATGCGCCTGCTCATGGGCTACTCCTGGGGAACCGCCATCTCCGGCTATGTCCTCCTTGTCGGCTACGTCAGTCGCGACGTCAAGCGCCGCAACATGAGCCCCGGCCTCTGGATGCTCATTGTCATCCTCATGCCCGGCGGCATCGGCGCGGTCGTCTACTTTCTCCTCCGCCAGCCCATCGTTTCCCGCTGCCCGCACTGTTCCACCGAAATCCCGTCCACCGTCCACTTCTGCCCGCAATGCCAGTTCCAGGTCGCCCCCGTCTGCGGCCGATGCTTCCGCGGCGTCCGCATCACCGACGTTTTCTGCACCCAGTGCGGCCACGATCTCGCCGAAGATCCAACCCCGGCACGCCTCCGCGCCTATAGTGACTAGGGAAGCGCATGTCCCTGTCCACCCTGATCGTCGACGACGAACCCCTTGCCCGGCAGGAGCTCGAGTACCTCCTCCACGCCGCCGACGATGTCACGGTCGTCGGCCAGGGCACCAACGGCATCGAAGCCGTCTCCCTCATCGAGTCCCTCCAGCCCGACCTCGTCTTCCTTGACGTCCAAATGCCTGGCCTTGACGGGTTCGCCGTCCTCAAGCGCCTGCTCGACCGCAAACTCGCCCTTCCCGAGGTCGTCTTCGCCACCGCCTACGACCAGTACGCCGTACGCGCCTTTGAGGTCAACGCCGTCGATTACCTGCTCAAGCCCTTCAACGAAAAGCGCGTCCTGCAAACCCTTGAAAAGGCGCGCGCCCGCATCACCGCCGCCGCCGACAGCGCCACGGCCCTCGCATCCGACGGCGGCACTGAAGCCAAGCTCGACGCCCTCCTTCGCCTCATGGGCCAGCAGAGCCAGACCTCCCGTCACGCCGTCGGGCTCGTCTCCCCGCGCAACGGCAGCCCCGCCGCCCACACCGGCAAAATCGTCGTCCGCGCCGCCTCCCGCCTCCTCCTCGTCGACCAGCGCGAGATCTGCTTCGCCTCCATCGAAGACGGCGCCATCACCGTCGTCACCCCGGCCGTCGAAGGCCTCTCCAACTGCCGCACCCTCGAAGAACTCATGGACCTGCTCGACCCCGACGCCTTTTGGCGCGCCCACCGCTCCTTCGTCGTCAACCTCCAGCACATCCGCGAGGTCGTCCCCTGGTTCAAGTCCTCCTACCAGCTCCGCATGGACGACCCAAAGCGCACAGAAATCCCCGTCAGCCGCTCCCAGACCAAGCGCCTGCGCGAGCTCTTCAACCTCTAAAACAGCACCCGAAAGTGGACTCGCACCCGCATCCGATCACGGCACCAGCTTCAGCACCTGGTCCACAGCAGCCGAGATCTGCGTCGCATACCCAATCACTTGGTCGATCTGCCCCATCTGCGCGACAACCCCCTTCAACCCAGTCGCTGCCGCCTGAATCGTCGCCGTCAGCGTCGGGTACGCGGCATTCTCTTCCGCCAGCACCGCGGTCAGCAGCTCCCTCTGCTGGTCATCCAGGTGTTTGCGCAGCGCATACACCATCTGCCACGTCGGCGGATCCGCCAGCAACTCATCCTCCGTTAGCGCATCGTCCAGCCCCGTAAGGACGTTCGCCAGCAGGTCGA
Source organism: uncultured Acidobacteriaceae bacterium (assembly GCA_964243475.1). Taxonomy (GTDB): domain Bacteria; phylum Acidobacteriota; class Terriglobia; order Terriglobales; family Acidobacteriaceae; genus Edaphobacter. Next base: position 115,033 of record CAXTEU010000009.1, on the reverse strand, counting down.
CCAAATCTGCTTTTGTCATCGCTTTCCCCTCCTCTCAGTGCGACCGGTCCAGCGCTTCCAGGTTGTCGTCCAAGGATCCCACCGCTGCCCCCAACGCCTGGACGTCGGCATCCATCTTGGCCAAGTTTTTCCGCTGCATAGCCCGCCCACCATCCTCCAGCAGCACCTCCGCCAAATCCTCATGCGCCCTGTTCCAGGCAGCAAAGGCCGGCGCAGGATCGGATCGCGCCAGCAGGTCCATCTCCCGCCGAAACCGCTTGATCTGCTCGCTCAACTCCAGCACATACGCGCCATCCGGCGGCGCCTGCGCAATTGCCTTCGCATAGCTCGCAAACATCGTGTCCCCGCGGTTCTGCAATCCCAGCCGCTGCCGCGTGTACAGCCGCTCCGCATCCGCCGCGACCAGAGCAAACAACGCCTCCATCGCCGGATCATTCTTGCGCAGACTCGCCGCCAGCTCCGCCCGGTTGCGATGCCTCTCCAGCGCCTGCATCAGCTCGCCCGCAGCCGTCCCCGCCTCCGCCACCACTCCGCTGGGATACGTCGTCTCCTCCGCCGCGGTGTCACCGGCAAGCGCCCCCTGCAGGTCACTCGTCAACCCCGCCAGACCCGTTCCCGCCTTTGTCGCATCGGCGGCAATCCGTTCTTCCGTCTTTCCCGACGCCACCGCCGCCAGAGCCAGCGTATACGCCGAAAGCGCCGCAATTGCCTTCCGCCGAAGCTGGATCCCCTCCTCGGAAATCACCGCATGAGCGCCGATCGCGGACGTCGACAACGGCTGCCGCTCAAAGCTCTGCGTATCGATATACGTCTCCGCCTCGACCGTGTTCGCATGCACAAACAGCGCTTCGGACGCCTTCCCCAGCTCGTCCGACGCCTTCTGATAGTGGCTGATCATCTCGCCGTAGCGCGCCTGCGGAACACATCCACCCAACATCAGCGCCACTACCGCTATCCCAGTCGTAACCACCCGCCTGCGCCCGCCGAATCGCATGAAAGCCTCCGCATGCCCACGACGACGCCTAGCTCCAGACTTCCCTTCCACCTTGACCGCCCGTCTCCGGATCGTCATCGTCCCGTCTTGCGAAACGGGCGGCTCGGCTTACGCCCCTGATCCGGCGTCCGCACACTACGGCAGCCGATGCGCATGGTGGTTGAAGTCGAATCGGTACACCACCCCCACCGTCGCCATCTTCGGATAAATCGTCTGCGGCGCCGTCGTCACAGTAATGGTTTCGGGTCGAAGCCTGTCCGTAGCGACCGCCGTGGAACTAGCGGTGGCAGTCGAGGGAAAAGGTGTATCCCAGTGCTGCACCTGGAAGTCGCCTCGAACGGCGAAATGCCGAGACAGGTCGAAATCCACACCGCCCCCGCCCGAGTACACCGCGCTCGTCGAAACCAGATAGGTAAACGCGCCGTACGTAAAGCCGTCATGCTGGTAGTTCAGTTGCCCGCGTCCAGCCAGAAAATCCACGTAGGGATGCCACCGCGTGTACTGCCGCTCCACCCGCAAACCGCCTAGAAACTCCCGTTGCGCATTGATCTGGCCATCCGCAATCGGGTAGGTTCCGCGTGCCTCCAGAACCGGCCGAAATCGCCGATAGGTCGGCAACGCCAGGTCGGCCCCGGCCGTAATCCCCAGGTTTCGCCCGCCGTCCAGACCCGTCCAGTTCCCCGTCACCCCGCCATAGGCCGAAAGCGAAAGCGTCTGCGTCGCCGCGAATGAGGCTTGCGCCTCAGCCAAATGACCCTCACAAACCCCGCATGCCATGCACAAAAGCCCAGCCCACTTCAGCAAACCACGCATCCGCTTATCCTATCCTCTCCGGGGGTCGCCACCTCGCAAGATCTCACTCGCGAATGCGCTCAGTCCCACTCCGGGAATCCGACATCCTCAGCGCAGCGCGGTACGCGCCGGGCTACCCACACCCATGCAATTGCCTCTCCAAACCGACTAGAAGGGCATCATACTTAATTCATGGCTCCTTCCGCCCGCAAGAAAACCGCCGATCAACCGGCCCCGGATGGCGATCGCCTCCAAAAGATCATCGCCCAGGCTGGCCTCGCCAGCCGCCGCGCCGCCGAACAGATGATCCTCGAAGGCCGCGTCGAACTCAACGGCCAGACCGTCACCGAACTCGGCACCCGCGCCAACCCCGCCCGCGACCACGTCCGCGTCGACGGAAAGCTCCTCCACGCCCCCGATCCGCCCCGCTGGTTCCTCCTCAACAAACCCCGCGGCTACGTCACCACCCTGTCCGACCCCGAAAAGCGCCCCACCGTCGCCGACCTTTTCGGCCAGAACGCCCAGAAAAAGCTCACCGGCGTTCACTCCCGACTCCCCCGTCTCTACCCCGTCGGCCGCCTCGACTACCTCTCCGAAGGTCTCCTCCTCATGACCAACGACGGCGCGCTCGCCAACTCCCTTTCCAAGGCCTCCGCCGGCGTCCAGAAAACCTACCTCGTCAAAGTCTCCGGCTCCCCCTCCGCCGAAGCCGTCGACCAGCTTCGCCGCGGCATCATGATCGACCGTGGCCGCCTCGACGAAGTCCGCTCCGGCCGCCGCGACCGCGTCATCACCGCCCCCGCTGACATCGAGCAGGTCCGCGGTGGCGAAAACCCCTGGTTCCAGGTCACCCTGATCGAGGGCCGCAACCGCCAGCTCCGAAAAATGTTCGAAGAAGTCGGCCACCACGTCGAGAAAATCCGCCGCATCGCCTACGGTGCCCTTCAGCTCGACGTCGAGCCCGGCGCCTTCCGTGAGCTCACCCCCGGCGAAGTCCAGGCCCTCAATCGCGCCGCCGCCGGTAAAAAAGTCGAACGGAAGCGCGCCCTCCCCGAACCCGCCCAGCTCAAGAAACCCGTTCCACCAAAGAAAAAGAAGTCCTCTGCAAGACCTCGCCGCCGAGCGTAGCTCCTTACAGGTTTACTTCCAAAGTTCGCGCCTGGTGACCTCCGATCCCCCGTTTGAGGGATACACGCCCCCAACGGAGCCTCCTATTGTCGATCCATCTCGGCAGCTGGAGCCTCCGTCATGCGTCACGTCACCTCCGTGTTCTTTCTTTTCTCGCTCGTCGCCGTCCCCTTCCTTACGGGTTGCAGCAATCTCACCTCCACGACCCCGGTCGCCTCTCGCGGCATTCCGATGCAGGGCAGAGTCCACGGCGGTCAGCAGGCCGTCACCGGAGCAACCATCCAGATGTTCGCCGCCAGCACCGCGGGCTACAGCACTGCCAGCATTCCCCTCCTCACCCAAGCCGTCACCACCGACACCCAGGGCGGCTTCAACATCACCGGCGACTACACCTGCCCCACCGCCAACACCCAGGTCTATCTCCTCGCGACGGGTGGCAACCCGGGCCTTGCCCCCGGCACCAATAACGCCGCCATCTCGTTGATGGCCGCCCTCGGCTCCTGCGGCAATCTCACCCCTAGCACCTATATCGTCATCAACGAGGTCTCCACCGTTGCCAGCGTCTACGCCCTCGCTGGCTACATGACGGACGCAACCCACGTCGCCGCGTCCGGTACTGCGCTTGCGGCGACGGGACTCGCGAACGCCTTCGCCACGGTCACCAACCTCGAAGACCTTCCCTCCGGCAACGCCCTCGCCACCACGCCCGCCGTCCCCGGTTATCCCGCAGCCAGCGGCCTCAGCGCCAACGGCACCGTCCCACAATCCACCATCAACACCCTCGCCGACATCCTCGCCAGCTGCATCAACACCGACGGCGCCACCACCCCCTGCTCCACCCTCCTCGCCACCGCCACCAACGACGGCACCCCCACCGGCACTGCCGCCCTCGAAACCACCACCGCCATGCTGAACATCGCCCACAACCCCGGCGTCAACGTCAGCACCCTCTATAACCTTTCCTCCTCCACCGCCCCCTTCCAGCCGTCTCTTTCCGCCACCCCCAACGACTTCACCCTGAGTCTTAGGTTCACCGCTCCCAGTTTCAATGGCACGTATCTCATGGCTGTGGACGCTTCCGGGGATGTATGGACTCCCTCCCTGAGCGGATCGAAACTGACCCAGCTCTCTCCAACCGGCGTCGTCCTTTCAGGAGTCGCCGGATTCACGGGGAACGGCCTCGCTACACCTGCAATGCCGGTTATCGATGCATCGGGCTCCGTTTGGGTCACCAACTTGGGAAGCACCTCCATCTCTCGCTTCACGAGCTCCGGTGCAACCTACGCTGGCAGCCCTTACACATCCGCGGACAGCGACAACTTCAGTGGCGTAATCGACAGCAACGGGAATTTCTGGACAGCAACAGAGGGTTCTACGGTCCAGTTATTCAGTCCCTCAGGCGCCCTGCTCTCCGGATCTGGTTTCCATCTGCCGTCAAACAACGAGGACAGCGTTTTCGCGGCAGATACTGCAGGCGGCATCTTCGCAGTCGGTTATACGAGCGCTGCTCTTTACCATCTCAACAGCGCTGGAACCGTCACAACATTCTCCGGTGGAGGTCTATCTCATCCATCCGGCGTTTCCCTTGATCAGGGCGGAAACATGTGGGTCGCCAACTTCAGCGGAAACAGCCTGTCTCGTTTCAGCAGTGCTGGCGCCGCGCTCAGCCCCGCGACCGGGTACACCGGCGGTGGGCTAAATGAACCGGTCTGTACCGCCGTCGATGGATCCGGTCGCGTCTGGGCCGCCAACCATGCCAACGGTTTCCTTTCAGAGTTCAGCAGCACCGGCACGCCGCTCTCTCCTTCCATCGGGTATCGAACCAGCGTGAGCACGGAGCCCTACCAACTCATCATCGACGGGTCCGGCAACATCTGGGAGCCCACAAGCGAAAGCTCACTCATTGAGTACATCGGCATCGCCACCCCTGTCGCCACGCCCATCGCCGCCACCAACCACGGCCAGCGTCCATAACCACAACCTAACAGCAGCACAGGACATGGGCGTACCTGCACCATGCTCTGTGCTATGCTGTAGCTGCGCTCAAAGAAATACGCGCAAGCTTTCGCAGGCAAAGACCCCGTTGAGATCGATACAGATCCCCGGACGTCTGGCCAGAGACTGCGATCGCTCTTCCCACCCGATCCCCTTTCGCCCAATCGCGAAGGTTCGGCTGGTTGCTCTGGCTGGAAGGCCCGTCACAGGACGTCGGCCTCGCCACGCAGCAGCAGCGCTTCGGTCCCAAACGACAGCAATGCTGATCCGGAACACACCGAAGGTGCGTCCAGCACCCCTGCATCACACCCCGCGCCCCACTTCACCTCGACAAAGGACCACACTTGAGCTCCGCAACACTTAACCTCCAGGCCACCAACGGCCTCCCGACGACCGCACCCGAACCCACCACCACCTCCAGCGCAGACCACCTTCCCAAGGCCGAAGGCGTCCAGTTCGCTGACTTCAACGTCTCCGACAACCTTAAAGCCCGCCTCACCGCCGCCAGGTTCATCATTCCCACCCCCGTTCAGGCCAAGGCCATCCCGCCCGCGCTCGAAGGCCGGGACATCCTCGCCACTGCCTCCACCGGCACCGGCAAGACCCTCTCCTTCCTCGTTCCCATGATCGAGCGCCTCGACGCCACCTCGAAGCCCACCACGCGCCAGCAGCGTCAGCCGGTCCGCGCCCTCATCCTTCTCCCCACCCGCGAGCTCGCCATGCAGGTGCTCGAGCACTATTCCAAGCTCGTTCCCCAGGCCAAGCACGACTCCGTCCTGGTCTGCGGCGGTCTGTCGGAAAACAACCAGCTCGACCAGCTCGACCGCGGCCCCCGCCTCGTCGTCGCCACTCCCGGCCGCCTCGAAGACTTCCTCCGTCGCCGCGAAATCGACCTGAAGAGCGTCGACCTGCTGGTCCTCGACGAAGTCGATCGTATGCTCGACATGGGCTTTCTTCCCGCCATCCGGCGCATCGTCGGCGCCCTCGCCAAAACCCGCCAGACCATGTGCTATTCCGCCACCCTGGACGCCAACATCTCCGAGATCGTCAAGGACTACGTCAAGGATCCCGTCCGCATCGCCATCGGCACCACCTCCAAGCCCTCCGATCGCGTCGAGCTCCTCGCCTACACCGTCATGCAGGACCAGAAGCTCTCCCTGCTCGACAAAATGCTGAAGGAGCACGAGGGCACCTACCTCGTCTTTTCCCGCACCAAGCACGGCGCCGACCGCATCTCCAAAAAGCTCGAGCGCCTCGGCCACGACGTCACCGTCATCCACGGCGACCGCTCGCAGTCTCAGCGCACCGCCGCGCTCAAGGGCTTCACCACCGGAAAGCACCGCATTCTTGTCGCCACCGACGTCGCCGCCCGCGGCATCGACGTCAAGGACATCGCGCACGTCGTCAACTACGACCTGCCCAATGCCTCCGACGACTTCGTCCACCGCATCGGCCGCACCGGCCGAGCCGGCGCCAAAGGCGTCGCCACCACCTTCGTTATGCCGCAGGAACGCTCTGACGCCCGCAAGCTCGAGCGCGAACTGAAAATCAAGTTCGACTGGCGCGAGGCTGACAAGAACCTCGAAAAGGAAGAGCGCAACAAGCCGGTCGACCTCAACCACGCCACCTCGAACGGCGACCTGTCCGGCCTCCTCGCCCTCGAAACCCGCTCCTGGAAACAGGGCGACGACAACGGCGCTTCCGCACCGTCCGGCAACTCCGCCCGCCCCGGCTTCCGCGCTGGTCGGCCCGGCGGCAAGGGCCGAGGTCCCGCTGGCAGCGGTCGTGGCCGCGGCAATGCCGGCGCCAACGCCCATCCGGGCCGCAACTCCACCCACGCCCGCGGCGGCAACTCCGGCATGCGCCCCACCTCCGGTAACCGCGGTCGCTAAACCATCCCTCCAGGCCCTCTCGTCTGCTCGCAGGCAAGAGGGCCTTTTCCGTCCAAGCAGTATCCAAAACGACCCGCCTGAAATATTCTCCGGCAACATCCTGCCCCCATCGCGTTGACCGCATCGAAACGCATTATGATCATCGCTATCATCATCCTTATCCTTCTGTTCGGCTTTGGCGGATTCCGCATGGGACCCGGCATCGGCTACTACGGCGGCGGCGGTCTCTCGCTCGTCCTGCTCATCGTTCTCATCCTCCTCCTTATGAAAGTGATCTAGCTCCACTCGACCGGCACGCCGAGGTCGCAGGTCCTTCCCCGACCTCCCTCGGCTACCTCCTCAATCCCTCACTGGACGCACACCCTCCCCACCATCTACGCTTACCTCCGCAAGCCCAACCCACCCAGGAGCTTCCCACTTCATGCGAGTAGGCCTCATGACCCGCGAGTACCCGCCTCACGTCTACGGCGGCGCCGGTGTCCACGTCGAGTACCTCAGCCGCGAACTCGCTAAGAAAGTCGAAGTCGAAGTCCACTGCTGGGGGGAACAGCATGCAGACGAGGGCAACCTCCACGTCTCCGGACAGGAGCCACCCCCCGACATCACCGCCGGCACCAACGAAAAGTGGAAGGCCGCCGTCGACGCCCTCGCTCTCAACCTCGCCCAAATGAAAGAGCTCGGCCGAATCGACCTCGTCCACACCCACACCTGGTACGTCTCCATGGCCGGCTTTCTGGCCAAAAAGCTCTACGGCATCCCTTTCGTCCTCACCACCCACTCCCTAGAGCCCCTCCGCGCCTGGAAAGCCGAGCAGCTCGGCTCCGGCTACTCCATGTCCTCCTGGATGGAGCGCACCGCCATCCTCGACGCGGACGCCATCGTAGCCGTCTCCCAGGGCACCAAAGCCGACATCCTCCGCGCCTACCCCGACGTCACCCCCTCCCGCATCCACGTCATCTACAACGGCATCGACCTCGACCAGTACCGGTTCACCCGCGACACCTCCGCCCTCCACAAGTACGGCGTCGACCCCGAAAAGCCCTACGTCCTCTTTGTCGGCCGCATCACCCGCCAGAAAGGCGTCACCCACCTCGTCGACGCCATCCGTTATCTCCCGCCCGGCACCCAGGTCGTCCTCTGCGCCGGCGCACCCGACACCCCCGACATCGCCCAGGAAATGCGCGACAAGGTCGAAGCCCTCCGCCAAGAGACCCCCGGCTCCGTCCCCAACTTCGCCGAGCACTTCACCGAAGAGGGCGGCCACTCCTTCGCCACCGGCGACCCCACCCGCCACGGACACAACATCGTCTGGATCGAGCAGATGGTCACCAAGGAAGAGGCCATCCAGCTCTACTCCCACTGCCAGGTCTTCTGCTGCCCCTCCGTCTACGAGCCCTTCGGCATCATCAATCTCGAAGCCATGGCCTGCGGTGCCCCCGTCGTCGCCTCCGCAACCGGCGGCATCCTCGAAGTCGTCGTCGATGGCGAAACCGGCTTCCTCGTCCCCTTCGCGCAAGACCCCGTCACCACCTTCCCCTCCAACCCCGACCAGTTCGCCCGAGATCTAGCCGCGCGCCTCACCGAACTCCTCTCCGACCCCGACAAGTGCCGCCACTTCGGCCAGGCTGGCCGCACCCGCGTCGAAGCTCACTTCTCCTGGACCGCCATCGCCGACCAGACCATCGCCCTCTACCAACAACTCCTCGAGGCCAAATCCACCAAATAACCCACTACGCAATCCGCGGAAGCTCCACACCTCAAGCCGACCACCACGCCCTCACAACCGCCCATCGCAACGGCAACCTCCCAACCGACCCACCTCGGACTCGCAAGCTACCAGCGAAGGGGCACGGCTTCAGCCGTGCCTCCACTCCGCTGCCTGAAGACGCGGCTTTAGCCGCCGAGGCAGGCTCGGCTAGACATCGCGCAGCTCCATTCTGCCAAGCGTGCACCTCCCCAGATTCTCCCAGCAATCACCCGTCAGCTCGTTACCGGCCTCTTCCGATGCCGCCGCAGCGCGTCGGCATGGATCACCAGCGCCACCGCAGCCCCTATCGCCGTGCAGTACGCCCGCCGATGCGCAATCTCCGGCCCCGGCATCGCGTTCAACCCCAGCAAAAACACGATGTACGACGTCAAAAACACCGAATACAGCCCGTAGTTCACCCCATTTGTCGCATACCCGAAAAAGGCACAAATCGCCGTGCACACCGCCAGATCCATCGGTGTCGGATGGATGTGGATCAGCAACACCGACGCCAGCACCGCCCCCGCAACCGTCCCCCCCACCCGCAGCAACCCCCGCGTCAGCGTCTCGAAAAACGCCGGCTTCTGCACCAGCAGCGCCGTCATCGGAATCCAGTACCCCGACTGAATCCCCATCCGACGGTAAATTTCGCTCGCCACCACCAGCGTCACCACCATGCGCACCGCGTAACCCAGCGCACCAGCCGTCCCAATCTGCGGCAACGACATCGGCATCTGCCGGATCTTCGCAAACACCGCCCGCCGATCCTCGTACAGGCTGTGGTACAAACTCCGCGGCATCTCCACCAGCTTCGACCGGAGCTCCGGCAGCATCCGCAGCCCGATACTCGTCACCAGCGTCTGCAAAAGCCCACCCGTCAGCGTCAGCGATGCCCGCTCCAGCGCTCCATGCAGACTCGTCGGAAACGCCGACGTTACCAGCAGAAACACCGTCGCCTGCTGCCCCACCCAGCTCACCCCGTTCGCCTTCGTCGTCAGCAGCGCATATCCAAACCCCCACACCGCCGCCGCCCCCAGTAGCGCATAGCTTCGGTGCCCCATCGTCATCCCCACCACAGTCGAGACCGTCGTCGCCGCCGTCGCCGCCAGCATCGGCCAAACCCGCGAGTCCCGAATCCGCTGATTCGCTCCCGAGCCCACCGTAAATGCGCCGCCACCCGCGATCAGCCCCGCCGCCGGGTGCCCCACCAGAACGCCCACCATCAAACACAGCGCCACCGTCAGCGACGCAACCAGCGGATGCACCCACTCCAGCTTCGACCAGTCAAACGTATACAGATCCGCAAAAAACGGTTGCGCCCCGCTCCTCTGCTGCGCAACCACCTGCACCGGATTGGAAGGAACCGAAGCCAACTCACCCCATTGGATGAGGGAATTGGTCGCTCCGTCTGGAGTCAGCCCACCAGCCGGTTAAACGGCTCGTGAACACCTACGCCTCGCAGAAAGCCCTAACCACAGACTCCTGTCGTCCGAACGTCGGCACTCGCGAAAGACCGGCCCAGTAGCCCCGTGCTCAACCGCTACTCAGGGACGGGCTCGAGATGCGACTGCGGTTCATTCGACGCGATACGGTAGCCCCGCAAACCGTAATAAATCACAAAGGCGTAGCACAGCAGAGGCACCACCAGCGAATGGTGAATGCCGAAGCGATCGGCCGACGCGCCCATCAGCACCGGGATCGCCGCCCCGCCCACGATCGCCTGCACCAACAATCCCGAGCCGCGTCCCGTCAACGGTCCCAGTTCCGCCACCGCCAAGGTGAAGATCGTCGGAAACATGATCGAGTTGAACAGCCCCACGCAAATGATCGTCGCCACCGCGACCTTGCCTGTACTCAGCAGCGAGGCAAGCACAAAAACCGCCGCGCCCACGCCAGCCAGCGCCAGCAGCTTGTTGGCCGCAATCTTCTGCATCGCCGCCGATCCAGCAAACCGCCCCACCATCGTCAACGCCCAGAACAGCGAGAGCAGCTTCGCCCCCTGCTGCAGCGGCATATTGCCGATGTCCGGCTCCGCCAGATACTTCACCAGATAGCTTGCAACGCTGACTTCAGCGCCGACGTAAATAAAGATGGCAATCGCACCCAGATAGAGGTGCGGATGATTCCACACACTGTCCTGCTTCCCGCCCAAGCTGGAAGGCCGAAAATCGCGCGTCACCTCCAGGCGGGGAAAGCGGTAGAACGCGATCGCCAAAGCCAGCAATACCATGATCCCGGCAATCACCAGGTACGGCAGCTTAATGCTCGAGGCCTCATGGATCCGGTAAGCAATCAGCGCATCGCCTCCAGCGGGCCGAACCGCTGAAGCCACCGCCGTGGCGCCGCCAAGAATCAAGATGCTCCCAAAGTATGGGGCCACCGTGTCGCCCAGCGTATTGAACGCCTGCGTCAGGTTCAGCCGGCTCGAAGACGTCTCCGGCGGTCCCAGAATCGCAACATACGGATTCGCCGCAACCTGCAGCGCCGTAATCCCCGCAGCCAGAACGATCTCGGCACACAGAAAGAACGGGTAAGACGCCGACGTCGCCGCCGGAATCACCAGCAGCGCGCCGACGCCCATCGTAATCAAGCCAACGACCATCGTCCGCTGGTAACCGATCCACTCCACCAGCTTGCCCGAAGGTTGCGCAAACACAAAGTACGATCCGAAGAAGGCCAGCTGCACAAACGACGCCTGCGTATAATTCAGCCCAAAAATCGCCTGAAGCCGCGGGATCAGCGTGTCATTGAGCACCGTGCAGAATCCCCAAACAAAAAACAGCGTCGTCACCATCGCCATCGCGCTGTAGTTGGTCGATCCAGGTGTCGGAAAAGAGCTCCGTGCGTTCCCTGCGCTTGTCACTGCCATGCGGTCTTGTCCCTGCCTTGCCCATAAATCGTCGTCCGCCGCGACACACTGCTGAAACACCGCAAGCACGGCGGAACAAGTCGCCCACGATCCTACATGATCCGCAATGCCCTTGGCTGCATCTCTCGCAGGCAGAAAACTCACCCATCCCAAAATGGAACACACCGGCCTTCCCGAACGTCACTGCTAAACTTATAAGTTGTGAGGTCCGCCCCAACCATCCCCGTCTCTGACACCGACGCTCCGACCGAACCCAAACCCAAGGTCGGCTTCATCTCCCTCGGCTGCCCCAAGAACCTCGTCGACTCCGAAGTCATGATGGGCCTCTTGCATCACAATGGCGCCCACCTCACCCCCACCGCCGAAGACGCCGACATCCTCGTCGTCAATACTTGCTCCTTCATCGATTCCGCCAAGCAGGAGTCCGTCGACACCATTCTCGAAATGGTCCAGCACAAGATCGCCCACGGTGGCCGAGCCCGGAAGCTCATCGTCGCCGGCTGCCTCGTCGAGCGCTACCGCGACGAAATTCGCCGGAACATCCCCGAAGTCGATGCCGTCGTCGGCACCGGCGAGCTCGAAGCCATCCTCGCCGCCGCCGGTCTTACCCCCTCCGGCCACAGGGCCAGCTCTCCCTTCCCCATCCTCCCGCAGTCTTTTAGCAGCCTGCCGCAAATTGCCGCCCACCCCGAGCCCGGCCCCTCCATCGACGCCCACCTCCAGCACGACCTCACCGTCCAGCCGCTCGACACCGTCGACCATTCCCTTGTCGAGCAGGAGTCCACGGCCAGACAGCTCATCGAACGAGCCCACTCCGCCGTCCACCAGCACTCCCGCCCCCTCACCGACCCCGTCGTCGCCCCACAGCTTCGCATCGCCCAGTCCCTCGCCGAAGCCGGCACCACCTACTCCGGCGAGCCCCTTCCCCACGCCGCCGAGCACATCACCCACATCTCCCACCCTGACAAACCCTCCGGAGCCACCGGCCCAAACACTCCTCACACCGAAAACACGGGTGCCCCAGGTCTCGCGTCTGAGATTTGGGAACAAGGGACCGCAGCCGCCGCAGCACAAGAAACCTCCTCCCGCCCAGAAGGCGAAGCCCGCGAGCAAGCCGGCCGCTTCTCCCGCGACGCTTGGGACGGCGCCGCCGCCCAACTCCCCGACTACCTCTACTCCGACGCCACCCCCCGCATCCTCACCACCCCCCGCGCCTCCGCCTACATCAAAATCGCCGAAGGCTGCGATCACCCCTGCTCCTTCTGCATCATCCCCCAGCTCCGCGGCAAGTTCCGCTCCCGCCGCATCGGCTCCATCCTCGCCGAAGCCCAAAACCTCATCGCCGGGGGCGTCCGCGAGCTCACCCTCATCGGCCAGGACACCACCTGCTACGGCGAAGACCTCGGCCTCAAAGACGGCCTCGCCCAGCTCCTCGAAGCTCTCGCCCAGCTCGAAGGCCTCCGCTGGCTCCGCTTCCTCTACACCTATCCCAACAAGGTCACCTCCCGCCTTCTCGAAACCATGGCCCGCCACCCCGGCGTCATTGCCCCCTACCTCGACGTCCCCCTCCAGCACGCCTCCCCGTCCGTCCTCAAAACCATGAAGCGCGGCGGCAACGCCGAAATCTTCCTCCGCCTCATCGAGCGAGCCCGCTCGGTCGTCCCCGGCATCGTCATCCGCACCTCGTTTATAGTCGGCTTCCCCGGAGAAACCGAGGCCGACTTCCAGATCCTCTGCGACTTCGTCCAAGCCGCAGAAATCGACTGGCTCGGCGTCTTCACCTACTCCGACGAGGAAGGCGCCCACGCCTTCACCTTAGACGACGCAACCAAGATCCCCGCCCGCACCATCCAGGCCCGCCGCCGCAAACTCATGCGTCTCCAGCAAAAAGTTTCCCTCAAATCCAAACGCACCTGGGTCGGTCGTCAGCTCGACGTGCTCGTCGAAGGCCCCTCCGAAGAAACCGACCTGCTCTGGGAGGGCCGCACCCTCCTCCAGGCCCCCGAAATTGACGGCAAGCTCTTCCTCAACGACTTCGGCCCGCACGAAACCCTGGTCCCCGGCTCCTTCTACCGCGCCGAAATCACCGAGTCCCACGACTACGACTTAGTTGCCCGTATTCTCGAGTAACTAAAGCAGAGCTAATCCTGCCGGAGCTTTCTAACTACCCTAAACAGGAATTGCCAACCAGACGACGATTGCTGCCATCGTGTACCGATCAGTGGCTAGTACTAAATTTGTTCGGCTACGTCGCTCTCTTTCCATCCACCGTGGACAGATACCTTGAATCCGTCAAAGTCACACTGCTTGCCTTTTGAAACAAGAGGCGACATACCCGATCGACTCTACCCGGTTTAGCACAATCGACGTGCAGACTTATGACAGAGCAAAGCCAACAGCAGACGGAAAGCTCGAACAGGGTGCAACACCCGCAGTTCCATCTGAACGTCTCCCCTTAGGATTTACTCCACCATGGCGCGCTGTCGCCGAACAATCTGGAACGCTCCCAACGCCATCCCAGTTCCCAGTAACAGCAAACTCCCCGGCTCAGGAGTCTGTGCGTCCGCAGTCGCCACCGTATCGTCGACCATCAGTCCCGTCGGCCCAGTGGCGTTGTACACCACGAAATCCACCAGGTTTACCCCACTCACAAATCCACTGTTGATCAAAAACGGGGTCGTCGAAGAGAAGCCCGAGGCGCCGCTGAAGACAGCAGAGCCACCCTCGTTCAAATAAATGGACACGCTGTCATCCGCCGCGACCACGCCGGAAAGAGAAGCCGTCGCAGCGTTGTACCCCGTCAGATCAAGGGTCGCCTCGTATATGTAATATCCCGAGTCCGAGGGCTGATTGCCATCGGAACTAGGGCCGATCCAACCCGCCGTACTCGAGTCCGGCAACCAGTACGGGTTCGGCGCGGTCGCCGTGGCCGTGCTGAATGCACTGTCCGCGCTGTAGATCAGGGTGTAATTGGGATCCACGCTCCCCGCCGCCAGCACGGAGCCATTTGCGTCCACACCGGTGTTATAGAACGTAAGCGTGTCGGCTAAAACAATCCGCCCCCCACCGACTAGACTAAGCAGAGCAAGCAAAACAGCACAACGAAAGTAGTTCAAAGCACGTCTCCAACTTCTTATCTTTTTCCGCCGGTCTCACATTACCGAAACAGGTCCCGATCCGCACTTCCCCATTTGTGCAATGGACAAGCCACCTGCTCTTAGGTAAGTCGCCGACAGCCCAACATCCATCTCCTCTCGCTTGGGAACTCTTAGGCAACACATCCGTTCGAACTCACGAGCAACATTTGTGATCCATTCCCTCGGCTGCGCCGCCAACCATTCCTCCACCAGCCTCAAACCCCGCAAATTCGAACGCGGAGACCAAAACCGAACGAAATCCTCATCGACCTCCCGTTATCGGTCCCATCGCCGAACCCAGGAAGTCCTCAACTTCTGCGCCGAGCACGACACCGCCCGCGACATCCGGTTCCTCGACCTTAGGAACATCAACGACGCCTACAAACACGTCGAGCACAGTGAAGTCCGCTTCCGCGACGTCATCCACACGGGCACCCTCAAACGGCAAGCCGCCTAACCCACCGGGGACGAGCCGAAAACCGCCAGCTCCGTCAAACCACCGGCGCCTCCACATCCACCCCCGCCGTCTCCCGCATCATCCCCAGCCCCACCATCGTCAGCACCGCCGACCCGGACAAGTAGTACCCCACCCACGGCAGCCCATACCGCCGCGCCAGCCACGTCGCGGCATACGGCGCCAGCGACGCCCCCAGAATCCCCGCCAAACTAAACGCCAGCGAGCTCCCCGTGTACCGCACCGGCGTCGGAAACATCTCCGAAATCACCGTCCCCAGCGGCCCGTACGTCACCCCCATCAGCGCCAGCCCCAGGCACAGCATCGCCCCCGCGCCCACCGTCCCCGCCGCAAACATCGGCCCCAGCACCAGCCCAAACAGAAAAATCCCGGCCGTCACCGCCACCATCACCCGCCGCCGCCCCCGCTCCGCCAGCAAAGCCGACACCGGCACCGTCACCGCGAAAAACACCACCCCCAGCAGCTGCAGCAACAGGAATTGCCCCCGGCTGTAGTGCAACGCCGTCGTCCCCCACGACAACGCAAACACCGTCATCAGGTAAAACAGCACAAACGTCGCCAGGCTCACCAGCACCCCCGCCACCAGCTGCCGCCCGTACCGCCCGAACACTGCCCCCATCGGAAACCGCTCCTGCTCCCCCCGAGCAATCGCCTCCGCAAACGCCGGCGTTTCCGTAATCGTCAGCCGCACATACAGCCCCAGCAGCACCAGCACCGCACTCGCCAAAAACGGCAGCCGCCATCCCCACGCGAAGAACTGCGCATCCGTCAGGGACCGCGACAGCAGCAGAAACGTCGTCCCCGAAAGAAAAAACCCGATCGGCGCCCCCATCTGCGGAAACATCCCGTACCACGCCCTCCGCCCCGGCGGCGCATTCTCAATCGCCAGCAGCACCGCCCCACCCCACTCCCCACCCAGCCCAATCCCCTGCCCAAACCGGCACAGCGCCAGCAGCAACGGAGCCGCCACCCCAATCCGCCGGTACCCCGGCAGCAAACCAATCGCCACCGTCGACAAGCCCATCGCCAGCAGCGCCAGCACCAGCGTCTTCTTCCGCCCGATCCGGTCGCCAAAGTGCCCAAACAACGCCGACCCAACCGGCCGCGCCAGAAACGCGATCCCAAACGTTGCCAGCGACTGCAACACCGCCGCCCCCGGATCCGATCCCGGAAAGAACAGCTTCGGAAACACCAGCACCGCCGCCGTCGCATAAATATAAAAATCAAAAAACTCGATCGTCGTCCCGATCAGGCTCGCAAACAAAACCTGCCCCGGCCGATTCACCCTCACAACACCCGCATCACTCGCCTGCATCGCACCTCCAAAACCCACCTCAACACAGCTGACCGCCGTGTCAGCAATCACAGTCTCCGCAGTTCCACCCGTGAAACTGCGCTGGCTCGTCACACCCGCATCCTCTCGCGGCTAAATAGAAGAACGAAGCTGCGGGAGTGTGGTCAGAACAAATTCCAGATCATCACGTGCCAGTTCCTGCAACGGTCGGGGCTTGTCCTGCGGACGAAGACCCTTCTGGTTGATGCGGTTCATCAGGCTCCAGTTCTTTGCGGGGTGAGCCGGGCTCGGATCTGCTGGTTCCTCTGCCGGCAGGTCATAGCGCGTCAGGTCGATCACCTGCCTCGGAGTTTCTGCCTGCCAATCGCGAAGCAGCGCAAGCCGAAATTTCCGGTTCATGAACCATTCAATCTCCAGATTGTTATACGAGTCACCCAATCCCGAACCCCGTTCAAGAAAGTCGTAAGTCCAGTCAGCGTTGCTCGCGTTGGCCTCGCGCCACAGCGATCCAAACTGCCCGAAGGTAACAAACTGTACGTCTGGCCAACGCTCTCTCGTGCCGGCGACCCACATGCGCATCGCCGAACATACCAGCTCTTGCCCGAACTCGTAGACCAATTGCGCTTCCCAGATGTTGGTCACCCAGCCGAAGCCGTTGCGCGAAAAGCCTTCGTCGAAGTGAATGCTCTGCGTGTGCATCACCTCGCGGTGCCCCAGGTCCAGACCCCATCCAAGGTACGTCTCGATCGGACCAACGCCACGTCGACTGTTATACCCCGTGAGGCTGTGATCCAGAGCCCCGCTCCTCCGTGCGCAGATGAAGTCCATGGTCCAGCCATCAAGATTGACGCAATCGATAAAGTCGCTTGCGCTTTGTGCTGGTTTGCAGAAGTGTTGCGTCGATGGATAGAAGGGGTAGGAAGGCGAGCCGTCGGCCCCGCCGCCGTCGATGGCATATTGGCTCCAGATGACCGCATGCGCGACGTGAATGTTCTCCTTCTGCGCCAGGTATTGCAGGTTATTCGCAGACAGAAAGCCGCCCATAATCGCATCCGGGCGATACCCCTTGCCCACAAACGTCGCTATGATCTGAAGCGCTTCCGACATCTCGCGATTGATTCGCTCGCGAGGTAGATACATGGCCGGAAAATATCCGGGGAAGTAAGAGATCTCATCGCCGTAGCGCTCATGACACTCGACGGCGTACGCCCGGATCCCCTCGTAGTTCCGTCGCTTGTCCTCCAGCGCATTGAGTGTGAAGCCCCAGGTAAGCCTGCCTTCAGGATTGCCAGTGGCAAATGCTTCCCGAAGCGCGCGGACACCTTCGAGCGTGTGCCATTTGGATTCGTCACGGTCCAGAAGCTTGACGTCCCGAGAGACCTCCCACGGCGTAGTCCGGATCATGATGCACAGCGTCACAAAACGCTGACCTCGTACCTTGTTCGGGCGAACAACCACCTGCTGTGGCAGGTGAGCGAGCGGCCGATACGCGACCGTGGCCGCCGTGCTCATCAGCGAACCCTTCACCATCTCTCTTCGATTCACGCGTCCCTCTTAGGCCGAGTCTATGCTCGAGGCAGAGGTCGACGTACTCTGTCAGGTGACGACGACCGCGGTGTCCCACCCCTCAGATCACACCTTCCCGCCGCGCATCTTTCCGCCAAGAGTTAAGCTGGAGCATACGCCATGACCAACTCCCAGCCCAAAGCCCTCTTCTGCCCCACCTGTCGCAAACTCGTCCTCGCCTCCGACCAGGACTTCCCCTTCTGCTCCGACCGCTGCCGCATCCTCGACCTCGGCAAGTGGGCCTCCGGGGACTACAAAGTCTCCTCCCCCATCCTCGACCCCGACCTCCTCGAAGACCTCGAGCACGCCGAACAGCAACGTTCCCCCATGCAAGAAGAAAAATCCTCCTGGAAGCACTAGCCCCAACCGCACCTGCCCCAACCCGACCACCCGCACGCCACTCCGGCGGGACTCTAATTCGCCGCCTGGTCGATGACTTCCGCCCCCATCGAAGCCGAATCGCCCGCCATCGCCGCTACGAAATGGAGGTGCTCAGTCCACCTCAGGAACGTCAAGCGCTATCTTCGCCCCCTCTTTGCGGGCCCGTGGCCGTTTGCTGGTGAGCCCGGACGATGGTCGGATCAGAGCGTTAGGTCGGGTGTTCGCGATCAGCCACCAGACTGTCAATAGCCGGTCCCGTAGCCCCGATCAGCCCAGCGCAGAATCGCTTACCCACGCTCGTGCACTTGCGGGAGCGTTCCGGAAGATCGGCCCAGCACATGCCCGAGTGGATGACCCACAGAACACCGTTCACAAACCGCCGTTGTCTTCTGCAGGACAACCCACCGTCCCCAAACCATCGGGCAGTAACGCTCCAATCGCCGCCAGTACCCCTCGCTCAATCTCCCCACAAACTCCCCCTCCATCCACCTGCACCAAACTCGTGCAGCCTAGGAAGGGGATACGTCGAGACAGTCTGGGGTGTATCGACTCATTGCATGAGCCATCGCCAGCAGCAAGCGAGTGTGACGGTGGCCTGGAGGTTCCGCTTGAGCTGTCGAATCACGTGGCTGCGAAATCGCTTGAGATGAGCGACGATCCTCCTGATGCGGTTGCGTTGTCTCGGGAGTGTTTTCATCAAGGATCGCTTCACCAGGCGCATGCGGCGGGGTGGGTGGGATAACCACCTCGACGCCAGATGGTCAGGATCGGATCGGTGTCGCAGCCCCTTTCGGCGCTCAAGCTTCGGGCCGCCGATCTCCGAGCAGCGGCAAGGCTTGCGTGCAGTCGTTGGCCTGCTCGCCGGTGCGCACGAAGCAGAGCGGCATGCCGAGCGACTTGGCGAGCAGCAGAATCCTGGTCGTCACACCTCCTCGACTCCGCCCAAACCGCTCTCCTAGCCCTCTTTTCGGGCCGTGGCAACCTGCTGGTGTGCCGCACAGCGCTCAATCGATCAGGACGTAACGGTTCTCCCCATTTTTTGGGCAGGTCGGCAAAGGCCCGATCCCAAACGCCGCTTGTAGCCCAGCGCGTGAATGGTTTGTGCACGCTCATCTATGTGCCATAGCGGTCCGGCATGCCCTGCCAGCGCATACCGAAACGCAAACCATAGCACCCATGCACAAACGGTCATCCGCCGCCAACGACCCACCATGAAGGCACGCCCAGGCAGCAGCAACTCGATCCGACGCCACTGCACCGCAGTTAACGCATGACGGCTCACGCCCCTACTCCGGCTGCAACAAGTCCGCAGAAGTACGCAACGTCAAGTAGTCGACGCAGCCTAAGAACCTGTCTAAATACTTCCTCCGACTCTGGTGTTTGTTGAATCTTTAGGGATGTATCCGAGTGATCTGACAGATGGGCAGTGGGCTGTATTGGAGCCGGTTCTGGTATCTGCTCTTGCTGAGGAGCGGCGAGGCCGTCATGGTGGCGGGCGGCCTCGCAAGTACCCGGTTCGGAGGGTGCTGGACGCGATCTTGTATGTGGCGCGGACGGGTTGTCAGTGGCGTCAGTTGCCGGAGAATTTTCCGGCCTGGCTGAGCTGCCACCAGCAGTTCCGCGCCTGGCGCGACCGCGGCCTGTGGAAACGGATCAACGCGGAGCTGGTTCGCCAGAGCCGCCTGCGGCAAGGCCGTGAAGCCACACCTACGGCTGCGATCATCGACTCGCAAAGCACCAAGACGGCGCTAAAAGGGGGCAGCGCGGCTACGACGCGGGCAAGCGCATCAGGGCCGCAAGCGCCACATCGCGGTCGACCGCGACGGCCACCTGTTAGCGGCCGTGGTCCACTCGGCCAGCGTTCAAGACTCGGCTGGAGCCCGGTTGCTGCTGCCGCTTGTAGCCACACATTACCCCACCGTGCGCATCGTCTACTCCGATGGAGGCTACCAGGGCAAGCTGCTCGACTGGGCCGCCGAAATGCTCGCATCAGCCTGAACATCATTCAACGAACCCTGCCCAAAGGCTTCCAGGTGCTGCCCAAACGCTGGGTCGTCGAACGCACCCTCGCCTGGCTGGGATGGAACAGACGCCTCAGCAAAGACTACGAACTCAACCCAGCATCAGCAGAATGCTTCCTCTTCCTCGCAGCAGCCATCCTCCTGCTCAGAAGAGGGTCGAGTTTAGACAGGTTCTAAGAGCTCGGGTAGCTCGCATCATTCCATCGCAGCTCCTGCCGCAGCTCGCGCAAATTTGTCTCTGCCGTAATCCGTACCATCTCGATCCCCGCAATTTCCGAGAAGTCCTCAAGGTGCTCGATTGTCAACGCCTGGCTGAAGCACGTGTGATGCGCGCCGCCCGCATAAATCCACGCCGCCGCCGCGATTCGCAGATTCGGCTTTGGCAGCCAAACCGCCCGAGCCACCGGCAGCTTCGGCAGCGCCTCGTCCGGCTGGATCACGTCAATCTCGTTCACAATCATCCGGAAGCGATTCCCCATGTCCACCAGCGAAGCCACAATAGCCGGCCCGCTCGGCGCCGTAAACACCAGCCGCACCGGATCCGCCTTCCCACCGATCCCCAGCGGATGGACCTCGAGCGAAGGCCTGTCGGCCGCGATCGTCGGGCAGATCTCCAGCATGTGCGACCCCAGAATCTTCCCTGCATCGGGTCCAGTCCCGCTGAAATCGTACGTGTAATCCTCCATAAACGAGGTCCCACCTGGCAAGCCCTGCGCCATCACCTTCATCGTCCGCACCAGCGCCGCCGTCTTCCAGTCGCCCTCGCCGCCAAACCCGTACCCATCCGCCATCAGCCGCTGCGTCGCAATTCCCGGCAGCTGCTCCAAACCCCACAGATCCTGAAACGTGTCCGTAAACGCCCCGAATCCACCCTCCTCTAGAAACGCCCGCAGACCCAGCTCAATCTTTGCCGCCACCCGCAGCGAGTCCGGTCGGTCGTGCTCTTTTGCAATCGAGTACTGCTCGCGATATGCCCCCACCAGCTTCTCCGCATCCGCATCCGAAAATTGGTTCATCCGCGCCGCCAGGTCGCCCATTCCGTAACCGTTTACCGAGTAGCCCAGCACCGCCTCAGCCGCTACCTTGTCGCCCTCCGTCACCGCGACCTCGCGCATGTTGTCGCCAAATCGAGCCACCTTCAGGTGCTGCGACTCGTACCAGGCCGCCGCCGACCGCGTCCACGTCGCAATCTCCTTCACCGTCTCGGCGTCCTGCCAGAACCCGACAATCACCTTCCGGTTCAGCCGCAGTCGGCTCGTGATAAACCCGAACTCGCGGTCGCCATGCGCCGCCTGATTCAGGTTCATAAAATCCATATCGATGGTCGACCATGGCAGCGCCCGATTGAACTGCGTATGCAAGTGCAGAAACGGCTTGCGCAGCGACTTCAGCCCGGCAATCCACATTTTCGCCGGCGAAAACGTGTGCATCCACAGGATCAAGCCCGCGCACTTCTCCGTCGCGTTCGCCTCCCGGCACATCCCCCGGATCTCATCCGGCGTCGTCAGCACCGGCTTGAACACCACCGTCACCGGAATCAACCTCTCGTTCGCCAACGAAGACGCAATGGCCTGCGAGTGTTGCGCCACCACCTGCAACGTTTCCGGCCCATACAGGTGCTGACTCCCCGTGCAAAACCAAACCTCCAGCGTCTTTAAATCCGTCATGCCTGCTCGTCTCCCCGGCTTTCTTCCACTCTAGCGCAACACATCCGGCGCCCGTCCTTAACAGCGTACGCATCTCGCCCTTGCACCCGAGACCCGGAGATCGCTTCCACCCGGATATGGGCGGCAGCAGACCTCGCCCCAGAGTAACCGTTTCCCGCGCCCGCGACTTCCATCCGCTCCCATCTGGTGTAAACATGAACACACCATCCACCCGCCACTCCACCCACAGAAGGGGACCCCCGGATCGATGCCCAGAAAGCCAGGCCACCCGACCACCAGCCCCGCAACCCGGACCGAGCGTTTCGACATCCGCGACGTCGCCAAGCGCGCCGGCGTCTCCGTCGCTACTGTCTCGCGCACCGTCAACAAGGTTCCGTCCGTCAATGCCCTGCTCGCCGCCAGGGTCCACGAGGCCATCCGCGACCTCAACTACTTTCCGAATACCCAGGCACGCGCCCTCGTCTCCGGACGCTCCCGCCTCGTCGGCCTCCTCGTCTCCGACATCACCAATCCCTTCTTCCCCGAACTCATTAAGCGCTTCGAGCAAGCCGCGGTCGAGCACGGCTACGAGCTCCTCATCGGCTCCACCGACGACAACTCCGACCTCCAACACGTCCTCCGCCGCATGGTCGAACGCAACGTCGACGGCGTCGCCGTCATGACCTTCGGTGTCGAAGATCCCGTCCTGGACGAGCTCTCCCACCGCAACATCCCCATGGTCTTCGTCGACGTCTCCGAAACCGACTTCCCGCAGGATGTCCTCCTCGTTAACTATGGCCAAGGCATGCTTGAAGCCCTTGAGCACCTCGTCGCGCTCGGCCATCGCGACATCGGCTTCATCTCCGGTCCCCTTAAAGAGCACTCCGCCTTGCTCCGCAGACAGGCCTTCCTCACTTCCATGCGCAAAACCGGCTGCGTCGCCCGCGAAGACGTCATCCTCGAAGGCGATCACCAGCTCGAAGGTGGCATGCACGGCATGGCCACGCTGCTCCGTCGCCCTCACCCGCCCACCGCCGTTCTCTGCTCCAATGACATGACCGCCATCGGAGCTCTCCGCACCCTCCAGCAGCGCGGCTTCCGTGTCCCCGACGACATGTCCCTCGTCGGCTTCGACGACATCCACCTCGCCGAGTTCGTCCATCCGCCCCTCACCACCGTTCGCATGTCCCAGACCGAAATCGCCCAGAGCGCCATCCGCTCGCTCCTCTCTCGTATCGAGCACACCGGCACTTCGTCCGGACCACAGTCTTTCCCCATCTCGACTCGCCTCATTGTCCGCGAAACAACAGCACCTCCTGCCCTCGCTCGGCAGCGCCGTCCGTAACCTTTCATCGCGTCCTTTGTGCCTTCCATCAACAGCTCGATCATCCCCCAGAACCGCACCGCAGCGCCACACTTTTCTTCGCAAAAACTTCGCCCAAGGCCCATTTCGGGAATCCACCACCCTAGCCCCGTAAAATTCAGGAGCATGCCCCACACCCGACCCCACACCACCTGGGCTTGGCTCGCCGCGACGTTCTTCGGTGCCGGCCACCTCCGCCCCGGCCCCGGCACATACGGCTCCGTCGCCGCCGCTCTTCTCTGGTTCGCCGCCGCCCGCGCTCTCCACCCCACCCCCCTCGCCCTCACCCTCGGCACCCTCGTCGCCACCGCCCTCGCCACCTCCGTTGGCATCCCCGCCAGCACGGTTGTCGCCCGCGAGTCCGCCCGCGAAGATCCCTCCCACGTCGTCATCGACGAAGTCGCCGGCCAGCTCCTCGCCCTCACCCTCACCCGCCCCGACTGGCAACACGCCGCCCTCGCCCTCCTCCTCTTCCGCCTCTTCGACATCCTCAAGCCACCCCCCATCCGCTCCCTCGAGCAGCTCCCCGCCGGCACCGGCATCATGCTCGACGACCTCGCCGCCGGCCTCTTCGCCCTCCTCACCGGCCTCGTCCTCACCCGCTTCCTCCACTAGCCACCATCCCCGTTTGCACTCCCCCCACCGCCGGTCTACGCTAGATGGAGCAGAAAATGAGCTCTATCTTCCACTCCCCGCACGCCCCCCGCCTCACTCATCTCTCCCCCGAGGCCGCCATGCCCGGCGGTGAAGTCGACGTCCACGGCGATCGCCTCACCACCCCCGACCTCCCCTCGCCCATCGCCACCATCTCCGACCTCAGCGCCCCCACTACCCTCGCCCGCCCTTCCCGCACCCGCGTCCGCGTCCCCGAAGGGGCCATCTCCGGAGACCTCCTTCTCCGCCTCAACGGTTCCGTCTCCAACCCCCTCCACCTCCGCGTCGCCGTTCCCATGGCCGAAAACCTCAACCCCGTCGCCAACCCCGTCGTCGACGCCGATGGCACGGTCTACGCCACCTTCTCCGGCCCCCGCGGCGAGCAAACCCCCGTCTCCATCTTCCGCATCGACCGCGACTTCCAGGTCCGCCCCTACATCCGCGGCATCCTCAACGCCACCGGCCTCGCCTTCGGCCCCGACGGCAACCTCTACTGCACCTCCCGCGCCGAAGGCGTCGTCTACCGCATCGCCCCCGGCGGCGTTATCTCCACCTACGCCGAAGGCCTCGGCATCGCCACCGGCCTCGCCTTCGACAAGGACGGCAACCTCTACGTCGGCGACCGCTCCGGAACCATCTTCCGCATCCACCCCGACCCCGACTTCGAAAACACCGACCGCGCCCCCGGCGACCGACCCATCTTCGTCTTCGCCACCCTCGAGCCCTCCATCTCCGCCTACCACCTCGCCTTCAACGACGCCGGCACCCTCTTCGTCACCGGTCCCACCACCTCCTCCCACCAGAGCATCCACGCCATCGCCCCCGACGGCTCCACCACCGTCTTCTTCCGCGGCCTCGGCCGCGCCCAGGGCCTAGCCTTCGACCGCGCCGGCAACCTCTACACCGCCGCCTCTTTCCACGGCCAGCGCGGCATTATCCGCATCACCCCCGGCGACCCCACCCGCAATCTCCTCCCGGAAGCCTCCCTCGCCATCGCTGGCAACAACCTGGTCGGCCTCGCCTTCCTCGAAGACGGCTGCGCCACCCTCGCCACCCGCGACTCCCTCTTCCACCTCGACCTGGGCATCGAAGGCCGCAAACTCCCCTGACTCATCCCCGTCGTCATCCTGAGCGAAGCGAAGGACCCCTGTAGTTGCACGTGCACTTCTTGTTGTCATCCCCGCAGGGACCTGCAGTTGCAATTGCTTGTCCCACCGTCATCATCCTGAGCGAAGCGAAGACCCCCGAATCCCACCACCACGCCCTGACCCACCCAGCAACCCCCAGGCCCAACCAAACCCCGTCGCGTCCTTTGCGCCCCTTCCGTTGCGTCCTTCGCATTCCCCCTTATCGTCACGAACCACTACGAAAACACCCCCACCACCCTCTCCCGCCACCCTATCGCCACATCCCGCCGAACATACACCTCATTCGGCTTCAGCCGCTTCCACCGCCTGTAGCCCCGCTCGCGCATAAACCGGCGGTAGCTTCTGGACTTGAACAGGTTCTCAACCAGCACAACCTTCGGCCGGTACACACCAAACGAAAGCCCTCGCATCACATCCAGCTCCCACCCCTCAACATCGATCGCGAGCACATCGATCGCACCGACTTCAGGGTGATAGCTCCCAAGAAGCGTATCGAGCGTACGCACCTTCACCTTAATCATCCCAACGTCCGTCTTGGCCTTCGTCCTCGCCAGGTCCGCGGCAAAATCTCCGCGAATCCCCAACGAGGAAAAGCTCTCCGCCGAAACCGTCCCTCCGAGGTACTCCGCGTCATTCGAATCCACAACATAGAAGTCGGCATCGTCTCGGTCTTCATCACTGCACGCGTCTTTAAGTACCGCATGCCCCAGTGCCCTGGTCACTCGCCGTTTCTGAATCAAGGATAGAACTCAATGGCAGATCGGGTGGATTGAGGGTGCACGCGACACCCTCAACTCCAACCCGTTTTGCAAGTCTGAACCCGCTGTCCTATCGACTATGGTTCGTAGGAATCCCAGAGATTGTTTCCGTAGTTAGAGCGGAAGAACACCAAAATGGAGCCATCGAAGTTCACCGAGGACGGTGACTCATTCAGTTGAGGTCCGTTCTGTGTACTCGGAGGGAAGTAAACGCCATCAGTCGAACCTGTTGTCCAGAGATGGTGATCACTGCCTACTGATTGACCGAGGACATAGAGTGAGCTCTTCGCCGCAACAAGAGAAGGGTCGTGCCCAAACCGCATTGTGAGTTGCTGAGTGGTCCACGTTACTCCATCTGGTGATCGTCCCACTACTAGATAGCCGCTACTCGTAGTCGTATACGCAACATATAAGTTGCCATTAAAGATGGTCATCGAACTGCCGGGTTTATAGTCCGTGGAACCGTTTCCGTACGGGATGTTCGACACAGTTGCCACATAAGAAAAATTCACACCGTCCGTGGATGACGCCACGGACGGGCCATTTCTTCCAACGTACGAAAGAAATAGCTTATTGTTGAACGTAGAGATACTTTCACCGAAAGAATACTCCGTATCGTTCACGATCGTTGCATTGGTCGTTGAGAAGTGAAGACCATCTATGGATTCAAAGGGTATATGGGAAAGCCGACAAGGTAAACTGCGCCGTTGTACACCGTTGCGCTAAGCGAGCCTCCATTTCCACAATTTACGCCGGTGGCAAAATAATTCGTGAGGTTCGCTCCAGGTGACGAACTCGAAGAGCTAAATAGCTGACCCGTACTCTCGTCGCAGTAGTACACGTAAAGCGATCCATTGAACACGACCGACGCTGGCGAGGTCGACGAGGTGACATTTCCTGCCTGCTTCGTTGAAGATGAAAACTGTATTGGAGGTGCTTGGGCGGATGCGACGGCGCTCGCTATCAAAACAATACCGCCTGCAACAGCTCTCACAAGGTTTTCTTGATTTCTTGAAATCAGACCCATACTCGACTTCTCCGCATAAGAATTGGGCGACAAGAGCCGCCGCGCAGTAATTTACTCTGGTACCGTTACCTTATGCAAAAGAAAAATGCAGTCGCCCATGAAACGAAGATTTAGAAGGTACCTGCAATCACTCCTGCTTCGACCGGAAGGCCTCTTCCGCCTTTTTCTAAAGCTTGGATCGGGTAACAATCCCGGAGCCCCAAACGAGCGTGCGGCCGATTTACCGAATGCAGTACTTCTCAGCGGAGAACATTGGCAGGCCGCCTTGGCGGAAACGAAGCGCCTCCATCTCCCCACGCATCGCGACGAACCGAAAAACTGGGACCACCTCGCCGCCATCAAAGCCATCCTCCAAAACTGCCCTAGCACCGCGAGCATCCTCGACGCCGGCGCAGAGCTCTACAGCAACGTCCTTCCTGCCCTCTTCCTGCTCGGATTCCACCGCCTTTACGGCATCAACCTCTCCTTCCAAACCGCCACCCGCCGAGGCCCCATC
Organism: uncultured Acidobacteriaceae bacterium; assembly: GCA_964243475.1. GTDB lineage: Bacteria > Acidobacteriota > Terriglobia > Terriglobales > Acidobacteriaceae > Edaphobacter. Next base: position 87,650 of record CAXTEU010000009.1, on the reverse strand, counting down.
CATTACCTCCCTGGCGACATCACCGAGCTCCGCTTCGATGACAGCTTCTTCGACTTTGTCACGTGCATGAGTGTCATCGAGCACGGCGTTCCCCTTGCAGCCTACTTCCGTGAAATGTTCCGAGTCCTCAAACCCGGAGGTCACCTCATCACCTCCACCGATTACTTCCCCACCCCCGTCCATACCCACGGACTCCGCGAACACGGCGCTCCCCTCAAAATATTCACCGAACCCGAAGTGCAAGCCATGCTCCAACTCGCCACCAGCATCGGCTTCGAGCAAACCGGTCCGCTCCACCTGTCCTGCAGCACCCAACCTATATGCTGGGCCAAATTTGACCTGCAATACACCTTCCTCATCTTTACCCTCCGGAAACCCAGCACCTGATCTAGGCTCCAGGGCCGCTGTCAACCCCCGCCACCCCGCAACCTACACACTCCAAATCACTTACCCTTGGCGCATCCATCTCCACACATCGTTTAAACTGGAATCAGCATAGGCAAACACCTATCCGCCCAGCGGCGCAACGGCAGGTCGCAAGTCCCTCATTCCAGAAATCTTGTGAACAAAATCTCTGGAATCAACATTTTGCAGGCAGCACCTTCCCGTAACCCAGTCATGACAAAGATTTTTCCTACAAAGTACCCCACCCTGGGGGTGGGGGCCGGAATCCCCATCCACCCGGCATCCAACAAGGAACTCATGATTGCTGAAATCATCGCCATAGGCTCCGAGCTCCTCACCCCCTTTCGCCAGGACACCAACTCCCTTTTCCTCACCGGCCGCCTCAATGACCTCGGCGTTTCCGTCGCCTTCAAGACCATCGTCGGCGACACGCGCGCCCAGCTCGTCGACACCATCCGCACCGCGCTCCGCCGCTCCGACCTCATCCTCTTCTCCGGCGGCCTCGGCCCCACCGAAGACGACCTCACCCGCGAAGCCGTCGCCGAAGTCCTCTCGCTCGAGCTCCGCCCCGACGCTTCCGTCCTCAGGAGCCTCGAAGCCCGCTTCCGCGAACGCGGCATCGAGATGACCCCCAACAACCGCAAGCAGGCCGACATCCTCGCCACCGCCACCATGCTCCCCAACTCCGCCGGAACCGCGCCCGGCCAGATCCTCACCACACAAACTCCAGACGGACAACGCACCCTCATCCTCCTTCCCGGTCCACCGACCGAGCTCAAGACCCTCTTCGACGAGCAGTGCCGCTCCCGCCTTGCCGCGATGCTCCCCGAGCGCCACATCGCCAAGCGCTTCCTCCGCATCCTCCTCGTCCCCGAGTCCATCGCCGACGCCCGCGTCGCCCCTATCTACGCGCAGTACACCGATGTCGACACCACCATCCTCGCCCACGCCGGCGAGATCCAGTTCCACCTCACCAGCGTCAAACCCAGCCAAGCTGAAGCCCAGACGCGCGTCGACGAGCTAGCCAACCGCATCGCCGCCGAACTCGCCGACGACCTCGTCTCCGCTACTGGCGAATCTCCCGAACAGGTCGTCCTCTCTCTCCTCCGCCAGCACCACCAGACCCTCGCCGTCGCGGAGTCCTGCACCGGCGGTCTCCTCGGCAGCCGCCTCACCTCCGTTCCCGGCTCCTCCGACGTCTTCCTCGGCGGAGCCATCGTCTACGCGAACGCCCTCAAGCAGTCCCTCGCCCAGGTCCCCGAAGACCTCCTCGCGCAGCACGGAGCCGTCTCCGAGCCCGTCGCCCGCGCCCTCGCCGAAGGCATCCGCCAACGCACCTCCGCCTCGCTCGCCCTCGCCGTGACCGGCATCGCCGGCCCAACCGGAGCAACGCCCACCAAACCCGTCGGCCTCGTCTACCTCGCCCTCGCCTCACCCGAGAACACCACCGTCACCGAGCTCCACCTGCAAGGCGACCGCGACCGCATCCGCTGGTGGACCACCCAGCACGCTCTCAAACTCCTCCATCACCACCTCCGCATCCGGCCCGTGCCGCTCCAGCAGTAACGCACGATCAGTCGGTGCAGCCACGTCCAGCAGCAACACAACCGCCAGCACGACCTTGCTACACTCGAGTCCGATGAATCCCTGGCTCACCGCCTGCGGCCTCGCGTACCTGCTTGGCTCTATCCCGTTCGGCTACCTCCTTGTCCGCATCGTCCGCCATCAGGACGTCCGGGCGACCGGATCCGGCAACATCGGCGCCACCAACGTCGCCCGCTCCGGCGGAAAGGCGCTCGGCCTCCTCACGCTCCTCCTGGACTGCCTTAAAGGCGTCGCCGCCGTCCTTCTCGCCTTTGCCATCGCGCGCCACGCACTAGCACCGTTCGGAGACACAGCCAGCAACCACGCCTTCACCCTCAATCTGGCTTCCGCCGCCGCCATCTTCGCCATTCTCGGCCACGTCTTTCCCGTCTGGTTGCGCTTCCGCGGCGGCAAAGGCGTCGCCACAGCGTTGGGCGTTTTTCTGGTGCTGTCGTCGCGTTCGGTCGGCTGCGCCCTTGTGGTCTTTCTGGCCATCTTCGGCCTCACCCGCTTTGTCTCACTTGCCAGCATCCTTGCCGCAGCGACCATTCCGTTCGCCGCGCTGGTCTTCCTCCCTGCGCGTGCGCCTTGGCCCGCAGCAGCGTTTGTCGGCATTCCCCTGCTTATTATCGCCAAACACATCGGCAACATCCGCCGGCTTCTGGCCGGCACGGAAAGCCGCTTCGGGAGCTCCCCGGCGCGCAAGGCGCACGCGTGAGCCGGATCGCCATCCTTGGCGCCGGCGCCTGGGGAACCGCGCTCACGCTCTCGCTGGCACGCCGCGCCGACCACCAACTCACCCTTTGGGCTCACTCACCTGCCCACGCCGCGGAACTCCACAACACAAGGGAAAACCGCCGGTATCTTCCCGGCCACATCATGCCTGCGGATGTGCGAGTCACCGCCGACCTCCTTTCGGCGGTCACCGATGCCGACATCCTGCTTTCCGTCACGCCCTCGCAGCATCTCCGGTCGACCCTCGCCACAGTTGCACCCCGTCTCAGGCCTGACCAGGTGCTTGTGTCCGCTTCGAAAGGCCTTGAAGACGCCACGCACCTCCGCATGACGCAGGTCATTGCGTCCGTCGTTCCCAACGCGTCCGCCGTCCTGTCGGGCCCCTCGTTCGCTCAGGAGGTTGCCGCCGCACAGCCAACTGCGGTCGTCATTGCGTCTACGTTTCCCGGCATCGCGCAGCGGCTCCAGCGAGACTTCGCCTCCCCGTTTCTTCGCCTTTACACCAACGATGACGTTCCCGGCGTCGAACTCGGAGGAGCGCTCAAGAACGTCATCGCCCTCGCGGCCGGAGTCGTGCACGGCCTGGAGCTCGGAGCGAATCCTTCCGCCGCGCTGATCACGCGCGGAATCGCCGAGATGACCCGCCTTGCGCTGGCCTGTGGCGGCCGTCGTGAAACCCTTGCGGGCCTCGCCGGCGTCGGCGATCTTGTGCTCACCTCCACCGGCGCGCTTTCCCGAAACCGCCTGGTCGGCATCGAGCTCGGCCGCGGCCGACATCTTCCCGAGATCCTCGCCGGCCTCAACGGCAAGGTTGCCGAAGGCGTCCGCGCCACTACCGGAGCTCTCGGCCTTGCTACCCGCCACGGCGTGGAAATGCCCATCACCGAACAGATGAACGCCGTTCTCTACCATGGGAAGCCGCCCCAGGACGCCATCCGCGATCTTATGTCCCGCCCCGGCCGCAATGAATAAACGGGAAGGTAACCGACTCTCTCACAGGGGGCGTTGACAACGTCTCGTGTAGTGTTGTGGCATGCGGCGCCGCCTCGACTACTTAGACTCCATACGTGCCCTGGCTGCCATGGCAGTTGCCTTCTTTCATTTCGCCATGGGCCTCGAACCTACCGCTGTCGGCATCCAGCAGAAAATCCTTTTCTTCTTCACCGGCGTCATCGATCTCGGCAAGGTTGGTGTCGTGACCTTCTTTATGGTGAGTGGCTTCGTGATTCCCATCAGCCTGAAATTCGATCGCCCCAAAAAAACCGCCTTGCAGGACTTTCTGATCGGCCGCTTTTTTCGTCTCTATCCCGCGTACTGGCTTTCCATGGCGCTTATGTTCTTCATCGGCTTCCACGGATCGCTCGCGCTTTGTCCGCCCAAGCGCATCCTGCTCAACCTGACGATGTTTCAGCAGTTTTTTGGCGGCACTCCCATCAACATGATGGGGCTTTACTGGACGCTACAGATCGAGTGGATTTTCTACTTTCTGTGCATCGGTCTTTTCCTTTCCGGTTGGCTCACCAAGCCCAGGCGGCTCCTGCAAACGGAGCTCGTCTCCCTGGCAGGCGCCTTGATCATGGCCGCAGTCCGTTTTAAGACACACCGCTACCTGCCGATTGCGGCTCCTCTCGGCTTGTGCGTGATGCTTTGTGCCTCCCTGTGGCGCATGGTTATCTTCGAGCACCGCGCTGAGGCGGCGAGTTCCATGCGCCTTGCTTTTGCAAGCTTTCTCCTGACCATACCCGTGATCTCGCGTCTGGCCTATGCCGACGGATGGATCCGGTACACGCTGGTTTACTGGATCGCGATCAGCGCTTTTTGGCTTCTCACAACGCACGTCAAGGTGAACTGGCAGCCACTCGCCATCATTGGCCGCGCGAGCTTTTCTCTGTACCTGCTTAACAACTTCATTCGGAGCGCCTTGATCTACCTCGCTCCACCTCAGCGTGTCGCGCCGCACGTCCCCGTCGCCTACATCCTTGCCTCTGTCCTGATCTCTTCGCTCCTCGCGATCCCTGTGTACGAGTACTTCGAAAACCCGTTTGTCCGGCTTGGTAAAACGCTTGCTCGCAAGCTTCACCAGCCCGGGCCCAACGCGGTCGACAAGACCGCGACGCAGTACGTGTAGAAGCTCATCGAGCCCTCCCGGTCATCGGAGCATGTCAACTGCCCTTGAGGCGAATGCCCGGGAAAGCGGCTTGCGTACAGAGGCATCTCGCAACATCGTGGGGATCATTACCGCCCGCCGCTTATGGCAGGAGGCCGGGAAGTGACGCGAGGCTTCCTGGCGGCGTCCCATGGAGAAGTGCTCAAGCTTTCATCTTCCATCCCGCGAACAACCGCTGGCTTCCCGCTCGACACGGACGTACCGTTGCGGTCTCCCGACGAGCGGCTTGGCCGCAATCTTCTGGTGCTGTGGCACCTGCTCTCGCTGGATGCGCCCACCGTGGCGACGGTCTGGACCATCTACCTCGGTTCCGCAGCGCACCTGCATTTTCCTGTCTGCGTGCCAGTTTCCATGTTTGCGGCGGTTTGGGTGCTGTACGCTGCCGACCGTCTGCTGGACAGTCGTATCCTCAACGCGGCGAGTTGGCGCCCTCGCCTCGCCAGACATCGCGGTGCGGTGCTGGACGGCCTTGGCCTCGAAGCACGGCATTTTTTCCATCACCAGCATCGCCGCCCGCTGATGGTGGGCATTGCCCTGAGTGCTGTTCTTCTGGCGGCAATCGTTCCTGAGCTTGAGCCGGCGGCGATCCACCTCGACCTTATTCTCGGCTCGTTGCTGTTCGCTTATTTTGTGCTGATCCACGTCTCCGGGAGGGCACACCGCTTACCCAAAGAGATCTCGGTCGGCCTGTTTTTTTCTGCCGCCGTGTTTGTTCCCACCGTCGCTCGCGCTCCGCAGCTGCGCCCGGCTCTGCTGCCCCTCGCTGTGCTGTTTGCAGGGCTGTGCTGCCTGAACTGCCTGCTGATCTACCGCTGGGAGCATGCCCCCGAGCAGACGGCCAGGAGCTTACCCGAGCCGCACGGGTTGACGCGCACCGCGCTGAACCACCTTTCCGGCATCGGTTTCTCCCTGGCGGCTGCCGGTCTTGCCCTCTCGGCCACAACCCACCGAACAACCCCGCTTCCGGTGGTGCTCGCCGCGCTGCTGCTGATGGGCCTCCATCGCCTGCGCGACCGTCTGGCGCCACTTACGCTGCGAGCAGCCGCTGATCTCGTTCTGCTCACTCCGCTGCCGTTTCTGCTGTTGCGACACCTGCGATGAGCACGTCGCCGAGCTTCGACCGTCTCGCCCGCCTGTATGCGCCGCTGGAGCGGCTCACCTTTGGCCGCTTGCTCGAGCGCACCCGCACCCAATTCTTGCCCGAGCTTCGCCATTGCCGACGGGGCCTGGTGTTCGGCGACGGAGACGGACGCTTTCTGGCGCGGCTGCTGGCGGAGAACGCGCTGATGCGGGCCGACGCTGTGGACCTCAGCCCTGCGATGCTCGGGGAGTTGCAGCGCCGCTGCGGGTCCGCGCATGGTCGGCTTCGCGTGCACTGCGGGGACGCACTCGCCTTTGTCCCAACGGAGACGCCAGACCTGGTGGTGAATCACTTCTTCCTCGACTGCCTGACAGGCGAGGAGGTAGCGCGGTTTGTTCCGCCCATCGCACAGCGCATGCTGCCGGGTGCTCGGTGGCTGGTGTCTGAGTTCCGCGTTCCAACGCACGGACCGGCGCGCCTCTTTGGCCGCCTGCTGGTGCGCTCGCTCTACTTCGGTTTTCGCGTGCTTACCGGGCTTCGTGTCACGCAGTTGCCCAACCATGCGGAAGTCTTCGAGCGCGTGGGTCTCACGCAGATCGCACACCACGACCGCCTGTTCGGGATCCTTCGGTCAGAACTCTGGTTGCGGCAGGACGGCTGACCCTTCTCTGGAACTTCGCTGAGCACATTTTCGTACCCTCGGGCAGACGTCACCGCCTACAATCCACCTATGCTGCGTTCCCCAGTCCTGCTTGCCATCGCCGCCGCGCTCCTTGCATCTGGCCCGCTTGCACGGGCGCAGTCGCCCAGCGGGTACAGCATCGCCACCAACTCTCCCAACGGCCAGCCGCTTTCTACCCGCGTGGTCGCGTACACGCTCGATGCCAAGATCGACACCAACCAGAAATCGCTGGAGGGAACCGAGGCGCTGACGTACAAAAACCTGACCGGTCAGCCGCTCACCCGATTTCCGTTTCACCTCTACCTGAATGCGTTCCGGCCGGAGTCCACCTTTACGTCCGAGACGCACTTCGGCGGCGGCATCCGCGACAACGAATCAGACGACGACTACCCGAAGGAGAAGATCGGCGGCATCACGATCACACAGATCACGGCGGACAACGTGGGTGACCTCACCGGACAGATGCACTTCATCGCGCCCGACGACGGCAATGCCAACGACCACACCGTTGCCGAGCTGGCGCTGCCGCAGCCGCTGCAGCCGGGCGATTCGATTACATTCCGGATCCGCTTTCACGACCAGTTTCCGCTGTCGATCGCCCGAAACGGGTGGAAGCGCGACTTCCTGATGGGCGGCCAGTGGTATCCCAAGCTCGGCGTCTTCTGGCATGGCGCATGGAACTGTCACCAGTACCACTCCACCACCGAGTTCTTCTCCGACTTCGCCACCTTCAACGTCCATCTCACGCTGCAGCGTCGCTATGTTGTGGGCGCCTCGGGCGTACCGACCGGCGAGGTGCAGAACGGTGACGGCACCAAGACCCTTTCCTTCTACGGAGAGGATATCGGCGATTTTGCCTGGGCCGCAAGCCCGCACTTCTACGTCACCGATGGGACCTACCTGGGCTCGATGGGGCCGGTGAAAGTGCATGTGCTCGCGCTGGCCGCGCACCCGGATGCTGGCCAGCGATACCTGAAGATCACGACCGCATCGCTGGCGAAATTCAACGACTGGTATGGACCGTATCCCTACAAAATCATCACGGTGATCGATCCGGAGCCGGACTCCGAAATCGGCGGCATGGAGTACCCGACGCTGTTTACCGGCGACACATCGTGGTTTGAGCCCACCCACATTACCGAGATCACCGCCGAGCACGAGTTTGGCCACCAGTACTGGTATGGGATGGTCGCCACCAACGAGTTTGAAGATGCCTGGCTTGACGAAGGCATCAACTCCTACACCGAGGTCAACGTGAACGCCGCGATCGACGGGCCAAAGACTTCGGTATTCGACTTCCGTTGGGCCAATCTCGGCGACGCCTCGCTGCAACGAATCCAGTACACGGCCGACCCCGACTTCGACCCCGTCACGCGCTGGGCCTGGAAGTTCCGCAACGCCGAATCGTACGGCGTCATTACCTACGGCAAATCCGCCTCCCTGCTGGCGACGCTCGAAGGCATCGTCGGCCCCGACACGATGCGCGAGGCAATGCACACCTATTTCATGCGCTATCGCTTCACGCACCCGGACACAGAAGACTTCCTGCGCACCATCGAGCAAGTGGCGATCGCCCGCGGCCGGGCCACTGCCGTTGTCACACCAGTCACTCCCAGCTCAGGCGCTCCCACGCTGTATCTTCCGACCTCCAGCCCGGCCATCAACGCACCTGCCGGAACGCTTCCCAACCTCATCAGCACGCTGAGTACGCCGCCGGCAACCCTGGTCCCTACCGGCTCGTCGCTGCGCCCCTACCTGAACCAGGCGGTCTATGGCACGGCGGTGCTCGACTACACCGTCGACACCGTTAGCTCCGACCGCGCCGAGTGGTGGAAGCCCGAGCCGAAAGATTCCAAGAACACACAGTACCTCGACACGGTTGTCCTGCACCGTCGCGGCGACTTCATCCTCCCTGTCACCGCCGAGATTGTCTTCGAGGACGGCAGCCGCGTGCGCGAGCACTGGGATGGCGCGGATCGCTGGATGCGTTTCACCTACAACCGCACGAGCAAGATCCGCTCCGCCGAGATCGACCCCGACCACACGGTCCTGCTCGACCGCGACCTGTTCAACAACAGCTACACCACCGCAACCAACTCACTGCCCGCACGGAAAATCACTAATCTCTGGCTTACCGCCCAGCAACTCCTTTTCCAGCTCGCCACCTGGCTGGTCTGACGCTCGCTCACCACCACCTCCGGACCCACCCGCGACCGCAATCACAAGGACGCACGCTTGATCGCCGCCAACACCTCAACTACCGCAACCCTGCAGCCGGTCTCGCAGCGCAACCTTCTTTCCGGCGGTCTCGCCATCGCCTTCCGCGGCCTGCCCGCGCTGCTGTGGACCTACGTCCTCTCGCTCGCAGTTTCCCTGCTCTTCTCCGCTCGCTTTTTTGACCAGTGGAACGCCCTTCTCTCGCACTCGCTCGCCGCGCAATCGCTCACCTCGTCCTTCGATCTCGGGACCCTCATCAGCGGCTACATGCGGCTCTCCGAGCACGTCCCCGGCGGCTTCCCACCGTCGTTCGGCGGCCTCGCCGTCTTCGCCATCGTCTCGTTCCTCCTCGTTCCCGGAGTGCTCTTCTGCTACGCCGCCCCCGCGCCGGCGCGCCTCTCCACTCTGCTCCGTGCGGGCATTGAGCACTTCTGGCGGTTTGTCCGTATCACGCTGCTGTTCCTGGTTGTGGGCGGCGTCATTCTGGGTTCGCTGTCTGCGCTCAGGACCGCGCTTTCCGGTGTGATCGACGATCATCTCGTCGGCCGTCCCGCCTTTTGGCTCAACATTATCGGCTTCGTCCTCCTGTTCCTTGTGGCCACCCTCGTCCGGCTGTACTTCGACCTGGTAGAGGTGTACACCGTCCAACTCGGTATTCAGACCACGCGTCTGCACAGCCGCTCCGACCGCCGCATTCGACTTGCACTGAAGCCCGCATGGCGAACCTTCACCCACCATTTCGCCTCAGCGTGGCTCACCTTTCTTGTGCTTGCGGTGCTGGGTCTTGCCGTGCTCTCACTGGCTACGCGCTTTCTTGTGGAAAGCCTGGCGCAACCGCGTGTGTGGCCCGCCTTTGTGGTGATGCAGCTTGCGATCCTGTTCGACCTGTTTACGCGCTTTTGGCAGAGAGGCGCTGAGACGATGCTTGCCCAGAACCATCCCCTGCCGTTTGCGCCGATCGCGCAGCGACCCGCCTTTGCCACCACCAGAGCTGCTCCGCCGTCGGCAGCAACCCGCGTCGAGACAGCGCCCGACCGGACAACACCGGTTTTTCCCTTGACGGAGCCGGGGCCTCTGACCACCGACGCCGAACTGCGGTCAACCGATCCACCGACTCTTGAGGAGTAGCGGTCCAGGCCAACCTTGGGGGCCACGCGACCACTCGCCACTACAATCAGATGCAGGCTCATGAATCTCTACCTGCTTCGCCACGCCAGCGCCGGCACGCGCCGTATCAACCCCTTGCTCGACGTCAAGCGCCCACTCGACAAGGAGGGCAAACAAAACTGCCTTCAGCTCGCGTTTGTGCTGAACGCTCTGAATATTCAGTTCGACCTGATCGTCTCGAGCCCCCTGAAGCGCTCGGTGCAGACGGCTGCTCTGATCGGCACCGAAACGGCATACGACGGCCAGCTGCTGCTTTCAAACTCCCTGGCTCCGGCGGCGGCATTCCCCGACTTCCAGCGCCTGCTGCACGAGTGTGAGGCTCAGGAGAACGTCCTGCTTGTGGGGCATAACCCCAACATCACCAGCTTTGCCGGATCCCTTCTGGTGTCGCAGACGCCGCGCGTTGCCGCGCAACTGCGGCTTCGCAAGGGCTCTATCGCGCGCATCAATCTCGGCCGCGGCTCCGGCGTGCTGCAATGGCTGCTGGACCCGCGCACGGTGCGCGCGCTTTACAGCACCTCGATCAAGAGCTCCCGCCGGAAGATTTCACGGAAGTAGAGCGCCTCGCGCCGCAGCGCCCAGGCCTCGAGCTCCGCTCCCGCGCGTCCGCCGCGCAGCTCCAGCGTGACCCGCTTCGGGTACACCAGCGTCGTCAGCTTCAGGGGTGCGCTGGCGCGGTCCTGGTTCAGGGCCACGGCCAGGCGCAGCAGCACCACGGCCTGCCTCACATACGCATGCGCCTCCAGGGGCAGAGCCCGCATGGGCCGGTCCGAAGCCTCAGGCTCTGTCTTTCCGAGGTAGCGTGCAATCGCGCTCACAATGAGCCGCTGCTCCGGACTGAAGCCGAAGATCTCGGAATTGGCAATCAGGTATTGCGTGTGGCGGTGGCGTCCCTGATGATTGACGAACTTGCCAATGTCCTGCATCGCAGCGGCGGACTCCAACCACAGCCGATACTCGTCGGGAAGCTGATGCACCGCCCCCAGCGCGTCGAAGAGCTCCACCGCATGCTGGTGGACCGGCTCCATGGTGCGCGGCTCGACACCGTACCGCCGGCACACCTCCAGCACCCCCGTCCAGCGCTCGTGCTCGATCTTCTGATGCACCGCCCCACGATGCTGCGTTTCCGCCTGCATCTGCGCCAGCATGCCATCGCGCAGACCCAGTTCTGAATAGCGGAAGCCCTTCAGGCCGAAGCGCTCCAGCAAGCTCGCGTACACCACCGCGCCCCCGATGATGACCTCCGATCGTTTCGGCCCGATGCCGGGGACTGCTTCGCGCTGGACGTTGGTCATGCGGACCAGCTTGTCGGCCAGCGCGCGCACATCCGGCGTCTCTGCTTCAATCACCTTGAGCCGCACAAATTTTTTACTGGGCGCCTTCTTGCGGACCGTCAGCTTTGCTTTTGTGGCAATGCTTGCCTCCGCCAGTGCGCCCGCCGTTCCGGAGGTCGCGATCACAAGGCCTACCCGCGTCGCCCCCGGTAACTTCTTTTCCGCACGCGCCAGCTCGCGCTCGACAAACTGCTTCAAACGTCCGATGTCGTCCTTGGCCGGTGGATCCTGCTGCAGGAACTGCTGCAGCCGTACCGCTCCAAGCGGCGTGCTCACCATCGCTTTGATGTTGCTGTTCTCCGAAACCGTGATCTCGCAGCTGCCGCCGCCGAGGTCGATCAGCAGACACCGACCCGTGGCTCCCGGCTCGTAAGTCACAACGCCCAGGTGAATCAGCCGGCCTTCCTCAAGCCCCGAGATTACCTCGATCGTCCATCCCGTTTCGTTTTTTACCCACTCCGTGAGCGCGGCCGCATTGCGCGCATCGCGCATGGCACTTGTGGCTGCCACCCGCACCCGATCGACGGTGTAGAGCTGTGTCGCCTTCTGGAAGCGCTTCAGAGCGCGCAGGGTCACTTCCATCGCCTCGGGCGAGATCATCCCGGTCTGGAAGACGCTCTCGCCCAGACGATTCACCTCGCGGTCTTCATGCAGCATCTTCAACCGGTTGCCCACAAAGGTGGCAATCTTCAGACGGCAGGAGTTTGATCCCAGATCCACTGCGGCAAATGTCGGCATTCCGGCTCGTGTCACCTCGTGCACATCTCACTTCTTCGCGTACAGAAACAATACAGGGGTCGTCTCCATTTTCAGACATAGCATTGCCTTGGGGTTCAAACAGCGTTCCTCCCGTCACGGTATTCTGTTGAGGCATACCCGATGGAGACCACACTTCCGCAATCCGCAGCCGGTCCTGCCCGGCAGCGTACCGGTGAACGCTTCGGCGTATCCCGATCCACGGCGATCGCGCTGCTTCTGGCGGTGTGGGCCGCCGTGTTCCTGCTTTCGCTTTTTGCGCCGCCGCTGCTTGACGACGCGGACGCCACCCATGCCAACGCCGCCCGCTTCATGGCCGTCTCCGGGGACTGGGTGACGCTGCATGTCAACGGCGTGCGATACCTCGAAAAAGCACCGCTTCCCTACTGGCTCGTCGCCGTATCTTTCCGGATCTTCGGCTTCAACACCTTTGCCGCGCATCTTCCACAGGCGATCGCCGTGCTTCTGCTGGCGCTTCTGGGGTACCGCTGGGGTCTCAGCGCGTTCTCGCAACGCACGGCTCTCTACACAGGGCTCGGCGTGCTTACTTCGGCCGGCGTTTTTCTATTTACGCGCATCTTCATCCCGGAAGTGCTGCTTTCGCTTCTGCTCTGCGTCGCGCTCTATTGCCTGCTTCGCGCGCTGGCGCCGGACCGTAACGCGCTGACCAACTACAACGACCCGGACGCGCCGACCCTCTTCCGCAACCACCGCCTGCTCCACCCCTACGTGATGTGGGCCGCGGTTGCCCTCGCCGTGTTGACCAAGGGACTGGTCGCTCTGGTCTTCTTCTTTGCCACGGCCTTTTTGTATCTCCTTTTCTCGGGAGACTGGCGCCACTGGCGTCAGCTGCGCCCATTAACTGGAGTTCTGCTTCTGCTACTGATCGCCGCGCCATGGCATGTTCTTGCCGGCCTGCGGAACACCGGCGGGGCGAACGGCCATGGATTTTTCTGGTTCTATTTCATCAACGAGCATGTGCTCCGCTTCCTCGGCAAGCGCCAGCCGGTCGACTACAACAAACTTCCCTGGTATCTGTATTGGTCGCTCCACCTTGTCTGGCTCTTTCCGTGGAGCCTGTTTCTTCCGCTTCCCCTCCTTAACGGTCTTCGTGCGTGGCGCAGCCGGCACCAACCGCCACCTTCTGTCACCTCGTATTTGGACGCCCTGTACGGTGAACTGGCAGGCCGCACGCGGCTTCTACTCACCCTCTACACCGCGCTTGTGCTTCTATTTTTCTCCCTTTCCACGAACCAGGAGTACTACACCTTTCCCGTCTACCTTCCCCTGCTTTTGCTGATCAGCACGTACCTCGTCCGCACCGAGAACCGATTCGCCACAGACCCTGTCGCCCGGCGCTGGGTCACGGTCGCGCACGCCGCCTTTACCGTCATCGGCGCGGCTGCTGCCGTTGCGCTTGCTGCCGGCCTTTGGCAGTCGCGACGTCTTCCTTACGTCTCCGACATCGGCGATCTCCTAGCGCATCGCAATGTCGGCGACTACACCCTTTCGATGTCGCATTTTTTTGACCTCACCGGTCCATCGTTCGCCGCTCTCCGGCTTCCCGCGGCCCTGGCCGCACTCGCCCTTGCCACTGGCCCAGCCATCGCCTGGCTTTTGCGCCAGCAGCGCCGCCACTTCGCCTCCACGGTCGCAATTGCTCTTACTTCCGCTACGTTTCTGGTGGCGGCCCATGTGGCTCTGGTCCGTTTCGGTCCCATGCTGTCGAGTGAGCGCACCGCGGTGCGCATCCAGACGCTCACCGAGCAGGGACAGATCTCCGCCAAGGATCCCGTCCTGCTCTATGGAGATCAGTCGTACGGATCATCCATCGCCTTTTATCTCGGTCGCGTGCTCCCACTGGTTAATGGCCGATCCTCGTCCATGCTCTTCGGGTCCACGTTTCCGGACGCGCCACCGATCTTCCTTAGCTCCTCCGACCTTCTTCGTATGTGGAACATCGGCGATCGAAAGCTCCTGTTCGTTCCGCTCGAAAAGCGCGACGAGGTCGAGGATCTTCTGCGCGGCCATCCCGTGTTCACCCTTCAGGAGACCTCCGGCAAGCTCCTCCTTACCGATCGTCCTCTGCCCGGCGGATCGTCTTTCCGACCGGCTCCCACGGCCACACAAGATCGTCTCTCTCCGTAGATCCATGTCCGCGCCCTGGCCTGCCCGCAGACCTACCTCCGTGATCACGGACGATCTGCCACCGCGCCATGGGCTCCCATCGCGCGATGCCAACCGCCGCTGGCATCCAGGCTCCGTCGCCCTCGTGGTTCTGCTCTGGCTTGCGCTTCACATCGGCGGCCTGTTCTCGCCCGGCTTGCTAGACGATGTCGACTCGGTGTACCTCGAAGTCGCCCGCGAGATGCTCACGCGTCATGACTTCGTGACGCCGTATGTCGACGGCATTCGGTTTTTCGACAAACCCCCGCTCATGTACTGGCTCGCGGCCGGCAGTATGCGCCTTTTCGGCGTGCATGACTGGGCCGGCCGCCTTCCACTTGCTCTTCTTACCCTGGCGCTTCTGCTCACCACCTACGCCCTTGGTGTTGTCCTCTTTCCCACGGTCTCCCCGCCCAGTCACCCCGACCGCGCCGGCCTCTACGCGGCCCTTGCCCTCGGCACCTCCCTCGGTCCGTACCTGTACACACGCTTCTTCCTCCCCGACGTTGCTCTTGCCCTTTGGCTCGCCTTGGCCGTGCTCTTTTTGCTGATCGCCCTGAAGCGGGCACGTCCGCAGGATCCTGACTCTGGCGGCGCCATGTTCTCACCACTCCCGCCGCGCTCGGGTCTTTGGCCGATGCTGGGGTTTGCAGTCAGCCTCGCCCTGAATAGCCTAACTAAGGGCCTTGTCGGCGTCGTTCTCACGCTCGGCATCGCCCTCGCGTACATGGCCGCGCAGGGTCAACTCCGCCTGCTTCGCCGCCTGCATCTTCCGGCCGCGACCCTGGTGTTTTTCTTCGTCGCCGCGCCTTGGCACATTCTTGCCGCGCTCCGAAATCCAGCCGTTCCCATGCCCTCGGGCGTCGGCCTCCCCGCGCGCGCCGGCTGGGCGTGGTTCTACCTCTACAACGAGCACATCGCCCGTTTCCTATCCCAACGCATTCCCCACGATTACGGTCAGGTTCCCATTCCCCTGTTCTGGTTCCTTGCTCTGATGTGGGTTTTTCCCTGGGTCGTCTTTTTGCCTGCTGCTGTTCGGCCGCTTCTGCCCCGCGTGCGCGACCGCCTCAACCGCCAGACGCATGAGGCTACCCTCGCGCTTCTGGTGTGGGCCGGCGTTGTGCTGCTCTTCTTTACCGTCTCCGCCCGCCAAGAGTACTACTCGCTCCCGGCCCTGCCCGCCCTCGCTCTCCTTGTTGGCGCTCTGCTTGCTCGCGCGGACCTCCCCGAAGCCGCAGCCAGTCGCAGTGCTGTTCTTCGTTGCTCCCTGTTCCTGCTTGTGCCCATAGGTCTGGCCGCTGCCGTCCTCGCCAGCTACTTCGTCGTTTCATCCCCAACCCCGGCCCCGAACGCTGACATCGCGACCTTGCTCGCGCAGGACTCCACCAGCCCTGCCGACTACAATCTCTCCCTGAGCCACCTAGCCGACCTTACCGCCATTTCGATGGGATTTTTCCGCATCCCGCTCGCCGTGCTTGCCCTCAGCATGCTTGCCCTCGGCCCGGTGAGCCATGTGATTCGCCGATCCGGACGCACCTTTGCCGCGAACCTTGTGCTCACCGCCGCCGCCGCCGGGCTCCTTCTCGCGATCCATGGCGGCCTCACC
This sequence comes from uncultured Acidobacteriaceae bacterium, assembly GCA_964243475.1. Lineage (GTDB taxonomy): Bacteria > Acidobacteriota > Terriglobia > Terriglobales > Acidobacteriaceae > Edaphobacter. Next base: position 71,750 of record CAXTEU010000009.1, on the reverse strand, counting down.
CGCTTCTATCCGATACTTGGGTCGAAACCCCTGGCGCTCGCCGTTCTGCAGCAGCAGCGTCGGTCGCCGAGGTCAGATGACCTGCTCCTGATTGACGGCGAACTGACTGCGGGCTCATCGCTCCTCTTCTACATGCAGGAACCAGCACACCTCGTCAACGGCCGTATGAACGGGACCTGGTTCGGCGCCTTCTGGCCGGACGCGCCGCCGATTTTCGAAACGGACACGTCGCTTGATCGCCTCTGGTCTGGCCCGGGCCGGGTCTTCCTGCTTACCGCGCACCCCGCAGCCCGCACGGCAGACCTGGCCCGCTTTGCTCTTGTCCGCACCCTCGCCAGCGCCGGCGGTAAATCGATCCTCACCAACCGATAGCCTGTTACCCCTTCCGCACCACTCGAAACTTGCCTCCCGGCCCGAGCTGGTACGCGCCGCCGTGGTACTGCGTCGTGCTTCCGAAATAGCTGGTCAGCCACAGCAGCCCACCCAGCAGATCGCGTACGGGATAGATCAGCACCGGAAACGCGGCCTGCTCATCCTCAAGCGCCCACAGCACGACGGCCGACATGACCCATCGGTTCACGCACGTCCCGAGCAGCCACAGAGCCCCCAGCCCAGCGTGCCCGCCCACCACGCCCCACAGCAGACCCAGCACCCCGAACGGCACGGCAAAGGTCAGCCCCGTTCCCAGATGCCCCGCAGGCCGTGATCGCCGCGTGCTCCGCATCCACCGCAGCTGATCCAGAAAGGACTTTCGGAATCCCTGTGGCAACACCATCAACCGGATCACGTGATTCGACATTTTCACCGGCAGGCTCTGCTGTGCCAGGCGGTTCCCCAGAACGAAGTCTTCCGCGTAATACTGCCCGAGATCGTCAAAACCTCCCGCCAGATCAAACGCCCGCCGGTGGAGAATCATCGTCACGCCGAGAGCGAATTTGGTACCTTCCAGCATGTCGGCGACAAAGATGCCCGCCGACATCTCGACGCTCTTGCCGACCGCATCCAGCTGCGCCGCAATGCCTCCGGACGTCCGGCCCACGTACAGGCACGACGCCAACTCCGTCCGGCCGTCACCCAGCGCCTGGACGCACCGGCGAAGGTAATCCGGGGCCACCCGAGCATCTGCATCGCTTGTGATCAACACCTCATACCCGGCCACCCGCGCCAGCGCCGCCATCGACCACATCTTTGGGTTCGGGTACTGCGGCTCCCCACATGTTATGAAGCGTGCCCTCACCCCTGGGTACCGCGTCGCCACCTCGCGCGCCAGCCGTAGCCCCACATCTGTCTCCTGCCGCGCACAAAACAGAAGCTCGAACTCTGGATAGTCCTGCTCAAAAAAGCGCTCGAGGTTTTCCTGGAGGCCCGGCTCCGTCCCATGCAGCGGCTTCAGCACGCTGATCGGCGGCAGAAAGGTCGCCGGCAGCTGATCTTCCAGTCGCTTGCGCCGGGCAAATCGTACCGCCCCGACCAGCACCATCAGGCAGAAGATGGTCGAGGTGGCCGATCCCACTGCCGCACTCCAGAACAAGACCAAAGATAGGTGGTGGCGCAACACAAACATCTGGTTTCCTATCGCATTGCCGCCGGCAATCCCCACCCCACCTTGCCCCCCCAAAATCAGGGCACGCCACCGCAGCCGCTCAGAACAGTCTAGAGCAACTCCGTCCCGACCTTTGCTCCCACCCCGGACGACTTTCGCGTGCTCTCTTTCTTGACAGTCTTGACCGAAACTACCATTGGACGCCGGATGGGAACCAGTCCGGCCTGCTGCTCCTGCATCTGCCCCTGCATGCGACTCAGCATCTCCGTCCGCACGTAGTCCACAAAACCCTGCATCTGCCGGTTCATCTCCTCCATGCGCTCGCGCATCTGCAACACAATCGCAATACCGGCGATGTTCACCCCAAGGTCGCGCGCCAAGTTGAGGATGAATTCCAGTCGTTCCAAATCCTCATCGGTGTACAGCCGTGTGTTGCCCTCCGAACGCGACGGCCGCAGCAATCCTTCCCGCTCGTACAACCGGAGCGTCTGGGGATGGATGTCATACATCTCCGCCACCGCCGAGATCATGTACGCTCCTTTGCCTTTTCGCCTCGTCGCCATCGCGGTACGTCCCTTCCTACGCGAGCATAGCTCTTTCAACGGACACCGCGTCAACACATTGTGCATACCCAACGCGTGCATCCCATCAGGGTATGAGCCTATCCAGCAAAGTTCCCGTCGCCGTGGGCTTGGCAGCTGCTGCTGCCGCCGTCTATGCCCTTTCCCGCTCACGGCCGCGCACCATCTCCGGCGAGATCGTTCTTATTGGAGGTGGCTCACGCGGTCTCGGGCTTGCCATGGCGGAGCGCTTTGCCCGTGCCGGCGCGAAGCTGGTTCTCGCCGCGCGCAACCCCGCCGAACTTGAGCAAGCACGCACGCTCCTGATCGAGCGCGGAGCCGTAGCCACCCCTGACGATGTTCTGCTTGTGCCCACCGACCTCACCAGCCCGGTCGAGGTGCAGGCGCTTGTGGATGCGGCGCACCATCGCTTTGGCCGGATCGATATCCTGATCAACAACGCCGCCATCATCGAGATCGGGCCCTTTGAAGATCAGACACTCGAAGCTTTTGAGCGCGCGATGCACATCAACTTTTTCGGTGCTCTCCAGACAATTCAGGCCGTCGTTCCCGACATGCTGCGCCGATTTCGCGAGCACGGGAAGCGCTCTTCGATCGTCAATATCTCCTCCATCGGGGGAAAGTTTGGCGTGCCGCATCTCCTTCCGTATGTCGCCGCCAAATTCGCCCTGACCGGCCTCTCCGAAGGCCTCCACGCCGAACTCCGCGCAAAAGGCGTTCGCGTCACCACCGTCTGCCCCGGTCTTATGCGTACCGGCTCAGTTGGCCAGGCCCAGTTCACCGGCCGGGCGGAAGAAGAGTACAAGTGGTTCGCGTTTTCCGGCACGACTCCCGGCATCGCCACGACGGCTGAGCACGCCGCCAACCGCATCTTCGACGCCACTTGCCGTGGAGCCGCAGAAATTACGATCACCCCTCAAGCCTGGCTCGGCGCGCGTGCCAACGGACTCGCCCCGGGGCTGACCGCGTATGTCAGCTCCCTTGCAAGCCAGTACGTGTTGCCAGAACCCTCCGGCAACCACACTCTCCACCTCGGCAAGGAAGTTCGTACGGCGACTACGGAACGCACCCGCGAACTCGAGCAGCAGCACAACCAACTCCACCCCGCCAAAGGCTAGAGTTGACTCAGCCACCACGAGGGCTGCCCTCAGCCGGTCGCCTCCCGGAACATCGCCTCCCGCGGATCCTCCGGATTTAACTTCGCCAGCTCTCGCAAAATTTCCTTCGATCGCTCATCCTGGACCTTCGGCACCACCACCCGCACCTCCACAATCTGATCGCCGCGTACACCTTCTCGTGAGGCACTCGGCACGCCCTTTTCCCGCATGCGCAGCTTCTGTCCTGCCTGCACCCCAGGCGGGATCTTCAGCTGTGTTCGCCCATCAATCGTCGGTACCTCGATCTTGGCGCCCATGGCCGCTTCAGAGATTGTTACCGGCACGGTGACATAAACGTCATCACCCGTCCGCGTAAATACTCCGTTTGTCCCCGCCTTGATGATCAGGTACAGATCGCCGTTCGTTGCTCCCTCCGTGCCCGCATTTCCCTTACCCGCAAGCCGAATACGCTGCCCGTCCCGCGTTCCGGGCTTGATCCGAAACTCCAGTGGCTCCTTCCGCGAGACCACCCCCTGCCCATCGCACGCCGTGCACACATTCTGCACCTTGCCCGATCCACCACACCGCGGGCATTGAATTTTGAACTTCATCCGGCCGCCCATCTGCTCCACCTGCCCCGTTCCGTGGCATTCCGGGCATTCCATGCTCTTGCCCGTCACCGCTCGCCCCTTGCATGTCGGGCAAACCTCCTGCCGCTGGATCTCGAGCCGCGTCACCCCGCCTCGGATCAACGTCCAAAAGTCCACACTCACCTGGTATTCCAGATCCGTGCCTGGCTGTGGTCCGCGAGCCTTCTGCCCGCCGTTGAACATGCCACTGAAGATGTCACGGAACCCGCCAAAGCCGCCGCCCTGCTCTGCCTGGGGCTGCCGTCCGCCGCCGGAAAAGCCTGAAAAATCAAAGCCGCCAAAGTCCAACGGAACTTCCTGCTGTCCCCCAGCGCTGCGGCCCGGCCGCGCTCCCCTACCGCCGCCGAACCCGCCTGCACCACCCCCGCCTCGCGCGTATGCTTCCGCCGCCGCAGGATCGATCGAATCCGAGTAGAAGCCAACTTGGTCATAAACTTTGCGCTTCTTGTCGTCGCTTAGAACGTCGTTGGCTTCGGAGATCTCCTTAAATTTCTCTTCGGCCTTCTTATCTCCCGGATTCACATCCGGGTGATACTTCCGCGCCAGTTTACGAAACGCCTTTCGAATCTCATCCGCTGTGGCGGCCTTCTTGACGCCCAGCGTGCCGTAGTAGTCCTTCTGTTGTGTCGGTGCCATATTCCGCTAGCTCGCTCTCAACACATTAGAGTACATCTCGCTCAACTTGTCTTACTAAATTCAATCAACTCAGGATCCCCGCTCGCTTCATCTTCTCAGCCGCTCGCGACGCCCGCAGGCTCATGCCATGCGCAAAAGCCCGCCTGTTCTCCGCGTCGGACGTTCCCTGGTCTCGCGGACACCAATACAGCGTCCGGCCTGCCACGTCCCGATGCAGGATCGGCTCTCCGCACACAAAACACGGCTTGCCGTGCCGCCGGTACACGTAGTGTGCCTCTCCCTTGGACGCCGGCTCCCCCTTGCTTGGCCGGTCTGCCCGCTCCGTGCACACAATCCGCCGATCCACCATGCCAGCCCGCATCAGCGGGATGAGGTCTTTCCACATCGCCCGAACCACCTTTGGATCCATGGCGTCGCCCGGCGTAAACGGATTCACACGATGCCGAAACAGCACCTCCGCACGATAAATGTTCCCCACCCCGGACAAGATCTCCTGGTCCATCAGCAGCTCGCCAATGGCCGTCCTCCGGCTTAGCACCGCGTGGACGTACTTCTGCGGATCGTCATGACCCCTGGCTTGCTCTCCCAGCGGATCCGGCCCGAGCCGCTCGAGCAAACTCTCCCACTTCGCCTGTGTGTACACACTGCAGTCCGTCGGGCCGCGTAGCTCCGCCCATTGCACCGTCTCCGGCGCCAGCCCGCCATCGTCCCCGCTTGCGTACCAACCGCGCCGAATCTTCTGCGGCTCCGCGTCCGCTCCCTTTTTTGCCCGCGCCCCAACGCGCCACATGCGCAGCCGCAGCGCGCCCCGTACCTCGGGGTACGGCATCTGCCCCTCCGTCCAATCGCCGAAACGACCCAGGTGCACATGCAATATCCGGTCTTTGCCGAAGTCGTACCCCAGGTGCTTGCCAACGGCCATCACGCGCTCCAGCTTTCGCCCATCCAGCAGCCCGGCATCGGCAAATCTCCCGGTCGGGCCTTCCACATGCACCTTTCGCCCGGCAAACGCAGCTGTGTGCCGCTCCGCCCAACGATGAACCTCGTTGCCTTCAGGCATGGCTCTCCCCCAACCCCTCTCTCGACTTCGTCTTCGCGGCAGTCGACCCGTTTCCTTCCGCGGCCTCCATCTGCTTCGCCGCCGCAGCATCCAGATCCGCTCGAAGATCCTGCGGCAACGCCGCACGTTTACGGCGCGCCCGGCGTGCTCGTCCACCTGCTTCCAACTCAAACCGGTAGTGCTCCGAGATGCGATCTGGCGTCCACAGCGCCCAATGGTTCGCATTGCGCTTATGCATTCGCTGCAGCTGGATCTCATCCAGTTGCCGCATCAACACACGCAGGTCGTTGTAGTGATCGGCAAATGGCCCGTCGTCGCTTTCAATCACGGGCTGGAGATCGATGTACACCGGCTGCGCCCACTCATAGAAGGTGTGCCACACATCGTATAGTTCCAGATGGCCTTTCTTGACCAGCAACGCCAAGTGTTCGTAGAAGTCGAGCACCTCGAGCGCCGGGATCGGCGGATCGTCCTCGTCCAACGCTCGTAGCGTGTCTCCGTCCATCCGTGCTTCCGCCAGCCGCTTCCGTGCCGCAGCAAACGTGTCCGAGAGAAAAAAGCTCAGCTGCTTTTCCAGGTTTGCCACCGACCGGTAGGCCCGCTCGCTGCGCAGCTGCAGCCCGGCATACATGATCGCGCTGGCGCTCGTGACCACCAACACCACCGTCGCCACGGACTGCACCTCAACCCAATCCATCCTCATTGATCCCCTTCCCACTTCCGAGGCGTCACACCGGGCGAACCCCGCCGACCTAACAATGCCCGTGTAGGTATAGATGCCGTACATCTCTGGTTGCGCCAACTCGCCGCGTCGGAACTGGCGGTTTGCGCTGAAAGACTCGCACGTATAGTGGCCGTAGCCTCGCCTGAGATCCCCATGCCGCTCGCTACCGCTTCCTCCCGTCCCCTTCTCCTGCTTCGCGCCGCCCTTCTGCTTGCCTTGGGCGCCTTCACGGTCACCTTCATCGTCCGCTCGCTTCACTGGCCTCTGGTGGTCGATTCGCCCATCATGCACTACGTCGTCTTCCTCATGCGGCACGGCCTCCGGCCCTATTCCGACATCACCGACAACAACATGCCCGGAGCGTACCTGACCGAAAGCTGGGCTATGAGCCTCTTCGGCCCTACCGACCTGGCCTGGCGCATGTACGAATTCTTTCTGCTCGGCACGATCATCGTCGCGATGGCCGTTATCGCCCGCCGCCAGAACTGGCTTGCCGGCGTGTATGCGGGCGGTCTATTCCTGCTGATGCACGCCGTCGAAGGCCCGGATTACGCCGCCGAACGCGAAGAAGTCATGACCGCCCTCCTCCTTGTGGCCTGTGCCGCCCTGTTTACCGCCATTCGTCGCCAGCGCCCTGCTTTCCTTCTCTTCTTCGGCTTCGCGGCGGCCCTTGCGAGCGCCATTAAGCCCACCGTTGCACCGCTCGGCCTCGTTCTTCTCGTCCTCGCACTCTGGAAACGCCGAACAACCTCCGTCCGGCCCGTCCCTTATCTCGCCTGGGCAACCGCCGGAGCGGGCCTGGTCGCCCTCGCCATCGTCGTCTTCCTCGTCCAGCACGGTGCCCTCACCGGCTTCCTCTTCACCCTTAGAACCGTCACCCCCGCCTACGCCGGTCTGAATCGACCCAATTACCTTCACCTTCTGGGAAAAATCTTTCCCAAAAGTCTCCTTCCATTTCCGCTCGTCGTCGCAGCTCTTCTGCTCCGGAACGGTCGGCAGTGGGATTGGGAACGCACCTGCCTGCTTTTGGGCGCAGCCTTCGGCGCCCTCTCCTACTTCGCGCAAGGCAAAGACTACCCCCACCACCGCTACACTTTCGTCGCTTTCGTCCTGCTCCTCTGCTGCCTCGAGATTACCGCCGCCCTTCGTACCCGCGGCTGGCCTCAGGCCTGCGCTGTCGCAGTTGTCCTGTTTTCCATTGTCTTTACGGTCCCGCATTACAGCCGCCTGCTGAGAGAGGTCGTCGATCACAGCGATTTCACCCTGGCCCTGGAACAAGATCTCCGCCAGCTCGGGGGCGGTCAGCCCCAGCAAACGCTTCAGGACAAGGTGCAATGCTTCGATCTGGTCGCCGGCTGCCTCAATTCCCTCTACCATCTCGGAGTCGTTGAAAATTCGGCATTTACGGGTGATCTGCTTCTGTTCTCCCCGACCGACAGCCCGCTCGTCCGCTACTACCGCAACCTATTCTGGCAGCGCGCCAGGCAGGATCCCGCCATCGTCCTCGTGGTCAGCAACGAGTGGTTCTTCGGCGCCGCCAGCTTCAACAAGCTCGACACATTCCCTGGCTTTGCACACTATCTCCAAAACAACTACACCGATGTCCTCGCCCGCGACTTCCCCCTCGAAGATCGCCGCTCGCCCTCCAACTCACCCACAGACCCACCCCGTGCCTACCGCATCTACATCCGAAACGAAAGTCCCTTGCTCCAATCCGCCCACCAGCTCGGCTGGACGCCCTAAACGGAACCGCACTTCCTTCGTCCGGCACAAAAAGGGGAAAATATCTCCTCCTTGCAGAGACATCCTCCCCTCAACTTTTCTAGTTCCAGAATTGCCGCGCTTCCACGCGCTCTATCCGCATCATCTGATCCGGCTCCATCTGCTGCATCTTGCGCGCAAACCGCTCCGCCTCTTCGCGCGTATCGAACACGCTCCGGCTGTACAGCATCCCCGCCCGCATCTGGTCGCATTTCCACATGGTGTCCGTCATTGCTCCCCCTCCTTGGTGCCCGTTGTACCTCGTCGTCCAATCCGAAGTCGTGTAACTTCCCGTGCTGTTCATTTCAACCCCTCGCCATCGCTCAAGTCGCGCCTTCCAGCCCTTGGCGGGAAAGCGAGAGGGGCACCCTAAAACTCGGATACCCCTCACTCTGACTCTTACGTATGCACGTGCCTAGCCGTTCTGTTGCTGTGGACCCTTACTTCTCCACATCCACATACTCGGCATCGATGACACCCTCGTCCTGCTTCTGGCCGTTGGCGTTTGTGCCCGTCTCCTGCGTGCCGTCAGCCGAAGCCGCGCCATCCGTTGGAGTCGCGGCAGCCGCCTTGTACATAGCCTCGGCAAGCTTGTGGCTCGCCGTCTGCAGTTTCTCCTTCGACGCATTCAGCTCGGTCGCACTCGGGCTTCCGCCCAGGGTCGACTTCGCCTCTGCCAGGGCCGACTCAACGTCAGACTTGTCGCCCGCCGCTACCTTGTCGCCGCTCTCCTTCAGCATCTTCTCGATGTTGTAGACCATCGAGTCCAGACCGTTGCGCGCCTCAACCTCATCCCGCGCTTCCTTGTCCTCAGCCGCGTGCGCCTCGGCATCCTTCGCCATGCGCTCGACCTCTTCCTTGCTCAGACCCGAAGAGCTCGTAATCGTGATCTTCGCGTCCTTGCCGGTTGCATTGTCCTTCGCTGTTACGTTCAGGATGCCGTTTGCGTCAATGTCAAACGTCACCTCGATCTGGGGTACGCCCCGCGGAGCCGGCATGATGCCGCCCAGCTTGAACTTGCCCAGCGTCCGGTTCTGCGCCGCCATGGGCCGCTCACCCTGCGTGATGTGAACCTCAACCTCCATCTGGTTGTCGGCTGCCGTCGAAAACGTCTCGGTCTTCTTCGTCGGGATCGTCGTGTTGCGGACGATCATCGGTGTGGCCACGCTGCCCTGTGTCTCGATCGCCAGTGTCAGCGGAGTCACGTCCAGCAGAAGCAGATCCTTCACCTCGCCCGACAGAACGCCGGCCTGCACCGCCGCGCCGATTGCCACAACCTCATCCGGGTTGACGCCCTTGTTCGGCTCCTTGCCAAACAAATCCTTCACCAGCTTCTGGATCGCCGGCATACGGGTCTGTCCGCCAACCAGAACCACTTCGTCGATCTTGGACGCGTCAACACCGGCATCCTTCAGTGCCTGCTTGCACGGTCCAACCGACTTCTGCAGCAGATCATCGACCAACGATTCCAGCTTCGCCCGGCTCAGCGTCCGCACCAGATGCTTCGGCCCGCTCGCGTCCGCCGTGATAAATGGCAGGTTGATCTCCGATTCCTGTGCCGTCGACAGCTCGATCTTTGCCCGCTCGGCCGCATCTTTCAGCCGCTGCAGCGCCATCTCGTTGCCGCGCGCCGTCAGGTCCAGACCCGTCTCTGACTTGAACTCCGAAATCAGCCAGTCCACGATCCGCTGGTCGAGGTTATCGCCGCCAAGGTGCGTATCGCCGTTGGTCGACTTCACCTCAATCACGCCATCACCGACCTCCAGAATCGACACATCAAATGTGCCGCCGCCAAAGTCGTAGACCGCAATCGTCTCGTCTTTTTTCTTGTCCAGCCCGTAAGCCAGAGCAGCCGCCGTCGGCTCGTTCACAATCCGCTTCACGTCTAGGCCCGCAATCTTGCCCGCGTCCTTGGTCGCCTGCCGCTGCGCATCGTTGAAGTACGCCGGAACCGTGATCACCGCCTCGGTGACGCTTGTGCCCAGGTAATCTTCGGCAGCCTTCTTCAATTTCTGCAGAATCATCGCCGAAACCTCCGGCGCTGTGTATTCCTTGCCCTGCGCCATCACACCAACGTTGTCGCCCTTGGCCACGACCTTGTACGGCACCATCTTCATCTCGGAGCCGACCTCGTTCATCCGCCGGCCCATAAACCGCTTGATCGAGTAGATCGTGTTCTCGGGGTTGGTAATGGCTTGACGTTTCGCAACCTGCCCTACCAGTCGCTCACCCGACTTGGTAAATGCGACAATCGACGGCGTCGTCCGGCCGCCCTCTTCATTCGGAATCACCTTCGCCTCGCCACCCTCCATCACGGCGACGCAGCTGTTCGTGGTCCCAAGATCTATTCCAATAATCTTTGCCATCTCGCTTCTCTCCCTATGCCGGCTAACCCGGCTCAAACTTGCGACAGCCTCAGTCTCACAGTTGAGTCACTTGCTGTCAACCAATATGATGCGTCGGAACACATGGAGATGCACTTTCCGCCTTGCCGCCTCGAATTCTTCGACCTATACTTCGCTCGGAAACCTTCGCTCGCGCTGCAGCACTCGTCGTTGCGCTCATCCGTTGCCTCCGTCCCCCAAACGTGGCATTCCGCTGCCGTTCCCAGCCGCCTACCCTCTTCCCATCTGCCGAATCGCCGGGCCAACTACTATGAGAATCCGTCGCCGCACCCGAAACCTCCTCGCCGTCACCTCCCTCGGTCTCGCCGGTCTTATCGCCGGCCTGCTTGCCGGATGCGCCACCACTTCAAGCGCCGTTCCCTCCACCGCCACCATCTCCGCCCAAAACTACGCCGAGCTCGCCGGCAACTGGCAGATCACGTCCGCCGGCAACACCAGCCTTTCCTCCCTCGGCGGCTCACTCACCGTCTCCGGATCCAACGTCACCGGCATGCTCCACCCCCTTGCCGGAGCCTGCGTCACCGGTGCCGCCGCGGCTCCATTCGCTGTTTCGGGCGTCATCGACTCCACCGGCCTCCTTTCGCTGTCCTCCACCAACTTCGCCGGCGGTGTCTTCCATCTCACCGGAACCATCGCCGCCAACCAGCACACGCTGCAAAGCCCCGCCTACACCGTTGTCGGCGGCAGCTGCTCGACGGTCGCCGCCGCTGTCGCCAGCCTCAAGCCGCAGGACACCATCACCATCGCCCAGCAGTACCAGCCCATCTCCGGCACCTATACCGGCAACTTCTCCGACCCTGACGGCGTCGTCATGGCCGTCTCCGCCAACCTTCAGCAGAGCGCCTCCCCCGACGCGAACGGTTACTACCACCTTTCCGGCACCGCCACCTTCGCCAACAATCCCTGCCTCAACACCCCCGTCGTCACCGACTCCGTGATCAACGGCGCCACCATCACCGCAACCTACACCGATTCGGTCACCGGTAACTCCATCACCGGCACCGGCACCTTCGACACCACCGCCACCACCCTCACCGTCACCAGCTGGGTCCTCACCGGCAGCAGCTCCTGTGCTGATTCCGGCACCGGCAGCCTCGTCAAGTAGCCCTCCCCCCCAACCTCAAACCATCAGGCCCCGCCTTGCAGCGGGGCCTTTGCACGTCCGTCGCACACAATAGAACCTCCTGGCCTCGCCACCGCATCTACTCACAAGACCACGACATCCGTCCCACACGACCCCGGAATACGTCCGTCCCAGACGCACCAGGAGACCCGTAGCATGGCCGCATCCGCCACAGATCCGCAGGCAGCCGCTGACCAGATCACCGAGGGCGTTAACCCTTGGATCATCGCCGGTGCCGTCATGCTCGCCACCTTCATGGAGGTCCTGGATACCTCCATCGCGGCCGTCGCTCTGCCCTACATCGCCGGCTCGCTCTCCGCCTCGAACGACGAGGCCACCTGGGTCCTCACCTCCTACCTCGTCTCGAACGCCATCGTCCTTCCCATGTCGAACTGGATGAGCCTCCGCTTCGGACGGAAACGCTTCCTCCTCATCTGCGTGGGTATCTTCACCGTCGCCTCGTTCGCCTGCGGAGCCGCCCCCACCCTCGGCCTCATGCTGTTCGCCCGCGTCATCCAGGGTGCCGGTGGCGGAGCCCTCCAGCCGCTTTCCCAAGCCATCCTCCTTGAATCCTTCCCTCCCGCGAAGCGTGGCGCCGCCCTCGCCGTCTTCGCGCTCGGCGTCGTCGTCGCCCCCGTCCTCGGCCCTACCCTCGGCGGTTGGCTCACTGACACCTACTCCTGGCGCTACGCCTTTTACATCAACATTCCCATCGGCATCGCGGCCCTGGTCATGATCAACACCTTCGTCCACGACCCCGACTACATCAAGAACGCCAAGGTCCCCAAGTTCGACAACATCGGTCTCGGCACCCTGATTGTCTGGACCGGCTGCCTTCAGGTCATTCTCGACAAGGGCCAGGAAGACGACTGGTTCGGCGCCATCTGGATCCGCTGGGCCGTCTTCTTTCTTGTCACCTCGTTCGTCTGGTTCGTCTATCACTCCTGGACGAAAAAGAATCCCCTCGTCGACCTGAAGGTCTTCAAAGACCGCAACTTCCTCGTCGGCGCCTTCCTCATCTTTCTCTTCGGTGTAGCGATCTACTCCTCGACGACACTGCTCCCGCTCTTCTATCAGGAGCTTTTGGGATACACCGCCTTCACCGCCGGAATTGCGGTCGCGCCGCGCGGCGTCGGAGCCATCTTCGGCATGCCCGTCATCGGCTTTCTTTCGAACAAGGTCGACCCCCGCTTTCTGCTCACCTTCGGCTTCGGCCTCTTCGGCATCACCACGTTTTATTTCGGCAACGTCACCCTTGACGTCTCTCCCACCACCCTCCTCATTCCGATCCTGCTTACCGGGTTCGCCCTCTCCTTCGTCTTCGTTCCCATCAACTCCGCGGCGTATGGAACCCTCAGTAACGAAAAGATCGGAAACGCCTCCGGCATCTTCAACCTCATGCGCAACGTCGGTGGCTCCATCGGCATCTCGATGGCACAGATCCTGCTCACCCGCCGCTCCGCCGCGCACCAGAACGACATCACCAATGCCGTGCCCGCCACCGGCGCACAGTACCAGCAGCAGCTCGCCGCCACCCAGGGTTTCCTCTCCAATTACTACGGCAAGGCCAATGCCCTCTTCGCCGCCCAGTCAAGCCTCTACGGGCAGCTCGGCCGCCAGGCCCTCAACTGGGCCTTCGTCGATGTTTTCCGCTGGCTGTCCCTCCTCTGCTTCCTCTGCGTCCTTGTCGTCTGGACCCTCAAAAAAGTGAAGCCCGGCAAGGCACCCGAAGGCGCTCACTAGACGGCGATCCACGACCGGCAGCCAGCCCGGTTCTCGCCGCTCGTCCGGTTCAGCCGGGTTCTGCCTTTGTCCTCGCCCCCACACCCAGTACACTCACGGCAACATGCGACTCCGTCCCCTGCTCCTCTGGATCCTTGCCTGCCTGCTGTCCCTCGCCTGCGCCTACAAGGCCACGTACCAGCAGCTCAGCAACACCAAAATCCTCGAAGAAAAACGCGACGACCTTGCCGCCGAGGTCAACGGCACGGCCGACCGCCCCTACGTCTTCCGCGTCCTCACCCCCTTTCTCGTGCGCGCCGTGGAGTCCATCGCACCCGACAGATCTCTTCCCGGTGGTGTCGGCATCCTGGTCCGCCAGCGTTGCTCCCCGACCCTCCCGTGCGACACCCTCGCCGCCTACTCCCTCGTCGCCCCAGCCCTGTTCTTCCTGTTCCTCATCTCGGTCTATGCGGCCGCCCGGCGCATCCTGCTCAGCGATGTCTGGGCCCTTGCCGCCGTCCTGCTCGCCTTTTCCGTCGCCAACGCGCTTCTGCTCCGCCACCTCTCGCACATCTACGACTTCGGCACCCTGTTCTTTGCCGCCCTCCTCCTGCTCACCGCCAGCTACCGCAACAATGCCCTCTTTTTCGTCGCTGTCATGCTTGCCAGCACCAACAAGGAATCGCTCATCCTTTACGCCTTCTCCTTCGCCGCGATCACCTGGGGGGAACGCGGCCGGCGCGTCCTGCTTCCATTCGCTCTGCAAATTGCCGGATTTCTCGTCGTCTACACCCTCATCAAGCACCGCTTCGCGGGCAATCCCGGCACCCCCGTTCAGATCCACCTCTCCGACTGGGTCGATTATCTCGGCGTCACCATGACCCTCTCCGCCGTCCTCCAAACCCTGTTCGCCCTGTGGCTCGTCTTTGCCGATTTCGCCTTCGCCCCGCCCGTCCTCCGCCACGCCAGCGTCATCCTCATTCCCTGGCTGGCCTTGCTCTTCATCGGCGGTGGTCCTGGAGAGCTGCGCGTCATGTTTGAAGTGCTTCCGCTGCTTGTGCTGCTCGTCTGCTCCCACCTCCGTCATAGCCTCCACACTCTCCCAAGCGGGACTGCCACGCACCTGAAAAGTCCAGCCACTCCCAGCCCCTTCTAAGCGAAGACCGCGTTGACCCGTCCTCTGCAGCACCGAAGCGCGACGCCCAAGGCTCTCCCCCCGACCACACCGGGTAAACTCAGCCCATGCGCGCCGTCGTCCGCCTCCTCGCCCTCGCCACCCTCCTCCCGGCCGTCGCCGCCGCGCACGCCCAGTGGGAGCTCGAAGACTCCGGCACCAAAGCCTCGCTCCGCGGCATCCACAACGTCGGCGGAGGCGTCGCCTGGGCCTCCGGGACCGACGGCACGGTCGTCCGCACTGAAGACGGCGGCTACCTTTGGCAGGGCTGCGCCATCCCCCCCGGCGCCGAACACCTCGACTTCCGCGGGGTCCAGGCCTTCGACGAAAACACCGCAATCGTCATGAGCTCCGGCCCCGGAGACCAGTCCCGCCTCTACAAAACCACTGACGGGTGCCAGACCTGGAAACTCCTCTTCACCAACCCCGACAAGGACGGCTTCTGGGACGCGCTCCAGTTCACATCCGGGAGAAAGGCTTTTGGATCCCTCGTCGGCGACCCCGTCGGGAACCGGTTTCCAATTTTTGTGACCTTCGACGAAGGGGAACGTTGGGAGCGACGCCGTATCCTGCCTAGCGCGAGGGAGAAAGAAGGCCTGTTCGCCGCAAGCAATTCCTCCCTTTCCATCACCAGCTCGTCGATCGAGGATTTCGTCACCGGGGGCTCCAATGGTGCACGTCTTCTCTCTCTTAGCGTGTGCGTAGGCGGAGAGGGTACCTGCTTCGAACTCGGAGATGACGGGCCGATCAAAGCAAATGACCCGAATCGCGGGACGGGTGAGCAAGTCTACTGGCGATCGCAAGCTCTTCCATTATTGAAGAGCGCTTCAGGTGGTGCTTTCTCCATCGCTACACTCATGAGCGGGAACGCGCTGAGAACGGTGATCGTAGGCGGCGACTACGCCAGGCCGACGTCAACGCAAGGAACAGCCACTTATTGGGGTGGCGGTCGATGGCACCCCGCCCAAACCCCACCCCACGGCTACCGCTCCTCGGTCGCCTACGACCCCACCACAAAAACCTGGATCACCGTAGGCCCCAACGGCTCCGACTTCTCCACCGACGACGGCCGCAACTGGCACCCCCTCGGCCCTACCCCCGAAGACCAGCCCGGCTCCGACCGCGACTGGAACGCTCTGTCACTCCCCTTCGTCGTCGGACCCCACGGCCGCATCGGCCGCCTTCGCACGGACGCCCTTCCCGGCCAACCCACACCGGCAGCGCCCAAACGTAAACCTAGTTCGGCGAAGTCGACCCAGTAGGCAATCCGCTGCCGGGTGGTTCATTGTTTGGCGACGGCGTGCTGCTCGGCGCCGGCGTGCTGCTCGCCCCCGCCGGGCTCGTCCCCGAGCCGGTCGCCCCAGGGGTAGTCCCGGTGACAGCACCAATCCCCGAGCTCAGCCCACTCGCCGACCCTAAGCCGCTCGTCCCTGCGCTCGCCACACCGCCGCCAAACAAATTCACACTTTTGCTCAGCGCCTCGATCCGCGGGTCATACAGGAATTCCCACGTCGGGTAAGTCGTCTGCTCATTCACCACCACAATCGAGTCCCCCGAGCCCGAGCTCCCGATTCCCACAATCGGTCCACCCGTGCTGCCGAAGCCGTTCGGAATCCCCGCTCCCAACGATCCGCTCGTCGTCGAGTCCACCGTGCTCCCACTCCCGGACGTGCTCCCCGCTCCAGTCGTCCCAGAGCTGCTGCTGCCGAACCCGCTCGTCCCGGAACTCGATGTACCAAACCCGCTCGTCCCAGAACTCGTCCCAGAGCTACCGCCAAATCCGCTTGTCCCCTGGGAAAACGACCCCGAACTTCCGACTGTGCTGCCCAGCCCACCGGGAGAAGCATTCCCCGCCGCCGACCCCAACCCACTCGTCGCCAACCCGCCCAGCGGCTGCCCGAAAAGCCCCTTGACGGTCGTCTTCGCCTCGCCCTGGTGGATCAGTCGCCAGTCTGCCTTGCCCGTCAGCGGGTCCGTGTACCGTTGCCGCAGAAAGCGGATGTTGTTCGTCTTCTCCAGCTGCTCGATGCTGCCGGGGTAATGCCCAAGCTTCTGGTAATAGATCCGGATGGCCCGCACATACTGCCGAGCCCGGTGCGCAGACTCCACCTCGCGGTCGCGCCGCAGGCCACGCGCGACTTTCGGCGCAGCCACGCTCAACACCAACAGAATGAGAAAAATGGCAACAATCAACCCAAGGAGAAGAAATCCCTGTTCCCCTGCCCGGTTCCGCTGCTCGCTTCGCATGGTCATCACACACTCAGTTCGACAGCACCAGCGTCTGCTGGTTGTTGTTCAAGAGGTCTTCCACTACGATCGAGCCCGGAGCAATGCTCACCACCTTGTAGCGCCGCTGCACAATCTCACCCGCCGCCGCCAGAAAGACGTCGTCGCCGCGCAACAGGAAGGCCTGCCGCTGCCCACCATGACGTGTCTCCGTGCCGAAGAACTTCAGGTCGATTGGCGGCGGAGGCAGCGGTCCCTGCGGCATCTGTACCGTCGTCGTAAACGTCTTCGGACGCGCCGAAGCAATCGCCTTCGGAATAGCCACCACCGGCGTCGTCGACGTCCCCGAAAAGATGTTCCGTCCCGAACCCGAGTACAGAAGGCTCTCCGTCACCAGCATCGCGCCCATGTGCAAGGTCGGGTCTAGCTGCTGCGTTGGCGAGGCCTTCACGCCCGCTCCGGTGATCGCAGCGCTCGTCGTAGCCGCGGGCGCCGTCACCACAGCGGCCTGCGGTGTCGGAGCCGGAGGTGCCGGGTCGCGCAGTTCAAAATACAGGATCAGCACGGCCAGCAGCGCAAACCCGCCACCGGCTGCCATCTTCTTCTGCTGATCGTTCAACGAACACCTCCCGCTGCCACAGGCGCCATAGCGGCAGTGCCATCCACTGGGGCCGCGGCCGCATCCGGCAGCACCTTCCCCGGCTCCGTCCCTTCCGGCCCAACAGGCGGCCGCAAGTAGGTCGTCAGCCGCAGCCGCAACCCCACTGTTCCGCTCTGCTGTCCGGTCAGTGCCACCGTGCCAATCACGAAAAACATGCGATCCCGCTCCAGGCTGTTCACAAACAGCACCAGCGGCCGGTAGTCGCCGCTCAGGCTCGCATCCATGCGAACCTCCGTCAGCGCACCCGCGGTCCCGTCCATCACCGGCGCCTGGCTATACTGCACGCCGTTCAGCTTCACGCCCTCGCGCTTGGCGAGCGCACCCAGCTCCCCTGCCACCTGGCTGTACGCATACGGCAGCCGCAGACGGTAGAAATTATCCGCATCCGTCGTCGCATCCTGCAGCTTGGCATCCAGACCTGCAAGCGGCTTCGCCCGATCCTCCGCCGAGTGCAACGCAGAGGTCTCAGCAGCGATCGTCGCCGCGTTCTGCCCGGAGGCCGCCCGCCAGGCCGAAAATGCCGCGATCCCCAGACCCACGTTCAGCAGCAGCAGAGCGCCCGCCCCGGCGTAATGAAAGTTCACCAGCGTCAGCAGCGCCCGCGTGCGCTCAGTGTATTTCTGCGACGTCACCGCTCCGCCAACATTCATCGCCGCACCGCCCCGGCATCGGCCGCCTGCGCCGTCGTACCAACAGCCGCGGGGGTTGCCGTCTTCTTGGCACGTTCGGGCAGTGGATTGTAGCCACTTAAGATGTCGAATTGCACCGTGCCCGGAGCACCCACACCGCTGTCCTGCACACCTGTCCGCTGCAGCAGCTGGTTGGTCTGCTGCGCCGCTTCGCCGTTCAGGCGCGGTCCCACAAAGCGAGCCGAGGTTTCCAGATTCCGCACCAGCTGCACCGCCCGGTCGCGATCGCCGCTCACCCGCAAACGAATGTTTACGGCGCCGTCGGCCGAGATCTGCGGATCGATGCTGGTCACCTGCACGCCCGTCGGCAGCACGCGCTCCAAATCCATCATCACCGCCGTCCAGCTGAAACTCTTGCGTGTGAAAACGGCGTTCAGGAAACGCGATCGCTCCAGCACCGCCGCGTTTGCCGGCTGCCGCATGCGCGCTTCATTGTGTTGCCGTTCCTGCTGATACGCCGCTGTCTGCGCCTCGATGGCACGGCTCTGCGCCTGCACCGCGCTAGCCTTCGCGCTGTACGCGTGCAGCGCCAGGCCCAGCCCCACAGCGAGGACAGCCAACATCGCCATGGCAAGGCGTAGCCGCAGCAGAAGCGGCCGAAGTTCCACAAACGGTTTGGTCGCGAGATTGACAGAAATCCGCATCAGCCGTGCAACGCCCCTCTCACGCCAGCCAGCCGCCCCAGCGGCACAGCTCCGGGGCCGGCCGAAGTTACATTGGGCGAGAGCATCGCGGACGCCACCAGGTCCCGCATCGGCATCCCTTCCAGTCCAGTCCCCTCCAGCATCTCGCGCATCCGCTCCGGGCTCGTGCTTCCACAAACCCACAGCTCTGCGGGCAGTGTCCCGAGCGTGTCCTCAAAGTACGCCGCCGCCACGCTCACCGCCTGCGCCACCTCGCGCGCCACCGTCACCGGAACGCCACGATTCACCTCCGCGACCACACGATCTTCATAACGCAGCGGATCCGGCGTGAGCGCCATCTCATTGTCGACCGCCGCCGGGAACTCTGGCAGCGGCTCCTGCTGCGCCCACTCAGCCGCGGTCAGTTCTCGATCCAGCAGTGGCAACAGCGGTCGATCCGTCGGGACCGGATCGCCCGTCAGATCCACCGTCCGGTGCAGCAGCAGCACATCGCCGTGCACGATCGCCGTCGTCACCGTCTCCGGACCTGCGTTTACGACCAGCGCCGGCGCCTCTCCATCGCCGACCCCGGCAAGCGCCGCCAGCGTACTCGGCAGAACGGCTCCCGGCACGTACCCCGCCGACGTCACCACGCCTTCGTACTCCGCCAGGACATCGCACGGGATCGCCACCGCCAGCACGCGGATCGCACCGCGCGCAGCCGACATGATCTGATAGCTGACCACGCCGTGGTCGACCTCAAACGGCAGCAGCTTCTTCAGCCGGAAGCGTACCACCGCCAGCGCCTCAGCCGGCTTTGCCGGGAACTCGTCGAAGTCGAGCAGCAGAACGCGCGCCACCGTGTCCGGGATCACCACCGTGATGTACCGGCTGCGGTCCGCACCGCGGCCCGTCATGCCCTCCAGCAACGTGCGGATCGACGCACTCACAGCAGCCGCGTCGACCATGTTTCCATGCCGCAGGCTGGGACGCACGGGAGCACCCGGCAGAAGGGCGCGCGCCGCCGCGGTCAGCATGGTCTGCGTCGCTTCTTCCGCACGCGCCGCCACAACCTCCTCCGACCGAACCTCCACCGCCAGCCGAGGCCGCGTTCGGGATGACTTGGGCAAAAACTCCATCGTCGTTCAGCCTACCCGTTTCCCGACCGTTGCGGCACGTCGAACACGCCTCATCGACCCGTCTCGATAAACGTCACCTTGTTGATCTCCTTGAGCGTCGTGATGCCGGCGCGCACTCGCTCCAGCGCCGAATCGCGCAGAAATGCCATGCCCTTCGCCTTGGCGACCTTGCGAATCTCCGAGCCGGGCTTCTTCGCCAGCAGCATCTCGCGGATCTCGTCGTCGAGCTCCAGCAGCTCATGGATGGCCGACCGGCCGCGAAATCCCGTGCCGCCGCACTCAATGCAGCCCGCGCCCTCACGAAACGAAAAGCCGTGCCACTCGGCGATCTCGAGACCGTTCTCTTCGAGCTCGCGGTCGCTGTACTCCACCCGATGCGCGCAGAAGTCGCAGACCTGCCGCACCAGCCGCTGCGCCAGAATGCAATTCAGCGCAGACACAAAGTTGTACGGCTCGACGCCCATGTTCAGAAACCGCCCAAGCACGTCGACCACGTTGTTGGCATGAACGGTGGTGAAGACAAGATGTCCGGTCAGCGCCGAGTTGATGGCTATCTGCGCCGTCTCGGCGTCACGAATTTCGCCCACCAGGATCTTGTCAGGATCATGCCGCAGGATCGACCGCAACCCGCGCGCAAAGGTCAGACCCTTTTTCTCGTTCACCGGAATCTGCGTGATGCCGCGAATCTGATACTCAACCGGATCCTCGATCGTGATGATCTTGTCTTCTTCGCTCTTGATCTCATTCAGCGCGGCATAGAGCGTCGTCGTCTTGCCGGAGCCGGTCGGTCCGGTCACCAGCACCATGCCGTACGGCTCCTTGATGTAGCGACGAAACCGTGTCAGATCCTTCTCGGCAAATCCCACCACGTCCAACGACAGCTTGGTGAACTTCTCCGACATCGACTCCTTATCCAGCACGCGCAGCACAGCATTTTCGCCATGCACCGTCGGCATGATCGACACGCGAAAGTCGATTAGACGTCCCTTGTAGCGGACCCGAAACCGGCCGTCCTGCGGGACGCGGCGCTCCGCAATGTCGAGCTCGCTCATGACCTTGATCCGCGACAGAATCGTCTGGTGGTGCTCACGGGCAATCGGCGCCATCGCCTGCTGCAGCACGCCGTCAATGCGGTATTTCACCAGCAACGAATCGTCAAAGGTTTCCAGGTGAATATCCGACGCGCGCCGTTCGAGCGCGGTAAAGATGGTCGTATCCACCAGCCGGATGATGGGCGAGATGTCGTCTTCGCCAGTCAGGCGCTCGATCGAGATGTTCTCGTCCGGATTGTCCTCGCTCGACAGAACGTCAAACGCCAGACCCTCGCTCGCCTCGTCCAGAACGCGCTGGGACTGCTCCGTCTTCTTCAGCAGATCAGTGATCTGCCCCATCGTCGCAACGCGCGTGACCAGCCGTGTCCCGAGCAGGCTCGAAATCTCATCCAGCACCATCAGCTTGGAAGGGTCGCTGACCGCGATCGCCAACCGGCCGTCATGCTGCTCGAGCGGCACAAAGTTGTAGCGGAACATCATGTCGACCGGCACCGTCTTGAACAGGTCATGCTGGATCTTGAAGTTCTTCAGATCCACGAACTCCGCGTGGTACCGCCGCGCCAGCTCGCGAGCCCGCTCCGTCTCATCCATGCCCATCTCCGCTACGGAAAGCGGAATCGCTATCGGTGTCGCCATGTCAGGTAAGACTCCCATACTCACCATCCGTCACCTACCACCTTCGGGTCAATGGCCCAGACCAGGGATGCCTGCCGGCCGTCGGAAGACATTCTCCCGGCCGCACAACTCAAGCCCACATCCGCAGCCTCTCACCGGAGAACCCGCGCCCGCGCAGCACGCGCCTTGCCACTACCAAGGAGACCTCCCGATGAGCACGTCCCCCGTTGTCCGCGATCTTTCCAGCACGCTTCGCTGGTCCATCGGCATCTCCGTCCTTCTCAGCATCGCCGGTCTGGTGGCCATTCTGGCGCCCCTCGTGTCCGGCGTCGCAATCACGTTGATCGTCGGCTGGCTAGTCTGCCTGGTCGGTATCTTGCATTTCCTGTTTGCCTGGCGAAGCCATGCCACCAGCACCGTTCTTTGGGAGCTGCTGCTGGGCGCTCTGTACCTTTTCGGCGGCGTGTACCTGATCCGGCATCCGATCGCAGGACTTGCCTCGCTCACGCTGTTTCTCGTCCTCTACTTCGTCTTCAAAGGCCTGCTTGAGGTGGTCCAGTATTTCCAGCTGCAACCGCGTCACGGCTCTGGGTGGCTGCTGGTGGATGGCGGCGTCACGCTGGTGCTTGCCGTCCTCATCTGGCGTTCCTGGCCGTCCAGCTCCGTCTGGGCTCTCGGCACGCTGGTTGGCATCAGCCTCCTGTTCACCGGTCTGTCCCGCCTGATGATCAGCCTTGCAGCCCAGCGGCAGCTCACAGCGACTACTGCCCGCTGACGCCGCCCGCGCTCAGGCTCACGATTGGGTAGTAGAGGGCGATCAGGATCACGATGACGACAAGTCCCATGCCGATCAGGATGGCTGGCTCGATCAGGCTCATCGCTGCCGTTAAGCTGGTCTGCACGTCTTCTTCGAAGAACTCGGCGACCGAATTGAGCATGCCGGGAAGAGCGCCAGTCGATTCGCCGACCTCGATCATTTCGACGGCCAGCTCCGGAAAGACGCGGGTGGATTGCAGGCTGACGGAGAGGCCTTTTCCCTCGCGCACCTTCTCGACGCTGGTGAAGACAGCGTTGCCAATCTGTCGCGACTCGATCGAGCGGGCCGCCGTTTCAAGGCTCGGCACCAGCGGCAGACCACCCGTCAACAGCGTGGACAGCGTGCGGCTGAACAGGCCGACCTGGTACTTCAGCCAGACCTGGCCGATGACGGGGAGGCTGATGCGGATGCGATCGACCGCTGTCGCTCCCGCGTCCGTCTTGACCCAGCGGAACAGCAGAAATCCGAGCACGGCGACTAAGGCGAGCACGTAAAGGCCGTAGTGCTGGGCGTTCTGGCCAAGGCTCAGCAGAAACGTGGTCAGCGCGGGCAGGTGCGTTCCCAGCTGATCGTACAGTTGCGCAAAGCGCGGAACGACGAACGTAATGAGAAAGATAAACAGGCCGATGACCATAACTACCAGGAGCGCGGGGTAGATCAGGCTCGCTTTGAGCTTTTTGCGAAAGGTCAGCGATACACGCTGGAAGTCAAGAAAACGTTGCAGCACCTCTTCGAGATTGCCGGAACGCTCGCCGGCGAGGAGCGTGGTGGTATACACGACGGGAAATCCGCCCTGCGCCTCGAAGGCCGCGGAGATCGACTCGCCCGTCTTGACGCGGTTGGTAACGTCTTCCAGCTGGGCACGAAAATTCGGCTGCTTCTGCCGGCGCGCGAGCAGGTCCAACGACCCCAGGATCGGCAGGCCGGCTTTGATCAGCGTCAGGAACTGCTGGTTGAAGACCAGAAACGTATCGAGTTTGACCTTCTTGCGGCCACCGGCTATGCCGCCGCGTGACTTGATGCTGTACACGTAATACCCGGCCTGCGTAAAACGCGACCGCAGCTCCTCGGCGGTCGCAGCGGCGTGTGTCTGCTCGAGCACGCGTCCACGCTCATCGGCCAACCGGATGACGAACTCAGCCATGCTCTTCCACGATCTCCTATGCGGCGGCGCCGCGTTGCCGTCTCCATCTTAGACGGGGTGAGCGGCTGGATCTTTCAACGCGCGTCCCACAAAGGTGGTACAAGCCAACGAAAAGGCCTCGCACATGCGAGGCCTTTCTGGCTTGATGGATGCTGCGCTGCTACACGCTGAAGCTGGATCCGCATCCGCACGTGGACTTGACCTGCGGATTATCGAACTTGAAGCCGGCAGCTTCCAGGGTTTCGACGTAATCGACGTTGCAGCCGTTGAGGTACATGGCGCTGGTTGCGTCGATGAACACCTTGAGGTCACCGAAGTGGACGACCTTGTCCATCATGCCGCTCTGGTTCTCGAAACTCATGGAGTACTGAAAGCCGGAGCAGCCGCCGCCAACCACACCGATACGCAGGCCGGCAGGAATCGGGTCCTGCGTCGCCATAATCTCTTTGACCTTGACGATAGCTGAGTCGGTCAGATTGACGGGGCGGGATGACGCGGGCGGGGTTCCGGTGACGATCTCGGGTGTCGGTGTTGTGGTTGCTGTCGCCATGTTCTGTCTCTCCTGCGTCCCCTGGAGAACGCCTGCATCTCTGTCAGTGTAAGCCGCAGCCGGGGCAGCATCAAGCCGAAGCGGTTTAGGTATTGGATGCTTGCCGGTCGCGGTGGATGCAGGGACCTGTCACGTAGGCGTTCCACTTTGGAATCTACTCTGGGAGTGCGTCTGTTTGTGATGGCCATCTGTTCCGTCTCGGGCGTATGATCCGCAGCGGTAAGGGCTGGACCGGTGAAGAGGTCCGACCTGCCGGAGGAGAAAGTGTCATGACGCTTGCTGCTGCTGTTTCCGCCGTTCCTGTTCTGCTGGTGATCTGGGCCGTGGTGATCGCGTGCTTTGTGGGCCTGCTGACGTATCGCGGGCAGCTGACGCGGTATGAGAACGAGCAGCTTTACCTTTCCGAAACCGATATCACGGTCGAGGAAGAGCGTCGCAACGAGCAGATTGTGCGGCGGATTGAGCAGATCGCGCCGTTGGTGCGCGTTCTGGCCGGAGCGGCGGCGCTGGTAACGGTGGGCATTGTCGGCATCTGGGTGGCGGATGCCTGGCGCACGATCTCGTAGCCTCTGGCCTCAACAGAATCGCCTCAGCGCTCACTGTCGAGGTGGGTCATGGCGACCTTGTCGTAGCGGGTTCCCTGGATGGAACCGACGGGAATCGCCTGTTCGGTGCGGGCGTGGTCTTCGGGGGTGAGATGGAGGATCAAGGCGCGGACCGCGTCGTTCCACTGCGTGACGGTGCGGGAGCCGAGGACAGGGACGATGTGTTGGCTGCGTGAGAGAACCCAGGCGAGGGCGACCTGGACCAGGGTTGCGTTGTGCTCGGCGGCGACGGCCTGGAGCTGGGCGATGATGGTTTGGTTGCTGGCGAGGTTGGACGGAGCGTAGCGCGGGAGGAAGCGGCGGAAGTCGGATTTGCCGGTCGGGACGGAGCCGGTGAGCAGGCCGGCGGGAGAGAACGCCGTAGGCGGTGACGCCGATGCCGAGTTGCCCGAGTGCGGGCAGAACGGCTGCTTCCATGCCGCGGGTTGCCAGACCGTACTCGAGTTGGACATCACAGATGGGCGTGACGGCGTTGGCGCGGCGGGTGGTTTCGGGGCCGACCTCGCTGAGGCCAGCGTGGCGAACGTAGCCTTGCTTGATCATGTCGGCGACGGCGCCGACCGTGTCTTCGATGGGGACGTGGTCGTCGAGACGAGCTGGACGGTAGATGTCGACGTACGAAACACCTAATCGGACGAGCGAGTAGGCGAGACGGTCCTTGACGGAGGAGGGCCGGCCGTCGAAGGTCTGCCAGGCTCCGCTGGGCGTTCGCTGGGCACCGAACTTGACGGAAAGAACAACCTTCTCGCGAGCGGACGGGCCGAGCTCGCGGAGGGCGCGGCCGATGAGGAGCTCGTTATGGCCCATGCCGTAGAAGTCGCCGGTGTCAATCAGCAGCTTCTCGCCGGCTGCTTCAGCGGAATGGATTGCGGCGTGAATGGTGCGGATCGACTCCGTTTCGTCGGCTTCGCCGTACATGCCGCTCATGCCCATGCAGCCGAGGCCGAGGGCGAAGACGCGTGGGCCGGTGCTGCCGAGCTGGCGGGCTTGCGGTGTGATGTTCATGGGAGCTCCTTTCTGCGTCGGATGCGGCCGGCGAGCGGCGTTGCTGTGCGTGTCTGACTGGGTGGAAGTTTCAGGGCGCGGTTTGGTGCGAGGCGCAGGTGCTTCCCGACCACCCACTCTCTCCCCTCCCCCCTGGGGGTGGTGGTGGTTCGGCGGCTAAATCTCTCGAATCAGCAGGTTACAAGGTGCTTGTGACTGCAACCTGTTCATTCCAGATGTTTTGTGCGCAAAATACCTGGAATCAGGGGTTTGCGGTGAGCTGCTTGTGGCTTTAGCAGGATTACTTGCCCGATGTGAACTGCTCTATTTCGATGATAGTGGATTTGGCGGGGAAGTACGCCAATTCGGTGGGGTGCAGGAAGCAGGTTCCCTGCGGGAATGACAAACAAGAAAGGCAAAAGCAAGCGCATGTGCAACTGGAAATGCGGGGGGCCTTGGCTTCGCTCAGGATGACGGGGAGACAGGTAGTGCAGCGGGTGGGACAGCTACTACAGCTTTGGAGCGGTTGAACCGGTGGTATGATCTAGTTGTTCCCCTACAACTGATTTCCCGAGATGTTGCGTTTCTTTTGATCCGGTTTCGATTCGTGATTGGTAAAGGAGCTTTCGATGACTCGTCGTCCGTTTGGTGTACCCGCCCGTGTTTCCCGTCGATCGTTTCTTCGTGCAGCCGGAGCGGCTGCTGTGGTGATGCCGGTGCTGAGTGAGGGGCATCTGGCGTATGCGGCCCTGCAGAGCGGAACGGCGAATGCCCCGACCACGGGAAACGGGCAGGCAGAGAAGGCACGGCGGGTGCGGCCGGTGATTGCTCCAGGAGCGGTGCTGATCAATGCGAATGAGAATCCGCTGGGACCGTGCGAGGCGGCTTGCCAGGCGATTGCGGCGATTGCGCCGAAGGGTGGGCGGTACGACATCGATAACGAGACGGAAAAGCTGACCAAGACGTTTGCCGGGCAGAGCGGTCTGCCGGAGGATCACATTGCGGTGTATGCGGGGTCGAGTGAGCCCTTGCACTATACGGTGCTGGCGTTTACCGGGCCGGGGAAGTCGTTTGGACGGCGGACCCTTCGTACGAGGCGGGGATGTATGCGGCGAAGATGGCGAATGCGCCGATTGTGAAGGTGCCGCTGACGCCGGCGTATGCACATGACGTGCGGGCGATGGTGAAGATGCCGAATGCGGGCGTCATCTATATCTGTAATCCGAATAACCCGACGGGGACGCTGACCCCGAAAGAGGATATTGCGTATGCGCTGGCTAGTAAGCCGGCCGGATCGATTCTGCTGATCGATGAGGCGTACATCCATCTGTCGGACGCGCCCGATTCGCTGGAGTTTGTGAAACAGGGTAAGGATGTTGTCATTTTGCGGACCTTCAGCAAGGTATATGGGATGGCGGGGATCCGGTGCGGGTTTGCGCTGGGGCGGCCGGACCTGCTGGCGAAGCTACAGCCGTACGGGATGAACGCGATGCCGATTACGGGGAGCGCGGCGGCGAATGTGAGTCTGCTCGAGGCGGACCTGGTGCCGACGCGGAAGAAGATTATTGCGGATACGCGGAATCAGACTTTTGATTGGCTGACCGCGAATGGGTACAAGTTCATTCCGTCGGTGTCGAACTGCTTCATGATCGATACGGGGCGGGATGGCAAGGGCGTGATCGCGGCGATGCAGGCGAAGAATGTGTATATCGGGCGGACGTGGCCGATCTGGCCGAACTCTGTGCGGGTGACGGTGGGGACGCCGGCGGAGATGGCGACGTTCCAGACGGCCTTTAAGGAAGTGATGGGCGGGCCGGCGGCTCCGGTGACGGCGAAGTTGGAGGAGGCTGGGGTGGCGTTTCCGTACTTGTCGTAGGGGTGTTGATGTGAGGAGGCCCGGACTTGTGTCCGGGCCTTTTTGCGTTTCTAGGTGAAGCGGGTGCGGGTAAACGCAGGGCGACGGAAGAAGCAAGAAGCAGGTCCCCTTCGGGGATGACAACAAGGAAGGCAAAGGCAAGAGCAACTGCCGATGCGGGGATCCTTCGCGTCGCTCAGGATGACGGCGGCGGTGGGGCGGGGCGGGGTCCGCTATTTGGAGCGGACGGCGATGACTTCGATTTCGACGAGGGCCCAGGGGGCGGCGAGGGCGGCGACCTGGAAGGCGGAGCGGGCGGGTTTGTTGGGCTGGGCAGCCGTGCCGAAGAACTGGGTGTAGGACGCCTGGAGGCCGGGGAAGTCGAGCTTGCCGGTGGCGGGGTCGGGGCCGAGGAAGACGGTCATTTTGACGACGTCTTTCATGTCCAGGCCCTGGGACTGAAGGAGTTTCTGGATTTTGTTGAGGGCGGAGAGGGACTGGGTTTTGGTGTCGCCGTAGGTGGCGGGGGTGGGGCCGGAGGCGGGGGTGACGGGGTCGGCGAGCTGGCCGGAGAGGTAGAGGGTGTCGCCGGCCCAGACGCCGTTGGCGATGGGGGATTTTTCGTTGGGCTGGAGGTGCTTGACGGTGAGCTGGGCTTGGGTGGCGAGAGGGGTGAGGAGGAGGAGGGCGAGGGCGAGGCGGTTCATGGGGCTCCTTTGGGGGGTGCGGTGGTGGTGGGTGAAGCAGGTTCCCTGCGGGAATGACAACCAGAAGAGCAAAGGCAAGGGCAACGACAAAGGCGGGTTCGGGGGTAGTGGGGGTCTTACGTCCCCACCCCTGCCGCGGTGGGACTGCGGCATGGGTGGGGCACCCGGACTATCGAGGTGGTCCAGGTGCAGAAGTCAGGCGGTGGTGGTGGGCGTGATGGAGGTGAGGCGGGCGGCTTTCACTCGATCGGAGATGAGCTGGATAGCGCGGAGGGAGCTGAGGGCGGCGCCTTCCTGCCAGCCGACGATGTGCGAGGCGTGGTCGCCGCAGAAGAAGATGGGTCCGTCGGGCTGGATGATGGTTTCGTAGCCGGGGTTGGTTTGGGTTTTGGCGGCGGCGGGGGCGGTGGCCTGGCCGGTCTGCTTGTTGAGGGCCATGGCGGGGGCGTGCCCGGCGCCGGGCTGGCTGGACTCAGCGCCGCGGCGAGGTCCGCGTTCCTGCCCCGGGCCGTAGGAGTTGATCCAGGAACCCTGGTTGAAGGGCATCTGGCCCCAGGTGACGTACATGGGCTTTTCGAGCTCGTGGCCGTGACCGGGGTGGAGCTTTTCAATGGAGTTGCGGGATTGCTCGAATTTTTGCGGGATGGCGAGTTTGGCCAGGGGCGTGCCCTGCTCTTCGGTGTAGCCGGAGACAACGATGCCGCGGGGGGAGAAGAGGCCGGCGGACGGGAACCAGATGGGACTACAGCCGGTGGTGACGAACTCCAGGCCGCCGTAGATGTTGTAGTCCTGCTCCCAGAAGCGGCGGGACTCCCAGGCGATTTTATAGGCGGAGGCGTAGGTGCACTCCGCGATGACTTTTTGGTAGGGGGCGGAGAAGTCGTTGGGGATCTTTTTGAGGATCTCGAGGGGCATGGCGCAGATGCAGAACTCGGCCTCGAGGGTTTTGGGGCTGCCGCCCTGGGTGTAGGCGATGCGGACGCCCTTGGCGGTCTTGCGGATTTCGGTGACCGGGGAGTTGTACTGGACGGTGTCGCCGAGCTGCTTGGCGAAGGCGTAGGGGATGCGGTCCATGCCGCCGACGGGCTGGAACATGGTGGCCTGCATGTCGAACTGCTCGTCGAAGAGCATGCCTTGCCAGAAGGCTTCGTCGAGCAGGGTGTCCATGGAGATGGGCTGGGAGAGGGTTCCGGCGTCCTCGCCGGCGCCGGCGGTTTTGGCGTAGCCGGCGCGGTCGGAGCCGGTGTATTTGCCGGCTTCATCGAGGGGGCCGTAGAGGCGGAGGAACGAGAGCATGCGGTCGCGGTCGTCTTTCGAGAGGTCCTGGTCGAGCGATCCGGCGGAGACGCATTTGGAGAGGAGCTCGGAGACGTGGCCGCGGGTATCGTTTTCGGCCTGGCGGAGGATGACGGGTTTTCCGCCGTTGGCCTTGTCGTTCTGGAGGAAGGCGGAGCGGCTCATGTTGACTTCGACCTGGAGCTCGACGCCGAGTTTGCGGCAGTAGCCGAGGATGGTGGGGTGGATGGAGGGAAGGCGGGCGGGGCCGAAGTTCTGGTAGTGGCCCTCATCCCAGGAGCAGGTCTGTTTGGTGCCGTCGAGGAAGGTGACGGTGGTTCCGGGACGGACGGTGTAGTTGCGACCGCCGGGGCGCTCGCGGGCTTCGAGCAGGGTGACGGAGTAGCCGAGGGCGCGCATTTCGTAGGCGGCGACGAGGCCGGCGATGCCGGCGCCGAGGACGACGACCCGGGTGCCTTTGCCGACGTTGGCTGGGGCTTGGATGGGCCCCCCGGATGACGCGGTTTGGGCTGCGGCGGCTCGTTCCGGCATGAGGCCGATGCCCTGCATGGCTACAAAGGCGGCGCTGTATCCGCCGGCCTGTCCTACACGCGTGATGAAGTCGCGTCGTGAAAGCCCCATTCTGAAAGCACCTCGATTGACGGCAAGGCTCCCGCGGCGCGGCGAGGCGGGAGGCTGAGGGTAGCGGGAACGGGAGATGGCTCTACCCGGATCGCTGGTAGGTCGGTGCTGTGCGCCGTCGCGGGGCAGAGGTCGGGCTCCGCCAGAGATGCGGATGCGCGCCCGTAGCCGAGGCGGAATCGGACCGAAGGACTAGGTTTTCAACTATGAAACCAATGTAACGCAAACCGAGCGGTTCGGCATGGCCAATCGCGAGAACGCACCGAGGGGCGTAGAGGGTTCGCGACGGCTGCTGAACGAGGAGGCGACGTTTCGGCGCGTTTGCTGCCCGAATGACACAAAAGTGGTACGGCACAGGTCATCTTTTGCGAGCTCGAAGGAGACGCCGGACCGTATGCTTCCGAGCATGATGCGCTCTTGTGTTGCATGGTGTGCCGGCGTTGTGGGTTTTGTTGCAGCCGTGGGTCTGGCGGGGTGCGGGTCCGGCGCGGTCACGACCAGCAGCAGCTCCCAACTGGCGATTGAAGGCCGGGTGCATGGCGGACAGCAGCCCGTATCGGGCTCCACCATTGGGCTGTATGTGGTGGGCACCGCGGGGAACGGATCCGCGGCGATGAACCTGCTGACGTCGTCGGTCGTGACGGACAGGTATGGCGCCTCTACCGTGACGGGCGACTACACGTGCCCGACGGCGAGCTCGCAGGTGTACCTGGTGGCGCGGGGTGGAAACCCGGGGTTGCCGGGCAATGTGAGCAATGGGGCGCTGGTGCTGGTTTCGGCGCTGGGGACCTGCGGGAACCTCGGTGCAAGTACGTTGATTTACGTGAACGAGGTTTCGACGGTGGCGGCGGCGTATGCGCTGGCGCCATTCATGACGGCGTATGACCATGTCGGGGCAAGCGCGACGAACAGCAAGGGGATCGCCAATGCGTTTCTGAACGCGGGGCTGCTGGCGAACACGGCGACGGGCCAGGCGGCGGCGCTGCCGGTGAGCCTGGCGGTGGAGACGGGCAAGCTGTACGGGCTGGCAGATGCGATCGCGTCGTGCGTGAACTCGGACGGGACGACGGGGTGCGCCCCGCTGTTTTCGGCCGCGACGCCGAGCGGAGGCGCCGCACCGACCGACACCCTGGGAGCGCTGCTGAACATCGTCAAGCATCCGGCAAACAACATTGCGGCGGTGTTCCAATGCATCCCGCCGACGCCTCCCTACGCGACGAGTCTGGTCTCGGCACCGAACGACTGGACGATGAGCCTGAAGGTGACGGGCGGAGGTCTGGACCAGCCGACAGGTCTGGGATTGGATGGGTTCGGCAACGTTTGGGTGACGAACTTTGGCGATCCTGACCCGGCGAGGCTGGAGGCATTTTCGCCGCAGGGGACGGCGTTCCCGGGGTCTCCGTTTGGGTTGGGGCTGCAGACGGATGCATACGGGCTGGCGATCGACAAGAACGGGGATGTCTGGGTGCCAAGCTCGGGAAACGTACAGACGAGCGGGATCGGGAGTGTGGCGAAGTTCGAGGGAGCGAGCCGGACCCATCCGGGGGCGTTGGTGGGGCAGTTCTCTGACCCAACTCTGAATGAGCCGCAGTCCATTGCGAGTGATCCGGCGGGGAGTGGATCGGTGCTGCTCGGGAACTATCTTGGCGGGACGGTGACGATCTACGATCTGACCGGGAACTTCCTCCACAACTTTGGAGGGGGAACTCCGTCGTTCCCAGATGCTGTGACCTCGGACGGCGCCGGTGGGGCCTGGGTGGGGGACCAGGACGATCAGAACGTCGTGCATCTGTTGTCGAACGGGGTCGTGCAGACCGTGGCGTGCTGCAACGGGGCGGTGTCGGTGAACCTTGATCTCGAGGGAAATATTTGGGCGGGCAATTACAGCACCGTGGGTTCGGGCACGAGCTATGGCTTTAGCGAAGTGTCTCCGGCTGGGACGGTGCTGATCAATCAGCAGACCGGAGGCGGGTTGAATAATCCGATCGGGAGCGCGATCGACGCCGGTGGCCAGTTCTGGGTCGCCAACGAGGATAGCTCGACGTTCGTGTCCGGGAGCATCTCGGAGTTTGCGGGCAACAACGCGAGCGTTGCCGCCGGAACGGCGCTTTCCCCGGCGGGCGGTCTGGGGCTGGACGCGGCCATATTTGAGCCGTACGGGATTGCTCCGGATGCGAGCGGAAACCTATGGGTCTCGGACCAGATTGGAAATGCGTTGGTGATGTTTTTCGGTTTGGCGACTCCGACGGCGACCCCGGCGACGCCCGTTCCCATGGCTCCTTGAGCAAGAAACGACCGAGACAAGCAGGTTTCCCACGCGAATGAGAATCAAAAAACAAGCGAAGGGGCATTTGGCTTCTTGGGTGTGGAACTAGGCAACGGCGGGGAGCAGGTCCCGTTCGGGGATGACAATTGGAGACGAGCTTTGCCAGACGCCGACGAACTCCTCCGTCCCCGGCGAGCGCCCGTCGTTGGTACTCGTCGGGGATGCGGCCTGCCGGCCAGGCTCACCGGACACAGTACAATCGGCAGTGATGACGAGGGGAGTGAACACGTCTCCGGTGCTGTCGCTGTCCGGTCTTCGGCGGCGCGCTTTGGAGACGGGTCGCAGCTCGTCGGATACTTCACGGGGCGCCTGTGGTGATGAGAGCGGCTCGCTTGTGAGGAATGCGAAAGTGGCGAAATTGGCAGACGCACCAGACTTAGGATCTGGCGGGGTAACCCGTGGGGGTTCAAGTCCCCCCTTTCGCACCAACGTTTATGCAGGGCCAATTTAGTTGAGGAATGGGGAGTCGATGAGTCAGCCAGTACCGCCGCAACAGCCGACGCTGCACCTTCTGGAGAACGAGCACTACCGGGAGGGGTACGCCAACAGCGTGCAGGTGCGGATCAGTGTTTGGGATTTCTTTTTGAACTTCGGCACCATGACGCAGCCTTCGCCGGAGGAGGTGCTGCTGAAGAATTTTCAGGGCATCTACATGAGTCCGCAGCAGGCCAAGGCGCTGTTCAATTTGCTGGGGCATAACCTGCAGCAGTATGAGCAGGCGTTCGGGCAGATCGCTTTGGAACCGCTGCCGCCGGCGCGGGAAGGATCTGTCAATTAGCGTGTCGCTCAGGACCGGGCGCTGACGTTGCCGGAAGTGCGGAGCAGGCGGCTGGGGAAGATTGCCGGGCGGCAAGCGGGGGGAGCTTCCCTGCCGGCCGGCACGCTGTTTCCGCTGTTTTTCGCGGCGGTGTATCTATCGCACCTGACGCTGCTGCGGCTTCCGTACTTTTGGGATGAGGGCGGGTACTACATCCCGGCGGCGCTGGATTTCTTCCGGACCGGAACGCTGATTCCCGAGTCCACCTTGACCAACGCGCATCCGCCGCTGCCGTCCGTTCTGCTGGCGGGATGGTGGCATCTTTCGGGGTTTGTGCCGAGCGGTACGCGAACGCTGATGTGCCTGGTGACAGCGGCGGCGCTTGTTGGAGTGTTTCGGCTGGCGCGCGGTTTGGCGGGGAGTGTGGTGGGGTGCGTGGTGACGCTGCTGACGGCGGCCTACCCGGTGTGGTTTGCGCAGAGCACGCTGGCGCACGCGGACATGTTTGCGGCGGCATTTACGCTGTGGGGGATGGGGGTGTACCTGGTCGAGCAGGGCCGGCTCCGGTCGCGGCTCGCGTGGGCGGCGGCGCTGTTTTCGCTGGCGGCGCTGTCGAAAGAGACCGCCGTGGTGACACCGGTGGCGCTGGCCGGGTGGGAGGCTTTCCTTTGGGTGCGAAGCCGGCGCCGCGAGCACGCGGCGTGGGTGGCGGCGCTGCTGTTGCCGGTGTTGCCGCTGCTGGGGTGGTACGGGTATCACTGGCACCGGACGGGGTTTATCTTCGGGAATCCGGAGTTTCTGCGGTACAACGCCACAGCGAATCTGACGCTGTACCGGTTTCTGTTGTGCCTGTGGCATCGGCTGCTGCACCTGACGATGCACATGAACCTGTTTGTGCCGGTGCTGGGGACGCTGCTGGTGGCCGTGCTTTGGCGTGGGGCGGAGTGGGGTTTGCCGCGGCGGGCGACGGCGGCGATCGGCGTGGTACTGCTGGCGAACTGGGTGGAATATTCAGTGCTGGGTGGGGCGCTGCTGACGCGGTATCTGCTGCCGATGTATCCGCTGGTGCTGCTGGTGTGCGTGGCGGCATGGAGGGCGCGGCTGGAGGTGCGGGCGGCGGCGTTCTCCGGGCTGGCGGGGGTAAGCTTTGCGGCGTTTGCGGTGGGGATCTTTGCCAATCCGCCGTATGCGTTTGCGCCGGAAGACAACCTCACGTACCGCGACATGATTACGCTGCACCAGCAGGCGGTGCGGTTGATCGACCAGCGCTTTCCCGGGGCAACGGTGCTGACGGCGTGGCCGGGCGCGGCGGAGCTTGAGCGGCCGGAGCTGGGGTACACGCCGGCGCCGGTGCGGGTGGTGGAGGTGAAGAACTTTTCGCGCGGCGAGATGGAGCGGGTGGAGCAGGAGCCGGCCGGTGCGTTCGATACGGCGATGGTGTTTTCGACCAAGTGGGCGCCGGTGGCAGGGCAGCTGGATGTGGCGAGACGAAACCGGAGGGCAGACGCGCGCTTCTTCGACTTCCACGAGGATCTGCGGCCGGACGCGGTAGCGAAGATGCTCGGCGGCGAAGTGGTTTGGCAGGCGGAACGGGGCGGGGAGTGGGCGGGCGTGGTTCGGTTTCCGGTGCGGTCGGGCGCCGGTGGTGGCGGGGCTCAGCCGCGGTAGGGCGGCTTCTACGCGGCTTATACTTCGAGGGTGAGAACGTTGCGGTTCAGATCGGGTTGGGTGCGGGTGTGGGCTGCGGTGGCGCTGTTGCTGTGTGCCGGTGCAGGGGCTTTGGCGCAGGTGTCTCCTGACGCGGCGGCGGGCCATGAGGCGGGTGGACGCGTGGCGCTGGTGCTGCCGTTTGAGAATCGGTCCGGGCAGCCGGGGCTGGACTGGGTGGGCGAGTCGTTTCCGGACACGCTGGACCAGAGGTTTGCGTCGGCGGGATTTCTGACCATTAGCCGGGATGATCGCTTGTATGCGCTCGACCACCTGGGTCTGCCGGCGGATTTTCGGCCGAGCCGGGCGACGACGATCCGGATGGCGCAGACGCTGGATGCGAATTTTGTGGTGCTGGGGCGGTATACGGTGCAGGGCGGGCGCATCCAGGTGACGGCGCAGGTGCTGGACACGGACCGGCTGCGCATGTCGTCGCTGCTGGTGGACTCGGCGGAGCTGCCGCGGCTGCTAGATGTGGAAAATGCGATTGCGTGGAAGCTGGCGCGGGAGATGGACCCTGGGTTTCGGGTGTCGCAGCAGACGTTTCTGGCGGCTTCGGCGGGCGTTGAGCTGAGCGCGTTTGAGAACTACGTGCGGGGAACGACGGCAGTGCAGCCGGCGGAGCGGGTGAAGCGGCTGCAGCAGGCGACCGAGGAAGCACCGACGTATGCAGCGGCGTTGCTGGCGCTGGGCAAGGCGCAGTATGCGCAGCGGCAGTACGAGGCGGCGGCGGCGACGCTGGCGAAGATTCCGGCGACGGATCGGCGGTCGCTGGAGGCGGGCTTCTACGGCGGCCTGGCGCGCTTCAACGCAAACAAGTACGCGGAGGCGGAGGCGGCGTTTGCGTTTGTGGCGAGTCGGCTGCCGCTGCCGGAGGTGGTGAACAACCAGGGCGTGGCGGCGAGCCGGCAGGGCAAGGATGCGACGCCGTTGTTTCAGCGGGCTTCGGCCGCGGACCCGAACGACCCGGACTACCACTACAATCTGGCGGTGGCGCTGCTGCGGCGAGGGGACAACGCGGGGGCGCAGCGGGAGCTGGTGGAGACGCTGCGGCTGCGTCCGCAGGATGGTGAGGCGAAGCAGCTGCAGGGGCGGTTGGGGATGGGCCGGGCGGCGGTCGGGTCGGCGAACGGCGCTCCGGACGCGGAGGGGGACGGGGGCTTTCAAGCCGTCGAACGGATTCGACGAAGCTTCTCGGAGACGTCGGTGTTGCAGGCGGCGTTCCAGATGGACCAGATGCGGCTGGCGCGGATGGCGGCGCTGCCCGGGCCGGAGCGGGCGACGCAGCTGACGGACGCGGGACGGGAGTATCTGCAGCAGGGGCTGTTGCCGGAAGCGGAGCAGGAATTCCAAAGCGCGATTGCGGCGGACCCGACCAACGCCGGGGCGCACGCCAGTCTGGCGCAGGTGCGGGAGCAGAGCGGCGACGCGGCGGCAGCTAAGGGGGAGGCACAGGCCTCGCTGCGGCTGAAGCCGAACGTGACGGCATACCTGGTGCTGAGCCGGATGGAGCTGCGCGACGGGCAGCTGGGCGCGGCGGCGAGTGATGCGAGCAACGCCCTGAAGCTCGATCCGACCAACTCCGCCGCGCAGGGGATGCGGCAAGCGCTGGCGGCGCGCGGGCAGCCGATCCCGTGAGAGGGTGGGCGCTGGCGTCGGTAGTCGCACTGCTGCTTCTGGTGCTGGCAAGCGCGCGGCTGGCTCCTGCGGCTGCGGCGCAGGCGTCGCACACGGGGTTTGCGGTTGCGGCGGCGCAGATGGTTCCGTCGGAGGACGGTGCTGCGGGCGGTTGGCGGGCAGAGCTGACGGAGCTGCTCGGGCAGCCGGACATCGATGTGTCGCTGCTGTTGGTGGGTGTGCTGCTGGTGTACGTGGAGCTGAATGTGCCGGGCGTGGTGTTGCCGGGGGCGTTGGGTCTGCTGTGTGTGCTTTTGGGGATGTACGGCCTGTGGGCGTTTCCGCTGAGTCCGGCGGCGGCGCTGTTTCTGCTGGCGGGGGTCGCGCTGTTTCCGCTCGAAGCGAAGCTGGGCGGCCACGGGGGCCTGGCGGCGCTGGGGACGGCGCTGCTGGTGTACGGCCTGGCGCACCTGGTGGTTGGGCCGGCGGATGCGCCGAGGGTGCACCTGCGGGTGGCGTTGGCGGCGGGTTTGAGTTTTGGGGCGATCACCGCCGGGCTGGGATGGATGGCGGCCCGGGCGCGACGGGGGAAACGGCTGATGGGGGAAGAGGCGCTCGAGGGTTTGCGCGGCGTGGCGCGGTCGGAGCTGGCTCCGGAGGGACGGGTGTGGGTGCGGGGGGAGCTTTGGCAGGCGCGGCTGGCCGGGGGTGGGCGGCTGCCGGACGGTGCGGCGGTGGTGGTGCGAGGGCGGCAGGACCTGCTGCTGCTGGTGGAGCCGGAGGGCGAGCGTCACGGTGGGTCGGGAAACGGCTCGCTTCCTCCCAGTTCGCTGCGGTAACGCGCGACGGTGCAGCGGTGCGGGGCGGGCGCAGCGAGTAAACTGGTAGAGGTCTTAAGACAAGAAGAGAACACGCAGCTTGTTCGAGGGGTTTCGCCTGCATGGGTAACATTTTTTTCCAGTCTGGAATGGGCAACAAGGGTTGTTGGACACGTGGTTTGCTGATGGGAGCGCTGCTTCTGGGAAGCGCGGCGGGAGCGCGGGCGCAGACTGCCCCGGAAACGGCGCTGGACCGGCAGCTATCGAAGGTGGACCTGGCGGTGAGCGGCGTGGGCGAGTTTACCGAGTCGGTTTCCGGAACGAACTACGCGGGAATTTCCTTCACGCAGAAGCCCTCGAACACGCTGGGCGCGCTGGGCACGATCCGGTACACGGCGAAGCCGCTGCTGGGGTTTGAGCTGAATTACGGGTACGTGCGGTACACGGAGGACTTCACCAACTACAAGCCGGAGGCACCGACACCCAGCGGAAATTACCTGCAGGGTGGAGCGCAGACCAAGGGCAGCGAGTACAGCTTCGGCTATGTGGCGCACGGTCCATCGCTGCTGGGGTATCGGTCGTTCGGGTCGGTGGGGGTGGGCAGCCTGGTGTTTACGCCGACCCCGTACGGCGGGCAGGAGCTGCCGGACCAGGTGCGGGCGCTCTACTACTACGACGTCGGGCTTGAGGGGAATGTGCTGGGGTCGCAGCACTTTGGCCTGCGCGCGCAGTTTCGGCAGAAGTTTTTTACAGCTCCGGACTTCGGGCAGAACTACCTGCAGATCCGCAAAACCACCTTTACCACCGAGCCGGGTATCGGCGTTTTCGTCCGGTTCTAAGAAAGTCAGGATTACCCCATGATCTCCGTCCCTCTGCTACTGGCGCTCGCTATCTTTGTCTTGTATTTCTTCTCGTGCGTGAACGTGCTGAAGGAGTACGAGCGCGGCGTGATCTTTCAGCTGGGACGGGTGACGAGCGCGCCGCGGGGGCCGGGGCTGATCTGGGTGTTTCGACCGATGGAGCAGATTGTGCGGGTGAGCCTGCGGCAGGAGGCCATGGAGGTTCCGCCACAGGATGTGATCACGCGGGACAACGTGACGCTGAAGGTGAATGCGGTGATCACGCTGCGGGTGGTGGATCCGACGAAGGCTGTGATTGAGGTGTCGAACTACATTTACCAGACGTCGCAGTTTGCGCAGACGACGTTGCGGTCGGTGCTGGGCGAGGTGGAGCTGGACGGCCTGTTGGCGCATCGGGAGTCGCTGAACCAGAAAATCCAGACCATGATCGACGGGCATACGGCGCCGTTCGGGGTGAAGGTGGTGTCGGTCGAGGTGAAGCAGGTGGATCTGCCGGAGACGATGCTGCGGGCGATGGCCAAGCAGGCGGAGGCGGAGCGGGAGCGCCGGGCAAAGATCATTCATGCGGAGGGCGAATTCGATGCGGCCACCAAGCTGGTGGATGCGGCACAGCTGATGGCGACGCAGCCGATGACGCTGCAGCTGCGGTACCTGCAGACGCTGAACGAAATCGGCGTCGAGAAGAATACGACGATCGTCTTTCCGCTGCCGATGGAGCTGTTGAATTTGCTGAACCGAACGGCGACGCCGGGCGTATCTCCTGCCACTGGGGAAAAGGTGCTGTAGGGTGAACGGACGCTACGAGAGCGACGATCTGGACGATGTGCACGAAGGCACGCCGGCGGCGGATCGGGAAATCTCGCTCGGCACGGGTGCGATGCTGGGCATCTTTTTGGCGCTGGTGCTGGTGTGCGGTGCGTTCTTCGGGTTTGGCTACTCCATGGGGCATAAGGCTGCACCGGTGACACCGCAAGCTGTGAGCCTGGCGGGCGATGCGGACACGGGCGCAGGGGCAGGCGGAACTCCGGCGACGGACGGCCGGTTGAAGCCTGCCCCGGGCAGCTCGATCACCGACGCGCCGGAGGTGGTGGTGAAGCCATCTGCCGGGATGCGATCGGCGCCCGCGGCGGCAACTCCCCCGACGAGGACGTCCGAAACCTCGCAGGCGAGCGACGACGCGCCGCCAAGTCCGAAGCCGGCGAAGCCCTTTATCACGGTGCCGACGACGACTGCGCCGGCCGAGGCTGCGTCCGCCCCGGCAGTCTCTGCGGACGCACCGGCCACGCCTGCGGTGTACGTACAGATCTCGGCCGTGTCCCACCAGGAGGATGCCCAGCTTCTGCTGACCGCGTTGAAGCGGCGGGGGTACGACGCCACGGTGCGGCACTCGCCGCAGGATCAGCTGTTGCACGTGCAGCTGGGCCCGTTCGCGACTAAGAAGGACGCGGATGCGGTGAAGCAGCGGCTTAGCGCGGATGGATATAACGCCATCTTGAAGTAGGCCTCAGACGACGGGCCATGGCGTCGTGAGCTGGGTGGGACTTGGCTCAACGAGCGGCTGCATGTGGGACGGCAGCGCGTCGGCGATCGCCTGGTGGACGGCCGCGGTGAGGTCTTCGCGGGTGGGGTAGGCTTCCGGGTGGATGGCGGGCAGAAAGCGGAGCTCAACTGGGCCGCGACGGATGCGGAAGGCGTTCTTTGGCAGGGCGCGCTCCGTGCCGACGAGGGCGACGGGGATGATCGGCGCGTTGGTCTCTCGTGCAAGAAAAAACGGGCCCTTCTTGAAGGTGGCGAGGCGGCCGGAGGGGGAGCGGGTGCCTTCGGGAAAGACGACCAGGTGCAAACCTTCGCCGAGCACTTCGGCAGCATACGCGACGGTGGCGCGGGCGGCGTCGCGACGTGCACCACGCTCGACGGGAATGAACTTTGCCATGCGCATCGCGGTGCCGAGAAGCGGGATGCGCATCAGCGATTGCTTGAGCATGACGGTGATGCGCCCGGGGATCAGGGGCAGGAGGACGGGTGGGTCGAGGTTCGAGACATGGTTGGCCATGAAGATGCAGGCCTGGCCGGGCGGGATGTTGTCGAGGCCGACGCGGGTGATGCGCAGGCCGGCGACGCGGCAGCCGAGGTTGGTGATGCCCATGCCGACGCGGTACATCCAGGAAATATCGCGAACAGCCAGGGTGTACGGAATGCCGATCAGCGCAGCAGGAATGCCGAGGGAGATAAAGGTGGCGAGAAGGATGAGTGTGGAGAACATGGGTCCTGCTTCGATCAGCTGGCTTCAGGACGTGGAGAGCACGGCGGGGGCCAGGCTGTGGGCGGCTTGAAGGGCCGGTGGAAGTTTGCTGTAGATGGAGCCGAAAGCGCCGTTTGAGAGGAGGGCGATGACGTCGCCGGGGCGGGTGTGCCGGGCGAGGTGGGCGACGATGGCGTCGGCGTCGGGGTGGGCCGTGGCGACAGTTCCCTGCCCGGTCAGCGCGGCAATGACGACTTCGGGGTGGAGGCGATCGGGTTCGGGGATGGCTTCGGAGCGGAAGACGGAGGCGAGGAGGACGTTGTCGGCGAGGTGGAGGGCGTCGACGAGCTCGCCCTCGAAGACGCGGCGACGGAGGGTGTTAGAGCGGGGCTCGAGGACGGCGATGAGGCGCCGGCCAGGATAGGCGGCGCGAAGGGCGCGGAGGGTTTCGCGGATGGCGGTGGGGTGGTGGGCGAAGTCGTCGATGACGGTGATGCCGTCGACTTCGGCGACTATTTCGAGGCGGCGCTTGACGCTCTGGAAGGTTCGGAGGGCTTCGAGGATGGCGTCGGCGGGGACGCCTTGGCCGGCGGCGAGGGCGGCTGCGGCGGTGGCGTTGAGGGCGTTGTGCTCGCCGGCCATGGGAAGGGTGAGGTGGGCGAATGGCTGGCCGGCGCGGTGGAGGGTCCAGGTGGAGGTGGTGCCCTGGTGGCGGAGATCGGTGACGCGCCAGTGCGAGGAGGGGGCGAAGCCATAGCGCTCGATGGCGCAGAAGGCGTTGCTGATGCAGTCGGTTACGTTAGGGCTGGCGTCGAAGGCGACGAGCCGGCCGCGGCGGGGAATGAGGTTGACGAGCCGGCGGAAGGCGGTCTTGACCCCGTCGAGGTCGGCGTAGATGTCGGCGTGGTCGAACTCGACGTGGGTGAGGATGGCGGACCGCGGGAAGTAGTGGAGGAACTTGGGACCCTTGTCGAAGAAGGCGGTGTCGTATTCGTCGCCTTCGATGAGGAACGTACTTGAGGGGGAAATTTGGAAGGAGGCACTAAAGTTTTCGGCGACGCCGCCGATAAGGAAGGAGGGAGTGAATTTGGGATCTTGCCGCGAGGCGACCTGGTAGATCCAGGCGAGCATGGAGGTGGTGGTGGTTTTGCCGTGGGTTCCGGCGACGACGAGGGACTCGCGACCGGCGAGGAACTCGGTGTGTAGGAGGGCGGCCATGGAGGTGAGCGGCAGGCGGTGGTCGAGGACATATTCGAGCTCGGGATTGCCGCGGGAGATGGCGTTGCCGACCACGACGAGGTCGGGGTGCGGGAGGAGGTTTGCTTCGGCGTAGGGCTCGAGGATGGGGATGCCGAGGTCGGCGAGCATGCCGTTCATGGGCGGGTACGCGGCGGCGTCGGAGCCGGTGACGCAGTGGCCTTGCGTCTGGAGCATGCCGGCAAGGGACGCCATGGCGGTGCCGCAGATGCCGATGAGATGGATGTGCTTCGGTTCGGTCGTCATGGGTGCTGCTTTGAGGTTAGGGGGTCGTGGCGGATTCGGCAAAGTGTAGCCGCGGGTTCGCGGGGTCGGAGCAGTCGA
This sequence comes from uncultured Acidobacteriaceae bacterium, assembly GCA_964243475.1. Lineage (GTDB taxonomy): Bacteria > Acidobacteriota > Terriglobia > Terriglobales > Acidobacteriaceae > Edaphobacter. Next base: position 29,782 of record CAXTEU010000009.1, on the reverse strand, counting down.
GGCAGGCTTCGATGCCGAGGGGAAGGGTGATGTTCGCGCCGCTGACGTGGCCGGAGCGGAGGCCGATGGCGATGGGACCGGGGAAGTCGTGGAGGGCGTGGAGGATGGCTTGCTCGAGCAGGTCCTGTTCTTCGGGAGGGGCGGACTGCTGCATGTCGCCGAGAACGATGCCGGTGACACCGTCGAGTTGATCGGCCAGTCGGAGGTGGAGAAGCATGCGGTCCCACTGAAAGGGGCGGACGTTGACGTCCTCGAGGAAGAGGATGCCGGCGTGGTGGCGGGGAGCGAACGGGGTGCCGAGCGATTCGGCGAGGATGGCGAGGCAGCCGCCGTGGAAGGTGCCTCGGGCTACGCCGGGGCGGAGAGTGCGGAGGGGTTGGATGAGGGTCCAGGGGGCCGGGCTGGTCAGGCTGGAGTTCCAGGAGGGGAGGTCGATGCCGGCGGCGGGGTCGGCGGCGGTGCCGAGGGCGAGGTCGGGCGAGACCATGGGGGCGTAGAAGGTGACGAGGCCGGCTTCGTTGGCGAGCCAGAGGTGGAGGGAGGTGTGGTCGCTGTAGCCGAGGAAGGGTTTGGGGTTGCGGCGGATGAGGTCGCGGTCGAGATGGGGGAGCAGTTCGGCGGATCCCCATCCACCACGGGTGCAGAGGATGGCGTCGACCTCCGGGTTGGCAAAGGCGGCGTGGAGGTCCGCGAGGCGCTGCGCGAGGGTGCCGGCATAGTAGAGCGGGCCCTGGGTAAGGGCGTGCTGGCCAAGCAGCGTGCGGTAGCCGAGGCGGTGGAGGTTGGTGATGCCAGCGTGGACGCGGTCGGCTTTGGTGGCGGTGGCGGGGGAGACGATGGCGAGGGTCGAGCCGCTTTCCACGCCGGGGACGCCGGGGCGAAGGCCTCGGGGTTTGGTGCGGGGAGGTGCTGGCGGCGAGCTGCTCATGGGCGGAAGGCTTGTCCGGAGCAGAGGATTTCTGCGGGGCCGGTGAGCAGGAGGTCGGCGTCGGGCGCGGCCCAGAGGACATGTTGGGAGCCGCCTTCCGCGACGACGGTGAGGTCGCGGGACGCGCCGAGGGCGTGGATGGCGGCGGTGGCGGCGGCGCAGGTTCCGGTGCCGGAGGAGGTGGTGGGGCCGCAGCCGCGCTCGAAGATGCGGAAGGCGATCTCGGTTGGGTTTTGGGACGAGGAGATGGGGCGGACGAATTCGATGTTGGTGCCGTGGGGGAAGGCGGGGTGGTTGGTGAGGAGGGCGCCGAGGTCCTGCCAGGGGAGGTTGCCGAGGGAAAAATCTACGTTGTCCGGGAACAAGACGAAGTGGGGGTTGCCGAGGTCGATGGTGAGGCCGGTGATCGGGGCCATGTCGGGCAGATCGAGGGTGAGAGGGGCGACGCGGGGGATGCCCATGGAGGTTTCGATGGTGAAGTGGGGGGCGTTGGCGGTGAGGACGCGGCAGCGGCGCGGGCCGGCGGCGGTGCGGAAGGTTGCTTCGGAAAGGTGCTCGGTGAGGGCGAGGACTGCGGCGACGCAGCGGGTGCCGTTGCCGGAGAGTTCGGCTTCGGAGCCGTCGGCGTTGAAGAGGCGGAGGGTGAGGTTGGCGGGGTCGGAGCGGGCTTCGGAGCGGTTGAGGAACTCGATGCCGTCGGCGCCGATGCCGGTCGAGCGGGCGCAGAGGTGGCGGGCGAGCTGGGCGTGGTTGCCGTGGGCGTCGGCTTCGTCGAGGATAAGGAAGTCGTTGCCGTTGGCGTGGGCCTTGGTGAAGGGGATCATGCTGCGTCTACTGTACGGCGTAGTGACCCTCCGCATCGTAGGCGCGCCAGCTTCCTGTACCAGTGCGGGAAGAAGCGAGCTTCCCGTTCGGCCTCCTACGCCGACTTGCCTCGCCCTAAAACTCCCTGATCTTGATATTCCGAAACCACACCGGGAAACCGTGGTCCTGCAGAAGGAGGTACCCACCGGTTGTTTGACCATAGTTTGGGAAGACGTGGTACTTGCTTTCGGCGAGGATTGCCTTGAACTCCGGCGAGTCGCGGTCGTACTCCAGAACCTTGACGCCGTTCAACCAGTGTTCGCCGTGCTTGCCGTGCACCACGATGCGGGCGGTGTTCCACTCGCCGACAGGCTTGATGGGCTTGTCCGCCGCGGCGGGGATCATGTCGTACAGCGAGGCAACGGTGCGGTCGCCGTTTCTGCCTCGCTTCGCATCCGGGTGCAGAGCGTCGTCGAGCACCTGGTATTCAAAGCCGATGGGGGAGCCGTGACCGTTCCGCCACGGCATCAGGGTCAGGTCCACGAAGTACATGATTCCGGAGTTCGCGCCCGGGGACGTCTTGAAGTCGACGGACAGGTCGAAGTCCGAGTAGGGGCGCGTGGTCACGATGTCGCCGCCGTTGCCGGACTCTTCGCCGCCTGTCTCGGTCACGGCGAGGGTTCGATCCTCCACAGCCCAGCCGTTGGCGGGAAAGCCGCCGCCGCGTGCACTGCGCCAACCGTACGTCGTCTTGCCATCGAAGAGGAGCCGCCAGCCGTCGGCCTTTTCCTTCGGGGTGAGCGTGTTTGCTTTCTGGGCAGATGCCACCGACACCGCAAACGAGAGGCTCAGGGTTACCAGGGCGATGGCGTTTTTCATACGCAACAGCATAGCGGTTCGCTGTCGGCAGAGTGTGGGCGAGTTGGGCGTGCTGGGACTGGCCGTTGCTGTGGACGTGGCTTCGTCGAGAATGAGGAAGTCGTTGCCGCAGCCGTGGGCTTTGGTGAAAGGACCTGCGGTTGAGCTTACGCAGCATGGTACAGCTGCTGGCGTTTTCAATTCATCGTCAGCAGCTGTACTTAGGATTTGAGCAATGAACGGTAGATTACGAGGGCAAAGGGCGACTCTTCATATCAGCAACAGCTTCAAGGAGTCGAACCGTGTCATTGACATCTAGAGTTTCTCCTTTGTAACGCAACTCAAGCAGGCCTTGCAGGTTGCTTGGCAAGGTCACGCCCTCTCGCACCACTAAAATGAAGCGATTACCAAATAGGGCCATTGCTGCACCTATTTCGATGAGCACGTTGTCATTGAGGACGATGACTTCTTTGTCCTCTGCGTCCCGTAACGTTCGTTCATTCTCAACATGGATGATTGCCGCACCGCAAGACCGCATCTCCTCCAAAATCTTCGCAGGGACTGGCAGCGAAGCAGTTTGGGAATGGACTGATACGACGGCGTGTAGATCGCCAAACGTCAGTAGCTTCTTAATCGGTTCTATCAAAGCTCTGTTCTTGCCATGAGTGATGAATACTCGTTTAGGATCTCTACCATCCGACCTACCAGTAACGGATGACGCGACATCGTTAGCACGTTCGTCTACACCGGAATTTATAGGAGCTGGGCCGCTGCTACGATCATCACTACTTTGATCAATTGTTTTTTCTCGATTTGGAGTCGTTCCTTTCAGATCCACGAAAGTTTTGTCGTTTATCTGTCGTAGAAGTCCTGTGCTCCCGGCAGTTTCTAGAATCATTTCGAGTGCATCACTGGTCCTATCGTGAGGTACGCCCATAGCGTGCAACACATTTTCAGCAATCTCCTCTTTGGGCAACGCCGCGCCATCGTACTTCTTCAAGAACTCGCCTACCAACTTTGGTGTTAGGGCGGCTTCTCGCTTCGCGCGTACGTCATCCCCGTCGTCCGTGAGTGGGCGCACGATACGCATCCCAAGAGGAGTAATGCTAATTTCAGCTGCCGAATAACCTCCTACAGTCAATCCATACGCAACCGAGGCTCCAGTAAGCATGCGAAAGCCGCCCGTTGTTGGTATTACACCAAGAGCGCTTGCTACATCCAGAGGACTTGCGGGTTTGAAGGCGTAGTTATCTCCGATTGCACGGGCAACGGTCAGTGCTTTCTCCAGTGAAAAGGCTGGGATGTCGCTTTGGTTCAGCCGTGTGCGCTGGTCGGTCTTGCTTTCCGTGTGTTGAATTTCGTTCTTTCGAGCCATGTTGGCTTCCTCTCTAGTTTTTGCCTTTGTTGACAACCGAGAGGGCCTGCTCTTCAATGGAAGAGCGGGCCATCAAGGCCAGCGTGAGCACGAGTCGCCTAACTTTTCCAGGGTTCGGGCGGCTCGTGCTATTCCCCCCTGAGGGGAATTACCAGAAATCTTATCACGTGTGACGACAGTAATTCTGCGAGTATTCAGGAGTGTTGCGTCTCCTTCACGCCTGATTTCTGTGGAAAACCGTCATACAACCGGCTTTTATGGATGGACCTGGGGCTCAACCACAAGGAGTTCTCCATCCGACGTGAAATCTGCGCAAGGGTTTCCGTAACGGTTTCTGTGCCAAAGACATATAAACCATTGATTATTATAGGTTTCTGTAGTGTTTAGAAATTTGGTTTACTTCGTAGAGGAAGATTCCGAGCACAGTCTGCATACGTGTGGAGGCCCGCAACCCGTGTCCGGCAAAAAAAATGCGTATTTACAACCAGAATGCGCGAGCACAGCATTGCGATCGTGTGCAGCTGTCCTCTAACCACAATCAGGCCGGACAAGATCGCTCCCGAGTCCTACTACCGTAATTCTCACGATTAGAGTTTAGTCTTACGTGTCCGCGCGGGTCTCCCGCTTACCGCTGGGCAAAAACATCCGACCGGTAGATGCGGGCGCAGGGTTGGCCGGTGGTGCAGAGGACGGTGAGTTCGGTGAGGTGTTCGGGGTGGAGGTGGATGGCTTGGGAGACGGGGTCTCCGGCTATGGCGATGATGTAGGCGGCGTGGGTGGCGGGGGAGGCGAGGGCAGCGTTGAAGGTGTCGCGGTCGCCGTTGTCGAGGATTTGGCGGAGGGGGAGGCCGGCTTGCTGGATGGCTCCGATGTGGGCGGAGGTGTCCATGAGGATGGGGACGCCGGGGGGGAAGGAGCGGATCTGGTCGGCGAGGGAGGTTTCGAAGGGGATGCGGGTGCGGGCGTTGCGGATGCCCTCCTGGAGGACGAGGGGGACGGCGTGGATCATGCCGATGGAGTTGAGGACGATGAGGGCGAGGGTGATGGGGAAGAAGAGTCGGTGGGCGAGAGGGTGACGGTTGCGCAGGAGCGCGGCGGCGAGGAGGAAGGGGAAGAGGGCGAGGGTGGGGAGGAGCTCCAGGCCGTAGCGGGCGTTGTAGAAGGAGTGGGGGTAGAGCTGGGGGATGAAGATGGGGACGGATCCGTAGCTGACGGAGTAAACGTAAAACGGCAGGGGGAGCCAGAGGAGAAGGGCGATGCGGGCTGAGGGGGGGAGTGGGTGGAGCGGTTCGGGGGTGGGGAGTCCGGGTTCGGAGGTGAGGTTGGATTCTGTCTGGGTGCTGAGAGCGGCGGGGCGGGTGCGGTGGTGAGGGTCAAGATGAAGTATGCGGGTGGCGGTCTGGCGAAGCAGGAGCGCGGTGCCGGCGAGGGCGGAGGCGAGGAGGAGGAAGCCGGTTTCCCAGAAGGAGGCGTCGACCTGGGCGGTGCGGGTGTAGAAGAGGAGGCTCCAGCCCATGTTGTGCCAGCCGCGGTAGTGTTTGCTGCCGGGAGGTGAGGTTTTGCGCTCGATGGCGGCGGCGGAGTATTGGCCGCGGAGGAAGTCGAGGGCGTCGCCGGTGAAGTGGTGGTTGTACCAGAGCCAGGAGGCGGGGCCGGCGATGGCGAGGAGGGTGAAGAGGGTGAAGGCGGGGGCGAGTTTGGGGCGGAGGTCGGGATTGCCGGGGCTTGGGCGGCTGCGGAGGAGGGTGAGGGCGAGGATGAGCCAGGCGGCGGCGCCGAGGATCCAGCCGTCGTAGCGGGTGTAGACGGCGGCGAGGATGAGGAGGCCGTTATAGACGAGGAGGCGGCGGGCGCGGGGGAGGATGCCGGAGCGGATGGCGGCGGCGCACTCGAGGGTGAGGGTGGTGAGCCAGAGGAGGATGGCGAGGAAGAGGGGTTCGGTGAGGGCGGTGGTGCTGGCGTAGAGGAGGTTGGGGTTGAGGGCGTAGAAGGCGGTGGCGAGCATGGCGAGGCGTGGCGAGAGCAGGTGGCGGGCGAGGCGGAAGCAGCCGAGGACCGACAGGATGTAGCAGCTGAGCGAGGGCCAGGTGCCGGCGAGGCCGTTTTGCCACCATTCCATGCGGCCGATGAAGGGGAGCATGAGGAGGTGCGGAAGGGGGAGCCAGACGCCGCCGAGCTCGGCAAGGCCGGGGTTGCGGGAGTCGAGGATGCGGCGGGCGATGCCGAGGTGGGCGACGGCGTCGCCGTAGAGGAGGATGTAGCCGCGGGCGTTCGAGATGAGGAAGGCGAAGAAGGCGAGGACGAGGGCGGCGAGGGCGACGGGGAAGTATTCGTCGCGGGTGGGGCGGGTGGGTGGGGCGGTGAGGAGGCTTTCGGGGATGGTGGGGTTGTGTGGGTCGTTGCTGACGGTGCGGGCGTCGAGAGTGGGGGGGCGACGTCGGCGGCGGGGGGCGGGATTTGGCGGCATGCGATCCGGCTGAGACATCCAAACGTACCTCAGCGGCTGAAGCCGCTTGAACCTGCGATGCGGATGGCACGGCTGAAGCCGTGCCCCTTCCTGGGCCGAACGTCTATGGCACGGCTGAAGCCGTGCCCCTTCCTGGGCCGAACGCTAGAGGCGTCCTGCTGAGATGTCGCCGCGATCCGGCGAACCGCGGGTCCTTCGACTCCGCTGCGCTTCGCTCAGGATGACATGGTGGGTGGTGGGAAGACGAAGGTGCTTCGACTCGCTGTGCTTAGAGTTTTGGGGTGGCATCGAGGTGGGAGATGTCGCGGAGGTCTTGGACGCGTTGGTTGATTTCATCGCGGGTGGTGTGCTGGAGGCGGTCGGTGCCAAAGCGCTCGACGGCGAAGGAGCCGAGGGCGGCGCCGAAGAACATGGCGGTGCGGAAGGCTTCGGGGGTGACTGCGGGTTGGGAGGCGAGGTAGCCGTAGAAGCCGCCGGCGAAGGAGTCGCCTGCGCCGGTGGGGTCGACGACGTCGCGGAGGGGGAGAGTTGGGGCGCGGAAGGGCTTGCGGGCGATGCCGTCGGCGAAGGAGCGTGGGGAGAAATAGGCGGTGGAGCCGTACTCGCCGTGCTTGACGATGAGGGTTTTGGGGCCGAGGGCGAGGACGGCTTCGGCGGCGCGGAGGCCGTTGGTCTCGCCGGAGAGCATGCGGGCTTCGCCGTCGTTGATGAGGAGGACGTCGAGCTCGCGGAGGACAGGGAGGAGGTTGTCGCGGTGGGCGGCGATCCAGTAGTTCATGGTGTCGCCGGCGACCATGCGGACTTTGGGGAGCTGCTGGCGGACGCGGAGCTGGAGGACGGGGTCGATGTTGGCGAGGAAGAGGAAGTCGGAGTCTTCGTAGGCGGGCGGAATTTTGGGGGCGAAGTCGGCGAAGACGTTGAGATCGGTGGCGAGCGTGTCGGCGGCGTTGAGGTCATTGAGGTAGGAGCCGGTCCAGTGGAAGGAGAGGCCGGGCGCGTGCTCGATACCTGCCGTGTCGATGCCTTTGCGGGTGAGGACCTGTTCGTGCTCGGGGAGGAAGTCTTCGCCGACGACGCCGACCACGCGGGTTGGGGTGAAGAAGGAGGAGGCGAGGGAAAAGTGGGTGGCTGCGCCGCCGAGGATCTTTTGTGCTTTGCCGTGGGGCGTTTCGAGGGTGTCAAAGGCGACGGAGCCGACTACGAGGATGGACATGCGGGTGTTGGGATCTCCGGTCTGTTGCTGTGAATACCCATTTATTATGCGGTTTACGAAGCTGGTCGGGCGAAAGGATGCTCGCGGTTTTTTGTTGCTGCCGGGGATGACCGCCCGGGTGAGACCTGATCGGCAGCGATTCGCCGCATGGAAGATGTATCCTCCCCGCGATATACAACCTTCGGCTCTTTCCAGGACGGGGCCAGCGTTTTACCGTCCAAATAGCTGCGCTGCTGTGCTGTTGCGCCGCTGGATTGGGGCAAAGTGCTCCATGTCCTGTCACTGCAGCCAAGCCGGCCGATCCGGCGGAGATGGCGTTTTCGCAGGGCAACATGGCGAATGCTGAAGAGCTGTTTCAGCAGGCGCTTTTGCGCCCAGCCCCAGCATCCGCAGCTGATTGCCGGCATGGCGTACGGCCGCGTCGTGAGACTGGACAGGGACAAGGGGCACAACCGGCCCACTTGGGCGTCGTGTTTGATCGGGCGGAGTGCTTTAGTAAGGGAAAGCAAGCCCTTCCGTTGCGGCTGGTCAGCGTGAGGGCAGCCCCAGGCGCGTTTCAGAATATCGATTCCAGCACACCGGTTGAAGTCGCTGGTGGGGGACGGCAGATTGGCGCTGCCGTTCCCACGACGCAGAAGCCTGACGACCTTGATGTCAACCCTGAGAGTAAGCTCAACTCGATCAAGCCGGGAAGTGTGGATGGACTGACCGCGGCGGGTTTGGAGACCGCGGGACCGTCCTGTAGCGCGGTGCTCACCGGAGCGGACTCGACGCTGCGTTTGGGGGCCGGGACGCGATGGCTGCTGGTGAACGCACGATAGATCAGGCTTGTGCTGGAACGTCCTCCGTGGCGGCGGTGCAGCACTTGTTGCGCCCGGTCCGCTTGGCGGCGTAGAGGGCCTGGTCGGCTTTCGCTAACCAGAGCTCAGGCGAAAGGCACTCGCTGTCAATGACGCACACGCCGAAGCTGGCGGTGACGTGCAGCGGCTCGTGCAGCAGGATGGGAACATCCGCCAGGGCGCAGCGCAACCGTTCGCCTGCCTGAATAGCCTGATGCAATTCGGTTTCGGCGAGCAGGATGCCGAACTCCTCGCCGCCAAGTCTGCCCAGCAGATCTTCTTTGCGCAGTGCTGCTTCCAACCTGCTGCTGACGGTACGCAAGACCGTGTCGCCGATCGGATGCCCGTAGGTATCATTGATCCGTTTGAAATGATCGATGTCGAGGGTGAGCAGCGCTGCCGGTTGCTCGCGCCGTACAAACTTCGCGATCGTCTTTTCGACCTCCAGGAGAAAGCTCCTCCGTGTCGCTACGCCGGTGAGGGAGTCGATTTGCGCGATGCGCCGCAGCTCCAATTCATTTTCCGCAAGCGCGGCAAAGCTCTTCATCACCTCGATCTGTCCGTCGCTGAAGTTTCGCGGCTGCACATCCAGGGCGCAGAGGGCACCGAGGTTATAGCCGTCCGGAGTCGCCAACGGGATGCCAAGATAGCTTCGTATGAACGGCTCCCCGATGACGGAAGGGTATTGCGCAAAGCGCGGGTCTTCTAGGGTGTCGGGAACGCAGAGGGGGGCGCGCGACTGAATGGTATGCGTGCAGAACGAGACTTCGCGCGGCAGGATTGAGCTTTCCATGCCGACGCAGGATTTGTACCACTGCCGGTCCGCGTCGATCAAAGAAAGGGTTGAGATGGGGACGTTCAGGACTGCTCTGACCAGGCCGGTGATCCGGTCGAATGGGGCCTCGCGCGGGGTGTCCAAGATCTCATAACGATGCAGCGCGGCCATGCGGCCGAACTCATCCTGAAGCTTCGCATCGCTCACGGCTACCTCACCATCACTCGAATTGCGCGGAGTAACTCTTCTTTGTACGAATCGACGATCACGGAGACGCTCGCCTCGATCTGGGTTTCGGACACTCCGACCGATTGCAGGTTCGTAACCAACGTAGCTAAATTTTTCCGGTGTCGCTCGAGACTTTCCTGTAGGGGCTCGGGGATTTCGATGCCCGCAAATGGGTCTTCTTGTGTCAATACGTTCATGTACCCAACCTGAATTCTTCGGCTCGCGGATGGTCACTTCCATGTACGTGCCCATGGTCTCGGACAGCCGCTGCAACGCTGACATGATCTTTTACGAACTCAGTCGTCGCCACAATGACACAAAGGTGGTATTCCGGCGTGCACTCGCGGCGCGATGCTGGATCTGCCGGATGGCGACGCGCTTGCAGATGAAGTACTGGCCTGTTGGATCGGCGTGCCGCGCTACAGGTATTTGCCGAAGAGGACTTGGAGTTTGGCTTTGGTGGCTTCGGGGATGGCTGCGCGGTCGGTCATGATGGCGTATTTAGCGGCGGTTTGGGCGGGGCTGGCGGAGAGGTCTGTGGGGAGGAGGCGGACGGCGGTGCGGACGACTTCCTGGGCGTTTCGGGAGTTTTGGTGCATGACAGCGACCACCTGGTCGACGGTGACGACCTCGTGTACAGCATTCCAGCAGTCGTAGTCGGTGACCATGGCGAGGGTGCTGTAGGAGATTTCGGCTTCGCGGGCGAGTTTGGCTTCCTGGAGGTTGGTCATGCCGATGATGTCGGCGCCCCACGACCGGTAGAGGTTCGACTCGGCGCGGGTGGAGAACTGGGGACCTTCCATGCAGACGTAGGTTCCGCCGAGTTTGCCGGTGACGCCGACTTCCTGGCAGGCGTCGGCGAAGGTTTTGGCGACGATGGGGCAGACCGGGTCGCCGAAGGGGACGTGGCCGACGATGCCGTCGCCGAAGAAGGTGGCGACCCGGGCGAAGGTGCGGTCGATGAACTGGTCGGGGATGACGAAGTCGGTGGGCTTGTGCTCTTCCTTGAGGGATCCGACGGCGGAGACGGAGAGGATGGCCTTGCAGCCTAGCTGTTTGAAGGCGTGGATGTTGGCGCGGAAGGGGAGATCGGAGGGGAGGATGCGGTGGCCGCGGCCGTGGCGGGCGAGGAAGGCGACTTCCCTGCCCTCGAGGGTGCCGAGGACGAGGTGGTCGGAGGGGGGGCCGAAGGGGGTGTCGATGGGGAGCTCGCGGGTGTTGGTGAGTCCGGGCATGCTGTAGAGGCCGGAGCCTCCGATGATGCCGATTTCTGCTTGCGGCGTTTCTTGGAGTGGCAAGGGGTTGGAGCTCCGATCGGGGTGGGTCCAGGGAACTCACATCTCGGAGGCGAGATGTGGGCACCCGCATGGGGGTTGTGTTCGGGTTTGAGTATAGCCGGGGTGAGCCGTCGAGCCGGGCTGCAGTGTCAGCGCAGAGGTTGCCCGGAGACGATCCCGACGGCCAGCAGAATCAATGCGGCGGCGAGCAGAAGCACACGCCAGCGGTGCAGGCGATCCCATCGCATGCGATCCAAGTTCCAGCCGGCGGGAACGACCGCGGTGGTCCAGGATGCGATGCGGTTGTTGATCGGAACGAGCGCGACGACGGTATAGACCACCGACAGGGTCCACAGAATGGCGGAGGCGACGACCAGCCGAGTTGCCGGCGCAGACCGGTGCCAGCGCAGCCAGGCGTCCGAAGCAACGAGAACAACGGTCACGGCGTACCAGAAGGGCATGACCGTGCCGAGGGTACGGGCCAGGGCGGGCGCGATGGCGAGGTGGGCCTGGTCGGAAAGCCGATACAGGGCGGGGTGGACGAAGGCGGCGATGGCGAACTCGTTGCCGACCAACAGACCTGCGACCGTCAGCGTGAGGACGTCAAGAAAGGGCATGCTTCCCTCCATGGCGCTTTAGACGTGGAGGTCGCGCCCCTCGATGCAGGAGCTTGCCCTGACGTATGTGTCAGCGAGGTGCTGATGCCGGGGTTGGAGGAGATGTCGGGCGCGGTGTGGCCATGGCGAAGATCCCGTGGGCCAAGCCGAAGGAGAGCTCATGCTGGGCCGGGGTGCCGGCGGTTTCGAGCGGACCGGTGCCCTGGATGGGGGTGATGGCGTCGCGGAGCTGGCGGGCAACGGGCAAGGGGAAGCCTTCGGAGGTGAAGACGAGGTTGTCCGAGCGCCAGAGGAGGACGTCGCCTTCTTCGGTCGTGTAGACCTGCTCGCCATCTTTTTCGTCTTCGGTGCGCTGGTGGAGGGTGTGGTATTTGCGGGGGAGTTGGGCGGCGTAGACCTCGGTGAAGGAGCGGGCGGAGTCCGGGTTTTTCCAGCGCGAAAGGTAGAAGAGGCCGAGCGAGCCGGTGGTGGCCGCGGTGGAAGGCTGCTTGGCTGCGGACTTCCGCTGCGCCGCGTAGTAGATGCCGCCGTCCCAGTTCGGGGTGAGGGCGTCGGCCATCCCCTGGCCGCCGAAGAGCTCGGTGAGGATGCGCACGTCGAGCTCGCCCATGACGCCGAGGTCGTAGGGCAGGTAGCCGGCGTGGTCGAGCAGCGGATGGATGTCGGGCAACGACAGCACGGGAACGGGGGTGTGCGCCAGGTAGGCGGCGGGGGTCATGATTTCGAACGACGACGAGGGCGGATGGGCGAGCACGCCGGCAAAGGCGGTGTCGCGGCCGGACTTCAGCAGGACCTGCGCCTCGAAGGCGAGGCCATCGGTGTAGGGAAAGAGCAGCGATTCCTGGAGCAGCAGGGGTGCGCGCGCGAGCACGGGGGAGCCTTCCATGCCGTTGTCGGCCGTTTTGAGGCGGTCGGCGAGGCCGGGAACGTCGGCGATCGTTTTGCCGGAGTCGCGCAGGCCGTAGTCGATAAACGTGACCATCGCCTGACCTTCGGCAACGGCGGACCGGGCTGTGTCCTGTTCGTCGGTCGCGATGCGCTTGTTGTCTTCGGCGACATCTTTCGAGATGCCGAGGGGCGGGTCGCCGGACCACTTTTCCAGGTCGACCTTTTGGTCCTGCAGGGCGTGGGTGAGCTCGTGGGCGAGAACGGGCTTTTGATCGTCCGGGGGAATCCAGTCGAGCAGGTTGACGGTCTTGGTTTTGCTGTCGTAGAAGCCGGCAATCTGCTCGGTGAGCAGATCGAGCAGGAAGGGCCGGAGGTGGAAATCGCGATCGAGCAGGCCGAACTTTTTGAGCACGAGCTCGGACCGCTCCATGCGCTGCGTGTCCTTGTCCTCATCGAACTTCTGCCGAAGGTAGCCCGTCACTTCGGTGCGGGAGATGAGCCGGCGCTTCACGGTGCTACGGATGGGCAGGTGCGTGTCTTTGCTGACGAACTGGGTGATCTGGTCGACGGAGGCGAATAGATCCGCGGCCTGCTGCCTGGTCATCGGCGGCGCGGCGCCCTTTGCGGTAGGGGGCGCGGGTGTCTGGCGGCTAGGGGCGGTGACGGGCGGGGGCGGGGTGGGCTGCGCCTGCGGGGTCTGAGCGGGGGCCGCGAAGGTGGTCGCGCCGAGCAGAACAGCGGCAAAGAAGTGCAGCGGGCGCGGCGTCGGATGCGGCAAGGGAACTCCCGGGGTTGGATCGCTATACTTCAGAGTGTATGGATGCCGGGACGATGTCGGTCCGGGCGTACCCCATGAGGATAGGCGACGTGATGTTGGACGAAGCGGAAATCGGTCTGGCGTTGCGGGAGCAGATGCGGGCCATGCTCGTGCGGTCCGCGGTGGCCGATCTGGGCGGCGTCGGCTGGCTTGAGGCGACGGGCGAAGATCGCGTGCGCTGGCTCAACGGCATGGTGACCAATTCCATCCAGGGCATGACGCCGGGGCAGGGCAGCTACAGCTTCCTGCTGAACGCGCAGGGGCGCATCCAGGGAGAGCTGACGGCGTTTGCCGAAGCCGACCGGCTGCTGCTGGAGGTCGATCGCGTGGAGCTCGACCGGGTACGCGCGTGGCTGGATCGCTACATCATCATGGACGACGTGGAGCTGCGCGTTGCGGAGGAGATGCAGGCCGGCCTCCAGGTGACTGGGCCGGAAGCGGTGGGCCTGTTGCAGCAGATCGGGGTTACGTCTCTGCCCGTCGCGGAGCTCGGCATCGCGCGGTCGGAGTGGAAGGGCACGGAGGTCTTCGTGGTGCGCGCGTGGAGCCCGTTGATGCCGACGTTCGAGGTGTGGACCGATGCCGGAACTGCCCGGACGCTGCGGCAGGCCGTGGTCGAGGCGGGCGCGGTGCGGTGCGGTGCGGAGGCGCTCCACGCACTACGGATTCTGGAGGGCCGGCCGCGGTGGGGGGTCGATATCCGCGATCGCGAGCTGGCGCAGGAGACCGGGCAGACGCGCGCGCTGCACTTCAGCAAGGGCTGCTATCTCGGGCAGGAGATCGTCGAGCGCGTTCGGTCGCGGGGCGCCGTGCACCGCACCTTTGTCGGCTTCGTGCTCCGAGGCGAAATGCCGGGAGAAGATCGCCAGATATTCGCGGCGGACAAGGCGGTCGGCGAACTGTCCAGCGTCGTTCAGCTGCCGGGCTGGTTGCTGGGGCTGGGTTACGTCCGGCGCGAGGCGGCAGAGCGAGACCCCGAGCTGCATTACGCCGGCGGAGTGGCGCGGGTGACGGAGATCCCGTTTCGGGAAGCTGCGGGGGCTCTGGCGCAGGAATCGGGTGCGTCGGGCACCGTCGCTGCATCTGAAGAGTGAGAGGAACTTATGGCAGAAGCGAATAAGCCGTTCGTGGTCACGGATCGGCGCAAATTTACGATGGACGGGGAGGTTCGGCCGGATGCGGAGCGACAGCCGGAGCCGGAAGTGGCGTCGGCAGTGGCCGCTCCCCTGGCGAGCGTGGCCGGACCCCAGGTAGTCAGCACCGCGGCAGTCAGCACCCCGGAGGTGCGCGAGGAAGCGCTCCCCGAGGCGGAGGACCTTGACGAGCGGCAGGATCTACCACCGGCGCCAACCGAGGAACAGAGTGCGCGCTCGAAGGCAGCGTACGAGCAGACCACCGATCGGCTGGACACAGCGATTCGTGCGACCAATCCTGGCGGCGACCAGTCACGGCCGATGGACTTCCTGCAGATGGTGCAGTCGTTTTACATGACCGCCATCGTGCAGCTGGGCGGGGTGACGCAGGAAGGGCAGCAGCCCCAGGTCGACCTCCTCGGAGCACGGCAGAGCATCGACATGCTTGGGGTTTTGACGGAGAAGACCAAGGGCAACCTAGCTCCGGACGAAATCCGGCTGCTCGAAAGCGCCCTGTTTGACGCCCGGATGGCATTTCTGGAGGTGACCCAGGCCATCGCCCGACAGGCGCAGCAGGCCGCGGCGGCGAAGGGAGTGTCAGGGCCGGGCGGTTTCGCAGGGCCGGGGGGCGGCGGCATGGGTCTCGTTCGATAGCGCATGGAGGCAACGCTCACGTTTCTGGGCAGCGGCACTTCCATGGGTGTTCCGACCCTTGGCTGCGGGTGTGCCGTGTGCACGTCCGCAGACGCAAAGAACCGCCGTACGCGGCCATCGCTGCGCATCGAGTATGACGGGCGCGTCGTGCTGATCGACACCGGCCCGGACTTCCATGCGCAAGCGCTGCGCGAGGGGATTACCCGGGTCGATGCAGTGCTGTATACGCACGGCCACGCCGACCACATCCTTGGCTTCGACGATCTGCGGCCATTGAGCTTTGCCCACCAGCGAGCCGGTATTCCCGTGTACGCCGATGACGCGACGGCGACCACCCTTGAGCGCATTTTTGAGTACACCTTCCGCACCGTGGACCGGTACCCGACCAGCGCCCGTATCGAAATGCATCGGCTGGACGAGACGCCGGGATCTGGTGTCGAGCTCTTTGGGGCGTGCTTTCAACGCATTCCGGTGCAGCATGGCAGACAGGTGATCACCGGGTACCGCGTTGGCCAGGCCGCCTACCTTACGGACATGAGCGACATCCCGGCGGAAAGCCTGCCCTTGTTGCAGGGTCTCGACATCCTGATCCTCGATGCGCTTCGGCTTGAGCCGCACCCGAGCCACTCGCATCTTGCGAAATCGATCGGACTGGCCGAGCAGCTACGGCCGCAGCGGGTCTTCTTTACCCACATCAGCCATGGGCTGGAGCATGCCGCGACCGAGCGCGCGCTGCCCGACAACATGCACCTGGCCTACGACGGGCTGAAGCTCGAGTTTCGGATCGTCTGATGCGGACCTTTCGCCATCTGAGGGAGCTGCCCGACGGGTTCGGGCCGAGCGTGGTCACGATCGGCAACTTCGACGGCGTGCATCGCGGACACCAATGGACGATCGGGCAGGCGATGATGCGGGCGCGCGATCTGGGCGTGCAGACGGTCGCCGTCACCTTCGATCCGCATCCTGTGCGCGTGCTTCGGCCGGAGATGGCGCCGAAGCTGATCACGCCGTTGCCCGAAAAGCTCGATCTGCTGGAACAGACCGGTATCGACGCTGCCGTTGTGCTTCCGTTCGACGAGGCGCTCGCTCGCTGGTCGTCGCGCGAGTTTACCGAGCGTGTGCTGTGCCGGGCGCTGCGCACGGCGGAGCTGCACGAGGGGGAGAACTTTCGCTTCGGCTACCGCGCCGAGGGTGGGATCGACACCCTGCGCGAGCTTGGCCGGGAGCTGGGGTTCGCGACTGTTTGTTACCCGCCGCTCTGCCTGGAGGGCGGACCTGTTTCCTCCAGCCGGATCCGAGGCCTGATCGCGGAAGGCGACATGGGCGCCGCCGAGGCCCTGCTCGGTCGGGAGTTCGGTGTGCGCAGCCGGCCGGCGAGCGGTCGCGGCTACGGGACGCGGTACGCTGTGCCCACGATCAATCTGGCGCCCTACCCGGAGCTGTTGCCGTCGCACGGCGTCTACTGCACCCACCTGCGTGTGGGCGCGGAGTGGTTCCCGGGCGTCACCAACGTCGGCAATCGGCCGACCTTTGGGGCCGACTCCTTTGCTGTTGAAACGCATCTGCTGGACTTCCACCCGGTTGACCTGAGCGAAGAGACGGAGCTGGAGATGCGCTTTCTGCGGCGGCTGCGAGCGGAGATGCGATGGCCCAATCCGGAGGCGCTGAAAGCGCAGATCGGCCAGGATGTCGAGCAGGCGCGAGAGTTTTTTGCTGCGCGGCAACAGGTTGCCGGCCAGACCTAGAACTGCGGCGCAGGAGGCGATGTTGCGGGTGGCGATGAGGGCGTGTTGGGCGTCGCCTCGGTGGCCGGCGGCGGCGTAACCGGAGCCGGCGCAGGCACGGGCGTGTCCGCAGAGGAGTCGTCCGGATCCTGATCGTCGGGCTTCGCCGAGTCGGCTGCGGCAGGAGTGACGGGAACGTCGACAGACCGTCGCGGAGCTCCCGCCGTCGAGAAGCTTTCGTTCGGCTTGTTGGCGATCGCGGCGCGCATAAAGTCGATCCACATGGGCAGCGCCGCCTTGGCGCCCTGCTCGCCCTTGCCGAGCGATTGCCGGTCATCGAAACCGATCCAGGTGCCGCAGGTGACCGACGGCGAGAAGCCGATGAACCAGGCATCGGTAAAGCTGTTGGTGGTGCCGGTTTTGCCGCCGACGGCGTGGTGCAACTCCGACGCAGCCGCGCCGGTGCCGACGCGCGTCACCGCCTGGAGCAGCGTCATCATGGTCCGGGCGGTTTCGACCGAGATCACCTCCGTCACGCGAGGCGCCTTCTCTTCGAGCGGCAGACCATCCGCCTGGGTTACCTTGCGAATGGCGTGCGGCTCGATGCGGATGCCGTCGTTGGGAAAGACCTCGTAGGCGCCGACCTGCTCGGCCAGCGTGATATCGGCTGAACCGATGGCGACCGGCAGAAAGGCGGGGATGTTCGAGGTGATGCCGAAGCGATGCGCGACCTCGATCACTTTGCGGATACCGACGTGCGCCGCGAGTTTCAGCGCCGGGATGTTCCGCGACTCCGCGAATGCGTCGATGATGCTCATGTTGCCGCGGTAGTTCGGTTCGTAGTTGTGGGGTGTGTAGGGTCCGCCTGGGGTGGAGAACGTGGTCGGTGCATCGAGGATGGTGTCGTAGGGCTTGGCGCCGTCTTCCACGGCGGCGGTGTAGACGTACGGCTTGAACGACGAACCGACCTGGCGCTGCGCCTGCGTGGCCCGGTTGAACTGCGAGAGCGCGTAATCACGGCCACCCACCATGGCCAAGATTTCGCCGTCCGAGTTGTTCACGGCCATCATGGAGCCCTGCGCGCCGGAGTCCTGCTGCAGGCTGACGCGGGGCGCACCGTCAGCGGTGACGGACTCGACCCGCACGTACACGATGTCGCCCACGCGCAGGAATTTGTCAGGGGAGATCTTCTGCGTCCAGATGTACTCGGCCGGGGTCAAGGACGCCCCCTGCGTGCCCAGCTTGACGGTGGCGGAGCGCTTGTCCACAGCCGTAATCAGGCCGTGGAGGTAGTCGTGCGGCTCCGGAGCATCCTTCCAATCGGGATGGCGGTACGTGGCCATGTCCTCCCCGGCGTCGAGGACGTTCGCCAGGTTGCCCTTCCAGCCGCGGCGGCGTTCATAGGTGGCCACGCCGTCGAGAACGGCCTGGTTCGCGGTCCGCTGCAGGTCCAGGTCGAGGGTGGTGTAGACCTTCAGGCCCGCGCCGTGCACGGCTTCGACGCCATACTCCTTTTCGAGCTGGCGGCGAACCTCTTCGACGAAGTACGGCGCGATGGTGCTGGTCGGCTGCTCCACGTGGAGGACGAGCGGCGTGGCCCTGGCGGCGGCGGCCTGGGTCGCCGTGATTTTGCCGTCCAGCAGCATCTCGCTCAGCACGAGGTTGCGACGACGCAGGGCTCGCTGCGGGTAACGGATGGGGGAGTAGAACTCCGGGCCCTTCGGCAGCGCGGCCAGCAGCGCCGCCTCCGGCAGGGTAAGGTCGCGCGCGTGCTTGGAAAAGAAAAACTCGGAGCCTGCCTCGAAGCCATAGGTTCCATGGCCGAGATAAATCTGGTTTGCGTACAGGGTGAAGATCTGCTGCTTGGTGAAGCGCCGCTCCATCTGGACCGAGAGAAAAATCTCCTGGATCTTGCGGCCGTAGGTCTTCTGCGACGACAGAAACAGATTGCGCGCCAGCTGCATGGTCAGGGTCGAGGCACCCTGCGCTCGACCGGCGGAGTGGAGGTCGCGCCACGCCGCACCGACGGCGCGAAACAGGTTCACTCCCCAGTTCGACTCGAACGACTTGTCTTCGATCGAGATGATGGCGTCGCGCAGGAGCGGGGAGATGGTGTTGTAGGGAACCACCACGCGACGCTCCAGAGCGAAGGAGCCGAAGACCTTGCCGTGGATGTCATAGAGCTCGGTGGTGGTGTTGGGACGGTAGCGCGCGAGGTCCTCCATCTGCGGCAGGTCGATGGAGTAGACCAGCACCAGACCGCACAGAGCGCCGAACAGAGCGGACATTCCCAACAGAAGAAGGAAGGTAGCGCGGGCCGCCGCGCGCCGCCGCGAGGGAGGGATCGGACGCGGCCAGACAACACGCACACGACGCCGCCACCAGGGACGGGGTGCGGGCTGCCGCGCCGGATCGGGCGGCTTCGTCTGCGGAAACAGTGTCGACACGCGTGTTCCATGGTACTAGGTGGCAGGCCTGCCGAGGCGGAGAAGCCGGGTGAACTGTCGGTCAGGCGGCCTTGCTCTTGAGCAGATCGAGCGCCTTGGTGAGCTGCTCGTCCACGGTCACGGACGGCTTCGGCGCCGCGACCGGGGCGGGCACCGTCCCGGCGACGGCGGGTGCGGGCGTGGCATCCTCATCCTCATCTCCGTCGTCGGCCGCCGAGGCCGACGCGACCAGAAGACCCGGTGTCACGCCGTCATCCTCAAGCTTCTTGCCGGAGGGCGACTCATACTTCGCGATGGACAGGATCAAAGCGGCTCCGTCCGGCAGCTCAAAGGTTTTCTGCTGCGCGCCCTCGCCGAAGCTGCGTTCGCCCACCAGATCCGCCCGCTTATTGTCCAATAGGGCGGCGGCGGTCAGCTCCGCCGGACCCGCGGTGCCGCGGTTGACCAGTACCACCACCGGGGCCGCGGCCGGCACGATCGCCTTTGAGGCATCCGCGCTGAAGGTTTGCTTGGGAAACTTCTGCCCTTCGAGTGTCGCGATGGTGCCGGACTTTAGGAAGAGGTTGGCCAGCCGAACTGCCTCAGGCATGTCGCCCGCCGAAACATCGCGCAGATCGAGCAATACCTTTTTGTTGCCGTTCTTGTTCATCGCCTTCAGCTTGGCCTCGACCTGCTGCACGTGCTCGTGATCCAGGATGGCAGGCTTGAGGTAAAGGATGGAGCTGTTTTCGTACATCGTCTCGCTCACCGGCGGCTCCGCGACCAGGGTACGGGTGAGCGTGATCTTGTCTGGGTCCGCCTTGCGCGGACGGACGACGGAAAGCGTGAGCGACGATCCGGGCTGGCCATCCAGCAGCATCTGGATGATGGCCAGCGAAAGCTCGCGCGTATCCTGCGACCCAATCGCCTCGATGATGTCGCCGTCGGCCAGATTGGCCTTGTCGGCCGGGCTCCCCGGCACCACCGAAACAACGGTCGCGTACTGGAAGCGCTTGGACACGTTGATGCCAACCTGCGCACGGCCGGGCTTTTCGCCCTTGTAGATCTTGTACTCCGCCGGGGTGAGGTAGCTCGACTCGGCGTCGAGGGACTCGAGCAGACCGCGCAGAGCGCCGTTGGTGACGCGCCCGATGTTTGGCTCCTCCACATAGTCGGTCTGGATGTGGCGAAGCACCTCGCTGTACACACTGATCTGCCGGTACGCCCCGTCGTCATCGTTGGTGGCGGCGCTGACGCCGGTGGCGTTGACGCCCAGAAAGGTCCCGACTACAAGAACGACAGAGAAGACGAGCAGCGAGATTTTGGCGGCTTTGAGCATCGGGCGAGCAGGACCTCCGGGGGCGCGACAGATGGGACGTGAGTTAGACGTACCTCGTTGAGAAAATGATACTCCGGCGGGCAACGGGGCGGCGCTGGGCGGCGGGAGCGCGCCTACCACTTCCGTTGCGCTGGGCGCGGTGGGGACGCCTCCTTCTGCAGGCGTGGGCACGCTCCGATCCGCAACGACCCGGAGCGAAGCGTCAGGCAGGGAGGCAACCGGCCGGCCAGAGCGGGGTCCCGGTAGCCGGCGTCAGATGCGCTCGGCGGCATGGCAGGCAGCGGGGTTGTGCCAATGGCGCCCGAACCAGGGGCGCCTGAGTCGGTGGCGCCTGAGCCGGTGGCGCCCAGACCGGCGTAGGCCTGGTCGAGCGCGGCATAAGACGACAGCGTGTGGCCGGCGCCGAAGAGGATCCAGGTGCCCTGGGTTTGCGCGGGATCGCCGAAAACGTTGTCGCGCAGGATGTTGCCGGAGCCCTCTCCCGTGGTCGGGTTTTCGCCGCCCCAGCGGAAGATCGCGACCGTTCCGGCGGAATTCAGAACGTGGCTGCCGCAGACGTTGTTTTCAAAGAGGTTGCCGACCATGCCCACCGCCGTTTCACCGCCGCCAAACTCGCCCTGCACCGCGCAGTTCACGAAGTTTCCGCTGCTGGTGTTGTTGGCGAGGATCGCTCCATGCGACCGGCGACTCAGCAGAAGGCCATAGCTTCCCGAGCCGGTAATCAGGTTGTCGATGGCGTACACCGGTCCGGTGGTTCCGGTCCACTCAATCTCGAGGCCGTTGTGGGCGGACAGGGTGACGGTGTTGCCGGTCACTGCGGTACCGTTGCCGCAGGTGTCGCACCAGATCCCCGAACCCTGCTCTTGCGCGCCGTCGGCAGAGCTCGCTCCCGTGGCGAGATCCCAGCCGCTGTGGTCCACCGTGTTGTTGCGGATGGCCGACAGCGTCACGCGGTTTGCGTCCGTGGCGCCGTCTGAGACGAAGCGGATGGCCGAGGTGTACTGCCCCTGCGTCGAATCCCAGGAGTCGTACGACGAGGTGCAGCCGGCGACCACAAAGTGGCTGCCGCCATTGCCCTTGTAGACGCCCAGGATGCCGTTCGACGAGGTGCGGCAGCCGCGAATGGTGACGTCGTTCTGCGCCTGGCCGGTGTTGGCCTGGTAGGCGATGCCGCCCGCAACGTTGTTGTGGGCCTCGACCTCCTCAAGCTCGTGGCCGCTCAGCGATCCGGTGAATTGGAGACCGTTGCGGGCTGCCTTGCTGAAGACCAGGTCGCGCAGGATCAGGAAGCTGACGGCTGAGCCGAAGCCGGCGAGGGGACGGACGGCGACCTCGACGGGAGTCGCCGGGGAGGGAGCCCGGTCGCCGCGGAGATGGACCGACAAACGCAGCGCGCCGGCGTCGTAGAAGAACGAACCGGCGGCCAAGCCCACCTTGGCGGCCGCCGGAAGCAGGTGCAGATCCCCCGCAAACACGCGAACCGGAGCACCCGCGAGCGGAACGGAGAAGACGGCAGGCTGCGCGTCCGGGGTCCACCCACGCAGCAGGTCGGCTCCGCTGAACGTCGGCTTTGCGCCCGGGGCGCACTTGCCCGAAGCAGCGTAGGTGATCGGCGCGGTGGCGGTTCCGGAGGCGCCGAACTGGAGCGACTCGCGCCATGTGCTGCCGCACGCAAACAGGACGGTGTCGCCCGGGTGGAGCGCGGCGCGGTTGACCCGGGCGACCGTGGCCCACGCCGCGGCGGCGCTTGTGCCCGCGGCCGTGTCCGCTCCGGAGTTGCTGACGAAGTACGTGGCGGCCCGGCAAGGCAGGGGCAGGCCGGCCGTCGAGACCAGCACGGCAACTGCGAACCGGAAAGCGACTCTCATCGCATGGATGGTCTCACGACCCCGAACCTCGTGCGGACACCTCAGGGTTGCTGCCCGCTCGCAACGAGCCGCCGCCGCTACGTCGCGGGAAACCAGAAAGCCTCGTTTCGCGATACGTTCCGTCGAGCACGCCAGCATTCGTTCTGCAGGCTGAGACACGCTTCTACCGTGGCGCGCGACACCGGACGGAGACAGTGTCGGGTCGCCCGGCCCGTCGCCATGCCGGATCGTCCCTGGTCTACACTGCTGTGGACCACGCGTTGCAGCATGCGGTGCTTTGGTGGCGGTGAGTGGAATCGAACCACTGACCTACGGGTTATGAGTCCGTCGCTCTAACCATCTGAGCTACACCGCCGGAAAACCATGGCCGGGGAGGCCACACGAGGGCCATCGGCGAGCATGTGCCGCGCGAGGCGCAACGAACTTCATGATACTTGATCCAGGCATGGGCGGAAAGCCAACAGGACGCGTCGTCGGGGTCATTCCGGCGCGGCTGCACTCGACGCGGCTGCCGCGCAAGGTGCTGCGCGAGCTTGCCGGCCGGCCAATGCTGGCGTGGGTCGTTGAGGCTGCGCGGCGGTGCCCGGACCTGGAGGAGGTGCTGGTCGCCACTGACGCCGAAGAAGTCGGCGCCCTGTGCGATCGCGAGGGCTGGCCGTGGCGGCTCACCTCCCCTGCGCTCGCGAGCGGCACCGATCGGGTGTGCGCCGTCGCCCACGAGCTTCCGGCCGACATCTACGTCAACCTCCAGGGAGACGAACCGCTGCTCGCTCCGGAGCATGTCCGGGCTCTGCTAGCGCCGTTCACGCGGCCGGAGGTGGAGGTCGCGACCCTGAAGCTGCGATGCCCGGCGGACGATGTGGCCAATCCCAACGCGGTTAAGGTGGTCACCGCAGCGGATGGCCGCGCGCTTTATTTTTCGCGGGCCACCATCCCCTTCGACCGTGACAGCACGGGAGCCACCTACTGGAAGCACCTTGGCCTCTACGCCTACCGGCGCGCGGCGCTGCTGCGCTTCCCTTCCCTTCCCGGGAGCACGCTCGAGCACACAGAGCGGTTGGAGCAGCTGCGTCTGCTGGAGGCGGGGATGGCCGTATTCGTCACCGAAACGCAGGTTCCCACCGTCGGCGTGGATACCGAGGACGACCTCAGGCGGGTCGAGGCGATGCTCGAAGCGACAAACCGCGACAGCTGACTCCTTCTTGCGGTAACTCCACAAAGACTGGCTCGTTCAGGATCTACCGAACCTAAACAGCCGGAAAATGCAGCGTCAGTGTTGCCCCGTCGCTCACCACCCGCAGATGCTCAAGCGAGGGCACGAGCCAGGTCGCGTGCGACAGGTCCGCCGGCGTATGCGTTCCCAGCACCCCCAGAACGCGGCACCCCGCCGCCAGACCGGCGCTGACGCCCGATGGGGCATCTTCGACCACAACACACTGCTCTGGATCGAGGCCAAGCAGCTCCGCGCCGCGACGGTACGGCTCAGGGTCCGGCTTGCCGCGCGTTACGTCGTCGGCCGCGATCAGCCGCTCCGGCGTCGGCAGACCCGCCGCCGCCAGGCGTCCCAGCAACAGCCGCCGCGTGGCCGAGGTCACAATCGTCCACTGCTCCGGCGGCAACGAGGCCAGCAGCGCCTTCACTCCCGGGAGCACCCGCAGATCCGCAGTGTCGGCAAGCTCAAGGTCCTCGATGACGCGCAGTGCCTCGGCCGGATCGATGTCCGGCCGAAGGCTATGGAGGATTTCGACGGCACGCATGCCGTGCGGCACCTCGTAGGTGTCGGCGCCCGGGACGTCGTAGAGCCGGCACCACGCCCGCCAGCAGCGCACGACCGACCCGATCGAGCTGATCAGGACGCCATCCATGTCAAACAGCAGGCCGGCAGCCTCCACTTCCGTCCGCTGGCTCACTGGGCGGCGCCTCCCAAGACAAACTGCCGGGCAGCGTCCAGCACCTGGTTTACCGAATCGACCGAGCAGCTTTCGCAATAGACCCGCAGCAGGGGCTCCGTGCCGGAAGCGCGCAGCAGCAGCCACGTCTCGGCCGCGTTCGGCTTGCCCGCACAGGCCGGGTTCTCGAGAAAGAACTTGATCCCGTCCAGCGTCTCCATCCGCAGAACCTTCATGCCGGCAATGTCGGGCACACCCGCCTTTGCCCGCGCAATCGCCGAGATCTTCAGGTCGTCGTGGATGTGCATGTCGATGCGACCGTACTGGTGCTCGCCGAACTCCTGCTGCAGCGCCGCCACCAGCTGTCCCAGCGTCTTCTTCTCGTCCGCCATCACCTGCGCCAGAAGGAGTGAATTCAGCATGCCGTCGCGCTCCGGCAGATGCCGGCTGATGCCGACGCCGCCCGACTCTTCGCCGCCGATCAGAATGTCCTTCGCAAGCATCAGGTCGCACACATACTTGAAACCGATCCCGTGCTCGTGGAGCGTGCGGCCGTACTTGGCGGAGATCCGGTCCAGCATCTTCGTTGTGTTGAAGGCGCGGGTCACATCGCCCGGCCAGCCTTTGCGGTCCAGCAACCACTTCAGAAGGACCGAGAAGATCTTGTGTGCGTCCACCACGTTGCCGTGCTCGTCCACCGCGCCGATCCGGTCCGCATCGCCGTCCGTGATGAATCCGGCATCGCAGGCGTGCTCGACCACCGCGCGCTGCGAAAGTGCGATATGCGGCAGAATCGGCTCAGGATTGATGCCCGGAAACGCCGGATTGATGTCGCCGCGAATCTCCACATAGGGGATCCCGGCACGCGCAAAGATGCCGGACACCACGCCGCGGCCGGCGCCGTACATGCAGTCCAGAAGGAAGCGCGAACCGGAAGCCTTGATGGCCGGCAGATCGACGAACCGCTCGATGGCTGCGACATAGTCCGGCAGAAAATCGACGCTCCCGATGGGAGCCGGAGTCGCAGCCGAGGGCAGCGGCTTGCCAAGATAGGTCTCGATCGACGCGATGATCGAGGGCGCGCCAGACCCGCCATAGCTGGCCTTGTACTTCACGCCGTTCCACTGTGCAGGGTTGTGCGACGACGTGATCATCACGCCTCCGGCCGCCTTCCGCTCCCGCACCGCGAACGACAGCGCAGGCGTCGGCGTGATCCGGTCGGCCAGCGTCACCGGGATGCCGGCCGAGGCAAGCACCTCCGCCACGACCCTGGCAAAACTCTCAGAACCGAAGCGCGTGTCCCACGCGATGCACACACCGCGCGTCGGATCCTCATGCTCCAGAACGTAGTGGGCGATGGCCCGGGCGGCGACACGGACATTGGCGAAGGTAAAGTCGTCGGCAATGATGCCGCGCCAGCCGTCGGTGCCGAACTTCACTGCGGTGGTTTCGTGCATAGCCTCGCTCTGGTTCAGGTTTGGGGCGGGTTATACCAGGTCCTTGCGCCCCGCCTCGGCGAGGGCACGCGTGATCTTGCCGACATCCTGGGAGCGCTCGCGCGTGGTCACCAGCATTGCGTCGTCGGTCAGCACCACGACCAGGTCTTCCACGCCCAGCAGCGCCACGGTGCGGCCAGGGGCGTGTACATAGTTGCCGCTGGCCTCGATCGCAAGCCCGCCGCCCGCGTCGAGCACATTGTCGCCGGAGCTGTCCGGCGGATGGACATCGGTGCTGTGATGCTCGTAGAGCGCGTTCCACGAGCCGAGGTCGTTCCACGCGAACTCGCCGGGCAGGCAGTAGATTTCCGCGCCAAACTCACCCTTGCTGGAGCGTGGCTCAAGCACGGCATAGTCGATGCTGATGCTCTCGCACTGCGGGTAAAGCTCGGCCATGGTCTGGGCAAACTTCGGCGTTCCGTAGCTGGCCGCGATCCGCTCCAGCAGCGGAGCCATCGCCGGGCAGTGCTCCCGGATCGCGTTGGCCAGCGTGCGCGCACTCCACAGGAACATCCCGCTGTTCCAGGCGAAGTTGCCGGACGAGACGAACTGCCGAGCGCGCTCGGCGTCCGGCTTCTCCGTGAACCGACGAACCCGGCGCACCGGAATCTCCGGGTAGGGTACCTCGTGCGTATCCACCGCGGCACCCAGCTCGATGTACCCGTAGCCCGTCTCGGCCCGCGTCGGCGGAACGCCCAGCACCACAATTTTTTCGCCACTCGCCGCCAGCGCCACCGCGGCACGAACGATCTCGCCGAACCGCTGCTCCAGCTTCACCACGTGGTCCGATGGAAAGATCCCGATCACCGTCTCAGGCGCGGTCAGCTCCAGCAGAAAGGCAGCCAGCGCGCATGCCGGGGCCGTGTTGCGCGCAGCCGGCTCGCACACCAGTTGGTCCGGGGGAATCTCCGGCAGCTGCTCCTGGATCTGCGACAGCAGCAGATCGTTCGTGATCACCCACGCGGCGCCCGTTGGCGCGAGCGACTGCAGCCGGTCGAGCGTCTGCTGGATCATGGTGCGGTCGCCGTCGAGGGCGAGCACCTGCTTCGCGCGAGCCTTACGGCTGCGCGGCCAGAACCGCGTTCCGCTGCCGCCTGCCAGGATCACCGGGGCAAACTTCGGCGCCGAGGAATGTGGGTCTGTCGCCATAGCCCCCAGTCTACGGGTTTGAGGCGGCAAACTGAAGCTACTTCAGCGCCGCAAAGTACGCGCGCATGCGATCCAGACCCTTGTCGATCACGTCCGCAGAGACCGCGTACGAGAGCCGGATGTGATCCGCGGTCCCGAATGGCTCGCCCGGAACACACACCACGTGCGCCGATTTAAGCAGGCCAGCCGCGACGTCCGCGGCGGTCCGCACGCCTCCGCGACCAAAGAACTGTGACACATTCGGGTACACATAGAATGCCCCTTCGGGCGTGGTGCAGGTGATTCCCGAAATGGAACGAAGACCCGACAAAATCCTATCCCTGAGACGAAGGTAGTCGGCGCGCATCTCGGCCACGGGCTCCTGCGTGCCGGTTACCGCGGCAATGGAGGCCTTCTGCACGATCGAGCAGGCGTTCGACGTGCTCTGCGACTGCAGCTTGCCGATCGCCGCAATCAGCGGCTTGGGGCCGAGCGCAAACCCCGCCCGCCACCCCGTCATCGCATACGTCTTCGACAGCGATCCGAGGATCACCGTCGTCTCTTTGCAGTCCGTGAACGAGCCGCCGCTCACAATCCTGTTGGTGAAGTTCAGGTACACGTAACACTCATCGAGCAACAAATAAATGCCGCGCCGGTGAGCCAGGCGGACAATCGCCTCCAGATCCTCGGGATCCACGACCGCGCCCGACGGATTCGACGGCGAGTTCAAGATGATCGCCACCGTCTTCGGCGTAATCGCCCGCTCGATCATCTCCGCCGTGAGCCGAAAATTCTCGTCCTCATGGGTCTCGACGTAGACCGGCTTGCCCCCGGCGTACTGGATGATGTCCTTGTACGACACCCAGTACGGCACGGGCACGATCACCTCGTCGCCATGATCGACCAGTACCTCGATCGCGTTGAACAGCGCCAGCTTGCCGCCGGCCGAAAAAACACATTCGTCCGGCGTGTAGTTCGAGCCGAAGTCGGCGGCATGGCGGTCGGCGATGGCGCGCCGCACCTCCGGTATGCCGGAAACGTTGGTGTAACGCGTGAAGTTTTTCTCGATCGCCTCGATGGCCGCATCCTTGATGTGCCGTGGCGTGGGGAAATGCGGCTCGCCCGCGCCGAAGTCCGCGAGATCCGTTCCCTGCGACTTCAGCTTCAACGCCTCAGCGGTGATCGCCAGGGTGGCCGAGACTTCAATCCGGTTGATCCGGTCGGAAAAAACCTTGACGCTGGGCATGCTCATGCGGTTCAGTCTTTCAGATTTTCGCGGACGCGGGAAGGGCAGCCCGGTCTGGCTTCAGACGCCGCTCGGGCCGGGACGCGTCTTCGCCTTTAACCGCTCCACCACCGAAGGCGGCACCAGCGCCGTCACATCCCCACCCAGCTGAAACACACCCTTGATCAGCCGCGACGACACGTAGGTATACTTCTCGCCCGGCATCATAAACAGCGTTTCGAGCTCGGGGTCGAGCTTGCGATTCATCATCGCCATCTGCAGCTCGTACTCGTAGTCGGAGATGGCGCGAATGCCGCGCAGCACCGCCTTTGCTCCCTGCGCCCGTGCGAAGTCCACCAGAAGGCCGTCAAAGGTGGCCACGGACACATTGCCGAAGTGGATCGTCGCCTCCGCGATCATGCTTTGCCGCTCCTCCACCGTAAACAGCGGAGCAGCCTTTTCGCTGTTGCGCAGAATGCCGACGACCAGGTGATCCATAATCTTCGCGGCGCGGGCAATCAGGTCCAGATGGCCGTTGGTCAGCGGGTCAAACGTACCGGGGTAGATGGCCTTGACGGTGTGCATGCCATCAGCAGCATACGCCGGACAAGCCGCCCCAGGAAGAACGACTCGCCGGCGTTGCGGTTAGCGACCCCGGCTTCCGCGAACAACCTCGACCGCCTGCACCGCGCCGTTGGCCGGAACCGCCGGAAGCTCTTCGACCGGCGCGTTTGCACCGGCAATATTCAGCTTTTTGCGCAGTTCGGCATCCACACGGATGAAAATATCCTTATTTTCCTTGAGAAATGTGCGCACATTCTCCCGCCCCTGGCCGATGCGCTCACCCTGGAACGAGTACCACGCGCCGCTCTTGTCCACGATGCCATGGAGCACCGCCAGATCCAGCACATCCCCCTCGCGCGAGATGCCCTCGCCGTACAGAATGTCGAACTCGGCATCGCGGAAGGGCGCCGCCACTTTGTTCTTCACAATCTTCACCTTAGTGCGGGAGCCGACCACAACGTCGCCCTCCTTCACCGCCCCGATGCGGCGAATGTCGATACGCACCGAGGAATAAAATTTGAGCGCCCGGCCACCTGTCGTCGTCTCCGGATTGCCAAACATCACGCCGATCTTGTCACGGATCTGATTGATAAAGATCAGGCAGGTGCGCGACTTCGACACCGTGCCGGTCAGCTTACGGAGCGCCTGGCTCATCAGCCGCGCCTGCAGGCCCATGTGCGAGTCGCCCATTTCCCCGTCGAGCTCCGCCTTCGGAACCAGGGCCGCCACAGAGTCGACCACCAGAACGTCGATTGCCCCGGATTTCACCAGAGCCTCCACAATCTCGAGCGCCTGCTCGCCGTAGTCGGGCTGCGACACCAGCAAATTGTCGACGTCCACGCCCAGCTTTTTGGCGTAGCCCGGATCGAGCGCGTGCTCCGCGTCCACAAATGCCGCCAGACCGCCGGCCTTTTGCGCCTCGGCGATAATCTGCAGCGTGATCGTCGTCTTGCCGGAAGACTCCGGCCCAAAGATCTCCACTACCCGACCGCGCGGCACGCCCCCAACCCCCAGCGCCGCGTCAAACGAGATCGAGCCCGAAGAGATGACCGAAATCGGCACGATCGCTTCTTTCGCCCCGAGCCGCATGATCGACCCCTTGCCAAACTGCTTTTCCAGCTGCGACAGTGCGGTTTCGATTGCTCTGGTACGGTCGTCGGCCACGGTGTTCATCTCCTTGGGAGGGCTACGTTCAAACGGATACTAGCAGTTTCCGGAAGCAAAGAAAAGGCGAAATTGCACTATCGTTG
>CAXTEU010000008.1:0-192301 GCA_964243475.1 uncultured Acidobacteriaceae bacterium | reverse complement strand
AAGTGCACCAAATTTGCGATGCGCAGCAAAGACTATATGTGGATACCGCCTAGGGTGTATGGACTAATTGGGCGAGCCACCTCCAGCAGCAGGCGAGTGGGACTGTGGCCTGAAGTTCCGTTTCAGCTTGTCGAACCGCGTGGCGAGTCTGCGGAACTGCTTGAGGTGGGCGAAGGTC
This sequence comes from uncultured Acidobacteriaceae bacterium, assembly GCA_964243475.1. Lineage (GTDB taxonomy): Bacteria > Acidobacteriota > Terriglobia > Terriglobales > Acidobacteriaceae > Edaphobacter. The sequence goes on along the minus strand of CAXTEU010000008.1, from coordinate 192,123 downwards.
CGTTCGATGCGATTGCGTTGTTTATAGAGCGTTGTTGAAGGATCGCTGCACGAGGCGCATGCGGCGGGCGGGATGACCGCCTCGATGCCTCGTTCGGCGAGGAGGTTCAGGAGGGCATCGGTGTCATAGCCCTTGTCGGCGAGCACGGCTTCGGGGCTCCGGTCGCCGAGCGGCGCGAGGGCCTGGGTGCAGTCGTTGGCCTGGCCGCCGGTGAGCACGAAGCCGAGCGGCAGGCCGAGCGAGTTGGCGAGCAGGTGAATCTTGGTCGTCAAACCTCCTCGACTCCGCCCCAAAGCGCTCTCTTGAGCCCTTTTTTTCGGGCCGTAGCGGCCTGTTGGTGTGCCCGCACGACGCTGGAATCGATCATCACGTAGCGATTCTCGCCATCCCGAAGCAGATCGGCGAAGACCCGGTCCCACACGCCAGCCGCAGCCCATCGCGTGAAGCGCTTGTGCACGCTCTTGTATGTGCCGTAGCGCTCCGGCATGTCCTGCCAGCGTATCCCGGAGCGCAAGGCCCAAAGCACGCCATGCCCAAACAAACGATTATCCGCCGCAGGAGGACCCACCATCCCCGCACGCCCAGGCAGCAGCGGCCTAATCCGCCGCCACTGCACCTCCGTCAACTCATATAGCCCGACGCCCATCCCTACAGCAACAAATCCGCAGCAACAGGCAAAGTCGATTCGTCGACACACTCTAGGGAGGGCATGAGACTACGTTGCGGACTCCAGGTTTCTGCGATCCTTTGCTGCCAAAGTTGGGGATTGCGGTTGACGGCGCAGCGCGACCCGATCACATCCTGAAGGCGCCGATTTCCGCCGTGTGCTCGATGACGCGGCACGTGTCGGGCAAGACGGTTGCGGATACAGCGCAGTTGGCGCGTTCGAGTATTGGGAGCACCTACATCGCGTCCTCAGTCGAGGGACTCGTCTTTCGCGTTGAGATTGAAGACATACCGGGTGGTCGCACGATTGTGCTGCTGCCGTCTCCGCCGTGTTACACGTATACGCTTTCGGGACCGCCTGGAGGAAGATTCCGGACGGGATCGGTCGACAGCAATCGCGAATGCTTCGGCGGTTACAGCAATCGTTGACGGAAAGACCTGACCGGGAGGAAGCGGGAGGTAAGACCCATATCACTGTTCTGGGTACAAAGCAGCGGGACGGGATGATCTTGTTCGGGTAGAAGTACGAGACGACGTCTGAGGCGGGTGAGAAACGTATCTCGGAGGTTCGGCTTTCGGACTTTGGCCTAGCGCTGATTGATAAACAGGATTGACCGACGAAGGGAGAGAGTTCTGCGTGGACAGTGACGGACATACATCGGGAGGAGCCCGATCTGAAACTCTTTGAAAACCCGGCAGAGTATCTTCGGCACCCGGATGGGTTGCTGGACGCGAAGAGCGTCTTGATCGAGACTGACACCGGAGCTCCGGAGGTCGCCGAGGGAGCCGCCGAAGCAGCGTTCCGTGGCTGGCGGTGCTGACCTCAAAGGTGAAGACAGAGCCCATCGCCGTTCTCTCGACTCCCGTCGGCCACGACCCGGCTCCCAGTGTTGCTGGCGTCCAGATGGACGTCTACTCACCGGGTTCGCACCAACCGCTCTTTGCAATTCGGTTGACTTCAAACCCGACCTCTGGGACGCGCCCCGATCCGCGATTTCGTCGCCTGTCCTTGGCAAGAGTTTGTGTGATCGCCTTGGTAAACAAATTGAGAACACACACGTGGGACAGGCGAATGGTTCACAAAGTTCCCGGTGATTGTGTTCTTCGGGCGAGCGAGAGGTATCACGCGGGAGCTTGGGCGGGAAGGTGGGATTCGGTGGCGAGTTCCTGGTCTTTGTATTGGAGCTGATAGAGCTTGTAGTAGAGGCCGCGCTGGGTGAGGAGCTGCTGGTGGGTGCCTTGCTCGCGGAGCTGGCCGCGGTGCATGACGAGGATGGTGTCGGCGCGCTGGATGGTGGAGAGGCGGTGGGCGATGAGGACGGAGGTGCGGCCGGTGACCATGCGATCGAGAGCGAGGCGGACGCGGAGTTCGGTGTCGGTGTCGACCGACGAGGTGGCTTCGTCGAGGATGAGGATGGCGGGCTGGTGGGCGAGGGCCCGGGCGAAGGAGATGAGTTGTTTTTGGCCGGTGGAGAAGGTGGCGCCGCGCTCGGTGACGGGCTCGGAGAAGGCACCGGGGAGAGAGCGAATGAAGTCGCCGACGTTGACCTGGTCGGCGGCGTCTTCGAGCTGGGCGTCGGTGATCCAGGTTGAGCCGAGGCGTATGTTGTCGGCGACCGTGCCGGTGAAGAGGAAGGGGTCCTGGAGGACGACGCCGAAGCGCTTGCGGAGAGCGTTGAGGTCCTGGTCGCGGACGTCGACGCCGTCGACGAGGACCTCCCCGGACTGGACGTCGTAGAAGCGCATCATCAGGGCGGTAATGGTGGTTTTGCCGGCCCCGGTGTGGCCGACGATGGCGGCAGTCTCGCCGGGGGACACGGTGAAAGAGACGCCGCGGAGGATCCACTCGATGGAGTGGGTCCAGGCTCGGGGATCGGGCGTGGGCGCGTCGGGGGTGGTGGCGCGGAGGCTGGCGATCTGTTCGGGAGTGAGGTGCGCGTAGGTGAACCAGACGTTGCGGAACTCAATCGAGCCGGAGCCGTTGCCGAGGGTGGGGTGGGCGGGGCTGGTGATGTCGGAGGGGGTGTCGAGGAGTTTGAAGACACGCTCGGAGGCGGCCATGGCGGCCTGGAGGATGTTGTACTTCTCGCTCAGGTCCATGATGGGGCGGAAGAAACGCTGGGCGTACTGGATGAAGGCGATGAGGACGCCGAGGGTGACGGCGCCGTGGAGGGCGGACAGGCCGCCGCGCCAGATGACGAGGGCGATGGCGATGGAGGAAAGGAGCTCGACGGCGGGGTAGTAGAGAGCATAGGCGAGGATGGCGTCTTTGAAGGCGTCCATGTGCTGCTGGTTGATGGCGGCGAAATCGTCGTAGGCGCGCGCTTCGCGGTTGAAGAGCTGGACGATGCTCATGCCGGAGACGTGCTCCTGCATGTAGGCGTTGATGTGGGCGATTGCGGAGCGGATGCGGCGGTAGGAGTCGCGGACGTGGCGACGGAAGATGCCGGTGATGTAGAGGATGGCGGGGATGACGGCGAGGGTGAGGAGGGCGAGGGGCCAGCTCATGCGGAGCATGATGAGGACGATGAAGAGGAGGACGAAGACGTCTTCAAAGATGGCAAGGACGCCGGCGGTGAACATTTCGTTGATGGCGTCAACGTCGGAGGTGACGCGGGTGACGAGGCGGCCGACGGGGTTGCGGTCGAAGAAGGCGGGCTGCATGCGCTGAATGTGGGCGAAGATCTCCCGGCGCATGTCGAACATGATTTTCTGGCCGGTCCACTGCATGAGGTAGGTCTGGAGGAGCTCGAGCAGGTAGGAGAGGGACAGGGCGGCAAGGTAGAGCAGGGCGCACTGGGTGATGCCGCGGGCGGGGTTGGGGCTGAGCTGGCGGGCGAGCCAGGAGAGCTGGGAGGTGGGGACGGCGGTCATGTAGCGGTCGACGGCGATCTTGACCAGGAAGGGGCCGAGGACGTCGGAGCCGGCTTTGAGCAGGATGGCGAAGGCGGAAAGGGCGGTTTGGAGCTTGTAGGGGGCGAGGTAGGTGAGCAGCCGGCGCATGAGGCGGCTGTCGTAGGCCTTGCCGACGACGTCATCGTCGTTCTGGGGTGGCGCGGGCTTTGCCTGCGCGACGCCCGGAGTGGGCGCGGCCGCGGGTTTTTGCTGGTCGGCTTGCTTGGTGTCGGGCTGGGGCATGGGCTGTGTCCATTTTAGAGGGTGCTGGCGCGGGTTCCGGTGCAATGAAAGAATGTGGGGGTGAGCTCCATGGAAAACGACGAGATGCTGGGCGTGTACGTGTCGGTGCCGTTTTGCCGGGGCAAGTGCACGTTTTGCAATTTTGCGTCGGATGCGTTTGGGGCGGGGCAAATGGCGCCGTATGTGGAGCGGCTGTGCGCGGAGGTGCGCGGGGCGCGGGCGGAGGCGGAGCGGATGGGCGCTGTGCTGCCGGAGGGGGTGGATACGGTGTACCTGGGTGGAGGGACGCCGAGTTTGTTGTCGGCGGAGCAGATGGGGGCGGTGTTTGGGGCGATGCGGGGGGAGTTCCGGGTGGGTGCGGGGGCGGAGGTGACGGCCGAGTGTGCGCCGGGGCAGATTGGGGATGAGGTGCTGGAGGCGATGCTGCGGTGCGGGGTGAACCGGGTGTCGATGGGGGTGCAGAGCTTTGTGGATGCGGAGTCAAGGGCGGTGGGGCGGGGGCATACGCGGGCGGTGTGTGAGGCGGAGATCGGGCGGCTGCGGTCGGCTGGGATCGGTGAGATCAGTGTGGATTTGATTGCGGGTTTGCCGGGGCAGACGGCGGCGAGCTGGGGGGAGTCGGTTTCGGCGGTGATTGAGGCGGGGGTGCCGCATGCGAGTGTGTATCTGCTGGAAGTCGATGGGGAGTCACGGCTGGGGCGGGAGGCGATGGACGGGGGGATGCGGTACGGGGCGGGGGCGCTGCCGACGGATGAGGAGGCGGTGGCGTTTTATGCGGAGGCGTGTGCACGGTTTGGGGCGGCGGGGTTGGGACAGTATGAGATTTCGAATTTTGCGCGGGAAGGGCATCGGTCTCGGCACAACGTGAAGTACTGGCGGAGGGAGGCGTATGTGGGGTTTGGGCTGGATGCGCACTCGATGCTGCGGGCGGCTGGAGGTGGGGAGGTGCGGTTTGCGAACACGGATGATCTTGGGGGGTATTTTGCGGCCGGGATGGGGCTGGATTTGCTGGGAGCGGGGCGGGTGGTGGAGCGGATTGGGCGGGAGGCGGCGTTTGAGGAACGGCTGTTTCTGGGGCTGCGGATGAATGAGGGGGTGGAGGTTGCGGGGTTGCGGCGGGAGTTTGGGGAAGGGTTGGTGGAGGTGGCGATGGGGGTGGTATGGGAGATGGCCGTGGCAGGATTTATGGAGGTGGTGGGCGGGTGGATGCGTCTGACGGGGGCGGGGCGGCTGGCTTCGAATGAGGTGTTTGAGCGGTTGCTGGTGGATGCGGCAGTTGCGGCGTGACGGGGAACAGAGAAGCGGGAACACAAATGCGAAGCAGAAGAGCGGGAACAGAAACGCTAGGACAGAAGGGGAGGAAGATGATGGAGAGGATGGGACACATGGTGGATTTGCGAAGTGACACGGTGACTCGGCCGACGGCGGCGATGCGGGCGGCGATGGCGACGGCGGAGGTGGGCGACGACGTGTATGGGGAAGACCCGACGGTGAACCGGCTGGAGCAGAGGGCGGCGGAGGTACTGGGGAAGGAGGCGGCGATTTTTGTGCCGACGGGGACGATGGGGAACCAGATTGCGATCCGGCTGCATACGGAGCATGGGCAGGAGGTGATCTGCGAGGCTCGGTCGCATGTGCTGGACTGGGAGATGGCGATGGTGGCGGCGTTTGCGGGGTGCCAGGCGAGGGCGGTGGCAGGGGATCGCGGGGTGTTGCGGTGGGAGGGGATCCGGGCGGCGATTGCGCCGAAGATTTATTACCGGGCGGCGACGGGGATGATCTCGCTTGAGAACTCGCACAACATGGCGGGTGGGACAGTGACGCCGTTGCCGGTGTTGGAGGAGATCTGGGCGGGGGCGCGGGAGGCGGGGCTGCCGGTGCACCTGGATGGGGCGCGGGTGTTCAACGCGGCGGCGGCGTTGGGTGTTTCGGCGGCGGAGCTGACGCGGGGGTTCGATACGGTGATGTTCTGTTTGTCGAAGGGACTGGGGGCACCGGTGGGATCGATGCTGGTGGGGTCGGAGGAGCATATCCGGAGGGCACGGGTGTTTCGGAAAGCGCTTGGCGGGGGGATGCGGCAGGCTGGGGTGTTGGCGGCGGCGGGGCTGCTGGCGCTCGAGGAGGGGCCGGGGCGGCTGCATGAGGATCATGCGCATGCGCGGCTGCTAGCGGAGGCGGTGGCGGAGGAGGATGGGGTGGAGATTGATCTTCAGGCGGTGGAGACGAACATTGTCATTTTCCGGCTGAAGGATAGTGGGGATGCGGCGGCGTTTTGCGGGGCGTTGAAGGAGCGGGGGGTGTTGGCGAGCGCTGTGGGGCCGCATGCGGTGCGGTTGGTGACGCACCGGGATGTGGGTCGGGCGGAGTGCGAGCGTGCTGCGGGCGTGCTGCGGGAGATGTTGGGGGCGGCGGTCGGAGCGATGTAGCGGGGACGGGCAACGTGACGATTCATCGGGCGTTCGCATTCTGGGGCTGGCTGCTGGGGTAGTCTGGGCTGCGATGGAGGGAACGGTGACGCAGACGATCGTGGTGCTGGAAGACGAGGTGGACATCGCGCGGCTGGTGCAGTATCACCTGGAGGGGGCGGGGTTTGGGGTGCGGCTCTACCACGCGATCGGGACGATTCTGGCGGATGCGGAGCGACAGCCGCCGGCGCTGTTTTTGTTGGACATCATGGTTCCGGGCGGGGATGGGATGGACCTGTGCCGGCGGTTGCGGCAGAATCCGACGCTGAGCTCGGTGCCGATCATTTTTCTGACGGCGCGGGCGGGCGAGAACGACCGGGTGCAGGGGCTGGAGCTGGGCGCGGACGATTACATTACGAAGCCATTTGCGACGCGGGAGCTGGTGGCGCGGGTGAAAGCGGTGCTGCGGCGGTTTGAGCGGCCGACGGCGCCTTCGGTGGTGAAGTTTGAAGAGATTGAGATTGATGCGAGCGCGATGCAGCTGCGGGTGCGGGGTGAGCTGGTGACGACGACAGCGACGGAGTTTCGGTTGCTGGACTACCTGGCGCGGCACCCTGGGAGGGTGTTCAGCCGGGATCACCTGCTGGATGCGGTGTGGGGCGATGCACGGTTTGTGACGCCGCGAAGTGTGGATGTGTATGTGCGGCGGATTCGCGAGAAGATCGAAACGGACGCGGAGAGTCCGCGGTATCTGAAGACCATGCGCGGAGCGGGGTACCGGTTTGAGATCCCGAAGGCGACTGCCGCGTAGAGTTGGGGACGGATGAGGCGGAGTCTTTCGCTGGCGTTTGCGGTGCGTCTGCTGGTACTGGTGCTGGTGCTGGCCGGTTTGCGAGCGGCGCTGCCGTCGCTGGGCTGGGCTGTGCCGGTGGCGGCGGTGCTGGTGTTGGGTGTGGGCACGGCGGCGATGCTGGGGTGGACGGTGCGGCGGAGCGTGGCGCCGCTCGAGCGCGCGGCGGCGCGCATGACGGAGATGCCGACGGGGGTTCCGGAGGTTGGATTTCGGGAGTTTGACGGCCTGGCGCGGGCGATCTCGGAGGCCTCGGGCGAGGTGGCGCGCGCTCTGGGGGCAGCGGCGGACAGCCGGCGGGCGCTGGAGGCGATGGTAGACAGTATGCAGGATCCGGTGCTGGCGGTGGATGAGGCGGGGCGGATTTTGTGGACGAACAAGCGGATGCAGCACCTGATGCCGGGGTCGGCGGAGAGCGGTGCGGTGCGGGTGGGTCATGCGCTGGTGCAGACGATTCGCGACCCGGAGGTACTGGCGTGTGTTCGGTCGTCGATGGTGGAGCGGACGGTGACCCAGAGGCGATCGACGACGTTGCTGCCGGGGCGCATTTTTGAGGTGAATGCGGCGCCGATGCCGGCGGGTGGGGCGGTGGCGGTGCTCCATGACGTGACGCGGATGGAGCAGGTGGAGCGGCAGCAGAGGGAGTTTGTGGCGAATGTGTCGCATGAGCTGCGGACGCCGCTGACGTCGATCAGTGGGTATGTGGAGACGCTGCTGGATCACGAAGCGGGGTTGACGCCGCAGGCGCGGGTGTTTTTAGAGACGATTCTGAAGAATGCGGGGCGCATGACGCGGCTGACCGAGGATCTGCTGCTGATGGCGCGGGTGGAGAACTCCGACCAGGAGCTGCGGCAGGTGCGGGTGCCTGCGCGCGATCTTGTGGAGGATGCGGTGCGCGCGGTGCGCGGGATGCTGGAGGAGGAGGAGCGGGCGGAGCTGGAGGTGGGAGAGGTGACGACGAGCGCGGTGATCGCGGATCCGGATGCGGTGGTGCAGGTGCTGAGCAACCTGATGGAGAACGGGATCAAGTATGGGCGACGGCGTGGGGGCGAGCGGGCGCGTGTGGTGGTGGAGGCGCGGGCGATCGAGGACGGCGGGCCGAAGGTGGAATTTCGGGTTTCGGATGAAGGGGCGGGGATTGCGTCGGAGCATCTGCAGCGGATCTTTGAACGGTTCTACCGGGTGGACAAGGCGCGGTCGCGCGAGTCGGGCGGGACGGGGCTGGGATTGGCCATTGCGCGGCACCTCGTGGAGCGCTCCGGGGGGACGATCCGGGCGGAGAGTGAGCTGAACCGGGGAAGCCGATTTCTGTTTACGTTGCCGGCGGCGGCGGCGGCGTCGACGGTCGAGGACGGGCAAGATTCTGAGGCCTTGCGCGGGGATGTAATCTCCTCGTAATGGATTCAAGGGAGACTGGTTGGGACGGCGAGCCGGGTCCGGCGGTCTGCGGCTCCGGCGAAGGTGCTGCGGACTTCCGTGGATGGATGCTGCAGCACAAGCGAAGCTGAGGCGACGTTTGGTGTTGTATGCGCTGCTGCCGAACTCGGTTGGCAGGGCGATGGCACAAGTCAGGTAGTCTTTGGCTGTATACGTCTGCTCTACGAGGGCGAGGTGTACGGCGTTTCCCGGTGTGTGTGTGTGTGTGGTTCGGCTTCTTGTGAGGATGGTCGGAACTCGGACAGGGCAGAGTTCCAGGAAGAGGCGTGTTGCTTAGCCGTATGTCTACCGAGCGTGACCGTAATCTCGCGCAGCCGCGACCGATCGAGGTCCCTGTTGCGCTTCCGTCGCCGGGGCCGGATCCCGCTGCTTCTTCGGCAATTCGGAACTTCTTGCAATCGCGCGGGAGCGGCAGCCTTGCGGATCGGAGTTTTGCGGCAATGCTGCTGGTGTGCGCCACCAGCCTGTTCCTGATTGTGCTGTTTATTCTGTTTGTGCTGGTGGCGCAGTCAAAGACGTCGCTGGTTGCATTTGGGTGGCACTTCTTTGTGCGGTCGGCGTGGGATCCGGTGAGCGGCGATTTCGGGGCGTTGCCGTTCATCTATGGGACGCTGGCTACGTCGTTTTTAGCGCTGCTGATGGCGGTGCCGCTGGCGTTGGGGGTGGCGATTTTTGTGACGGAGTTGTGCCCGCGATCGCTGCGGGCGCCGATTTCATTTTTGACCGAGTTGCTGGCGGCCATTCCTTCGGTGGTGTACGGACTGTGGGCCGTGTTTGTGCTGGTGCCGCTGATGCGGGATCACCTGGGGCCGTTTCTGGTGCGGTATTTCGGGTGGACGCATCTGTTTGGTGGGGCGAACTTCGGCGTGGGTCTACTGACGGCCAGCATTGTTCTGGCGATCATGGTGCTGCCGATTATTTCTTCGCTGACGCGGGACATCATGCGCGCGGTGCCGGACTCGCAGCGGGAGGCGGTGCTGGCGCTGGGGGCGACGCGATGGGAGATGATCCGCACGGCGGTGCTGCGCAACTCGCGCATCGGCATTGTGGGCGCGGTGATGCTGGGGCTGGGGCGGGCGTTGGGCGAGACGATGGCGGTGACCATGGTGATTGGGAACCATCCGAGCCTTGGCGGGTCGTTGTTTGCGCCGGCGAATACGTTGGCCAGTGTGATTGCGGGCGAGTTTTCCGAGGCAAATGGCGATATGTATATCAGCGCTCTGGTGGAGATCGGCCTGGCGCTGTTTCTGGTGACAATCGTGGTGAATGCGATCGCGCGGCTGATGGTGTGGGCGGTGACGCGCGGGACGCCGGCGAGGGTGGTGTGATGGGTACGCAACCGATGCACGCACATATGGCGCCAATGGGGAGATCGCCGCTACGGGTTTCCGGCGTGAGCACGGCGTACCGCACGGCGATGAACGCGTTTGTGAGCGGGCTGGCGGTGCTGGCGACACTGCTGGTGCTGGCTCCGCTGTTTGCGATCTTGGTGTACCTGATCTACAAGGGTGCGAGCTCGCTGAATGTGGCGTTCTTTACGCACGTGCCGGCACCGGTGGGGGAGCCCGGTGGTGGGATGGCGAATTCGATTGTTGGGTCGGGAATCATTCTGGCGCTGGCGAGCGCGATGGGCATTCCGGTGGGGATCGCGGCGGGAATGTACCTGGCGGAGTTTGGGCGGGGCAAGCTGCTGGGCGATGCGGTGCGGTTTACGGCGGATGTGCTGAACGGTGTGCCGTCGATCGTGATGGGGATCGCGGCGTGGGTGGTGCTGGTGAAGGGGCGTGGATTTTCCGCCTTTGCCGGAGGTGTGGTGCTGGCGATCATGATGGTGCCCACAATTACGCGGACGACCGAAGAGATGCTGCTGCAGGTACCGATGGCGGTGCGCGAGGCGGCGCTGGGCCTGGGCGTGCCGAAGTGGAGGACGGCGCTTTCGATTTCACTGCGGACGGCGTCGCCGGGGATCATTACCGGCTGCATGCTGGCGTTTGCGCGGGTGGCGGGAGAGACGGCGCCGCTGCTGTTCACGGCGTTTGGCAATCAGTTCTGGAGTTTTGCGCTGGGTGAGCCGATTGCGGCGCTGCCGCTGCAGATTTTCGTTTACGCGATCAGCCCGTACGACGAGTGGCACCGGCTGGCGTGGGCGGGTGCGTTGGTGTTGATTGTGCTGATCATGGTTTCAGTTACGCTGGTGCGGATCTTTGCAGGGCGCGGCGTGGCGCAGGGAGGAAGAAGCTAGTGGGCGTCGGAATCCAGGTGGAGCATTTGAATGCGTGGTACGGAGCGGTGCACACGCTGCAGGACATCAACCTGCATATTCCGGCGAACCATGCGACGGCGCTGATTGGGCCTTCGGGGTGCGGCAAGTCGACGTTTGTGCGGTGCCTGAACCGGATGCACGAGACGAACCCGATTGCGCGGGCCGAGGGCACGGTCAAGATGGGAGACCTGGACATCTACAAGGAGGCGTCGCCGGTGGAGATCCGGCGGCGGGTGGGAATGGTGTTTCAGCGGCCGAACCCGTTTCCGACGATGTCGATCTATGACAACGTGATCAGCGGGTTGAAGCTGAACGGGTTCCGGAACCGGCGCGTGCTGGACGAGACGGCCGAGCGATCGCTGAAGTCTGCGGCGTTGTGGGACGAGGTGAAGGACGACCTCAAGAAGAAGTCCGGGGCGTCGCTTTCGGGCGGTCAGCAGCAGCGCATGTGCATTGCGCGGGCGATTGCGGTCGATCCGGAGGTGTTGCTGATGGATGAGCCGGCGAGCGCGTTGGACCCGGTGTCGACGTCGAAGATCGAGGACTTGATTTTCCAGTTGAAAAGCCAGTACACGATTGTGATTGTGACGCACAACATGCAGCAGGCGGCGCGTGTAGCGGAGAACACGGGGTTCTTCTTGAGTGGCAAGATGGTGGAGTTTGATTCGACGCATAAGATCTTTACGAATCCGAGCGACAAGCGCACGGAGGACTACATCACGGGGAGGTTCGGCTGATGGCGACGCGGATCAAGTTTCAGCAGAACCTGGAGGAGTTGAAGGAGCGCCTGCTGGTAATGGCGGGGATGGCGGAGCAGGCGATCCAGAGGTCGATTGAGGCGTACAACACGCGTGACCTGAACCTGTGTGAGCTGGTGTTTCGGTCGGAGCCGGCGATTAACCGGCTGGAGCGGGAGATCGATCAGCTGGCGCTGGATCTGTTGGCGATGGAGCAGCCGATGGCGGTGGATCTGCGGTTCATTCTGTCAGTGATTCGGATCAATGCGGACCTGGAGCGGGTGGGGGACCAGGGTGTGAATATTGCGGTGCGGGTGCGGGAGATGGGCGCGTTTGCGAATATCGATCTGCCGGTGGATATCCCGAAGCTGGCATCGCTGGCGTCGGCGATGATCCGGCGGGCGCTGCAGGCGTTTATCGAGGCGGATGCGGAGATGGCGGAGTCTGTGCTGACGCTGGACGACCAGGTAGACGAGATGAACGACGCGGCGTTCTATGCGCTGAGTTCACTCATCAAGGAGAAGCCGGAGCTGACGCCGCAGTCGCTGAATGCGCTGATTATTTCGCGTAATTTGGAGCGGGTGGGGGATCACGCGACGAACATCGCGGAAGATGTGATTTTCTGGGTGCGTGGGGCGGATGTGCGGCACTACGGGTCTACGGTTGAGGGCGTTCGGGGTTAGGGATTTTCGGGGGTCCACCAAAGGAGCTCGCGGAGCAGGGGGAAGTAGAGCGCGAGGCGAACGTAGGTGGCGCCGGCGTGCCCGTGAAGGACGCGGGCGTAGGTTTCGAGCTGGGGGGCGTAGATCCGGCGCTGCTGAGCAAGGAAGTCCCCGAGGTTGCCGCGGCCGTGGGTGGCAGTCTTGTAGTCGATGAGCCAGAGGCAGTCGGTGTGGTGGGAAAGGGGATCGGATCCGGCGAGGAAGAGGCGGTCGACGCGAATGGTTTGGGGCTGCTGCGCGGGCCAGAGCGTGCGCGAGAACTCGCTGGCGGCGGCGGGGTGGGGGTGCAGGATCCAGAGGCCTGCAGGGTCGGTGAGGGTGTTGCGGAGGGCGGTTGCAACTTCGCGGGTGAGGCGGGGGAGCTCGCGTGGGGAGATGCCGGCGGAGCGGAGCAGAGTGCCGATGCGGCCGTTCCAGGCTGGGAGTTCGGCTGAGAGGTCTTGCGGTGAGTGGCCGCGGGCGATCTGCTGAGCGAGCTGATCGAGCAAGGCGTGGACGGTGTTGCCGAAGCCGCGGGCAAGGAGAGAGCCTTCGGGGCGTTGGTGCGTTGGGGATGGGATGGTTGGGGGTGGTTGGGGCGGGAGCCTTGTGGGGGAGGCGGGCTGGCCGGTGAGGAGGCTGATGCCGTCGGGGAGGCGGAAGATGGTGGGGGTGGGCCGCTGGGGCTCTTCGGAGGAGTCGTCCGCGGCAGCGGCGAGGGCAAGACCGGACACAGGCTGGGGTGGGAACTCGAGGACGGACGCGGGCTGGGGGGATTCGATGTGCGATGCGGCGGCGGGCCAGGCTGCGTCGAGAAGGCTGCCTTTCTTGGGTTTGCCGAGGTCGCCCGACTGGCGGATTTCGAGGGTGGCGAACAGGTGTAGTTCTTCGCGAGCTCGGGTGCAGGCGACGTAGAAGAGGCGTTTGCGCTCTTCGGCTTCGCGGTCTTGGGCGAGATTGTTGAGCCACTGATTGAGAGCTTCGGAGGGCTGGCCGCGGCCCTGGATGGGAGCGAGAAGGGCGTGGGCGGCTTTGGAGCTGGTGCCGGTGAGCTCTTCCCAGGTGAGGAGGCGGGGGATGCCTTTGCGGGTGTCGCGGTCGAGCGCCGGGAGGAGGACGACGTCCCACTCGAGACCCTTGGCCGAGTGGATGGTCATGAGGTCGATGGCGTCCTCGGCGGCGGAGGGCTCGGCGAAGAGGCGGTTGGTTTCGGCGGTGAGTCGGCTGAGGTCAATGCGGCCGATGCTGTCTTCGAGCTGGTCGAGAAGGACGAAGAAGCGGTGGACGTTGCTGTGGTGCTCTCCGGTGAGCGGGAGGGGGCCGCCGAGCGAGCGCCAGGTGCGCTCGATGAGCTGCGCGAGGGGAAGCTGGTTGCGCTGGGCTTCGGCGGCGTGGAGGGTGCGGTGCAGATGCTCGACGCGACGGCGGGTAGCGGGGGAGAGGAGGGCGGCGCGAGTTTCGAGGAGGGTGGGAATGGGGAAGTGGTGGAAGGCGGGGTCGTCGGCGCCGGCGAGGAGATGGAGCTCGGTGAGTTCTACGCCGCACCAGGGGGCGCGAAGGAGGCTGAGCCAGGCGATGCGGTCGGCGGGATGGAGGATGGCGCGGGTGAGGGCGAGCAGGTCGAGGATTTCGGGTCGCTCGCCGAGTTGCTCGACGTTGACGGCGCGGTAGGGAATGGCGGGCTGGCCGGCGGAGCCGCGGAGGGCGGCGACAACGGCGAACAGGTGATGACGTGCGCGGACGAGGACGGCGATGCTCCACGGTCTGGAGCGGCCGGGGGGAAGTGGACGGGCGCGCCAGGTGCGGATGATGTCGCGGATAGAGGTGGCATCGGCCTGGCGTGCTTCGGCTTCCGCGGTTGGCTGGGCCTCGGGCGCGGATGCGGGCAAAGCGCGGATGTGCCAGCGGAGGCTTTGGTTCTCGGGGACGTTCGGGTTGGCGGAGCGGATGGGATAGGCGGTGGTGAAGGGGATGACCGTGTCGTCTTCGACGGCACCAGCAGACGGGAAGATGCGGCTGAAGTCGTGATTGAAGCTGCGAACGAGGTGCGCCTGCGAGCGAAAGTTGGCGGTGAGGCGAAGGGGGTAGAGGATGAGGGGGCCGAGGCGGCGCTCGCGCATGGTGCGGAGGAAACGCTCTACGCGGGCCTGACGAAAAAGGTAGATGGACTGCTTGGGGTCGCCGACGAGGAAGAGGGTGCGGCGCTCGCCGGCCCAGTGTTGGGTGAGGAGGTGCAGCAGATCGTACTGGCCGGAGGAAGTGTCCTGCATTTCGTCGACGAGGAGGTGTTTGAGCTCGTAGCCGAGGGCGGCCTGGAGGTCGTGATGGGCGGATTCGTCGCGGAGGGTGGCGCGGGCCTGGAGGGCGACCTCGGCAAAATCGCAGGTGCTGTGGCGGGCGAAGACGAGCTGGAGCTCGGTGAGGGCGGCGCTGAGAACGATAAAGAGGGCCTTGACGATGCGCCACTGCTCGTCGGGGTAGACGGCGGGCGGGAGGGCGGAGGCGCGCTCGAGAACGGGGAGGAGATTTGGGATTCGCTGGGCCTCTTCGACGAGCTGTTTCAGCCGAATGCGGTCAGCTGCGTCGAGGGTGATGCCAATCTGTCTGGCGTTGAAGCCGGCGCGCCAATGTTTTCCGCTCGCCGTGATGAGGAGGTGGAGGAGGGCGCGCCAAAATTCTAGGTCGGCGATGCGGGCGGCGGGGGTGTTGTAGCGGTTGCGGCAGATGGCGACTGGCGAGGGGGCGTCTTTGTAGCCGGGGCGGTCGCTGAGGTCGGCGGCGAGCTCGGTGAGCTGGCGCAGGAAGGTCTCGGGAAGGGCGGTTTGGAGGCGATGGAGTTCGGAGCAGATGATCTCTTCGAGCGCGAGATTGAGACGGGGGAGGACGTCGCGGTCGAGCTCTTCCCCGTCGAGCGCGCGATGGCCGAGGGGGATGAGGTCGCCCCACTGCTCGCGGGTGGCGAGCATTTCGGCGAGGAGCTGTTCGCAGTTCGAGAGGCTGCCGTCGCGGCGTTCGAGCAGGGTTCGGAGGGCGTGGTGGAGGGGTTGGTCGGGGCCGCCGAGGCGAAGAAGGACATGGCGGACGGCTTCGCGGTAGAGGGGTGCGGCGGTTTCGGTGGGGCGGAGGTGGCCGGCGCCGCCGGAGAGGACGGGAAGCGCACCCATGATCTCGGCGCACACGGAGTCGATGGTGCGGATGTTGAGGCGGCGGGGTTGGTTGCGAAGATCCCAGCCGAGGCGTCGGTCGCGTTCAAGCAGGCTGGTGGCGAGATCGCGGGTGGCGCGGTCGAAGGACGTTGCGACGTGGGTGCCGGCGGCGGCGGATTCGAGCTGGGCGAGGATGCGGTCGCGGATTTCTTCCGTGGCGGCGCGAGTGAAGGTGATGGCGAGAACTTCTTCGGGCTGGTGAACGGTTTCGTCGGCGAGCAGCTTGAGGAGGCGCTGAATGAGAAGGCCAGTCTTGCCGGAGCCGGCGGGGGCTTCGACGATCCACGAACGGCGGATGTCGAGGGCGTGCTCGCGCTCGCGCCAGTCGGGAGGCGGGTTGTCACCGGCCTGGGAGGGAAGCGGCTCGGGGAGGGTGGGGAGCGGGTCTGGTGCGGCGGTGGGCGAGGTAGGTATGGGGCTGAAGAGGGACGGGTAGTCAAAGAGCTTAGCCATGCTCGGTGACCTCGTCGGCGTCGAGCTCTTCGGTGAGCTCCTCGATGAGGGTGTTGGGGTCGAGGCGGCAGAGCAGGCGCTGGGCGCAGAAGGTGCAGGTTCCGGGGAAGTTTTTGGGGCGGACGCGGGTGTCTCCGGCGTGGAAGTCGGTGGCGAGCTGCTCGATGGTGGAGCGCCATTGCGCCTGGAGCTCGGCGAGGGTTTCGGTTCCGCGCGGCAGTTTTTGAAGACCGGGGAGGACGTCGGGGCGGGTCTGGTGGCCGGCGAAGCCGAAGTCCTTGCCCGTGCGGAGATTGCCGAAGGCGACGGCGTCGAGCTGGTTGGCCTCAGGGAGGAGGGTATAGAGCGGAAGCTGTGGGGCGTCGGGGCGATCGGAGAGCCACTGCGAGGGTTTGCCGACGCCGGTTTTGTAGTCGATCAGGACTGCGCCGCCGGAGGCGGTAGAGTCGATGCGGTCGACGCGGACGCTGAGGTGAAGCGGGCCGACGGCGAGATCTGTGTGGGTCTGTTCGCGGGAGCGGACTTCAAAGGGCTCACGCTTGAGTTCCTCCTCAAGCCAGTTTAGGAGGACGGCGTGGAGGCAGGTTTGTTGGATGTCGAGGTAGGCGAGGTCCCAGGGTTCGGTGCTGGCTGTGTTCCAGCCGGCGAGGGCCTCCGCGATGTGTTGATGAAGGCGTTCGCTGCGTTCCTGGTGAGAGAGCGTACGGAGCTCGGCCTGCGTTTCGGTTTTTTTCCAGAAATGTTCAAGGACGGAGTGAACGACCATGCCGCGGGATCGAGGGTCGAGACCGAAGGCGGCGGTTTCGAGTGGCTTTGAGCCGAGGCGATGCTCGGCGAAGGCGCGGAAGCCGCAGGCGGCCTGCGCTTGCAGGAGGGCGGCTCCGCCGCGGAGGACTCGGTCGGGCGGCGGCGGGGGAAGCGGGAGGCGTTCGGGGACGGGGATCAGGGCAATGGCGGGTGCTTCTGCGGAGGCGTGCAGCGAGAGTGGGGGGAGCTCCGCTGGGCTGAGCTCGCGGGCGACGGCGGCGAGCTTCTGAGTGCCCTGGTCCAGGTGCCGGGCATAGCTGATGACGACGTGCGGGGCACTGCCGACGATGCGACGCAGAAGTGTGCGGGCGCGGAGGGTGTCTTCGGCGGCGCTGCTGCCTGGCAAGCGCAGCGCGCGGCGGAGACGCCAGGGAAGGAGTGGATTGGCGGGCGTGTGCGCGGGAAAGGTGAGGTCGCCGCAGCGGAGGAGCCAGACGGCGTCGAAGGCGCTGCCGGCGGCTTCGAGGGGACCGAGGATCTGGATGGGCGCGTCGTGGGTTTCGGGGGCGAAGATGGTTTCGGACGCGAGCCGCCTGAGGTCGTCGAGAACGCGCGAGAAGGGAACGGGGCGGCCAGCAAAATCGAGCGTGGCGAGCTCGTCGAGGGTGCTTTGCCAGCGGTCGCGAACCTGGAACTCGAGGCTGGATTCCGCGGGTGGAAGCCAGCCGGCGGCGTCGAGGGCCGCGCGGATGTGCTCGGTCCACTCGAGGTAGGAGCGGTCTACGGCTTCGCGGAGGGGCTGGACGGCGTGGCGGAAAGCTCGGAGTGTGTGACGCACTCCGGGAAGGGCGGCATCGGAGACCTGGCGCAGGGCTTCTTCGAGGGTGAGTTCGGGGCGAAGGAGGTGATTGCGGGTGCGTGTGGCG
Source organism: uncultured Acidobacteriaceae bacterium (assembly GCA_964243475.1). GTDB lineage: Bacteria > Acidobacteriota > Terriglobia > Terriglobales > Acidobacteriaceae > Edaphobacter. Next base: position 174,594 of record CAXTEU010000008.1, on the reverse strand, counting down.
TCGAAGGCTGCGCGCGAGAGGCGTTCCGCGGCGAAGGTGCTGCCGGCGAGGTACGGGGACAGCAAGAGCTGGCTGACGGTGGAGGAGGGTAGGGCCTGCCGGGACCAGGTGAGGAGGTCGAGGGCGGCGGTGACGGAGGCGGTGGTGCTGAGCGGGATGCCGAGGGAGAACTCGAAGGGTCGGCTGGCGTGTAGTTCGATGTTGCCGAGCTCGGGCGCAAGGATGTTGCGGAGGACACGCTCGAGCTCGGCGCGATCGGCGTCGAGGGACGGGGTGATGATGGCGAGCCGGGCGGCAGGGTTGAGGGCGAGCTGCTCTCCCATCCAGAGGGCACAGGCCTCCAGTTCGGCTTGGGAGTTCTCAGCGCCGCAGGAGAGGAGGTCGCGGGCGGGGGAGGTGGGGGTGTCCTCGGATACGGCGATTCCGGACCTGCGGACGGCTTCGAGCAGAGCCTGCTGGGCAGGAGTTTGGTGGTCGAAGCCGACGAGCAAAAGCGTGGTGCAGGCGAGGGGGAGCTGTTGGTGAATGGTGGCGCGTTCGAGCTGGGTGTTGAGCTCGGCGTGGGTGAGCAGGGCGTCGCGCTGGCAGCGCTGGCGGAGGCTGCTGCACCAGCGGCGGAAGGCGGCTTCGTCAGTGCTTTCGGCGGGGCCGGTGAGTGGGCCAAGATGGCGGTGGGCCTGGAGGGTGCTCCAGGCGGATGCGGCAAGGGAGGCGAGCGCTTCAGGCTGCCGCAGGGTGCGCAGGTCGGGGTCGGAGGCGATGATGGCGCGCCAGAGGCTGAGCTCTTGCGTTCGGTTGAGCAGAAGTGCGGATGCGTGGCCGGAGAGGACGAGCTGATGCCAGAGGGAGCGGGTCCAGGTGTCCCAGGCGAGGATCGCGGCGGGCGCCCAGATGCGACGGCCTCTGGCGTGCTGGTGCTGGTCATAGAGGCGGCGCAGCGTGCGTGCGGCGCGCTGGTTGGCGGTGACGACGCAGGCTCCGCGGAGGAGCGCCTCATGGATCTCGGGAGGCAGCTGCGACGGCAGGTTCATGCCTTCGGTTATACGCTTTCGCGCTCTGGATATCAGGGGGGTCGATCAAGCTTCGCTGCGGGCCGTTGTGCCGGGAAGCAGGGTGACGATGAGCAGGCCGATGGCGGCGGCAAAGGGGACGATGAGGGCGCGGTTGAGCGAGTTGGCGGCGGTGGAGATGACCCCCATGGACCAGGGCAGGGCGGCGGCTCCGAGGCCGGAGACGGCGAGCACGATGCCGGCCTGCCGGGCGGAGGGGGACTCGTTCATGAGCAGGGCAAACGTAGCGGGGAAGAAGGGGGCGAGCGAGAGCCCGAGGAGGAGGGCGCAGGCGGCGATCAGAACAGGTGAGTGGGCGAGAGCAAGGGCGGCGGTGAGCGCGGCGGCGAGGGCGAGGGAGACGCGCTGGACGGTGCGGACGTCGATGCGGAGAAGAATGAGGGACGAGAGGGCGCGGCCACCGGTGATGGCGGCCCACAGGAGCAGGGTGGTGTATTCGCCGATGGCGAGGGAGCGGCCTCCATAGCGCAGGGCATAGGTGGTGAGCCAGCCGTTGAGGCATGTTTCGAGGCCACCGTACAGGACGAGCATGAGGCAGAAAAGGAGGAAGAGCCGACGGGTGAGTTGGCCGTGGGTGTGGCTGGCGGGGACGGGCTCGGAGGTGACGGGAGCGCCGCCGCGGAGGCGCTCAAGAGTCATCTGAAGGCCGGCCAAGATGAAGCCCGCGGCGAAGCAGAGCAGGAGCGTGCGCAGACGGAAATGCGGGGCGAGCCAGGCGGTGAGCAGGGGCGCGAGCATGGCGCCGAGGCTCCAGGTGAAGTTGAGCAGAGCGAGCGCGGAGGCGCGGTGGGCGGTGTAGCGGCGGCCGCCGATGATGTTGACCGACGTGATCAGCTGGCCGAGCCCGAAGCCGCCAAGGAACAGGCAGAGGCAGGCGACGGGCAGGCTGGAGGTGAGGGCGAAGCCGCAGAAGCCGACGGCTCCGGAGGCGAGTCCGAGGGCGAGGCTGCGGGTGAGCCGGCGCGAAACGCTGACGCCGCCAGCGAAGGCGCCGCAGAACTGCGCCATCAGGAGCAGGCCGCTTTGGGAATCGGCAAGGTGCCACTGGCGTGCGAGGAGGGGAAGGATGGGACCGAGCAGGGCGGTACCGAGACCGGCGAGGATGAAGGTGAAGTGCATGAGCGGACCGGAGGGGTAGGCCCTGGACTCGGCTCTGAACTCTGCTCGGGGCGCTGTGGATGGGGCGATCTTGTTTTGAAGCATCCTGCTCCTCTTGCGTGCGGGACCCGGGGCGGCAGCTTACGTGCGGTGCGCTGCGGCGACTCGCGAGACCTATTATCATGGGTTTGTGCGAGCTTGGGCAGTTTCGGGCATTTGTTTGGCGCTGGCGATCCTTCCGGCGATGGGGGGCTGCCGGAGCGCGGGCGTGCCGGCGGCGAGGCAGACGGCGCAAGGCGGGCAGGAGCGGAGCTTTCCGGTGCGCGGGCAGGTGGTGAGTGTTTCCGGCACGACGGTGGAGCTGAACCACGAGGCCGTGCCTGGATTTATGGGCGCGATGACGATGCCGTACCAGGTGGCGGACGCGAGCGTAGCGAGTGAGCTGCACCCGGGCGATCGGCTGGTGGCGACGATCCATGTTCGGCAGGATGCGAATGGATTTCGCGACGCCCGGCTGGACGACGTGGTGGTGACGGCGCAGGCGCGGCCGGACTACGTGCCGGCGGTGCAATACCATGTACCGGCCGAAGGGGACGCGGTGCCGGACTTCCGGCTGCTGAACCAGAGCGGGCACGAGATTGGGCTGGCGAAGTTTCGGGGGAAGCTGCTGCTGATGACGTTCATCTACACGCGGTGCAACTTTGCGGATTATTGCCCGCGGATGAGCCGGAACTTTGCCGAGATCGATCAAGCGTTGGCGAGGGACCCGGCGCTGTATGCGCAGACGCACCTGCTGAGCGTTTCGTTCGATCCGGCGTATGACACGCCGGCGGTACTACGCAGCTACGGCGGGGGCTACACGGGGCGGTATACGAACGAGACGTTTGCGCATTGGGATTTTGCGGCGCCGCCCGAGAAGGACCTGGCGGCGATGGAGCAATACTTTGATGTTGGGGTGACCGGCGGGAAGAACGGGCCGGCGAGCCACTCGCTGTCGACCGTGCTGGTCGGCAAGGATGGCAAGGTGATCGCCTGGTATCCGACCAACGACTGGAAGCCTGAGGATGTGGTCCTACGCATGAAGCAGGCGGCGCAAACGAGTTAGGGAGGGACGGATGGCGAAGCTGACGATTGGTCTGGGGATTGCCCTGGTGTTGATGGCGGTGGTGTGTTTTGCGCTGACGGGGAGTGCGCATCCGACCGCGTTGATCCCGGCGGGTGTTGGTCTCTTGTTTGTGCTGTTCGGAGCGTTGGCCATTTCGCCCGATCCCAAGCGGCGCATGCTGTGGATGCACATTGCGGTGACGGTGGCGTTGCTGATGTTTCTGGGTACGGTGCCGGCGGTGATCCAGATGGCGCGGCAGATGCAAGGGGCCGCGCTCGCGCATCCGATCGCGGTGGACGAAAGGGCGGCGACGTCGCTGCTGTGCCTTCTTTTTGTGGGGCTGTGTGTGCGTTCGTTTATCGCGGCTCGGCGCGGTGGCGCGCTGTCTGCGGCGTAAAGCTGCTGTTGCGTTGTTGCGCGGTGTGCGACGATCTTCTATGGCATCAAGTTTTGGATCGACGGGGATGCAAACAGCGGATCGACCGTCTCGCGGGACGGGACGCGCGACCACGGCCGGGTTGACGGCGGCACGTCCGAAACCGCCCTTAAAGAAGGTGTTGCCGGAGATCTGGAAGCTGGTGCGGCCGCGGCGATGGCTGCTGCTGGGCAGCTTCCTTCTGATGATCGTCAATCGTGCAAGCGGCCTGGTGCTGCCGGCTTCGGTTCGCTACCTGATCGACAATGTCATGACGAAACATCAGATGGGTTTTCTGCCGCTGATCGTGGGTGTCGTGGTGGGGGCGACGATTTTGCAGGGCATTACCTCATACACGCTGACACAGCTGCTGTCGAAGGCGGGGCAGCGGCTGATTGCGGAGCTGCGGACGCAGGTGCAGGCGCACATCGGACGGCTGCCGGTGTCGTTCTATGACGAGAATCGCACCGGCACGCTGGTGGCGCGCATCATGACGGACGTTGAGGGTGTGCGCAACTTGATCGGGACGGGCGTGGTGGACTTCGTCGGAGGCATTCTGACGGCGATCTTTGCGTTTGTGTACCTGATTGTTCTGAGCGTGAAAATGACGCTGCTGACGTTTGCGATTCTGGTGATTTTTGCTTTGGTGCTGCAGCGCGCCTTCAAGACGATCCGGCCGATCTTTCGCGAGCGTTCGAAGATCAATGCGGAGGTAACGGGGCGGCTGACAGAGTCGCTGGGCGGCGTGCGCGTGGTGAAGGGGTACCACGCGGAGGCGAGCGAAGAGAGTGTGTTTGCGAAGGGTGTGGGGCGCCTTCTCGAAAACGTGATTTCCTCGCTGACGGCGCAGTCGACGATGAGCCTGGCCTCGACTACGATTTTGGGTGTGGTAGGTGCGCTGATCATGTACCTGGGCGCGCACCAGGTGGTGGCGGGCAAGCTAACGACGGGCGAGTACGTTACGTACGTCGGGTTTCTGGCCTTTATGATCGCGCCCATTGCGCAGCTGGTGTCAATCGGCACGCAGCTGACGGAGGCAGTGGCAGGGCTTGACCGGACGACGGAGATCCTGGCGGAGCGCGAGGAGGACAGCGATCCGGCGCGGGTGACGGCGCTCGGTGAGATCCGCGGCGAGGTGGCGTTTGAGAATGTGGGCTTCGCGTATGAGAAGGACAAGCCGGTGCTGCACGGCATCAGCTTTGTGTCGCAGCCCGGCTCCGTGACGGCGCTCGTGGGATCATCCGGGTCGGGTAAGTCGACGATTATTTCGCTTGTGTGCGCGTTTCATACGGCGACGACGGGGCGGGTGCTGGTGGATGGGGTTGACTTGGCGACGGTGCGCTTGTCGTCGTACCGGGAGCAGCTCGGGGTGGTGCTGCAGGATACTTTTCTGTTTGACGGCACGATTCGCGAGAACATCGTGTTTTCGCGGCCGGGCGCGACGGAGGCTCAGTTTCTGGATGCGTGCCGGATCGCGCGGGTGGATGAATTTGCGGAGCGGTTTGCCGAAGGGTACGAGACGATCGTTGGCGAGCGCGGTGTGAAGCTTTCGGGGGGCCAGCGGCAGCGGCTGTCGATCGCGCGGGCCATTCTGGCGGATCCGCGCATCCTGATTCTGGATGAGGCAACAAGCTCGCTTGACTCGGAGTCCGAGGCGATGATCCAAAACGGGCTGAGCTACCTGATGCAGGGGCGGACGACGTTTGTGATCGCACACCGGCTGTCGACGATCCGGCGCGCCGAGCAGATCCTGGTCGTCGAGGGGGGCCACATCGTGGAGCGGGGCACGCACGACTCGCTGTTCGCGCTGAGTGGGCGCTACCACGACCTGTACACGCGCCAGCATGGGCTGGAGACGAACCTGTTTCTGGCGCCGGGCGAGGGCGATGCACACATGGAGGCGGTGACCCGCAGCTAGGCCCGTTGCGCGGGCGGGTCGATGCCGAGCTCGCGCAACAGAAACGAGTAATCGAAGGCGATCTCCTTCAGGTAGTCGTAGCGGCCGCTGGCGCCGCCATGGCCGGCTTCCATGTTGATGTGCAGGAGGAGCGGAGTTCGATTGCGCTTGAGGGTGCGGAGCTTCGCGACGTACTTGGCCGGCTCCCAGTACATGACTTGGCTATCGTTCAGGCTGGTTTTGACGAGCATGGCGGGGTAGTCGGCCTCGCGGAGGTTGTCGTAGGGCGAATAGGAGCTCATGTAGGCGAAGGCCTCGGGCTCGTTGGGATTGCCCCATTCCTCGTACTCGGCGACGGTAAGCGGAAGGCTGGCGTCGAGCATGGTGTTCATGACGTCGACGAAGGGGACGTGCGAAAGCACCGCACGGAAGAGCTCCGGCCGCAGGTTGACGACGGCGCCGAGCAGCAGACCGCCGGCGCTGCCGCCCTCGATGGCGACACGGTCGGGCGCGCCGTAGCCCTGCTGGACGAGCGATTCGACGATGGTGATGAAGTCCGTGAAGGTGTTGCGTTTCTGCATCATCTTTCCAGCGTCGTGCCATGGGTCGCCGAGTTCGCCGCCGCCGCGGATGTGCGCGAAGGCGATGACGAGTCCGCGATCCAGCAGCGAAAGACGTGCGGGGCTGAAGCCGATGGGCAGCGGGTAACCGTAGGATCCGTAGCCGTAGACGTAAAGCGGGGAGGCACCGTCTTTGTGGAAGCGGCTGCGGCGATAGACGAGCGAGACGGGGACGTCGGTTCCGTCCGATGCACGAATCCAGAGGCGTTCCGAGGCGTAGAGGGCACGGTCAAAGCCGCCCGGGATTTCCTGCTGCTTGAGCAGCATGGAGTTGCCGGTTTGGACGTCGTACTCGTACACGGACGCGGGCGAGACGAGCGACTGGTAGCTGTAGCGGAACATCGGGGTCGCGAACTCGCGATTGACGTGCGCTTGCGCCGTGTAGGCCGGTTCGGGAAAGCTGATTTCGCTCGGCTGGCTCAGGCTTTGGTCGGCGTTGAAGCGGAGAACTTCAAGCGTGGTGAGGCCGAGACGACGACGGGAGCAGACGCAGAAGTCGCGGAAGAGATCAAAATCCTCAAGTGGGGCTTCGGGCTGTTCCGGCAGGAGCTCCGTCCATTGGGCGCGGCCACTGCTGCCGACCGCAGTGGTCACCATGCGGAAGTTCTTTCCGGCGTCGTTGGTGCGGAGGTAGAAGAGGCCGTCGCGGTGGTCGACAGCGTATTCCTGGTCGTCGATGCGGTCGGCAATCAGGCGGAAGTCGCCGGTGGGATCGTCGGCATCGAGGAACCAGGTTTCACTGGTGGTGTGGCTGCCGGCTTCGAGCAGGAGATAGCGGCCATCGCGCGTCTTGCCGACGCCGAGGTTGAAGCGCTCGTCGATCTCATCGCGCAGCAGCTCGTCCTGGCTCTGCGGGTCGCCGAGTGTATGGCGATGGAGGTGATTGTGGCGCTTGGTGGTTTCGTCTTCGGTGGTGTAGAAGAGCGTGCGCGAATCCGCAGCCCAGGCGACGGACCCGGTGCGTTCGGCGGTGTCGGGCAGGTCTGCGTCTGTGCGCAGATCGCGGATGTGGAGGGTGTACTGCCGGAATCCGGTGTTGTCGGTGGTGTAGGCGAGCAAGTTGTCGTCGGGGCTGAGGCTGAGGGTTCCGACGGCCATGAAGGCCTGCCCGGCCGCGAGTTGGTTGATGTCGAGCAAAACCACTTCGGGTTGGGACTCGTCGTACCGTTTGTTGCGTGCGGGGCGTCGGCAGTGGATGGGGTACTGCTGGCCTTCCACGGTGCGGGTGTAGTAGAACCACTGCCGGTGCGGGTAGGGGACCGATTCATCCGTCTCCTTGATGTGGGAGAGCATCTCGCGGTAGAGCGTGGCTTGCAGCGGTTCCGTGGCCTCCATCACCTGCGCGGTCCAGGCATTTTCGGCGGCAAGGTGCGCGAGCAGCTCGGGCGAGGTTTTGTCGCGCATCCAGCCATAGTCATCGGTGAGGGTGCGGTTGTGCTGTGTCGTGGATAGCGGATCGCGCCGAGCAAGGGGGGGCGCTGCAGCAATGTGTGACATCATCAAACTCCCATCGCCGAGAATACAGCGTCCGTACGTGCGGGAGGCAACCGCAGACCTCTGCGGGACACCATACTGATGTGCTGCCAGAGCCGCTAGCGAACGTTGCCGCGTCACCGTGCACGCCTACAGGAGATATCTCAATGCGATTGAATGCGCTACATACCGCTTTTCTTGGAACCGCCGTGCTGCTCGCTCCGAATGCTCTGACCGCGCAAACCACCGCGCAGCTAACCCCGAAAGATAAGACCTTCATCTCGGAGGCTGCTGAAGGCGGACTGAAGGAAATCCAGTTCAGCCAGCTTGCGTTACAGAAGAGCAGCAACGACGATGTCAAGACCTTTGCGCAGAAGATGATTACGGATCACACGCAGCTGAACAATGATATGCAACCGTTTGCGCAACAGGCGGGCATCACCCCGCCGACCCAGCTCAAGCCGAAAGATCAGACCGAGTACGACCAGTTGAGTAAATTAAGCGGCAGCGCTTTTGACCACAAGTACATTCAGTCGATGGTGAAGGACCACCATAAGGACTTGAAGGAGTTCAAGACGGAGGCGGCCGTAGCAACCGATCCGAGCTTCAAGACCACGGTTGAAAGTGGTGAAAAGGTAATCCAACAGCATACGGACATGGCCGACAATCTTGCGAAGACGAAAGGTGCACCGCAGTCGAATAACAGCGCCGCAGGCACCACGGGGCTGTAGAAGTTTCGCCAGCAAGCCGGACCTGCTGTGACGTAGGGTCCGGCTTCCTTTCGCGTACGAACTTCACGGATTCTGCTTGATTGAATGTACTTGGTGATCGCGGGATTGAAGCGGCTCCGGTTTTGATTGTGGTTTGTTTCTCTGGTATAACTCTGTTGGGCAGCGCGTTCTTTGCGACGGGCTCCGATCATGTTCCTGAGTAGCTCAATGGCAGAGCATTCGGCTGTTAACCGAAGGGTTGTAGGTTCGAGTCCTACCTCAGGAGCCACTTTGTCAACAGGATGACGCTTACGTAAGACTTCCCAATCGATGTGGAGTGAGCTTTGCGGCACCCTTTCGCTTTCTCGAATCCAACTGTACGGAGATGATCTCGATCGGCCCATCTGGTTCTGCAGATCCGGTAGGAGAGCCGAAGGTGGTGGTGAAACTAACGCCCCCGGCGCTGAAACTTCCCGTATCGTGCTGGAAGAAGTACGAGGAGCCTGCGGCATTCTTCCTAAGCCGACGTAAAGCTTTGTCAATCTCCGTGCTACATCCCTTTTACAGTCGCTACCCCGACGGACCCCTTCCCGTGTGCCGGTCCCAGGTCGTCCCTCATTCCCTGATGGGTCCTGAGCGCACTGACAGCGCTGATGGTGGTGGGTGGGCTGGTATTTCTGGGGCATATGCGGCGGGTGCTCTCTCGAACGAAGGACAGGTGGTTGCCGGGCATCAGCTTGCGTTCCGGTTCGGGCCGGCCGCCTCCGGACCAAGTCCGGTCGACCCGTTCCGGGACAATCTCCCAGTCTGGGCGCTGCGTTTCAGCCAATGATCTCTGAACGCTTCATGGAACCAAGATTGCCGGAAGAATGCACGAAATGGTGCTGTATCGCTGACGTTAGGCTTACACGGGTACAGGCCAGTGTTCCCCCGTTGGTTTGCAAAAGCTTCCAGTACCGAGGCATGCGCTAACCGTACCGCTCGTTGTCTCAGGTTGACATAGGCACCACGGGCTTCATACAAAGGTTCTCTCAACGTCTTGAGCGTCGGCTCCGTCCGGCCACGTTGCAAAAAAGCTTGGTGTTCGCAGGGATGGCTTACGAAAGGAAGACGCGCATGCAACGACGAGATTTTGTGCGGGCTATGATCGCGCTTGGCATTGCGCCGGAGCTTTGGGCGCAACAGGTCGCCAATCCGGCGCCACCGCCGCCGGCTCCGGTGCCGTGGACACTCGGTCTGAACGCCAAGACACCTCTGCCGCATACAAGGTCTGCGGACACGATCGCATCGACAGACCCGACTTTTTTTTCTGCCGGCCAGATGAATGCGTTGACACACCTTTGCGACGTCCTGATGCCGCCGATCGGAGAGAAGCCGGGGGCCGTGGCGGCGGATACACCGGCGTTTCTCGACTTTCTCATTAGCAAGTCACCGGATCCGCGGAGGGCGCTGTACACCGGCGGACTCGACTGGTTGAACGGCGTCTCGCAAAAGGACTGCGGTGTTCCTTTCGCAAAGCTTGACCCAACACAGACGCATGCGGTGATCGCACCTTGGCTGCGCACCTGGATGGCGGACCACCCACCAACAGAAACGCATGCCAGCTTCATCAATGTCGCGCATGCGGACATCCGGACGGCCACCATGAACTCGAGCGCCTGGATCCTCGCTCTCGGTCAGGAAGATCAGGACTGGGTCACCTCCGGCCTCTACTGGTCGCCGGTTGAGCCCGATGTTTATGCTGAGAGTTTTCGTAGCGTGCACATGCGTCCGTCCCCTGTTCCGGACCCACCGTCCTCCACCCACATGAGTCCGTCGTATCCAAATTAGCGCCGCGCGGAAAGAGAGAACCATGAACCAACCTGTGGACGTGCTCATCATCGGGTCGGGACACGCCGGCGGTATGGCCGCGAAAATCCTGACGGAAAAAGGCATCTCTTGCCTGATGTTGAATGCCGGGCCAGTTGCCGACGTCTCCCGGGACGCGCAACGGAAGCCAGCCTACGAGCTGCCGTTTCGAGGCTTCAAACCACCTGGCCGACTGGAGCACGTCTATCAATCCAGCGGATACAACGCAAACGTTTGGGTCGACGAGGAGGAGGTGCCGTACACCTTCAACCCTGACCACCCTTACAACTGGGTGCGCGTTCGCTTGTTTGGCGGACGGTCCCTGTTTTGGTCGCGGCAATCCTTTCGCTTTAGTGACTTTGAATTCAAGGGCAAGTCTCACGACGGTTTCGGAGAAGACTGGCCTCTCGACTACACGGAACTTGCGCCGTTCTACTCCCGTGTCGAGGAGATTTTCCAGGTGGCGGGTGCGATGGACGGACCGCCGCAGATGCCGAACGGAAACTTCGTTCCGGACACGACCGGCTGGTCGACCTCCATGCAGCGCTTCATGGCTGCCGGCAGGCCGCTTGGGATCGCTGTGTGCAAGCAGCGTCGAGCGCTGGGCCGCGATGGCCTGGCGAGCTCCATCAACCTGCTAATTCCCGATGCCGAGAGGACCGGCAGGCTTACTTCGATCTCGAACGCCGTCGTCCGTGAAATTACCACGGACAAAAACACCGGCCAACCGAACGGATGCCACTTCGTCGATCGGCTTTCGCGTCGGGAGATGCACGTCGACGCGCGCACGATCGTGCTCGCGGCAGGCACCCTGGAGAGCACACGGCTGCTGCTGAACTCGAACCTGGCCAACTCGTCAGGGCTGGTCGGGCGTTATCTGATGGATCAGATCTATGGCGCGGGGATCACTTGCTCGGTTCCTGAGGCACGTGGTGGAAGAGCGAATGACAAACTTATGGGTGGTGGCGCCATCGTCCCTCGGTTCCGCAACATCACGACCAGGCACGAGAAATTTCTCCGGGGATATGCGCTGAATGTGACCAGCCGGCTCGGTGGGGTGGAGCCGCGGAATTTCGCCGCTTACGGCGCGGAGTTGCAGCGCAAGCTCGACGAATACTACGGGTCAGCGTTCTACATGACCGTCATGGGTGAGGTGCTCGGGCGATATGAAAACCACGTGACTATCGACCACAGCAAAGTCGATGCCTGGGGTATCCCCGTTCTGCATATCGAGACGCAATACACCGACAACGAATACAACATGGCCAAAGACGCGGTAGAGGTAGGATCTCAGCTCGCACACTCAGCTGGTTTCGAGGTGCTGTCGCAGAACACCGTCCCAAACCCGCCGGGGTACAGTATTCACGAAGTGGGCACCTGCCGCATGGGCGATGATCCGAAGCGCAGCGTGCTGAACCGCTGGAATCAGAGCCATGACCACAAAAACCTGTTCGTCGTTGACGGCGCAGCGTTTGTGAGCGCCGGATGGCAAAACCCGACCATGACCATCAGCGCACTCTCTATGCGCGCTTCAGAGCACCTTGCGGACGAGATGACGAAACGCAACATTTAAGCGAACGTCCGACTCCGTCTCACGTCATAGCTTTCTCGGCTCCGCACTGGCGAAGTCCGAGTTGCATTAGGCGCACACCCGTCAGTTGCGCGACGCGATCGAGGTTCGTGTCGTACAGAAGGCGCGAGTCCCTGATGTCAGTAAGCGGCACATCGTGCCGATCGAGCAACGAACCCGCATGCCGGAAGCGAAGGCTCGATGCTCACAGACGGTCGCCAACGGTCGCGCCCAGAAGCTGATTGGGACCATAGGCACCGGATGAGGGGCTAACTTTTGTCGCTGATTTGCAGAGACTCGATCCTGGTGCTGAGGTCAGCCTCGGCTGCCATGCGTTCTTGTTGAAGACGGCCTAGATCGTTGCGAAGACCGGTGAGGGCGTCTTCCTGTGTGTTGAGTTCCGCGGTATACCGCCGCGCCAGGGAGCGCTCTTCGGAAGAGCCTTTGAGGGCGGCGAGGTTGTCGCGGAGCCGTTTCTGATCGTCGAAGAGTTGCTTGATGGCAGTCTGCTTGTCGTTGATCTGAAGGTCAAGTGTGCTCAGGTTGCGTTTGGCGGCGAAGATGGGCTGGAGTTGTTGGAAAACGGTGGGACTAGCGCTGTTGTTGCGCAGGTAGACCGTCAGCCGCTCCTCGGACGAATCAACGAGGCGAAAGAGTTGGTCAAAGGTGTGGCGCTGCCCGATGTGCAGCCGAACCGTCTCGTGCGGCTTTGTGACCACGCGAAAGCGGTAGCTGGCGGGTGTGGTCTCCGAGGGCGCCGGGTCAGAATCGAGGGTCCAATCCGATCGGCGGGGCTCTTCGACGATAACGGTGCGGGACTCGGGAGCGGCGTTTTGTACGAGGTATTCCACCTCGGCGACTTCGGTATTGGCAGCCCGGAGCACGCCTTTGCTGACCGATATTGTGGTCACCCGGCTGGTGTCGTGCTGGTTGTCGACCGAGACGCGGACTGCCTGGTCTGCGGCATAGGAGAGAAGACGGCGCTCGCCGGGATGGATCGGTTCGAGCAGGCCTTCGCCGGCAAAAGCGCCGTTCTCGACGATGGAGAACGAGCCACGGTCCAGGGTCAGGTCAGACGAGTTGGTTAGCCACACCGCGCGAAGCGGGGTCGGAGCGGAGGGCGACCAAAGCGTGACTCGCTCGGTTGGAAGCTGCACCTGAAGGATGGGAACAAGGGCAGAACCGTTGCGCGGAATCGTGACGGGGTCGGCCAGGGTGTAGGAAAAGAAATCATCAAACGCAGTGCTGGTGGCAGTTGCGACCGTTGAAGCACGCGCGATCGTCTCATACGGAATCAGGGGTTCGTTCGCCGATACGGCCACCGTCTCACTCGAAGATCCTATCCGTCCGTTCACGGGCAGCGGAGCTGTACCTACGCCCCCGAGGACACCGCCCAAAGCACCGCCCGCGCTTCCTCCAGCCATGCCAGACATGCCCGCAACACCGGCAATCTGCGGCGGCGCGCTATCTTCTTTGAGCATGGTGATGCCCGACTCATGCGTCTGTGGCGTCAGCTGCGCATTTTCAGCAATGGGAATCTCAAGCCGGCGATGGTAGATCGGCTGCGCGAGAGGCTGAAGAAAACTCTGCGGGTTGCCGGCGATCAGCGAAAGGCGGACGTGGTTCCAGTCCTCACCGGTGGTGTTATCGACGACCGAGTATCCCTGGAGCGTAGCCGACTGTTGCGCAGGAGAAAGCTTGCTGTCTGCGGCTCCGCCCGAATCTGTAATGAGGACCCGGTAAGTTGATTTCCACACGGGCACTTCGGAAAGGAAGGACACACGGAGCTCGCGAGTGGCTTGGGAGTTCGCAGGCCCGTGATCCGTCAGCGTGAGATGGCGTATGCCGTCGGTCCGATTGGCGCCGAGCAGTTGAAGGTAGGTGTTCAGGTCGGTGCGAAGCGAAGAGTCGAGCAGGCGTACCGTGGTGCTGGGATTCAGGAGCAGGGTCCGCGTGGCGCCCGCTTCCGCAACCACGGTGAGGACGTAGCGGTCCGTGTCGGTCTGGTCTGGTTTCTCGGGCGTTCTGCGCGACTCAAATGAGAGGACACGGCCGGTGAAGGCGGAACCCGATCCGGTGACTTCCACGCGGGCTCCTCGAAGCGCATTGAAAAGGTCCTGTTCTGTCGGACGCTCTCCGAGCGAAAGCGGCAGGGCGCGCAGTTGCTGTTCCACCGGCGTCGTGGAGTTATATACCGCCCCGGTAATGCGGCCGCCGTTAAGATCGATCGCGGTGATGGTCTGAAGCACGTCGTTGAGTTGGGCAGACGTCAGATCGAGCGTGACACTTTGATCGCCGCTCACTCGACCGGTGTGCTCGAAAAAGCCGATCCCATTCTTGTAGAGGGAAACGTGTGTAACGGGAAGCTGCGTCGGTTGGGCTCTGTCAGGCTTTGTTGCCTGGTGCGCATTACGGGGCTTCGCGGGCGCGGCGGGCTGAGCGGCTGCGGGCAAGCACCATAGCGATGCGAAAAGGGGGAGCGGTAGAAAGGCTCGCACGAAGGCTCCTGGACAGACGCATCTGTAGACTCCTTCCAGCCGGCTTTTGTTCCCGATACCGTTGCGATCGCGACAGGCCTGCTCACCAAAGACGACCAGGCGGATGGCGCGCCATATCTCCTTCTGTATATGCGTGCGCGCTGCGGGATCGTGGTGGGAGCGTAGGTCTCTGCGAAGCTGTTCGGTGTAGAGCGCCCACCTTCGTGCACCGGAGATGATGGCCGGCAAAGGACGTGGATTCAGGGTAGCAAAGTGAGATCGGGAGCTGTGTCGTTGATTTTCTGCAATCTGTTGATGAGATTGGGAGGTGCTGCTTCAGGCGTCGTTGTGGGTGCATTCGGGTGTGGTGACAGCGGGCATCTGACTGGGAACAATCAACTTGAGGAGGATGGGATGGGAACGGACGAAAAGGATTCTTTGGGAGTCGGGATTGTGGCGGGGCTGGTTGGCGGGCTGGTTTGGTCTTGGGTGATGCTGAAATTTATTGAGGGGCCAGGGCCGCGGTTTGAGCGGGCAGTACAGGGTCGGCCGGAGCCGACGGCAGAGGAGGCGTGGCGACAGCACGAGGCTACAGATAGTGTGACGATGCAGGCGGCGGAAACGTTTTACCATGCGGCGACGGGTGGGAAGTTGACGCACGGGGAGCGTGCTCGGGCAGGAGGAGCGGTTCACTATGCGTTTGGGGGGCTGATGGGATTGGGGTATGGAGTGGCGGCGGAGTACCTGCCCGTGGTGGGGCTGGGAATGGGCGCGGCGTTTGGGACGATGTTGTGGGCAGCGACGGATCTGGTTTCGATTCCGGCGGTGGGCTTCGCGGCGCGGCCGGGGGAAGAGCCGGGGTCTGCGCATGTGGCTCATCTGGCGGCGCACCTGGTGTATGGGATGACCATGGAGGGGATGCGGCGGCTGGTTCGATGGGTGCTTTAGGAGCTAGGCCGGTTCTGGGTTCGGGGTGGCGGGTGGGGTGAGGGGAAGAAGCTCACGGGGAACGACGATCCAAAGGCCAGTGCAGCGGGCGAGGAGGTTGCCGGCGGCGTCGTGGAGCTCGGCGGCATGGAAGAGTTTGCGGCCTTCGCGGCGGAGGTGGCGGCCGGAGAGGGTGAGGGGCTGGTGAATGGGGGCGGGGCGATGGTAGTCAATGTCGATGTGGCGGGTCATGGCAAGGAGGCCGAGGGGACGGTTGAGCTTCGACATGGCTTCGTCGAGCAGGGTGGCGATGAGGCCGCCATGGATGTAACCAGGGGCTCCCTGGTGAAGCTCGGTGAGGGTGACGGGGGCGGTGACGGAATTGGAGAGAGGGTCGAGGGTGAAGTGAAGGTGGAGGCCTTGCGGGTTTGCGGGGCCGCAGCCGAAGCAATGGCCGGAGAGTTCATCGATGGTTTTCTCGTCTACGTGTTCGGGGTCAGTCATCTTGTTGATCGTTGCAGACTTCGAGGAGGGCGGGGCCGTGCCGGTCGGCTTTTTCGGGGCCGATGCCGTCGATGCGGCGTAGGTCCGCGAGGGTGCGGGGGTGTTGGAGGACGATGGCGCGGAGGGTGGAGGCGGGGAGGATGAAGAATTGGGGGAGGCCGGAGCGGGTGGCTTCGGCGGCGCGCCAGTTGCGGAGGCGGGTGTCGAGGGTTTGCTGGGTGGAGGTGTAGGGGGCTTCGGGTGAGGGTGCGGGGCGGGGTGGGGCGATGGCGGGTTCGGTGGAGAGGCGCGAGATGGGGCGGGGTGGCGCGTCTAAGAGTAAGGTGCGGGTCGGTTCTGCCGATTCACGGTGTTCGGCGCGAGAGAGGGGGCGGGGGTCCTGGGCGGTTCTGGAGGGGGTGGTCCGGGCTGCGTGCGATCCCACCGCTGGCGATGAGGCTGCCAGGGAAGGGACACCTTTGGCCTGGGGCTGGGATGCGGAGGGCTGTGAGGCGGCGGGTTGGGTTCCGCGGCAGAGGGCGATGAGGGCGGGGCCGTAGGTTTCGGATTTTTCGGGGCCGATACCGTTGACGCGGCGGAGGTCAGAGAGGGTGCGGGGTTGGGCGAGGGCAATGTCGAGGAGGGTGCGGTCGGAGAGGAGGAGAAAGGGAGGTTTGCCGAGGCGGGTGGCTTCGGCGCTGCGCCAAGCGCGGATGGCGGCTTCGAGCTGGCGCTGGGCCGGGTTGAGGGAGGCAGAGCGTTCGGCTTTTTCGGCTTCGCGTTGTTTGCGGTCGACACGGCGGGCCTCGTCGGCGGCGGCAATGTCGGAGGCGGCATCGCGATCGCTGCTGGAGGAGCGGGAGCGGGTGCGGGATCTTGTGGGAGCTGGGGTGGTGTCGCGGAGGGTAAGGGCGAGGTCGCCGGGTTCGAGGTTGCGGCCTTCGTGGGTGAGGGTGGCTTTTTTGTAGAGGATCTCGCGGCCAGCGTCTTTTTCGTCGCGGGAGATGAAAGTTTCGCTCGACAGGGTAAGGAGGCCGGCGCGGGCGAGGGCGTCGAGCCACCCATCGAATTCCTTCCGGTCGCGGGTGAGGGCGAGCTCGGTGAAAAGCTTGCCGGTGGAGCGGCCGTTGCTTTCGAGAGCGCGAAGGATGGCGCGGAAGTGGCGCTGCTCTTGGTCGGTGGGTTCGCGAAAGGTTTGTGCGGAGGTTGAGGTTGGGCTGCAGAAGTCGCAGATTCCGCAAGGCTTGCTGCTATCGGAGGTGTCGCCGAAGTGATGGATGAGGGCGAGCATGCGGCATTGGGGCGATTCGGCGAAGGCGGCCATGCGGTCGATCTGGGACTTGCGGAAGGCGAGCTGGGCGTCGTAGCCCTTTTGCCAGCCGGTGACGCCGGTGGAGCGGACGTTGCCGTCGAAGTCGAGGGCAGCAGCGCCTTGGGAGGCGAGCTTGCCGAGAGCGTTCGCGAGGGTATCGGAGTCCATCTTGAGACGCCGGGTAAGATCTTCGGGCGACTGGAGGTCGGGGGTGAGGAGTTTGTAGACGCGGGCGAGCTCGGTGGCGGCGGGGTAGTCGCGCTCAAGGAAGAAGTCGTGCATTTTACGGTCGGCGAAGGAGTGGAGGAGGACGGTGCGGGAAGGCTGGCCGTCGCGGCCAGCGCGGCCGATCTCCTGGTAGTAGGCCTCGACGGAGGCGGGAAGGGCGGTGTGGATGACGGTACGGACGTCGGCCTTGTCGATGCCCATGCCGAAGGCGATGGTGGCCACGACGACGTCGATCTTGCCGCGGAGAAAGGTGGTTTGGACGCGGTCGCGGGTGGCGGGGTCGAGGCCGGCGTGGTAGGCCGCGGCGGTGCCACCGAGGCGGCCGGCGAGCTCTTCGGCGGCTTTGCGGGAGGGGGCGTAGACGATGGCGGGGCGGGCAGCTTCGGGTTTGAGGAGCTTCGCGACGAACTCGGGGCGCTGGGGTTTGGAGAGCTCGACGACCTCGATGGCGAGGTTGTGGCGGCGGAAGCCGTGGATGAAGAGGGAGGGGGACTGGAGGTTGAGCTGGGCGACGATGTCGCGCTGGACGGTGGGGGTGGCGGTGGCGGTGAGGGCGATGACGGGTGCCGGTCGGAGGGAGGGAAGATGGTCGCCTAACGTCCGGTAGTCGGGGCGGAAGTCGTGTCCCCAGGCGGAAATGCAGTGGGCTTCGTCGATGGCGATAAGGGCGGGTTTGCGTTTGGCGAGCATCTCGGGGAAGCCGGGGACGCGGAGGCGCTCGGGAGCGATGAAGAGGAAGTCGAGGGTGCCGGCGAGGTAGTCGCGGCAGGCCTGGCGGGAGTCGTCACGGGAAAGGCCGGAGTGGATGCGGGCAACGCGGAGGCCGAGCGACGAGAGCTTGGCGGCCTGGTCGTCCATGAGAGCGATGAGGGGGGAGATAACGAGCGCGGTGCCGGCGCGGGCGATGGCCGGGAGTTGGTAGCAGAGGGATTTGCCGGCGCCGGTGGGCATCACGAGAAGGACGTCCTCCCCGGCGGCGGCGGCTTCGCAGACGGCCTGCTGGTTGGCGCGGAAAGCGGTGTGGCCGAAGGTGTTGTGAAGCAGGGTGAGAAGGTCGGGAGAGGCCATCGAACTCTGACCATTTTCGCACGGCTGTGCGGGACCGGGTGAGCCGCAGATGCGCGGCTGTGTGGAGCCGGAACAGAGGCGCGGACCCTCCGCGGCGGAGCCGGAACAGAGGCGCGGAACCTCCGCGGCGACCTGAGTGGAGTGCTGGACCTGCCGACGCGTTTCTTCAACGGCTTTGCGAAGTCTGTCGTCCTTGTGAGCAGGGGGAGGCCTGATCTTGCCTTGTCCCCCGTGTCGTCTGTGAGCTCCAAGCGGTATGCTGCACCATGCACCTGCTGATCGCCACGACCAATCCCGGCAAGCTCCGTGACTTTGCCGCCGTCGCCATTCCCGGCGTCACCCTCGAACCCCTTCCCAACCTCGCCGGTCTGCCAACTCCTGAAGAGAAGGGCGACACGTTTGCTGAAAACGCGATCGCAAAGGCCACCGCGTATTCTCTGCATGCACCAGGGGAGATCGTTGTCGCTGACGACTCCGGTCTTGAGGTGGATGCGCTCAAGGGAGCTCCCGGGGTTCGCTCCGCGCGATTTGCGGACGACCGAAAATTCACCACACGCGC
The DNA here is from genome assembly GCA_964243475.1 of uncultured Acidobacteriaceae bacterium. Lineage (GTDB taxonomy): Bacteria > Acidobacteriota > Terriglobia > Terriglobales > Acidobacteriaceae > Edaphobacter. Next base: position 155,734 of record CAXTEU010000008.1, on the reverse strand, counting down.
CAGCCTCGCGACCGACCCGCGCAACAACCTTTGCCTGCTCGACGCCCTCGCCTCCACCCGCGAAGCCGACCGCACCGCCCGTTACCGCTGCGTGCTGGCCGCTGCACGCGATGGTCACATTCTTGCAACGGGCGAGGGCACGGTGGAAGGCGAGATTCTTGCCTATGGGCGAGGTAACTCGGGCTTTGGGTACGACCCCTTGTTTTTGTTGCCGGAAGAGGGGCTTTCCATGGGTGAACTCGCGCCGGCGGAAAAGCTTAATCACTCTCACCGCGGTCGCGCTCTACAGGACCTCCTCATCAAACTACGGGCCTGATACCTTGCTACGTCCGGCTTACTTCTAACGCCAAGCAGGCTCTCGTTCGACCCACGATACTGATTTCGCACAAAGTCTTCGATAATCGCACACCGCCCCTCGTAACCATTGACGCTCACCTCTCCCGGCGAAATAATCATTCTTTCCGCTCCGAGAGCCCACCCAGCTCGACCTGCGGCGAACCCGATCAAGGAGCCCCACCCTCAATGGCCGCAGCCGCACCCATGGCCCCGCCCGACAACGCCTCACCGTCCGGCTCCCAGCCCGGCAAGCGCCGCGGCGCCCGCGGCCAAAGAGCAGTCCAGCCCCTCCGCGCCGGGCAGGGCCACTCCTTCCTCTGGCACAAGCTCCACTCCCTCTCCGGCATCGTCCCCATCGGCGCCTTCCTCGTCGAGCACATCATCTCCAACTTCGAAACCTGGAACGGCCCCCTCGCCTACGCCCAGCAGGTCAAGTTCCTCAACGCTCTCCCGCTGGTCCGCATCCTCGAGTGGGGCCTCATCTTCCTCCCCCTCGCCTTTCACGCCCTCTACGGCGTCTTCATCACCTTCCGCGGCCGCGCCAGCGTCAACGTCTACCCCTGGGCCGGCAACTGGGCCTACCTCACCCAGCGCATCACCGGCATCATCGCGCTGGCGTACATCATCTACCACGTCTGGCGCCAGCGCTTCTCCGGCGTCAACCTCCCCGAGCACCCCGGCGCCGCCTTCCACAAGGTCCAGGTCGAGCTCTCGCACCCCTGGGTCCTCGCCGTCTACGTCATCGCCATGGTCGCCACCTGCTGGCACTTCGCCTACGGCGTCTGGCTCTTCGCCGCCAAGTGGGGCATCACCCCCGGCAACCGCGCCCGCAAACGCTTCGGCTACGTCTGCGCCGCCGGCGGATCCGCCCTCTGCCTCCTCGGCCTCATGAGCATCTACGCCGTCCGCTTCAAGCCTGAATACCGAAACGCCCCCGAAGACGTTATGCCCGCCCAACCCGCCGGCATCGTCCTCCCCGCTCCCCAAACCGCCCCACCCAACACCACCAACCCCACCCAGCCCGGTGAGGTCCGGTGATGAACCATAGGCTCATCGGTACTCTTCTGGTCTTTCTCGCGCTGGTCACCAAACTGTCATGTGACGCGGTGCGGCTTTCGATGTTGAAGCGTTTCGCCCTAAGCAGTGGCATGACTGTAGGACCGCAAAGTCTTTGGTGGAACGGGACCGCCGAGCGCAAAATCCGACATAGCCTCCCGAAAGGTCCCCTAAGATCTCAGATAAGGACTCTCGAAACCGCAGGGTGGGTCGCTGCTGCGGGAATCCTGCTTTCTGCCATCGTCCAGACACTGACAGGCTGACGCGCTCCATAGAAAAACTCCTTTTCGCAGCAACCCAAACGAACCGTTGTAGGCTGAGCTTTCCCATCAATATTGCGAGCGAGGTGCACAAGATGACCGCTGTACCCCAATTCATGTGGCTCGCCTTCACCTTTGCCCTCGTGTGCTGGATCGCGGCAAACGTTGTCCTCTTCCACGTGCTGCAACAGGTCAACCGCAATCTCTCCATCGTGGAGCACCCGTTTCCCGCTCTTCTAAACCCGAATTTCTATACCGCACTCTGGAAGCAGCACCGGTCGTTTTACCCACTCAGCCATCTCCGATCCACCTGGCTGGCAAACTACGCTGCCTGTGCCGTCTCGCTTCTCACCGCCTTCACCCTGCTGCTCACCAAGTCACACTAGGCTCACGGAAGCCCTCTCATGCCAGCAACACCCCGAATCATCGTCGTAGGCGGAGGCCTCGCCGGCCTCGCCGCCGTCATCAAGATTGCCGAAGCCGGAGGCAAAGTCGACCTCTTCTCCATCGTCCCCGTCAAGCGCTCGCACTCCGTCTGCGCCCAGGGCGGCATCAACGCCGCTAAAGACCTCAAGGGCGAGGGCGACACCGTCCTCAAACACTTCGACGACACCATCTTCGGCGGCGACTTCCTCGCCAACCAGACCCCCGTCAAGCAGATGACCGCGCAAGGGCCCGCCATCATCGATCTGTTGGATCGAATGGGGGTTCCGTTCAACAGAACTCCCGAAGGCCTGCTCGACTTCCGCCGCTTCGGCGGAACCCTCTACCAGCGCACCGCCTTCGCCGGTGCCACCACCGGCCAGCAACTCCTCTACGCCCTCGACGAGCAGGTCCGCCGCTTCGAGTCCCAGGGCAAGGTCACCAAGTACGAGGGCTGGGAGTTCCTGTCGGCCGTCCTTGACGACAACGGCGCCGCCCGCGGCATCTGCGCCATGGACCTCCGCTCCATGGCCCTCCGCACCTTCCCCGCCGACGCCGTCATCATCTGCACCGGCGGCAACGGAGCCATCTTCGGCAAGAGCACCAACTCCGTCGTCTGCACCGGCTCCGCCCAGTCCGCCCTCTACCAGCAGGGCGCCTTCTACGCCAACGGCGAGTTCATCCAGGTCCACCCCACCGCCATCCCCGGCGAAGACAAGCTCCGCCTCATGTCCGAGTCCGCCCGCGGCGAGGGCGGCCGCGTCTGGGTCCCCAAGGACCCCAAAGACAAGCGCGCCGCCGAAACCATCCCCGAAGGCGACCGCTGGCACTTCCTCGAAGAGTGGTACCCCAAATACGGCAACCTCGTCCCCCGCGACGTCGCCACCCGGGCTATTCATAAAGTGGTATACGAAAACAACATGGGCATCGACGGCCAGCCCATGGTCTACCTCGACGTCTCGCACCTCCCCCCATCCAGCCAGAACAAGCTCGAAGGCATCCTCGAAATCTACGAAAAGTTCGTCGGCGACGACCCCCGCAAAGTCCCTATGAAGATCTTCCCCGGCGTCCACTACACCATGGGCGGCCTGTGGGTCGACTTCAACCAGCAGACCAACCTCCCCGGCATCTTCGCCGCCGGCGAGGCCGATTACTCCATCCACGGCGCCAACCGCCTCGGCGCCAACTCCCTCCTGTCCTGCATCTACGGCGGCTTCGTCGCCGGACCCTGCGCCATCGAGTACGCCAAGAACCTGCCCACCCTAAGCAGTGACAAGCTCGGCGACGGTGGCCACGCCGCAGAACTCCAGCGCCAGCACGAGCAGAACCAGGTCCTGCTCACCTCCACCGGCCCAACCGGTCGCCAGGAAAATCCCTTCAAGCTCTGGCGCGAGCTCGGCGACGTGATGACCCGACACGCCACCATCATCCGCTACAACGCCGGCCTCGCCGAAGCCGACGCCAAAATAGTCGAGCTCCAGAACCGCTACACGAACATCAACCTCTCCGACAAATCGCAGTGGGCCAACACCTCCTTCGCCTTCGCCCGCCAGCTCTCGAACATGCTCCACCTCGCCCGCGTCATCGTCGCCGGAGCCACCCTCCGCGACGAATCCCGCGGAGCCCACTACAAACCCGACTTTCCCGAGCGCAACGATGCCAAATTCCTCAAAACCACCAAGGCCGCCTTCCGCGACAACGCCCCCGAAATCACCTGGGAAGAGGTCGACACCCAGTACATCGTCCCGCGCGCGCGCAACTACGCTGCGGCGACCACTTAAGCCTCCACCGGATGACACCGCCTTCTTCTACACAATGGCTCAACGTTGGACGGGTATGGCCAGCTTCTTCGGGATGGCGGTCACCGGAAAGCAACCAGGAGGGAAAAAGCTTCACTGGATATACCGCCTCATGCTCGTCTTCATCGCACTTACAATCGTAGCCGCATTCATCTACGTACAGTTCGACTCCTAACTGCCGGGCATCGAACAAGACATGTACACCCACATCCATCTCGTCTACGCCGGCCTCGCCACCATCTTCCTCCTCGTGCTCGCCTACATGTTCTTCTGGAACAACTACAGCAAGAAGAAGCAGTAAACCCTGACTTCATGACCACCTTCACCATCGTCATCACCGTCTTCGCCATCGCCTGCTTCGGAGCCTTCATTCTCCTCGGCGCATACATCGACGGTCGTCGCCAGAAGATCCTCAACCACGGCCAGCACCCCGTCACCACCCCCGCCGGCCACGTCACCTCCGAGGAGGCCCAGCACCATGGCCGCTGACGGCAACAACGTCCTCCTTTTCTCCATCGTCGCCGTCGTCTTCTTCGTCGCCGTCATCGGCGCCCTCGCCTGGGGCTACGGCCGGCTCAGCGCAAAGAATCGCAACAAATAAACAGGAGCCGCACAATGGCCACGGGCACCGCACCCATCGAAGTCACCACACCGCACCACCCCGCCACCACCCGCACCATCAAGGTCGAGATCCGGCGCCAGGCCTCCCCCGACGCTCCCGCCCGCACGGAAAAGTTCGAGCTCCCCTACCGCCCCGGCATGAACATCACCTCCGTCCTCGGCGAGATCGCCTGCGACCCCGTCACCTCCGACGGCCGCGAAACCACCGCCATCGCCTACGACGCCAACTGCCTCGAAGAGATCTGCGGCTCCTGCGCCATGCTCATCAACGGCAAGGCCCGCATGGCCTGCTCCGCCCTTGTCGACAAGCTGCGCACCGGCGACGAACCGATCACCCTCGCCCCGCTCTCCAAGTTCCCCGTCGTCCGCGACCTCGCTGTCGACCGCTCCGTCCTCTTTGAAAACCTCAAGGCCGTCCAGGCCTGGGTCCCCATCGACGGCACCTACGCCCTCGGCGAAGCCCCCCGCCAGTTCCCCCAGCTCCAGGAAGAGCTCTACCCGCTCTCCAACTGCATCTCCTGCACCATCTGCATGGAGGTCTGCCCCCAGTTCAACGAGCAGACCGGCTTCGTCGGCGCCGCCACCATCGCCCAGGTCAAGCTCTTCAACAACAACCCCACCGGCGCCGTCCTCAAAGCCGAACGCCTCCGCGCGCTCGCCGGAGACGGCGGCGTCCAGGAGTGCGGCTACGCCCAAAATTGCGTTAACGCCTGCCCCAAACAGCTCCCCCTCACCGAAGCCATCTCCGACGTCAGCCGTGACGTCATCGTCCAGCAGGTGAAAGACTTCTTCACCCGATAGCCCATGCCCAAAAGCATGTGGTGGCGGTACATCTCGATCGCCGTCATCGCCGGCGCCTGCGTCTACATCCTCGCCGTCCTCACGTACTTTCACGATCAGTTCCAAACCCACACGGTCGTCGCCGACGAGCCGATGACCTGGCAGTGCACCAGCAACACCCAGATCTACCCCGGCCCCGTCGTCCTCCTTCGCTTTACCCGAGCTCCCGTGTACCTCCGCTTCTACGCCGATCCAGACGGCTCGTTCTGTCGCTTCATCTCCCAAAGCGGTAAGCGCACCGTCATGGCGCGCTTCAACGTTTGGGGCAACAAGCGACACGGCATGGTCGGCTGGAACGAAATCTCCTACGATGGCCGCACCCCACCGGAATCAGCCATCGTCGGCGGCTCCGCCCGAGACAGCGCCCCCCAAACACCAGGAACCCTACGGAGAGGACTTCAACGCCGCCTTACACCGCTCTCATCCGTAGATCTCCCCGCCAAGCATGCACCCATCACCACTACCGAAGAATCAATTGTTTGGATTCGATGTTGTAGCTTTCCAGCGCATAATCACCCAACGTCTTCCGCCAGACCACCGTCTCCGTAGCTTCCGCGTCCTTCGAGAACTTGGTGAGGTAAACCGCTCGAATGGTAACCCCTGAGTTGTTTGCGTTTGCATTCAGATTCAGTCGCTCGGTCGAGACCGGGTCTCCCAATTTTCGCTGCACACCGGCAAACATCTGCTCAGAATCCGAACTCGTCCTCTCTGAGCGGTACGCTGGATCGGACCCGTCATAGATCTCGCCCCAGCTCTGGCGTCGCATCGCGTCGTGCAACTGCGCGATCAGCCGATCCGATTCGCGACTTGCTCGCAACAGGGCGCGTCCCGCCCAGGTCCCCACGACCATGGCGAAGAGGACACAGGATGTTCCGATAGCCCAGGCGAACCGACGCTGTCGGGCTCGTTTCGCCGAATCGGCGGCCTCAAGAGCGACGAAATTCAGAGTCGCCGGTGGCGGAGGCGGCACATGCGTGGTCCTCACAACCCTGCTTTCGTCCGGCACTCCATTGCCATGTACGAGTGACATGGACATAACCTACGCAACGTTCGGGTGCTTGGCCAGTGTATTCGCCGCGCCAACACTGCAAAGCACTACTCCCGGCGGGTAAGTCGAGTGGTATAGCCTGAGTTCATCCCTCACCTGACGGAGCGTTATGCCCCGCGTCAAAGGCCCATTCGTTCTCGCGATCCTTCTCTCGCTGTCGTCGCTGTCGTCCCTCGCCGCTCAAACCCCCGCCCGCCAAACCCAGCTCGACCGCGACCTCCTCGAAGTCACCATCCCCCGCCTCGAACAGCTGTACGCCGCCCACACCTACACGGTCACTGAAGTCATCCAATGGCACCTCGATCGCATCCGCCGTTACAACGGCATCTATCGCGCCATCGAAACCTCGAACGCCACCGCCGCCCTCGCTCTCGCCGCCAGGGAGGACGCCGAAGCCGCCACCGCCGGCCCCAACTTCCACCCACCCCCCATGTGGGGCGTCCCCATCGTCATCAAAGCCAACACCAGCGTCCGTGGCCTCGTCACCACCGACGGCTGGCAGGGCTACACCCTTCCCGGCCACGAGCTTCTCGCCCCCCGAGACGCCACAGTCGTCGCCAAACTCAAAGCCGCCGGTGCCATCATCCTCGGCAAATCCAACATGCCCGACTTCGCGGCCTCCGACACCAACCGCTCCACGTCCTTCGGCCGCACCGGCAACGCCTACGACGTCCGCTTCTCCCCCGGCGGATCCTCCGGCGGCACCGTCACCGCCGTCACCAGCAACTTCGTCCTGCTCGGCAACGGCACCGACACCGGCAACTCCATCCGCATGCCCGCCGCCACCTCCGCCGTCGTCGGTCTCTTCCCCACCCGCGGCCTCGTCTCCATCGCCGGCATCGCCCCGCTCGACTGGCTGCTCGACAACACCGGCCCCATCGCCCGCACCGTCACCGACGCCGCCATCGCCCTCTCCGTGATGGCCGGCCCAGACCCCCTCGACCTCGTCACCACCACCCCCGCCGCCCAGGCCGGCCGCAACCTGCAGCTCGGCCCCTACACCCAGTACCTCCGCCCCGACGCCCTGCGTGGCAAGCGCTTCGGCGTCCCCGCCTTCATCCTCCACGGCGCCGGCGTTCCCTTCCAGGGCATCGACAGCACCGTATCCCCCGCCGACGCCCTCCAGCGCGAAAACGCCGAACGCGAGTTCCTCCGTCCCGAAACCCGCGCCGCCTTTCTTCGCGCTCTCGATGGCCTCCGCGCCGCCGGAGCCACGATCGTCTTTGACGACGACCTCCTTCCCGACAGCTTCGCCCAAACAGCCAGCGGCGTCGGAACCCTCCCCTACATCGGCGAAGGCACCGACACCTTCCTCCGAAACTTCGGTCCCGCCCAGTTCCACTCTGCCGACGACTATCAGCGCGCTACCGGCCAGCCCCTTCCCGCTACCATCATCGGCGGCCCCGACTCCTCCGATCGCAAAAGCGGTGCCACCAACCAGGCCGTCTTCGAAACCGACCCGCACGCCGGGGCCAACGTGCTCGAGCCTCGGCGCCGCACCCTGGACCTCTATCTCAGCACCCTCGACCGCTTCCATCTCGACGGTTACGTCTACCCCGCCACCCAAATGCCTCCGCCCGACGAGACCCTGCCCCAGCCCGGCGGCAAGCCCGACCAGATCACCGGCGGCCCCCACTCCGATACCTCCTGGGTCAACATCATCGGTGTCCCCGCCATCGTCGTCCCCGGCCCCTTCTACCCCTCGGGCCTGCCCTTCGGCCTTGAAATCTCCACCCGGCCCTGGCACGACGGCGACCTCCTCGGCTACGGCTACGCGTACGAGCAGGCCACCCACCACCGCCACCCCCCCATCCTCGTCGAGCAAGGCCTCCTCCCCAACGCCCCTTAGCTTCCGTCGCTCACGCGCATGACTGCTCGCTGGCATAAGAGGGGGACCTCGCCCGAGTCACGCTTCTTCCTCGGTCAGCACCATCCCTCGTTCACACGTTCGTGCTACGTTCCCCTGAACGAGGCTCGCCATGACGCAAACCACCCTCATTACCCTCCCCGACGCCACCCTCACCCCCATCTACACCCTGCTCCGCTCCGCCACCAGGGCCATCGACATGACCATGTACGAGCTGGCCGACACCACGGCCCAGCAAATCCTCGCCGACCAGGCCGCCGCCGGCATCCATGTCCGCGTCATCCTCGACCAGAACCTCGAGCGCGCCAACAACACCGCCGCCTTCACCTTCCTCCAGCAAGCCGGCGTCCAGGTGGTATGGGCGAACCCCACCTATGCCGCGACTCACCAGAAAACCATCACCATCGACGGCGCCAGCTCCGCCATCATGACCCTGAATCTCACCAGCCAGTACTACACCAGCTCCCGCGACTTCGCCCTCCTCACCACGGACCCCGCCACCATCACAAGCATCGAGACCACCTTCGACGCCGACTTTGTTTCCGCTGCCATCACGCCGCCGACCGAGCATGACCTGGTTTGGAGTCCCACCAATGCGACGACTTCGCTGGTAGGCCTCATCCACGCAAGTCAACATACAATCGCCGTCGAGAATGAAGAGATGGCTGACCCGAAGATCGTCTCCGCCCTGGCTGCCGCGGCCAGACGCGGTGTCGCCGTTCGCGTGACCATGACCGCGAACCCAGCCTACGATGCTGAGTTTCAAACCCTTACCAGCGCGGGTGCGAAGATCCGCACCTACGCCCAAACCGACTCGCTGTACATCCACGCCAAGATCGTGGTGGCTGACGCCGGCCAACCTGCTGCGAAGGCGTTTCTTGGTTCGGAAAACTTCTCGGTTTACTCCCTCACAATGAACCGCGAGCTCGGGATTATGCTGACCGATCCCGGCGTGCTTCAGTCCTTAGCGACGACCTTGGCCGCCGACTTCGCCGGAGCAACACCGTGGGATCCGGCTTCCACAAAAGACCGGCCTCTGGCTGTCCGTGAACCTTCGTAGTGTCGAAGCTGAGTCGGCGCCGTTGCGAAGTAGTGAGTCAGTGGTGGCAGCAGCTATGGTGGCCGTCGGCTTCGGGAGGGGCTTCGTCCATCATCTTGAGCATGGCCGGGCCGCCGGTTTTGAGGAAGCGGACGAGGAGGATAGCGGTGGCGAGGAGAAACAGGATGTTCAGAATGGTGGTGTAGTTCCAGCGGATGGACTCTTGCAGGATGCGGGCATGGCCGTGGGCGGGAATGAGGTGGAGGGTTGAGAACAGGAACTCGACGGCGAGAGCGGCAAGCGACATAGAAGCGTAAAAAACGACGAACAGGAGGGCGGCGACCTGCCAGCCGTAGTACTTGCGATAGATGTTGAGGATGGGGAGGATGATGAGGTCGGCGAAGAGGAACGCGATGACGCCGCCGAAGGAGATACCGCCGTTCCAGAGAACAGCCGCCAGTGGAACGTTGCCGACGGAGCAGACGAAGGAGAGGACGGCGACGAGCGGGCCAATGAGGGGACCCCAGAACTTTGTCAGCATGGGATGGCCGGCGAGGAAGAGGCCTTGCCAGAATGCCTGCGGGACCCAGGCGGCGAGGCAGCCGGCGATCAGGAGGCCGCCAGCGATGTCGGGCCAGAGCGAGTCCCAATCCATGAAGTAGTAATGCGAGGTGGAAGTGAAGCCTTCCGGGGAGGTGAGCTTTTGCCAGAAGGTGCCGGTGTGGAGGCTCATGTCCATGGCGGCATGGCCTTCCATCTTTCCGGGGAGGTTTTCTTCGGCGTGGCGGCGAGCGGCTTCGAGGAGTTTGGGTTTGAGGGTGAGGCGGAGCAGGACGACGAGGATGGCGATCATGATGGGGCCGCCGACGAATTCGGCCAGGGTGAACTGCCAGCCCAGGAGCACGGCGAGGAGGACGGAAAGTTCGACCACCAGATTTGTTGACGCGAACTGGAAGGCGATGGCGGCGATGAAGTCGGCGCCCTTGCGGAAGAGGGATCGGGCGAGGGCAGTGGCGGCGTAGGAGCAGGAAGAGGACGCGGCGCCGAGGGCGGAGGCGACGAGGATGGTGCGCGGGGAGGAGTCAGGAAGGAGCTGCGAGACTTTTTCTTTTGAGACGACGGCCTCGACGATGGCGGAGAGGAGGAAGCCGAGGCAGAGAGCCCAGAGCAGCTCCCAGGCCATGATGCCGGACATGCGGAGAGCCGTCAGAATTGGGTGCAGCATGTGGCGTGTGTCTCCCCGGCCTGCGTCGAGGCCAGCCTATGTGATGCGAGGGGGTGTGCGCTGATTCAGCCCTGGCGTCCTATGCTCGAACGAGAGGAGACGCGAGATGGAGATGAAGGCGCATACGGAGTACCTGGAGATGAATACGGCGGATCGGTACGAGATGGTGCACCTGACGCCGGAGGTGGAGGCGGTGGTGCGGCGAAGCGGGATCGACGATGGGCTGTGTTTTGTTTCGCCGATGCACATCACGGCAGCGATCTATGTGAACGACAACGAGGATGGGCTGATCGAAGACATTGGGGCATGGCTCGAAGAGCTGGCTCCGCGGTGGCCGGGGTACCGGCACCACCAGACAGGTGAGGATAATGCGGATGCGCATTTGAAGGCGCTGCTGCTGCACCATGAGACGACGCTGCCGGTGACAAAAGGACGGCTGGACTTGGGGCGGTGGCAGCGGGTGTTTTATGCCGAGTTCGACGGGCAGCGGCGGAAGAAGGTGATTGTGAAGGTGCTGGGGATTGGAAAGTGAGGAATCTTCGAATTGGTCGAACAGGGTGTCTAAGGGGGTTCGTCGTTGAGGAATTACCCTGCTCCGATAGCACGGCGTACTCCGTCGTGCTATCGCGTGAGCGCAAGGAACTGAAGGGCTGACCCTGCGACGCAAAGTTTGGGGGCGTCCCTGCGCAAGCTTTCCACGTTAGAAGCGTTTCCTCTGCCCGTCAGAAAGTTCGCAACCAATTCGTATCGAACCTATCTATTCGACAGGCGTCGAACTATTCGACGAAATCGAACGAGGTGAATGAAATGGGTAAGTTGACAGGGAAGGTCGCGGTAGTGACCGGGGCCTCAAAGGGCATTGGCGCAGGAATCGCGAAGGCTTTTGGTCGTGAAGGTGCGAGCGTGGTGGTGAACTACGCCACAGACAAAGCCGGAGCCGAGCGCGTGGCGAAGGAGATCGAGTCCGCCGGCGGCAAGGCTGTGGTGGTGGGCGGCAGCGTGGCAAAGGCAGCTGACATCGACACCATCTTTACGGAGGTGAAGAAGCATTTTGGTAAGGTGGATGTCCTGGTGAACAACGCCGGCGTCTTCGGCCCGACGCCGCTTGAGGCCCTGACTGAAGCGGAGTTCGACCGCCAGTTCAACACCAACGTCAAGGGTCTCCTGTTTGTCAGCAAGGCAGCGCTGCCGCTGTTTGGGGATGTAGGTGGCAGCATCATCAACATCAGCTCTGTGGTGGCCAAGGGTACATTTCCGGGTATCAGCGTTTACGGGGGAACGAAGGGCGCGGTGGACACCATCACCGGTGTGCTTTCGAAAGAACTTGGCGGTAAAAAGATTCGTGTGAACGCGATCAACCCTGGCCTCATCGTGACAGAAGGCACCGACGCTGCGGGTTTCACGGGCGAGAACTCGGAGTTTGAGAAGATGGTGCTGGCAACTACGCCGCTCGGACGCCTGGGCCAGACGGGCGATGTTGCCGATGTAGCCGTTTTTCTCGCCTCGGACGATTCGCGCTGGGTGACCGGCTCCACGCTGGACGTAGCGGGCGGGAATCGCTAACCGGTAAATGGGAAGGGGCGGGGCATGGATCGTGGGCGGCCGATACGGTTATTGCAGTGCTTTCGGTGGCCGCCCGCTCCTCGCTCGCTCTTGAGACAGCCTGATCGTGTTTACACGGTGACGGCGATCTCTTCTTCGAGCTGCTGCTTTTCCGCGAGCGACGTGTAATAGCCGCCACGTGCGACGAGCTCGTCGTGGGTGCCGAATTCGGTGATCCGGCCGTCGACGAGCACGGCGATCCGGTCGGCGTGGCGGGCGGTGGAGACGCGGTGGGAAATGAAGAGCGTGGTACGGCCGCCAGTGACCTCGGCGAGGCGCTCCAGGATCTGCTCTTCGGTGTGGGTGTCGACCGATGCGAGGGCGTCGTCGAGGATCAGGATGCGGGGGTCGCGGATGACGGCGCGCGCAATCGCGGAGCGCTGCTTCTGTCCACCGGAGAGCGTGATGCCGCGCTCGCCGACGACAGTGGAGAAGCCGTTGGGAAAGTCACGGATTTCGTCGGCAATGTGCGCGACCGTAGCGGCTTGCTCGACCTGCGCGGGGGTGGCAGAAGGGACTCCGAGAGCGATGTTTTCGCCGACGGTGGACGAGAAGAGGAAGGTTTCCTGGGGGACGAAGCCGATCGAGGCGCGGAGACCTCCGAGAGTAAAGCTGCGGATCGGTTGTCCGTCCAGGAGCACCTGGCCCGCCGGGGCGTCTTCGAGGCGAGGGATGAGGGAGACGAGGGTGGATTTGCCGGAACCGGTGGGGCCGACGATGGCGAGTGAGGTGCCGGCTGGAATACTGAGCGAGACATCATGCAGAACGGGCTTGCCGGGGACGTAGCTGAAAGCGAGGTGACGGAATTCGATCGCGCCGTGGATGGGAGGTGCGGTTGCGAGGAGGCCGGGGTCGTCGGCAATGGAGGGCTGCTGCTGCAGGAGCTCGTCGATGCGGACGACCGACGCGGTGCCGCGCTGGAAGAGGTTGACGACCCAGCCGATGGCGATCATGGGCCAGGTGAGCTGGACCATGTAGACCATGAATGAGGTGAACTGGCCGACGGTGATGCGGTGCAGGAGGACCTCGTGGCCGCCGACCAGAAGGGTGATCATGAGCGACAGGCCGAGGACGAGCTCGAGCGTGGGCCAGAGCATGGCCATGAGGCGAACCAGGGCAAGTGAGCGGCGGATGTATTCGAGGTTGGCGGTCTCGAACGAACGGATCTCGGCGTCTTCCTGGGCGAAGGCGCGAATGAGGCGAGCGCCGGAAAAGTTTTCCTGGGCCTTGGCGGAGATTTCGGAGAACATGGCCTGGATGCGCTCGAAGCGGGCATGGATGCGCGTGCCGAAGTACTGCACCAGCACCGACGCGATGGGCAGCGGGACGAAGGCGAACAGGGTGAGGCGCGGGGAGATGCGGATCATGAACGGCAGGGCCGCAGCGGTGAAGACGACAGTATTGGCCGAGTACATGATGGCCGGGCCGAGCAGCTGGCGGACGGCGTTTAGATCGTTGGTGGTGCGCGCCATGATGTCGCCGGTGCGGTGGGTGTGGTAAAAGTCGGCGGACTGGCGCTCCAGGTTCCGGAAAAGGTCGTTGCGGAGGTCAAACTCAATCTCACGGGAGGCGCCGATGATGACCTGGCGTGTGATGTACAGGAAGACGGCCGAGAGGACCGCGATGACGAGCAGAAGAACGGCGTGGTGGATGATTTTGGCTTGGGTAAGGCCGTGGCGCATGTCGTCGATGGCGCCGCCGATGACGAGGGGGAAGAGCGCTTTGATGGTGTTGTAAAGGAGTACCGCGACGCCGCCCCAGGCGAACTGTTTCCAGTAGCGCCTGAGATAGGGGAATAGGGGCTTAAGGCGGTTGAACATAGCTGGCGCGCGAGCTCCGGGGTTAGTGGCTGGGGGAGGTTGTCGGCTTGGTTGGGTCGGTAGGTTGTCCAGAGGGCGGAGCTGTGGGTGTCGGGTTGGCTCCAGGCTGGGGCGATGTGGGTGTGGCGGAGGCGGGCGGAGGCGTTCCCGGGGCAGCCGGGTCGGGTTTGGCCGCGGGAGGTGTCGGCGGAGCCGGAGGCGTGTCGGACTGAGACACGAGCTCGAGGTCAAAGATGAGGTCCGCCTTGGGTGGTATCGGCGGGCGGCCGGCCTCTCCGTAGGCGAGCTGGTAGGGAACGAAGAGACGGCGTTTGCCGCCGACGTGCATGCCCTGGAAGCCGGTGTCCCAGCCAATGATCACGCGATGCGCTCCGTAGGCGAACGTGTAGGGTTCTTGGCCGGGGTGGTCGTCGGAGGAATCGAACTTTTTGCCGTCCGTGGTCCAGCCGGTGTATCGGACGGTGTAAAACTTTCGCGGTTCGGCGATGGGGCCGGTGCCGACGAGGACGTCTATGTAGCGCAGCGCAAAGAGCGGCTTTGGGAGACCGCGAACGGGCGGGACGCCGGGCGGGTGGTCGGCGGTGTTCGAGGTGCTGGCGGCGTGGTGAGTGGGGGTGGCGTGGTGGGGCGTCGCGGAAGAGGTTTGGGCGGGGAGCGGAAGGGTGAGACAGGGAAGCAGGCAAAGACCAAGTGCGGAGCGCGAAAACGTCATCGTGCCTTCAGTGTAGGACAGAGACAGCGGAATGTGGGCTGGTGTGTGGGTCAGAAAACGCTTTGCGAGCGCAAAGTGTCGCACTTCGGGACACGCGTTCCACTTTGGGAAAGCTCGTAAGTTTATCTGCGGATAAGGATTGCTTTGGGTGGGGAGGCGTGCCACCATCGGCTTGATCACGCGATGTTACGCGGAGGATGTGCCTTGAAATTTCTTGTTGTGCTTGTACTGCTGCTTTCAGGTCTTGGTTGGGGAGTTGCGCGAGTCAGGGATGGCTCGCAGGGTCATCGCTGGCGCGGCCACGACGGAGGTACGGTGACGCGACCGGCAATGGGCGAAAGAGATGCACGGAGACCTTCGGCAGGGCCGGTGTCTCCGGCCGAGCGTTCGGGGCAGGATGACGGATTGCCTGACCCTGTCTTGCTGATGATCTTTGGCGGGTTTATGTTCCTCATGTCCTGGATCTGCATCGCGCGGGCGTCATGGAAAGAACGTCACGTGGTGTCGGGCTGGGAGCATGGGGATGGCGAGATCCTGGCAGAAGCGGGATAGGTCGGTTCTCTGTGCGACAGTTCCGACGGCGGTTAAGTTGGGGTGCGAAGCAGAAGGTAGCTTCCAGCCAGGCCAAACAGCACGTCCGGACTCCACGCGGCAAGCGCTGCGGGCAAAGTGTTGACGTTGCCCATGGCTTCAAAAGCGCCGGCCACCACCCAGTACGTAATGGCGAGGCCAATTGCGGCAGCGACGCCGGCGAGGCTGCCGCGTTTGCCCATCGAGAGAGCAAAGGGAACGGCGAGGAGGGCCATGACAAGGGTGATGAGAGGATAGGCGAGTTTGCGGTTTAGCTGCACGCGCAGCCGCATGGTGTCGAAGCCGGACTGATCGAGGTCGGCGATATATCGGGAGAGCTCGTGGTAGCTCATCTCCTGGGAAGGCCGGTCTTCCTTCTTGAAGTAACTGGGCTCTTCGCGGATTTCAGGCACGCTGAGCCACGCGAAAGGCTGGTACGTGAGGACGGAATCGCCGGCAAAGGTCCGCTGCCAGCCATTTTCGAAGATCCAGTCGTGAGAGTGGTCATCCCAGTGCGCGGAGGTGGCGAAAAGTCGGCGGTGCAGGACAAAAGAGTTTGGCAAGAACTCGAAGACGGTCAGATTCGCAAAGACATCTTTTTCGGGATCAAAGAATTGATAGAAGAAGATGCGCGCGGGTTCGCCTGACCGGCCGGTCTGTCCGGAGATCCACTTGCGATCGGGGCGGAGAAAGGTTTGGGCAGGTTTGCCTTTAATGACAGAACGGAGGGACTCCTGCCGCCGGTTCGCGGCGGGAAGGTAGAACTCGTCAAAGGTGAAAAGACCGGCGGCCAAAACGGCGGTTAGGGCGAGGACCGGGATGACGACGCGGTAGAGGCTGATGCCCGTGGCCTTCATCGCGGTCAGCTCGGACGTGCGATTCAAGGAGCCGAAGGTGATCAGGACGGCAACCAGGGAGCACAGAGGGGTGGTGTTGTAAAGGATGTACGGAATGAGATTCAGGAGGTAGTCGCCCACAGTGACGAGCGGCGTGCGATTGCGGATGATGTCTCCGATGAGCTCGAAGAAGGTGAAGATGAGGAACAGGGTACTGAACGTGAAGAGCACAAGGGCGAAGTTGGTGGAGTATTCGCGAAGGACGTAGTCGTCGAGGAGGAGCGGAAAGCGGGAGCCGAAAACGTTGCGTAGTTTGCGAAAGATAGTTGCGGCAGGGGGAATTAAGGAGGTTGCGGTCTCAGTGGAGATACCTGTCTGGGCTCTCTGGCGAATCCATCGTTGGACCGTCTCACCGATGGCAGAAAGGCCTGTGAGAGCGACTCCACCACGAGAGAGTTGATACAACAGCAGGGATCCGGCGACAGCGAAGGTGAGGTTAGCGCCCCAGACTCCGAAAAGAGCGGAAAGTTTGTCCGTTTTGGCGAAGGCAACACCGAGAGAGGAGAGGAAGTAGTAGAGAAAGACGAGGAGGATGGTAACGACGAACCCGGTGGATTTGCCACCGCGTTTCGAGGAAAGGCCGAGTGGCACGCCGACGAGCATGAGCACAAGGCAGGCGGCAGGATAGGAGAAGCGCTTATTAAATTCGATCCGGTAGAGCGTGGCTGCGGGAGCGCTTAGTCCCGGTGCGTGCGCCTGCTTCCAGAGCTCAGGAAGGGTAAGCGCCAGGATGGGGGTGTCGGAGCGGCCGACGTGGGTATCGTCCTGTCCTCCGGTCTCGATCGGCAGGTCGCTCGACCCGAAGGTAGAGATGTTGTACTGGTTGGAGTCGGTGGGCGAGATCTCGTGCTGAGCGCCATCGATGAGGTGTAGACGAAGCGTTTGCGGGTCGCCGGCCTGCTCGGTGCCATTGACGACCACAGCGCTGTCCGCGGTGGTAATGCGAGGAGAGGCGGGGTCGGTCAGGTCTGCGAGAAAGACGTGCTGCCAGAGGGCCGCGCCGGCGGCTGGCCGGACATCCTGGATGTAAAGAACGTAGTTTTTGAAATCTTCGTAGAAGACGCGCGGCTGGACCTCGAAGGAGGCCTGCGAAGAGCGAAGAGACTCTTCGAGCTTGAGCAGCGCGGCTGAGGCCCTAGGGGCGAGGTAGAGCGAATTGAGAAGGCCGAGGCCGAGGGCTGCGAGGGAGACGAGCGAGATGATGCGAACGAAGGAGAGTGCGCCCATGCCGCTGGCGCGCATGGCGGTGATTTCGGAGTCGGCGGCAAGGCGAGAAAGGCCGAGCAGAATGCCGACCAAAACGGCCATGGGAATGGTGACGGTAAGGGTGTTGGGGAGGGTATAGAGGATGATGCGGGCAGCGTCGCCGAGCGAGGCGGAATCACGGACGACGAGCTCCAAGATGCGGCCGAGATCACGCATAAACAGCACGAACGTAAAGAGGACGCCGCCAAGGAAGGCGTGGGAGATGACTTCGGCCAGGATGTAGCGGGTGAAAATGCGCATCGTGCGATGACGCCGGTGTGGCGCTTACTCAAGTGTAGCGTGCGCGTCGGTCAGGCCTTGGAAACGAACCGATAGCCGACGCCGCGAACGGTGAGGAGGTGCCGGGGATGGGCGGGATCGTCTTCGATGTAGCGGCGGAGTCGAACGACGAAGTTGTCGATGGCGCGGGTGTCGGTATCTTCGTGGACGCGCCAGACCTGGTCGAGGATCTCTTTCCGGGAGACGATGCGGCCTTCGCGTTCGGTGAGGTAGCGCAGGAGCTCAGCTTCCATCAAGGTGAGCTGCGTGGTGTGCCCCGGGGCATGGAGCTCGAGCGTGTCGAAGCGGATGCAGCGACCGGCAAAGCTGTACTCGTCCTTGGGCGCGGGCGGCGGTGGAAGTGGTTGGCCGGGCGAACGACCGGCCTGCCAAGCCATGCGGCGCAGAAGAGATTTCAGGCGGACCAGAAGGATGTTGAGATCGAAGGGCTTGGCCAGGTAGTCGTCCGCGCCGGCTTCCATGCCCTCGAGCACGTCCTCGGGGCGCGAACGCGCGGTGAGCAGGAGGACAGGGGTGTAGCGCTGCTGCTCGCGAAGGGTCCGAACGATGGTGAAGCCATCCACGCCGGGGAGCATGCAGTCGAGCAGGACGGCGGCGGGCTGGACGGCGGCCGAATCGGCGAGCGATGTGGGAACCGTGTGCGTAAGCAGCCAGGCGAGCGCGCTTTCGCCGTCTGTCTCGAGGTGGACATGGTAGCCCTCGGCCTGCAAATTGAACAGCAAGCCCTGCGCGAGGTGGTCCTCGTCTTCGACCAGAACGACGAGCGGTCCTGCCGCGATTGAGTCACTGGAGTTGGATTGTGGAGCGGCGGCGGCCATCGGCACCATGCTATGCCGCTCCGAGCCGATCGGGCGAGGTGGCTAACGGAAGCGTGAGAAGGATGGTGGCGCCGTGGCCCGGACCGTGGCTGGTGGCGACGGCGTCGCCGCCGTGCTGGCGGGCGATGGCGCGGACGAGAAAGAGGCCGAGGCCGGTGCCCTTGACGCGCACCATTGACCGGCCGGGGACGCGGTAGAAGCGTTTGAAGATGCGTTTGAGCTGGCCCGCCGGGATGCCGAGGCCGGTGTCGGTAACGCGCAGCTCGACCGTGGTGTAGCGAACGATGGCGAGCGAGCAGGTCACGTCGACGCCATCAGGGGAGTATTTGACGGCATTGTCGAGGACGTTCGTGACGGCTGTGCGGAGATCTTCCGCAATGGCGTGTACGCACAAACGGACATCGCCGGGAATCGGATCGAGACGCATGACGCCAGGCGGCAGGTGGTGCCGCTGGAGGGTGATGCTGATGCATTCCGCGACGAGCGCGCCCATGTCGACGACCGAGCGATTTTGCTGGCGGGCGCGTTGGCCGAGCTCGCCGGCTTTGAGCACCTGGTCGACCGTCGCGAGCAGGCGGTCTGTGTCTGCGTGCATGATGCGGTAAAAATTCTGCCGCTGCGTTTCGTCGGTGGATCGGCGCTGGAGGGTTTCGAGGTAGAGACGGATGGAGGCGACGGGAGTCTTGAGTTCATGCGTGACCGCGTTGAGGAAGGAGTCCTGCCGCTCGTTGCGACGGATTTCACGAACCAGGAACACGGTATTGAGCACGACGCCGGCGACGAGGAGGGCGAAAAAGATGATGCCGAGCACGAGTGTAACGATGCGGCGCTCGTCCGCTGTGACGATGATCCAGCCGATGTTGAGGGTGACGGCGAGCCCGATGAGGAAGACGCCGAGGGTGATGAACAGAGCGATGGCGCCGCGGCGTCGAGTGAAGTTCATAGCGGGGTGCGACCGGCATCCCCAGAGTACATCGGCGGGGTTGGCGTTCGTGGGGAAACGACAAGGTGCGGCCGGGCGGTTGAGAGGGACCGCACGATGAGCTTCATCTGGGCGGAGGCGCTACATGGGAGCGAGCGTGCCACCTGCTGAGCCGGCCAGCGTGTCCGGTCTTACCGCCGAATGGCGTGACAGTGGTGGATGGCGTGGTGCACGGTTTCGGTCTCCGGTGCGGACTCATCGTGGGGAACAGGTAGACGAGGTATCCGAAGCAGGCTTCCAGAAACAAGAAGCGCCGCTCCTGGTGGGAGCAGCGCTTGGAGGTTACGTTTGTGGACCTAGACTCCGGCGGGTTTCGGATCATTCGGGTCGAACTGGGCGATCTGTACCTTCTTCGCCAGGCCCACCTTTGAGAGCAGCCAGATGCCGTAATAGTTGATGTCGAACTCGTACCAGGCGAGGCCGTGACGCGCGCTGACCGGGTGGGCGTGATGGTTGTTGTGCCAGCCTTCACCGCCGGTCAGGATTGCGACCCACCAGTTGTTGCGGGAGTCGTCCTTGGTGTCGAAGCGGCGCTTGCCCCAGAGGTGCGTGGCGGAATTGACCAGCCAAGTGGCGTGAAGGCCCAGGGTGGTGCGGAGGAAGGTGCCCCACAGAACCATGCCCAGGGCGCCGATAGCGCGGTGGCCGGGCGCGGCGAGTGCGGCTCCGATGCCGAGCTGCAGGAAGCCGGCGACGGTAATCGGCACCCAATGGTACTTTGACAGCCACACCTGGACGGGGTCGCGGGTGAGGTCCGGGGCGTAGCGGCCGAGCAGCGCGGTTTCAGCGTGCATGGCACGGCCGGACAGGATCCAACCGGCGTGTGCCCACCAGGTGCCGTCGTGCGGGGTGTGCGGGTCGCCCTCGTGGTCGGAGTTTTGGTGATGGACGCGGTGAGTGGCGACCCAGAAGATCGGTCCGCCCTCAAGCGCCATGGTGCCGCATGCAGTCAGGAAGTATTCCATCCACTTCGGCGTTCTGTACCCGCGATGGGTCAGTAGGCGGTGGTAGGCCATGCCGATGCCGACGTTGATGGCGAGGAAATACATGATGACGCCGGCGAGGAGGTTTTTCCACGAAAAGAAGAACAGCGCGGCAATGGCGCCGACATGGAACAGGCCCATGGCGATCGTGGTGATCCAGTTGATACGGCCTTGCTGATGCTCACGGCCCATGCGCAGATCCATCTTGATCTTGCGGACCGTATCAGCGGCAGCGGGCGGGGCGACGACAAACGGCTTGGGAACGGAATCGACGGCAACGGTGGATTGCTGATCTGGGGTGATCTCGGAAATCATGATGCGGGGTTCCTCATTTGCACGGAGAAATCTCTCCTAAAATGACGCTAACAGCGCCGGCACAGGCGTGGTGTAAGAGTTTTGTAATGTAGCCCGGAGTTGGAAGTGGCGAACAAAGGTCGCTCTGCGTACTGAGAACGCAGGCTCTAAGATGTAGCTCGAGAACGACACTCAGGGAAGGAAACAAGCATGAGCATGATGCCGGAAAGTGGAGCCGGAAGAGCAGCGATCGGGCCGTTTCGTCTGCGGCCAAGCTTTAGCGAACGCGTGTGGGGGCGCCTGGATCTGCGGCCCTGGTATGACAAGAGCGGCCTGCCGGCGCCGATCGGCGAGGCTTGGCTGACGGGGCCGGATGCGGTGATCGAAACGGGGCCGTTCGTAGGCAAAACGCTGGGCGCGGCGGTTCGCGAGCACTCGGCGGAGATCCTGGGCGCGGGAAACGATGATGGGCGAACGGCGGAGTTCCCGCTGCTGATCAAGCTGCTGTTTCCGAACGACAAGCTGTCCGTGCAGGTGCATCCGAACGATGCGCAGGCGCAGGCGATGGGCCAAGCGCGCGGCAAGACCGAGTGCTGGTATGTGCTGGCCGCCGAGCCGGGGGCGGAGGTGGCGCTGGGGCTGAAGCCCGGGGTCGGGCGCCTGGAGGTCGAGGCGTCCGTGGCGAATCAATCGATGGAACAGCTACTGGAGATGGTTCCGGTGTCGGTGGGCGAGATGGTATTTGTGGACGCGGGAACAGTGCACGCGATCGGGCCGGGCGTGACGCTGCTGGAAACGCAGCAGACCTGCGACGTGACCTATCGCATGTACGACTACGGCCGGCCACGCGAGCTGCACCTCCGGCAGGGGCTGGATGTGATGCAGACCGGGACGCGCGCGGGCAAGGTGATGCCGGTAGAACGGGACAGCTCCACGCGGCTGATTGAGGAGAAATACTTCACCGTTGACCGGTACGATCTGTCGCCGGAGACGCCGGCCGAGCTGCCCGGTTGGAGCGCCGGTTGCCTGGTGGCGATCGATGGCAGCGGAACGGTGGCGAGCGAGGGCGAGGAGGACGTTGCGGTCGCGGTCGGGCAGGCTGTGCTTCTGCCGCTGGGATGCGCCGTGACGGTAAACTCCGGGGCGGGTGGCCTGTCGTTCGCCCATTGCTTCGCGCCGGCCGAGGAGTAGAAAGCGCTTAGAACTGGAAGTAAAGGAAGGAGGCCGTGCTGTCGAGGTTCGCCAGCACGGCAAAGAGCAGGACGGCCATCACAACGGCCCAGCGCAGATTGGGTGTCCAGCGGAGGCCGGCAAGCAGCGTGGGCGCAGGAATCGGGTTGACGGCCGGCGTGCCGGGCGAGGTCGCGAGGCCGGTGGCGCTGGTCTCCTGGCCGAGGATCTGCTGGGTATTGGGAAGGAACCAGACGACCGGAAACAGGGCAAAGGCGAGCAGGCCGTCGAGCAGATTGCCGGTGCGTCCGGCGCCGTGGCGTCCAGCCATGTCGCGCAGCAGCGCAAACGCCGCGCCGAGCGAGTCGGACCGAAAGAAGATGAGCGCGAAGCAGACCTGAGCATAGACGCCGAGCATTAGCACGAACCGAAGCGGCCCGGACGGCGCATGGGCAGTTGCACGTAGCTGCGCGCGCTGGCGGAAGTGACGCCACGCCTGATTGGCCGTGAGATACACGCCGTGAATGACGCCGAAGAGCACGAACTGTAGTCCCGCGCCGTGCCAGATGCCGGTGAGCAGCATGGTAGCAATCGTGGGGTAGGCCACCATCGCCGTAAACCCGCCGGGCGTGGCGAGCGCCTTTCGGGAGATCTTGCGGCCGCCGGCGAGTCGGCGACGCTGCACGTGCAGCAGGATGGGGTTGTAGAGGTAGAGCGTGATGTAGCGGGTAAGGGTGATGTGCCAGCGCTGCCAATATTCGGTGATGCTGGTGGCCTTGAACGGGGAATCGAAGTTGATGGGGAAGCGTATGCCGAAGATGCGGGCAAGCCCGAGCGCCATGTCGGAGTAGCCGGAGAAGTCGAAATACAGCTGCATTGAGTAGACGACCACGCCGGTCCAGGCGGAGGCGGCCGAAAGCGAGCCGGCATTGCCAAAGGCGAAGTTTGCCTGCGGGGAGAGCTTGTCGGCGAGCAGCACCTTTTTCGCAAGTCCCATCAGGAACCAGGTGAAGCCGAGAGAGACGTCGTTGGCGTGGAGCGCAAAGCGGCGTGGTGGAGCGGCGGCCACTTCAGTCCGGCCAAACTGCGGCATCATTTCTTTGTGGTGGAGGATGGGGCCGGCGATAAGGTGCGGAAAGAAGGTGACGAACAGCAGGTAGGAGAGAAAATCCTGCTGCTCAGCCTGGCCCTGTGCCAGGTCGACCAGGTAGGAGATCTGAGTGAAGGTGAAGAAGGAGATGCCGAGCGGAAGCAGGATGGAGTGGGGATGCGGGCTGGGCAGGTGGATCGCCGCCAGCAGCAGAAGTACCTTCGCGAGATATTTGAAATAGAAGAGTGCGAGAAGGTTCGCAGCAATGCCGGCGGTCAAGAGCAGGCGGCGCCGGCGAGACCCCTCCCCCGCGCGCGCGATCAGTTGCGCCACGCAGAAGTTGACCGCAATGGAGCCGAGCAGAAACAGCACAAACGGCGGGTTCCAGGCGGCGTAGAAGACGAGCGACATCACGCCGAGCCAAAGGATCACGGGGCGACGGCCGTACCGGCCAAGCAGGTGAAAGCCAAGCATGGTGACCGGCAGGAACAGGAACAGGAAACGGAGGGAGTTGAAGAGCATCGGTCGCGACAGGGCGCGGTCAGCGCGCTCGGCCGACTGGCAGCGCGGTGCGTGCCGTCTGCTCGGCCGGGGACGCCTGTCCGGCGGCGTGGGCTAACTCGTCCGCAACTATGCGCGAGACCAGGGTCGAGCCGCGTTCGGTGAAGTGCCGTTGATCGTTGAACAAGCCGATCGGCAGAGGAAGGAGACGGTTGCTGGTGACACCGTCAAGCTGCGCGGCGAAGGTGGCGAAATTGTTGTCACACGCGGGGATGGGGGCGACGTTGACCAGAACGGCTTGGGCGCGCGTGGCATACTGCTGGCGGAACTCCCTCACCAGATTGCGCGAAAATGCTCCACCAGTCGGGTCGGCGAGGGAGGCGGCGGTGTCGCAAAAGGCGCGCGGTGGTGAGGGCGGGGTGAAAAAGCCGTTGCGCACGATGATCGTGTCCTCTTCCGGGCGGTGGCCGGTAAGGTGAAACCAGATCTGCTTCAGGCCGTAGTAGGCGGTAAACCCTGCCGCATAGCCGGCAAAGGCGATCGCCTCCTGCGGGTGCGTCAGCAGAACGTGGCGGGCCTCGCCGGGAGCGCCATGCCGCAGCAACTCCAGCATGCCTTCCGCGTAGATGGTGTTGTGCCAGCTGTGGTTCTGTTGCTGAAAGTCATCCGGGCTGAGCTGCAGTAGAATGACGCGCGGCCGGCCGTTTTGCGCCAGAAAATGGTCAAGCGTCAGGTTTCCGGTGACGGCCATCACCGCGTTCGTCACGGCGATGTTGCAGGTCTGGAGCCCGGTCTGCTGTTTGATGACCGCAGGATTGAGGCCGGTCATGGCAGTGGAATCGCCAAAGACGACGACATCGCAGCGGCGGTCGTGCATGTCGAAGACGGCGTCATCAGACCGCACCCACACACTGGCGCCGTGTCTCAGAAAGAAGTCCGAACGGCCGAGTGCAATCGAGGCAGGGATGCCGAGCAGAGGCACCAGGAGCAGAAGCAGGCAGTATCCCAGGGCGGTACGATTCGACTCCGAAACGGACGTGCTTTCGGCAGCAACCGACTTGGTGGAGACCTCTCCGACCACGGACAGGGTGGTGGAGCGTTCGACGAGGTCGGGGTGCGGAGTTGCGGTAAAGGTCGCCACGCTCGGATGATTGTATCGAAAGATGGGTTAGGGGCCGAAAGCGGGCGCGATTGCCGGGCCAGCGGACCCGTGGCAGGCGCAAAGCATGTGCTGGGGGAATGGACGTGATACGGCCCCGAATTGTTTACTAACGGAGAAAAATGCCAAGCTCGGCGGCGGCGTTGCGCAGGTGCGGAAGGAAACGGGTCTGCAGATCGAGGATCGACAGACGAGGCGCGCTGCCGCTGAGATTGAGCGTGGCAACGACGCGACCGCTTGGCGCGTAGACCGGCACGGCCAGCGAACGGAGGCCGATCTCGTACTCCTGATCACAAACCGCGTAGCCGTTCCGGCGAATAGAGCGCAGCAGCGGCCGCAGTTTGTCCACTGAGGTGATGGTGCGTGTGGTGAGAGGCGTAAGAACGACCCGAGCAAGGTATTGCTCGAGCGCCTCGGGCGGTAAATGGGCCAGCAGAACGCGGCCCATGCTGGTGCAGTAGGCGGGCAAACGACTGCCGATGTGAAGGTCGACCGTCATCATCCGCGCAGCGCTGGTGCGAGCGATATAGACGATGTCGTCGCCATCCAGGGTGGCGACCGAAAAACTTTCGCGGTGCGCGACGGACATGCGCTCGAGCACGGGCTGCGCAGCGACGGCAAGGTCGTTTGAGGCGGCGTAGGTCTGCGACAAGGACAGCATGCGCGGACGCAGGGCGTAGCGCGAGCCGTCCTCGGTGCCGGCGAAGCCAAGCTTGGTCAGCGTATACAGGCAGCGCCGAACGGCGGCTCGGGAGAGACCGGTGCGCAGGCTGAGATGGGAGATGGTCATGTGAGGCGTCTGCTGCGTGAACGCTTGGATCACCAGAAGGCCGCGCGCGAGCGAGGTCATGAAGTTAGGATCACCGGCAAAGACGTCCAGGCTGGCGGAAGGCGTTGGCCGCGCAGCGGCCTCCTTCGAGGGGAGGAGTGAAGCGATCGACTCTGCAGGAGCGAGAGGAGCGACGCGACGCGAAGTAGGCGGGGCGAGGTCAGCCATGGTCGGGGGTCCGGGAGTGCTGTCGTGCCGGGTTGGGCGATAGCCGCACATCCCTACGATAAACGGACAGGCGTGCTCTGGGCAATCGCGCTGAAGCAGGTGTGACGAACGACGTTCAAGCGATCAACAAAGGGCCCGCTTCGGCGTTTCCCATGCGTGCTTCGGAATGACGCCTGCGATGTTGGCGAAGCTTTGCGGGCGCTTATGCTGTGGGAGGGAGCATCTGACCAACAGAAGAGGAGTTGCCATGGAGACGACGACGGCGGAAATGAAGGATCTTATGACGGAAGACGCGTGGAAGGCGCTGGAAGAGCACGCACAAACGATGAAGTCGGTGACACTGCGCGAGCTGTTCCAGAGGGATGCGGGGCGGGCGGAGCGCATGACAGTGGATGCAGCGGGATTGCTGCTCGACTATTCGAAGAGTCGGGCGACGGACGAAACGCTCGGGCTTCTGGTGAAGCTGGCGGAAGAGCGCGGTTTGAAGCAGCGGACCGAGGCCATGTTTACCGGCGAAAAGATCAACATCACGGAACACCGGGCGGTGCTGCATGTGGCGCTGCGGGCGCCGAAGGACGAAAAGATTGTCGTTGACGGCGAGGATGTTGTACCGCAGGTGCACGCAGTGCTGGAGAAGATGTCGGGGTTTGCCGACCGGATTCGGTCGGGCGAGTGGAAGGGCTTTACCGGCAAGCAGATCCGGAACGTGGTGAATATCGGGATCGGCGGGTCGGATCTTGGGCCGGTGATGGCGTATGAGGCGCTGCGGCACTACAGCGATCGGCAGCTGACCTTTCGGTTTGTCTCGAATGTGGATGGGACGGATTTCGCCGAGGCGGTTCGGGATCTCCAGGCGGACGAGACGATGTTTCTGGTGGCGTCGAAGACGTTTACGACGCTTGAGACGATGACGAATGCGCACTCGGCGCGGGAGTGGACGATTGGTCAGTTGAAGGACGAGGCGGCGATCGCGAAGCACTTTGTGGCGATTTCGACCAACGCGAAAGAGGTGGCGAAGTTCGGGATCGACACGGAGAACATGTTTGGGTTCTGGGACTGGGTTGGCGGCCGATACTCGATGGACTCGGCTATTGGGCTATCGACGATGATTGCGATCGGGCCGGAGCAGTTTCGGGAGATGCTGGATGGATTTCACGCAATGGATGTGCATTTCCGGACGACGCCGGTTGAGCAGAACCTGCCTGCGTTGATGGGGTTGCTGACTGTCTGGTACACGGACTTTTTCGACGCGCAGACGGTGGCGATTCTGCCGTACGAACAGTACCTAAAGCGGTTTCCGGCGTACCTACAGCAGTTGACGATGGAGTCGAACGGAAAGCACGTGACGCTTGCGGGCGAGCATGTGACCTACGCGACCGGGCCGGTTTACTGGGGCGAGCCGGGGACGAATGGGCAGCACTCGTTTTACCAGCTGATTCACCAAGGCACGCGGCTGATTCCGTGCGACTTCCTTGGGTTTGCGAAGACGCTGAATCCGCTTGGCCGGCATCATGACATATTGATGGCGAACGTGTTTGCACAGGCTGAGGCGCTGGCGTTCGGCAAGACGGCGGACGAGGTGCGGGCGGAAGGCGTGCCGGAGGCGCTGGTGCCGCACAAGGTGTTTGAGGGCAATCGGCCGTCGAATGTGATCCTAGCGGAGGTGCTGACACCGCGGCTGCTGGGGACGCTGGTGGCGCTGTATGAGCATGCAGTGTTTACCCAGGGTGTGATCTGGGGCGTCGACTCCTTTGACCAGTGGGGTGTGGAGCTGGGCAAGGTGCTGGCGCAGCGGATCATCGGGGAGCTCGAAGGCACGTCGGAGTTGAAGCATGATACGTCGACGAACCACCTGATTGAATGGTATCGGGAGCACAAGGCGTCGATGGCCTAGCTTGGGCTCGAGAGAGCGGCGAGGACGGTTGCGGGTTCGGGGCGTACGCGGAAGTCGGCGTACGCTTCGGCGTAGGTGAGACGGCCGTTCTGCGCGATGACGAAGGTTGCGGGCAGCGGAAGACGCCAGCTCTCGGGTGGAGCGGTGTCGTAGCTGCTGCCGGAGTTGGCAACGGGGATGTTGACGAGGATGGACCGGAAGTAGCGGCGGGCGGCTTCGGAGACGGTGTAGGCGATGCCGAAGCGGTCTGCGAGGTTTGCGTGCTCGTCCGACAGGATGGGAAAGGGAAGCGGGGCGGAGCGGCTGAGCTGGTCGGCGGTGAAGCTGTTCTGGCGCGGTGTTTGTGGGGAGACGGCGACCAGGAGCGCGCCACGCCTGCGGAGATCGGGGTAGAGGTCGCGCCAGGCTTCGAGCTCGGTGATGCAATATGGGCACCAGCGACCGCGGAAGAAGCTGAGGACGAGCGGGCCGAGGGCGAGGAGATCGGCGGAGTGGACGAGGCGTCCGGTGCGGGCGTCGGGGAGCGAGAAGCTGGGTGCGAGGGCGCCGACGGGAAGAACGTGGTTCTCGATGCCGGAGTGGAAGAGATCGGCGGTGGTTTGCTCGGAGAAGGCGAGGCGATCGGGCTGGACGAGGGCTCTGGTGCGCTGGGTGATGCTGTCGAGTTTGTCCTGCAGACTGGTCATGGCGCTTCCCCGTGCTCCCTTCCACTCCCCCCTCGGGTGGGGGGAGGTTCTTGTTTGGTAAGATGTGCGGAATCATGAACTTACAAGGCGAAGGCTGACGTAAACTAATGATTGCAGATAACTTGTGTACAAAACTCCTGGAATGAGACACTTACGGCGCTTCCCGGGTAGTGGAGAGGGTTCAGCCCGTGGATGGCCGGTGATCGGGTGGCCGGCTATGTAGACCTTTGGGGGATTGCTCTTCCTCGACTCTTGTTTTTATTGTAGTGCGGTTTGGAAATAAGTACGCCACACGAGATTGAGTGGGTCATGCACGAGAGGGACGGAGTTACGGACGTGCCAGGTGGGATGGTGGGGCTGCGGCGGTATCGGCGGGAGGACCTGCCGACGATGGTGGAGTTGGACCGGATCTGCTTTACGGCGCCGTTTTTGTTCTCGCCGGGAGCGATGCGCGATTTTGCGGAAGCGATGGGTGCGCGGGCGGTGGTGGCCGAGCGCGGGACCGAGGGGATGGTGGGGTTCGCGATCGGGCAGATGGAGTGGGAGGCAGGGTCGCGGGTGGGGTACTGCGTGACGCTGGATGTGGCGCCGGGGCAGCGCCGGGTAGGACTGGGCGGGATGCTGCTGGGGGAATTGGAGCGGTGGGCGAGGGAGGAGGGGGCGAGGGAGATGGTGCTGCACGTGTGGGTGGGGAACGAGGGTGCGCGACGATTTTATGCGGAGCGGGGATATCGGGTGGTGCGGGAGCTGAAGGGTTTTTACCGGCGGGGGCTGGACGGAGTGGAGTGCCGGAAAACACTGCCGGTGTAGTGGGACCACGCGGATGGATGGGGGGATCAGGTTTTGCTGACGTCGATGTAGAAGAGGTCGGTGGCGACCTGGAACTGGTCGGGGGTGAGGGAGGTGGGGAGGGTCTGCCAGGTGGTGGTGGGGTGGAGGATCTGCCAGTGGGCGGGATCTCCGGCGAGGACGGGCATACCGAAGGTGGGCTCGTCGGCGCGCCACTTATAGAGGACGGTGTGGGTGCCGGGGTCGAAGTTGAGCTCGAGGGTGGGGATGTCGACGTGGCGGAGGTACTGGTTAAAGAAGGGGGTGAGGTCCTGGCGGGTTTGGGCGTTCCACCAGGCGACGACGTCTTCGGTGAGGATGTTTTGGTATTTGAAGTGCTGGTAAAAGGCGCGGATGAGGGCGAACCAGTGGGCGTCGGCGGCGGCGGCCGAATTTGAATTGCCGGAGCCGGTCGTGGCGAGGACGGAGCGAAGGGTGTTGATCATCATGGCGCCCTTGAAGTACTGGTCCTGGGGCGGGTCTCCGTTGACGCCGCGCTCGGTGAGGATGGGGCGGCGGTTGGCGCGGGAGACGTGGCCGCGAAGGCCATTGAAGCCGGGTGGGATGTAGCCGGGCTGGCCTTCGGCGGCGGGTTCGGGGATGCCGTTGATGTAGCGGAGGGCGGCTTCGCGGCCGTAGTGGAACTCGACGAAGAGGGCTTCGAGGTAGGTGTCCCAGCCCTCGTGGATCCACATGTCGGAGCGGTCGGCGGCGGTGACGGCGTTGCCAAACCACTCGTGGCCGGATTCATGGATGATGATGAAATCGAAGTTGGGGGAGATGCCGACGCCGGTCCAGTCGCGACCGAGGTAGCCGTTGGTAAAACGGTTGCCGTAGGCGACAGCGGACTGGTGCTCCATGCCGGCGTATGGGACTTCCACGAGCTTGTAGCCGTCGCGGGCGAAGGGGTACTCGCCGAAGTAGTGTTCAAAGGCGTCGAGCATGCCCTTGACCTGGGCGAACTGGGATTTCGCCTTGGCGAGGTCCTCGGGGAGGCAGTAGAAGTCGAGAGTGAGGGGAGGGAAGGCGGGGTTGGTGTAAGTGTCGGCGAAGTAGGTGTAGGCGCCGATGTTGAGGGCGACGTCGTAGGAGTTGATGGGGTAGGAGACGTGCCAGTTCCACTGGGTGTAGCCGGCCTGCTCGCCAGTGAGGGGGACCGTGGAGACGAGGCGGCCATTGGAGACGTCGGTGAGACCGGTGGGAACGGCGACGGAGATGTCCATGCCGTCCTGCGGCTCGTCCTTCCACTGGTCTTTGCAGGGCCAGAAGATGGAGCAGCCGTCGTCCTCGTCGGCGGTAAAGATCCAGGGTCTGCCGGCGGGGTCGGTCTCGTAGCTCATGCCGCCAAAGCGACCGGAGGATTTGGGAGCGCCGGAGTAGGTGACGGCGACGGTGTAGGTTTGGCCGCGGCGGAGGGTAGAGGGAAAGTCGATGAAGACGGCGGCGTCGTCGCGGGTGTAGTGAAGGGGGGTAGGGGCGCCGGCGAGAAGGATGCGGTCGATGGTGAGGGTTGGGGTGAGGTCGAGCTGGATGCGGGTGGCGTCGGCGAGCATGCGGAAGCGGACCGAGTTTGTGCCGGCGATGGTTTTGGCGACTGGGTCGACGCGGAGGTCGAGGTGGTAATAGAGGAGGTCGTTGTTGCCGCGGAAGGGGCCGTAGGCGCCGCGGAGGATGTCGGCGCGGGTGGGCGGCGCGGGGCTGGGGGCGTTTTGCGGAGGTGCGGGTTTTGGCGGGGCGGGTGGAGTCTGAGCGGGGAGCGTGGCGGCGCAGAGGAGCAGAGCAAAGAGGCGGGGGCCGACTGAGGGCATAACGGGATGGTAACGCGGTGCGTCGGGCGGGCGATCCGGCGGTGTCCCGTGGGCAAAAAAGAGGCGCCTCGTGCGAGGCGCCTTGCGGAGTGTGAGGTTCGTTGGTGATGGGTGTCTACGGGATGTAGTAGCGCATGCCGCCGAAGACCATGTTGTTGTTGGCGTGGGCGGCTCCGAAGGTGGCGGCGGGTGTGTTGAAGGTTGAGGCGGCGCTGGTGAGACCGGCCCAGGAGTCGCGGGTGAGGTAGGAGTAGACGAACTGGTATTGGAGGCGACCGTACTTGGGGCTGTTGACGAGCCGGTAGGTGTAGCCGAAGGTGCCTTCCTGGATGATGCGGGTCGGCTCGTTGCAGTTGGCGGCGGTGGGCGAACCGGTGACGCCGGTGCCGGTGTTGCCGACGGTGGGAGCGACGGTGGTGGAGCAGCCGGCGTTATTCAAGTTTGGTGGGGCGTAGCCGACGAGCAGGCCGTTGAGCGGCGACTGGTAGTAGGTGCGCTGGTTGTATTCGGCGCCGTAGTAGGCGTAGATGTCCATGCGGCGGGTGGGATGCGCGATGACGGAAAAGAGGCCGTGGTAGTTGTGGATGGGTTCGAGCTCGCCGTCGGGGTGGACGGTGACGTCGCCGAGCTGGGCGGCGCCGTAGCGGGCGGTGCCATCGCCGAACATGCCGGAAGCGCCGACATCGAAGTGGTGGGACAGGTAGCGGACGCTGCCGAAAGCACCGCCGGCGACCTTGCCGTCTTTATGGATATTCGTGGAATAGACGACGGCGCCGGCGGCGTTGAGGCTGGCCGGGTAATACTCATCGCGGAAGAAGCGGGCGAGGCCGCCGATTTCGGTGTGGACGTGATGGCCGTCGAAGGCGATTTTGGCGATCATGTCCGGAGCGACGTTGTTGGCGTAGTTCGCGGTGGAGTTGTAGAGGCCGCCGCCCTGTCCGGCACCGCCGAAGATGAAGTTGTTGGGGGCGTTGGCACCGGTGAACTGGGTCTGACCCTGCTCAAGGGCAACGGCGACGGTGGTGGCTGCGCCGAGGAAGGGATTGCCGAGTTTCTGCTGGATGCGGATGCCAGGCTGACGGGCCCAGGAGAAGCCGACGTGGTAGTTGGGATCGATGGTGTTGGTGAGGACTTCGGTGCGGTTGTCGGTGCCTTTTGCGTCTTCGGTGACGAGCGACCACATTTGCCCGCCGGTGACGGCGAAGCCTGAGGCGGTTTCGATGCGGCCCCAGATCTGGCGCTGGCGGAAGGTGTAGGAGTTGGATTGGTTGTCGTTGGAGGTGACGCCGGCGGAGAGGAAGTCGGCTTCGAAGTAGCCCTGGAGCTTGAAGGGGCCGGTGTTGCCTTCGAAGAGGCCGCCGAGGCGGCTTTGGCGGCCGGAAAGGTTGAACTCGGAGATGTGGGCCTGGTTGGCGCCGGGGAATGGGGTGGTGTTGAAGGGCGTGGGGAGGTCGGAGTTGATGGAGCGCTGGCGCCAGACGGACTCGAGCGCGAAGAAGGCGACGGGGGTGATGGTGACGCCTTTGTAGTGGAGGGTGGTGGGGGATTCGATCTTTTCGTTGAGGTCGCGCTTGGTATCGGAAAGGTCCTGGGCGAGGCCGGTGTTGGCGACCTTGAGGTCGGAGACGTCGCTCGACAGGGTCTGGACGGTGGAGGAGTTTTGCTGGATGAGGGTTTGGAGCTGCTGTTGCTGCTGCTGGGCGCTGGCGGCGGCGGCACTCGCGGTGGCGGCGTCGGAGGTGGCGGTGGCGAGCCGGGCGTCCTTATCGGCATTCTGCTGCTTGAGGGTGTCGATCTGGGCCTGCTGATCGAGCATCTGCTGGCGGAGCTCCTGCAACTCGCGCTCGGTGGCGGAGACTCGGGGGGCGGCGGCGGCGTTGCGGGAGTGGTGGCCGGCGCGGGTAGTGGAGCTCTTGGACGACTTTGACCGCGTTTTGGACTTGGAGCCGCTCTTGTCGGTGGTGACGACGGTGGTCTTGGTCGTTTCGGCGTTGGGCTTGGTGGTAGTCGTCGTGGTGCTGAGCTGGGCGCGGACGGAGATGGTGGACAGCACCATTATTGCGGCCATCGTCGCCTGGACTTGCTTGGTCATGGAACCTCTCTCGGGAGTGGTGACGTTGCCGCGGAAGAGCGTCGTCGGGGAGATCTCCTCGGGACGCGATCGCTTGCTTTTGTCACGTTGCCCTGATGGTGGCAGGGGAATGTGAATGTTTGGGGAACGGGTGGTGAATGGAAGGTCAATTCGCGGACGGGTGGGGGTGCAAACGGGGTTCCCGGGAGGGGCGGTCGAGGGGCCGTGTCCTGTAGGGTATGTGCATGGGACGAGGCGGGTTACTGAGTGCGGCGGTGGTGGTGTGGTGTGCGGGCGTGGCGGCGGGGCAGACGGCGAACCTCCTTCCGATGCCGCGCGAGGTTCGGGCTACAGGGGACGTGACGGTACGGGGTGGGGTGCGAGTGGTGTGCGCGGGGTGCGATGCGGAGGACCAGTTTGCGGCGGAGGATCTGCGGCAGACGCTGGCGGAGCGGGGGGTGCCGGCGGGGGATGGGGTGGTGGTTTCGCTGAAGCGAGTTTCCGGGGGGAAGGGGCCGGGTGGACTGGCGATCGACGAGGCGATGCGGTCGGAGGGGTACGTGATTGCGAGCTCGGCGAAGGGGCTGGAGGTGGCGGGGGAGACGGCGGCGGGGGTGTTTTACGGGGCGCAGACGGCGAAGCAGATGTTTCGGGTGCTGCCGGGGGGCAGTGTGGTGCTGCAGGGGGCGACGGTGCGGGACTGGCCGGCGATGCGGTATCGGGGGCAGGATGATGATCTGTCGCGGGGGCCGGTGGTGACGCTCCAGTACCAGAAAAGGTTTGTGCGGACGCTGGCAGAGTACAAGGTGAACGTGTACTCGCCTTACTTTGAGAACACGTTTGCGTATGCGAAGGATGGGTTGGCGGCTCCGCCGAATGGGGCGATGACGCCGGTGGATGCGCGGGAGCTGGTGCGGTATGCGAAGCAGTTTCATGTGACGGTGATTCCGGACCAGGAGGCGTTTGGGCATTTGCATCATGTGCTGACGATGGAGAAGTACAGCCAACTGGCGGAGACGCCGCATGGGACGCTGCTGGCTCCGGGGCAGGCGGGATCGCTCGAGCTGACGAAGAGCTGGTTTGGGGAGTTGGCACAGTATTTTTCGGGGCCGTTTCTGCACCTTGGGGCGGATGAGACGGTGGACCTGGGGGATGGGCAGACGAAGTCGGCGGTGGAGGCGAAGGGGCTGGGGCAGGTGTACCTGGACAACATGCAGCGGATTGTGACGGCGCTCGAGCCGCTGGGGCGGAAGCTGCTGTTCTGGGGGGATGTGGCGCTCGAGTCGCCGGACCTGGTGAAGGCGATGCCGGGGAGCTTCAAGCAGGCGACGATCGCGGTGCCGTGGGAGTACAACCCGCATCCGAGCTTCGATAAGTACATCAAGCCGTTCACGGATTCGGGGTATGAGGTTTGGGTGGCACCGGGGGTGAACAATTGGTCGCGGGTGTGGCCAAACTACACGATGGGGTTGGGGAACATTCAGGGGTTTATCCGGGATGGGCAAAAGCTGGGGGCGACGGGGGAGCTGAACACGATCTGGAACGATGATGGCGAGGGGCTGGTGAACCAGGACTGGTACGGCGTGCTGTATGGGGCGGCGGCGGGGTGGCAGAAGGGGGAAAGCCCGATTGCGCAGTTTGAGGCGAGCTTTGGGCCGGTGTTTCATGGGGATACGACGGGCAAGATCAACGAGGCGCAGCATGAGCTGATGCTGGCGCACACGCTGCTGAAGGAACAGGCAAAGGTGGGCGATGCGTCGGACGGGCTGTTCTGGATGGATCCGTGGTCGGCGGATGGGCAGAAGTATGCGGACAAGATTCGGCCGTATACGCATGATGTGCGGATGCATGCGGAGCGGGCAATGGAGCTGATTGCGGAGGCTCGGGCTGCGGCGCCGATGGCGGGGGTGACGGTGGAGGCGCAAAGGGATGGGGTGGCACCGGTGTTCAACGCGGCGAATGCGTATCCGAGTGCGCCGACGACGCTGCGGGAGCGGGATGCGCTGGATGCGATGGAGCTGGGGGCTCGGCGGATGGATTTCCTCGGTCTAAAGTTTGAGCTGGCGGAGGAGATTGAGCAGGGGTATCAGAGGGCGTATGCGCAGCGGGGGAGCACGGACCACAAGGTGCGGGTGAAGGTGGCGAAGGAGTTGTCGGACATCAATGGGGTGGATGGGCGCATTCCGGATTTGGTGACGGGGTATTCGACGATCCGGGGGCTGTATGAGCAGGCCTGGCTGCGGTCGAACCGGACTTTTGCGTTGCAGCGGGTTCTGGAGAAGTACGACTATACGGTTGGGGTTTGGCTCCAGCGGTCGGACAAGGTGCGGGTGGCGCAGCGGCAGTGGGGGGATGCGCATACCTTGCCAACGGCGGCGGAGGTTGGGGTGCCAATGCCCCCGGCGGGCGCGGCTGCGGGGGTGACGCAGTGAGGGTGCGGACGATTACGGGGCGACGGCTGATTACGGATATTGGGGTGGTGGAGTTTCCGGTGATCCGGGTGGGAGAAGATGGGCGGATCGCGGAGATTGAGAGCGACCCGGCCGTGCGGAGCGAGGAGACACTGAGCGCGGCGCTGCTGGATGTGCATACGCATGGGGCGGCGGGGCACGACGTGATGGAGGCGACCCCGGAGGCGATGGGGGCGGTCGGGCGGTTTTTTGCGGGCCGTGGGGTGGGAGCGTATTTGCCGACGACGGTGACGGCTCCGGTGGAGGTGATTCTGCGGTCGCTGGAGGGGCTGGCGGGGTTTGTGGAGCGCGGCGCGGTGGACGGGGAGGCGGTGCCGCTGGGGGTGCATCTGGAGGGTCCGTTTTTGTCGCATGGGAAGCGGGGGGTGCACCCGGCGGGGGAGCTGCAGCGGCCGGATGTGGGGCTGTTTCGGAGGATGTGGGAGGCGTCGCGGGGGACGATCCGGCTGATGACGGTGGCTCCGGAGCTGCCTGGGGCGGAGGAGATGATTGCGGCGGCGGTGGCGCTGGGGGTGCGGGTGTCGATGGGGCATACGGAGGCGACGGCGGCGGTGGCCAGGGCGGGCATCAAGGCCGGGGCGACGGGGGCGACGCACACGTTTAATGCGATGCGGGCGCTGGATCATCGGGAGCCGGGGGTGCTGGGGGTGGTGCTGGACGACGGGCGGGTGTGGGCGGAGCTGATCTGCGATGGGGTGCATGTGGCGCCGGAGGGGGTGCGGATGTGGGCGAGGATGAAGGGTGAGGAGCGGGGGGTGCTGGTGACGGACAGCATGTCGGCGACGGGGATGGGAGATGGGCGGTTTCGGCTGGGTGGGTTGGAGGTGGATGTGAGGGACGGGGTGTGCCGGGTGGCGGATGGGGCGCTGGCGGGGAGTGTGCTGACGATGGATGCCGCGGTGGGGAACGTGATGCGGATGGCGGGGGTGCCGATCGAGGTGGCGGTGCGGATGGGGTCGAGTACGCCGGCGGCGATGATCGGGGTGGGGGAGCGGACGCAGGTGCGGGTGGGGACGTGGGCGGATCTTTGCCGGTGGGATGCGGGTGGGCGGCTGGTGGGGGTGGTTCTGCGGGGTGTGGCGGTTTCGGGTTGAATTGGGCGGGAGCGGAAGCAGGTCCCCTGCGGGGATGACAAGCAAGAAAGACAAAGGCACGCGCGGGCTGGTGAGAGCTTACATCCCACCCATGCCGCGGTGGGGCTGCGACATGGATGGGCACCCTGGCCCAGCGAGTGCAGTCAGGCGTTGGACAGGGCTTGTTTGGCTTGCCAGAGGGCACCGTCGAGGGGGTCGACGGCAGTGGGCTGGAGGGTGGCCTGGGGCAGGAGGTCGGTGAGGGAGCGGCGCATGGCTTCGCGGACGGGGGCGAGGTGGGTGACGATGCTGCCGGTGTAGGCGACTTCGACGGGGAGGGTGGCGGGTTGGTGGAGGCGGTTCCAGGCGGTGATGACCTGGACGGCGAGGTCGTGGCCGGCTTGGTGAAGGGTGCTGAGGGCGACCGGGTCTCCGGCTTGGGCGCAGCGGGCGACCGTGGGGACGAGGGTGGAGAAGTCGGGGTGGGGGAGTTGGTTGACGCGGGTGATGAGGTCGTCGAGGGAGGCGAGGTTCCAGTGCTGCTGGATGGCTTCGAGGAGGGTCGTCGGTTGTTCGCGGTCGAGTGCGTGGAGGGCGTGGCGGATGGAGTTGACGCCGATCCAGTGGCCGGAGCCTTCGTCGCCGACGGTGGGGCCGTAGCCGCCGGCGTTGGCGGTTTCCCCGGAGGGGGAGCGGGCGAGGATGTTGGAGCCGGTACCGGCGATGGCAAGGACGCCGGGACCGCCGCGGAAGGCGGCGTCCAGGGCAATTTCCTCGTCGCCGGAAAGGACGAGGGTGCTGGCAGGGAGGAAGTCGGAGAGGGCCCGGGCGGACCACTGGCGGACGAGGGGGATGGAGATGCCGGCCAGGCCGATGCAGGTGGAGTGGATGGCGGGGAGGGGGACGCCGGCGAGGGTGGTGATCTCGGAGAGGAGGTCGCGGAGGCGGGTAGTGGCGAGATCTTCGCCGACCCGCAGGATTTTGATGGAGCCGGTGCGGGTGCGAGCAAGTGTAGTGTGGGTGCGGGTGCCAGGGTCGAGGGCGGCGAGGACGGCTTCGGTTTTGGTGCCGCCGGCGTCGATGGCTAAGAGGTAAGGCATTGGTTGCGGCACGGTTCCTTTGGGTTCGGGTGCTTTCGGTGGTGCAGGGATCGGGTTCCGATGGGTGAGACGGCTTTGGTCGGTATCATAACCTCTACAAAACAGGGATGTCCGGCGTGGGTTGGGGAGGGTGCTTGGGGGTTTTTCGGGGTGGGCTGATGGCGGAGATGGGGGCGGTTCTGCCGACGCGGCTGAGTGGACTGGACCTCGGCGTCGTGGCGGTGTACCTGGTCGGGATTACGTTGTTTGGTCTGCGGTTTCGGGAGCGGGGTGCAAAGGACCGTTCGCTGCGAAGCTATTTCCTTGCGGGGAACACGATTCCTTGGTGGGCGATTGCCTTGTCGATTGTGAGTGCGGAGACGAGCACGCTGACCATAATTTCGATTCCGGGGGTGGCGTTTGCGGGCGACTTGGGGTTTCTTCAGGTGGTGATGGGGTACATGGTGGGTCGGGTGGTGGTGGCTCTGCTGTTTCTGCCGAGGTACTTCGAGGGGGAGATGCTGACGGCGTATCAGCTGATCCAGCAGAGGTTTGGGCCGGTGCTGCACAAGGTGACGGCGGGGCTGTTTCTGCTGACGCGGGCGGCGGCGGAGGGGGTGCGGGTGTTTGCGGTGTCGATTGTGGTGGGGATCGCGATCGGGACGGGGGATGTGCTGTCGATCGGGATCATTTCGGCGCTGACGTTGCTATATACGTTTGAGGGCGGGATGGCGGCGGTGATCTGGACCGATGTGGTGCAGATGGGGATCTATGTGGCGGGGACGGTGGTGGCGATGGGAACGCTGGGGGCGCATGTGCCTGGGGGGTGGGGGGCGATTCATACGGCGGGTGTGGCGGCGGGGAAGTTTCGGGTGCTGGACTTTGCGTGGGGGTTGGGGAAGACGTATACGTTCTGGGCGGGGGTGCTGGGCGGGACGTTTTTGACGATGGCGTCGCATGGGACGGATCAGCTGATGGTGCAGCGGATGCTGGCGGCGCGGAACCTGCGCGAGAGTCGGCTGGCGCTGCTGTCGAGCGGTGTGGTGATTTTTGGGCAGTTCACGCTGTTTTTGCTGATTGGCGTGGGTTTATGGGTGTTTTACGGGCAGCATCCGCAGCGGTTTGCGAGTGGGGATCGGATCTTTCCGAGCTTTATCGTCCAGCAGATGCCGCGGGGGGTGGCGGGCCTGCTGGTCGCGGCAATTTTGGCGGCGGCGATGTCGAACCTGAGTGCGGCGTTGAACTCGCTGGCGTCGACGAGCGTGGTGGACTTTTGGATGGGGTGGAGGCCGGGGGCGGGGGATCGGGAGCGCGGTTTGGTTTCGCGGACGAGTACGGTACTGTGGGCGGTGGTGTTGTTTGGGATTGCGGTGTACTCGGTGCGGGTGGGCGGGAAGGGGCATGTGGTAGAGATTGGGCTTTCGATTGCGAGTGTGGCCTATGGGGCGTTGCTGGGGGTGTTTCTGCTGGGGACGCTGAACCGGCGGGCGACGGAGTGGGGTGCCATTTTGGGAATGGTGGTGGGATTTTCGCTGAATGTGCTCATGTTTCAGCATCCGCTGCCGATACGTCTAGGAGTGGTGACTATTCCGCATGTGGCGTTTACGTGGTTTGTGTTGATCGGGAGCGTGGTGACGTTTTTGGTTGGGAGCGTGGCGAGCTTGTTTGTCGGGACGCGGAGGACGGTGGCGGTTGCGGCGGCGGTGTGTGTGGCGACGCTGCTGAGTTTGCCGGGGCGGGCGTCCGGGCAGGTCGCTGTGGCGGGGCCGGACTTTGGAGCAGTGGATCGGCTGATTTGGGATGCGGTTGCGGCGAAGAAGCTGCCGGGGGCGGTGTTGCAGGTTGGGCATGGCGGCCAGGTGGTTTACGAGCGGGCGTATGGGGATCGGGCGCTGGAGCCGAAGGTGGAGGCGATGACGGTGGACACGATCTTTGACATGGCGTCGCTGACGAAGTGCCTGGTGACGGCGACGGCGGTGATGCAGCTTGAGGAGCAGGGGAAGGTGGGGCTGGATGAGCCGGTGGCGCGGTACCTGCCGGAGTTTGGGGTGAACGGGAAGGAGGCGGTGACGGTGCGGGAGCTGCTGACGCATACGTCGGGGCTGCCGCCGGATGTGGTGTTGACAGATAGGTGGAGTGGGAAGGAGGAGGGGGTTCGGCGGGCAATGACGTCGGGGCTGGATGCGGCGCCGGGGACGGCGTTCAAGTACTCGGATATCAACTTTATTACGCTGGGTGTGCTGGTCGAGCGGGTGAGTGGGGGGCGGCTGGAGGCGTACGCGGCGGCGCACATCTTTGGGCCGCTGGGGATGCGGGAGACGCGGTATCTGCCGCCGGCGGAGTGGAAGGCGAGGATTGCGCCGACGGCGCACAACGACGATAAGCCGATGGATGATGACCGGCTGCTGTGGGGAGAGGTGCATGACCCGACGACGCGGCGGATGGGTGGCGTGGCGGGGCATGCGGGCGTGTTTTCGACGGCGCACGATACGGGGGTGTTTGCGCAGGCGTTGCTGGACCGGCTGGCGGGGCGGCCGAGTGCGTTTCCGCTGAAGCAGGCGACGCTCCAAGTGATGTCGACGCCGGAGCAGCCGGGGCACTCGCCTGCGGACCTCCCTGGCGCGGGACAGGCTGGGCCGGGGCCGGTGGGGGTGTACCCGAGCCGGAAGGGGCGGGAGGTTCGGGGGCTGGGATGGGATATTGACTCGAGTTACTCACGGCCGCGGGGAGAGGTGTTTCCGGTGGGGAGTTTCGGGCATACGGGCTTTACCGGGACGAGCCTGTGGATGGATCCCGGGAGCGACACGTATGTGGTTTTGCTGGCAAATGCGATCCATCCGCGAGGCGGGGCGTCGATCTCGCATCTGCGGGGGGATGTGGCCACGGCGGTTGGGCGGGCTTTGCAGCTGTACGGAGCCTCGGTGCCGGCAGCCGGCGGTTCGGCTGAGCGCAATGGAGTCTTGCCGGGGACGGCGGTTCCGGTCGCGGATGCTGCTTTGGGAGCGAACCTTCTAGAGCATGGGGGAGCTGGGGCGGACGGGGCGGAGCCATCGACGGTATGGGCGGGTGTGGATGTGCTGGAGAAGACGAAGTTTGCGGCACTGAAAGAGATGGCGGCCCGGCATGACGGGAAGCTGCGGCTGGGGCTGCTGACGAACCAGACGGGGCTGGACCGGGCGGGGCACAGGACGATTGATGTGTTGGCGGTGCAGGCGGCGAAGGCAGTGCCGGGGTTGGAGCTCCTGACGCTGTTTTCGCCGGAGCATGGGATAGCCGGGGTGAAGGACTCGACTGACGTGGCGAACTCGGTCGATGCCGCGACCAGGCTGCCGGTGGTGTCGCTTTACGGCGCGAAGGATGCGGATCGGCGGCCGAAGATGGAGGATCTGGCGAAGCTGGATGCAGTGGTCATTGACCTGCAGGATGCGGGCGTGCGGTTTTATACGTACGAGGCGGTGACGGGGTATTTCGTGGAGGCGTGCGCGAAGGCGGGGGTTGAGTTGGTGGTGCTGGATCGGCCGGCGCTGATAGGCGGGATGGCGGTGCAGGGACCGGTTTCCGATGCGGGGGTGGAAAGCTATACGGACTACATGCCGATGCCGGTGCGAAACGGGATGACGCTGGGGGAATTGGCGCGGTATGTGAACGGGGAAAAGAAGCTGGGGCCGAAGCTGACGGTGGTGCCGATGGAGGGGTGGCGACGGGCAGAGTTTTTTGACGACACGGGGCTGCCGTGGGTCAATCCGAGTCCGAATCTGCGGTCGGAGATGGCGGCGGTGCTGTACCCGGGGGTGGGCATGGTGGAGCAGACGAATGTCTCGGTGGGGCGAGGGACGGAGACGCCGTTTGAGGTGCTTGGAGCGCCGTGGGTCGATGGGGCGGAGTTGGAGGGGTTTCTGGAGGGGCGGCGGATTCCGGGGATGTTGTTTGAGAAGGCGAAGTTTGTGGTCGCGGAGGATGCGAACCGGTACCCCTATCATGGGCAGACGATTGAGGGCGTGCGGCTGACGGCGACGGACCGGACGGTGCTGGATAGTCCCGAGCTGGGCGTGGAGCTGCTGGCGGCACTGCACCATTTGTACCCGACACAGTTTCAGATGGCGAAGGCGAAGACGCTGGTGGCGAATGCTGCGACGATGGATGAATTGGAGCGAAGAACCGACCCGCGGCGGATCGCGGTGGGATGGCAGCCGGGGGCGGAAGCATTCCGGGCGAGGCGGGCGCAGTACCTGCTGTACCCGTAGCAGCGCGGCGAGACATTCATCGTCTGTTTGCAAGGATGGTAGAAGATAGGGAGTTCGTTTCTGGGAGGGGGCTTCGATGCCACGGATTCATTTTCAGCAGCAGCTGGTTGCGCTGAAGGACAAGCTACTGGCGATGGCGGCTCTGTCGCAGCAATCGTTGGAGTTTTCGCTGGAGGCCTACCTGACCGGGGACATGGGGTTGTGCGAGCACGTGCGCGAGGTGGAGGAGGCGATCAACGCGGCGGAGCGCGAGGTGGACGAAATGGCGCATGACCTGCTTGCGAAGGAGCAGCCGATGGCCATTGATCTGCGGTTCATCCTTTCGGTGATCAAGATCAATGGGGATCTGGAGCGGATCGGGGATCAGGCGTCGAACATTGCGCAACGGGCAGAGCAGCAGAGGGAGTTGCCGCAAATTTCCTTGCCGATCGATATTCCGGATATGGGGGAGAAGGTGCGGGTGATGATCCGGAAGGCGATTCAGGCGCTGCTGGAGGCGGACGCGGAGCTGGCGGAATCTGTGCTGGTGATGGACGACGAGGTGGACGACCGGAACCGGATGGTGCAGGCGGAGCTGATGGAGGTGATGCAGCTCCGGCCGGAGATTTCGATGCAGGCGCTGAATGCAATTATTATTTCGCGCAACCTGGAGCGGGCTGCGGACCATGCGACCAATATTGCGGAGGATGTGATTTTCTGGGTGCGGGGGTCGGATGTACGGCACCAGATGTCGCTGGCATAGATACGTAAACGAAGAAACAGCGATGGGAGAACGACTGCTGAACTGCAGGGGGGCGCTGGCTATTGGCTTAGGTTGAGGGTTTCGAGATCGGAGACTTCGGGCTCGCGGGGCTGAAAGGCGCCGGGAACGACTCTGGCGATCAGATCGGCGAGCACATAGGCGAGAAGGGTTCCGATTCCGAAGCCGACAACCGCGTCTTCGTAACGGGTGCTGTGGAGGAGAGTTCGCGAGAGGATAAGGCACACGAGCGAGAAGGCGGGAAGGTCGCTGAAGATCGATCGTAGATTCCGGCCTGGGTGTTTTCGCGGCAGCAGGAGATCCGTGGAGCATATGCTAGCACTCGGGGCGTACTGTGCATGAGTGTTTTGCTGGCGTTGGGGTCTGAGTCCGCGGAGCTTTCCCAAGAGGAACTGCGGCTTGGCTTGCGCACGATGATGGAGGGGCTGGGGGATCGGCGGCGGGTGCTGGCGGTGCCGCCGGATGTCTCTCGGATGCACTCGCAGAGTGGGCCGGTGATGGGGATGGTGGCGGAGTTTTTCGGTGATCGGCTGGTGGATGTTTTGCCGGCGCTGGGGACGCACCGGGCGATGACGGATGGGGAGATTGCGGCGATGTATCCGGGGGTGCCGCGCGAGCTGTTTCGGGTGCACGACTGGCGGCGGGATGTGGTGACGCTGGGCGAGGTGCCTGAGGAGTTTGTGCGGGAGGTGAGCGAGGGGAAGGTGGACTATGCTTGGCCGGCGCAGGTGAATCGGCTGCTGCGGGACGGGGGGCACGACC
Source organism: uncultured Acidobacteriaceae bacterium (assembly GCA_964243475.1). Taxonomy (GTDB): domain Bacteria; phylum Acidobacteriota; class Terriglobia; order Terriglobales; family Acidobacteriaceae; genus Edaphobacter. The sequence goes on along the minus strand of CAXTEU010000008.1, from coordinate 112,405 downwards.
TGATCGTGTCGGTGGGGCAGGTGGTGCCGCACGAGGTGGTGGGATTTGCGAATGGGAATAAGAACATCTTTGTGGGGACGGGGGGCGAGGCGGGGATCAATCGATCGCACTTCCTGGGTGCGGTGTATGGGATGGAGCGGATGATGGGACGGGTGGACACGCCGGTGCGGCGAGTGCTGGATGAGGCGAGCCGGCGGTTTGGGGCGATGTTGCCGCCGATTGTGTACGTGCTGACGGTGGTGGGGCGGGCGACGGGCGGGGAACTTGTGGTGCGGGGGCTGTTTGTGGGCGATGGTGCGGAGTGCTTTGAGCGGGCGGCGGCGTTGAGCCTGCGGTGCAATTTCGAGATGCTGGACCGGCCGATCCCCAAGGCGGTGGTGTGGCTGGACCCGGTGGAGTTTCGGTCGACGTGGCTGGGCAATAAGGCGGTGTACCGGACGCGGATGGCGATGGCGGATGGGGGCGAGTTGCTGGTGCTGGCGCCAGGGGTGGAGACCTTTGGGGAGGATGGGGCGATTGATGGGCTGATTCGAAGGTATGGATACTGCGGGACGCCGCGGACGCTGGAGGCGGTGCGGGAGGATCGGGAGCTGGCGGGGAATTTGAGCGCGGCGGCGCATCTGATCCATGGGTCAAGCGAGGGGCGGTTTGGGATCACGTACGCCCCGGGGCATCTGACGCGGGAGGAGGTGGAGGGTGTTGGGTACGGGTACGAGGATCTGGCGAGCGCTGCCGGGAGGTATCGGCCGGAGGAGTTGCGGGACGGGTGGAACGTGGTGGGTGGGGAAGAGGTGTTTTTCGTGCGGAATCCGGGACAGGGATTGTGGGCGTTTCGCGACCGATTCAAGCTTTAGCGGGAACTGCCGATACGAAGAGTGAGGGCGACGTGATGATTGTGGTGCTGATGGGCGTGAGCGGGTCGGGCAAGACGACGATTGGCGTCGTGCTGGCGAAGAAGATGGGGGTGGAGTTTGCGGATGCGGACGACTACCATTCGGAGGCGAACAAGGCGAAGATGCATGCGGGGATTCCGCTGACGGATGCGGATCGGGCGCCGTGGCTCGAGACGTTGAACGGCTTGATGAAGGGCTGGTTTGCGGCGAGCAAGGGTGGGGTGCTGGCGTGCTCGGCGCTGAAGGGGAGTTACCGGGGGACGCTTTCGACGGGGATGCCGGAGGGGGCGGTGCGGTTTGTGCTGCTGGATGCACCGAAGGAGTTGATTGCGCAGCGGCTGGGGGCTCGGCAGGGGACGTTTATGAATCCGGCGCTGCTGGATAGCCAGATGCAGACGCTGGAGCGGCCGGGGAGTGAGGCGGTGTGCGTGGAGAACGATAAGACGCCGGACGAGGTGGTGGGGGAGATCCTGGCGGACTTGGGTCAGAATTCCTGAGAGTGGGCTTGGGTCTTCCGTGATGGGTCGAGGCGCCCATCGTGGAAGACCCGAGACTATGCCCGTTCGATTTAGACGGCTCTCCTGGTTAGCGATTTCACCGCTGTATCCAGATCGATAGTTCCTTTGACGTGTTCCGTGCCTGGTGCTCCGAAGTTGATCCATCCGGAGTTAAAGCTGTCGGTCATCTCGATGTAGGCGCCGGAGCGATCGGCTGGGATGCCGTTCTGGGCCAGAGTTTCGACCCAGGTTTCTCGCGGGACCGCAACGCCGGTGACGAGACGATCGAGAGCCTTCCCTAGAGCAGACGCTACCTCGCTCGAAGAGTAGTAAGTCGGCCCCGAGATCTCGATGATGCGGTTTCCCTGCCAGGTCTGCAGCAGGGTCTCAGCGCCGATCCGGCCGATGTCGTCTGTGGCGACGAGCGGAAACGGTTGCTCCAGAGGTTGGTAGAACGCGAAGTACATGCCGGTAGAGCGGGCTGCCGGAAGGCTATGCAGAATGTTTTCCATGAATGATCCGGCGCGGAGAAACGCGCTTGGAACGCCAGTGCTGCCGAGTTCCTGCTCGAGCAGATGCGCCGTGGTTACCAGACCCAGGCCTGAGGTCTTTTCGCCTCCAATGGAGGAAAGAAAGACGGCCCGTGGAGGTTTGGCTGCGAGGACGGCTTGTTTGATTGCAGCAATCCGGGCGACGCTGTCCGGAAATCCGGGATCGGGGGTTATATTCGGCGGAATCATGCCGAAGACACCTTCAACGCCCGAAAAGGCGGTTGCGAGGTGGTCATCGTAGTTGGCCGTGGCCAGCTCGACGCCTTTTTCTTTCCAAACCTGCGCTTTTGACGCGTCGCGGACGATGCCACGCACCTCGTGTCCATGCTGGAGGAGAGTGTTTGCGACCGCGCCGCCTACATTGCCGGTGATACCCATGACTGCGAACATGTGTGTTGCCCTCTTCGAACTTGACGTTGGATGAGCCGGGCAGCGCGAGGATGCGGGATTCCGTGCAGTCTGATCTGCAGACCACGGTATGAACTCCCGACGAGTAGAGAGTAGACGTGGAGCTACTGAGGGCGGCCCGTGGTTTCCGTGCGCTCCTGGTAAAAAGGAAAGGGCTGCCAGAAAGGCAGCCTCTTTTCGCTTTGCGCTTGCGGTGTTAGGCCTGGCCGGGCATCTTGGCGGGTTCGCCGAGCCACTTAGGGTTGGCGGCGGTGCCGTCGAAGGCGGCCGTGGTCTTGAACAGCTCGTATTTGCCGGTGCGGGCTGCGTCTTTGGTGCGGGCGAGGAGATCGGAGGTTTGCTGGTCGGAGAGGGGCTTGAAGGTGCGGGCGGCGGCCAGGGCCTGTTCGAGGATGTGGGGATAGTCGATGCCGGTGATGACGACGGAGACGGGCTGCGAGAGGGAGAACTGGAGGCCTTCGATGGGCTGGAAGGTGTTGCTTTTGAGCAGGCCGGTGTCGCCGAAGGTCTTCATGGCGAGGACACCGATGCCCTGCTGGTTGGCGACGGGGACGACTTCCTTGAGGAACGAGCGGAAATGCGCGTCCATGACGTTGATCGGCATCTGTACCGTGTCGAAGTGGAAGTTGTGCTGCTGGGCGACTTCGAGCATGCGCAGGTGGACGGCAGGGTCTTTGTGGCCGGTAAAGCCGATGTAGCGGATCTTGCCGGCGTCGCGGGCGGCAACGGCGGCTTCCATGGCGCCGCCAGGGGCGAAGATGCGGTCGGGGTCTTCCATGCGGAGGATTTCGTGGAACTGCACGAGGTCGACCATTTCAGTCTGCATGCGACCCATGGATTGCTCGAGCTGCTTGTTGTATTCCTCCTTGGTGCGACCGTCGATCTTGGTCATGAGGAAGAGGTCGTTGCGATGATTGCCGTCGCGCATGGCCCAGCCGAGGCGGACTTCTGAGAGGCCGTCGTTGTAATCCCAGCAGTTGTCGAAGAAGGTGATGCCGCCGTCGAGGGCGGCGTGGACGAGTTTGATGGCGTCGTCCTGGGTGGTTTCTTTGTGTTTGGCGAGGTGGTAGCCGCCCATGCCGATGGCAGAGACGCGCTCGCCGGTGGTGCCGAGCTCGCGGTAGAGCATGCCGGGTTTTTCGGGGCGCTTGGTGGGGGTTGGTTTGTGGGCTGGGGCCTGGGCGGAGGCGGTGGGCGTGCCGGCTGCGGCAGCCACTCCGGCGGCTGCGGCGGATTTGAGGAAGTCGCGGCGTTCCATGGGGTCTCCTGGGTTGTTCTGTCGGTGTGATGCTGCTGGGCAGCGTTCGGTCAGCGAGCGGGGGGCTTCCAGAGATTGAGGAAGGCGGTGACATCGGAGGACTGCATCTGGCTCATGTGCTCGAACTCCTTGTGCTGCTGGGCGAACAGGAGATGGCCGTTGGAATCGAGGATGGCGAGGGCGGGGACGCCGAGGTTGAGGGGAATGTTGAAGCGTTTGGCGAGGTCGAGATTGCTGTCGTAGTGGCCGACGTTGACGTCGACTTTGATGAAGTTTTTGGCGAGGAGATCGGCGTTCGGGGCCTGTCCGAGGTAGTGATCGAGGACGAGGCAGTCGATGCACCAATCGGCGCCGAAGTCAACGAGGATGCGCTTGTGGTCGTGCTTGGCGGTGACGAGGGCAGCGGCGAGATCTTCGTGGGCGGAGGAGGGATCGGGATAGACGTGGCGTTGGGTGAACTGTGCTGGGGCGACTGCAGGAAGGAGGACGGTCCCAAGGGATACGGCGCACCAGACGTAGGCCAGACAGAGAAACAATCGTGGAGATCGGGGCATTGACTCGGTTCCTGCGGGGGTTCGGGTGGCTCAGGGCTTCGGGATGTGGCCGGCCGGTTCGGTACGGCGGGTGGCGCGGGCGATGAGGGTGGCAGTGTAGGCGGCGCCGAAGCCGTTATCGATGTTGACGACGGTGACGTTGGGGGAGCAGGAGTTGAGCATGCCGAGGAGAGCGGCGGTGCCGGCGAAGGACACGCCGTAGCCGACGGAGGTGGGAACGGCGATGACGGGAACGGCGACGTGGCCGCCGACGACGGACGGGAGGGCGCCTTCCATGCCGGCGCAGACGATGACACAGTCCGCCTCGCGGAGCTGCGGGCGGACGGCGAGAATGCGGTGGGGGCCGGCGACGCCGACGTCGTAAAGGCGGGTGACGCGGGCGCCGAAGAGATCGGCGGTAACGGCGGCTTCTTCGGCGACGGGGAGGTCGCTGGTGCCGGCGCAGAGGACGGCGATGTGGCCAAGGGGGGCGGAGGGTGGGGTTTGGCGGAGGGAAAGGGTGCGGGCCTGCGGGTTGTAGGTGGCGGCGGGGGTGAGGGTGAGGGTGGCGACCGCGGTGGCCTGGTCACAGCGGGTGGCGAGAACGTCGGTGCCGGCGGCGGCCATGCGGGCGAAGATGGCGGCGGTCTGGGAGGGGGTTTTGCCGGCGGCGAAGATGACTTCGGGGAGGCCGGAGCGGAGGGTGCGGTGATGGTCGATGCGGGCTTCGCCCGTGTCTTCGAAGGGGAGATCGGCGAGGCGGGCGGAGGCCTGCTCGGGGGTGAGGGTGCCGCGCTGGACGTCGGCGAGGAGGGTGAGGAGGGTGCTGGGGGTCATGGGGAGGCTTAGTGGCCGGTCTCAGGGGTGGGCGGGGCGGCCGGTTGGGGTTTGGTGGCGAGCCAGGCGGCGGTAGCGGTCTGCATGACGTGTTTGACGGCGACGTTGCCGTGCGCGGCGGCAGCGCGGCAGTCTTCGAACTCGGGTGCGGCGTTGAGCTCCTCGGTGTCGAAAGAGCCGACCTTGATGCGGATGGGGCCGAAGGGGGTTTGGACGGTGTGGTGCTCGCGTGCGAGGCAGATGCGGCGATCGGTGCGGATACGGATGCCGAGGGTGGAGGTTTCGCGGAGGAGGAGGCGCTCGAGGGCGGGGGAGTGGGCGTCGTCGGTGAGGAGGGTGAGGAGGGTGCCGAGGCGGCCTTTTTTCATGGTGACGGCGGTGGACATGACGTCGAGGGCACCGAGGGCGAGGGCCTGTTCGGTAACGTGGGCGAGGATCTGGGGGGAAAGGTCGTCGAGGGCGGTCTCGAGGACGGTGACGGTGTCGGTTTGGGCAGGATGGTGTTGCGGAAGGGCGGCGATGATGTCCATGGGCGTTTCGGCGGGTTCGGTGGACGACCCTGCCGAAGGCGCAGACGATGTTTCGGGGGTGGGTGCGGCGGCGAGTTCGACTGCCTCGCCGAGTGAAAGGCGGAGGACGTTGGGAAAACCGACGGGGTTGCGGGTACCGGCACCGTAGCCGATCTCGGCGATGCGCATGGCGGGCTGGGGGCCGAAGGTGGGGTCGAGGGCGCGAAGGAGGGCGGCGCCGGTCGGGGTGATGAGCTCTTTTTCGAGGTGGGCGGAGTAGGTGGGCATGCCGCGGAGGAGGTCGGCGGTGGCGGGGGCGGGGACGGGGAAGTTGCCGTGGGCGCAGAGGACGGTGCCGCCGCCGACGTTGAGGGCGGAGGCGTGCCAGCGGAGGGGTTTGCCGGTTTCGGTGACGGCCTGCTGATTGAGAGCGTGGACGCCGGCGGCGGCACAGGTGATGTCGACGACCGCGTCGACGGCGCCGACCTCATGGAAGTGAATTTCGTCGACGGGAACGTTGTGGATTTTGGCTTCGGCGTGACCGAGGAGCTCGAAGGTGTGGATGGCGAAGTTCTTGACGGCTTCGGCGAGGGAAGAGGCCTGGAGGAGGTCGCGGATGGCGGTTAGGGAGCGGCCGTGGACGTGGGGATGTTCGTGTTCGTGCGGCTCGTGTTCGTGGTGGTCGTGCTTGTGGCCGGTTTTGTGGAGGTGCTGGGTGTCGGGGTGGTGGTGGCGCTCGTGGGTGTGCTGGTGGTCGGGTTCGTGCGGGTGCTCGGGCTTCGGTTTGTGTTCGTGCGGCTGGTGCGAGTGTGCCTGCGCTTCGGCGAGGTGGCCGTGCTCGAGGACGTGGACCTTGGTGGAGGTGAGGCCGGAGCGGTCGACCTTTGCGATTTCGAGGGTTGCGCCGAGGTCGAGGGCGGCGACGGCGTCATGCAGAAGTTGGGGATCGAGGCCGGCGTCCAGGAGGGCCCCGAGAAACATGTCGCCGGAGATGCCGGCGAAGCAGTCGAGGTAGGCGATGCGCATGGGGGCTATTGTTTCATGTGGGGCGGCGTAGGGGAGAGTTCGAGTTTGAAGCTGGTGGTGAAAAAGAGGGCGGCGTGCCAGAGGCGACAGTAGGCGAGGTCGCAGGACCTCTGACGAGAATGCTGCATCGTAGGACGAGCGTCATGCAGGTCAATATGTCAAAGATTCTGAGGTATGGAAGCAACGTTGCATTTTGAAGGAAAGATCCTAAGTTGCCATCGCAGTTCCTACCACGTTCTTTTCCCTGGGCGCGAACTTCCGCTTGTAATACGCAATCGTCAACACAATCGCTGGCACGCCCACTACGGTAGGCAGCAGCCAGACCAGTTTCTCGAGCGAAGAATTGTAGGTACTTCGTAACGCGCCCTGGGGATGGATGTTTGTGACCAGAAAAGCAGTCCAGGCGGCGATGTAACTTCCGATAAAGTTTCCCAGGTGCGTGTACCACCAGAACATCTTTTCTTTTGGTTTCTTCACAAACTTCCACATCTCCGCCAGCGCCAACCTCATTCCCAACAGACCGAACAAAATTGCCACGATTCCCATGTTCTGCACCAGTGCCGGTCGGAACGCCCCAAAGCCTGCCAGGCAGGCGCTTGCGCCGAACGTAAACACCGCTGCGAACCAATCGATAGCCTTTGCCCGTCCACCCCGCGCCAGATCTTTCAACTTCGTTATGCGATACCCCGAGAAAGCGGCGTAAAAGCTGAAGACCGCGACCAGCGCCAGAAACAGCACCGGCAGATACAGGGCCATTGGCAGCGCCGTCGCTGCGACAAGACCCATGGCCCACAGGTAGACCATGCCCCACCGCCTGTGCTGCCTGCCACCCTTGGCCGTAACGAGCGCCACCGGGGCTAACACAAACGCGGTAAATCCAGCTGCGATGTGTACCACCAAGAACGCCCTCATCCAGACCGGATCATGATGCATGCGACACACTCCCTTTGTTCGCCTTCCTCTTGCGCCTCGTCAGAAAACCGGCTCTGTTCTGGCCACTTTTTGAAAAACCCCGCCCTATGTCCAACGCACCTGTCGACGATCATGCGCTTTTCGCAGGTTTGAGCAAAAGCCGCCACGGTTGAAAGCAGAAGGTTAAGCGAGATTTCCTGTTGACTGACTAGCTCCTCGTCCGCGCTCAAACCGGACAGGCTGACAAGAAGGATGATCCGGTGTTCTCGAATGCCGGATCAGTGCAAGATATCAGCAAAGATGCATGACACTTGTCATGGTTCGAGGTGTAGCAAGCTCCGCCCTCAACCGGGTCTCGGAACCTTCGTTGCCGCAGAGCCAGAGAACTGATCGTGCGGATGGACGGCGAGGGCGAACGCACCGTCAGCTTCGGTCGCGCAAGCTCCCCATTTCTTGACCACGGCTATGCGCGCCCCTCCCCATGACTCGCAGGGCGAAGTGGTTAGCGGGCGGGGGTGATGGCGCTTGCGGTGAGGAGGTCGTTCATGGAGCCGGTGCGGTAGCCGGAGGTGTCGAGGGTGATGAAGGGGAAGCCGAGGGGTTTGAGGGCGGCGGTGATGCGGTCGAGGGTAGGGAGGTGGAGGGCGCGGGGGAGATCTTCGCGGGCGATTTCGATGCGGGCGAGGTCGCCGTGGTGGCGGACGCGGACCTGCGGGAAGCCGAGGCGGTGGAGGGCGGCTTCGGCCTGCTCAACCTGGAGGAGGCGCTCGGCGGTGACGGGGAGGCCGTAGGCGATGCGGGAGGAGAGGCAGGCGGAGGCGGGCTTGTCGGCGAGGGTGAGGCCGGCATCGCGGGCGAGGGTGCGGATTTCGGGCTTGGTGAGCTCGGCGGTGACAAGGGGCGCGAGGGCTCCGTGGTCGGCGGCCGCGCGCTGGCCGGGACGGAACTGGGCAACGTCGGGGGCGCGGTCGTCGAGGTTCATGCCGAAGGCGAGGTGGGCGAAGCCGAGGCGGGCGCGGGCGGCCTCCATGACGGTGAAGAGCTCGTCTTTGCAGTGGAAACAGCGCTGGCTGTCGTTGCGCCGGTAGTCGGGGTTTTGGAGCTCGTCCGTGTGGAGGATTTCGGTCGGGATGCCGTGGTCGGCGGTGAAGCGGAGGGCGGCGGCGAGTTCGGCGCGGGGGAGTGAGGCGGAGTCGGCGATGACGGCGAGCATGCGTCCGCCGAGGGCGCCGTGAGCGGCCCAGGCGAGAAACGCGGAATCCGTTCCGCCGGAGTAGGCGACGAGGACGGAGCCGAGATCGGCGAGGGTGCGATGGAGGAGGTCGCGTTTGGCCTGGAGGCTGAGGATCACGGCTAGTGGTAAGACGCCGGTTTGGGCGATTTCGTTCCCGGCGACGGTGCGGATGTGCGATGCGGTATGGTGTGTCCATGCGAAGGCTGCTTTTGCGGGCTGTGTTTGGGTTCATCGCGGCAGGATCCGGGACGGTTTTCGCGGCGGAGCGATCGTGGTTTGGAACCTGGGTGTTGAACCGGGCGGAGAGTCACCTGGTGGGTCCGTCGATCACGATCGCGCTCGCACCAGGGGGGTACCGCTTTGACTTTGGGGCGGTCGCGTTCACGGTGGGGAGTGACGGGCGGGACTACGCGACGGTATCGGGACGGACGACCAGCCTTCGGCAGACGGAACCGCGGGAGTGGTTTCGGGTGCACAAGCAGAACGGCAGGGAGGTGGACCACAGCACGCTGACGGTGACGGCGGATGGGTCCGCCATGCTGATCCACACCGTCGCGACCGGGCCTGATGGAACGACGGCCACCCATGACGAACGTTTGGACCGCGTGGGCACGAGGGGTGCGGGGCTGGAAGGCACGTGGCGAAGTACCGCGGCCGGGGTCAACGTATCGCGGGTGATGGTTTGGAGTGACGGAGGCGGCGGCCGGATCCGGCGCGAGTTTCCGGAGGAGGGGCAGTTTTCGGTGGGTCTGCCGGACGGGAGCGTCGTGCCGTATGGAGGTCCGCGCGCCGTTCCGGGGGTGACGGTGGAGCTTCGCGCGAGTTCGCCAAGCGAGATGCGATGGACCGAGTTTGTGGACGCGAAGCCGTATACGGAGGGCGTCGATGTGCTCTCGGCGGAAGGCTCCCAGATGACCGAGACGAGCTGGCCTGTGGCGCGGCCGGCCGACCGGCAGGAGGCTGTGTACGAGCGGAAGTAAGTTCGCCTCGGGTGGATGTGGGGGTTTGAGGTGGCTGTGCGTGTTGGTCCTCGCGACCGGGGGACGGTGACCCGGACACTGGGCGGGGATGGCGAGTCAGGCGGGGGCGGACCCGGGGTAGAGTCGGCGGTGCGCCGGTGGATGCGCCTTGCATCGGCGGCAGGGCATGGGGCCGCAGGGACTAAGATGGTCGTGCCCGCGTGCTTCTGTGGCACGCGCTGCTGGAGATCCTCATGACGCGCTTCCGCTGGTTGGCCGTACTTCTGCTCTGCCACGTTGCCACTCCGTTGCTGTCTGGTCAGAGCTATAGCTCGGTGGTTGTGTTTGGCGATTCGCTCTCGGACACCGGCAACGTTGCCCACCTGACGGAGACGCAAGACGGCGTACGCATCCCGAGCCCGACCTCGGGCTACACGGATGGCAGCTTTACCGACGGCACGGACACGCTGCCCCCGGCACGCAACTTCAGCGGTGTGTGGGTGAAGCAGATGGCGGCATCGCTGGCGGCGCATCCGGCTGTGACGAACTCACTGGACGGCGGGACGAACTATGCCTTTGGCTTTGCCTATACGGGCACGGGCACGAGCACGCTGAACTTTCCAAGTCCGATTACGTTTACGGTGCAGGTTGAAAACATTGGTCAGCAGGTGACCGACTACCTCACCGCGCATCCGACGGTTCCGGCAGGGACGCTGGTGGTGGTTTGGGGAGGCGCGAACGATGTGATCAACGCCACATCGAGTGCGGACGTCTCGACGGCGGTGGCAAATGAGAACACGGCGATCGGCCGGTTGATCACGGCGGGCGCGACGGATCTGCTGGTGGTGAACCTGCCGCCGCTGGGCGAGATTCCGCGATTCAATGGGAGCACGACCACGTCGGTGCCGTTCAACGCGGCCAGCACGGCGTTCAACAGCGGCCTGAAAGCAGCGCTGGACGCCATTCCGGCTGCAAGCACGCTGCACATCTTTCAGCTGGACGTGTTCACGCTGTTCAACACGGTGATCGCGGCGCCGGCGACCTACAACCTGGTGAATGTGACGGGCAGCTCGCAGCTGGACCTGACGGTCAACCCGGACACGTACTTTTTCTGGGACGATCTTCACCCGACCACCGAGGTGCATCATCTGATTGCGGAGGCGGCGCTGGCCGCCATTACACCGGCGGTCGCGCCCGGCGTGACGGCGACCCTGGCGACGTCGACCCTGACGGTCGCTGCGGGTGCTTCCGGGACGGACGTGGTGACGGTGACGCCGGCGGGAGGATACGGTGGGACCGTGGCGCTGGCATGCGGAACACTGCCGACGAACGCGACCAATCTTTCCTGCGCCGTGGCACCGACGTCGGTTTCCTTTGCTGGGACGACCTCGGCGCAGACCGCGACCGTGACGCTGAACACCAACGGCACCACGCCCGCTGCCCGGATCGCGTCAGCTTCGTTTTTACTGCTTCCAATGTTCGGCATGGGGGCGCTTTGCACTTTGGGTCGACGCAAGGATAGGGAGTGGCCGGGCCTGCTTTTGGGGATGATGGGCGTTGCGACGCTTGGCTCCCTGGTGGCGCTTTCGGGGTGCGGGGGGCATTCCTCCGGGAGCACGGCCGCGACGACGACACCGGCAGGGACCTACACGGTGCCGATCACGGTGACGCCTTCGACCGGAACGGCGTCCACGCTGAACATTTCTCTCGTGGTGCAGTAGGTCTGACCCACGAACTCAGGACTGAGGAGCGAGGGCGAGGAGCTGTTGCCAGGCGGCTTCTTCAACCGGAACGCCGCGGACGGTGTTTTCAGCGCGGACGCGGAGGGTCTCTTCGCCGGGGTAGCGCGGGGCGCGGTCGGGGTTGGCGCGGGGTGCGGTGTGAATGGCTTCGATCAGGGCGTCGGCAGTGCGGGTGAGCTCGGCGGTATGGATGAGATTTTGAGGGTGGATGGCGAGGAAGAACTGGCAGACGCCGGTCTCGAAGAGGGGGTCGACGGAGATGGTGTGGGTGGCCTGACCGCCGGAGAGGATGGCGGCGAAGAGGTCGAGGGTGAGGGCGAGGCCGGAGCCTTTCCAGAGGCCGATGGGGAGGGCGCGGTACGAGGCGCGGATGGCGACGGGATCGGTGGTGAGATTGCCGTCGAGGTCGAAGCCGCCGAAGTAGGGGAGCTGCTCTCCGCGGGCGATGTGGGCGTCGATCTGACCGTAGGAGAACTGGGAGATGGCCATGTCGAGGACGATGTGAGGTCCGCCGGCAAAGGGGTTGGAGTCGTCCGGGGCGGCATCGGGGCGGGGGCGCGGGATGGCGAGGACGAGGGGGTTATTGCCGAGGGTGGGGCCGGTGGTGCCCCAGGCGGGGGTGTTGGGGTTGGTGTTGGTCCAGCAGATGGCCAAGAGGCCCCGGTCGGCGGCCTGCCAGCCGTATGTTCCCCCGCGCATCCAGTGATTGGTGTCGGCGAGGGCGACGGCGCCGATGCCGTGCTGGTGGGCGAGCTCGATGGACCGTGCCATACAGAAATGGGCGTTGGTGTTGCCGGGGCCGAGATTGCCGTTCCAGCGCTCGATGGCTCCGGCCTGTGCGACGGGGGTGGGGGTGGCAGAGGGGTGGACGCTGCCGTTCTGCACCATGGCGACGAAGCGGGCGAAGCGATTGAGGCCGTGGGTGTAGACGCCGTCGCGGGTGGTTTCGGCGAAGAGCCGGGCCGAGAGGTTGGCCTGCGGCTCGGGGAGGCCAAGCGCGACGGCGCCTCGGTGCAAGGCGGCGAGGAGGTCGGAGAAGGGGATGCGGAGCGTTTCCGGGTGCATTGCTGTTGAGTGTGGCACATCGGCTCAGGTGCGCTGGCGTGTGGTCCAGAGCAGCGGCTGGCGGATGGGGAAAAGCCGGAGGAGGGTGGGGTCGGCGGGTTGGGCCGGGGTGAGACTGCGCCAGGTGGTGGCGTAGTCCGGCCGCTGGTAGGCGCGGGCGGCGAAGAGGAGCACGGGACGGCGGCACGGGAGTTGCTTGAACAGGGCGCGGTCGGCGGGGTACGGCCAGGTGTTGCGGTCGGCGATGTAGGAGGCGTGGCGTGCGATGACGGAGCGGAGGCCGGGGCCGTCCTGGAGCTCGTAGTCCCAGACGGACTCGAACCGGGTGGAGAGGAGGTCGGCGGCACCGGCGAGGAGATCGAGGTTGAAGAGGGAGTTGGCGAAGGGGCGGGGGCTGGTGAGCTCGTGCGGGAAGGTGCCGTCGGCGAGGATCTGCCCGCGGAGGGTGCTGTGGCGGAACTGGACGCGGAGGTCGTTGAGGAGGTGGTCGTTGGCGGTGAGGCGGGCGTACGCGGCGGTCTGCAGGAGCCAGGAGCTGCCGGTGTGGTCTTTGGTGTCGCGGGCGAGGCGGCCGAGGCGGGTGGTGGTGAGCCAATCGGTGAACTGGGTGAACCAGCTGCGGATGGCGGTGAAGTCTTCGGCGGGAAGTTTCAGGTAGGGGAGGGAGACAGCAAGTTCGGCGAGGCCGGTAGTTTCGAGGATGGCTTGCGGGCGGGGAAGGGTGGTGGAGGTTTGCTGGGCGTGGTCGAGGCTGGGGGTCATCGCGGAGCTGGGGTCGACGAACCAGGCGCGGAGGTGGGCGGCAGCATGAGCGCTGTAACGCTCCGAACGTGCGAGGTCGGAGGTGCCGGTGAGGAGGGTGGCGGCGGCAAGCGCTGGGACGAGGAGGGTGAGGTGCAGGAGAGCGTCGGCGTGGGAGCTGGCGGGCTGAGTGTCGGGGTCTGAGGGGGTGGTGGGCGGATCGGTGTAGAGGTCGTGGGGGGTGCCGGAGCTGTGGGGGATGGGAAGGCTGGTGAGGGGCGTTGGGGGCTGGGTGAGGGCGGCGTCGGCGGCGGCGAGGATGCGGTCGTGGTCGATCGCGGCGACGTCAGGGTGGGTGGTGGGAGCCGGGGCGGCCTGGGCGAGAAGGTGCGGGGTAAGGAGGTTGGCGGTGGTTTGGGTGAGAAAGGAGCGGCGGGTGAGGGACATGGGGAGTGACCGGGAGAGAAGTATAGCGCCACGGGAGATCCGTTGACGTTCTAGGAGGAGGATGTCCGAAGCGAGCTACACGAGCGGGGTGCTTCGTAGGGAGTCGTCGGTGCGAGCGGATGGCTGGGTCTGAATCGAGAACTCAAGGCCGTGCTCTGAGAGAAGAAGCAAGAAAGGCCCGAGCTGCCATCCTGGGCCGGGGCGGAAGTCTTCGGGCATGGGAAGAATAATGCGTGAGTTGGAGCTATGCCATCTGCAGAACTCGCAGATGTACATGAAGGGCGTACCGTCTGCGGGCCGACCGCGGGGAGCAAGGATGCAGTGCTCTGATCCACAGCAGCCTCAGCGTGAGGCGTACCAGAGGACTTCACGGTCGACCGGCTCTGGTGTCGGTGGCTTTCTGCCGGGTTTCGGTGCGATGCGGCATGAACGGAGCGGAAGGACGGAGGCGGCGAAAAGGAAGCTTCGTCGGGTGCAGAGCATGGTAGGCTTCTGGGCGGGATAGGTTGGGCTCCACCAGCTTACGCCGACAAACGGATTAGCACGCCAGCGGGCTCGCACGCCATGCCGGCGCCTACAACTTTCGTCCACTTGCGAAGAGTGGGCGGAATGGTTAACGTATCGTTTCACGGGAATGCCCTGACGGACGGACTGCCACGAGCCTATGAGCGAATTCGTTGATTTTGGTCTCGGGGCTTTCGTTGTTCTGCTGTTTGTTTCCATTTACCGGAAACGCTCCAATGAGCCGTTGCTGTTCTGGCTGGTGGGCTGGTTGTTCGTTCTGCTCCATTTCTTTGCCCTCCTGTTCCATCCAAAATCCATGCTCGGTCAGACCGTCCAAAGCATCGGTGCGCTGGCAACTCTGGTCCTATGCGGGTCGTGCTTCATTGTTTCGGTGGAGGAGCTGCACCGCACGCGACGTCGACGGATCGCCGTTTTCTCCCTGTTGACGGTCCCTTGGATTGTGTCCGTCGTGCTCGCCTCACTGCCGGGTACGCCGTTTCTGCTGTTGACGATCGCCGCCGTGGCCGGGCAAGCCGGTGCGCTCTCGCTCGCGATCCGGGTTTATGGAAAGCAACGCGGCATCTTGCTGCCGCTTTTGTTTTTGCTGTTGGCCTGCACGTGCTGGCTCACCATGGCGATGCGCGCCCGAAGTGTCGACCTGACGGCGGAAGTCATTCTGACAGAATGCTTTTCGACCGTGGCCATCCTGTTCAGCTGGGCGAGGAAACGGTTCTCGGTGGGCACCCTGACGGTGGGCACGGCGATGTATGCGTGGGGCGCCGTGTGGGTGACCGGAGAGCTATTGAAGCAGTTTGCGCCGAGCGTCCAGATGAACCCGGAAATCTGGAACCTGCCAAAGTATTTCGTAGCTGCGGGCATGATCCTGACGCTGCTGGAGCAGGAGATACGCTCTGCCGAGCTGGCCAGCGAACAGTATCGGCTGCTGTTCGTGAGCAATCCGCACCCGATGTGGATGTATGACCGGGGAAGTCTTGCGTTTCTGCAGGTCAACGACGCCGCGGTGGCGCACTACGGCTACTCACGAGAGGAATTCGAGCGACTCCGCTTACTCGACCTCCAGCCAAGCGGGGAGCAAGAGGCGCAGCCGGAGTTACGCGCGGCAGAGCCGAAGCAGCTGTCTGGACCCTGGCAGCATCGCCGTCACGACGGCTCGACGGTCCAGGTGGATATCGCCAGCCAGCCCATGCTGCTTGACGGCAAAGAGGTGACCTTTGCCCTGATGCAGGATGTGACGGAGCGGCAGCGCCTCCATGATCAGTTGGTCCGGCAGGCACACCACGACATCCTGACGGGATTGCCGAACCGCGGCTTGTTTGAAGATCGGGTGAAGCAGACGCTTTCCCACGCGGGACGGTATGGACACAAAAGCGCGCTGATCTGTCTGGATATTGACCGCTTCAAGCAGATTAACGATACCTATGGTCATGGTGTCGGCGACCTATGTTTGAAGGCGGTGGCGGATCGTATGTCCGGCAGGGTTCGATCGGTCGATACGATAGCGCGCATCGGAGGCGAGGAATTTGCCATCCTGCTGCACACGATCGGCGACGCGCTCGAAGCAGAGCGGTTTGCGGCAGAGGTGCTGACCGTGTTGAAGCAGCCGTTGGTCGCCGAAGGATTCGACGTCGAAATGGACGTAAGCCTCGGGATCGCCGTTTTTCCGGAAGATGGAATTGATGCGGCTGCGTTGTGGCGCGACGCGGACACAGCCATGTATCGGGCCAAAAACGCGGGAGGAGCGCAGTTTGTGCGGGTGTCGAACGAGATCAGCGCTTCGGCGATCGAGGCAAACGACGTGGAGATGAGTCTACGGCGCGCGCTCAAGGCGTTCGAGTTTGAAGTGCATTACCAGCCCCAGATGACGATCGACGGGCAGCTCTCATCGCTTGAGGCGGTGGTACGGTCCCGGCATCCGGTTCTGGCCAAGATGTCTCCGGAAAAATACATTCCGATCGCGGAAGAAAGTGGGTTGATCATTCCCCTTGGCAACTGGGTGCTGGAGGAGGTATGCCGACAGAGTCGAGCCTGGATCAACCAGGGTCTGCCGCCCATCCGCGTCGCGGTGAATGTGTCGCCTCGACAGCTGACGCGCTTTGACTTTGCCCGGTTCGTGATGGAAACGCTGGAACGGTTTCGTCTGAGTCCCAAGCTGCTGGAGCTCGAAGTCACAGAATCGACGGTGATGCCGGACAAGGGCGACGCCCCGCACCAGATTGCCATGCTGGCGCGGCTTGGGCTGCAGTTCTCGATCGACGATTTCGGGACGGGATATTCTTCGTTGGGCAGGTTACACGAGCTCCCGGTAGAGCAACTCAAGATCGATCGATCGTTTATCGAGCGGATTGCTGAGCCAAGAGGAACCTATCCGATCGTGCAGGCCATGATCACGTTGGCGCACAATCTTGGAATGAAAGTTGTGGCCGAGGGCGTGGAGACATCCGAGCAGCTCCGATCGTTACAGGCCCTCGGTTGCGACCGCTTACAGGGGTATCTATTTAGTCCGCCTTTGCCGGCTCGACAAGCGACGGAACTTCTGGCGAAGAGGGCACAAGCAGCGCTGGCGGAAGAGGTTGCTTGAGGAATTATGCGGGGAGGTCGCCCTGGCAGAGCTTGCGCGAGATCAGGTTGAGGACGAACGGGTAGAGCAGACTCGCGAGCTGCGGATCGTACCGTGGTCCTTCATCCCGCATGAAGGCGTGAGCTCCGTTGACCTCGATCCAGGTAAGGCGTGTCCCGGCCTCGTTCAGGCGATCGAGAACAGGCATGCGAGCGTCGGTCGGTATGTGCGGGTCCTGACGCCCCCAGACCATCAGCAGTTCGCCTCGGATATCCGCGGCACGGGCGAGGGAGTTATCGCCATGGCCGAGCGAGGCTTTGTGGAGGTCTGTGGCGTAGAAGCATGCCGTCGCCAGCACATCTGGCTGGAAAGCAGCGCGAAACGCGAGATGGCCGCCCAGGCAGATCCCGAATGCGCCGAGTTTACCAGTGCAGTCAGGTCGATTCGAGAGATGGTCGAGCACGGCGCGGGCATCCGCGTCATGAGCTTCGACAGGTTTGGTGTACTTCAGCTCGTTCCCTCGGTCGGAGCCGGTCTGATCGTAGGCAAGTACCGTGCCAGCCGGTTCGTACTCGTGGTACACCTCGGGAAGCGCCACAACGACCCCGTGGCCGGCGAGCATCGCGGCTGCCCGGCGAACGGGGGCAGTGATCTGAAAGATCTCCGAGTAAAACACCAGGCCGGGGTACCGGCCGGCTGCCGCCGGACGAACGATATGGGTGCGCATCAGGCCGGTCGGTGTAACGAGATCAACGTGCTCCGAGTCGAGAACGACCATAGGTGTCGATCATAGCTCCACCATCCGGCTTCGAGCGCGCGTCCTAGAAGTGGGGCCAGCGGGACCATGGGAATGCATTGCGTACGAGCGGGGACGGGTCGGCCACTTCTGTTGCTCCATGGTCTCGGAAGCAGCTGGAAGTCCTGGTGCCCCATCCTGCCTGCGCTGCGGCGCGAGCGGGATGTGATCGCGGTGGATCTTCCCGGATTCGGCGATTCTCTGCCACTCGACGGTCCGACCTCCATCACCACATTGGCCGATGCGGTCACTGAGTTTCTTGGAGAACAGCACCTGTTTGGGGTGGATGTGGCAGGCGTCGACCTTGGCGGTCGGATTGCCCTGGAGCTTGCAGGTCGGCAGGTGGTGGGCCGCACGATTGCGTTCGCTCCACTCGGGTTCGGCACAAACGCGCTGGGCTCGATGGCGCGGGTGGTGTGGGTCGCCCAGCACTGGCCGGCTTTCGCGCGAGCCATGGCTTCCAACCATTGGACAGCGGCAGCGCTCTTCCGGAGCTACTCGGCCAGGCTCGGCCAGGTACCGCGTTCGGTGTTGCTTGACGAACTGGACGACTACCGTCGGGCGAGGCGCTTTTGGGAGGTCCTTCGAGCGTTGCAACGGCAGAAGGTTGGGAGAGATGTGGTGGTGCGGCGGGTTGTGGTCGGTTGGGGAAGGCAGGACCGGATCGCGCGTCCAGAGGGATTCAACAGCTTGAGAGCGATCTATCCCGCTGTGGAGATACGTTGGCTCGACGCCTGCGGACACCTTCCCCAATGGGATCAACCTGAAGCGGCGGTGCGGACCATCGTCGAGGCGACCTCGGACCAGCTGTGAATGCGCTGCGGTGGCCGCCTGTGCTGTCCACTTCCCGGCGACCGGTTATCGAGAGCCTCCTCAACGCGCGACCCGGTCTACGTCGCTTTCCGCTGAAAAGCAGTTTTCTTCCCTGTAAAGGAGTTCCTTGCGCTGACGGCGGAGGAGGCGGACCCCGTGTTCCCGGGAAGAGACTTCACGCCAGACTTCTTCTGAGCCGCCTTCTCCCGTGCGGCTTGCAGCTTCTGCTGAGCCGGGCTGAGGCCGGTTTTCCTTGCGGGTAGAGAGGGTTTTGGCGGGAGATCAGTCATACCCGATTTTCTCACGGGTGGAAGTTACGAGCGCGGGACAGCGACGCCCTGATTCCTTGCCGACCCGCCGAGTTCTGCTCCTTGTCGCGTGTCTGCTCCAGTTCTGTCGATTGAGGTGGATCGACCGGCTACGCCGGACAGAAGACGCCAGGATCCGATTGAGGTGACTCGTTGCAGCCGGCCTCTGCCGTCTTCGCGAAGCGCGCTTGCACCCACGAACCTCACCAGCACCTCAGAATCTCTCTCCCTTGTGCAGGAGGAGTCGGGACCGTTTCCTTCCCAAATACAAAGATTCTGTTGCGATTCGTTGTGACGTTTGCTATGTTCGGGCCAGCCCACACAATCTGGATCACGCCTCTGTCGGCACCCCCGGAAGCACGCCTCCGCCCGGAGGCTGGTGTCTGCTTCCCTGTCGCGCAATCGTGACCCGTGTCGGTGATGGAGGAGCGCCTTGGCCGGTCGAAGATCCCGTTTCGATGTTTCCTGTCTTCTGGTTGCTTCCGCGGTGCTGGCGGCCTCTTGCGAGATGCACGCGCAGCAAACGCTCGGAGCGATCGCCGGCACGGTGACAGACCTCAGTGGCAGCGTGGTGCCGGATGTGACCGTTACGGTCGTGGACGAGGGCACCCAACTCACACGCGTCCAGACGACCGGCTCCAGCGGCAGCTACAGCTTCGTGAATCTGCCGATCGGGCGCTACACCGTCACGTTTGAGCGTCAGGGTTTTTCGCAGCAACGCTTTCCAGGCATCACGGTACAGGCAGACCGCACAGCAACGCTGCCGGCGCAGCTCGCGGTGGGGCAGGTAAGTGATTCGGTGACGGTAACGGCAAACCCGTTGCTGAATGCGACTGACACGACCAACGGCTACGTTCTGGACAAGGCGCAGATTGAGTCCATCCCGTTGCCGACGGGTAGCTTCACCGGTCTCGCCGTTCTCTCGCCCGGCGTAAGCACGGAGTTGCCTGGCGGAACCGGAGCCAACTCCGGCCTGGGCAATCAGCCCATCTGGGCCAATGGACAACGCGACACCAGCAACTCTTTTCTGCTGAACGGCGTGGATGGCAGCAACCTGTTCAACGGCAAGAGCACAAGCCAGGTCGCTTCGGCGCGCGTCGTCAACAACACCGGTGTCGGCAATTCCGGGGCCGGTGGAGTTGTGCAGTCAAGTGCGTCGGTGTACCTGTCCATCGGCAACGCGCTTCCAACACCTTCGCCGGAGATGCTGCAGGAAGTGCGTGTCAACGCATCGATGTACGACGCGCAGCAGGGAGCGACGAGCGGTGCGCACATCGACATGAGCACGGCGTCCGGAACGAACGCGTATCACGGGTCAGGCTACTTTCGGCGTGGGACGGACTGGCTGAACGCGGCGCCGTTCTTTTTCAAGCAGGACGCCGATATCCCGGAGAACATGAAGGTCCCGCAGCTCCACCGGTACTTGCTGGGCGGCACGCTGGGCGGCCCGATCATTAAGGACAAGCTCTTCGGCTTCATGGCGTACCAGCATCTGCATGTCAGCGATTCCGAGATCGGCGACTCGTTTCTGGATGTACCGGTGGGTCTGAACGACACGAACCGGGATGCAGCGGGCATGGCGACCTTGTCTAACAACAGCTTCGGCTCGGCGTTGACCGGAGCCAACATCAACAATGTCGCTCTGGCCCTGTTCCAGGCGCCCGCAGCACCGGGCCAGCCGGGCAAGTGGCTGGTTCCGAACGATTCAGGCGTGTTGCCGACGGCGGCGCACCCAGACAACGCCTTTATTCCTGGGGCAGCGTACTTCATCGCGGACCAGGCGGTCGGGGATCTGGACTACATTGCCAGCGGGAAAGATACTCTTTCGCTGAAGTACTACTACCAGCACGACCCCACCGTGGCCCCCTACGCGTACTCCAACGTACCCGGCTTCACGCAGCACCTGGATGCAGGATCCCAGGTCATGTCGATCGGCAACACGTACCTGGTGAAGAGCAATCTGAGCACGGTCGAGACCTTCGGCTTCCTTCGAGAAAAGCTTTATAGCAACAACCAGCAGATGTTTGGACCATCCGCGGTTGGCATCAACGCCTTTGGGTCGACCTACTTCCCGGGTGTTTCGATTGTGGACGTGCTGGGAAGCAATCACCCACCCGGAACGCCGGAGGCGACGCTGAACATCGGTCCCGCCGCTTCCACCCAGGGACCGAACACGGGCGTCTTTCAGAACCGCTTTCAGCCCTCGGGACAAGCGACCTGGGCTCTGGGAGCGCACGAGGTGGACTTCGGCGGCAGCTACGCCGCCACGCAGCTGAACACGCTTGATCGGCGCACAGGAACCGGCACGGTCGCGACCGCTGATTTCTCGCAGTTTGCGCAAGGTCTCGTCACCACCAACGACGACTTCAACACCACCACCTTCCTGCAGGGAAATGCGAACCGCTACTACCGTGCGAATCAGGTGGGCCTGTATCTGCAGGACAAATTCAAGGTGAAGCCCAATCTCACACTGACGGCTGGCCTGCGCTACGACTGGGATGGTGGGTTGACGGAAAAGTACGGACGCATCTTTAACTTCGATCCGTCGCGCTACACCTACGCGCCCACCGATGGCGAGACGCCAGGCACACTGGGGCCGGACCAGAGCGGCTTCATCATCGCCGGCAATAACGTCAACGGCACCTCCGGCGTCAGCAAAACTACGCTCACGGGCCGCCAGTGGGGTATCGCGCCGCGACTGGGCGCTGCCTGGCAGCCAAAGAGATTCGACAATAAAGTGGTCGTGCGCGCGGGCACCGGGCTTTACTACGATCGTGGCGAACTGTTCACCTACTTCTCGCCGGGGTACGCTATCGGCGACGTAACTGGTGGAGCGTTCGGCGTGAACCAGTCGCTGCCTTTCGTGAATGCACAGACCTGCTCGCCGCAGACCTACTACAACGGCTACATTCCCACGTGTAGCCCGGCCTATGACGGTGGTTCCTTGAACAATCCCTGGGGCACAACGCAGATCGCCGCCCCAAACAATCCGAAGGCGTCGGACCTGAGCAACTACCTTCCAAACGCTGCGGCGCTCGCAAATGGCGCGGCGCCGGTGTCGCTCGGTGTGTACGACCGAAACAATAAGCTTCCCTACTCGATCAACTACACGCTCGACCTGCAGTGGCAGCCGCGCAATGACCTGGCCGTGGAACTCGGATACGTCGGCACGGTCAGCCGGCACCAGGTGGTGCCGGTCCCCTTCAACCAGTCCCAGATTGCCACGCCTTCTGCCCCGATTCACGGACAGAGCTACTCGTACGGGTACACGGTCATCGATCCTGTGACCAATGCACCCATCAACCTGCCGAACGGGCAGCCGTTTCTCACCAACAACGAAGGCGGAAACGTCGATCTTCGCGTGCCCTATGTCGGGTACGCGGCAGAGTCGATCGACTACCGCGCCGCCGGCGTCGCAGCCTACAACGCCTTGCAGGCGCATGTGGATAAACGCATGAGCCACGGCGTGCAGCTGAGCGCGTCCTACACCTACTCCCATGCGCTCGATGAGCAGAGCGCGCTGGGTCTGTTCTACAACGGCAATAACCCACTGAATCTGCGCGGCGGGTACGCGTCGTCTGACTTTGACCGAACGCACGTCATCAACTTCAACTACGTCTTCCGCGTCCCGGATGCCTTCCCGAAGGAAAGCGTCAAGGGCCGGGTGACAGACGGTTGGTCGCTGGTCGGCCTCACCATTCTGCAGAGCGGGCAGCCGTACAGTGTCATCGACTACACGGGCGCGGTCGGCGGCATTTACTACAGCGTCTTCGACGGCGTAACGAACCCGATCGTGCCGCTCGCACCCGGATGCACGCCGCAAAATGCGAAGACAGGACACTCCGGTGCCTTTGGAACTCCGGCGCTCAAAGCGAACTGCTTCACCATCCCGCTGCTGGCGCCGGGTGCCCTCGGTGGAGCCGTGCCAGCGGGCGACACCTTTGAAACCACGTTCACCACGGGGCAGCGCAATATCTTCCGACAGGCGTTTCAGAAGCGCGCCGATGCCTCGCTCATCAAGGAGCTGGCCGTCAATGAGCACCTCAATCTGAAGTACACGCTGGACGTCTACAACCTGACGAATTCGGTCTCGTTCGACGTACCGATCGACAACGTTTCGCAGAACCAGGGATATAACTATCTTCCCGTAGAGGGCACGACGCCACAGCCGACCGGTTGCAGCGCGAATGGCTCGCAGACCAACTCCAGCTTCTACAACTGCCCCGGCGGCCTCGGGATCACCAACAAAGCCATCGGTAGTCCGCGGCAAGTTCAGATGTCGCTGCGGCTGCTGTTTTAGCCGGAGCGCCACCAGGCAAGCAGCCTTAGGGACAACGGACGGCCGCGGCGTCTTGACGGGAACCTGCCTTGTCGGGTGCTCCTACTCGTGACGGAGAGCCACGGTGGGTTCGACGCGGGACGCGCGGGCGGCGGGGATCCAGGCGGCGAGGAGGGCGATGGCGAGAAGGAGGAGGGCGGATCCGGCGAGGGAGGCCGGGTCGCGGGGCTGGAGGCCGTAGAGCATGGTTTTGACGAGGTGGACGAGGGCGAGGACGGAGCCGAGGCCGAGGGCGACGCCGAGGAGGGAGAGCCAGGCGGCTTCGCGGAGGACCATGGCGCGGACGTGGGCGCGGGGGGCTCCGAGGGCGAGGCGGATGCCGATCTCGTTGGTGCGCTGGGTGACGGTGTAGGCCATGATGCCGTAGATGCCGACGGTGGCGAGCAGGAGGGCGAGGAGGCCGAAGCCGGAGGTGAGGGCGGCGAAGAGGCGCTCCTGCTGGAGGTTGGCGTCGATCTGCTGCTGCTGCGTGCGGATGTCCGTCATGGGGAGGTCGGGGTCGATGCGGCGGAGAACCTGGCGGAGATCGGCGGCGAGGGCGTCGGGTGGGCGGGTGGAACGGACCATGAAGGTGGCGCCGCGGAAGCTTTTCTGGTCGACGTAAAGATCGAAGTGGATAGGCCCCGCTGGCTCGCGGACGCTGCTATAGAGGGTATCGGCGCAGATGCCGATGACCGTGCGGAAATGCTTGACGTGGTTTTTATCTTCGTCGTCTTTGAAACGGCGGCCGATGGGGTCGAAGTTGGGGAAGAACTTGCGGGCGAGTGACTGATTGATGACGGCGACAGAAGAGGAGGTGGGGGTGTCCTGCGGACCGAAGGCGCGGCCGCGAAGGATTGGGATTTCGGCGACAGAAAAGAAGGTGCGGCCCACGGCCATGAGTTTGGGGTATTGGTCGGGATCGTCTTTTTTGAATTGGATCGGTGCAGCGCCTTCTACGGTGAAGTCGCCGGTCCAGTTGCTGTTGGCCAGGAAAGGTGGATTGAGGACGGAGACGCCGGAGACACCAGGCGCTCCGGCGATGGTGTCTTCGAGCCGCTGAAAAAGGGCTGCTGCTGCGAGACCGGGGTAATGGTTTTCGGTGGCGCTCAGATCGAAGGTGAGTAAGTTGTCGGCATCAAAGCCGGGGCTGATACGGTTCAGATTGAGTAGCGTCCGGAGGAAGAGAGCGGAGCTGGCGACAAGAAGGGTGGAGAGGGCGATTTGAAAGGCGACGATGCCTTTACCGGACCAGCCGGATCGCCGCCGGGAGGCAGAGGTGGCGGTTTCCTTAAGGCCGCGGTTTGGGTCTTCGCGGGTGGCGCGCCAAGCGGGAAGGATGCCAAAGAGAAGCCCGGTGAGGAGGGTAACAGCTGCGGCGAAGGCGAAAATGAGCCAGTTGAATGGGACGTTGATGTTGTTGCCATCAAAGGAGGTCTGCATCAAGCGGGGAAGGGTGTTGCGGCCAAGGTATCCGAGTAAGAGGCCGAAACCCCCACCGAGGGAGGAGAGCAGCAGACTTTCCGTGAGAATCTGGCGAAGGACGCGCCCGCGGCTGGCACCGAGGGCGAGGCGGACGGACATCTCGCGGTGGCGGACCGAAGCGCGGGCGAGCATGAGGTTGGCGATGTTGGCGCAGGCGAGCAGGAGGACGAGGCCGCTGAGGGCGAGCAGGACGTGGATGGGTTTGCCGAGTTCGCGTTGCGTCCAGATATAGCTCGCGCCACGACTCGCGTCCTCGAGCGCAATCGCGGGAACGTGCTCGTCGGGTTTGGGCTTGATGCTTGCGAGAACGGCGGCATTGAGATCTGCGCTGAGGGCGGCGGCAGTCGTGCTCGCGGAGGCTCCGGGCCGAATACGGGTCAACAGGCTGACCCACCAGAGTTCGGTGCTGGTGATGAGGTCTTGGCGAAAACCAGAGACGACCTTTGGTGCCATGGACAAGGGCAAGAAGAGGGCGGGCGATCTTTGAACGCTTTGAGCACCGGTGAAGCCGGGCGGGTTGACGCCAATGATTGTGACGAGTTGTCCATTAATGCGAATGGCTCGGCCTAGGACGTCGGGCGAGCCGCCGAAGACGTGGTGCCACAATTCATCGCTCAGGAGGGCAACAGCACCTGCGCCTGGAGTTGCGTCGTCAGAGGGGAGGATGGGGCGACCGAGCTGCGGCTTTACCTCCATCAAGCTGTAAAAGCTGCCGGACACGAGCTCGGATGTGGCCGACTGGGCCTGGCTGTTCGCCGTGACATTGACGCGGCCGATGTCTTTGAACGCAACGATCTCGATGCGTGATGCGTTGTCCCGCTGCAGCTGTCGGTAGAAAGGAAAGGGAAAGCCGTCGGCGTGATTTTGGCCGTTCTCGGGGTAGTTGCTGCCCCAGGTTGAATGCATGATGGACGGACGGGGAGCTACGGCCCAGAGCGCGCGGAGTTCGCGCGGCCGGGGAACGGCGAGGCGGGCGTAGAGCATTTCGTTCGCGACGGAGAAGATGGCGGTGTTGGCGCCGATGGCGAGGGCGAGGGAGGCGACGGCGATGGCAGTGAAGGCGGGGGATTTGCGGAGGAGGCGGGTGGCGTAGCGGAGGTCGGCAAGGCCTTCGTCGAGCCAACGGAGGCCGAGGGCGGAGCGCATGCCGTCCTTGTGGGTGGCGACCGGGCCGAACTCAAGGCGGGCCTGGCGAGCGGCTTCGTTTGCGGGGAGGCCGTGAGCGATGAGGTCCTGGGTTCGATGTTCGAGGTGAAAGCGGATTTCGTCGTCCATGTTGGCTTCGAGTTCTGGGCGGTGGAGGGTGGAGCGGGTCCAGAGGCGGGCGCGGGCGAGAAGGGAAGTGAGGTTCATGGGCGGGCCTCGGCGGGAGCGGTGGCGGGAAGTTCGGGGTCGGCGGTGAGGCGGAGGATGGCTCCGATGATGCGCGCCATGTCGCGCCAGCGGTTGGTTTCGTCGAGGAGCTGCTGCCGGCCAAGACCGGTGAGGGTGTAGAACTTGGCGCGGCGGTTGTTTTCGCTGGGCGACCACTCCGTGGAGAGAGCGCCGACGGCCTCCAGCCGGTAGAGCGCCGGGTAGAGAGATCCTTGCTGAATAACCAGCTGATCGCCGGAGATCTGCACGATGCGCTGGAGGACGCCGTAGCCGTGAAGCGGGCCGAGCGAAACAGCCTTAAGGATCAGGAGGTCCAAGGTTCCTTGGAGCAGGTCGACCTGTTTCGGCAAGAATGGTTCTCCTAGAACATCTAGGAGAGAATTCTGCATCAAGACATTGAGAGCGTCAAGACCTGCCCGCGAGAATGGGTCTCGAAGGTGAAGCGGCTTGCGGCTGGCCCACTCCCACAAAGCTTGTTCCCAGGGTGTGAGCAGCAGGTTGAAAAAGCGACTTCCGCTACGTACGGATAGTCGATTCGTCAGAAAATACCACGCAGGAATCTGCTAATAGGCGACGGCTGGATCCGTGTAGGGCTGGCCGAACTTATTCGCGTGGGTCAAGCCGGATGTCGCGGATACGGCGATCCCTCCAAGATCTGTGTGCGCTGTATCGATGTGC
This sequence comes from uncultured Acidobacteriaceae bacterium, assembly GCA_964243475.1. Taxonomy (GTDB): domain Bacteria; phylum Acidobacteriota; class Terriglobia; order Terriglobales; family Acidobacteriaceae; genus Edaphobacter. The sequence goes on along the minus strand of CAXTEU010000008.1, from coordinate 85,939 downwards.
ACCACTCTGGTGAGGCGGTCGAGTTCGCTTTGGGATGCGCCTTCTACCCAGACGTGCAGCGTATAGCTACCTTCAGGCGCCTGCACGGAGAAGGATCCTTCCGCGTCGCCGACGGCAAACCAGGGCGTCGTCAGAGCGAGCACCACCGCGCTCATGGTCGGATGAATGTTGCAGAAGATATACGAGATGCCTGGATTGGAAAACCGGACCTCTCGCGTGCTACCCGCCTCATACAGGCCGAGGTCGAAACGTTTGCCTTCAAAGAGGGAAAAGACGTTATGAAAGAAGGGATCCTGATTGGGGAACGAAACGAAACTGCCGGCCGGAATGACGAGCAGGTGAGGCCGAAACATTTTGTCTTTTTGCACGAGCTGGTAGGAGTGCTGGCCGGCAGTCGGCCAGAATACCGGCTTTGCGCTCAGGGGTTGCAGCCAGAGCACGGCGGGTGGCGACTTCAGCGCATGACGCGGTCCGGGCGCTGGCAGCTCCAGATGTGCCTTGATCTCTGCCCTTGGGCCGTCTTCCGTCGCTGGAGCCGCCCTCTGCGCGCCCGAGGCCAGAGCGGTACCCAAATAACAGGCGCAACTCAGGAGAAATGGCGCGCGACGTCGCATCTAGAAACGATACCCTGCCGCGAGACCAAAGACTTCGGCCGTCCATGGAAGGCCGTTTACAGGCGCGGTCAGCAGGTGCCGGTATTCAAACGAAAACAGGAGGTAGGCGCTGGGGCTGAAGATCACATTTGAGAAAACGGTCTGGATGCGCGCGATGTTCTGATAGACCGAGCCATTGGCGACAGCGTAGGGCCGCAACTGTCCTGCAAACACGGTATCGATTCCGAATGCGGTATTGAAGTCGAGCTTCTGTGTCGCGCGATATTTCACCTGCGACCAGCCGCCGACGTCCTCCAACGCACGGAACTGCAGGCTGGTGCCGGAAAGGCGCGCCGCGTAGTCCTGATAGCCGCCGCCGCCCAGGCCTCCCAGCGCCTGCCCACGGTAGCCGCTCCCGCTCAACTCCACGTACTTTCCAAGGGGGAGCCGAACATCGGTGGTGTCTGCCCAGGCATTGAAGGTGGCGCCGGTTGCGATGCGGTGCGGCGAGAAGTAGCCCCCAACGCCGATCTGTGCGCTCCGGTCGTCCTCGTGGCCGAGAAGCGAGAGACGAAGCTCGGTGCCCGGCCAGCGGCTTGCCTCCGCAAGGCTCGTGACACCGGCATATGCGGCGGTGGGCGGGTCGGGGACATCGACCATGGCCGCCTCCACCCGGGCGCGAAGACCGTTGCCAGCCAGAGCCTCTGTGAAGCGGGCGCCTGCCTGCGGCACCCATGCCCACAGATTGCCGGACCAGGCCAGCGCCGGCTCCGCGACGGACGTCAGCGAGGTTGGTGTAAGTGGGCTGATCAGGGGCCGTTCGAGACCGGCAAAGGCTTCGGCGTGTCGCCAGGTAAGCGTCGCCTGAGCTGTCCGCAACCGCAGGAGACCGCCGACGTTGTTGTACCCGCCCGAGGCCTCGGCTCCATAGAAATCCACACGGGCACTCGCCCGGCTTGTTGCCCCAAAGACGCGAGGACCGCGCGCGTCGACACCAAGCAGGGTCTGCCGGACGGAGGCGCCCGTGCTCCCTTGTCCACCGAGCGCAACGGTTGGCGTCGCCGGCAGGTCGACGCCGCCGCTGTTCGTGAAGGCGGTGAAGAGGATCAGGCCGGAGAGCTTGATGGGGTACTTCGAGTCACTCTCTACCTTCTCCTGGTCGAGCGTGGCGATCTCGCTTCCCTGTATGGCCTGCTGCTCCGCCTGCCGTTCCTGGGCCGCAGCTTCCGTCGCCGCAGCCTGTGGGGCCACAGCCGCGCTCGTGCTCTGTGCAGCCTCCGGCGATGGTTCCTGCGCGCTGTGCTGCAAGGTTTGCTGGCGAAGCAGGGTCAACTGCTGCTTCAGTTCCTCCAACTGCCGCTGTGAGGCGTCCACCTGCGCCTGGGCCTGGGCAATGGCAGCGCTCAACTGATCCAATCGCTGCGAGGCGGTGTCGGGAGCGACCGGCTGCTGAGCGGAAGATGAAGCTGTTTCCCACGCAAACAGACAGGCGAGGGCAACGACGAGGCGCTTACCGCGCAGCGCCGATCGCGGCAGGATGCGACATGTCTTCCGGAGCGATGATGGACGGCGACGCATTCCACTCTCCTTAAGGGACCGCACGCACGAAACTGATTGAGAAGCAGGTTCTGCCAGGCGCGCTCTCCATCAGGCGCACGGACCCGCCATGCTCCTTCGCGATACTCTGGCTCAACGTCAAACCGAGCCCCGTGCCTTTCTGTTTGCCTTCACTCACAAATGGCTCGAAGATGCTGTGACGAACCGTGTCGGGCACACCGGACCCATTATCAATCACCGCCACCGAAAGAACATCCACGGCCGCCTCTGCCTGGAGGACCACCGAAGGCGAGGCATGGGAAGACCGCGCCGCCTGGCACGCATTCAGAAGCAGGTTGAATAGAGCGCGCTCAATCTGCTTCGCGTCGACCAGCGCCAGGGCTTCGCCAGCCTCGGAGAGTTCGGTGCGGATGGCTACGCCTTCCGCATCCGGGTGCGCTCGCACCAGCGCGACGGCGCGCTCCGCGAGATCGGCCAGTCGCTGCGATACCCGCTGCACGCCGTACCCGGTGCGGCTGAAGATCAGCAATGAGTCGATCAATTCCGTCGTGCCATTGACCGCAAGGGAAATGTCCGAGAGCAGATCTTCCCGGTCCGCCGGGGTCAGGTCGGAGTTTGCCAGAAATTCCGCGTTGGCGTACACCGCTGCCAGGTAGTGCCGGAGATCGTGCGAAACCGAGCTTGCCATCCGGCCGATTGTTGCCAGCCGTTCCGCTTCCAGCAGAGCGCGGCTGGTCTGCGTGATGCGTTCCCGCATGGCCGCAAAGCTCGCACTCAGCAGCCTGACCTCGCGCGTGCCGCCGCTCGGCAGAGCGACAGAAGCGTTGCCACGCCCAAAAGCTCGCACGCTTCGCGTCAACTCTTCAAGCGGTCCGGTGACGCCCTTTGCCAGCGCCAGCATGGCGGTCGAACCCGCTAAGAACGCAAGGAAGCCGATCGCCGCCACGCGCCGGTTGATGTCGCGAATATCCCGATCCGATTCGGTGAGCGACTTCAGCAGCACCAACCGAACGGGGACGGGGCCGTTTCCGAATGGATCGACGGAGGTGGCCAGATAGCGCGTACGGTCGAGGACAAGCAGATGCGTGCTGCTGTGCAGCGCGCTCTCCTGCAAGGCGTACTCCGCCTCCACCTGTGGGCTGGACAGGGTAGAAACAAGAACGTGGTGCCCCGACACGAAGAGCGCCTCCGCCGAGGCCGGCCGGCTCACCTCCGAGAGAAACTCACGGTTGATCTCCTGGCCGCTGATGACGTACCCCAGCAGCGTCCCGGTGGTGTCATCCCCGAAGCGAAGCGGTTGCACGGCGTAGGTAAAGAACCGCCCGGAACTCAGCAGATATTCTTGCTCGTCCCTGCCCAGAACCACGGAAAGATCGCTCGCCAACCGCCTGTCAGCCGGTGGACCAGTGGTGTAGGCGGCAACGACTTCGCCGTTCGGCGTCGCCAGCGCAAACAGGTCGTTGCCGCTGACCTTCCAGAACCTCTCCCCGCCATCGACCACCGTGCGCTGGTCGCTGGTGGTCATCAGGGCCTTCAGGCTTGGCAGGTCGGCCAGCAGAGCGTTCTCACGCTCGAGGGTGAGTCTGCGCTGCTGCCGGAGCGAGGCGAACGTATGGATGGAACGCTGCAGATCGGAGCTGACATCGCGTTCCACCTGCTGGTGCAGCCTGGCCCGCAGAATGGAAAGGCTGGCTGCGGTGATGCCGAACACCACCAGACCCAGCGTCAGCAGAAGCATGGTTCGCGTCGCGAAGCCGCGGGTCTGCCGGGAATCACGCGGCATGTCACCCGGGTCTGCTGCGGAAGGCTCGCGCAGTATGTGCCATCTCCGGAGAGTCCGTCGCGACCAAGGGCTGACCATGGTTCATCCTCTCGCGTTTCTGAGCGTTCTTGATGCGCGTACAGCAAAAGTCTTCCTGCGAGCCAGCAGAATACCCTACAGGAACGTCCGGCATCTTCCCCGAAGGGCAAGGTGGAGCGCTCTCATGCCAGAATGTTCGGGGAGCATACTGTGGACGACGCCGCGCCAGCCGACGAAAGTCTGGGAACCATCCTGGTAGTCGAGGATGACCCCCGCCTGCAAAAGGTGCTGCGTCGAATCTTCTCTGAGGAGCGCTACACCGTGGTCGTTGCCGGCGATGGACGGACCGCGCTCGAGAACTTCGGCACACATCACCCTGTAGCCGTTGTTCTGGACTTGATCCTGCCTCACGTCTCGGGGCGCGAACTCTGCGGACTCTTCAAAGCGCAATCGAGCGAAACCCCTGTGGTGGTTCTGAGCGCCATCACCGAGGTCGCGGATAAGGTTCTGCTTCTGGAGATTGGCGCGGACGACTACGTGACCAAACCGTTCAGCCCGCGGGAGCTGCTGGCGCGCGTGCAGGCGGCCATCCGCAGACGGCGCAAGCCCTTGGCCCCAGTGAGCTATCACTTTGGAAACTGCGACGTGGACTTCAACAGCATGGGTGTGCGCTGCAAGGGGCAGCCCGTTGTCCTCACCGCGCATGAGTTCAAGCTGCTGAAGTTTTTTGCGGAAAATGTGAACCGAGTTTTGAGCCGCGAGGTGTTGCTGAAGGAGGTGTGGGGCTTCCATGCCTATCCCACGACACGCACCGTGGACAATCAGATTCTGAAGCTGCGCCAGAAGCTCGAACCGGATCCAGGGAACCCCAGGCACTTTCTCACGATTCACGGCGCCGGGTACAAGTTCGTTTCCTGAAGCTCGCGATCAACTTCTTCGGTCCCGAGCCCGCTGGATGCTACGCGTGGGTCACGACGAGGCCGTTGCCAATCGCCTGGACGTTATCGATCCAGCGGCGGCTCCCTCCGGTGAGATATGTTTCACGGCGGGTCCGAACGGCGAAGTGAATGGTTTCTACGGCATCTCAGTGCCGCACCCACGACACTGGTTCAAGGAAACGACCGGTAATACCGGCTTGCCTTGTCAGGTCGGTGTGTCGGGTGTTCTTCCGCCCGTCTCGCCGCCTGATCGTTACACATCGCCCTCGTGAGTCACACCGCTTTCACGCCGGGCTCCGTGTCGTACGCCATCGCCTCGCGGACTGGTCGGAGTGGAAACCTTCCAAGGCTGAAGAGTGATGCTGATTCGAGAAGTTACGCAGCGCGGGTCGCACTCAAACACAGCATGGGGCTCGACTAAGAGCCCCATGCTGTCCAGTGCTTACCGCCTGAAGCCGCCTCGGAAACCGCCGTAACCGCCAAAGCCGCCGTAATATCCAAATCCGACACCCACTCCGAACGGGTAGCCGTAGCCGTATGGGGCAAAGCCGTAGCCCCATGGATAGCCGTACCCGCCGGCGTAGTACGGGTAAGCTCCGTAAAAGCCACCAGCATACCGCCCGTCCCCCATGCCCTCTCCGGAACCTCGTCCGCCTCCGGACAACAGGTCCGCGGTGAGTTCATAGGGATAGGCATCAACCGCCTTGAGCTTCACATCGCCCGCAAAGGCCAGCTGCTGCGATTCTTTCACCTTGATGCCCTTGGTCGAATGCTTCGCGCCATCGTAGGCCTCTGCCTCTCCGTGGAGCACACGGACCGTGTTCGTTCCTGCATTGAAGGTGTAGAGGCCATCCTTCAACAACGACACCTGGCCGCCGGGCAAGTCGACCAGGATCTCCGAGTGATCCGCCGGGCGATGAAGCGTCACATCCACGCGCCCCTGCACGACGCGCAACTCCGTAACAGCCTTTGAGGAATTCACCGTCTCAACGCCGTTGCTTACGTCACCGCGTACGAAAATGCCTGGGTTAGGCTGAGAGTCGAACACCTGGGTTCCGCTTATCTGGCCGCCGATCGACGACGAATTTGGATACGCGTGCACAACGGGCGCGCCCTGTGTTGACGATGTACTTGGATATGCTCCCTGGCTGGCTGAACCCGTGTATTGCGCGTACGCAACGGACAGGGTCGACAGGGCAATAAACGTTCCTGTGATAAGGGCCTTTTGCATCGAATACTCCTGCTAGATAAGACCCCGTCTGAAGGCAAAGGTTGCGCCCCGCTCTGTTCCGATCGAACGTGCAAATGTTTCCACGTGAGTGGCCAGAAGGAGTGATCCGTCCCTTTCCATCCAATCGGCGAAGCAGAACGAGAGACGACTGCGCCCGAAAGTCCTCTCGGCCTAGAAAGACGACCGGATCACCTGGCTTCCGGGTTCATAAGCCCCTTTACCATTGGAACTTCATGAAGTCCTTCGATCCGTTACAGAGCCTCGGCGGTGTTCTCGTGGTGAGCAGCCCCACACCTTACGAAAGGTCTTACCGAAGGCGCTCTCCGTTTCGTAACCGACCGCTGAAGAGATCACAGAGACGGAATCGTTTGAACCTTTCAGACGAGCGGACGCGAGCGACATGCGCCAGTGTGTCAGGTATTGCATCGAGGTTACCCCGACCTTTCTTTTGAAAGTCTGAGCGAATACGGTGCGGGACATGCCTGCCCGATGTGCGAGGTCCTGTATGGTCCAGGGGTGTCCCGGGTCGTGGTGTATGCAGGCGATTGCGACTCTTATCTGTGCATCAGCAAGGGCGAAGAGCCATCCCACGCCTTTCGTCGCCTCTTCTCGCAAGTGAAGCCTGAGAGCTTGGATGAGCACCATGTGCGCAAGCTGCTGCGCAATCAAAGATCCTCCTGGCTGAGGGTCTCGAAACTCCTCCATCATGAGTTCCAAAGACCAGCGTATGGTCGCCTTGTCCGAGATCTTTTTGATATGCACAACGAGAGGCAATGAGCTCAGCAACATGTCAGAATGACTTCCGGTAAAGAAGAAGTGGCCTCCAATGAGGGAACACTTCCCCCCGTCCTCATAGAGCACTTCATCCCCGGGTTTTCGTACTTCAAGTCTGCGGACTTCCGAGCCTGATATTGCCTTCTCGGCAGCAAGATAGAACGGCAGACCGCGAGGCAGGATGACACAGTCTCCCGCCTTGATCTGCACTGGTTCAGAACGATCTCCAACCGACAGCCAGCACGAACCTGAAATCGGCATGTAACACTTGACTCCCTGATAATGCGGAATCGCGTAGCCCGATTTCGCGCCTATGACAAAGCCGCCTGATACGTAGCTCTTCAGCTTGAGCAGCGACAGTACTTCAGAGAGCGGATCCATAAGCCTCCGTACGATCGAACTAGTAATGCACCCGTTCAGCATAGATCGTCATCCTTCAACCTCCATCTACTCTTTCAGTACGAGGGGATCAGAGCAACCTCTCCGAAACAACAAAGCACAATGCTTGAGGGAGCAGTTCCTGAAGGTATCTATTACCGGCGCAACGGACCAGGCCCAATCTACCTAACTGGTGAGGAGCGCCTAACCAGGCTCGCATACACCCGGGCTTTGGAGGCATGGCGAGGTTAGCTGAGGTACTAACATGGGACGCCGACGAAGTAGACCTTAGCTACGTCGAAAGAAAGCGCACGAGGAGGCTAGCCTCGCCCTTCCCGAGTAAAGTCGGTACGCGTTCTCTCCATCGGAACAACGGTTTTAATTTTTGACATAGGAGAACAATGAACCTCACAGGAAATACCATTCTCATTACTGGCGGCGGATCCGGCGTGGGTCGGAGTCTCGCAGGCGCTTTCCACCAAGCGGGAAATCAGGTCATTATTACTGGTCGTCGTCAATCCACTCTCGACGAGACCGTACGGGCGAATGCGGGAATGAGCGCAATGCTTCTGGATGTGGACAAGCCAGACGATATCCAGCGCTTCGTGGCCGAGATCAAGGATGTGGCGCCAAAGCTGAATGTGCTCATCCATAACGCCGGAATTATGAAGCCGGAAAACCTGAAAGCGGGCGTCGAATCTCTGCAGACCGCAGAAGCCAACATCTGCACCAACCTGCTTGGCCCGCTACGTCTCACGGCGGCAATCCTCCCTGGGCTGCTCGCACAGCCTGAAGCCACGGTGATCACCGTATCCTCCGGGCTGGCCTTCGTTCCGATTGCACCCTTCGCATCCTACTGCGCTACCAAGGCAGCCATTCACGCCTGGACACAGTCGCTTCGTCGCCAGCTGCGTGATACCTCCGTAGAGGTTCTCGAGCTCGTCCCACCTTACCTACAGACAGAGCTTACCGGAGCGCATCAGATGTCCGATCCGAATGCACTGCCTCTGGAAGATTTCATCCATGAAGCCATGAGATTGCTGCAGAATCCCCCACCCAATGGCGAGATCCTGGTGAAGCGTGTCTACTCACAACGTTTTGCGGAACGTGAAGGCAAATACGACGAACTCTATGAACAGCGCAACGATCAGGCCATGCAGCGTGCAGCCAGCGCCAAAGGCTCCAGAAAGAAACCGCATGGTCAAGACCTGGACCCAAGTTAGCGAAGTCTTCGCAATCCGCGGCGGCCTTAGAGCCGGCTTTGAGCTGGTAGGCGTGTTTCTGGCCGTAGCCCCGGTATTAGAAAAGAGGCCATGGGCGTGAAGGCTTTGCCAGGCGATGAATATCTCTCGAAATCCGCATTCCGCCGAGCAGGTCGAGCCCGCGGCACACTGCGTAAATGCCGGTGACCGCCTTATCAGGCGAGATCGCCCGATCGAACGCGGCCGCTGAGTTCAGGGCTTAGTCGTCATCATCGTCTTTGTGGGTTTTGTGCGCGTGGAGCAGCATCTGCGGTACCGCTTTCGCGCCCATTGCATCGTGCCAAAGAATCACATTGAGCTTCTTTGGGTCGGCGCGATCTTCGTGGGTAAAATCCATGCGGCTTGATTGCTTGGCGCCTGGCGATCTCGGCGTGTTGGCCTGGTAGATGAGTCCGTTGTCGCGATTGGAGAAATCGGCGTTGAACGGTGGGTGATCGCCTGTGCCGGTGAAGAGCGGCTGCATGAGCGGTGCGAAGGCGTCATTGTTATTCATCGGTGGAACTTCCATCAGATCCTCGATGGTTCGCAGAACGCTGACGGTGGTGTAGAAGGTGTGATCGACCACAGGCTCGGTGTTTTGCTGTGCGTATTTGCTGATGACCAGGGCGGTGCTGCGGTGTGCATCTACGTGGTCGGCGCCATCCTGGGCGTCATCTTCGATGATGAAGAAAGCGGTGTCGTCCCAGAAGGCAGAGTGCGAGATGGCGTCTACCGCGCGGCCCACGGCCAGGTCGTTATCGGCGACCGACGCCATGGGTGTTGGTGCCCCCGGAGTTGTCCCGGCGGTGTGGTCATTGGCGAAGCGCAGCATGATGAACTGCGGCATGGTGTCGCTGCCGCGGGCGCGGTCAGCCACCCACCCTCGGAGATGACGTTGGAACTCTTCAAAGCGCAGCTGGTCGGGGAATTTTAGGTTGAAGTCGGGGTAGTCTGGGTCGAAATGATCAACCAGCTCGGGCTTCGTCGCCACGTTCCGGTAAATCAACGGGATGTGCCAGGGATACGGGCTGGGTCCGCCCCCATACATGGCGGGAACAGTCTGGTTTTGCTGAATGTCGGCGCGGGGGCAGGGCTCGCGCGCCGGTTCGGGCGTTCCGTTGAGGGGCGAACGGTCTTTGGGAGCTTCGCCGGAGTCGTCACAAAACTTGGTCGAGACAAACTCGCCGAAGTGGTAGAGGGACTTGCCGTGTCGGGCGAGGTCCGTCCAAAGGTATCCGCTCCCGGGTTCATCAATGTCGGGAATTCCTTCCTGCAAAGGATAGCCCTGCTCGACCACACCCTCGTAGTCGTACATGCGTTCGGCGCCACGATAGGCCTGCTGCCAATTCTTTTCGGTGTAGTCGCTGGTGATGGCCGCCGTGGACCAGACGTGGCCATCGCCCGAGACCTCTCCGGAGTCGTAGAAGTTGTCGATGACGCCGAACTGGCGGGCAAGGTTGTGCTGGTTGGGCGTGATGCTGGCGCCGTACATCGTCAGCGATGGGTCTCCGTCACCGACGCCGAGGTCTCCGAAGATCTGGTCGTACGTGCGGTTCTCCTTGATGATGTAGATGACGTGTCGGATGGGGTGCCCGCCCTTGGCGAACTTGAGATGCTGTTCGCCCGCGAGCATGCGATTACTCCGCACAACCGCACTCGACAGCGAGGGCAGGTTGCGTTGTGCGTCTGCCAGATCGACACTGGCAAGCGACCCATAAAGGAGCGTCGCGATGTAGGTGTGTGGCCGGCGGGTGCGCTGCTCTGCCGAGGAGGGGTGAACCGGGGCGGGCTGTGGCGCTACATTGGGCCCAGTGCCTTGACCTTTTGCGGTGGCAATCAAGAGTCTGCCATCAAGGACGGCGAGCGCGGTCGGGAACCATTCCGTAGGAATGAATCCTGAGGCATGGATGGGCGTGCTGCCAGAGCGCGCCGTGGCGACGTGAAACACCGCGACTGCGTCCGATCCGGAGTTGGCGACATAAAGATCCTTGCTGTCCGGACTGAGAGCGAGTGCGCTTGGAATGGCCCCGAAGTATTGCTGTCCGGGAAGGCGGGTGTCGTACATTGCCGAGATGCGCATGTGGCTTTTGCGCAGCTCAATCTGAGCGACGCTGTCGCGATTGGCGAGCGCTACGTAGAGCCGCGAGCCATCCGAACTGAGGGCAAGCGCAACTGCGTGCGAGCTTGGCGCCGTTGGCGTCGCCGGCGCCAGGAGCGGAAGGGTCTGCACGACGCGGCTCCGGACCAGGTCGAGTTCTGCTACGGCGGAGCCGTTCCACAGCGCGACAAAGGCGCGGCGGCCATCCCCGGTGACCACGGCGGCGATGGGGTAGGTGGTGGGCACGAACGATCCGCGCGCCAGATCGAAGCGCGTGACGAGGCGTCCTGTGCTGGCCTCGATCAATAAAACATCATCGGAGAACTCGTCGGCGACCAGGAGCTGCTCGGGTCCCCCGGACGCTGGTCGTACCACCGCGATGCCCGTAGGAACGGGGATGGCCATGTGGGACGGAATCGGCTTGCCGAGCTGATTCTGTGTGCGACTGGGAGCGAGCGTTTGCAAGGGAATGGCGATGAGTCGCTCCGGCGTGACCTGGCCTTCGGCGAAGCGGTACACAGCGATGGCGTTTCCTGTCTTCTGATCGCCGTCTCCTTCAGGCGCGCTGAGTGAATCCAGGCTGGCATATAAATGCCGGCCGTCCAGACTGAACGCCAGGCCGGAGTAGAGGGTCTGAGCAGAAGACAGACGCGTCCGTTGATCCGGAAAGTCGCTGACCTTCCCGGTGGTGCGGTCGAAAACGGCGATGGATTGCTGGTAATCAGACTCCGCCGTCCCGAAGCCTGCGTTGACGATCGCAACATACCTCTGGTCGGGGGATACCGCCATCGCCATGGGCAGGCTGTTGATGTGCTGCGGTCGACCCGGAACCGGAGAAACAATCTCTTTGCTGCTGGGTAGCTGGATTTCCTGACCAAACGTTGCTCGCGAAGGTTCCGCAAACAGGGTGCAGAGTAAGCAAACGAGGGGGACGGTCACGTTCTTCATGCAAAGAACATACCAACATCGTTTGAATCCGCGATGAGCGGTACATTGTGCGCCTGATCCGGAGCGAACGCACAGCCCAGCCGCTGTTGCGGGACACGCAGCGCGAGCCCTTGGAATCGGCGGTTTGAGCGTGAGGTTCGCGTAACCGTCGCTTTGTTCACACGGCGAGTACGCGTTGACGATCTGTTCACGTCCATCGCCTAGGGTTTCGTTCACGCCAACGATTGTTTAAGGCCTTCCGAGGTATCCATGCGCCCACTCCGTCCTTTTGCTTTTGCGATCCTTGCGCTCCCCTGTCTGTGTTCCGAAGGAGTTCACGCTCAGCAGACCCTTGGCACGCTTACCGGCACCGTCCTGGATCAAACGAACGCGGCGGTCCCTGGCGCGACGATCACGATCGTGAACGACCAAACATCCGCATCACGGTCCGTGCTCGCCGACCGCAGAGGCAGCTACACGTTCCAGGCACTCGCCATTGGAACGTACAGCCTCACCATCTCCGCCCCCGGTTTCGACACCGAGCAGGTGGCGAGCATTGCCGTCCAGGCAGACCGCACTTCCACCCTCAATCTTTCTCTCAAAGCTGGCACGGTTTCCACCACCGTCGAGGTGAACGCCAGCCCGCAGCTCAACGCCACCGATCCCACCAACGGCTACATCCTCGACGCCGCCACCATCGAGAACACCCCCCTCGGCACCGGATCGTTTACCCAGCTCGCCACGCTCTCGCCCGGGGTCCATGCAGACCCGCTTGCGGACACCGGAACCAACGCCGGCCTGGGCAACCAGAACATCTACGCCAACGGCCAGCGACTCTCCTCCAACACCTTCACCTTCAACAGTGTTCTCGCGAACAACCTCTTCAACGGAGCTTCCTCTTCGCAGGTCGCCGAAAGCCGCGCCGTCCTTAACACCGGCGAGTCCTTCCAGTCCAACGGCACCATCCGCACCAACACCTCCATCTTCGACGCCATCGGCGAAGCTCTCCCCTCTCCCCCGCAGCAAACTATCGCCGAAGAACGCGTGAACACTTCCATGTTCGACGCCTCCCAAGGGGCTACCGCGGGCGCCCACATCGACGTCACCACCAAATCCGGAACCAACACTCCCCACGGCTCCGTCTACGGGACATGGGAAACCTCCGAGCTCAATGCGGACCCCTACTTCAACAAGCAGCTCGGCAACCCCACCCCCGACCTTCACCGTTACGTCGCCGGCGCGGAGCTCGGCGGTCCTATCCGTCGCGACAAGCTCTTCTTCTACGGCAGCTACCAATACACCCGCGACCGCGACCAGCTCAACTCCACTTCGTCCTACTACGTTCCGGACGGCCTCACCGATGACCGTTCCGCCGCTGGCCTCCAATCCGTCGTCGTCGCCGCGGGCCTACCAGCCGGAACCCCCATCGATCCTGTCGCGCTCTATTTCCTGCAAGCCAAACTGCCTACCGGCCAGTACCTGATCCGCACGCCCGCGGCAGTCGGGACGCCCGGAGCCCAGGCCGTCTTCATCGGCGGTCCGTCCAAATTCCTCGCCAACCAGGCCAACGGCAATCTGGACTATGTCCTTACCCATAAAGACACCCTCGCCTTCAAGTATTACTTTCAGCACGACCCGACCGAGAGCCCCTTTTCCAGCACCTCGCTCGAAGGCTTTCCCCAAAAGTTCAATGCCGGCAGCCAGGTCTTCTCGCTTGAAAACAACCTTGTTTTTTCGCCCCGCCTTACCTGGGGTCAGAAGTTCGGATTCATTCGCATGAACGTGCAGTCCTTTACCGGACAGCCTTTCGGTCCGCAGGCCCCCGGTATCAACCTCTTCGGAAGCACGGCTCTACCCGGCATCAATATCCAGAATGTCGACGCGGCGGGCAACAACCTGGGGATCGGACCTACGTCCAATTTCGCCAACACCGGATTCATTCAGAACACTTTTGAAGGCACATCCACGGTGAACTGGGTTGTTGCCAGACACTCCCTGGCCTTCGGCGCGAACTACGACTTCACACAGCTGAACATCCTCAATCGGGCCAACCAGGTCGCTAATCTCAACTACCCGACGTTCGCCAACTTCCTTACCGGCGGCCCGCTATACACGCAAAGCAATTCGACTGTGTTCTACGAAGGTGCGACGAACCGCTACTATCGCTCCCCGCAGGTCGGGGCGTTTGCGCAGGATCAATGGAAGGTAACGAGCAAACTCACGGTGACGGCCGGAGTCCGCTTCGACAATGACGGTGGCTTGTACGAGAAGTACGGGAACCTGGTCAACTTCGACCCCTCGAAATACAGTTACAATCTCGCTTCCGACACCATTACGAACAGTGGCCTCATCATCGCGGGCAACAACAAGCTCTACGCAACTCCGGGCGCCACGAACTCCACCCTCACCAACAAGCAGTACGGCTTCGGTCCCCGTCTCGGGATTGCTTACAGCCTCACCCCGAGGCTCGTGGTTCGCTCCGGCTTTGGCTTGTACTACGATCGAGGCGAGTTCTTCACCAACTTCTCCCCTTCCGCCGGCGGCGGCTTCAACGGTCCGTTTGGCGTTACCCTTCAGCCACCTTTTGTTCAGCCCGTCTCCGGCACCGCCGCCAGCACCTCGGAGAACCCCTTCGGCACCTCGCTTCCGCCCGTCGATACCAACCCCGCCCACTTTGTCCAGAACTTGCCCAATCAGACCAGACTCATCAGCGGCAACAGCCCTTACCTTTTCGGCTCCTACGCCGCCAATAACAAGCTGCCCTACACCGAGAACTACAGCCTCGACCTCCAATACCAGCTCGCCCCCAAGATCGTTGGATCCGTCGGTTATACCGGCAACCATGGCGTTCACCAGACGGTGCCCCTGCCTTTCAATCAACCGCAGATCGCCACACCCAGCTCTCCCGCCAACGGTCAAATTTATAGTTACGGCTACAACGCCACGGATAACGGTCTTCCCACTTATAAAGGCGGAAGCCCGCTCCTCTCCGAGCCATACAACACCTCGACTGGCGGCAACACCGACCTTCGCGTTCCTTATATCGGCTACAGCCCCAACTCCGTTGAGTGGTCCACGCTGGGCTGGTCGCACTACGACGCACTCCTTGTTTCGCTGCATCAGCAGTCCTGGCACGGTCTCGAGTATCAACTCTCCTACTCCTGGACCCACTCCCTCGATACGTCAAGCGGCTTCGGTCTCTTTTATAACGGCAACAACCCGGAGAACCTCCAATCCGGGTATGCCTCCTCGGACTACGACCGCACCCACGTCACCTCTGTCAGCTTCAACTACCAAATCCCCGACTACAAGGCCGGCAATCACCTCATGAACTCGCTCACCAGCGGCTTCGGCCTGAGCGGCGTCACCCTTTTCGAAAGCGGCCAGCCCTACAACGTTTACGACTTCTCAGGCACCGTCGGCAGCCTCTTCTACTCGTCAAACGACTACCTCACCAACCCCGTCCTTCCGCTGGCTCCGGGCGTCAGCGCCAAGCAGGCTAAAACCGGGCACTCCGGCACACAGGTTAACTACCGCGGAGTCAACGGCGTCAATCCCGGCGATGTTGCCTTCACCCCGGCGGCCTTCGCTTACCCCATACTTGCTCCCGGCCAGTCCGGCGTTCCACCCTGCGGCCCCACCGCTGCCGGAACCACCGCCTGCGACAACTATGAGTCCACTTTCGCTTCCGGCGGACGAAACATCTTCCGAGGCAGCTTTCAGAAACGTGCAGATCTCGCCATCTACAAGGAGACAAAACTCCACGAAAACCTCCGCCTCCGCCTGTCCATGGAAGTCTTCAACGTCACAAACACCCCGAGCTTCGATGTTCCGGGTAACAACTTCGGTGGCAACTCCAGCTTCAGCAACCCGCTCACGCACAAAGCCCCCAACCCGAACCCGGGTTCCTCCCCGACCATCACGTTGCCGGGTCCCATCCCGATCGGCCCAGGAGCCCCCTCCAACTTCTCCACGGCGTTTTCCAACCAGGGCGTAGGAGCCGTCACCAATCCTATCGGCAGCCCCCGCCAGATTCAGTTCTACGGCATCCTGTCTTTCTGAAAGTTCCGAACGAGCACGGTTGGTTCGGTGAATGTCTACCTACAACCGGGATGGAGCTGGGTGCATCGTGCTCCCTATCGACCGATCGGCGGGCGGAACGTAGCCAATCGCATGCGTTAGAGTGCCAAGACGGTGGCGCTCGTTTCCAAGATCATGTGTTTCTTCGCTGCTGATTGTGACAGACGATGGGCAGCTTCTGATCCTCCGCTGTCGGGGGTCAGGGGCTGTTCCTGCCGGGCTCCCGCGCGGATCAGAAGCGAACGTTGAAGCTGCCGGTGACAGTCGCAGGACAGTTCGTCTCGAGAGACCATATGGGTGTGAAAAGCTGTGTTATCGACGGCTCGGACCACATCAGCGAACTCATCGCCCTCCTCGGGCGAACGCACAGGAGGCAAGCGGCAGGAGGAACGGTGCGAACAGCTTTGGAGCGTCACGCGATGCGCGCCTTGCGGCTGTGCCGGTCCGCATGCAAGAGTGTTTCCGTCAGATGCTGCTGCCAATACGGCCATTCATGTCCTCCCGCGAACTCCTGGTATGTGTGCGCAACGCCAAGGCGATCGAGCGCGGTGTGCAAGCGCCGGTTGCTGGCCAGCAGGGTATCTGAAAGCCCACAGTCGAAGCGGAGCGGCGGCAGGCGAGACGCATTGCGCCGAAGCCAGAAGAGAGCATCCAGCTCTTGCGGCTGCGACGTGGTGGCCAGGTATTGGCTGATAGGCTCTTCGACAAAGGGGGCGAGGTCTTGAGGGTTGGTGATCGCAGAATGTGCACTGACCGCGCAAAAACGCTCGGGATATTTCGCTCCAAGGCGAAGCGCGCCGTAGCCGCCCATGGAGAGACCGGCGATCGCCAGCTGGTAGCCGGTACCGAGTGCCGGGGCAGCCAGCTCCGCGAGGGCAGGCACCTCTTCGAGCAAAAATCGTTCCAGGTCCACCTCGGCTCGTCCCGCCAGAGCCGGCCAACGCAGGTATCCGCTTCCGTCGCGTTCGAGGCCATCGCTCGGCATGGCGATCACCATGGGCGCGATGCGTTCAGCGGCGAGCAGACCGGCCGCGGTGCGGTGGGCTGCTCCCTTGAGCGACCACACCCAATGGCTCCCGTATACCCCGTGCAATAGCAGCAGCAGCGTTGGGATGCGCTCCGCATGGCTCGCCTCGAGGCTAGGCACCCAGAAGGAGACGTCGGTGCGCCGACCCAGGGCCGGGCTCTTCACGGTGGCGAGGCGCAGCCCTTCCTGCTCGAGGGCGGGATCGGATAACTCGACGGCGTGAAAGCCCCTAGTCAAGCAGCAGCACGCCTTTGGCGTTTCGCCCTCCCCGCATGTCTGCAAAGGCGTCCTTCAGCTGATCCAGGGCATAGCGCTTCGTGATCATAGCCTCCAGCGGCAGTTTGCCGGTGCGGTAAAGGTCGAGCAGCAGAGGAAAGTCACGCTTCGGCCGACATGCTCCATACAGCGGGTTCAGGTACATCTTGTCCCACTCAAACAGCTCCATATCGACGGGCACGACCTGCTCAATGCCGGAAACGCCGACCGCTGTTCCACCGCTGCGCACCATGGCGAGCGGAGCCGGCCCAAGCTCCGGCACGGCGGTGCACTCAAAGGCGAAGTCGGCACCGCGGCCGCCTGTGCGACGGCGAACCTCCACGGCGGCGAGGCGGAGGCCGGCGTCGGCGCGGTCGGCAAGCAGCGTTTGCGTCGCGCCAAATTGCTCGGCCAGGGCAAGCCTGTGCGGATTCACATCGATGGCGAGCACCTGGTCTGCGCCTGCATACAACGCTCCAAGAATCGTACTGAGGCCAACCCCGCCGCAGCCAAGCACCACGACGCTGCTGCCCGGGGAGACCTGGGCGGCGTTCACGGCAGAGCCAAAGCCGGTCATGACGGCGCACCCAAGAATGGCGCCTACCTCGAAAGGCACGTCCGTGGGCAGGGGGAGCACAGCGGCTTCCGGCACGAGGGCATGCGTCCCCATGGTGCCCAGCGAGAAGGAGGCATTGAAGCGGCCGGGACCGGCGGCGCCGGTGTTGCGCGCGGAAGGGAGCTCTCCCGGGACCGGAGCAGTCTGCCAGGTGTCCTCGTGAAAGCGCGCGTCCGGCACCCTGCCGCGATCCTCGCAGATGTTCTCTTTTCCGCGCTGACATTGAAAGCACACACCACAGGGGATCGCCCAGTTGAGCAGAACGCGATCCCCCGGCTTGCAGGTGCGGACCTCCGAACCGACGCGCACCACTTCGCCCGCGCCTTCGTGACCCAGAATCAGTCGTCGGCCCCAGCGCAGCGAATCCCAGTCGGTATGACACACCCCGCTGGCCCGCATGGCGACGAGCACCTCACGGCCTTGTGGCTCCTCCAGCGTGACGCGCTCGAGGCTGAAGCCCCCTTCGCCGTTGCCTACCGCGGCCCGCATGTTCATCATGACTCGTCTTTCCTCGTCGTGTGCAGCGGACCCAGCCTGGCGGGTCCGCCTGTTTTGAACGGCTATGCAGCAGAGGTCGAGTAGATGACCGGGTTGAAGGACGAGGCGAGCACGTCGCCACTCTTCAGGCCCGGAGCCCAGCGCTCCATGTCGAGAATATGATTCTTGTTGCGCGGATCGGTAAGGTGGATTTTTTCGTCCATGTAGATCACCGTCATCACTTCACGCGGACGATCGGTGCTGTTCGCCCCGGCGCGATGGAAGGTCCAGCCGCTATGGAAGCTGACCTCGCCCAGATCATAGGCGCTGTCCTCCATGCGGAACTGTTCAAGAGCCTGCTTCAACGTCAACTCGCTCTCATCACTGATCTCAAGATCGCGACCGACCTGCAACCGGTGACTCTTTTCAGAAAAGGCAAGCGGTCCGAGCTCGAACGGCGTGCGTTGGAGAGGCACCCAGGCCGTGACGGTCTTGTCGCTGTCCACGGGCCAATAGTACTGGTCAGCGTGCCAGGGCGTGATGCCGCCCCCGGGTTCCTTGTAGAGCGCCTGGTCATGGTAAATTCGCACGCCGGAAACGCCCATCAGCTCCGCCGCGATACGGGCGAGACGCTTGCCGAAGACAAATTCCTTTACGGTCGGAGACTCTGTCCATAAATTCATGATTTGCAAGAAGGCCTTGCCATAGGTCGTGCGCTGTTCGATCGGCAGCGCATCCCGGGAAAGCTCCGTCACGCGGGACTGGATCGCCTGCCGGTAGTATTCGAGCACCTCCGGGGAAAGCACATGCTTCAGTTTGATGTACCCGTTTTCGTCATAGAAACGGATCTGTTCGGCGTGGAGGAGGAAGGGTTGATCGAGCTCCTGTTGAAGATCACTGGATGAGCGAACGGGCGTGGACGGCGCCATGGTGCATGCCTCCTTTGGTGAAACGTTTCATCAAAGGTGCTCCCCCTAAGTGCGGCTGTCAACCCCTGCCCGCGCACTACGGTTTTGAACTCGGCTTCGAAGGCAGCTAGTCTCCTTGGTGTGACGACCACAGGAAAGAAGCCAACCGGACCAGCAAGCCTCGGCAAGCGCGCCAAAATCGGTGACGTCGCCGCGCTGGCCGGTGTTTCCCTGGGTGCGGTGTCGGCCGTCCTTAATCAGAAGGGCCGCCTCAGCGACGAGACCCGGGAGCGTGTGCGGGACGCCATCCGTCAACTTGGCTACCGCCCGGACCTGTACGCCAGCAATCTTGCCCGGCGCGATACACGGCTCTTCGGTGTGATCGTCTCCAACCTGCAGAACCCGTTCTTTGCCGAAACAGCGCAAGCCGTGGAAGACGAGGCGCGACGGCATGGCTACCAGGTTTCGCTCATGGTGACGAACTTTTCTACGGAGCAGCACAGGGCCGCGGTGCAGCATCTCCTGCAGGCCCGCCTGGCAGGTATGGCGGTGTTAACGTCAGAACACGACGCCTCTTCACGCCAGCTTGTGGTCGGCAGCGGCGTGCGGGCCGTGCTTCTGGACGCAGGACGTCCTGAAGGGAACGCCTCCGTAGTGCGTGTGGATGCAAGTGGCGGCATGCGCTCCGCCGTCGAGCACCTGCTGGCGCTTGGGCATCGTGAGCTGTTGTACGTGCGGAACTCGCAAAAGCCGGATGGACCTCCGCTGCGCTCGCACACCCTGCGAGACCGCGGCTTCGCTGCAGCCGTGCGTTCTGTTGCCGACCGCAAGCTGGTCACGCACACCGTGGATGTGCGAGGCCCCGGTGCGGATGCCGGCGAGGCAGCGATCGCGGAGGCCTGGGGCAAGCTTGCCTTTACCGCCGTGATTGCCACAACCGACATGGTCGCCATGGGCGTCTACCGCGCCCTCCATGACCGGGGCGTACGCGTCCCCGAGGACATTTCCGTGGTGGGCTTCGATAACGCGTATTTCAGCCGCTTCCTTTCGCCGCCGCTGACCACGGTCGATATACCGAGGTCCGAGATCAGTCAAATCGTCGTGCATGCACTCAGACAGCAAGGGCCAGGAAGTCTGATTCAGCTGCCGACCCGTCTTCTCAATCGGAGCTCAACGGCTAGTCCCAACCTCCTTGGCACGGCGGGATTACAGAGATAGCCTGCGACATGGAAACGCGAACAGAACTTCCAAGCGACGTTCGCCGTCTCCTGCTGCTCACGTTTGGCTCACACGTTGTGTTGATACACCTGGAAACGCCCACAATCAACGATGTTGAGTCTGAGGTCACGGGGGTTGGACATCCGTGACGTGAGCGGACTACGCTCTTCTGTCCAAGGAACATGTATGTCGAAAAGAAGTGTTTGGAAGGGTTCTTTCGCGAAGCAGACACTGGCCCGTCTTGCTCTGAACCGGCGAGACTTCCTGACGGGCATCGCGGGCACAGCGGTGGTCGCCGGGGTGGGGCGCGCGAGATCCCTTGCTCAGGTTGCGGGCGGGCGTGCTCTGATCATTCCTGAGGGGAGACACGCAGCCGGCATTTTGGAGTGGATGGTCTCGAGTTCCGGACCTGCTCCCTCGCTTCCTCCGGTCGTTGATGCGGGGATCGATCGATCGGTCATCCTGGGGAGCCGAACCTACCTTGCGGGAAAGGCGGTCTGGCTCGAGGACGTGCCCGAAAACCGAGCTCGCTGGACGAAATTTCTCCGGCCTGGCGAGGTCGCCTTCGGCGATGCATCGGCTCCGTTGACGACCGCAGGATTTTCTGTGCCGGGCGAGTACGTTCTTGATTTGACTGGCTCCGGCGGTGAGGAGCTGAGTTCTTCCCGGCTGAAGGTCCACGTCGAAACTGCACCTCCGAAGGATCGGCTGGACGTGGTGTATACGACGAAGTACTCCGTGGGCAGCCCGCTTTGGAGCCAGCGCGCCAAGACGCTGATTGTTGACTGGATTCCGCACTGCATCGCCTACTGCGAACGGACGGATATTGCCCCGAACCGGGGAGACGGTGGGATCGACAACTTTGTTGAGGCGGGCAAGGCGAATCGAGGCGAGCCCCATGCGACGACCAGCACGGGAAGCAAGTTGCCGAGCAAAGCCCCTACCGTCGCCGCTCCGGTACACCCGGTTATTGTGACTCGATCGGCTGGCGCGGGCGACACCGCTCCTGCGGATAACCGCCGCTACGGACACAACCTGGCCGTTGATTCCAAGGTTTGGATTTAGGCTTGGAGGATTTGGCGCGTCGGGGTTAGGGTTAGTCGCGTGATATGGGGTCGACTTTCTGCGTGGTCGGCTGGACGGAGTGGCCCAATGAGGCGCAGCAGACAAAGGCATTCAGCGTCGGTTCGGCGCTTCCTGCTGCTATCGAGTTTTGCGGTGGCCGTGGTGCTCTGCTTCGGCATCGGTTCACGGAGCAGAGGGGTTGTTGCCGCCGCAGATGCCCGGCGCGGCCCGGCCGGAGTTGCTGCGCACGACCCCACCGGATGCCGCGGATGTCACCAGGAGGAGGTTGACGGTTTTGCGCGGACCGGTATGGGACGTTCAATGCGTCTTCCGGGGAAGGAGCCGACCGGAGTAGTGACAGCTGCTGGGACAACGATCACAATCGGGTTGACGCCGGGTGGGCGATTTGTGCAAACGCTGGACGTTGAGAAGACCGTGCAGCAGTTTCCGGTGAGCTACGTGATCGGCTCTGGAAAGCACGCGAGCGGGTACCTGGTGAACCTGGACAGCCACTTGTTCCAATCGCCGGTCGCGTACTACCGAAGCCGGAGCGCGTATGATCTTGCGCCGGGGTATGAGGGAAAGGGAGCTCCTGATTTTACGCGTCCGGTCGCAGAGGGTTGCGTGTTCTGTCATGCGGACTCGAACACGTTCGTGGCCGGAACGGTGAACGACTATGGACCGACACCGTTTCGCCATCTTGCGATTGGCTGCGATCGGTGTCATGGATCTGCGGAAGCGCATCTCGCGAAGCCACAATGGGACAACATCGTCAATCCAGCTCGGCTACCGCGTGCCGCCCGAGACGGCGTGTGTGAGCAGTGTCACCTGATTGGTGCCGCCCGCATTTTGAATCCGGGCAAACGTCTGACAGACTACCGGCCTGGCGATCTGTTGGAGAACACGCTTACGATCTACCATGACGTCGCCCCTGCAGGGTCTGCGGTGAAGTTCAAGGTGATCAGCCACTCGGAACAGTTTGCGTTGAGCGCATGCGCCAGGAACACTGGAGGCCGCATGTGGTGCGGCACATGCCATGATCCGCACGTCGAGCCAGCGCAACCCGTGGCCTTCTTTCGAGAGCGCTGCCTCATGTGTCATGCTAAAAAGTCTTTTGCTGAAACGCACCCGCCACTGACGAGTGACTGCATCGGATGCCACATGCCGAAGCGTGAGGCACAGGATGGCGGTCATAGTGCATTTACGGATCATCGGATCCAGCGGCGGCCAGAGACGGATGACTCGCTCCCAAAAGACGCTCCAATCGCAGCCTGGAGAGAACCTGCCACTGACCTCCAGAAAAGGAATCTCGGCATGGCGCTGATTGAGGTGGGCGTGGAGCGTCGATCTCCAAAGAACCTGATTGACGGATACCGCATGCTGGTGGAGGTGCAAGGGCAGTTTCAGGGCGACAGCGAGTTTTTCAATTCGCTCGGGAGTGCTCTGTTGCTGGGCCGAAGTTACAGCGAAGCCGCGGCCGCGTTTGAATGGGCGGTGCAGCTGGATGCGGGATCCTCCCCAAAGCAGGCAAATCTTTCACAGGCCTACCTTGGTTGGGGACAGACAGAGCTCGCGCAGCAACATCTGGAACGTGCCTTGGAGATCGATCCTCTGAACCTGCCCGCACTCGCGGATCTGCTCCATGTGTACGACCAGAAAGGCGATGTCGTACGGTCCCAAGAGCTTTCTCTCCGAGTGACCCAGCTTCTGCACCAGTCGTCCAACGCCGATCCGCTCACCTCCCCGCGCAGGTAGCTCAGCCGACCCGGCTAGCCTAGAGCTGGATGCGGGTGGTGCCGTCCTTCAGAGTCGTGCGCTGGATCTGTGCTGATCCGGCGAGTGCTACCTGGACACAGCGACCTGCGCCGAGCTTGCCGTCGAGAGAACGCAACAGTGTCAGGATCCGCTCCGATCATTCCATACGCAGGCGACCGTCATGTACTGCCCCTCTTCCAAGCAAGAGCTGGAGCCATCGTCGTCGTTCCACTGCTCCGCATAGGAGTAAAGGTAGGGAAGCAGCTGGTATCGCAGGTTCAGGTACGTACGGCAGATCCCTTCGATCTCGGGCCTGTGCGTTCCGCGCCGGGCAAACGGATGGACGCCTTCGCCGAGGCCGAAGACCGGACCGCCCAGATCGAAATGCACGTCCGTGCTGTCCGTCGCAAAACGAATTTGCTGGCGTACCTTCGCTCCCTCCAGCGCGGTGACGCGAAGCGGACCGCCGCTGATCTGCAGCGTCTACTTTCCCCAAGGGACAGTCTGATCTCTCACGGGTCCGGGCGATAAAAGCGGTGGGGACCATGTCTGGTCGGTGAATCTCGAAGTGCGCCGCCTGTACGTCGCAGTGGCTGGCAGCGTCCTACTCTCAGCTTTGGCAGCTTCCGCACAAACCTCGATCACGACAGCGAGCATCGTGGTCGAATTGCGCGAGCATCGAGCCGCCGATGCGCTCCGTGACTCCGAAGCGGCTCTGCGCTTCCAGCCGCAAGATGCACGCCTCTGGATCCTGAAAGGGATCGCCGCAAACAGCTCAACCAGCCAGTGGTGGCGCTTGCTGCTTTCCAGGGTGCGCTTCGCATTGCGCCAACGTCTCTGCCCGCCCTGGAAGGCGGATCAGAGGTTGCGTTTCGGATCTTCATTTCACCGGAAGCGTAGCTCTGCCTGTGGCGTGGCGGGCGAACACATTGTAAGAACGATCAATCGGCACTCAACCATCGGAACTCAGTTAGCTAGGCTCACTTGTGCGAGATTGCATGCAGAGCGCATGACAGCTGAGGCGCACCTCAGCAGCATAGAGAGAATCTCCGGATCAACCTTTACAACAGACTTGGTTATATGTCGTCAGGCACTTCCAAGCAGTGAAATGACCGTGCGAAGTAGAGAGCACCTCTTCCGAGATGCGCGTGTATCAAGGACTATGTATCCGCGAGACAGCCTCGCGCGAAAACGCCATGGGTGCAAGCTCACATCCATTGCAGCAGGCATACCAGACCGAACGAGACCACGGAAAGGATCGTCTCCAGCACAGTCCAGGATCGCAGTGTGTCGGCAACAGACATGCCGCTGTATTCCTTGACGAGCCAGAAACCGCCATCATTCACGTGCGAAAAGCCGGTTGCGCCTGCGCCGGTGGCAATGGCAAGGAACTCCGGCCGTACGCCCGGTGCGGCCAGTGCCATGGGGGCGACGATGCTGCTGGCCGTTGCCATCGCCACCGTGGTAGATCCGGTGGCAACACGGATGAAAACGGCCACCAGCCACGCCACCAGAAGCAGCGGCACATGCGCACGCAGAGCGTAGCTCAACAGAACTTGGCCCACGCCGCTATCTATCAGCACGCGGCCGAAGCCGCCTCCCGCGCCCACCAGCAGTGTGACGGTTGCGGTGGGCGCAAGACACTCATTCGTCCAGCGCAGAATCTGTTCGCGCGTGAAGCCGCGGCGCAGGCCCAGCACATACAGGCTGAGCAGCGTGGCCAGCAGAAGCGCCACGTCCGCATTGCCCAGGAAATGCAACAGAAGGTTCACGTGCGATCCGGGTATCGTGAACGTGTCGGCCCAACTCCCCAGCAGCATCAGCAGCACGGGCAGCAGGATCAGGCTGGCGCCAGTTGCAAACGGCGGCAGGGAACGGCCTTCGGCAACGCGAAGGAACTCCGTGCTGAGCGCAGTGTGTTTCGGCAGTGTGACATAACGCGCGATGAAGTTGGCCCACAGCGGGCCGGCTAGAACAGCTGCGGGCACACCCACAAGCAGCGCCCATCCGATCGTTTTGCCCAGGTCCGCGTGGAAAGCCATGGCCGCCATCAGCGCGGCAGGATGCGGAGGCAACAAGCCGTGCACCATCGCCAGGCCCGCTGCCATGGGAAGCAGCGTTACCACCAGCGATCGGCCGGTCTTCTGCGCCACGTTGTAGGCCAGCGGCATCAGCAGCACCAGGCCCACTTCAAAGAACACCGGTATGCCGACCAGGATGCCTGCAACAAGCATCGCCCAGGACACATGCCGTGGGCCGAAGACGGCCACCAGTGTCTCCGCAACACGCTCCGCAGCGCCAGACTCCGCCAGCATCTTGCCGAGCATCGTGCCCAGCGCGACCACGATCACGACATGTCCCAACGTCGCACCCACGCCGGCCTCGTACGAGGCAACGACCCTGGGCAGCGGGATGCCGGCCACCGCGGCCAGGCCCAGCGAACAGATCGTCAGCGTGAGGAACGGATTGAGTCGCGCCCACACGATCAGCACGATCAGCGTGAGCACAGCGAGGATGGCGCTCCACAGTAGAAGCACGGAATGCAGATTGGCTTGGGCGGCGATCATGGGTGATCCGCTATTGTAGAGTCCGTGCTGCCTGCCCCTACTTCGCCGCCTCCTTGTAGGCAACGCAGTCGATCTCCACCTTGCAGTCCACGACCATCCTCGATTCCACGCAGGCCCGCGCTGGCGGGTTCTCGCCGAAGTACTCCCGGAACACCCCGTTGAAAGCGGCGAAATCACGCGCATCGTTCAGCCACACGCCGCAGCGGACAATGTGCTCCGCGCCGTAGCCTGCCTCCTGCATGACCGCCAGCATGTTCTTGATCGCCTGGTGCGATTGCGCCACCACGTTGCCCGCAACGACTTCACCGTTCACCATCGGTACCTGCCCGCTCACGTAAAGCCACCCGCCGGCCTCCGCGGCGCGCGCAAACGGCATGTGCGATCCACCCTGCCCTTTGCCACCTTCCACTCCAAACCTTCTGATGCTCATGCAACCTCCTGTTCAGTCACTACTTGGAGACTGTGGGCGGGCGAGGCAAGAACCTGCCTCGGCGTTTCGCTGTTGGCTGGCCGTCCACAAGCGACAGTACACCGTTGACCCACACCCGTTGGATACCAACACTCGGCTGCGTGGGAGCGTCCCACGTTGCCGCATCGCGCACGATTTCTGCGTCGAAGAGGACGAGGTCTGCAGCGTAGCCTTTGCGTACGAAGCCGCGATCGCGCAACCCGATAGCTTCCGCGGATAAGCCGGTCATCTTGTGCACCGCCGTCGGCAGGTCGAAGAGACCCTCCTCGCGGCAGAATTGGCCGAGTACGCGGGGAAAGGTGCCCCAAAGCCGCGGATGCGGACGCGGATCGTGCGGCAGGCCGTCGCTGCCCACCATCACCGCCGGATGCTCCAGCACACGCCGCATATCCTCCGGCGACATGTTGTGATAAATGGCGCCCGCGGGCCGGAGCTGCTTGGCTGCCTCTATCTGCGTGATGTTCCACATGGCCGCAATGTCTGCGAGTGACCTGCCCGCGACCTCTGGGTGTGGCTCGCTCCACGTGACGCGGATCTCGATGCGCTCGTCTACCTGCCCGAGGTCCAGCATGCTGCTGCTCGCAATATAGGGATAGCAGTCGCAGTGCACCGTCTGGCGCATACGCGCGCGGTCCAGCAGCGCAAGCATCTCAGGAGCTCTACCCCAATTCTCCGGGCCCGCGCACTTCAGGTGCGATAGGAGTACTGGAATCGGCTCTCGTGCGCTTGCCTCTAAACGTTTTCTCAAGCCAACTTGGGCAATGCCCACGGCGAAAGCCTCCTCCATAGCATCCAGGATGGCGGCAGTCTCGCTGCGCATGTGCGTGGCGTAGAGCGCACCTGCCGCGCGCAGCGGCTCTGCCACGCCCAGCACTTCCTCCGGTGTCGCGGCGTATGCCGACTCGTACGCCAGGCCTGTGCTCAGGCCGAGGGCGCCTCCGTCCAGCGATTCTTGCAGCTGCGCCCGCATCGCACGCACTTCGCTCGCGGTTGCCGCGCGGTCCAGCCGGTCCATGTGGTTTGCCCGCAGCGTCGTGTGTCCCACCAGCGCAAGAACGTTCACCGCAGGTGCTGCGGCCGTCAAAGCACGCACGTACGCCGCAAAGCTGCGGTGCTGCATTGTGGCCGTCGTACCCAGCAGGCCCATGGGAGCTGGCAGCGAGTTCGTTGCCAGCACGGGCGAGGCGCTGACGCCGCAGTTGCCGACCACCACCGTGGTTACGCCCTGCGTCAGCTTGGGCAGCATGGAGGGCGTTTCGATCACGCTGGTGTCGTCGTGCGTGTGCGTGTCGATAAAGCCGGGCGCAAGCACAAGGCCGCCGGCATCGAGCGTTTCCTGGGCAGTCCAGGCCGCGTCCGCGTCGACGCTCGCAATTGCTCCCTGCGTCACCGCGACGCTGCCTTCTCGCGCCGCAGCACCGCTGCCGTCGATCACGCGCGCATTGCGGATCAGCAGATCACACCGTGGCACAGCGACCTCGCTCGGCGAGCGGTCCGACGGTACCGGTATGCTCAGGAGGGTTCACACACAACAACATGGCATATGCGGAGGCGGCTTGACCAGCAGCTGTACCTTTCAGAAAGGTTTGGACGCGGTCACCACGCCTGACGAGATCGCGGACCTTGGCGCGCGCGGGTGGAATCTGCTGCGCGAAGACCTGAGCCTGCCCGCGGCCGTGATCGTAGAGTCTCGCCTGGAACATAACCTGCGCTGGATGGCCGAGTTCGCGAAACGCTACGGCGTGCAGCTTGCGCCACACGGCAAGACGACCATGGCGCCGAAGCTCTTCAAGCGACAGCTCGAAGCGGGCGCATGGGGCATCACGCTGGCGACCGCACACCAGTGCGCTGTCGCGCACGCAGGTGGCGTGCGGCGAATTCTGATGGCGAACGAACTTCTGGGCCGCGCGAACTGCGAGCTCGTCAGTGCCATCATCGCCGAAGGCACCACCTTCTACACGCTGGTGGACTCGCCCGCGCTGGTGAATCAGCTTGGAGCCTTTTTCGCCGGCAAAGGTCAGCAGCTCCGGGTGCTCCTAGAACTCGGCACGGGAGGGGGCCGCACCGGCACGCGCACCGAAGCGCGCGTGCAGGCCGTGACAGACACCATCGCCCGCTGGCGCGGCACGCTTCTGATATGCGGTGTGGAGGTGTACGAGGGCGTGCTGCAGGACGAAGCTGGTGTGCGCAGATACCTGCAACACGCCGCGGATGTGTTCGAGCGACTGCGACAGCAGGGCGTCTTCGCCGCAGACCAGCGGCCCATCGTCAGCGGTGCGGGTTCCGCCTGGTATGACGTCGTCGCCGAGGTCTTCGCGCCGCTGCGCAGCGAGGTGGACGTGCTGCTCCGGCCCGGCTGTTACCTCACCTGCGACGCTGGCCTCTACCGTACGGCACAGCAGCAGATCACAGAACGAAACACCATCGCGCGCGAGGTAGACCAGCAGCTCGGCGGAACGCTGCGTTCCGCCATCGAAGTCTGGGCTTACGTGCAGTCCGTTCCGGAGCCCAGACTCGCTATCGTCGGCATGGGCAAGCGCGATTCCGCCTTCGACGCCGGCCTGCCTGCGCCGGTTTTGCACTTCCGCCCCGGTGCGCACACGGAGCCCACGGTCGCGCCGACCGATTGGACTACGACCAGGCTGATGGATCAGCACCTCTATCTCACAATTCCGGAAGAAGCGGACCTGCAGGTAGGCGACATGCTTGCCTTTGCGATCTCGCACCCGTGCCTCACCTTCGATAAATGGCGCTACCTCATGCTCGTGGACGCGCAGTACAACGTCCTTGAAGCGATTCCCACCTTCTTCTAAGCAGGCCAGGTAGCCTCTACAAACGATTTCACGTTCACTCGTTATGAGGGGTAACCTTTTCTGAAACAGGCGAGGTCTTCGTGTGTTGCTCGGAAAGTAGTTGAGCAGCCTTGGCTCGCTCCCGGTTGCCTTCTGTTGACTGTCCGGTCTCGCGCAGAGCAGTTCCCAAAATGTAGTGCACCTGCGCGTCGTTCGGATCCGTCGCTTCCGCCCGTCTCAAAAACTCGATCGCTTTGGCCGGCTCGTGCAGATCAACCCAGCTCTGTCCGATTCCCTGTAAGGCGTCCTGGTAGCCTTCGTTGACCGCGAGCGCCGCCTCAAAGTATCCGATCGCTTCGTGCAGCTTCCCCTGATGCCGAAAAATGCGACCCATGGTGCAGTTCGCAATCGGGTCTGTTGGGGTCTGCTTAAGGGCAAGCACAAACTCTTGCCGGGCAAGGTCCGGCTGATCTATGCGCCAGTAGATGACGCCCAGGCCAGTGTGGACGCCCGCGTAATCAGGATCCACCTGCTCCGCCGCCTGGAACTCCCGGATCGCCTCCTGCTCGCGAAACAGTTTGTCGTATGCGGTCGCCAACATCACATGCGCTTCCGCCGAGTTGGGATGCGTGACCATAACGTGCGTGAAGATTTCGGTCATAGCGGCATAGTTCTTCGACCGCAGGTAGGCCTGTCCGAGCAAATTCAGATTGTTCAGATTATCCGGCTCCAGCGCGCGTGCCTGCTCGAGATACGCCGTTGCTTCGGGGTAGAGGTCCATCGCGAACAGGTCAAGTCCCGCCAGCTCGAGCGACTGAAAATTGCGCGTACTTTTAGCGACGCGCTCAAGAAAGGGACGCGCGTCGGCGAATCGATGCGCACGGTAGTACGCGACGCCCAGGTTCCGGTCCGTGATGGCGTCGCCTGGCTTCAGTGCAAGCGCTTGCCGATAGACACCAATAGCTTCCGCAGTGCGGTTCTGACGGGCGAGCGAGAGCGCCAAGTTATTTAGCAGCGGAACGGAAGTTGGAGCAAGCGAGAGAGCCTCGCGAAAAGCCTTCTCGGCAATCGCATTATCTCCCCGTGCCAGCGCGGCAGAGCCTGTCGCGATCCGTTCCTGCAATCCGCTCGGAGACGCCGGACCCTTCTGCCGCGGGTTTGCATGGAGAGCAGGGACGACCAGTGTGACGGCAAGGAGAACCGCAGCCAACGCCTGTGTGCGGTGGCAACTATCAAACCGCAGGCCGTTGCTTGGCTGCATCACGGGACTCCTTTACCGGGACTCTACCACGATGAACAGCCTCACTTTTGCGAAGTAAACCAGGTGGACGCAAACGTTTGCAGATTCCACTTGTACGGAAACAACACCTGCATTTACGCTAACGAAACATCGAAGTCACATCAGCGTTTTCGGCGCCAGTTTGTGGACGGAGTCCATAGCCGTCCGAACATTCACGCGGAGCAACCACCCAAGATCGAGGCCGTCCTGATGACGAAGCTTTCGCAGAGGCTCGCTTTCTTCCTGCTCGCACTATCGTGTCTCTCTCCGCTCGCGTATGCGCAGGAGATCGCCGCCACCCTGAACGGAAACGTTACCGACATTTCTGGCGCGGTAATTCCCGGCGCCACGATCACGGTTCGTAATCCGATGATCGATGGATTTCTTCGGGCTGCGACTGCTGACCGGGGCGGAGCTTACTCCATCTCCAATCTCCCGCCCGCGACCTACACGGTCGTGATTACGGCGCCCGGATTCAAGAGCCAGACGACGGAAGGAGTCACTCTGTTTGTCGCGCAAAAACGTGACGTCAACGCCCAGCTCGCTCCCGGATCGGTCGATCAGACGGTCACCGTGCAGGAGAGCACCGTCGCGATCGAGACGACCAGCAGCGCCCAGTTGGGAACGGTAAGTGGAACGCAGGTGCGCGAACTGGAGCTCAGCAATCGCAACTTCGAGCAGCTGGTCACGCTGCAGCCCGGCGTGGTGAGCGGCCTGGGAGACGAGACCGGGTTTGGCCTGAACAATACAACCTCCGTCTCGGTCAACGGAGCTCGCACCGGAGCCAACAACTGGACGGTGGACGGCGCGGACATCAACGACAGCGGATCGAATGCCACGTTGCTCAACGTGCCCAGCATCGACGCCATTCAGGAGTTCACCCTGGCGCGCGGATCCTACGATGCCGGATATGGCCGCAGCGGTGGAGCGCAGGTGCTGGTTGCCACCAAGCAGGGAACCAGCCAGTATCACGGCGATATTTACGAGTTCAATCGAAACAACATCTTCAACGCCAACTCCTACTTCAATAAGAATAATCCGGCCGCGATCATTCCACGCGGCATCGAGCGCTATAACGATTTCGGCTTCACTCTTGGTGGCCCGGCCTACATTCCGAAGCTGTTCAACACCAACAAGGACAAACTCTTCTTCTTCTGGTCCGAAGAGTGGCGACGGGTAACCTCTCCCAGCACGACCAGCGTATCGGCTCCGACGACGGCCCAGTTGAACGGTGTGGTCGCCGGCCAGGTCACGAACGCACCCGCCGGCTGCGTCACCTACGATGCAGTGGCCAATACCAGCACCATCAATCCCGGTTGCTACAGTCAGAACTCCAAGGTGTACCTCACTAATGTCTTCGATAAATTTCCAGGTGGAACAAATGGACAATACAACTTCACCTATTCTTCCCTCGACAACTTTCGTCAGGACATTGTCCGGCTGGACTACAACCTGAGCGGAAAGGTTCACCTGTTTGCGCGCGCGATGCAGGACTCCACACCGGAGACCTTTCCCCTGGGCTTGTTTTCCGGCAATAACTATCCGGGATTGGTCGATACCAGCCTCAACGCGCCGGGCAAGAACGTCGTCGGCAACCTGACCTGGACCATCACGCCCAACCTTGTGAACGAGGCGGAGTTCGCTTATTCGCAGGGGGAGATTGCGTCGACGCTGAACGGCATCGCCAACTCGCCGAGCGTCCTGGCCTCTCTGACGAACAATACGGCCTACCCGGATCCCTACGGGCGCATCCCCAGTATCTCGTTCACCGGCGGCACAATTGAGGGTCTCGCACAGGGCAGCGCGCCGTATACCGAGCGCAATCTCGATCGCACCTTCTTCGATAACCTTTCCTGGAACCGCGGCAAGCATGCTGTTCGCACCGGCTTCACCATTTCGCAGATGTTGAAAACCGAAAATGGCGACGGCGGAAATCCTAGCTTTCAGTTCAATACCTGGCAGGACTTCCTGCTCGGCAACGTGGCGACGTATACGCAGCAGAGCCGCGACATTGTCCCCAACCTGCATTACAACAACCTCGAAGCGTACGTGCAGGATGATTGGAAGCTATCTCCCCGGCTGACGCTGAACCTGGGCGTGCGATGGAGTTACTTCCCTTCGCCCGCCGACGTGAACGACACCCTCAACAACTTCATCCCGTCGCTCTACAGCGCGAGTGCCGCGCCAGCGCTCGATGCGAATGGAAACTTCGTTGCCGGGCAGGGACAGATCCCGGCGACCTACACGAACGGAATTATCTTTCCGACCGGGTCAGCCTGTGCCGCGGCGAAG
This sequence comes from uncultured Acidobacteriaceae bacterium, assembly GCA_964243475.1. Taxonomy (GTDB): domain Bacteria; phylum Acidobacteriota; class Terriglobia; order Terriglobales; family Acidobacteriaceae; genus Edaphobacter. The sequence goes on along the minus strand of CAXTEU010000008.1, from coordinate 53,601 downwards.
GCGATCTCTTCCCAGGTGACCTGCTCGCCGTATGGCAGCCGCGTCAACCCCGACTTCAACAACAACTTTGGACCGCGCGTCGGCTTCGCCCTGGATCCCTACGGCAACGGGAGGATGTCCCTCCGTGGCGGCTTTGGCATCTTTTATGACCGCTCGCTTAACGGCATCTGGGAACAGAACGCATTCTCCGATCCGCCTCTGGTGCAGACGGCGACCCTCAACAACACGAGCTTCGACGTCCCGTTGGCCGGCACATCGAGCGTATCGCTCGGACCGAATCCTCTGACGACCACCGGCAATCCGAGCTTCAAGGTTCCCGGCTACGCGACCTACAACCTTTCGCTCCAGCAAGCAATCACCTCGAGCACCACCTTCGAGCTGGCCTACGTGGGATCGATGGGACGTCATCTGCTGGGCGAGCAGGATCTGAACCAGCCCACCCTGGCTGCCCGCGAGGACAACCCGACCGCCAGCGTGAACGCGGTTCGCCCGTACATCGGCTACTCGGATTTCCACTCGCGTATCCCGATGTTCACCAGCAACTACAACTCGATGCAGGTGTCGCTCAATCACCGCATTACCCATGGCCTGACCGCGGGGATCGCCTACACGTGGTCGAAGAACCTGTCGACGCAATCAGTGGATCGTGGCGTGGCCAGCACCGACACCTACGATCCGAAACTGGACTACGGCCCCACCACGCTCAACACGCCGCACATCTTTATCGCCAACTACGTGTATGAGCTGCCGGTCTTTCGCGAGCAGCATGGCCTGCTCGGTCATACCCTCGGGGGATGGCAGATCTCCGGCATCACCTCCGTCGAGTCCGGCCAGTCGGCCACCGTGACGCAGGCCGCCGATCCGTTTGCCTGCATCGCCTCCACCACCACGGCCAACGGATGCGTCGCTGGGACCTATCCCGGAGGTCTCGGCATCAGCTCGCCGAACGGCGACATCCTCCCGCGACCGGATCAGATCGCGCCGGTCCATCTCACGAAGACGCAGGGACAGTGGTTTACCACCTCTTCCTTCGCGGCGGCGGTCGGGCATTTCGGCTCCGAACGCAACGGCAGCTTTCTTGGGCCTGGATTTCAGAACTGGGATATGGGAGCGATGAAGAATATCCGCATCGGCGAACGATATCGCTTCCAGTTCCGCGGCGAGTTCTTCAATGCCTTCAACCACACCAACTTCTCCGGCGTTCAGACCGGTCTGAATGCCTCAGACTTCGGAATGGTCACCAGCACACACCTTCCACGCCGTATTCAGCTGGGGGCGAAGCTGTATTTCTAACTCCAGGTCGGCCTACCCTAAGCAGCAGAGCTGGCGCAAGCACACGACCCGGCTCTGCTGCTTCCTTGTGTAAGACCACCACAACCCGTCGGTTCTGAGTCGTTCGTCGTGATCCACCAAGATTCGGAGCGGCTGTGCTCGGGGTCCAGCCGAAGCAGCATGCGCCAAAGGAGAAGTGATGCTTGATGTGACAACGAATCACGGTCGTGCAGCGGTGATCTCTGGTGGGCTGCTGGTTCTGGCGGCAGGCTGCAGAGTTGCTGGCGCGCAGGCATCGCATCCGTAAACGCTGCTTGTGCTTCCTGCGCTTCCAGAATCCGCCGCGCCGGCGTTGATGCCGTTGCCGGCCAGCATGGAGCGGGGCACGGGCGAGATGCAGCTGGATGGCAACTTTTCCGTCGCGCTCGAGGGCTACCGGGAAGCGAGGCTTGACCGCGCCGCAACGCGTTTGCAGCAGCGTGTGGCGCGTGCAACCGGCATCATTTTCCTGCCTTCAACTAATCCACTCAGGTAGAGATGGTTTCGTTCTCGACGCAGTGACGATTCGCGACACGTCAGTTACGCCCGGATCGTCGGCACTCCTTCCCTTACACACTGAATTAGCTGATCACATGGGCTTCCGGTATGACTTTCGTCTCGGAGCAAGACAGGTGCCTCGCTGATGATCGCTAACCCCTCAGCGCACGGATGCCCAGGACGGGTATAAAGGTTCAGTCACGCCGGGACTCGCGCGGCGTACTCACACGATTGGGAGTTGCCATGGGATCGCTGCCCTCGTTCCGTCTCGAAGGTCAAACCGCGCTGGTCACCGGAGCCGCTCGCGGCCTCGGCCGGGCCATCGCGCTCGCATTCGCCGAGGCCGGCGCGGATGTCGCGCTCGGTCTGCGCGACCTCAAACAGGACGGCGGTGTAGCCGCCGAGATCCAGGCGCTCGGATGCCAGGCGTTACCGCTGCAGATGGACATGAGCAACCTCGACCAGGTGCGTCAGGCAGTCCACGCAGTTCCTGCGCAATGGGGCAAGCTGGACATCTTGGTGAACAACACTGGCGTCGCACCGACGAACTTGGCGCTGGACGTGCGCGAGGAAGACTTCGACCGCACCCTCGCCATCAATCTGAAGGGCACCTTTTTCGCGTGCCAGGCGGCCGGGGAGGTCATGAAGCAGCAGGGCGGAGGACGCATCATCAACATGAGTTCCCAGGCCGGCTTTGTCGCCTTGCCCACCGAATCCGTCTACTGCATGACCAAGGCTGGCATCGCACACTTGACCAAGTGCCTGGCCGTGGAGTGGGGCCCTCACAAGATCAACGTCAACGCCGTCGCTCCTACCTTTATTCACACGCCGGGCACGCAGCCGGCGCTCTCTTCGCCGAATTTCTACGCTGAGACCGTCAAAAACGTCGCCGCCCTGCATCGGATTGGAGAGCCGCCCGAGGTAGCCGGCGCCGTCGTCTTTCTAGCCTCAGAGGCGGCATCGCTGATCACCGGCCATACCCTGCTGATCGACGGCGGCTGGACAGCCGTTTAGCAACTCCGTAAGTCATCCCCGGAGCAAACCCATGAGCCTCGAAACGCTGACCTATATGGGTCTGCCCAACTGCATCAAGCTTTCGAATGGCACGGTCGATGTGATCGCCTCCACCGTCGTCGGTCCGCGCCTTCTGTTCTACGGCCCAACAGGTGGCCGCAATGTCTTCGCACACTTTCCGGAGGCTTCCAAAGAAACCGCGCTCGGAACTTGGAAGCCCTACGGCGGTCATCGTCTCTGGGTCTGGCCTGAGGTATTTCCAGCGACGTACGCACCCGATAACGATCCCATCGAACACACGGCGGAGGGAGACTTCGGTCTCGCGCTGCGGCAGTCCGCCGACAAGGCCGGCATGGAAAAGCAAATACGCATCTGGATGTCGCCCGAAGGTACGACGGTCCGTCTCGAGCAGACGGTCACCAGTCACAACCTGTGGCCGGTCGACATAGCCGCCTGGGCCATCAGCGTCGTCGAACCCGGCACCTCGATTGTGCCTCGCGACCCTTTCCAAACCCATGACGATTATGTTCCGGTGACGCAACCCGTCGCCCTGTGCGCCTTCACCGACCTCCAGGACCCACGCTTCACCCTTGGCGTCAAGTACCTCTTGCTGCGCGGCGATCCATCCCGTCCAACCTCGCAGAAGCTGGGCCTGCGCAACAAGCAGAACTGGTGCGCGCATCTGGTCGGCGACCTGCTCTTCGTGAAGCGGTTTACCCATGACGAACGTGCCGACTACCCGGATTATGGCGTCAACACCGAGGTCTATACCGAAGGCCGCTTTCAGGAGCTGGAGCTGCTTGGGCCGCATCGTGTTGTTGCTACAGGCGAGTCGCTGACGATCACTGAGGAATGGAATCTGTTTACCGGTGTGACCGCAGCTACCCCGGACGATCTGGATCTTCTCGATGCCGCCATAGCTCCCAGAATTGAGGAGTTGTTTCAAGGTACCAGCGCCTGAGCCGTCCAGGAGCGTCAGTGGCTAGGCTCAGAACCGGTTGGCCAAGGAGTTAGCGTTCTGTCGCTTACTCCTGGATCTCGGCTATTCGGAAGTAGTAGCCGATTAGTCCTGTGGCGTCGGCTCCGTGTAAATAAAGCGGCTTGCGCTATCAAAATTCCGCAAAGATGTCTTGTGTTTGCAGTATTGATGAGAGGTCGGCATTCATCATCACGAGGTACGCCGTCTGAATCGCCAGCATAGAGAGGCCGTGGACCTCAGCGGGTAATTGTGCCATGCACAACTCTCCCGATCGCCCAAACCGACCGGATTCCCAGCCACCACTCTTACCCTCGTCCCCCGAATGAGCCATCGGCACGGCCCAGTCGCCGAAGTTCTCAGCAGCTCCAGCTCGCCCCCACCCCCGTCTTCCTCTGGGACGTCTTCGGCCAGCAAGGCCACCCCATCCGCGCCACGGTCTCCGAGCTCGGCCCCCTCCTTCTCGCCCGCATCCTCGCCCTCAACGACATCCAGTCCGGTGTCCTCACGCTCGTCTTCCGCATCGCCGACGCCAACGGCCTCCTCCTCCTCGACCTCAAAGACCTCAACGCCACCCTCCAATACGTCGCCAGCAACGCCGCCCAGTTCCAAACCCAATACGGCAACATCTCCGCCTCCTCCATCGGAGCCATCCAGCGCTCTCTCACCACCCTCTCCACGGAGGGCGCCGACAACTTCTTCGGCGAGCCCGCCCTCGACGTCGCCGACCTCCTCCGCACCGACCCCGCCACCGGCCGCGGGGTCGTCAACCTCCTCGCCGCCGACCGCCTCATCCAATCCCCGCAGCTCTACTCCACCTTCCTCCTCTGGCTCCTCTCCGAGCTCTTCGAGCACCTCCCCGAAGCCGGCGACCTCCCCCAACCCAAACTCGTCTTCTTCTTCGACGAAGCCCACCTCCTCTTCACCGACACACCGCCCGCCCTCCGCCAGCGCATCGAGCAGGTCGTCCGCCTCATCCGCTCGAAAGGCGTCGGCGTCTTCTTCGTCACCCAAAACCCCACCGACCTCCCCGACACCGTCCTTTCCCAGCTCGGCAACCGCGTCCAGCACGCCCTCCGCGCCTTCACCCCCCGCGACCAGAGATCCGTCCGCTCCGCCGCCGACACCTTCCGCCCCAACCCGGACCTCAACACCGCCGAAGCCATCACCCAGCTGGAGGTCGGCGAAGCCCTCGTCAGCCTCCTCGACCCCCACGGCACCCCCACCATCGTCCAGCGCGCCCTCATCCTCCCCCCGCACTCCCAAATCGGCCCGGTCACCCCCGATCAGCGCCGGCAGCTCATGCAGACTTCCATCGTCGCCGGCAAATACGACACCCCCGTCGACCGCGTCAGCGCCTACGAACGCCTCACCCAGCGAGCCACCAACCAACCCACCCCCGGCGCCTCCTCCAACCCCACCTGGCAACCCCCGATCGCCTGGCAACCCCCAACACCATCCCCCGCCACCACACCGGGTGCCCCATATCTCCCAACGGGAGATGTGGGATCCACCGATCCCCAACCCACCTCCACACCCGCTTACCCCGAAACCCCGGCTGCCGGAGGTCTCGCACCTGAGACCTGGGATCCCACCAATCCCCCGAGCGCCCAACCGTCACAATCAAATGTGGCAACACCCCAACCCACCCCCTGGCTCCCCCCGTCGCCCCAACAGGGTGCCCCATACCTCCCAACGGGAAATGTGGGATCCCCCAACCCCCAACCCTCCATGGCCACCTCCATCCTCGGCAGCCTCTCCTCCCTCGTCCTCGGAACCACCGGCCCCCGCGGCGGAGACAACGAAGGCCTCGCCGAAGCCATGGCCAAATCCGCCGCCCGCTCCGCCGGAACCCAACTCAGCCGACAACTCGTCCGTGGCGTCTTGGGCTCACTTCTAGGCGGCAGACGCTAGACGCCGAATGGCCTGCAGTCGGGAAGTGCAAAACTCTAGCAGGAGACTCGGGCGTTGCAGATAGTGCATGGCCAGTGATCTGCTTGAAGAGCTCCGGCGTGAACTCAATGTCTTTGCAAAAATCCGGGAGAGTCTTCTTCAAAGTGCCGCCGAAATGGGCAATGGCATCAGCGAACAGCTCCGGCTCTTGGAAAACCGGTTCAAACGGCTCGCCTTGAGTTCGCCACCTTTTGAATGACATGTATTGAAAAGCTTGGCGGTAAGAACGATCGTCAAGTAGCTCCAAAATCGCGAGCTCTCTTCACAAGCGCAGCCGCGCTAACGTGCCATCTCCGCTTCAGTTCAAAGATGTGTTGCCAACTAAACTTCCTCATCTGGAACTCCCGCACATACGAGTTTTTAGGCATCAAGAACGCGCTTGCAAATCTGTCTGCAGCGGACTCGCTCTCGACTGACCCGGTGGGCATACCACGATGCAGAACCAGATGACCCCACGCGCAAGGCTGGATTCCGGTAAACCGCCCTGGACATCAAAGGACCAACTACAACCGCAATTTTGGCTTCGACGCCGGATTGTGGACGTTCTTGGAGTCGCTTGGATGTGTAAACGGCGGAGAGTGAGGATTCTCTAAGCCAATATCTGGAAGTGAAGAGAAATGATCAACTTGGAGCGATCTAACCGCTGAAACCGCGGGTTTCCAATTCTCATCGCATGTTGGATCATACCGGCGCATGCAGCTCTGTATCAACAGAAGGTGTCACAGGAGACATCGGTGTTGCATCCCTGGCGTAAAAGCAATCGACACCGCCGCAACCTCCTAGGGATCCTCGTGGCTGCCGGGTGGGGTGAGTTATGGAATATGGCGGTAGAGGTCCGGGGCAGCTGGGCTGGGCTCGAGAACGAGGGAGAATGTTGCCGTCTAAGAGAGTACCTCACCGCGGCAGCAGCTCTGGTCTTCAACGAGCAGGCCGGCACAATTCCTTGTGCGAGTTCTCCACGGCTTAGGCGGGAAGCTGTTGGCGGCGAGAAGCTCACTTAGTGGTTCACTGAGTGACGGTGAGGGTAATGGTGGTGGTGTGGGTGGTGAGGACGGTGGTTCCGGAGAGTTGGCCCGCTGCCTGGACCACCAAAGTGTAGGTGCCGGGGGCGGTGCTGGAGGGTCGGCGGTCTCCGCATCCAGCGAGCGAGGACACGGCGACAAGAAGGCAGAGAGCAACGAGGAAGGCGGAAACAAGGGGGCCGCGGGTGGGCGAGCGGCGGCGGCGGTGGAAGCAGAAGAAGACGACGGGGAGGACTCCGGCGATAAGGGGCGTGCGGCGGCCCGGTGGCGGGGTGGAGCCGGGCCGAGGGGACTCGCCCAACTGAGAGCGGTAGCCGAGAATGGCGTCGGTATCGAGGGTGAAGGGAATGGTGGCGGTGGCGTTCGCCGTGAGCGCGGTGGGGGAGGTGGGCAGCTCGCAGGTGAGCCACTGGGGGAGCGGGCCGAGGCAGGTGAGGGTGACGGGGCCGGCGAAGTCGCCGACGGAGGCGAGGTTGAGGGTGGTGGCGATGTGGTGTCCGGTGGCGACGGTGAGGGAGGGCGTGGCGGGGATGAGGGTGAAGTCCTGCGGGTTGATGAGGAGGTTGACGACGAGGGAGGGGGCGGTGACGAAGGCGGTGGAGCTGGGGATGTAGATGGCGGTGATGGGATGGCGGCCGGGGGCGAGGGAGCTGGTGGTGAAGGTGGCGATGCTGCCGATTGGGTTGGCGGTGAGGGTGGTGGTGGTGGGGGTGAGGGGGAGGGTCGCGAGGGGGTTGGCGCCGTCGAGGAAGGTGAGCTCGCCGGTGGGGGCGGTGGTGCCGTTTGGGCCGGCAATGTTGCGCGCGAGGAAGACGGTGGCGGTGAGGGTGACGGTCTGGTGCTGGAAGGCGGGGTTGGGTGTGGCGGTGAGGGCGGTTCCGGTGCCGTCGGGGCCGATGGCTTCCTGGAGGGAGACGGGGGTGGCGGGCTGGAGGGTGGGGGTGCCGGCGAAGGCGAGGGTGACGGTGTAGTCGCCGGGCAGGAGGCCGGTGGCGGTGTAGGTGGCGGCGCCGGTGGAGTCGGTGGTGAGGGGAATGGGGGTGCCGGCGAAGTTGAGGGTGAGGGGGATGCCAGCGGGCGCGGGATGGCCGGCGACGAGGAGGTGCGCGGTGAGGGTGACGGGGGCGAGCGCGGGGGCGAGATAGGCGCTGGAGGTGAGGGTGAGGGAGGTGGGGGGAGCGGTGACGGTGACGGGGACGGGGGCGGAGAAGGACGTGTCGAAGGTGGTGTCGCCGAGGTAGACGGCATGGATGTAGTCGGTGCCGGCGGGGAGGCCGGTGAGGGTGAGGGTGGCGGTGCCGTTGTGGAGGGTGGCGGTGCCGATGAGGCTGCTGGCGTTGGGGATGCCGACGGTGGGCTGGCTGAAGAACTGAACGATGCCAGTGGGGCTGACGGAATTTGACACGACGGGGACGACGGTGGCGGTAAGGGTGAAGGTGGTGGCGGTGGTTCCGGAGGTGGGCGAGACGAAGAGGGTGGTGCGGGAGGCGAGGCCGAGGACGACCTGCTGGACGGTGTTGGAGGTGGAGGGAAGGTAGCCGGCGGCGGGCTGGAAGGTGGCGGTGATGGGATGGGTGGGGATGGTACCAGGGTTGGTGGCGGTGAGGGTGGAGGTGGTGAGGGTGGCGTTGCCCGCAGTGTCGAGGGGGACGGTGCCGAGGGTGGTGGTGCCATCGGTGAAGAGGACGGTGCCGGTGACGGGGGTGGCGGAGGGAGTTTGCGGGGTGACGTGGGCGGTGAAGGTGACGGGGTCGCCGAGGTGGGAGGGGTTGAGCGAGGAGGTGAGGGTGGTGGTGGTGGCGAGACCGTCGATGACGGTCTGTGTGATGCTGGCGGAAACTTGGTTGAAGGAGTCGTTGCCGGCGTAGTTGGCGGTGACGGGATGGCTTCCGAGGGCCAGGGTGGAGGTGGTGAAGGTGGCGTTGCCGGAAGAGTCGGGGGTGAGGGTGGCGAGGAGCATGTTGGTGCTGTTGTCGGTCAGGGTGATGGGGCCGGGAGTGGATCCGTCCGCGGTGGCAATATGGACGGAGAAGGTGACGGGAGAGTTCAGGGCGGAGGGGTTGGGGGCGGAGGTGAGGGTGAGGGTGGGGATGGATTGCGGAAAGACGACGAAGAACTTGACGGAGACGGCGGGAGCGAAGGCGCCCTGGCCGGGGTAGGTGGCCACGAAGGCGTGGAGACCGGGGGTTGGGACGGGCGTGGGTAGGGTGGCGGCTCCGGCGGAGTCGACCATGAGGGTGCCGACGGGTTTGTTGTCTACGAAGAAGGTGACGGGGCCGGAGGGGATGCCGGCGGCGGAGGCGAGCTGGGCGGTGAGGGTGGCATTATTGCCAGGCCCTACGTATCCCTCATACGGAGAGAAGGTGGAAGGGGCGAGCGTGAGGACCGTGACCGAGGCGTCGGCGGCGCCGGCTGCTTCGAACACGCCGAGGTCGACAACGGGGTGGCCGAGGCCGGTGCTGTCCTGGATGCGGGGGTTGTTGCTGAAGTCGGTGGCGGGAAGGAGCGGGGCGCTGTTGTTGCCGGTGTCGCGGGCGGGGGAGCCTGGAAGGAGGTGGAAGTCGAAGGTGGAGGCGTTTTGAAAGAGGGGGTCGGCGGAGATGTTGCCGTAGGTGCCGGTCTGGTCGGCGCAGGCGCCGCCGACGGTAGGGCCGGTGGGGTTGTCGATGTCGTTGTGGTCGAGGACCAGCGGGGTGTAGCTGACGTAGTTGTAGAGAGTGCCGCAGGCGATGGCGGGTGCAGTGGAGGAGTTGCCAACGATGATGTTGTTGACCAGCAGGTACACGCTAAGGTTGCCTTCGAGGTAGACCTGGGAGGCCATGGGCTCGTCGGTGTGCTCACTTCCGGTAACACGGTTTCCGGTGATGGTGTTGCCGGCAATGATGCCGATGAAAGGGGCTTCGCCCTCGTCTGCCGAAAACAGATCGATGCCACCCCCGTTTTCACCCGAGTTGCCGTAGATCTGGTTCTGGATGATGGAGATTGCGTCCGTGGTGTTTGCGCCGATGCCGCCAACGGTGCTGTACGAGTTACCGTTGCCGGCGATGATGTTGTTTCGGATCTCAGAGCCTGCGGCAGCCCAGACGTAGATGCCCCCAGCAAAGGTGCCGAGGACGTTGAACTCGATCGTGTTTCCAAGGACGGAGGAGTGCTTCGTCGCGTCCTGCGTCTGGTTAAACTCGAGCGTGACACCGGTTCCCGGAAAGGAACAGGCGCTGGTCTGTGCGCCGACGTTGCCTACGTTGACGGAGATGAGGTTGCCTTGAATCAGCGCGGAGCCATTGTCGACGAGAACGCCGGAGCACTGATTGGCGGTAATGCTGTTGCCGAGGATCGTGGGTGAGGCGTTGTTGACGTACACGCCACCACCCACCCGAGAGCCGCCCTGCACTGTGCCGCCGTTGCGGATGGTGAAGTTGGAGATGACGCTGGCGCGGGTTTCGTTGGTCTGGAAGGCTACGGTGGCGGAGTGGCCGCCGCCATCGAGGATGGTTTTGGCGGGGCCGTCGGAGCTGGTGACGGTGATGGCTTTGCCGAGGAAGTCAATGTTTTCGGTGTAGGTGCCGGGGGCGACTAGGACGGTGTCGCCGGGATTGGCGGCATTGATCGCGGCCTGGACGGTGGGCTGGTCGGCGGGAACGTGGATAGTCGTCTGCGCGAGAGCGGGGCAGACGAGGGCAAGCAGAAGCAGAAGGGCGGCAGAGAAGAACGGCAAAGTTCGCATCAGCGATCCGTACGGCAGAGTTGCGGCACCAGCATACGCGACAATGCCGGAGCGGCATATGGCAATTTTGTGTACCTCGATGCCTGACGAGGAACGTACACTGGGGCGGATTGTTGCTGGTCGATTTGTGCGTATGCATGCCGGGGTGAGCTCCGGGGTTGCTTATTTTCTGTCCGGGGTTCGTGAACGTGTATCGATGGATGTCTGGTGCGGGGGTGTTGGCGATTGCGATGTGTGCGCGGCTTCTGCCGGGGCAGGCGAGTGTGACGGCGTCACGGCAGGCGGATTTGCAGGTGGGCGTGCTGGGGGCGACGGCCAACCCGGACTACGCGGGGGACCGGTACAGCCTGTACCAGCCGACGGCGGGAGAGGACCGATGGAGCGGGTATGGGGTGTACGTGGACTTGGATGTGGCGCGGCACTGGGGGATCGAAGGGAACCTGCACCGGCTATCAGGGCCAGATCCGGTGTTGTACGAGCACACGTATGAGGTAGGTGCGCGGTACCTGTACCCGATACGGGAACGCATTGTGCCCTACGCGCGGGTGATGGTGGGGCGCGGCATCTTCAACTTCGGGATCGTTGATCCAGCGACGAAGCGGTCAGAGGAGATTGCCAATCTGGCGTTCAACACGCAGAGCTATGGTGGCGGGCTGGACGTGCGGATGTTGCCGTGGCTCAATGTGCGCCTGGTGGACTACGAGTTTCAGCACTGGAACAGCTTTCCGCCGAATCGGTTGCACCCGCAGGTGTTTTCGTTTGGAGTGGCCTATCACTTCCCAGGCGAGCGTCGGCGATAGATAGCGAAGGGGGCACTCCTTGGCGTGGTCGGCTCAACTGGTTCTTACTGGACCATAAGGGTCACAGTTTGCGTGGTGGTCGTTGTTCCGGACGTAGCAAGGATCTGCAGGGTGTAGCTGCCGGGAGCTACGGTCGCCGGCAAGGCACTTTTGGCCAACTGGAAGGCTCTGAGGGCACTTGTTCTCGTCTGCTGGAACGGTGAACAAGGGCGAGGCAGATGCAATGGTGCTGATGGTGAGAGGAAGCGCGCCGCAGCTTTGGATGGTAAGGACCTGATCGGTCGGATTGCCGATGCCGGCCTGGTAGAAGCCGACGCAGAGTTGGGAGTGACACAGAGTGCGGGTGCGGGAACGGTGGGGTCGATTAACGCGACGAACGGATACGTGGTGCCGGTGTAGCCCGGAGCAGGCTGCGGAACGGAGGGAACGTACACCCCCGTAGTCGTGTAGGCACCGAAGTTCGCCATGCCGCCGACGTGAGCCCGATGGGCAGCATCCAGAGCGATGCTGGTTGAGGAACCGTTGGCCGGCGAGCCGAGAAAGCTCGAGAAGCGAAGGGTTTCCGGTGGGATCGAACTGGCTGACAAACGGCGCGATCGAGGTGGCACCGAACAGGCTCACCGGAAACGCGGATTGAAGCGGTGCAACGAGAGGCACGTTCGCGTTGGCGGCCTGCGCTGCCAACCAGACATCGCCGTCGGCATCGAGGGCCATACTGTTTACGGTCAGGCCGCTGTCCCCGAGAAAGGTCGCATACACGAGGTCCGACCCGGTCGCATCGAGCTGCGTGAGGAAGGAACCCCCGGAAGGTGCCGTCGGTTGATACGCGCCGGTCGTGGTGGGGTAGTTGGCTTCGGCGCCGCTGCCAGCGATCCAGGCGTTTCCGTTCGGCAGGATGGCAATGGACGCGACCTGATAGGCGTAGTTCAGGAAAGTCGAGTAGAGGAGAGTACTGGCGTCGGCGGAGACCTTGGTGACGAAGGGATTGGCATACGGCGGATTTCCACCTTGTGACTCAACCTGACTGAGATAGGCACTGGCGGTAATGGGCCAGAAGCTTCCAGCCTGTCCAGCAACAAATGCGTTGCCATTGGCGTCCACCGCGAGGGCTGACGGTCCGACGGGACCGTCGCCACCATTCAGGCTTTCTGCTTCGCCTAGCACGGTGCTGTACATACGTTGGCCAATAGGGCTGAACTTCGCCAGATAGACAAGGGTGGGAGAGCTATCCGTTCCTGGAGCGGCCTGATAGGCCCCAGATGTGACAGGAAAGCCGTTCCCTGTTCCACCGGTGACGTACACGTTGTCGGACGTGTCCAATGCGACGGCACTGGCGCCCGCGTTCTGGCTTTGAGAGGAGGGATCGGTTCCGAGGAGGGTAGAGAAGTTGAAGGACGATCCATCAGGGGAGAGCGAGACGAGGAACCCGACAGTGGTGTTGTTTTGCGGGGCAATAGGCTGCGAATTTTTGCAGGAAAGTCAGTGGCGCTTGTAACGCCGCAGACGATGGTGTTTCCGGTGGAGTCGACAGTGATCCCGCTGGGTTGCGCGTATTGGTTCCCATCGCCTGATTCCGATTGGGATCTTCGTGGCGTCCATGTATTGCCGGCGGAGCAGGTCATCGGTCTCATGCCGCTCAACGAGACGCTCCAGGTAGAGCAGAACGACGAGATCGAACTCGATCTCGTCACGCATGACATCCGCAAGTTCTTCCAGCTTCTTCTCCGACCGAACGGCTATGTGCTCGAACAACTTCTCTCGCCCATCATGGTCCACACCACACCAGAACACGAAGAGGTGAAGGCGCTGACCCCAGCGACCCTGACCAGGCACCATGCTCACTATTACCTTGGCTTCGCAGACAGCCAGTGGAGGCTGTTTCGGAAGGAGGAGCAGCCAAGGATAAAACCGCTGCTCTATACCTTTCGCGTGCTCCTGACTGGGGTTCACCTTATGCGCACAGGGATGATCGAGGCGAACCTTGGAATATTGCATGAGATATACCCTCTGCCGTTCGTTCCTGACCTCATGGCCCGGAAGCTGGAGGGAGCGGAACAGCAGACGCTGGCGCCCGGCGAAGTTGCGTTGCACGAGTCTCTGGCCAAAGAGGTTGCGCAATTCGGGATCAAGGTCACAATGATCGAGCCTGGAGCCTACGCTACGGAGTTCGGCAAGAGCGCTACCCGTGCGGATCCGCTGGAGGTGTACGACACATTCCGTAGGGACTTCATGGCGGGTTTCATGAAGCTGGAACGCGGAAACCCGAAGGCGACTACAGAAGCGCTGTTCAGGGTCGTTGATGCAGAGCAGCCGCCCCTGCGTCTCATCCTTGGGAACACAACCTTGCCACAAATTCGCGCGACCTATGCCGACCGTCTCGCGACCTGGGATGCCTGGCAGGCTGTTTCGAACGCTGCCCAGTAAACGGAAGCTTGCCGCTCGGGAGCAAGTAGTTCGCTCGTGCTCCCGAGCCGGTTTCGTTGCTATTGTGAAGTCGCATTAGCGGAAGTTCGCTCCTAGCAGACCAACTTGGAGCAGCGTGCTCCTAAGTGGCGAGAGCAGCGTTCTCACTATCAACCGCGGTGACACCAAGAGGAGACTTGGCCGCCCTCCTACTTCCTTCCGGACGCGGCTCGGATACGAAGTGCGGAGGGGGGTAGTTGGCCGCGATTTCGAGCCGCTTGTAACGCATTGCCGAGCCATGCGAGATCGTCGAGCATCACCGTGAAGTTTGTCTGCAGGCCAGGGTTGAGCGGTTGGCCGGTGTCATCGAATGCAGCTGTTACAGACGGAATCAACGTCGGCGTCCTCACCGGAATTGCCTCCGTCTCCACCATGATTTGGGTTAGGTGCTCGACGGCTCTGGCGCCAGCGGTAGGACCCAGGCTGTAGGACACGAAGGCGACGGCCTTGTGACGGAAGTGGAAGGAGAAGAAAACCGAGTCGATGGCGTTCTTAAGCACTGCCGGGATGCTCCGGTTGTATTCCGGCGTCACGAGGATGTACGCGTCGGCTTCCTTGATCTTGTCGTTCCATTGCTTCACGAGTGGGTCTGAGTACGTGGGATTTGCGAAGCCTCCGAGAGTGGCGATCGTCTCCTGAAACATTGGGAGCGGCCAGTCGCGCAGATCAAGAGTCTCTACTTCGAAGGGACCATGCGAGATTGCCGCAGGCACACACCAATGGCAGACTGGATCCGCGTTCCGTCCTTCTCGGGTACTGCCAATAATGATCTGAAGCTTCAGCATGGACGCGCTACTCCTTCTTCGTGCGTGATCACGCCTGAGTGCCGCAGGTTCGGCGGCGAGTGTTGACGTATCAACAACATATACTCAAGGTGTTGACGCGTCAACATTCTGCGACTAGGGTGAGGTATGCCCCGCGAGCTAACACGACAGGAACTCGACTCTTGGCGGAACTTCCGTTACATGGTCGAGGAGACAAGCCTGAGTGTAAGCCGAGCTCTCATTGAAGAGACAGGAGTGTCAGGCGGTCAATTCGGTGTTCTGTCGATCCTGGCGCAGGTTCCGCAGAATTCTATGCGTCAACAGGAATTAGCAGACGCAATGCGTTGGGATCGAACTCGTTTGTCGCACGTTCTCACGAGAATGGAGGCGCGTGGCTGGATCAAACGAATGAAAGATGGGAAGGGAGCGACTCTGGTTCTGCTTGATGGAGCTGGCAGGACAGAGCAGCACGCTGTGGCTCCTGTACTCGCGCGGATAGTAAAGGAAAGGTTTTTCGATCGCCTGAACCAGGCGCAGCTCGACAGCCTTCTAGATATTCGCAGAGCCTTGGAATTGCATCGGTAGCGACACCTCACAATGAACACCGTGAGAGGCTGCAGAAGGGTTTCACGGCTGGCGATATTGCCCGGGAGCGTGACCGGTTAGCTTCTTGAATACCTTTGCGAAGGCGCTTGGCGACTCGTATCCAAGTGATTGAGCGATCGCAGCAATCGAATCGCCTGAGTTTCTGACTTTGTCCTCAGCTAGTAGAATTCGCCAGCGTGTCAGGTACTCGATGGGCGAATGCCCGACCGTGTCCTTGAATTTTAGTGAAAAGCCGGAACGGGACATGCCAACGCGCTGCGCCAACTCCTCAACCGTCCACGCGTGCGCCGGTTTCTCATGCATGCATGTAATGGCTGTTCCCATCTGCTTGTCTGAGAAGGCAAGTAGCCAACCGAGATCGACCGTCGGGCTTTCCTGAAGATGAAGGCGAAGGGCTTCGACAAGCATCATCTTTGCGAGATAATGGGCGACAAGGATGCCGCCCAGCTGCGGATTCCGCAACTCCTCAGTCATTTGCTGCAGCGTCAAGCACAAAGCAAGGTTCTTCGATTCATTCTGAAGGTGCACGATAGGCGGCAACGCGCCAAGGAGCATGGTGGCTTGGACTTCGGTGAACGCATAATGCGCTCCCACGATAAAGCAGCTTCCCCCGCCGTCGTAGGCTGAGACTGCCCCGCAGTGCGCAAGCTGGAACTCGTCGCCACGCCCAAGGGTACGTTGCTGAGTAACCGCAAGGCGAAAGGGCCTCCCACTGGCCAAGAGGATGCACTGCCCGGATTCGAGATGCGTAGCGTCGCGGAAGCCCTCTACGGCAAACCATGCCTCCCCGGAGACGACCGCGTAGCACTTCATGCCCTGGTGCTGCGGAAACTGGATAGCCGAGGTGGCACCCAGGTCCAAACCACCGACGTTATAGGTGCGGGGATTCAGCAGCGCTATGACACTTGACAGTGGATCCATACGTCCTTTGGACGAGCAAGCTCGTATTTCGGACTCTCAGAATAGCTCGCTCCGTGAGATGAGGAATCTTATGAAAGAGCCCGAAACAAGAGGGTCAGAGGAGAGCAATGGACATAGAAACGTACAAAGGAAAAGACGTGCTAATCACGGGCGGGACGAGCGGGATTGGGCTTGCGACTGCGAAGTTGCTGTTGGCTCAGGGCGCGAAGGTCCTGGTCACCGGAAGCTCGGAAGACGCGCTTGACTCGACTCGTCAGGCGCTCGGGCCGAATGCTATTGCAGTGAAGAGCGATACCTCTTCGCTCTCCGACATCGAACAGCTCGTCCAACGCGTCAAGTCCGAATTTGGAGCACTGGATGCGTTAATCACTTGCGCCGGGCAAACACAGTTTGTCGCATTCGAAAGTGTGTCCGAGACCCAGTACGACAAGCTGTTTGATGTGAACGCAAAGGGCTCCTACTTCACGGTGCAGAAGCTTGCGCCGCTCCTACGGGAAGGCGGGGCAGTAGTTCTCACGACCTCCGTCGCAAACGTGTTGGGCCTTCCGATGTCCAGTGTCTACGCTGCGACCAAGGCTGCGGTTCGCTCAATGACGCGCTCCATGGCCCGTGAACTTCTTCCACAAGGCGTTCGCGTAAATGCGGTGAGCCCTGGCCCCATCGATTCGGGGATACTGGAAAAGGCCATGCCAAAAGAGCAGGCCGACCAGACGAGGCAGCAGATGATCGAAAGCAATCCCATGAAGCGATTCGGCCGAACCGAGGAGGTTGCAAAAGCCATCGTGTTTCTCGCGTTCGAGGCAAGCTATACGACTGGTGCGGAGCTGGTCGTAGACGGCGGGGGCTCTCAGCTCTAGCTCGGCCTGGGTCGAGGCGCCGTTCCGAACGCGACTTTGCTCAGAGCGCATTCGCCTCCGGAATGGCTCATCCTACGGACTGCAACGTCGCCTATGCGGACTTAACCGACCCGCTGGCCGCGGCGCTTGCTACCAGATACCCGGCGGGGGGGTCCTGTTAAGTGAACCACCGCGCGGACACCTCAAGGAGTTGCTGTGCAGCTTGCCGGGCTGAGCGGGCCTCCGCAATCAGCTCGGGTGTAGTCTTCGGTCCTGGGTTGGCATACCTTTCCAAGCATTCGAGGAAGAGAGATTCCTTGTCTCCGAAGGCGGCGTACAGACTCGGCGCGGTAATGCCCATGGCGTGAGTCAGGTCAGCAACGCTCGTGGTTTCGTAACCAGTCCGCCAGAACTGCAACAAGGCCGCGTTCAGCACCTTATCGCGATCAAACGAGAGCGGCTTCGGCGGCAGTCAAGACAACGGCCTTCACCAGGTCGGGATGGTCGGTGGTCACCACCCGAGCGAACACGTTGCCGAAAGCATGCCCAAGCAGCACGACAGGGTGCTGGCAAAGGGACCGAATGCAGAGAGCAACGTCACCCGCAAGGTCATGAAGGCTCTGGCCGTCCATGGGACCGGTTGAGCCGGCGATGCCACGTGGCTGCGGCCGCATCACCTGCCAGCCGTTCGCGGTGAGCCGGCCTGTGATGTTGTCATAGTCCCCGCCTACATCACGACCATATGAGGGAAGGATGACCAGGCACGGTCCTTGTCCGTCGATGTACGTCTCGATCGCGACATCCTTGCCCGTGACGACCGTACTGGTTCTTCGTAGGTCCGTCATGCGCTTGTTCCCGGAAATGCTTTAGGTAGGGGGCTGGAACTCCACCTTGATGAGTTGCGCCGGCTTGGGCCCTGAGGGTGGCGGCGACGCCGTACCTCCATCCATGATGAAGTAAGCGACACGACCGTAGTCTTCCGGGCCTCTGCGCCAAGCGCCGCTGGAGGGCCCGATCAACTGCTCTGTGAATGGGTCCCCGGCAACGCTCTGCGTAAAGCCGCTGTTCAAGCCGGGATCCATGGAAACGACGTCGATGGTGTTCTGACGATGGGTCGTTAGGTAAATGATCTCGGCGTCTTCGTCGAGGCAGAAGTCGTCGCCCATCCTGCCGGAGACGACCAACTCGGGCTCGCCGGTTGGTTCTAACGTCTTTTCGTCTACCTTGACGCGCATAAAGAGCTTCTTGGCCGTGGCCGTGTAGTAGAGGTAGTTGGTCTTCGAGGCGTACCGCACGCCATTGACGCCAGGCTGCTCGGGCTTCATTTTTCCTGGGAAGTAGCCCATACTGTCATGCTTCAGCCACACGCGGATGGACGGTCTTGCTCCATCCGCAGCGAAGTCCACGCGCCAGATGAGACTCGCGAAACAGTCGGCCACCAGTACGACGCCTGGCGCCATAAGGCAGCAGCCGTTGAGACCGCGCGCCTCTTTCGGAAACTGGCAGAGCAGCGTGGGAGCCACCGGTGCACCCGGCTGCCATTGCCGCAGATCCAGCATGTGGGCGTAGGACTCGTGTGTCGTATAGAGGTTTCCACACAGGATTAGAAAGACGTTCGCCTCAATCTCCGCGATACCCGTGGTGGGCTGGTCAAACGTGAAGAGACACACAGGAGTCATCGCCGATTCGTCATCTTGCGCGGGAACGTACCAGAGCTCCTTGTTGTTCATGGCCGTAACCAGAACGGAGTTGTCCGACCGGACGGCAAGGTTCTCCAGGAAGTACTTCGTCGGGAAAGAGGCCACTGGAGTGACACGGGCTTGCGGAGCTTTGTTATGCGACATTGCAGACTCCTTATGATCTGGCTGGACAGCAAATGCGTCGCTATCTGGGAACAGGAACCTTGAAGACATTGAGTAAGGAAGAGATAGTTTGGTAGCAGCCGGCGAGGAATATGAGATCGACGATGCCCTGGGCGCCGAACCCAGCCGAGGCCTCCGCGTAGAGCTCATCCGATACGTGAAACTCAGCTGTCAACTGCCGGGTGAGACGTTGGGCGAGCAGCTCCTCCGCAGCCAGACCGGTGGCCTGCTCGCCCTGTGCAAGCGCCCGGATCGCCTCTTCCGGCAGACCCGCTTGGCGGGCGACAGCTTCGTGGGCGTAGCGTTCGTAATCGCATTTCCAGACAGCGCCCACAGTCAGGACGACGACCTGCCGTACCCGCTTGCTCAGCGTGGTGTGCTTCTGCTCCGCAGCTTGCAGGGCCAGGAATGCAGCTGCGATCCCGGGACTCTCAAGGATCGTGTTGAACGGGCCGACCAGCCTGCCGTCTTCAAGCATCGCTGTGAAGCCCGCTGCCTTGGCCCATGGCACCATCTCCGCGACCATGGAGTCGTAGACCGCCTTCTGCGCGGCCGTGAGTGCGTGGGGATCGAACAGCGGCACACGTCCGCCGAGAGATGCATTCTGATCGGGCATACACGGGCTCCTTATTGCTTCAGGCCAACAGCGTCAGATGGGACGTCGTAGGCCATCAGCGTGAGCCATACCGCGGTGAACCAACCCATCAGGACGGTGACGTCGACGATGCCTTTGTCGCCAAGCAGCTGCTTGGCTCGCTCGAACATGCCTACCGGAACGACGCGAGGCGTGGCCAGCATTGTCGCGAGTTCATAGACGATCTGCTGCCGGGGACTGTTTGGCTTGCTTCTTGAGGTTGTCGATGTTCGGCTTAGGCGCAACTTTGCTCGGATTCGTAGGTAGGCGTTGCCCTTTCGGTCTACCGTTGCGCCCTACGCAGCAACTCAAGATTCGGTGGGAAGTGCTTCATTGTCAACCCTTATCGTCGGGCCCCTATGTGGAAGTGTCCCCTTTACCATGGAGTTGCGAGGAAAGGGCTCATGTGCGGCCGGTACGTTCGTCGTAGCGACAAACAGAAGATCGCGGAATACTTCCACGCGAAGCCGCAACCTCCAGAGCTGCCGATGTCCGGTGAGGACTACAACGTCGCCCCGACGACATTCCAGCCGATCATCCGGCAGAGCAGGGAATCGGGCGAACGAGAGATGGTTCTGGCCCGCTGGGGATTGGTGCCGTTCTTCACGAAGGATCTGAAGGATGTGAAAGGCTTATCGACGATCAACGCACGTGCGGAGTCGATTATGAAGGCTCCGACGTGGCGTGAACCGATGAAGAAGCGGCGATGCATTATCCCTGCGAACGCATTTTATGAATGGGAAAAAGCGGGCAAACCGCCAAAGCAGCCCTACACCTTCGAACTCGCGAACGGCAATTTGCTGGGCTTTGCTGGTCTTTGGGACGCCTGGAAGGACCAGCAAGGTCACTGGCTCCAGTCCTTTGCCATCGTGACGACAGAAGCGAATGAGCTGATGGCTCGGTGCATCCACGGATGCCGGTCATCCTGCACCCCGCATGACTATGATCGCTGGCTGGACAGAGAAGAGACAGAGCGACTGCCGCTCGATCTGCTGCGGCCTTTGGAATCTGACGAGATGGAGATGACTGAAGCGAATCCGAAGGTTGGCAACGTGCGGAACAACGGACCTGAGCTGATGCGGGCCGCGGAAGCGGCCAGCGAAGCTGGGGAGTTGCCGTTGTAGTTCTGCCACCTTCGTCGGATTCTGGTGCCGTTGGAACGCGGGTAGTCTGGAACGATGGGAAAGGCGGCTTACGTTCTCCTTAACCTGGTGCTGGCCGCTGTGCCCCTTGGGGCACAGACTGACACGCACCTGTACTCGCCAGAGGCGAACCTTGAGCGGAGTGAGCTGGCCCGGCTCGAGACCGCGACCCGCGCGGTCGATGTGGCGATGTACAGCTTCACCGACCGGGAGCTGGCCGAAGAGCTGGCTGCTCTTGCCCGCAAGGGCGTCCGGGTGCGGGTCTATCGAGATCGCGAGCAATTTTAGCAGGAAGGGCATGGTAGCGTCACAGCGACCTCCATCCTCCTCGCGGCAGAATCGAGGTGCGGGTCAAAGGCGCGAGGGATCTCATGCACCTCAAGAGCTACGCCATCGACGGACGGATGCTGCGAACCGGCTCGGCGAACTGGTCTCCAACGGGTCTGAAGCGGCAGGACAACGATGTGCGTTACGAGGTCTCACCGGAAGCCGTGGAGCGGTTCGAGCGGAAGTTTGAGGAGATGTGGGCTAAGCCAACGAACACATTGGCTACTTCGGTAGAAAGGTAGAATTTTTCCTTGCTACCTTTCTAGTCAGCAGCCGTCCTCGAACCAAAAGCGCATTGTGAAGCCCCGTTGAGAGAACGTCCTAGAGTTACTGCCTTCCACTCAGCTCCACTAGATTGCTTGAGTTGGTCGTTCTAGCCGCCCGGCAGAGAGCGAAATGTTCAGGGAGGCCTGGAGGCATTGCCAGCCGAAGATTTCAGGACTCGAGCCTTCGCGGGCCTGAAGCCTGGAAAGACGGTGCCGGTGGTTGGCTCCAATCCTTCGCCATTGTGACCACTTAAGCGAACGAGATTCGTTAAACACTTGGATTGGAACGCTTAATAGCCATCAGCAATCTACTCAGACAGCGCATGGGGGTCTTTTTTAGATCGTGCTCCCAAATACGAAGCACGCTCCAGCCGTCACCGCGAAGAAGGCGAGTGTTTCTGCGATCACGCTTCATGTTCCCGGCGATCTTCGGACCCCAGTAAGCAGTATTGGATTTGCTCTTGAGAGAGCATTGGCTGCAGCCATGCCAGTAGCAGCCATCGACAAATACAACGATCCGGAACCGTGTGAAAACGAAGTCTGGCTTTCCAACCAACTTGCTCTTACGACGCCAGCCCGCAAGGCCAGCTCGCCTCATCAAAGCGATGAAGGCCTGTTCTGTGGTGCTGTTTCCATGTGATTTGATACGAGACATCGTGTACGACCGTTGCTCGATGCTCAATTTGTCGGCCACGGCACACCTACGCTGCGACTTCGGTTAGCTGCTCAATCTTCCCAGTAACGAGGCTCCGGATGTCCTCGCGCGGCAGTGCGTCGATGATGGTCACGCCGCCCACCTGAACGATGTACTTCGCCAACTCCCGAACCTGCTCCCGCTCGTAGAAAGACTTGCCTTCTCTTTCTCTCTCAAGCAAGACGGATAGAACGGCCTGCGTGATCTGGACGTTGCGACCGAAAGCATTCTCAAGAAGATTTTGAGTCACATCGAGCTTCTTGAGGAGCGCGCCCGTCAGCTCGAAGGGGTCTGAGCGGGAGGGATCATACGAACAATAGCCGTACCACCATAGCCGAGCCATACCGTTCCGCAGTAGAGCGCGGGAGCGGTCGGGCATGAAGAAGTAGCGCTCTTGGATAATTTCTCTGAATCGAAGCTTGCCCACGTACTGCTCTACGGGCCAGCGCTTGCGCATGTAGTCCCAATGGCTGACGTGCGTGAAGTATGCCCACAGGCGCGGGTCTGACGCTTGCACCGGCGTCAAGTGCTTCAACGCAGCATAGACGATCTTTGTATTCTCTAGATCGCTGGTTTCGGTTCGGGATACGGGCATCTGTAGCTGTATCGAATCCGGCGCAGGGATATCCGAATCAACGAACCAGTTGGAACCAGAGAAGTAAGAGTCAAGCCACTGTGCATCCTTCGCATAATTGGCCTGATTAGCGTCGATGTTGGCGCGAAGCCGATCTAGGCTGAGTTTCCTTGATAAAGCGCTGCTTAGCCATTGTCACCGTTCCTCTACTCGTCCATGTCTGTCATGCTTTTCAAACCATTCAGGGCGCTTGTGAGCGGATCACCCAGGAGGGCATGTGCTACTTTGAGGCTCGAATCAACGAAGGTCCCGGCATCCTCTACATCAATGCCTTGGTCTCTGAGGCGTCGGGCTACCACGATGAACCATCGCAGTTCAGACATGGCCTCCAGACCGTCCGCGCCAGCTGAGCGAACCTGTTCAATCACGCTAACCAAGGCAGGTAAAACAATCGACGAGTTGAGCACGGGCCGGTACGCGGCCTCATGCTTCAGGACCATGTAGGAATCAAAGTTCTCCTTGGATAGCTTGATAAGGACCTTAGAGCCGCTGCTGTCGATGTCCATCGGCTTCGCTTCGGGCCTGTCGTCCTGGACGATAGAGAAGATCGACGCCACCTTGCGAAGCGGATCTGTCTTCTTGTCGGCTGTGAACGTGCGATCATGCCCAACGGCGAGGGTGTCGCCCCTCCTGACGTTGAAGGTTAGCTTTCCGTAGTCAGGGTGGAAATGGCTGTTCTTGTACTTGGAGATTGGCTTTGCGGCGAGGATGATTGAACAGATCTGAACCTTCCCGTCGATCATGTGGGCAGGCACTTCGAAGGAGAACTTCTCTGTGTTGCTAGTAAAGATCTGTCGGTAGCGGGTCGAGTTGCACTCGATGTGGACCGCGTATTCAGCTTTCTTTTGCTCCACAAGAGCAAGAAGATCGTCATTGTTCGTTTTGAACGTCGCGCTGAAGACGTACGATGTCTTCGAAGTCTTTCCTTCGACAACGCCTTGGAATACTGAATCTGTGATGTCGTCGCCGAACCATGACAGTACGGGGTGGGGGTATGCACGGGAGCTAATTTCCATATGCGTGAACTCCTAAAGCGCAGCGAAGTGCATTGTCCAAAACAACATCAACAGACGCTCGCTTTCCAGCTGAAAGGGAGAAGGGTCCTATGAGTCCAGGTTCGCCATTGGAGGACTGCTCTTTGCCGCCATCCAGTGAATAACGCGTGATCGGGGCTGGCTCGACACCAACCTCGCCAATGACAGAAACCCGCAACAGGCTCGCCCCGCTGGCCTGCGGCTCGAAGAGCAGGCGGTATTTGCCCGCGGCAGGGTCAGTGCAGAAGATGCGAACGTTTGTAATCTCTACCCGGCGCATACCTTTGTCCGTCTTGCTAGAACCTGCATCTTCCTTCTCTTCATTTCCGCCAGCCTCACTGGTGCTGCTGGAGCTGCTGCCATCGGAAGACTCATATGCGCCACCTTCTTCTTGCTCTCCGTCCGTGTCGCCTTCGCCCTGTTCTTGCTCATCCGGTTCATACATAGCGGCCTTGGTGGGCGTGGTGTTGCGAACGCGCATCTCTACGAAGTCTGCGGGCTCCTGGTTGATGGCCTCGAGCTGGAGCGGTGTACCGCTCTCGTCCTCGATGTCGTCGGGAAGATACTGGCTTACCCCCTCGGCATCAATCTCAGTGACGTTTTCTGCCCCGCCTTGTTCCCGCACCTTTGCATGCAGCCAGTTGGTGATCTCCTTGAGAACTCGCTTGGCCTCATCTGGATCGGCTCCTCGCGTCGCTTCCCAAAGGCTGTGGTTAGGGTTCTCCAACGTTCTAAGAAGAGCATCAAGGGATTGGCCCTCAACCGTGAAAACACCGGCGAAGCGGAGAGGAGTATGAAAGTGTCCTTTGTCAAAGATCTTCATGCCGCTTCTGCGGAACATGGCGACTTTCTTCTTGAACTCCTTGTTCTCAAGGAGCCGAAGGGTTACCTTCCCCTTTCCAAGAAAATCCTCGTCTGTGAACTCAAGCGCATCGTCGCTGGTTAGGGTCAGGTAATAGGCGTCTGCGTAATAGTTGGTGTCGGGTACTGCGTAGTGCTTCTTGATCTGATCGGGCAGGCTGGTCTTATTCAGGGTAGTTCTGCCGACCTTCGCAATCAGCTTCCCTTGGTGAATAGCGACGAAGAAGCTCTCGATGACGGTCTTTATGATCCGGGCTTCCCAGTTGGGGAAGTCATGGAAGCCCATAACGTAGATGTCTGCCCCGATCTTTCTCCGTTCGAATTGGGGTGCGACTTTGAAGTCGGACAATGGTGAATTGCCGAGTCTAACGCCGTAGTAGCCGGTTCCCTGCGTGCGGATCTTTTTGCCACTAGCATCATCGCGGAGGTGGGTGACCAGCTTGGACACTCCCTGAAAGGCGACGGCGCTGTTTAGGTCTTTGGTGCCGTAGAAGACGGTGCGAAGGTCCGAGCAGGCGAACGGGGCATGCTTGCCAATTCCAAAAGAACCCAGTTTGCCAGCGTTTTTGTCCGACACGCCAACAGATTTGGTCAGTTTGAACCAGTCCGTGGTCCGATCATTCTTCGCTCCGATGGTTAGCCTGTGGTGTTGTAATCGGATATCTGAAGGACCGGGAGCGTCGGCTGCGCAAGCACCGCCAGGGCGTTGTCGCAGAACGCGACCGTTTTCTGGGATGACTTGGCATACTGTTTACAGGCTTGTAGCGTTTGCTTGAACTCCGCATACCCTGGAAACTCAGAGCTGGGGATTTCCAAGAGCTTGAAATGAACTTCGACAGGCTTGTTCGATTGGTCTGCTGCGTCGGCGGAGTTCTGAAGCCCCTCGCGAGCTAAACTGGAAAGCGGGTCATCTTTAAATGTCTCGATCCCGGGATCGTTCAAGCCGACTTCCTGGCCATCATCGTTGGCTGGAAAGTTCCACCCGATTTTCTTGCTGATCATTTGCCGCTCCTTTCATCTAGCAAGCGGCGACATCCCGCAGCAAGCTTCTGCACCAATGGAACTGTGACAGCATTTCCAATCTGCCGGTATTGTTGAATTCGAGACACTTGGTTTGGAAAAGAGAACTGCTCTTTGGAGAAGCCTTGCAGCCGAAGGCATTCTGCAGGCGTAAGCTTCCTGATGCCCCATGAATCCTGGATCACTGGAACATTGTGGCCGCCATCTCCCATGTTCGCCATAAGCGCGAAAACCGTGTTGCTCTTGTTCTCGCGGACGTAGTTGCGGCGGAGCATGTAGATCGAATCAGCATCCCCAGCATCAATCGACGCCTCGAACAGCTTCTTGTATTGCGAGTCATCGTTGAAATAGAACGAGTCGTCAGCCTTTTGATCCAGGTCAAGGTAGGTCCTGTAATCAACTGTGGCTGGATCGGGATCAGGGAAGCGGAAGACGTTGGTTCGAAAGTGGTCCCAGGAGAGGGCAGCCATGTAAAGCCGTTCTCTGTTCTGAGGAATCTCAGTATGCGTCTTCGTGTTGAGAACGGCGGTGTTCTGATTCGGCATGAACCAGTAGCCTGCGGCTTGGATCTCTTGAGTGATGCGGCTAAATGAACGCCCTCGATCATGAGTCAACAGGTGCTGTACGTTCTCAAAAAGAAGAATCTTCGGTCGATCGTTTCCGAACTCGCGGAGCAACCGGATGATTTCAAAGAATGCTCTGCCACGCTCATCGTCGAAGCCGAGCTTCACTCCTGCCTTTGAAAATGGCTGGCATGGAAATCCCGCTGTCAGGACATCTACAGGCGCGAGATCATCGCCGACAACAGACAGATCCTCGATTGGCTTGGGATGCATCGTTGTCGCTTGGAAATTATGCGCGTAGGTATCAACGGCGAACCGATCCTTCTCGTTGGCCCATACAACTTTGAAGTCTTCATTCGCAAATGCGAGGCAGAATCCTCCCATCCCGGCGAAGAGGCTGCCTACTGTGTATTGCGTGTTCTTCTTGCCTGGTCTCACTGCTGAAATAGCCCCACCCTCTACTTTCGAAACGAAAACCCTTCGGGGTGTGTGGATGTCTCCTGACGAAACTTTCCTTTTACCTGCTTCACCTCATACTCAAGCGTTTCAACTACTTGCCTCACTTGCTCCTCGGTGTAGGTGTAGTTCCGCCTATTCGACAAGTTGCCGATCAGACGCATCAGCTTTACAGCTTGGGTGACGCGACGCTCGGCGATTCGCTCGAAGCTCCGAGCTTTATCCTTGGTTGCTTCTGATCCCATATAGTCGATCCTGATACTATCACCGAAACACCTAGTCTACATATTGAAAATGTAGAGCTGAGAGACGAATACCCCCAATGCAAAGAGCCTACCGTCGCAATCAGGAGATTGGAGGTAAGGCTCATTGAGGCGAATTGTCTGGGCGGAGCCGAATAGAGCTTTAGAGAGCTGCTGCGAGCCGTGTCTTCGCGAACTGCTCTGCACTGGGCCAATCTGGTGAAACATAGAGGCTTTCTGTAGGACGACCAACTGTCTCATTCACGATGAAGAAGGAAAGAACATTGCCATCCTCTCGGGCGGACTCCAGAAGCTCATCCCACAAGAAGGCTTCTGCCTCACCTTCAGGGTCGCCTAATGACGGCAGTCCAGCCGGATCGTAGGTCCTCGGGCTTTAGTGAGTCCCATAGATGTTGCTGTGCTTCCTCGTCCATGTTCTTGAATGCTTCACGCGCATAGCTCTGATCGTAGGACTTCAAGACTTCGACTCTGCGATCGCCGTTTTCGCTCTTCAAAGAATGTTTCCTGTTTCGGCATGAATTCTCCGGCAGTGCATTCAACAAGTGTAGCCGCGCCGTCTGTTTGATCGCCATCAGCCGGTACAAGTGAGGTCAAGCCGAGCGCTCTTTAGGGTATACCGTATCGCCACATTGCAGGAAGTCCTTAAAGGGCGTGGCATAGAGTTGATTTATGTTTACGCTACACCTAAAGAGCAAGGTGGTGAACCCTATCGCGACACACCCACCGAAAGGGGCCAGGCAACAGTCTACGTGAGGGTGAGCAGCTTTGAGCAGAATGAAATCGCGAGCTCTCTCTTGTGGCCATTTTGATCTGAAGACATGGAGATGAACCGTGCCGATCCGATCGTCAACAGCGTCCGCAACAGTGGACAGGAGCTGATGTGGTCAGCGGTGATGGCCGCAGAGCAAAATGAGCTTCCTCTCTGAGGGCTAGACCGCCGCTCCAGGTTCGACTTTGGCCTCCCTACGTTCGTCCGACGCTGACCCAAGGTCATGCTGTGAAGGTCGGGGTCATCCACAGCATGTGGCCGTGTTCATGGTCCGCGGACTCAATCCCCCGTTTTGGAGTGTGGACGATAGCCCCACGTTTCGGGCGAATCGAGAGTGTTTGTAGTTCCAGGGGTGCTCCGTTACCCTACTCAAACGAGAACACCTGCCAGGAAACAGTGGTTGAGGATCAGTGTGCGGCTGTCATCTCAGGCATGGCGCTAGCACTGCTCTCAGGATCACCCGCGGCGGATAAGGCCTCGCATAGTGCATCCCTCAGAGCGTGAAGGAACCGGTCCACGAGCTCCGGAGTGGTCAATCGGCCGACGAGCTTCGGTTTGAGCCCGGACACGATTTTGGCGATGTCCACCTCGGTCGGAACGGTAATCGTCTCACTGAGACGATTTACGGCTTCGGCGGAGTAGTGAACTGACGCCTCGATCAGGCGATAGGCTGTAGCACGAGGAATTTGGTTCTCGCGGAGAAATCCTGTGAACTTTCCCTCGCGTCCTGCGCGACTCAAAAGATTTTTGTAAAGGTTGAGGCGCATCCCGAGTTCGCGTCGTACCTTGGCCAGATCCTCGCGGGAGCGTTTGATGGTCGATTCGGTAGCCCTCGTGGAGGACCAGAGCTCCCCGATCGTGGTCACGAGCAGCTGTTCTTGCTCCTCCACCGTTTCGGCGTCCATGGAGGCACAAAGCTCGTTGGCTTCTCGGACGGCATCCGCATTCGCCTCAGTGTCGCCGACCTCGTCCGCGTTCCGATCAGTCGGTTCCGGACTGGCGTCGATCTCGACAGCGGGGTCGGTAGCGCCGAGCGCACGTCCGTTTACAACAGGTGTCACATCGTCCCATGCAGGGTCGGCGAATGGATCGGTTGCGGTGCTTGGTGGTTGGGGCCGGTTCAGCAGTTCTTGGTCGATTCGTCGACGCATCTCGGTACTCCTCGGGTTGATCTAAGCGGGAACAATCCCGCATGGAGGGGAATACCCGTCCGACCGTCCCGACCCGCGGTATGCGCGAAAAGACTTTGGCACCACCCCGTAGTTCCCCGTCGAACGCGTCCCTGCGCCACATTCCGCAGGGTGAATTTGCTGAGTCATTTCGGGTCCGACCGCCCTAGCTACTCTCCACCTGGGCTGTTCCGCGATCGACGGGAGTGAACGCGAATTATCTAAGCACGCATGGCGCTCGATTTGGCGGACCCGTATATTCCCCATTCGCATTCCAGCGAGGGTATCGTGCTCGAAGGAGGGCACGGTGAGAGGAGAGCATCGAGCAAAGGCCAAGCTGTTGCGCAGGGTTTCGGCAACGACTGGCCTGACCAAGGCCCTCAGACGCGCAACCCGGGCTTTGAGCGAACTCGGCATTCCGTCGCTCGTCGTGGGTGGGTACGCTGTGCAGGAGCATGGGTATGCCCGGTACACCGCCGACGTGGATCTCATCGTCTCGGATCTGGACAGAGCTCGCGACTGTCTCTCGATCGCAGGTTTCGTGGAGAGCGTCGGACCGGGTATGTCGCTGAGGGATCCTGCGACCAACGTCGAGATCCATCTCCTGCCGGGTGGCGGGTCGGTGAGTCCTGGGCCGCTGATGCTTCCTATGCCAGCCCGTGTCGCTCGAGAACCGACCATTGTTGATCTGAACGACCTCATCGCGATCAAGCTTTCCAGCTATCTAAGCTTGCCGGTGACGCGCATGCATGATTTTGCGGATGTAGTGCGCTTGGTGCAGGCAAACCACTTGACTCGTGATTTCCAACTTCCTTCCCTGGTACGCCAAACGTATACAGACATGTGGGATGGGTTGGAGGCGGAGCGGATCCGCTAAGACCACGTTGATTGTCTTCGTTCAGGCTTTGCAGTGTGCTTCTCACCACGAACCAGGTCCGACGTATAGACCGCGCCTGTAAGCGCATGTCCGCACTCTTCCGAATCAGTTCTGGATGATTAGCTGCGTTACGAAAAGGTAGTTTGCAGAGCTGTGGCCGATCTAGACTGTGCTGGCGATGAAAGGGCAAAGCGCATGGCAGAATGGAGCGACCTGGACTAGATGCAAACGGAAGGTGAGGCTTCGGAACGAGCAGATCGCCACCAAAGTCGCTATGGAGCAGTCGTATAGATTTCTGGAACTGCTCATCGCCTACGAGTGCCCCGACTGCGGCTATTGGCACACCGGGCACGCCGACACGACACAACTCGCAGCCCACGCCGACACGCTCAAACATCTCGAGCGTATGAAGCGACAAAAAGAGCGTCAGGAACGACGCGAGGACGCTTCCCTTACCGAACACGTCCCTACCGGATTCTGCGCGGCCGAAGACTGCCGGAAGGACATCCGGGGCCAAAAGAAGCTGGACATCGAACTGGTTTACTGTTCGAAGGCATGCAGCAGAAGAGCGGCTCGCCATCGCACGAACCTCCGGAAGTACGGCACGATCCATCGCCCAACCGAGCCACTGTTCACTCCGACGCGTTTAGCGCTTCCATCTCCAGCCACTCGACTGCTTCTGCCACCACCAGCACAAAGACAGGAGAATCATGACAGACCCATGGGCCACCACTGAAATCGTTGCTTTCCGCCAGGCTACGGAAGCCTGCTTTCTTGCGGGCGAGAGTTACAGAGAATTGAAAGACATTCTGGCCACCGAGGAGGAACTCTACAAGGAACAACGAGAGCGCGGCAGCGCGTCTCAAGCACAGCGCTGACAACCTACCTTCGCGTGTAATCGGATCGGACCTGATGCCGCTCAGCAGGCAGCAGCGCCCTGCGCTGAACTGGTTCGCGCGTACACCGCGGCAAGACCCTGCTCGAGTACGGCAAAACCGGATCAAGCGCCCACAAGTTTGAATTTCTGACCAAGGAGGTCGCCCCGAACTGCTCAGTCGCGGGGGTTCCGTGTGAAATCGAAGATGCTCCTTCGTTTCGCATCCGTCCGGGGCTCGACGCGAGCTTCCAGGTTCGGATCCCGCAGCACAAGGTGGACGGTTACGTCGGTTGCAGAATAGGCGAACTGGCGGCGGAGAAGTATCCCGTGTAGCGGTTCGCCGTCGGTCCCGGCAGTCGGGTTGTGGACCGTGTCGCCCACCTCCGGCAGCATCACCGGGTCGTCATAGATCATCTGCCGCTTGGCCGCGAGCCGGGACGCGGGTTCGCCTTCGAACCAGATGAACACGTAGGTTTTCATGGCAACGAGTCTATCGCCCTCCCGCGACGCGATCTGCAGGGGAGGCGGTTGTTGCCTGGATCTGGGCTGCTCCATGGAAAGGGGGCGCCATGTACCCGCAAGCGGAGCCTGCACGGCAAGAACAACGGCCGCACCTTCGTGATCTGCGGTGACCCGGCGAACCCATCGGTTAAACCGTGCTGAAGAACGCGCTTTATTCGCGAGAGTGACACGAGCAGAACCGGAGGCGCCGAATCATCGCGCATGTACTGCCTCGAACTTAGCTAAAAGAATTTTGCCCAGAGCTCCACTCTGTTTCGTTCTGTCGATAGGGTCGACAGGAAGGACGAAAAGAGGACCCACAATGAGCACGCAGAGATCCCACAGATTCCTAACCAGTCAGGCCCTGATTCGCCAAGAGCTCGATACACATCGCGCATGGATTGAAAGCAAAATCGGGGTACCCCTTTCCCAAGCAGTGATTTTCAGTACGGAGCTGAACCTCCTACAGATCGGCCTCGAAGCGATCCTGAACTTTCCCGCAGAAAACAACCTGTCGGTCAGTGAACTGCGCCGCCTTCGGCCGCTGATTGCCGAAGCGGAGATCCCGGAAGCTATGTCTCCGCTTCTGAGTTTTCGCAAGAAAGAGACCAGGGGCAGCCTCCGATCGCTCTTGCTGGGTAAAAGGCAGGCGCGGCATCGTCTGTGGTGGGGAGACTGCCCCGTGGCGTTGAAGCTGCACACTTTCCCCGCTTTCCTTGTCCTCATGCAGGTCTCGTTCTTCAACGGGCCAAGCAGTCACTCCGAGAGCAGACAGACCGTCATGATCGCCCAGAAGAGTATGAGCGAACGGGTCTTCCATCTCCTGGATGATCTCGGTCGATCCATCCGGAAACCCCGAATTGAGACGGTCCACGGAGGCGAGCGCGATGTGACCCCTTGCAGCTGGGAGCAGCTCACGCTGGGTGCGGAGACCCAAGCCATGCTGCGGGATGACTTTGAAGCCTTCTTCCTCCGTGAGAAGTGGTACCGCAGGCACGGCATCCCTTTTCGCCGTGGGTACCTGCTCCATGGTCCGCCGGGCAACGGAAAGACCACCGCCATCCGCGCGATGCTGACAAGCCAGGGAATGACAGCGTTCACCTTAAGGCTATCGGATCCCCACACCAGCGAGGTTGGTCTGGAAGAGCTCTTCGACCGCGCTCTTAAGAATCGGCCGGCGATGGTGTTGTTCGAAGATCTCGATCGGGCCTTTCCCGGAAAAGGGGAATCCAAGAGCGGCATCGGTTTGCAGGCCATCCTCAATGCTCTCGACGGTGTTGGTAGTGGAGAGGGCATTGTGATTGTGGCAACCGCGAATGAACCGACCCTGCTCGATCCCGCCATTCTGAGACGCCCCGGTCGGTTCGATCGTCTAGTTCATTTCGGCAATCCAGACGCCAACCTTCGGTTTGAGTTCCTCCGGCGCTTTCAACCTGCTCTCGGCCGTGCGGAACTGCAGAAAACGGTAGAAGCCTCGGACGGGTTCTCCTTTGCCCAGATGCGCGAGGTATACGTCATGGCGGGCCAGCACGCCCTTGAGCGGTATGACGACATCACGGCAGAGGATCTGTTCCAGGCTGTCCAAAGTATGCGGCAAAGCCTCTCCGGAGCCACGTCGAAAGCGAACACCAGCGGCTTCAGATGAGCGGGGGCGCTAAGCCCGCGCTCTCAGTGAGGGCGTTCGCGAGGGGCAACGGCGGGGTAAGTCGAGCACGACCGACCGCGAGTGTGTGGTGGAGTCTCTTACACTGGATGCGATGCTCCTGACGATCTCCACCACCCACCAGCCCGCGACCGATCTGGGCTTTCTTCTCCATAAGAACCCTTCCCGGGTGCAGACGGAAGAGCTGGCTTTCGGGAAAGCACACATCTTCTACCCGGAAGCGGACCCAGGTCTGTGCACGGTGGCGCTCCTGGTTGAAATCGACCCTGTGGCCCTGGTACGTGGTCGCGGACCTGCGGGCGAGGGTGGCCAACTTGAGCAGTACGTGAACGACCGACCCTATGCCGCGAATTCGTTTCTGAGCGTCGCCATGGGGCGGCTGTTCACTACAGCCATGAGTGGCCGGAGCAAGGAGCGACCGGAACTGGCTGAAACGGTTATCCCGTTGCGTGCGCATCTTCCGGTTATCGCGGCGCGTGGCGGCGAGGATCTGGTGAGGCGCCTGTTCGAGCCCCTCGGGTACTCGGTCGAGATGCAAGGTTCGCAGCTGGATGACCAATTCCCGGAATGGGGCGACTCGCCCTACGTTTCACTGACCGTGTCCGGCACTGCGCGGCTGCAGGATTTGCTGACGCACCTGTATGTGCTCATCCCCGTGCTGGACAACGAAAAGCATTACTGGGTGGCCAATGACGAGATCGAGAAGCTCCTGAAGCGGGGCGAAGGCTGGCTGGGCATCCATCCGGAGAAGGACCTCATTGTTTCGCGCTATCTGAAGCGGCAGCGCAACCTCACTCGTGAGGCCCTCAGTCGTCTTCTTGTTGACGATGTCTCAGATCCGGAGTCGCAGGAGCCTCTGGCCAGGGAGGAAGAGCCGGAGGAACGTACACCCTCCCTCCATCAGCAGCGACTCCAAGCAGTTCTGGACGTCGTTCGAGACACGGGAGCCAAGCGCGTGGTCGACCTTGGCTGCGGGGAAGGCAAGCTGTTGCGGCTGTTGCTGGCTGAGAAGCAGTTCGAAACCATTCTCGGAATGGACGTCTCTTGGCGGTCGCTTGAGCTTGCCAAACAACGGCTGAGGCTGGACGAGATGCCGGAGCGACAACGTGGCCGTATCGAGTTGATCCAGGGTTCATTGACCTACCGGGATCAGCGGATTGCGGGGTTTGACGCAGCCGCAGTTGTCGAGGTGATCGAACACCTCGATGCGGCGCGGCTGGCCACATTCGAGCGCGTGCTGTTTGAGTTCGCGCGTCCCCGGCACGTCGTCCTGACCACGCCGAACGCGGAGTACAACTCAGTCTTCGCCACGTTGCCCGCTGGCGAGTTCCGCCACGGGGATCATCGTTTCGAGTGGACGCGAGCCGAGTTCGAACAGTGGACGAGCAACGTTGGTGAGCGGTTCGGGTACAACGTCCGTTTCTCGCCAGTGGGACGCGAACATCTAGCCCTTGGCGCGCCTACCCAGATGGCGGTCTTCACCCTTGCGTAGGGAACCGCCATCCGCACTCGACCTGATCGTTCCCGTGGGAACGCAAGTCGTCGTGCGTTCGAGTAACCCAGGACAGAAGACAAGCGGGACACAGCTTCAGGGTTCCGTGGCCGAGATCATTGAGGCTCCGGCGGACGCTCAGCACGCTTACCGCCTTCGGTTTGCGGATGGAACGGAGGCTAGCTTTCGCCGAAGCCAATTTTCGATCCTGAAGCATGTGAAAATTGGTCCGCTCGGTGACGCGCAGTCGAGCGACGCAGGCGCTGCGCTGGATCGCTATGTGATCTACCGCTGTGTCGTCGGCTCGCAGGCTTATGGTTTAGCCCGCGAAGGATCAGACGTTGATCGGCGCGGTATCTATCTCCCGCCGGCGGCTCTGGAGTGGTCGCTCTATGGCGTCCCCGAACAGCTGGAGAGCCGCGAAAGGGAAGAGTGCTACTGGGAACTCAAGAAATTTCTGGTGCTCGCGCTCAAAGCGAATCCCAATGTCCTTGAATGCCTCTTCACTCCTTTGGTGGAGCAGAGCTCCGAGATCGCGGAGGCCATCCTGGCCAAACGGAACATCTTCATTTCGAATCTGGTCTATCAGACCTACAACGGCTACGTTATGTCTCAGTTCAAAAAGCTGGAGCAGGACCTGCGTGCCACCGGCGAGCTCAAATGGAAGCATGCCATGCATCTGATCCGTCTCCTGATGCAAGGGATCAGCGTGCTGCGTGAGGCACACGTCCCCGTGCTGGTTGCCGAGCATCGGGAGGCACTGCTTGCGATCCGCGACGGCAAGCAGACCTGGGCCGAAGTAAACACGTGGCGTCTTTCTCTGCATCGCGAGTTCGACGGGGCTTTCCGGTTGACCGCGTTGCCCGACGCGCCAGACTATGCCGAAGCAAACCGGCTTCTTGTCTGGGCTCGTTCCACGAGGGTGGGGCCGGCCCACTGATACCCGAACAGGTCCTTGCCGCCGCCCGGCTCCATCCCTATCCGTTACTCTTCGCCACTGTCAGCGGGGCGCACCTCTACGGGTTTCCCTCGCCTGATTCCGATTGGGATCTTCGTGGCGTCCATGTATTGCCGGCGGAGCAGGTCATCGGTCTCATGCCGCTCAACGAGACGCTCCAGGTAGAGCAGAACGACGAGATCGAACTCGATCTCGTCACGCATGACATCCGCAAGTTCTTCAAGTTTCTTCTCCGACCGAACCGCTATGTGCTCGAACAACTTCTCTCCCCCATAGTGGTTCATACCACCCCCGAACACGAGGAGGTGAAGGCGCTGATCCCAGCGATCCTGACCAGGCACCATGCTCACCATTACCTCGGCTTCGCGGACAGCCAGTGGAGGCTGTTTCAGAAGCAGGAGCAGCCGAGGATCAAACCGCTGCTCTATACCTTTCGCGTGCTCCTGACGGGGGTTCACCTGATGCGCACAGGGACGATCGAGGCGAACCTTGGAATACTGCATGAAATGTACCCTCTGCCGTTCGTTCCTGACCTCATGGCCCGCAAGCTGGAGGGAGCGGAACAGCAGACGCTCGCTTCTGGCGAAGTTGCGTTGTACGAACGAGAATTCCAGAGCCTGCGAGCGCGGTTGGTGACGGAAGCATCCCTGACAGCTCTGCCGGAAGTCCCGACCGCACAAGCAGCATTGAACGATATCCTGATCCGAGTTCGTCTGGGCGCCAGCTCCTGACGAATCGAAAGCGAATGGCATGAAGATTTGTATCCCTGAACTCTCGCTCGTCCTACTTGTCGGTGCGTCCGGCTCAGGCAAGTCCTCGTTCGCCCGCAAGCATTTTCTGCCGACAGAGGTTGTCTCGTCGGACTTCTGCCGGGCTCTCGTCTCCGATGACGAGAACGACCAGTCCGCTACGAGCGATGCCTTCGACCTGCTGCATGGCATTGTGCGCAAGCGGCTCACCCGCGGCAAGCTGACCGTGGTCGACGCGACCAACGTGCAGCCCGAGTCCCGGAAGACTCTCATCGCGCTTGCCAAGGAGCACCACCTCTTCGCCGAGGCCATTGTCTTCGATCTTCCGGAGCGCCTCTGCCAGGATCGTAACGCCCTGCGGCCGGACCGGCAGTTCGGCCCCCACGTGATCCGCAACCAGTCACAGCAGCTGAGGCGTTCTCTAAGGGAACTCGAACGCGAGGGAATACGCCAAGCCTTCAAGCTCTCCACGCCGGAGGAGGTGGACGCGGTCACGATCGAGCGGCAGCCGCTCTGGAACAATCGCAAAGCGGAGCACGGTCCGTTCGACATCATCGGTGATGTGCACGGCTGCTATGACGAACTGATTGAGCTCATGGCGAAGCTCGGCTATGCGGTTGAGGAGCATGACCAGACCTACACCGTCTCAACCCCAGTCGGGCGCAAGCTGGTTCTTGTCGGGGACCTGGTCGATCGTGGGCCGGGAACAGTGCAGGTTCTTAGACTGGTGATGAGTATGGTCGGGTCGGGTCAGGCATTCTGTGTGCCCGGCAATCACGACATCAAACTTGTCCGGGCTCTTCGAGGAAAAGACGTTAAGCGTACTCACGGCTTGGCCGAATCCCTGGAGCAGCTCGCCCATGAGTCTGACCCCTTCCGTGCCGACGTAGCGAAGTTCCTTGACGCCCTGGTCAGCCATCTCGTCTTCGACGACGGCAAGCTGGTCGTCGCCCATGCCGGTCTGAGAGAGTCGATGCACGGCCGTGGCTCCGGAGCGGTGCGCGAGTTCGCGCTCTTCGGCGAGACCACAGGAGAAACGGACGACTTCGGTCTACCGATTCGCTACAACTGGGCCGGCGACTACAGGGGAAAGGCGCTGGTGGTCTACGGCCACACCCCCGTTCCCGAGGCCCTGTTCCTGAACAACACCGTCAACCTCGACACAGGTGCCGTTTTTGGCGGCCAGCTCACGGCTCTGCGTTACCCCGAGCGCGAGATTGTTTCCGTTAAGGCGCAACGGACCTACTACGAGCCTGCACGCCCGTTCCTTCCGGAAGAGCTTATGTCCGTGCGTCCCCTGCAGCACGCCCAGGATGACGTCCTCGATCTTGCAGATGTCGTCGGCAAACGCCTGATCGACACCCGACTCAAGCCAAAGATCACCATCCGCGAAGAGAATGCGATAGCGGCGCTCGAGGCGATGAGTCGCTTCGCCGTTGATCCCAAATGGCTCATCTACCTGCCGCCCACGATGTCGCCCACCGAGACGAGCAAGCACGACAACCTGCTGGAACATCCGGATGAAGCCTTCGCCTTCTACCGCAAGGAAGGCATTTCGACCGTCATCTGCGAACAGAAGCATATGGGCTCCCGCGCGGTGGTCGTCTTTTGCAAAGACGAGAGCGTTTCGCAGCAGCGATTCGGCGTCGTGGAGGCATCGCTCGGGACTGTGTACACGCGAACGGGTCGTCGCTTCTTCACAGACGCTGCTCTTGAACAACAGTTTCTTTCACGATTGCGGGCCGCCGCTGATCAAGCCGGCCTTTGGGAGGAACTCGCAACGGATTGGCTTTGTCTGGATTGCGAGCTGATGCCGTGGTCAGCAAAGGCACAGGAGCTTCTGCAGAAGCAGTACGCTCCCGTGGGGAACGCCGGCGTCCGCGGTCTGCAGGCGGAGCGCGACGCCCTCGCGCATGCCATGGGCCGAGTAGCGGGCCTTGAAGCCTTGGCAGAGCAGGTGGGCAAACGTCTGGACGCGGTGGAGCACTACACCCGTGCCTACCGTCAGTACTGCTGGCCGGTGAACTCGATCAACGATCTCAAGCTCGCGCCTTTCCACCTGCTCGCCAGCGAAGGCGCAGTCCATACCGACAAGCCTCACACCTGGCACATGGAGATCATCGGGAAGCTCTGCGCGGCTGATACGGAACTGCTGCTAGCGACGCCGTTTCAGATCGTGGACTTGCGTGATGACGACAGCACGGCCACTGCGGTGACTTGGTGGACGGAGATGACCAGCAAGGGCCGGGAAGGCATGGTGGTGAAGCCGCTCCACTTCATCACAGAGGGACGGCGCGGGGTGACCCAACCCGCCATCAAGTGCCGCGGTGCCGAGTACCTGCGGATCATTTACGGCCCGGAGTACCTGCTTCCTGAGAATCTGGAGCGGCTCCGGTCCCGAGCCGTCGGAGCGAAGCGTTCGCTCGCGAGCCGTGAATTTGCGCTGGGCGTCGAGGCCCTTGAGCGATTCGTCCGCAAAGAGCCGTTACGCCTCACACACGAGTGCGTGTTTGGCGTCCTCGCATTGGAAAGCGAGCCGATCGATCCCAGACTGTGAAGGCGGCGTAAGTGGGGCGACCACGCCTCGTCTCGCAGGACAATCTGCAGCCGTGGTCACCGTGCTCGGTGGCGGCCGACCTGCCTCACAGACTGGCAAAATACGGCCCGCCCTCGACATTGCCGACCTCCTCCGCACCGACCCCGCTACCGGCCGCGGCATCGTCGACCTCCTCGCCGCCGACCGCCTCATCAAATCCCCCCAACTCTACTCCACCTTCCTCCTCTGGCTCCTGTCCGAGCTCTTCGAGCACCTCCCCGAAGCCGGCGCCCCGCCCCCCCAACCCAAACTCGTCTTCTTCTTCGACATCGCCGACCTCCTCCGCACCGACACCCCGCCCGCTCTCCGCCAGCGCGTCGAGCAGGTCGTCCGCTTGATCCGCTCGAAAGGCGTCGGCGTCTTCTTCGTCACCCAAAACCCCACCGACCTCCCCGACACCGTCCTTTCCGAGCTCGGCAACCGCGTCCAGCACGCCCTCCGCGCCTTCACCCCCGCACCAGAATCCGTCAAATCTGCCGCCGACACCTCCGCCCCAACCCCGACCTCAACACCGCCCAAGTCATCACGCAACTCCAGGTCAGCGAAGCCCTGGTCAGCCTCCTCGACCCCCACGGAACCCCAACAATCGTAGACCGCGCCCTCATCCTTCCCCCCACGCTCCCAGATCGGCCCAATCAACCCCGACCAGCGCCAGCAACTCATGGCAACCTCCATCGTCGCAACAAATACGACAACCCCAGCGCCTACGAACGCCTCACCCAGCGCGCCCAAACCCAACCATCACCTCCACCAACCCCACCTGGCAACCCCCCATCGCCTGGCAACCACCAACCAGCGCCCCACATCCAGCCCCGACCCTACGGGTGCCACATCCACGACGAAGTCATGGGTGGGATCCGACGAACCCCAACCCACCCCAACACCCTCCTACCCCGAACCTCAGGGGCAGGGAACCCCCAACCCACCCCCTGGCTCCCACCCAGCCTCCCACCCCAACCCACCCCCGCCCAACCATCCAGCCCCTCCACCGCCGGCTCCATCCTCGGCAGCCTGTCCAGCATGGTCCTCGGCACCACCGGCTCCCGCGGCGGATACCACGAACGCCTCGCCGAAGCCATGGCCAAATCCGCCGCCCGCTCCGCAGGAACCACCATCAGCCGACAACTCGTCCGTGGCGTTTTGGGATCCCTGCTCGGCGGCAGTAGGAGGTAAGACGTGCTCAAATCAACAAACTTCCCTGGTTTAGCATGGCTTAGCGTTTACGCCTCAAATGTGCGTAAAAGGGGACAGGCTTGGTTCAAGATAAACAGTTAGCGCGGGCCGTCGCCGGCATTCCGCAAAGGTCTGAGAAGCAAAACGATCCGCAAAAGCTTGTTGAAGCTTTTGTGGATCCAGGTATCTTGCCCCAAGTCGATAACGTCAACAGCCAGATTGTCTACGGTCGTCGAGGTACGGGAAAAACTCATGTACTGAGGGTCTTGGAATCGTCCCTTAAGGGCAGAGAAAAAACATGCGTGGTCTACATGGACGCCAGAACCTTCGGTAGCACGAGCCAGTTCGCAGACCCAAACATACCAGTCCCGAACCGCTGCACCTCTCTCTTCCGCGATCTTTTAGGCGAGCTTTACAATGGCCTTCTTGACTTTGTTGTATCGCAAGAAGGGCCGAACGTGGACGTTGCTCTGGAGGAAGTAAACCTGCTTGGTTGCGCGATCACTGAGTCAGTACCAATGCTAACTGAGGCAGGTTCGGCGAACAGAAACCTTGAAGCGCGGCGCAACAGCAGCGGCTTCGGACTAGAAGCTACAACGGATAAACCACTGATAAGAGCCGACGCAAGCTCCGAAGCAAGAGACGAGCGGGAAGCTTCCCTGAGCTACAAATTCGTATACACAGATAAGGTGGTCTTTCCGGCCGTAAGCAGTCCGATCAAGCGAGTTCTTCAATCGCTGGACGCAAGTTTGTATATTCTGCTCGACGAATGGTCTTCGCTTCCGCTCGATGTTCAGCCGTACCTCGCAGAGTTCCTGAAGAGGTCTCTCCTACCTCTGGCAAACGTTTGTGTGAAGATCGGGTCTCTCGAATACCGTTCTGAATTTGGCGTTAACACTCCAGCCGGATTCATTGGGTTTGAGATGGGCGCTGATATTTCAGCATTTCTGGATATAGACGACTACTACGTTTACGACCGTAACCCCGATGGAATCACAACTGCTTTCGCCAACATTTTAGTGAAGCATCTCTCAAATGAATTGCCCGAAGGGTATCTAAAGAGCGCAAACCTTGAAACAGGTGCTAAGTTAGCTAGCCGCCTCTTCACTGAGAAGAAGGTATTCCAGGAACTAGTTCGAGCGTCAGAGGGAGTCGCTCGCGACCTTACCAATATTTTCGGTAATAATATACTTGACAGACCGGGCAGAAAAGCCTAGTCTAACTACATGGAAGCCCCGAAGACACTTATCGAAGCCATCAAGCTGTTCTCTGAGTATGAGAACTGCCGTCAGTTCATGATTCTTGTGCGCTGGGCTGATGGTGTCGTGCGCTGCCCACAGTGCCAGTCTGATAAGGTCACTTACCTTGCCAAAGCCAAGGTGTACAAATGCCGCACGATTCATCCGAAGCAGAAGTTCTCACTGAAGACTGGCACAGTGCTAGAGGATTCACCCATCGGGCTCGATAAGTGGCTTCCGGCTTTTTGGCTTCTATCCAACAGCAAGAATGGGATTAGCTCCTATGAGCTATCGCGGTCGCTCGGCATCACTCAGAAGTCGGCATGGTTCATGCTCCAGCGGATTCGGCTAGCGATGCAGGACGGCTTCGATGGTGGCAAGCTGAAGGGTCAAGTTGAGGTTGATGAGACATTCATCGGCGGCAAAGCTCGGAACATGCACATAGCCAAGCGTAAGAAGACCATCACTGGCCGGGGCGCTACAGGCAAGACGGTCGTTATGGGGATGCTGGAGCGTGGCGGCAAGGTCAAGGCTCACGTTATTGCTGAGCGCGATAAGAAGACGCTGCACGCCAAAATTGCCGATCATGTCGAAGTCGGTTCGCACGTGATGACGGACGAACTCATCTCCTACTGGGGCTTGGAGCAGAACTACACCCACAGCGTCATCAATCACGCTGAAGCTTACGTGGACGGCATCGTTTCGACGAACGGGCTGGAGAATTTCTGGAGTTTGCTGAAGCGGGCGCTCGGCGGCACCTATGTTGCCGTGGAGCCGTTCCACCTTTTTCGCTACATCGACGAACAATCTTTTCGCTACAATAACCGTGGTACCAGTGACGCTGGGCGATTCATCAAGACGCTATCCCAAGCCACTGGTAAGCGCCTCACGCTCGCTGAGGTCACGGGTAGGGGGTTGCAGGCGGCGAACTAACGGGAAGCCTGTAATCGAAGGTTCTAACGGTTTGTCGTATCGGAGGCAGGGACGGGGGAAGCGGAAGACCTAGACTGCTTTTCCGCTTCCAATCTCCGCTGTATTTCCGAGTGAGGGACGGAAAGAATCCGCCTCACGAAGCTTGTGAACTGCGCGAAGTCGCTTTCAGTTTCCTTGGCCGGGTCTGAGCGTACTGCGTGAGTGTCCATCTAGCCGCATGATACCACGCGGCGGAAAGGACGCCTTGCGTCTACAGGAAAGGTCCAAACTCGTTTATGATTCGCAAGATTTCCCTGCTGACACTCTTCAGGAACAAGTAGGCTGGTGCCCCAGCGAGAACGTTAGGCTCATTGATCGCTACATCAAAGGCGAAGCTCATCTTCTGATCCGCCTCGTCGGCCGAAACGGTCTTCAGTTCGTAGCCTGCGTACAGCGGGACAAATCTATAGCCAGGGTCCACCCACTGTGTCGGCAAAATCACGGCACCGTAAGCGGCGATGGTTCTGTTTTTGAGGCTGAACTGGCTTACCTCGCTTGGCGTAGCTGTGCGACCCGTATTCATCGAGCATACTGCGAGAAGCAGCCGATGCTTATCGATGATGTCGAGCTGATGAAGTTGCCACAGCTGATTGCCCCAACCGTTCTTGTATGGCTCGATTCTGTCGAAAACTTCGAGGCATTGTTGCCTAAGGCCCACTATCTTTCCTCTAGACATGGACTTATAAGCTTCGGGCGTATCGTAAATTGGGAACGCCGTGTGCTTATCGGGAGTTCCCCCCGCCTTGATCACGAGGGCTTGTGCGAGGTAATCCAGCGTGCTACGAAGATTATGAATAGCATCCCCGAAACGCAGGGGAATTTTGTCGTCGATGGCCGGAATATTCTCGACGAAATAGGTGACCTGTCCAGTCTCGTCATTCACCTTCGTGCCGACCGGGTAGGGGTTGGAGTCTCTAAAGAGGTCGATAGCGGTGTTGACCTCGTTGACGTGCTTTTGGGCCCAGTCGTATTTGACTAGAACCCGCTCAAAAGGCGTTCCGCTCATGACACCGATCATACCAAAGCCGGTCAGTCATGTATATTATTACCATATTTTCAGCAAAGCCTACTTCGTCGCTCACAGGAAGAACAAGGACAAAATCGAACGTGATGCCGTCCTTGAGGCGGCTCGGCAATGGTTCGAGCAGGACAAAGAACGAAACCTAAGCGATGACTTGCGCTCGGTTCTTCGTAAAATCACGGACGAGGTAATCGGTACCAAGAAAGCTCGATCTTTTCTCATTCCTCGGGAACTAGCTAATGACCCGATCGTGCAACAACTTTTCGATCTTAGGGTGCTTCATCTAGTACAACGTGGATATGCAGATAAAGACAAACCAGGCGTTCGGTACAACATCTACGCTTTGGATTACGGGACCTATGTGGATCTCATGAATACTACCCGCAGGCCCGAGCTTGGTTTCGAGCAGAATGAGAAGATCGACGACAGGGATTACATTGTTCCGTTCGATGACAAGCGCAGTATCCGCAGGATTATTC
Source organism: uncultured Acidobacteriaceae bacterium (assembly GCA_964243475.1). Classification (GTDB taxonomy): domain Bacteria; phylum Acidobacteriota; class Terriglobia; order Terriglobales; family Acidobacteriaceae; genus Edaphobacter. The sequence continues at coordinate 10,423 of CAXTEU010000008.1, read as the reverse complement.
TTTCCAAAGGTATTCTCGAACGTTAACGGTCCAAGGCCCTCATGCCGACAGTCCCCCTCCTATCCGACGCCGAAATCGCCACCACCCCACCCTCCAGGCCATCTTCGACGACATCCGCACCACCCGAAACTCCCCCTTAATGAACAACTTCTGGCGAGCCCTCGCCAACCACCCCGACCTCCTCGCCCACACCTGGTCCCAGGTCAAAAGCATCATGCTCGACCCCGCCGGCTCACTCGACCCCCTCACCCGCGAGCTCATCTACATCGCCGTCTCTACCGCCAACAACTGCTCGTACTGCATCCACTCCCATACCGCCGCCGCCCGAGCCCGCGGACTCCCCTCAATGAGTGCATTGGCGATTTTTGCACTCGTCGAGATCTCAACTGATGGGAACGGCGCTCCTCGTTACCGACCTCATAGCCCTGAGAATCAAACAGGAATTTGCGGCCAAGGAGAGGTCAAGCCTGTTACCAAGATTAGGAGTGCGGCCTAGCAAGGTGCCTGGCAGGGCGGCGAACCTGCCGCCTCTCGTCCCGTTGCCCGCAAACAAGCTCCGGGAAAAACCGCTTTGGTTTAACCCGGACTCCCATCCCGCCTTTGCACCTTTCCCTCGGACGCCTGCGGCGCTTGGCAGAATACATTTGCCTTGCGACCGACAGGGCCCAGCTCAATGGAGGGATCTGCCTCTCTTCGTCAATCGGGGGTCCTCCAGCGGATTGCTTCGTCGGAAACCCCGTGACTGAAGCCATCGCACGTCCGCACGTTCCCACCGCCGAACGCTGGCGCGCTTATTACCTGCTTCGAAGTAACTGGCGCGAGGGACGTGAAATAGTTGACGACCACGAGACAGGACAAACATAATCGCCTAACGTCACCCCGTCGTACAGATTGGAGCGCAACTCATGACGCGTCCGTTTCGAGCAATCTACGCACTGACGTTGAGCGCTGCACTCCCTGTCGCTCAAGCGCAATTGGCTTTCACTGTCGACTCGCCCCGCGTAGTCACATTGTCCTATGCGCAATTCGGAGCAAACTGCCCAGCCACCGCGATCACCAAGTGGGTTTTGGCAGCGTATGGCTTGAATGCTACCGGTGTCTTTGCGAGCCGAACCGACGCCAGGACCGGTATCACCACCATCCATCTTCCGAGCGACAAAATCGTCACCATTACGCCATCCGAATTGGCGATTGCGACGCGACACAGTGAATTCAGACCGCAAGACCTGGATGATGTAACTCGCCCCCGGATGCTCACACCCGGAAAGCGATGCTCGACAAAGCCAACCTCTTGTACGCGGTGCTGGGCGTTCGTGAAGCCGGTACCTATGACGGGACGACGCTACGAGACGCAACGTTTGAACATGCAGTCAAGAAATATCTCGATAACGGCGGCGAGGTGGACACGCTCTTCGAACTCTTCGGGTACACCTGGGATGATACGGAGATCTTTCCGGCAAACAGCGAGATCTCTGTGTTCGGCAATGTTTCGGATGATGGTTCGACCGCACACGTGGTCTTTGGCTTTGTTGAAGATGGGCAAGATCGATATGACGAGCACGGCTCAGATGTGCGACTCATCGCTCAAGATTTCGTACATCAGTACGGCAGCGGCCAAGTATGAAGATACAGACTCGAGACTACCGGTCCGGCCGTACCGGATGGAAATACCAAACGAGTCGCGCGTCAATGTATGACCGATCCGAGCAGCGGCCAATGGCATGCCTGCGCCTGAGCCTTTGCGACGCGAGGATATTGGACCCATGTCTGTGGGAGGAGTTAGGTAGGAGCTTCCCAGATCATCGACCATCGAACCGGCATCGGTGAAGCCGCTTTTGAGGAGTGAGACTAGAGTCCCCGTCAGACTGTCGTTCCATTCAGTTCCACGGTGAGATCAACTATGCCTATCAGACTAGGTAAAAGCGTCCTGGCGTTCTTGAGTGCAGCGGCCCTCCTCTTTCCTCAGAGAACGGAGGCCTATGGTTCGTCGACCCACCTGTTGTTGGTGGACCTGCTTTGGGACACGGATATCAAGCCCCTCCTGCAGCAGGCCTACAAGAACCCAAATCCAGATGCATCTACCGATGCTGCGTTCTACGAGTCTGCTCGCCCTAAACACTCGCCCGGTGGCGACCGAAGCCATTTATTTACATCTTCCTGTCGTCGACAACATCCCCTCCTACCTTGCAACGATTCCTCCTCGGCGAGACCGGCTACAATTTTGCGGTACAGCGATTACGGCGAGAAGGCAAGGAGGGTTTATGGCTGAGGTGACGAACGGCGAGCAGTCTCTTACGCTGGCCAACCGTGTCCGCGCATACCGGGTGACTGTAGAAGAGGTGGTCAAGCTCGGCGTTGAGCACCCGCAGTATGAATTCAAGCGCCTTGCCACTCTCAGGAAAGACGCGCTGGCAGATCGCCTGGATTTCGTGAAGCTGGTCCAGGGCATGGCCAATGCCCATTCCGACGAAGAGCGATTCATCATCATTGGCGCCGATCAGGCTGGAAAGCGCTTTGAGTCGGTTATCAACCGGGATGAATTCGATCCTGCCAACGTGCAGCAGATCTTGGCCAAGTACCTCGAACCTGTGCCGGAGATGGAGGTATTCAACAGCCTACAGACTGACGCGGGAGAGAACTTCGTTTTGATCGTGATCTCGCCGGATCAATTGCGTCCGATTCTCTGCGCCACAGAGGGTGCAAGCGGTGGCAAGACACATTTCTTAGCCGGTGATATCTGGATCAAGCAAGGAACAAGCCTTACACGCGCCGGCAAATCCGATCTCGACAGGATGTATGAGAGAAAGATCGATGATGAGGCAGAAAACCGTGCACGGCGGAGATTCCAGCATTACCAAGAGGAATTCGGAAAGCCTGCTCCGCAAGTGACCCCATCTCCTGCTCCGAGCAGAACATTGCTTGTTGGTCCCAAGGAGCATCTGTCGCTATTCGCTGAAGATGCGATCGCCACACCTGCGCCTCAGCGATTCAAGATGCTGCTCGAGATGGCTCGCGAATGCCTCGTTGACGTATGGTAACCACTCGAAATGCGGGGGCATGGGCCGCCGCCAAGCTGGGAGGAATGGCTTCCAGAAGTGCAGATGGTTTACAAGGATTGCTTCACTCCTGCACTCGATTCGGTCATTGCTCTCGGGTTCGAACTCGTTCGCTACGAGGCGCCGACAGAGTGGTTGATCTGGATTCTCACTCTGCTCGTTCAGGCATTCGACCGCTCACGCACTTTGGACAGACTGAAATCTTCAACCTTTCTGGAGAGGCCTGATGGGCTCTTCTTCGCACAGCCGGCATACGACATCTATGTCGGAGTCCGAGCAATCGCGACCTACTGCATGCTGCGCCGCAGATTCGCGTACCTTGGCGTGATCCTTCGCATTTTTGTTCGCTATTTCACGCTGGACAACAACGCCGAAAACACTACGCCCCTCGTATTTCGGCCGTTTAGGGGCATCAGCCGATTTCCCGATATGCGCAGCGGTCGCAATAAAGCGCTATGGAAGGCGCTTATTCAGAGTGCGTGGGGATCGTATTTCGGCTCCGAAGAGAAGTTCATGGAAGCAGCACTGAACCTCGAGTTTGTGCTAGAGCTGAATTCCTACATGTTTAACAGCGTAGCTGATCCCGCAGTTCAGGACTTCAAGAAGAGGGTCGGCAATCGAGTCTTTGATTACCTACCCGACTTCTGGAATGAGACGCTCGAAGATGCGGTTCCGATTGCAAGCTTTCTGCAAAATCATCTCAGAACACATGATGACATCCCTTCCGGTCTGGCCATTTATCCGAAAGTATTTGATCTAGTTTTGAAAGAGAAGACGCCTCGTGACCGGAGATTATTCCTCGGCAAGTTTCTGGGCCATTTCCGCGCTTGGCAATACCAGGCGTCCCTTCAGTACCATCATTTCCCATTCTTTTATTGGCCTGGGCAGCTCGGTGAGGTTGAAAAGGAAGCGACGGCCGCTGCCAAAGCAAATGTAGCGATTACGTAATCAGATGAGCGGGACCGGTTAATCGTCTCAACCCGCTCAGCACTTCGCTCATCGCAACGTAATATGGTTCGGCAGGTGAAATGTCTCTGTGAACACCAGTCTGCCCATTGCTCAGCCTGCATAGCGCTCAATAAGTGCATTGGCGATTATGCGCTCCTCGAGATCACAACCGACGAGAACGGCGTTTCTCGTTACGAAACCGTCAGATGTTGCAAACATAGTAGTGCTTGATCAGGCGCTGAACCTTTCCTGCACACTCTTCTTCAAAACCGTTATCTGAGCCTGGAGGGCGCGTGTGCTGAGCCATCGGCAGAATAATCTCGTCAGTTACATCGTGACTTTTCGACTGCGCGAAACAGCACACCGCTCTGCAGGCCTACTGACCGCGCTACCTTCGTTGGCTTCAGCATGTGTTCCAGGCACCAGCGCAGGGTGTGGCGATCGGCGTCGCTTCAGGTAGGCACAGGCGGAGGATCCGGCGGGAAGAAGCAGAACGTGGTATAGATACCACATGCGCTTGACCGCCAACCCGCTCACCGGATTGTCCTGCCGTCACGCGCTGTGTTGTCCCCCTTCCTGCTGTTAGCCGCTCCTGCTCTCGATTCACTCCTCTCCTCTCGATGACATGAACCTGCTCCCGTCGCCCTAGCGGCGCTGAGCCCCTCCAGCTTTTTGGCTCAAAGGACGACGTGACTGCCTTCCGCAACCGTGTGCCCCTCCTCCTGTCTTCCGTCTCGGTTTTGTCGCTCGCCCTTCCCGCGCAGACTCTAACCAGCTCTACCGTGGTTGGTACAGTTGTTGATCCCTCCGGCGCCGCCGTCCCCGGCGCAACAATCCGGATCCGCCAACCTGAAACTGCCGCGGAAGTGAACATCACCTCTGGGACAGCAGGCGACTACCGCTTTCCCTTCCTCAAGCCCGGCGACTACGACGTCACCGCGGAGGCGCCGGGGCTCACATCGGCCACCTCACATCTCCATCTCCTCGTCGGGCAGGAGCAGTTCGTCACCCTCACCCTCGGCCTCGCGTCCGTCGGACAATCGGTGGATGTAGTCGCCGATCCGGGTCTGTTACAAACCGAAAACGGCAACCAGGTCACCAGCTACAGTCAGGCGTTCGTCGAAAACACCCCGGTCAACGGCGGAGACATCACAAACGTCGCTTTCTCCACGCCCGGCCTGCGCATCAACGTCGGCGGGGGCAACGCCAACTTCAACGTCAACGGTCTGCCCTTTAACGCCGTCCTCTTCACCGTCAACGGCGCGGACATCGTCGAGCCCTACAACCTCAACAACAAATCCGGCGCCAGCAACAACACCCTCGGCGCCAACGACGTTTCTGAAGCCGCCGTCATCACCAACGCCTACAGCGCGCAGTATGGCCGCGAAGCCGGCGCCCAGGTCAACTACATCACCAAATCCGGCACGAACCGCTTCCACGGCAACCTGGTCGAAAACTACAACGGCAGCTTCCTCAACGCAAACGACTACTTCAACAAGCTGAGCAACACGCCGCGCGCCCGCTCGGTCGCTAATCAGTACGCCGCCTCCATCGGTGGCCCCGCGCTCCGCGACCGGCTTTACTTTTTTGCCGACACCGAAGGCCTGCGTTACGCCCTGCCCTCCAGCGGCGTCGTCTCGCTGCCGTCGCCGGAGTTCCAGAGCTACACACTGGCCCATGTCCCCACCTCCGCGCTGCCCGTCTACCAGGCCCTCTTCACCGCCTACAACGCCGCACCGGGCATCAGCCGAGCCGTCCCGGTTACAAATGGCACGCTCCCCCTCCAGGACAGCAGCAACAACCTCGGGTGCGGCAGACAGACCTTTGCCGGCACCTTCGTCAACGGCACCAGCGGTCCGCAGTTCGGTCGCGACGTCCCCTGCGCCGTCGCCTTCGGCACCACCGCCTCCAGCATCAACACCGAAACCTTTATCGCCGGCCGCGTCGACTACACCATCAACAACAAGCAGAAGATCTACTTCCGCATCAGCCGGGACGCCGGCACCCAGGCCACCAGCACCAGCCCCGTCAGCCCGCTCTTCAATCAGCAAAGCGTGCAGCCCTGGGTCATCCCCCAGCTCAACTACACGTACGCGATCACCCCACGGCTGGTGAACAACTTCATCCTCAACGGCAACTGGTACTCCATCCGCAGCGGCAACGCCGACTACGCCGCCGCCTCCGCCGCCCTGCCTTTCCTCTTCAACTTCAACGACGGTGGCGCCAACGGCAGCGCCGCAGGCAGCCGACTCGCCAGCACCGGCCCCGTTTTCCCCACCGGCCGCCGCGGTCAGCAGCTCGGCATCATCGACGACCTCTCCTACAGCATCGGCCGCCACACCCTCCAGGCCGGCGTCAACGACCGGAACAATCGCATCAGTGACGACAACGTCGCCAGCGGCTCCGTCATCGGCACCTACACCTTCGCCGATCTCACCGACTTCGCCAACGGCCTCGTCAACAGCACCGGCAAAGGCAGCAGCTACACTCAGTCCTTCCCCGTCCGCAACACCGTCCACACCCGTCTCAACAGCCTCGACTTCTACGTGCAGGATGAGTGGAAGCTCCGCCGCAATCTGAACCTCACCGGCGGCGTTCGCTTTGAACTCCAGGGCAATCCGTCCTGCAAGGAAAACTGCTACTCCCGCGCCAACACCGCCTTTCTCGCCGTTGGCTACCAAGCCGGCGCCGACGTCCCCTACAACGTCACCATCCAGGCCGGGCAACACAAAAACTTCAAGAACTTCGAAGGCATTGTCACCGAGCCCCGGGTCGCCTTCGCTTTCTCGCCCAGGGGCGACGGCAAGACCGTCGTGCGCGGCGGCGTCGGCCTCTTCGCCAACACCATCGCCGGCAACATCACCGCCAACGTTTACGGCAACGCGCCGAACAAATTCACTCCAACGGTCAGCAGCGGCACAGTAGGCGGGGCAAGCATTCCCGGCTCAGCCCAGGCTGCCGCGATCGCCTCCAACTCCGTCTTCCAAAGTGGCTTCGCACAGGGCAGCACCCTGGCCGAGCTGCGTGCCGCTCTCCCCGCCGGCACAACCTTCGGTGCTCCCACCCTTTACGTCAATCCAGACACCTTCCACACTATCCGCGTGCTCGAGTGGAGCGGCGAAATCGAGCAGCCCTTCGGCACACGCGATCTCGTCAGCTTCTCGTACAGTGGCAATCACGGCTACGACGAGCCGCTGTCCAACACCGCGGCCAACGCCTTCGTAAACAACCCCGTTCTTTACCCCAATGGCTTCGTCGGCCTGCCCAGCGCCGTCCCCGATCCACGCTTCTCGACCGTCACCCAGGTCTCAAACGCCGGCTTCAACAACTACAACGGCCTCACCGTCACCGAGCGCCACGCGCTCGCGCACGGCCTCCAGGGACAGGTGAGCTACACCTGGAGCAAGGCCTTGCAGTTCGGCACTGTTTTCAATCCCGGAGTTTTCGCCGCTGGCGCAAATGGCGGCAGCAGCGCCAACCCCGCGCTCACTCCCACACCCGGCTCCTCCCTCAGGACGGGAGCCTACGGCCCAACCAACTTCGACACCCGGCACAACATCCAGGCCGACCTCGTCTACATCGAGCCCTCCACCGGCCACAAAGTCCTCGACCAGTTCGTCGGTCACTGGACCGTAGGCGGCAAACTCTTCCGCTACAGCGGCCGGCCGTTCTCCGTCGCAGATAGCCAGGTCCCCACCAGCCTCAACATCACCACCTTCGGCGCCGGTACTGTTCTGGCCGACGTCCTCCAGCCCGGCGTCATCGGTACCCACTGCGGCAAGGCCTCCGTCCGCACGCCCTGCCTGCAGACGACCCAGTTCGCCGGCGCCACCTCAAAGGCCAACCCCGACGGCCAGCGCGACTTCGGCAACACCGCCCCCAACAGCTTCCGCGGCCCCGGCTTCTTCTCGATCGCGGCTCAGCTCAGCAAGCGCGTCGACGTCACCGAAAGCACACACTTCGACCTCGGCACCGACGCCTACAACCTCCTCAACCACACCAATCTCGCCGTCCCCACCGGCGACGTTGGCAACGCCGGCTTTGGCCTCATCACCTCCACCGTCAGCTCTCCAACCAGCATCTACGGCACCGGCCAGGGCGCCATTGTTTCCGGACGGGTCCTCGTGCTTTTCGGCAAGTTCATCTTCTAATCACCGCTCGGGAGGTTCCATGCGTCGCCGCCGCATCACCCATCTGCTTCTGCTGCTCCTCCCCGCTGCGGCCGTTCCCGCCCAGCAGCACCTGACCCTGGACGACCTCCTCAACACCGGACTCCAACCGGCAGGCCTCCTCTCCCCGAACGGCCTCACCTTTGCCACCACCGACCACGGCCAGATCCTCCTCAGCCCCGCCCCCAACAGCTCCACACCCGCCCGCACAATAGGGGATCCCGCTACACCGAAATCCGAGATGAGCTGGTCCCCCGACTCCCGCCAGATTGCCTTCATCAGCCAGGGCGATGTTTGGATCGCCCCCGCGGCGGGCAGCGGTCCCGCCGCCCGCCTCACCCACGATCCCGCCGGCCCCGGCGACCCCCGCGGCGCCACCGACCACCACCCGCTCTGGAACCCGCACAGCAATTGGATCCTCTTCCAGTCCGGCCGCAACGGCTTCAACGAGCTCTATGCCGTCCGCGCCGACGGCTCAGCCGAGCACGCCGTCGGCGCTACCGAAATCTACACCGGCGCCGACGCTCTCCCCACCACCCACACCACCGCCCCCGATCACGGCGACGCCGTCTCCTCCGATCGCTTCGACCCCGAACCCGCCTGGTCCCCGGATGGCACAAGGATCCTCTACACCGAACGCTCGCGCGCGCACTTCTCCGGCCGCCTCCTCGTCCTCCCCTTCGACCCCGCAACCGGCGCCGTGCAAGCCCCCACCACCGTCTACACCGCCCCTAACGACCCCGGCGGCGCGTGGGCCATCAACACCGCTGCCTGGCTTCCGGATAGCCATCAGCTCGTCGCCGTTCTCCAGCAGACCGGCTGGGACAAACTCTGGCTCGTCCCTGCTGCCGGCGGAAGCCCGCGTCCCCTCACCACCGGCACCGGCGAAGACGAATCCCCCGTCGTCTCCCCTGATGGCGCGTCAGTCGCCTTCCTCTCCAATCGCGATCTGTCCGAAGAGCGCCATATCTGGATCGTCCCCACCGGCGGCGGCATCCCGCATCGCCTCACCGCCCTCCCCGGCATCGAAGCCACCCCCCAATGGACCCCCGACAGCCACACCATCTACTTCACCCGCGGCACCGCAACGGAGCCGCCTACGCCCTTCTCCGCCCGCATCGACCAGCCGGGGAGCGCCGCCCCGCTCCACCCTGCTCCCCCGTCTAAATACGCCGCCCTCGGCATCACGCCAGAGGTCGCCCGCTTCCAGGGCAAGGATGGCCTGCCCCTCGCCGGCATCCTCTACAAGCCCGCCAATTTCCAGCTCGGCCATCGCTATCCCACCGTCATTTGGGCACACGGCGGTCCCGAAAGCCAGGAAGTTCTCTCCCTCTCGCCCTGGTCGCTCTTCCTCGCTGACCATGGCTACGTGGTCCTTGAACCCAACTTCCGCGGCTCCACCGGCTACGGCGAGCGCTTCCGCAACAGCAACGTCGAAGACTCCGGCGGCGGCGAGATCGACGACATCGACAGCTCCGTCCGTAACCTCGTGCAGGCCGGCATCACCGATCCCAAACGCGTTGCCGTCGGCGGCGGCAGCCACGGCGGTACTGTTGTCGCCAACGCCGTAGCTCGCTACCCCGATACCTTCGCCGCCGGCATCGAGATGTTCGGCGTCGTTGATCGCGCGCTCTTCCTCCGCTACACCAACCGCAACTCGGCCATCCGCTGGGAGACCAAGATGGGCGGCACCCCGGATGCAAAACCTGCTGTCTACCGCAAGGCCAACGTCCTCCTCGAGGTCGACCGCATCCACACGCCGCTCCTCATCCTCCACGGCGAGCAGGACCCCCAGGTTCCCCCGCAGGAATCGCAGCAGCTCGTCGCCGCCCTCCAAGCCGCCGGCAAACCCTTCGAGTACCACACCTACCCGCGCGAAGGCCACGGCTTCCAGGAGCGCGCTCATCGCCGTGACGCCTACGAGCGCCAACTCGCCTTCCTCGCCCTCCACCTATCGGGGAACTCAGCTCCCCTCAGCGATCCAGCACAAGGTCTCAAGCCCTAGCCTCAATCCATTCCCGCGTTTTTACAAGGCCGTGCTCATTCAAGTTAGTTTCGGCAGCCTGAGGAGACCACTTCGTAGTTGTGCTCTACCCAACTTGGCGCAGGCTCCTAACGTCGACAACCCCGCGAGCGCATTAGCGGAAATAATCTGACAGAAGTCGTACGCTGGGAAGGTGCAGCAGGCCCAATGTACTAGGGTGTATCGAGATATTGTCTCAGCCAGCGTGACATGCAGGCGATGGTGAC
>CAXTEU010000007.1:0-200741 GCA_964243475.1 uncultured Acidobacteriaceae bacterium | reverse complement strand
GCTCTCGCATGCTCCTGGCCCAGACTTCAGCTATATGTGAATACAGCCTAGAGCGCGGTCACCAAGCTGAAGGTCACCGCCGGACCGAAAAGTTACCTCATAACCCTCCAAGGACACCAGAGTCGCGATCACCATCGCCGTCTGCTTTCCACTTCGACAGCCTCTCGCATCAGCACCCCTGAGCCCATCCATTGCACCCTGCGTCTTACGGCGTGTGCAAGGCAGCCCTACCGGTTCACCGCTCAGTCCTATGCGGGTCGCCGCAGCGCCTCAACTCTTTCTGGCACAATGGCCTGCATGGGCAAACCCCGTTGAGGACAGTCACCCGGCAAAACTTCATCTCCGCCGCTGCCGCCACCTCCCTGACCAGCATTCCGTCGCTCTCGATGGCAGAGGAGCTCTCGTCACCGGCCGTGGCCCTCGACGCGGCCCGTTTCTCTTCGTGTTGGTGACCCCTCCCCCCCACCTGCCCATGCAACAAACCGGGCCAACGCCCAACCACCGGCGGCGCTGAACTTTCCATCGTTCGCAACGAGGACACCACCGCGCTTCAACTGCACGCACCAGCCATCCCCGTCACCCACATCATCTGCGCTGGCAGCAAACCTTCGTCGAGCACCTGCTCATCCTCCGGAACGCCTGAGAGCACACTTGCATCGACTTCCACTGGCTCGCCCTCGATCCCACCCGAGCCCTCCTGGTACTTCGTCGTGACCTCCGACCAGGTCGGTGCCGGCTGTGGCGTCCAAACAAACCGGGCGCCGCCAACCCACCTTTGGCAACTCGACCCACGCGGGCCCCTTGCTCTGGCTCGACCTTCGCAACGGCGGGAGTGGCGTCTCTCAAGCCAGAACGCTGCCCTTGATAAAGTCGGTCCAACAACACGGAGCCAGAGCTCGCCGCCCTAAGCAAGGCACTTGAATACTACCCGCACAGCAGGAGCAGACCGTCCGGTGCGGTAAAAGCAACCCGCTCCCCCCCTCCCCAGAGACCCGCCTCGCGACCACCCCGCACGCCTACTCCACGCCTAACACCACCGCCCCAAATGGCGGCAGGTCCACCTTGCCTAGGTCCACCTTCATCCCTTTCCGGGCGAAGTTACCTTCTAACACCACCCCCGTTGCGCCTGTCACCTTATGCGTCGCCAAGACAAAAGCGACCGTCCGCGTCTGCCCACTCATGTTTAAGGCGATAACGATGCTCCGCCCCGGAGCCGCCGCAACAGGCCTTCTCAGAAAGCTGAACACCTGTGGATCGTCCGGGTCCAGCGTCACGTAGTCGCCAAACAACAGCGCCGGCTCTGTTTTCCGTAGCTGGATAAGCGACCTGTAGAAGTGAAGCAGGCTGTCGGGATCGGCGTTCTCTGTCTCCACGTTGACTGTTCGTGCACCCGGTGGCACCGCCAACCACGGCGTGACGCCTGGCCCGGTAAACCCCGCGTTCGGCGCCTCTGGCGTCCACTGCATCGGCGTTCGCTCCCCGTCGCGACCCTTTTCTTTCGGCCACCCGGTCACGCCAATTGGATCCCGCACATCCTCTTTTCGCGTCGGCTCTGTGGTTCGCATCCCAATCTCTTCGCCGTAATACACCTGCGGCGTCCCGCGCGGCATCAGTTCCAGAACCGCCATCAGCTTCGCGATCGCAGCGTTATGTAGCCCATCACCGTACCGCTCCCACTGCCGCACCTGATCATGGTTCGAGAAGAACCATTCCGGCCATCCTTCCGCCGCATTAGTCTCTACCTCCTGGAACAATTTCCGGAACCTTGCCGCGGAAAGCTCATTGACATCGGCAATCTGGAAATCCATCGGCAGCTGCACCTCATCGCCATGGACGCCGTACATCTTGCTCAACTCCTGAATATTCGGCTCGTCTGCCTCCGCGATTAACACCGGCTTGCTCGGGTAGCTGTCCGCCAGCTTCCGCAGCTCGCGAAACACCTCATGCGTCTCCGGCAGATCATCCGTGTACTTATGCTGAATGTTCCGGTCGCCAAACGCGTTGTACCCCGGCAGGTACGGATCATCGTGCAGTTCAGGATCCTCAAAGAGGCGCGATACCGCGTCCATCCGGAACCCCGAAACTCCCTTGTCCAGCCAGAACCGCATGACGCCGTACATCGCCTGACGTACTTCGGGATTCCGCCAGTTAAGATCCGGCTGCTGCGTATAGAAGTAGTGGTAGTAATACTGCCCCGTTGTCGGATCGAGCTTCCACGCCGAGTGCCCAAACCACGACTGCCAGTTGTTCGGCGGCCCACCGTTCTTGCCGTCCCGCCAGATATACCAATCGCGCTTCGGGTTCGTCTTCGACGACTTCGACTCCAAAAACCAAGGGTGTTGGTCCGACGTGTGGTTCAGCACTATGTCCATGATCACGCGGATACCCTGGGCCCTGGCTGACTTCAACAGCGTGTCGAAATCCCCCATCGTCCCATATTGCGGATCGATTGCCTCGTAATCGGCAATGTCATACCCAAAATCCACCTGCGGCGAGGGGTACATCGGTGTAATCCAGATCGCCTCCACTCCCAGACTCTTCAGATACCCCAGTCGGCTCTCAATCCCCTTAATATCTCCGATCCCGTCCCCATTTGAATCCTGAAACGACCGAGGGTAAACCTCATAAATCACCGCGTGCTTCCACCACGCGTCCTGCTGTGTTCGGCTCTCCGTAGCCTGGGCCTGCGGCGGTGGCGAACTCTGCCCCGTCCACACAGACCCGCAACCCAGGATCCAGGCCAAGACCGCTGTCAACCTGAAATGCAAAACACCTCCCAAAGACGCAGCCCAAGCTTAGAAGACCTGGACCGCTTTACACCAGCAAAAAGCGAAGAAACTTCGAACATCTTTCCCAATTCGGGAAAGTGCCCTTTACCCCGCCCTAGGGTGTCCTCTGCAGACCCTTCGCCCGAGCAGTCAATCGCGGAAGCACAAGCTCCTGCATCAACCCATTAAATGCGTCCCCCGCAATCCCCAAAAAGCCATTCTCAATCGTCAACTTCGCCCCCTGACGATCCGTCGGCGCATAATACGCGTTCGAGATCGCCCCCGCGGACAGATCCCCCAGAATGCTCGCCCAGGCAATCTGCCGCTTCCCGTTGTCGCCGCGGCACACCACCGCCGTACTCATCGCATACAACGCCCGCGACGTCCCACTCCCGGTCCCCTTGTAGAAATACCGCGGATCCTGATGAAACAACGACGGCAGCACCGCTCCACCCATCATCGTTCCAGTCACCAAATTGCCCAGGTCCGCCCCATACCGCTTCCCGTACCCCGCCGCCCCCTGCCCATACCCCGGAAACGCATTCGCCGCCTGCTGCACTCCCGCCGTAAAGCCCACCAGCACAAGATTCCCAGGGTCATAGGCGTTCCTCCAGGCAAGCGAAAACTTCTGCTTGCTCGTCAGCGGCAACGCTTGCCAGTTATAGCTGACAAAGAAGTTCGGGAACAAACCCAGCAGCCGCTGCTTCTCCTCCAGATGTACCTGCGCCGCCGAAATGTCCTCCTGTGTCGCCACCACATCCACGTTAACACTTACAGCCGCCAGCGTCAGCGCAACCGGCCCGATTACCACGCTCTGCCCCATGTCCATCCTGCCGTTCGCCGTTCCCGGCACAAAGCCGTCCAGCGTCACCTTCACCCGAAAATTTCCCGGGTCTACCCCCGTAAATCGGAACGCTCCCACCTCGTCCGATCGTGTCTCCTCCGTCCGCCCGCTCGCCTCCTCCAGCAACACCACCTTTGCCCCGACAATCACCGCCCCCGACCGGTCCGTCACCGTCCCTGTTACCCCTCCCATCACCGCCGCAGGCTGACCCGCAGCCTCCACCTCCGCACCCACAAACCCCGGGCTATCCGGCAATCGTTCTTGCGCTCTCGCCACCCCGGCGAGACCCAACCCGAGCGTCGCGCACCCGATCAGCCCCCTTCGCAGCGAATATCCCTGACCCCGCACCGACCCCAGCCTGAGCAACACCCCTCCAGCATAGCGTGCAGGCTCCCATCTCCGCCCGACCGCACCACCCAAAGACCCACCCATCGTCTGCCCTTACCCCGCCCGCCGCTCTGCCGTTTCCACTAGCTTCCGCACCCGCCTTTCCCGAGCCTCCGGCATCTGATAGTAAAACACCCCCATTAACTCCGCCCGCCGCTGCGCCTCCGTCATCCGCGACCACCCCGCCCTCGCCCGCGCACTCCCCGCCAGCGCCCGCGCAATCCCCGGTGGCAGCTCCCGTTCCGCCTCCATCGTCGCCAGCAACCGCTCCGCCATCTGCACCGCCCGCCGCTCCTGAGCCTCTTCACTCCTCACCCCCAGCACCCACTTGCCCGCCTCCCGCCGCACCGACTCGCTCAAGCCGTCGTACCACTCCCGCAGCCCGTCCTCCTCGTCCAGCAGCGCCGCCAGTGCATCCGGCAACTCCGCCGGCCGTTCGTCCCGGTCCGGCCAAAGACACACCTCCGCCTCCACGCCCAAATTCACCCCACCCCCGCGCTGCATCGCCCGGTTCAGCAGCACATAGAACCCCGTCCCGTCCGCAAACGGAAACAGCGAAGTCCGAAATCCCCACCCATTTACCGTCCCGGCCACCCGCAGCCGCACCATTCCTTCCCAAACCTCCCCCGGCGCAAACGGCACCCGCACGACCGTCCACCCCAGCGCCAGCTCACCTCGCTCCAGCACCGCCCGAAAGCACCGCCGCTCACTCCTCGCCATCTCGCCCATCACTCCGCCAGACACTCTAAACTACCCCCATCGCCTCCCCATCGCCCAAACCGCAGATCTTCCTCTCCGCCGGAGAGGCATCCGGCGATCTCTACGGCGCCCAGCTCATCCGCGCTCTCCAGCCCGCACTCCCCCAAGCCACCTTCACCGGTCTCGGCGGAGCCGAAATGCGCGCCGCCGGACAGCTCCAAACCATCCGCGCCGAAGACGTCGCCGTCATGGGCATCACCGAGATCCTCCGCCACGTCCCCCGCATCTACGCGAGCTATCGCCGCCTCGTCCGCTCCATCCGCGCCTCTCGCCCCGACCTCGCCGTCCTCATCGACTTCCCCGACGTCAACTTCCGCCTCGCCCGCCACCTCCACCGCGCCGGCGTCCCCGTCCTCTGGTTAGTCAGCCCCCAGCTCTGGGCCTGGAAGCGCCGCCGCCTCCGCTGGATGCAGGGACGCGTCAGCCGCATCTTCGTCATTTTTCCTTTCGAGCAATCCTTCTACCAAACCCGCAACGTCTCAGCCACCTTCATCGGCCACCCCCTCGCCACCCTTCCCCTCCCCACCATCTCCCGCGCCCTCTTCGCCGCTGCCCACAACCTCAACCCTGCCCGCCAATGGATCGCCCTCCTCCCCGGCAGCCGCCACCGCGAGCTCCACAGCAACCTCCCCACCCTCCTCGCCGCCGCCCACCTCCTCCACCGTGCCCATCCCCTCCGCTTCCAGTTCCTCCTTCCCGTCGCCAGCACCCTTTCCCCCATCACCGTCCAACATCTCATCGACCAAACCGCCCTTGCCCACCCCGACCTTCTCCTCCCCCCCATCACCCTCGTCCCCGACGCCCGAGTCGCCCTTCACCACGCCCGCGCCGCCGCCGTCGCCAGCGGCACCGCCACCGTCCAGGCCGCCCTCATCGGCACCCCCTTCGTGGTCGTCTACCGCGTCTCCGCCCTCACCTACACCCTCGCCCGCCGCCTCATCCGCTACCCCGCCGAAATCCCCGTCACCCGCGACCTCCACGGCAACCTGCCCATCGCCATGCCCAACCTCATCGCCGGCCGCCGCCTCGTCCCCGAGCTCCTCAACCGGCAGTTCACCCCGGAAGCCGTCGCCGCCCAACTCCTACAGCTCGCCGACGACACCCCCGCCCGCCAACAACAGATGGCCGGCCTCCTCCAGCTCCGTCACGACCTCCATCCCCCCGCCGGAGCCCCCGATCCCATCGCCGCCGTCGCCGCCCACATCCTCCATCTCCTGCAGCCGCAAAGCCCGTAAGTCCGAATTCCCCTCACCATCGTCTAAATAAGTGCCGGCAGTCCCTTTCTGCCCCAAGGACCCACCACTCCATGCGCCCTCAGCCCCGACCTCGCCGCCACGCGAGCCTCGCCGCTCGCACCTTCGCCCTCGTCGCCGCTCTCCTGTCCGTCTCCTCGGCCGCCCTCGCCGCGCCCATACGCCCCCAGTTCCAGGTCACCGCCTACGTCATCAACGCCGACCTCGACCCCGCTACCAACCACCTCGCCGTCACCGCCGCCGTCACCTTCACCGCCCTCGAAGACCTCCCCGCCGTCAACTTCGAGCTCAACAGCGGCCTCCTCGTCAGCACCGTCACTGATCCCGCCGGCAAATCCCTCACCTCCGAGCGCACCGGCACCACCGCCATCGGCCTTCGCGTCACCCCCCTCCAACCCATCAGCAAGGGCACCTCCGCCACCTGGACCTTCACCTACGCCGGTGCCCTCGTCGGCGCCGAAACCAGCCCCGTTGAAGGCATCAAGCTCGCCGCCGTCGCCGACCCCATCTCCATCCTGCTCTATCCCGGCCGCTGGTTCCCGCTCTCTCAGGGCGGTCTCTTCACCAACCGCTTCACCGCCCAGATGCACATCCGCGTCCCCGACGAGGACCGCGTCGTCGGTTCCGGGTCCGGCGTCGCCGCCACCAAATCCCTCCCCAATCACCGCTCCGAGTACACCTTCGTCTGGTCCCGCCCCGGCTTCCCCGGCACGGTCGTCGCCGGCAAGTTCCTCGACCCAATCGTCTCCCCCGGCATCAGCAACGTCCACGTCTACGTCCTCGAAAAACACAAAGCCAACGCCGCCGCCTTCGCCCACAACGCGGCCAACACCTTCGAGTTCATGACCACCACCTTCGGTCAGCCCGAGTCTCCCCGCCTCAACATCGTCGAACTTCCCGACGACGGCGGCATCTCCGCCTTCTGGGCCCCCGAAATCGTCGCCATTGCCGGCTCCCGCATCGCCGACCCCCGCAACTCCACCCGCCTGCTCGCCAACACCATCGCCCACCAGTGGTGGGGCTCCGAGATCTCCCCCGCCACCCTCAACGACGCCTGGATCACCAACGGCATGAGCCGCTACGCCGAGCTGATGTACCTTGAAGATTCCGCCGGCAAAACCGCCTTCCAGACCGCCGTCACCGACATCTCCGCCGGCGCCCTCGCCTACGACACCGAGCCCCTCACCACCCTCGGCCGGCTCGACCCCTACTCCCCCCAGTTCCAGTCCGAAACCCTCGAAAAAGGCGCCATGGTCTTCCACATGCTCCGCTGGGAGCTGGGCAACGACGCCTTCAACAAATTCCTCCGCACCCTCCTCACCCAATACACCGATAAATCCGTCCGCTCTTCCGACGTCGAAACCGTCGCCGGCCAAACTTCCGACCTCCAGCTCACCTCCTTCTTCGCCCAGTGGCTCGACGGCACCGGAGCCCCCGCCTTCGGCGACAAGTTCACCGTCTACCGCCTCGGCAACAACAAGGGCTTCCGCACCATCGGTGCCGTCACCCAGGACCTCGACCTCTTCCGCATGCCCGTCGAGCTCCGCATCGAAACCGATGGCAAGACCGAGGTCCGTCGCGTCGAAGTCGCCGGCACTGACTCCCAGTACTCCGTTGAAACCTTCGGCCGTCCCCGCCGCATCCAGATCGACCCCGACAACTGGCTGCTCAAGAGCACACCCGACCTCGCCGTCCGCGTCGCCGTCCTCCGCGGCCAGCAGCAGGTCGCCCAGGGCGATCTCACCGCCGCCCTGGCCGAGTACCAGAAGGCCCTCGACACCAACAAGGCCAGCTCGCTGGCCACCTATCGCATTGGCGAAATCTTCTTCATGCAGCGCAACTACCAGTCCGCCGCCAACTCCTTCCGCGACTCCCTCCGCGGCGACGGCGACCCCCGCTGGACCGAAGTCTGGTCTCACATCGAGCTCGGCCGCATCTTCGACGTCACCGGCCAACGCGATCGCGCAGTCAACGAGTATCGCCAGGCCGTCCAGACCAACGACAACACCCAGGGCGCCGTCAACGAAGCCCGCGCCCTGATGCAAGCTCCCTACAAGCGCGAACGCACCGACAACTAACAAACAATGCTCCCCGAGAGCGATGCCGAACTCATACAGATCGTCGACCGCTCCCTCGCCGACGCCACCCGCCGCGCACTCCGCACCTCCGACGGCGCGTCCTGGCTAGCCTGCCGTCCCGGCTGCACTCCCTGCTGCCACGGCGTTTTCCGCATCTCCCACCTCGACGCCGGGCGCCTCCGCACCGCCCTAGCCCTTACCGACCCACCCCGCGCCGCCGCTATCCTCCATCGAGCCCGCACCCTCGCCGACACCCTCCGCCCCCACTTCCCCGGCGACCCCGCAACCGGCATCCTCCAGCCCGAAGAAGACGACACCTGGGACGCCTTCGCCGACCTCCCCCAAGCCGACGCCCCCTGCCCCGTGCTCGATCCCGCCACCGGCCGCTGCGACCTCTACGCCGCCCGTCCCCTCACTTGCCGTATCTTCGGCCCACCCGTTCAAAACGACTTCGGCCTCGGCATCTGCGAGCTCTGCTATGTCGGCGCCACCGAAGCCGAAATCCTCGCCGGCGAGATGATCCTCGAGCACCATCCCCTCGAAGAATCCCTGAACCAAGAACTCCCACCCACCGAAACCGTCATCGCCTGGGCCTTGCTCGAGCACCCGGCGTCAAAACCTAGTCATACCGCAGCGCCTCGATCGGATCCAGATTCGACGCCTGGATCGCCGGAATCATCCCGCTCACCGTCCCCACCACCACCAGAATGACCGTCGCCACCACCACCGTCCCCGGCGAGATCAGCAGCCGAATGTCCGCCCCCTCCGCATTGCTTGCCACCGCGCTGTAAAACGTAATTCGCCCCACCGCCAGGCTCACCGCGTACGCAATCAGCACCCCCATCAGTCCCCCCACCCCGGTGATCACCATCGCCTCCGCCAAAAACTGCAGCAGAATATGCCGCTTCCTCGCTCCCAGCGCCTTTTCCACCCCAATCTCCCGCGTCCTCTGCTGCACGCTCACCAGCATGATGTTCATCAGCCCAATCCCCGCGATCCCCAACGTCAGCGCCCCGATAAACAGCAGCAGCACCTGCAATCCCAGCGTCACCATCCGAAACTGCGCCAGCTGCTCCATAATGTTCGCCACATGGATCGCATTGTGGTCCGTCGGTCGAAACCCATGCTCGGTCCCCAGCTCATTCCGCAGCGCCCGCTCCACCTCCCGAAAGTCCCCCCGATAACTCAGCCATATCCCATCCAGGTACTTCGTATCCTTGATCTCCGACATCGTGCTCAGCGGCACATTCACCACGCGATTCAGGTTGTCGTCCCCCTCCTGCATCTTCGGCTTCAGCACCCCCACCACCTCGAAGCTGATGCCGCTCAACCGCACCGTCTGCCCAACCGCGTACGCTCCCGAAAACAGCTTCGTCTTCGCCTCCGACCCAATCACCGCCACATGCGCCCGCTGCACCATGTCCGCTTCGGTTAGCATCCTTCCTTCGCCGATCTGCATGTTCTGGATCAGCGCCAGCTCCGGCACAATCCCGTCCACCTCCCACGTGTACGTATGCAGATCGTTTTGCACCGGCACCTCCTTCGTCGCGACCGGCGCCACGTGCGTCACTCCCGGCACCGTCTCGGCAATGCGCTCCACGTCCTCCATCTGCAGCCGCACCACCACCCCAGCCTTCGTGCCTCCCGCCTGCTCGCTCGTCGTCCCCGGAAATACCCCGATCATGTTGGTCCCAAACTGCGCAAAAATCGCCTCCACCGCGTGTCCAAAACCCGCCCCATACGCCAGCAGCAACACCACCGTCGCGATCCCCCATGCCATCCCGACGACCGTGATGACCGTCCGCCGGCCATTGTGCCGCATCGCCTCCATCGCCTGCCCAAACACATCTCGCAGCATCGCCCCTACTCCTTCCTCAACGCTTCCACCGGCTCGAGCATCGCCGCCCGCCGCGCCGGATAAATCCCCGCCACCACCCCGCACACCGCCAGCGTCCCAATCGCCATCGCCGCCGACCAAGGCACCAGCTTCGGTGGATCGAACCCCGTGTCGTTGCCCGACATCACCTGCCCCAGCACCACCATCAGCGCCGCCGCCCCCGCCACGCCAATCAGCCCACTCAACCCCGTCAGCATGATCCCCTCCAGAAAAAACTGAAACAGGATGCTTCGGTTCGTCGCCCCCAGCGCCTTCCGCAACCCAATCTCCTTGGTCCGCTCCGTCACCGTCACCAGCATAATGTTGATAATCCCGACCGCCCCCAACGCCAGCGTCACCACCCCCACGCCGCCCAGAAAAACGTCCATCGCCGTAAAAATCACCCCCACCGTCCGCTGCGATTTGATCGTGTCCCACTCATCAAACGCATCCTTGTCCGCCGCCAGAAACCCATGCCGCTCCGCAACAATCCGGTGCACCTCCGCCTTTGCCTGCTCATTGCTGTTCTCGTCCACCGGCTGATACTGAATCGAGGTCACCGCGTCCACCGGATTGTTCTCGCCCTTGAGCGCAAAGTTCTCCAGCATCGTCGTCAGCGGAATATAAATCCGCTGGTTCTCCCCCTCGTTGTTACCTCGTCCCGTCTTCGCCGCCACCCCAATCACTTGAAACCGAAACCCGTTCAGCGTAATGAATGCTCCAACGGCGGGCCGCCCCGAAAACAGCAACTCGTTATTCTTCTTCCCCAGCACCACCACCCGGCGATGCTGCGCCAGGTCATCCTCATTCAAGAATCGCCCCTGCGCCATCGGCAGATGCCGAATCTCCGGGTAGTTCTGCTCAACCCCCATCACCGCCCCGCTGGCGCTCGAAAACTCACTCACTTGCTTCATGTCGCCGCGATTGATCAGCGCCATCACATTCCGCACATCGGGTGCCCGCTCCCGAATCGCCGCCGCATCGCTCAGCGTCAGCAGGTACGGCCGCATCCCCGTATGCTGGTTCGGCAGCGCGGATATATTCCCCGCCCACATCATAATGACGTCTTCCCCAACCTCCGCCAGGCTCCGCCGCTGCCCCGACCGAAACCCCTCACCCAACCCAATCAACAGCAGCAGCGACGCCACACCCCACGCAATCCCGAACATGGTCAGAAATGACCGCAGCTTATTCGCCGTGATCGACTGAATCACCTGCGCGAAAATGTCCAGAAAAGTACGCATCGGGGACGCTCCCCTCATCTACGAAGCCGAACCGGCCTAAGTTCCCGCAACCCGCAAATCAGCCAGCCACAACGTTCTTCGTCAGCATCGGCGCAGCCCGGTCCGTCTCGAACACCACCGCACGCCCAAGCCGCCGCAGCATCCCCTCCACCGCCGCCAGCGCCCCCGCCGATACCCCCGCATGCGTCACCACGCACACCTCCGGCCCCGCGAGCGCCCGCACCGCCAGGCACCGCTCCGGCCGGTACACACACGAGGCCAGGTCCGCGATACTCAGCACGTCCGTCGGCGTACACACCACCGTTCGCGGCGGAGCCATCCGGTCCACCATACTCAAAATCTCCAGCTTCGACTCCAGCTCATCCGGCACAAAGTCCACCACCACGTCCGCCGCACGAACCGCATCCTCCACCGTCGTCACCAGCTCCAGAGACCCCACCGTCTCGTCGCCGTACGCGCCCATCAACTCCGTCCGCGCCTGCCGCAAACGCGCGGGCATCACGTCTTCCAAAAAGACCGCATACCCCGCCCGCACACACTCCCGCGCAAACTCCCTGCCGGCCACACCCGCCCCGATCACGCCAACCACACGAATCGGCAACTGGTCCGCGCCGGCCTCACTCACTTGCCGCTCGCCAGCGCCGAAACCACCGACTCGTAGCTCGGCTCCGCACCCTTGATGTGCTCCGCCACCCGCTGACGCTCCTCCTCTGTCAGCGACGGCAACACCACCAGAATGCGCCGCAGCGTCACCGAAATATCGTCCACATAGTTCATCGTACGAATTGCTTCACCGGAAAGGGGCATGCAGAAAATCTCCTAAAAAATAGTCTCCTGCCAGTCTAATTGCTGGAGCCCAACTCCGCCCGCCGCACCGCCTCTTCGACCGGCTTGCCCGCCTCCGCGCCCTCGATCGGCTCCTCGTACCCATCCCGATCCGTCACCTCCATCAGCGCCGCCAGCTTTGTCGCAAAATCCGGATGCAGCGCATCCGGCGCGTACCGCCATCCCCAGTTTCCCTCCCCCGCCGACGGCTTGTTCATCCGCGCCCACCCACCCAGGTGCAGCACATCCTGCATCGGAAAAATCGACAGGTCCGCCACCGACCTCGCCGCTGCCCGCATAAAGGCCCACACAATCTCCCCGTCCCCGTGGATCTCCCCCAGGTAGTTCTGCACACACGTCCGTTCCCACGCCGTCGCATCCTCCTTCCACCACCCCAACGTCGTGTTGTTGTCGTGCGTCCCCGTGTACACCACCGAGTTCGTCACAAACCGGTGCGGCAGGTACACATGCCCTCCCCGATCCGCAAATCCAAACTGCAGAATCCGCATCCCCGGCATCCCAAACCGCTCCCGCAGCTCATCCACCTCCGGCGTAATCACCCCCAGATCCTCTGCCACAAACGGCAACTCCCCAAACACCTCCTTCAGCCTCTGAAACAGCTCAAACCCCGGCGCCTTCACCCACACCCCATGCATCGCCGTCTCTTCCTCCGCCGCAATCGACCAGTACGCCTCAAACCCTCGGAAGTGATCCAGCCGTACCGTGTCATACAGCGCCAGCGCCCGCCGCACCCGCGCCACCCACCAGTCAAACCCCCGCTCCTGCAGCAGCCCCCACCGGTACAGCGGATTTCCCCACCTCTGCCCCGTCGCCGAAAAGTAATCCGGCGGAACTCCCGAAACCCGCGTCGGCAAGCGGTTCTCATCCAATTCAAAAATCTCCGGATGCGTCCAAACGTCCGCGCTGTCGTAGCTCACGAAAATTGCCACATCTCCCATCACCCGCACATCATGCCGAGCCGCGTACGCCCGCAGCGCCGCCCACTGTTCGTTGAAGAAAAATTGCACCACCTGCTCCACCGCCAGTTCCCGCCCACTCTCGGTCAGCAGCGCCGACAACGCATCCCCCTTTCTCTGCGCAAACTCTGCCGGCCACTCATGCCAACTCGCATACCCGAACCGCCGCCGAAGCACCGTGTACATCGCATAGTCCGGCAGCCACGAGCTGTTCTCCGCACAAAATTTCTGAAATCGCACCCTCGTCTCATCCCCCGCCCCATCCAGAAAATTCCCCGCAGCCTCCTCCACCAGCGGCAGCTTCTCGAGCGTCGCCCCGCCAAAGTCCGCCGGCCCGTCATGCCCAGGCAGCCCCTCGATCCGTTCCCGCCCAATCCACCCATCCGCAACCAGCCGCTCCAGGCTGATCAGCAGCGGATTGCCCGCAAACGCCGACAACGCCGAGTACGGCGAGTTCCCGTACCCCGTCGGACTCAGCGGCAACACCTGCCACACCCGCTGCTTCGCCGCCACCAGAAAATCCACAAACCCGTACGCCGCCGGCCCAAAATCCCCAATGCCCCCGTACGACGGCAGCGACGTCACATGCAGCAGCACCCCCGACATCCGCTTCTTGCCAACCCGATCGACACTCATGCTCTCTCCCGTTTGCTGCGGAATCGCTGGTTAGGATGCACACGCAGGCAGCCGCAGGTGCCCACGCAAAAGGGCCCGTTCCGAGTCATCCCGGAACGAGCCCCGTCTGTCCTTGTCGGCTGCCGCGTTAGCTGCCCACCGGAGCCGACCCCGGCCCCGCACTCGCCGGCTTCTTGCTATACCGCACCGCACCGTTCTTCTGGTACTTGTCCGCCAGCGTCCCCAGATAGATGCGAAAGATCTCATCATGCTGCGTGCTCAGCAGCTGCTCGCGCGTCTGTGTGAAATTCTTCGCGATCTCCTCCGACGTCGGCTCCTGCTTATCTAGCACACTCAACACCACGCCCGCTCGACCCGTGTTGATCGGCCCCGAAATCCCGCCCTTCGGCAGGCTGAACGCCGCCACGGCCTGGCCGGTCATCGCGCCCACATCCGGCACCTGCCCATCCTTGCCAACCAGGTCGCTCGTCTTCACCGGAATGTTCATCTCCGCCGCCGCCTTGCGCAGGTCGCCCGTCGCCTTCGCTCGCTCATCCAGCTTCTCGAGCTGCGCGCTCAGCATCCCCGGCACCTGCTGCTCCCGGTAGTCCGTCAGGATGTGGTCGCGATACGCCGCAAGCTCCGGCGCGTGCGCCGCCCGCACATCCGCCACCTGAAACACCGCAAATCCATCGCCCGTCGAAACCGACTCCGGCTCCGCACCCTTGTTCACCGCAAACGCCTTGGTCAGCAGCTGCGATCCATCCGCGACTCCCGGCACCACCCCGTCCTTTGCAATGTAATCGGTCGTCTCGACATGCAGACCCTTCGCCGCAGCGGCCTTGTCCAGACCATCCTTTTTCGCCAGGTCCACCAGCTGCCCCGCAAACGTCTGCTCCGCCGCGCCCGCGCGCTGCTGCTCCAGAATCGGCAAGATTTCCGGCTTCACCTCAGCGATCGGCCGCGTGTGCGCCGTCTTCTTCTCTTCCACCTGCAAAATGTGATATCCGAACTGCGTCTTGATCACATCCGACGTCTGCCCCGCATTCAGCGAGAACGCCGTCTTGTCAAACTCCGGCACCGTCTGCCCGCGGTTCAGCCACCCCAACTCGCCACCCTGCACCTTGCTCCCCGGATCATCCGAGTTCTTCCCCGCCAGATCCGCGAAGTCCGCCCCACCCTTGATCTGCTTCAGCAGGTCGTCTGCCTTCGCCTTCGCCGCCGCGTCCTTGGTCGCATCCCCCGCCGGCGCCGCAATCAGGATGTGCCGCACCTTCACCTGCTCCTTCACCTGGTACTGCGCCTGATGCTGGTTGTAATAATTCTGCACCTCCGCGTCCGTCACGGCTGGCTTGCCCCCCGGCAGATTGTTCGCGTCAAAGGTCACATACTGAATCTTCCGGCTCTCCGGAACTGCCGTCTGGTACCGAGCCTGATTCTGCTTGAAAAAGTCCTGCAGCTGCGCGTCCGTCGGATTGATCGTCCGTCCCAGCTCATCCGCCGCGATCACCGCGTAGTCGAATTTCACCTTCGTCCCCTGCACCCGCTCCGCATCCCGTACCGCGTTATCCGAAACCGTCACGCCCCCCGTAATCAGCGCCTGCAGCCGGTTCAGTTCCATGTCGTTCTTCACCTGCTGCTCAAAGTCCGCCCGCGACGTCTGGAATGCCGACTGCACAAAATTGATGTAGGCGTCATCCCCGATGTAGCTTCCGTTCGGAAAAAGATATTGCGCAAATGGCCCCGTCTGGAGTTCGCGCCGCAGGTCCGCATCGCTCACTTGGAGGTGCATACGGTCCGCCTGCTGCTTCAAGATCTCCCGCTGCACCAGAATCTGCCCCGCCCGCTGCGCCATATACGGCAACAGGAACTCCGGCAATCGCTGCTGCTGCAGCTGCCGCTCCGCCAGCTGGTTCACCTCGGTCTGCTTCACCGGCGCCCCACCCCCAAACCGGCCAAAAAAACCCGGCTGCCGCACCGTCGCAAACACACCGGAATCGTTCGCTGCCGCATTGTCGAAAATGCCTGGCACCAGCGTAATCACCATCGTGACGATGGCGAAGCCGATGATCACCGCGAAAAGAACCTTCGTGACGCTGTTGTTCTGCTGCAGAAGACGGATCATGCTGGGGTCGTTACCTTGCTTCTGGCGCAACCGCCGCTCAGGAAAGCGACCAGCCGCGTTGCCGGGATTTTGCCGTGCCGCCGTGGGAGCTACCACACTGGCAGCGACAGGCAGGGCAGCCACGAGTATAAATCAGCAGCGAGGGGCAGCCCCGCCGTCACGCGAGCGCTGCCCCCACCTGCAACCGCTGCACCCTAGTAGCGGTACGGGTACGGCCCAGGTCCGTAGTACGCCGGCACCGGTCGACGCCGAATCGGTCCATTCACCGGTCCAACCCCCGACCCAAGCCGATCCATCTCCGCCTGCGACACCGTCTGCAACGAAGCCGGCTGCGTCAGGTGAAACGTCAGGATTGCCTCCGGCGGAACCACCGCCTGGCCGCCACCCGAAGCCGCCGAAGTCCCAGCACCGGCAGCCCCGCCCGCGACCGCTCCAATTGCCGCTCCTCCACCGCCGCCGGCTACTCCGCCAACCACGGCGCCCAGCAGCCCCAGCCCAACCGCATTGCTCACCGTCCGTCCCGTCTTGTCTCCACCGACGTTCGACCACACGTCGGACACCACCGGGTAGGTTTGTCCAGCCAGCACCACCTGTGTCAACTTCAACACCAGCTCACCCCGCCCGCGGAACGCGCCCGCCTTTTCCGACTCCGTCACCACGCCCTGGATGTCGGCGCCCCGCGGAATCGCAACCGCGCCATCCGACACCACATCGTTCAGCACCGTCGCGTCAAACGTCGTCCCCGGCTGCGTATGCTTGCTGTCCAGTCCCTGGTTGATCCGGATCCGCAGCAGCGCTCCCGACGGCACCGTCACCGGCTGCCCGCCAATCTGCGCCCCATACTGCGGCCGTCCCGCAGCCCCCGGCTGCCCCGCGTACCCCTGCTGCCCACCGTACCCGCCCTGCGCCGGATACGGCGGCTGCTGACCATACCCTCCCTGCTGCTGCCCTCCATAAGGCTGCTGCGCAGGATACGGCTGCTGCTGCCCACCATACGGCTGCTGCGCCGGATACGGCTGTTGCTGCCCTCCATAGGGCTGCTGCGCCGGATACGGCGGTTGCTGCCCGCTGTACTGCGGCTGCTGCTGCCCGTTGTACTGCGGCTGCTGCTGCTGCTGCCCGTAGTTCGGATCGTTCGGTGATTGCGCCTGCCGCTGCACCGGTGCCGCCTGATCCTGCGGCACACCACCCTGGTCCGGACTCCCCCCCGCCGGAGCCATCGTCCCATCCGACATCAGCGTCCCCTGCCCCTGCCCGGCTCCCGCATCCGCCGGTTGCTGCTGCGCTGCCGGCGCCTCGCCCGGAAGCGTCAGCTCATCGACCACCTTCTGCACGCCCGCCGTCCGCGAAACCACCGTCTCCGCCATCGTCCGCGTCGGCTCATCCTTCACCGTCCCGCTCAGCGTCACCACACCGTACACCGTGTTCGAACTGATCGTCTGGTCCGCCAGCTGCGGTGCCGCCGCCAGCGCCTTCAGCACGTTCGACTCCACCTGTGCATCCGCAACCGGGCTCTTTCCGTTCTGCCCATGCGCCAACGCCGTCGACGCCGCAAACACCAAACCCGCAGCCACCCCACCCGCCCGATGCCGCCTGTACCGTCGCTCTTGCCTCATATGCCTTCCAACCTCCAGCTCACGGGCGCGCTCAACTCCACACACCCCTACCGTGCAGACGCACTTGCGGAGGAAAAGTTCCGGTCCACTCGGTCCGATTGCGAAACCAACTCCCTCGTCCCAGCCCCGCATCACGCCTTCGCCGCCCGCGTCGGATCGTCATCCGGGTCCGGCGTCTCCTGCGCCGGCCGCTCCCCCTCCGGCACATGCCGCAGATTCACCCGAACCCGATACCAGACGTACGCGCTCCCCCGCATCCGATCCACCAGCACATCCTCCACCGCCAAATGCGCCGCCGCCCCCGGATGCCGCTCTTTCCACCGCTCAAGCCCCGCCATCGCCGCCCCCTGGTCCGGCGAGTGGCTCACCGTTACCAGCGGAAATCGCGGCACCCGCCGCTTCGGCACGACCACCCCAGCCGCCTCGCCCGGCTCCGCCGCATCCCCCTCTGACGCCGCCGGAGCCTCAGCCCCGCTCCCCGCCGCCAACGCCTTCGACCGTCGCCGAAACCGCTGCTCCCCAAACCCCTCCGCCATCTGCTGCGAAAACGCCTTCCCCGCAGCCGTCTCCCCCACCCCCCGAGCCCCACCCCGAGCTTTCGAAGGCTGCACCCGCGCCGGCTCCCCCGCCGCCTTCGCAAAGTGCGGCGGCCAAGGCGCATCCCCCATCCCTTCCGCCTCGTCCCGCGCCGCCAGCTCCAGCAGCCCCTCAAGCGACCCCGCCTCCGCCGTCTCCATCGCCCGCAACAGCTCCCCCGTCTGCGCAAACCGCTCCGGCATCGTCCGCACCGTGAAGTCCGCCGGATTGCACTCCGGCACCTCCTCCCACCCGAGCGGGGCAGACACCCGCGCATCCGGCAGCGGCCGAACCGAATACGCGGACGCCGTCGTCCGGTCCTTCGCATTCTGGTTGTAGTCCAGAAACACCCCGTGCCGCTCTTCCTTCCACCACTTCGAGCTCGCCAGCCCCGGCGCCCTCCGCTCCACCGCCCGCGCCATCGCCAGCGCCGCCCGCCGCACCTCCGTAAAGCTCCACCGCGTGGCGATCGGCACATTCAGGTGCATCCCCCGCGACCCGCTCGTCTTCGGAAACGCTCGCAGACCCACCTCATCCAGCAGCGCACGCACCTCGGTCGCCACCCGCCGCACATCCCCAAACTCCACCCCCGGCCCAGGATCCAGATCAATCCGCAACTGATCCGGATGCTCCAGGTCTCCCGTCCGCACCGGATGCGGATGCAGCTCCATGCACCCCAGGTTCATCGCCCACGCCAGCCCCGCCGCCGAGTCCACCACCACCTCCTCCGCCGTCCTCCCCGAAGGAAACCGCAACGTCACGGTCCGCAAATACCCCGGCAGATCCGCCGGCGCCCGCTTCTGATAAAACGGCTCCCCCTCCGCCCCATTCACAAATCGCTTCAGCACAATCGGCCGGTCCCGAATCCCCAGCAAAGCCCCCGGCGCGATCGCCAGAAAGTACCGCACCAGGTCGATCTTCGTCAGCTGCACCTCGCGCGAAAAATACAGCTTCCCCGGATGCGAAATACGCACCGCATGTCCATCGACCTCCAGCATCTCGGCATCATCCGCTTTCGCCACGGGGGTAGACTACACCGCTCCCGCAACAAACCGGCTGTCCTGAATCGAGTCACACCAGGCCTCAGGCTAAAGTTTTCGCCCACCTTGCCGATAACAGGTGTGGGAGGCGAACAATGCCACACAACAACAACACGACCCCGAACCCCTTAACGTCCCTTTCTGAGTTCCAAACCGCCCAGAGTCTCGCGTCCAGCCGACCCCGTCGTCGCCCAACCCCGGAGCAGGGCCAAGCCCTCGAGTGCCTCGGCCACGCCGTCGACTACCTCGTCGACGAAAGCCTGCTCGCCGGCAACTCCATCGACGCCGGCGTCACCGAAGCCGTCCACCTCCTCTCCGCCGCCAGCCGCGCCGTCTACCTTGGCTGCGCTGAAGTCCCCCGCGATACCCGAGCCAACGCGCGCCGTTCTCCCCTCGTCCTCTGGAAGTGGCTGCCTTCCTCGCCCTCTCTCCTGCCCGTCTTCCGCAGTCGCGAAAAGGGCTAACGGGTGCCCGCCCCTCGACACGGACGCCTCGCGCACCCACCGCGAAACCCTTCTTCGTTCTTGCGAACCGAGCAGGCGCTCATGCACAATCCGCTTGGGCCAACTCCAATGCTGGAGGAGTCACCGTGCGCATCGCCGACCTTTCGCTCCATGATTTTGACCTCACCCAGCTCTTTCCTTTCCGTTGCGGCGACTACGTCATCTCGAACGACACCCACTACCTTTCTTTCCGCAACGTGTGCCTCATCCACCACACCGCCCAGCTTGGGGTCTACCTCCGCCTCCAAGGCATCCCCGTCCCCGGTTTCTACGGCCCCTCCGCCGATGAACCATTCGGGGCCGCGAAGTAGCTCCACTCGCTTCGTCCGAACGCCCGCAACCGAGATCGCCCGCATCGCCGAGCTCTGGCGCTATCCCGTCAAAAGCATGCGCGGCGAACCCTGCACCACCCTCACCCTCGACCCCACCGGGGTCGCCGGCGACCGCCGCTTCGCGATCACCAGCTCCCGTGCCCCTGTCGGCAAACCCCTCCTCGCCTCCGACGAACGCTCCGCCATGCTCCTCTACCAGCCCCACCTCGCCCCCGACGGCACGGTCACCGTCGCCACCCCCGACGGCCGCATCGTCGACCTCCACGACCCCGCTCTGCTCCGCCACATCGCCTCCACCCTCCCCACACCCACCCACCTCGATCTCCTCGCCTCCCCACGCCCCCTCACCGACGTTCGTCCCATCGCCCTCCACTCCCTCCAGACCGCCGCCGCCCTCGCCCGCGACCTCCCCCACCCCAACCAGGCCAACCCCCGCCGCCTCCGCTCCAACCTCATCCTCGATCTGAACTCCGACCTCTCCTTCGCCGAAGACACCCTCGCCGGCCAAACCCTCCTCATTGGCCCCACCGCCCGGATCCTCATCCGCGAACGCATCCCCCGCTGCCGCATCGTCGCCCTCGACCCCGAAACCGCCGCTCCCGACCGCACCCTCCTCACCCACCTCGCCCGCCACCACAACGCCCGCGCCGGCATCTACGCCACCGTCCTCACCCCCGGCCCCATCCACCTCAACGATCCCGTCTTCCTCGTACCCCAGGCAGGCTAAGGCCGTCGAAACACCACCCCACCCTTCATCACAAACCGAACCCGCGTCGTCGCCGCAATCTCCCCCACCGGATCCCCATCCACCGCCACCACGTCCGCCCAATACCCCGCCTTCAACTCCCCTATCTGCCCCGCCCACCCCAGCAGCTTCGCCCCGTTCAGCATGTCCGCCCGCAAAACCTCCGCCGCCGGCATCCCGTACTCCACCATAAGCTCCATCTCTCGAGCCTGCGTCCCATGCGGAAACGGCCCGGCATCGCTCCCCACCGCAAACGGCACCCCTGCCGCCATCTGCCGCTTGAACTGTGCCGCGTGGTAGTCCTGCAGCTTCTTTTCCCGCGCCTTCCTCTCCGGCGTTCCCGCCGTCTCCAGAAAGTACTCACTGATGGCAAACGTCGGCACCGCAAAAATCCCCTTCGCCTTCATCGCCGCCATCGTCTCGTCGCTTAGCTGGTACGCATGGTCCACACTCGCCACGCCAGCCGCCACCGCATACCCGGTCCCCGGCTCCCCCGTCGCATGCACCGCCACCCCATGCCCCGGCGCCGGCACCCCCGGCCTCGCCCCCGGCATCGTCGCCGTCAGCCGGGCCGCCTCCACCACCGCCGCTCGCAGCTCCGCCTCCGTGTACTGGTACGGCGTCACAAACTCGCCATCACCGTTCGCGTTCCCACCGCCCTCCGCATCCCTCCCCGTCTCATACATCTTCGTAAAGTCCGCACCTTCCTTCCGCTGCCCCCGCATCACCCGCACAATCTCTTCTGCCGAATCCGCATAGTCCGCATTCCCAAGCACCTTCTGCGCCGGGTTATACCCGATCGCGTCCTCATGCCCACCCAGCACGCTGATCGCATTCCCACTCATCCGCATCCGCGGCCCCGGAAATTGCCCGGAGTCAATCGCCTCCCGCACCGCCGTATCCGCAGACCCCGCACCCTCCGTCCCCATATCCCGCTCCGCCGTAAACCCCGCCTCGAGATCCGCCCTTGCCGCCTCCGCCGCCGCCAGCACCCGCTGCGGAACTCCCTCCTCCACCGTCTGCAGATCCTCCGCCGCCCCAGGATGCAGAAACAGGTGCACATGCGCATCAATCATGCCCGGCATCAACGTCCGATCCCCCAGGTCAATCACCTGCGCCCCCGCCGCGTTGCCAGGCAGGAACACGCCACCGACCGACACAATCCGGTCCCCCTTCACCACCACCAGCCCCGGCGTCACCGTCCGTCCCGCCGCCACATCCAGCATCCGCGCCGCTCGCAACACCACCACCTGCCCCGGCTCCGCCAGCTGCGCCCCACCCACCGCCGTCAACCAACCCACCGCCAGCATCCCAGCCAGAAGATTTCGCATCGTCCCAGCAGCATACCGCGAGACCTCTCCGCATCTCACATAGCGATTAGAGGAGTGCCCCCATGAAGCCCACCTGGAAACCCCATGAAGAGCACGGCGATCTGTCCACCAAAGATCGCAATGACCTCCCCGACTCCGTCTATGCCTTCCCCTCCATGCGCAAGGAGCCGATGACCGACGCCTCCCACGTCCGCAACGCCATCGCCCGTTTCGACCAGGTCAAAGACGTCTCCGACACCGAACGCGACCAGGCCTTCGCAAACATCCAAGCCGCTGCCAAGCGCTACAACGTCGACATGCCCGAAACCTCCTGGCACGACCTCGGCAAAAAGCCCCACACCTCCAACCCCACCCGCCCCAAACAGTAAGCCCACCGTCACACAAGCGGCAGCGCGCCCTACCCCTCCCGCACCACCGACCGCGCCTCCTTGTCCTCCCGCACCCCCACAAACTTCGCGTGCCGCAAACTCGCCTCCCCACTCCACTCCAGAAACTCCACCTGCACCACCCGCTCCGGCCGCACCCAAACACACTCCTTCATCTTCTCCGCATTCAGCCCCTCCCCACCCCATCGGCTTTTAACCGTCTGCGGCAGATTGGCAAACGGACACTCCGCCAACTCCGTCCCCTCAATCAGCGGAAACACCTCGTCCCGCAGCTCCGGCGTAAACCCAGCCGCCAGCCGATTCACAAACATCAACTCCTTCCCCCGGTAATACCCCACCAGCAACGCCCCAAACCCATGCCCCCCCGGCACGTACCCCCCAACCACAAACTCCTGCCCCTTGTTCACCCGGTGCTTCACCCACGCTCCCGTCCGCTCCCCCACCTCGTACCGGCTGTCCTTGCGCTTCGCAATAATCCCCTCCAGCCCCTGCTCCCGCACCCGCCCCAGCAGCTTCGCCGCCCCGGCATCCTCCGCACCATCCACATCCTCCACCACCAGCACCGTCGCGGCCTTCCCCTCCACCAGTTCCCGCACCATCCGCTTCCGCTCCGTCAACGGCAACCCCGAAACATCCCGCCCCGCCAGCCGCACCACATCAAACACGCAGTACCGCACATGCGGCGCCGCCTTCCGGAAAAACTGCAGCAACGTAAAACTCGGCCGCCCCCGCTCATCCAACGCCACCAGCTCCCCATCCAGAACCGTCCCCTCCGGAACAAACCCCTCCAACGCCTCCGCAATGTAGAAAAACTTCCGGTTCAGGCTGTTATTGTTCCGCGTCAACAGCGTCACTCCCTCGCCCACCGGCCGCACCGCCAGCAGCCTGTACCCATCCAGCTTCGTCTCATACACCCACCCATCCCCCACCGGAACCGACTTCACCGGCTCACACAACATCGGCTCCAAAAACCCCGCCCCGACCTCCGGCAGCCCACTCAGCTCCTGATCTTCCATCCCCGTCACCCCACCTTCTCCGTCAACTCCGCCCACCGAGCATACAACCGGTCCATCTCCTCCTGTGCCCGCTCCATCTCCGCCAGCGCCTCCGTCAGCGCCTTCGCATCCGTCGCCACCGCCGGATCCTCCACCCGATCCCGCGCCGCAAGGAGCCGCTCATCCGCCGCCTCCACTTCCGCCTCAATCCCCGCAAACTCTCTCTGCTCCATATACGACAACTTCTTCTTCCCCCCAACCGCGCCCGCACCCCCGCCGGTCCCATTCCCGGCCGCCGCCACCGCCTTCCCCGCCGCCCCAGGAGCCACCGTCTCTTCCTTCACCCCACGCCACTGCTCCCACTGCGAGTAGTCCGCAAACCACTCCGCCCCACCCTTCCCATCCAGCCCCAGCACGGCCGTCGACACCCGATCCAGCATGTACCGATCATGGGTCACCAGGATCAACGCCCCCGCATACTCGAGCAGACTCTCCTCCAGAATCTCCAGCGTCTGGATATCCAGGTCGTTCGTCGGCTCATCCAGCAGCAGCACATCCGCCGCCTCCAGCATCAGCTTCGCAATCAGCACCCGCGCCCGCTCGCCTCCGCTCAACCGCTCCACAGGCTGATTGAGTTGTTCACTGGTGAAGAGAAACTTCGTCGCATAGCTCGCCACATGCACCACCCGCCCCTGGTACACCACCGAGTCCGAATCCGGCGCCAGCGCCCGCCTGAGCGTCACCCCCTCATCCATCTCCCGCATCTGGCTGAAATACACCATCCGCAGCGACGTCGCCCGCTTTACCTCTCCACTCGTCGGTGCCAGCTCCCCCGTAATCAGCCGCAGCAGCGTCGTCTTCCCACTCCCGTTCGGACCCACCAGCCCCACCCGAACCCCATTTGTAACCAGCATCGACAACTTCTCTAAGATCACCCGCCCACCCAGCTCCACCGAAGCGTCCACCATCTCCACCAGCCGCTTCGTCTGCCGCTCCGTCGCAGAAAACTCAATCCCCGCGCTCGACGTCTGCTGCCGCGCATTCACCTCCTTCAGCTGCCCAATCAGCTCATGCGCGTTATCGATCCGCGCCTTCGCCTTGGTCGCCCGCGCCTTCGGCCCCCGCCGCAGCCACTCAATCTCCGTCTTCACCCGGTTCTTCAGCGCATCCTGCAGCTTCGTCTGCGCCTCCATGTACTGCTCCCGGCCCTCCAGAAACTTCGAGTAACTCCCCTTCACCCGCAGCAACCCATCCGCATACACCCGGCTCAGCTCCACCATCTCCGTCGCCACATTCTCCAAAAAGTAACGGTCATGGCTCACAATCACGCACGCAAACGGAGCCGTCTTCAGCAGCCCCTCCAGCCAAACAATCCCCGCCAGATCCAGATGGTTCGTCGGCTCATCCAGCAGCAGCACATCCGGCCCCGTCACCACCGCCTCCGCAATCGCCAGCCGCTTCCGCCAGCCCCCACTCAGCGCCGCCGCCTCGTCTTCCAGCCGCGGAAACCCAATCCGCCCACTCGTCTCCCGCAGCCGCCCCTCACGCTCCCCCTCCGGCACCCCCGCGCGCTCGAGCGCCGCCACCAGCACATCCCGCACCGTCAGCCCCGCCGCAAAGTTCGACTCCTGCTTGATATAGGCAATCCGCGCCCGCTTCCGAACCGCCACCTCCCCCGCATCCGGGTCCTGCTCCCCCGCCAGCACCGCCAGCAGCGTCGACTTCCCCGCCCCATTCGGCCCAATCAACCCAACCCGATCCCCCTCCGAAACCGGAAACGAAATCTCCTGAAACAGCGGAACCGCACCAAATCGCTTCGAAACACCCTGAGCATTCAAAATCGGAGGCATACCCCAAGTCTACCGTCCGCCCCCATCCGCCGTGTGCCACACAGGACCACAACCCACGCGACCCCTGCTCCCATGTCACCTCACCCGCCGTGGCGTGCCGCCCCGATCACCGCCGCAATGTGACGTCCAGAACTTCACCTGGGCGATCGGATCGACGGCGATCACAAGTAAGTTGAGCCCAAGCAAGCGCGGGCTTTTGAAATGTCTGTGTATGGTGATTGCAAGCCATGAGTCAGCCAGACACACGCATCCAGCCCAAGCAGCACTTTGAAATTCTCGATGGTCTGCGCGGCGTCGCAGCCATGATGGTGGTCATCTTTCACCTGTGTGAAACATGGAACGGCGGCGACCACGCCAGGCAGATCATCAACCATGGCTATCTCGCCGTGGACTTCTTCTTCATGCTCTCTGGCTTTGTGATCGCCTATGCGTACGACGACCGCTGGCATCCGAAAAACGGACATCCCCGCATGACGCTGTGGGACTTCTTCAAGCGCCGCCTCATCCGCCTCCAACCCATGGTCGTCATGGCAAACCTTCTTGGTGCGCTGCTCTTTTACCGAAGCGCCAGCCCCAAGATTTTTCCAAATGTCGCCGGAACGTCCGTGTCCCGGCTCATCCTTGTCGCGCTCATCGGTTGCACGGTGATTCCGATCCCCGTCTCCATGGACATTCGCGGCTGGCAGGAGATGCAGCCGCTCGCGGGTACAGCCTGGTCCCTGTTCTTTGAGTACATCGCCAACATCGTCTATGCGCTCGGCCTGCGCAAAGCGTCGAACCGCGTGCTCTTGGTGCTCGCCGCCATCTCCGCGGCCTTGCTCACGCTCTACCTGGTCACCACGCCGCGCGGCGACATTACCGGCGGCTGGACGTTCAATCCGCTTGAACTCAAAATCGGCTTCGTGCGGCTGTGCTATCCATTCCTGGCCGGCATGCTCCTGCAACGCCTGCACAAACGCATCCACATCCGCAACGCTTCCTGTGGTGCAGCCTTCTGCTTGTCCTTACGCTGGTTTTGCCCCGCTTCGGCATGCACGCCACAGGCTGGAGGAACGGCCTGTACGAGGCAATGATCATCATTCTCGTCTACCCGGCCATCGTGGCCATGGGTGCGGGGGAACAGATCCACGGACGCGTCGCCACCCGTCTGTGCCGTTTCTCAGGTGCGATCTCCTACCCGCTCTACATCACGCACTACGCTCTCATCTACATCTACACAGCATGGGTGTACGACGGGAAGCTCACCCCGCTTCAGGGCCTGGCATGGGGCGTGGCTTTGTTCTTCACCGCCATCACCATCGCATATGCCTGCCTCAAGCTCTACGACGAGCCGACGCGTCGCTGGCTAAGTCGCCGCTTCCTGGTCACGGGCACCACGACACCGTAGTTCGACCTGTTCAACAGATTTCGCCACGATGAGGAACGCCTGCAGAGAACCTTAGGTTACGTTTTCAGCCTGCGAGCTCTGAACCAGTCGACGGCGGCGCCGAGTGACGCTCCCAAATAGGCAGGTGACGCGAGTAGAGCAAGGAACAGGAACTCGATGGGAAACAGATTGTGATCGACAGCGCCGGTGATCGAATCAACCAAGATCAGAATGGCATCCGCAGCAAACAGCGTCAGCACTAAACAGGTTGGAACCCAGAAGCGGCAACGCGTTAGGCCGAGACTTAGCATGAAACCACAGATCAGCGCGATTACTGGAAACGGCCACCACTTGGTGGAGAACTGGCTGCGCTGTGAGTACGGCAGAAAAGGATCGAAGTAGAACAAGAACAGGACCGCTCCAACAACGCCGATCGTCACATAGCGGTAAGGCGAAGGTGGTGGATGGTTGATTGTGGTGACCTCTATCTCGCGACGATCATAAGAGACCCTGTTTTGTTCTTGCAAATTGCGTCCTCGGAAAGTGCCGCGAGGTCACATTCTCGAAAGTAGTCGGGGGACGCGCGATGGCAGATGGGGTACATGGGAGTAGCGGGACCGTCGGGCCGCCTCGGGTTCGGTCCTGTCTGGCGTACGAGGGATGGGGGTGGACGGTAGACTTGGGGTATGCCTCCGTTTTTGAATGCTCAGGGTGTTTCGAGGCGATTTGGTGCGGTTCCGCTGTTTCAGGTATGGCACACCTTACGACTTGTCAGAGTCGAGTGGCCAGATTAGTTAAGTACAAGCGCGCTTCTCGGAAGTTGACGAACTCTCGCCACCTCCATCCCCCCCGCGTCAACCCCACAATCCACTCCCGCCACCCCGGCCACTTCCCCACCAACTCCTCCCGCACCCCCGCCTCGTAATTCTCAAACGCAAAACCCGGAACCACCGTGCACCCCAGCAGCGCCCACCGCCCACCCTCCACCAGCCGAGCCCCCTGCCAAACCCCACGCCGCACCAGCACCTGCGGCCGCTGCCCCGCCCGCAAATCCGCACCCATC
Source organism: uncultured Acidobacteriaceae bacterium (assembly GCA_964243475.1). Classification (GTDB taxonomy): domain Bacteria; phylum Acidobacteriota; class Terriglobia; order Terriglobales; family Acidobacteriaceae; genus Edaphobacter. Next base: position 173,187 of record CAXTEU010000007.1, on the reverse strand, counting down.
ACCACCACCCGCCCCTCCGCCCCCTCCTCCAGCTGCAACTGCTCCACCGCATCCCCCAGGTAGTGATGAAACATCTCATCGGACTTGAGCCGATGCAGTTCGCTAAACATCCCCGGCTCCAGCATGTAGTAGATCGCCGTCCCCGTCCACCGCGTTCCGCCCCCCGCAAACGCCACCCGCTCTCCCGACTCCCACGTCCGCACGTACCACCCACCCTCACGCGGATGCGGCGCCAACCCCAACACCTCCTTCACCTCGTCAGCCGTCATCACCCCTCCTCCCAACCCTTCCATAGACTCATGCCAAACTACCGAGATCCGTCCGTATCCATACCCCACAGCTCACAACTCATAGCTCGATTCAAAACCACCACCCTAATCTCTCCGGGGAGATGGCGTACTTCCTCCCTCAAACAGCTACACTTGAAATAGAGAACACTCCGGGCAACCGGAAGTGGGGACGTCTGGCAGCCAGTGGGAGGCAGCCGGCTCGGCACACAGCTCGTAAGCACCTGAATCCAGAGATTTTGTACACAAATCCTTTGATTTCGATATTTTACAGCGGACCACAGTCCGTAAGTCCTTGCATCGAGAAGCTTTCGACCCAAAATACCACCCAGGGTGAGGGGGGAGGGAGGCCCGGGGAGGAGGCAGGGCATACGCTCCCGACAGCCCGCGCGCGCCTCGACCAGGCCAAACAAACCGCTCAGCTATGCTGGTCCCACCCCAGCATCACCCATCCACCCCGGAGGAACCCCGCCGCCGATGCGAGCCCGTCTCGAACAGCACTTCCGCTTCGCCGAGCACCAAACCACCTGGCGCACCGAGATCCTCGCCGGCCTCACCACCTTCGTCACCATGGCCTACATCATCTTCGTCAACCCCGCCATCCTCTCCCAAACCGGCATGCCGCTCGCCGCCATCACCGTCGCCACCTGCCTCTGCGCTGCCTTCGGCTCCATCCTCATGGGAGCCATCGCCAACTACCCGCTCGCCCTCGCCCCCGGAATGGGCCTCAACGCCTACTTCACCTACACCGTCGTCAAAGGCATGGGAATTCCGTGGCAGACCGCCCTCGGCGCCGTCTTCCTTTCCGGCATCATCTTCCTCCTGCTCACCTTCACCGGCATCCGCCAGCAACTGCTCGCCGCCATCCCCCACCAGCTCCACGCCGCCGTCGCCGGCGGCATCGGCCTCTTTATCGCCTTCATCGGCCTCCGCAACTCTGGCATCGTCGTCCCCTCGGCCGCCACCACCGTCACCCTCGGGGACCTCCACGCGCCCGCCACCGCGCTCGCGCTCCTCGGCATCCTGCTCATCGCCGTCCTCCAGGCCCTCCGCGTCCAGGCCGCCATGCTCCTCGGCGTCCTCGGCACCACCGCCATCGGCGCCCTCTTCCACCAGGTCCACTGGCAACCCTCCACTCTCTCGCCCCTCGCTCTCCGTGCCACCGCCTTCCACCTCGACATCCGCGGCGCCCTCCACCTCCACGCCCTCGAAATCATCTTCGTCTTCCTCTTCGTTGACCTGTTCGACAACATCGGCACCCTCGTCGCCGTCACCGACCGCGCCGGCCTCATCCGCCGTGATGGTCCCGACGCCCACACGATTCCCCGCCTCGACCGCATCTTCTTCGCCGACGCCACCGCCACCGTGCTCGGATCCCTCCTCGGAACCTCCACCGTCACCAGCTACATCGAGTCCTCCGCCGGTGTCGCCGCCGGCGGCCGCACCGGCGTCACCGCCATCACCACCGGCCTCCTCTTCTTCCTCGCCCTCGTCCTCGCCCCACTCGTCGGCGCCATCCCGGACTTCGCCACCGCGCCCGCCCTTATCCTCGTTGGCGCCCTCATGGTCGCCGGCGCCGCCCGCATCGAGTGGGATGAGCCACGCATCGCCATCCCCGCCTTCCTCACCCTCGTCACCATCCCCCTCACCTACTCCATCGCCACCGGCCTCTCCTTCGGCCTCATCGCCTTCGCCGCCATGGAGCTCCTGACAGGCCGCGGCGACCGCCGCCACTGGATGCTCTACACGCTCGCCCTCCTCTTCCTCCTCCGCTTCGCCTACATCGCCCACACGTAAGGGCATCCGCCAAAGAAAAGAAGGCAGAGCCGAAGCCCTGCCCTTCCGTCGGCGGAACGAACCCTACTTCACCCCATCCTGCGCCGCCTCGAACACAATCATCTGCTTCAGCGTCTCGTACGGAATCGCCGTTAGCGGCAACAGGTGCCCGTTCACCGCCAGCATCGGCGTCTGGTCCACACCAACGTCCGTCCCGAGCTTCACCGAAGCCGTCACCGCGTCCTTCGTCGCCGGGGTCGCCGCACACGCATCCACCGCAGCCGGGTCGCCCCCCGCCTTCACCACTGCGTTCTTCAGCGTCTGGTCGCCATCCTCCGTCGTCAGTCCGCCCTGCGTCGCAAACACAGCGTCAACATACGGAAAGAACGCATCCGCCTTCTGCTTCGAAACACACACCCCGTAAGCCGCCGCTTTGAACGCAAACGGATGAATCTCCGACAGCGGAAACGTCTGGTACACCACCCGCGCGTTCGGAAAATCCTTCGCTAGCTGGTCCATCGTGCCCTGCGCATCCTTGCAGTGCGGACACTGCATGTCAGAAAACTCCACCAGCTCCAGCGCTTTGCTCGCCGACCCACGATACGGCCCGTCCGCCCGCTGCTCCAACACCTCCCGCGTATGCGCAAACGGATGCGCCCCAAACGCCACAATCCCGTCCCCCGCAATCGCGTGCGCCCCGTCCGGCGTCACAAAAAATGACGACGTCTGTACCTTCGCATCCGGCGTGCGATCCGTCACAAACACCGTCACCTTGCTGATCCCCGGAGCCTGCGTCGCCTGGATCGCCGCCACCCGCCAGATCCGGCTCGGGTCATACCCCCACAGCGCCTTCAGAAAACCGTTCACCGTCTCCGCCGTCGGCGACGTCGCCGTAAAGAACTTCGGATCAACCGGAGGAAACGGATCCTTCGCCACACCCGCCTGCCCTGACGCCGCCGCTGCCGATCCCGCCTGCGGACCCGCGGCCGTCGTTCCCGTCCCGCTCACAGGTGCCTGAGCCCCCGCCAAACCCGCCATCAACCCTGCCGCAACCGCCGCAATCCAACCTGCCCTCATCCGAAACCTCACGTCCAGTCTCCTCTTCCTGATCAAGCCAAACTCGTGGGCACCGACCTCAAACCTGAACCTTCACAGCAATCGGAAACCGCCGACCCGTCCCAAATGACTTCTTCGTCACCTTCAGCACGGGCGCCGCCTGCTGCCGCTTATACTCGCTCCGCTCCACCAGCCTCAGCACCTGCCGCACATAGTCCACATCCTGCCCCTGCTCGCGCGCAATCTGCTCGGCCGAGCAGTACCGCTCCACATACGCCTCCAGCATCGGGTCTAGCACCTCGTACGGCGGCAGCGAATCCGTATCCATCTGTCCCGGCCGCAGCTCCGCCGACGGCGGCTTGGTCAAGGTCGTCTGCGGAATCACCTCGCGCTCGCGATTCGCATACGCGCACAGCCGGTACACCCGCGTCTTCCACACATCGCCAATCACTGCCAGCCCACCCACCATGTCCCCATACAGGGTGCAGTACCCCGTTGACATCTCGCTTTTATTGCCCGTCGTCAGCACCAGCGCCCCCGTCTTGTTCGAGATCGCCATCAGCAGACCTCCCCGAATCCTCGCCTGCAGATTCTCCTCTGCCAGCCCAAACTCCGTCCCCGCAAAGATCGGCCCGAGCGCCTCCATGTACTCCGCGAACGTCTCATGAATCTTGATCAGCTCGAACCGAATTCCGAGGTTCGCCGCCAGCGCCCGCGCATCCTCCACCGATCCCCCCGACGAGTACTCACTCGGCATCCCCACACCCAGCACATTCTCCGCCCCCACCGCGTCCACCGCGATCGCCGCCACCAGCGCCGAATCAATCCCCCCGCTCAACCCCACCAGCGCCTTCCGAAACCCGCATTTGCCCATGTAGTCCCGCGTCCCCAGCACCAGCGCGTCCCACATCGCCCCGATCTCGTGCGCTTCACCCCACGCCTCACCCGCCGCCCCATCCAGCGCCACCGGAGCCGCCGTATCGAACACCACCACATCCTCCGCAAACGACTTCGCCTGCGCGATCAGCTTGCCGTCCGCTCCAACCGCCAGCGACGATCCATCAAAAATGAGGCTATCGTTCCCGCCCACCTGGTTCACCATCGCCACCATCGCCCCGTGCCGCACCGCCAGCGCCGCCAGCATCTCCTTCCGCAGCCGCCGCTTTCCCTGCCAGAACGGCGACGCCGAAAGGTTCAGGATCACGCGCGTCCCAGCACCCGCTGGCCACTCGGCCATCAGGTCTTCCACCGGATCGGCCGTGTACCGCCGCCGCGGCCAGAACCCCTTGTCGTTCCACGCATCCTCGCAGATCGTGATCGCCAGCGTCTGCTCGCCCACGCGCGTCAGCTCCTGGCTCACCGCCGGCTCAAAATACCGCTGCTCATCAAATACGTCATAGAACGGCAGCAGCCGTTTCTGTTGCACAAATCGGATCGCGCCGCCCGCCAGCAGCACGGCAGTATTGCGTGCGTGCTTCCCCGTCGCGTCGTCCGCCCGCATCACCGACCCACACAACAGCGCCGGTCGTTCCGGTTCACCAGTCCACCGCGCCAGCTCTGCCACTGCTTGTTCGGCGCGCTTCAAAAACGAGTCCTTCTCCAGCAAATCCGCTGGCGGGTAGCCACACACCGCAAGCTCCGGAAACACCACCAGATCCGCCCCAAGCCTCGCTCCCTGCTCAGCAAACGACAGGATCTTTGCGGTGTTCCCGGCAAAGTCGCCGATCGTAGGATCAATCTGAGCCAGCGCAATCTTCACAGGTCTAGTCTACCGTCTGGCCTGGGCTCAACTTCCCGTCCCATCCAGCACCACGCTGATGGTCCGCATCAGGATCTTCAGGTCGAGCCACAGCGACCAGTTCTCCACGTAGGCGGTGTCGAGCGAAATATAGCTGTCAAACGACGGATCCTGCCGCGCCTCCACCTGCCAAAGCCCCGTGATCCCCGGCAGCACGTCCAGCCGACGCAGGTGCGAGAGGTCATACTGCTGCACCTCCGACGCAACCGGCGGCCTCGGCCCGACCAGACTCATGTCCCCCCGCAGCACGTTATAAAACTGCGGCAGCTCGTCCAGCGAATACTTCCGCAGCCATCGCCCCACCCGCGTCACCCGAGGATCGTCCGTGATCTTGAACAGCACGGAATCCCGCTCGTTCCTGTGCTCCAGCTCCGCCTTCAGCCCATCGGCGTTTTCTACCATCGTGCGGAACTTGAAACACACGAACGTCCGTCCCTTGCGACCAATCCGCTGCGCCCGGTAGAAGATCGGCCCAGGCGAGCTCATCGTCACGGACGCCGCAATCGCCAGCATCACCGGCGACATCAAGAGCAGTGCAAGCGAAGCCAGCACCAGGTCAAGCGTCCGTTTCAGCACAAAGGCGCCTCGCGGAAACTCCCGTCGATGCAGCGGAATGGTCGGAAACTGCCCCACATACTCCACCGGAGCATTCCAGGCCAGGCCGTCATAGAGGTCGGGCACCACGCGAACGCCGATGCCCGCGGCTCTGGCCTCTTCCACCAGACCGACGACGAGGTTCTTGTCTGCCGGCACGGAAAAGAAGATCTCGTCCACAAACATCAACCGCGCTTTGGCCAGACAGTTGCTGAGATCAGCCACCATGTCGCCTTCCCCAGCCTCCGTCTCAAGCTCGTTCAGCGCGATGAAGCCTTTAAACCGAAAACCGAGGTGCTGCAACGATTCCAGGTGGTTGCGCAGCGCTTGGCCGACGCGACCCGCGCCTACGATCATGACATTTCGCGTCTCGATGCCCTCGCGGTAACGCCGATATAGAGCCCGCCGCCACATTGCCCGCCGCAGACACAGCATGGCGCCGGTCAAGACCACCGTGAACGCGACGACGAGGCGTGAGATCGCAACCCCGCGAAACAGGTACAACGTACCGCAGAGCAGAAGTCCGGCAGTCAGCGTTGCCTGTACCGTCATGCGCTGCTCGTGCAGACCGCTGCGGTGATCCACATTGGTGTAGAGGCCGTAGGAGCGCGTCAGAAAGATCAGGCATGCGCTGAACCAGCCGACATACAGTATCAACACCGGCGGCGTGGTATGCATCAGCGTGTGCAGCGCGGCTGCCTTATGCGCATCGGGCGAGATGGCCACGCGCACATCCACCGCCAGCACGGACGCAACAATCGCCGTCAGGGTATCAAGCGAAGCGCCCAGCAGGCCCACCACGGACGGGCGATGAAACAGGCTGGAACGCGTGCGGGTTGTCTGCCGCCCCGGATTCCCGCTACGGGAGACGATCACCTGTTGCAAGTAGTCCGGCGTCGCCACTCAGTTACGGCCCTCGACCCAGGAACACTCAGGAAACATCACACACCTGCGTTGGCGAGCGCGTTTCATCGATTCACGGCCCCTTACGCCAGCATCTCCGAATCGATCGCACACGCGTGGCGGAAAGCGCTAACCCACCGCCATCTCCTGGCCTAACTGTCCGCCAGAAGCGCCCAGAGACTCCAGATCAGCATACGGCGGGCGGCGGTTGACTGGCAACCGCCAAATCTTCCCCGGACCTTCGCCCCTTTCCATTTTGGAACTATGCCGGCAAAACCAGCTCGTCCAACGTCAAGAACTCTTTCAAGACCGGATCGTCGCTCCGCTCCATCTCGTCCATGGTCCCAAAAAAGCGCGCCTGGCCCTCGTGCAAGAACACCACCCGATCGGCGAGCTTCTTCGCAAAGCGCATGTCGTGCGTCACCACAATGCTGGTCAAATGCAGCTGCTGCTTCAGCCGCTCGATCAGATCGCCAAGAAGGTGGGCCATCAGCGGGTCCACCATCGTGGTCGGCTCGTCGTAGAGCACTGCCTCGGGCTGGCTCGCCAGCGCCCGGGCAATCGCGACGGAACGCTTCATTCCCGTCGACAGATCGCTTGGCAGCAGGTTGTCCATGCCCGCCACGCCCACCATCTCAAGCAATCCTTTGACCACCTGAAAGATCTGATCCTCCTGCAACTCGCCCCGCTCGCGCAGCGGAAACGCCACGTTCTCCCCGACCGTGATCGAATCAAAGAGCGCCCCGTTCTGGAACACCATCGATACCTTGCGGCGGATGGCCTGCAACTCCTTCTCCCTAAACCCGGAAATGTCCTCGCCCGCCACCCGGATCACCCCCGAGTCCGGCTTCAGGAAGCCCAACAGCAGCTGCAGGGAGACGGACTTCCCGACGCCGCTTCGTCCCAGAATGCACAGCGTTTCGCCGGCGTTCACGCAGAAGTTCACGTCGTGCAGGACCACAAAATCCCCGAAGGACTTCGACACCTTCTCAAAGGCGATGTAAGGTCCAGCTTGATTGCCCTCCGTGGGCAGTTCCTCAGCCGCAGCCTCGTTCTGCTGTGCCGCCTGCTCCATGAACTCTTCGACCAGCGGAGCGACATCCTGAGACACGCCCTCGGTCAGCGATCCGACGCTGCCAGGCTCGGGTGCACGGGCCTGCATATCCGCTGCATTCTCGGAGTTCTGGCGGGCGTTGTTCTCCACGGGGTGCCCGCCATCCGTTTGCGGCGCCGCCTCGCGTTCTGACAACGTTTGCCATGCCTCGGCACCTCCGCCCCGTTGCGCTTCGCCGTCGTCAGCCGCCATCTCGCTCGCTCCAGTTGATTCGTCGGGCCTGCATACCGCCAGCCGCCGCGGCAGACCCATCGCCATCTTCTCGCACCGGCGACCGTGACGCCAAACGCTCTGCGGCCGCGAACTCCGCCGGCGTATTCAGGTTGCTGAACCAGAGTGCGCGCGCGGCCCACTCCGCCGAACTTGCCTGCCAGACTGCCGCTCCATCGATCGTCACCTCCCGCGTGTCCCCGTCGCCGCGGATGCGGACCTCCGTCCGGCGCAGCGCCGCTTCCCTCGGCACGTCGATTCGTTGCGCGAGCTGCTCGGCGGCCGACTCGAGCACAAACCGCACCCGCAACTGGCCATGCTTGAGTGCTTCCTGAACAAACGGCAGCACCGTCCGGCGAACGAGGCTGACCAGCGGCTGCGCCCTTTCCTCCGTGACCGCGAAGCACACGAGCGCGCCCCCATCCGCGTAGCTCGCCCAAACCCCGAACATCGCCCGCAGCAAGCCCACCGGCAACAGAGGCATGTCGACGGGCAAAAACGCCGCCCAATCGCCCCAGCCCTCCGCAAGCGCCGCCTCGATGCCGCCAAGGGGGCCGCATCCCGGAGAGTGATCCGCAAGATTGCGGGTGCCGGCCAGCCCCGGACCCACGACGACCACCTCGTCGCACACGGGCTGAAGCTTGCGGACCGCCAACTCCAGAAGCGTTGCCCCGCCCAGATGCAGCGCCGCCTTGTCCTGTCCCATGCGCGAGCTGCGGCCGCCTGCCAGCACATACCCCACACGACGCGGCAGCGCCTCAGCCACCGGCACCGACGCGCGTCAAAAATCCGATGATCGACTCGATTCCGCGATGGAAGTTCGGCAGGTGGAACTTTTCGTTGGGCGCATGGAGGTTATCGTCCGGCAGGCCGAAGCCCATCAGCACAGTCGGGATGCCCAGGACGCGCACAAAATCGCCGACAATCGGTATCGATCCGCCGCCGCGAACAAACACCGTTTCCTTGCCCCAGACCTCGCGCATGGCCTCGGTGGCGGCCCGCACGTGGCGGTTGTCCGTGCTGACCACGATGGGCTCTCCCGAGTGGATCAGTCGCACCTCGACCTCGACCCCCGGTGGTGCGATGGTCGCAACATACTGCTTCAGCTTCGCAAAGGTCTCTTCCGGCATCATCCGCGGAACCAGCCGCAGGCTCACCTTGGCGACCGCCCTGGCGGGAATCACCGTTTTCGCACCAGCGCCGATGAAGCCGCCCGGCATCCCGTGGACATCCAGCGTCGGCCGCGCCCACGTCCGCTCCAGAACGGAGAAGCCCGGCTCTCCGGTCAGCTCTCGCGAGCCCACCTCCGTCTGGCGGTAGTGCTCCTCATCGAAGGGCAGCGCCTTCCAGGCGCCGAGCTCGTCGTCCGTGGGCGCTTCCACCTCGTCATACAACCCGGGAATCAGGATCCGACCTTCGCGATCTTTCAGGCCGACAATGATCTGCGCCAACGCCACAAACGGGTTCGGCGCCGCGCCCCCGTAGATGCCCGAATGCAGATCCGTTCGCGCCCCGCGCACCGCAATCTCGGTGTAGATCATCCCGCGCAGACCCACGCACAAGGTCGGCAGCTCCGGCGCAAACATCTCGGTATCGCTCACAAGCGCGACATCGGCCTTCAGATCCTCGCCATGCTCCCGCACAAAGGCGGCAATGCCCTCGCCCCCAACTTCCTCCTCCCCTTCCAGAACAACGCGCACATTCACCGGCAATCGACCATCGCCCGCCGCGAACAGGGATTCGAGCGCCTTCACATGCATCCACATCTGCCCTTTGTCGTCGACCGCCCCGCGCGCGTACAGATTGTCGTTGCGCTCTTCCGGCGCAAACGGCGGTGAGTGCCACTCGTCCAGCGGCTCAGCCGGCTGCACGTCGTAGTGCCCGTAGCAGAGCACCGTGGGAGCACCCTGCGCCCCCATCCACTCCGCCAACACCAGCGGATGCCCTCCGGGCCGCTCTGCCGACGAGGTTTCCTGCAGACGAACGCGCTCCATCCCGATCCGTTGGAGGTCGGCCGCGCAGAACTCTGCCGCGCGCCGCACATCCCCGGCACGCGCCGGATCGGTTGAGATGGACGGGATGCGCAACAGGGCCTTCAACTCGTCCACAAACCGCGCGCCCTGTTCGCGTGCGAACCCCACCGCCTTGGCGTCCATCGGCTCCGCTGCCATGCGCTACCTCGCTGGGGACAGCATCCCATGCAACGTGCGTCCCGGTCCAGAGCGCCGGTCCGGAGCGCCACCCGGAGTTCTTGTGGTTACTGTGCGTCCGAGCCTGCGCCGTCAAAGCGAATGGAGGCCGTCGTCACCACCGGAACGCGCACGCCGTCCTGCACGTACGGCTCGTACCTCCAGTTGCGCATCGCCCGCATTGCGGCGTCGCGCAAACCGTGGGTCCCGGAGATCACCTGCACCTCCTCAACCCGGCCGGTGTTGGAGATAAACATCGCCGCCACGACCTCGCCGGAACCATGCGAAAGCTCTCCGACATCGCCTGTGGGCAGAAGATGGCCGGCCATCACGCCTGCCGGCACGCGCACGCGCACGCCGGAGGTTCCCGGCACCTCGTCCGACGTCGAGGATGGGTGGGCAAGCGCAATCGCCGTTCCACCGACAGTTGCTGTTCCGCTGCTGGTTCGGGTCGCAGCAGGTCGCACAGGCGCGCGGGTCGGGGGAGCGCTTCGTATGGTAAGAGCAGCAGGTGGCACCCGGACCACCGGAGCCGCCGCCTCATGTCCTTCGGACCTGTCTGCATTACCGGTCGCGCGGCCCGCGTTGCCGAGCGAGGCAAGGGCGCCTCCGCTCGTACGAACTGGCGGGATGTGTCGCGTTACATTCCGCGTGGTTTCGCTCTTGCCGACCGGCGCTGCCACCGCTGCGGGATCAGCCTGACTCGTCGGCGCGGCATCGCCTGCATCGGCATCTCGCGCCTCGACGCTCAGCCGCCACCAGATTGCCAGCGGGATGGCCGCCAGCACCAGAAGAAGCGCGGCCAGCACGAGGGCGCGCACCCGGTATCCACGCCAGACCCTAGCCGTCGGTGTGCGTGCGTCCGGATCCGCCGAAAACCTCTCGACGGCGGACATGCGCCGAGACGAACGCCACTCTGCTTCGCTCTCGTCAAGCTCCGCCCGGCGCTCCGGAAATGCGACCGGCGCAGGCATCGCCTGCATGTCTGTCGGGTACCCTGCTGGCGCTTCACGCGTCACCGGCGGCACAGCCGAGGGGACTGGCGAAACATCCGCGGTCGCCGCCGCAGCCAACACCGATGCGGCAAAACGCTGCTCAGGCACAGCCGACCTTGGCTCGGGTTCGCGCGCCTGTGGCGGCGCAGGACGAATCTCCTGTGTCGGCCTCGCGTCAACCGGCAGCGGCGCTGGAAACACCGGCACACGCGCCTCCACCTCCGGCCCCATCAGGTGCGACCAGCGATCGTTCCTGGCTTCCCGCAAGGGTGGGTCCGCGCTGACGCTGTACTCCGCAACCGCTCTCTGCGGGACCGTCTTCTCCGCGGCTTCCGCGCTCGCGACGGGAGGTGCTCCGAGGTGGGGGGCTGCCGTTGCCTCGCGTGGTCCCTGCGGCGGGCCAGGCTCGATGCGGCCGAGTCGCTCCTCCAGCAAATCCAGGTGCAGCTTGATCTGGAGCGAGTTCATCTCCAGGCGGGCCAGGGTGGCTTCCAGCCGGGACGCTCCCTCAACGCGCACCACCGATGTCTCCGCTCCGAAGTTTTCAGTGTCTGCTGCCGAGGCCGCAGCCTCTTGCGTTTCCGCAGTCGAGTCCGCGTCCGTCGCCGGCTCCTGCATGGTCTGGTCGCGCGCCGACTGGTGGGAGTCGGCCTCCACTTCTTCCGGCAGGGTTCGGGTCCACATCAATTCATTTTCGGAGATCGGCATTCGCGGTGCTCCTTCCCCAGCCTTCACCATAAAACCCAGTTGGCTGTTCCGTCGCGAAAGATCGCGAGCGTGTGACCAAAGAGTTCGTCGGCAAAACCTACGTGCTGCGCCTAGCTGAAGCCCAGCACCGGATGCGGCACGTACTCCTGCTCTAGATCCAACACTTCGTCGGGAGAAAGTTGCACGTCGAGCGCCCGAACGGCGGCTTCCAGGTGCCCCGCCTTACTCGCGCCCACAATCGGCGACGTCACACCCGGCCGGCCGAGCAGCCACGCCATCGCCACGGTCGCCATCGGCAGGTCGCGTCGCTCTGCCATCCGCTCGAGCCGCTTCACCACGTTCTGGTCCGCTTCTTCGGTCCGAGCGTACATGGTCCGGCCAAACTGGTCGGTCTCCGAGCGCTCCGTCGTCCCAGCCTTCCACGGTCGCGCCAGCCGGCCGCGCGCCAGCGGGCTCCACGGCAGCACACCGACGCCCTCCTCCAGGCACAGCCGCATCATCTCCCGCTCCTCTTCCCGGTAGAGGAGGTTGTAGTGGTTCTGCATGCTCACAAACCGCGTCCACCCATGGCGATCCGCCAGATACAGCGCCTTCGCGAACTGCCACGAAAACATCGACGACGCCCCGATGTACCGCACCTTGCCTGCCTTGACCGCGTCATGGAGCGTCTCAAGCGTCTCCTCGATCGGCGTTTCGGGATCCCACCGGTGGGTCTGGTAGAGGTCCACGTAGTCTGTGCCGAGCCGCCGTAGGCTCTCGTCCAACTCAAACAGGATCGCCTTTCGGCTCAGACCTTTGCCGTTCGGCTCATCCCGCATCGCGCCCTGCACCTTGGTTGCGATCACCACCGCCTCGCGACGCACGTGCTCCTTCAAAAACCGCCCCAGCACCTCTTCACTGGCGCCGCTCGAGTACACGTTGGCAGTGTCAAAGAAATTCACACCGGCGTCCAAGGCCTGCACAAAAAACGGCCGGCTCTCCGCCTCGCTCAGCGTCCAGGCATGCCGCCCCGGACCCACTTCCTGCCCCGCCGGCGGTTTGCCGTACGTCATGCATCCCAGGCAGATCCGCGAAACCTTCAGCCCCGACTTCCCCAGATTCCGATACTCCATTGCGTGTCCTCATCTCCGTGTGTTGCCCGTCGTGGGGACACCTTGCGCCCCAGCGATATTGCGACATTGTTAGGATGCGCCCGCCGCACCTGCCCACAACGCCCCACTCGGGCAGGTGCGCCTGTTCCCCCTCGACCCCGGATCGCACACCTCCGTCGACAATCTCCAATTCTTCCGATCTGCAGCTCACTGCATCGTTGCACCTTCTCGTCGCAGCGCCCGACGCCGGAGCGCCGGAATCCACCCCACCGTTTACACTAGGAGGTGGCTCGACCGCGCGCCCCAGAAGGACACATCCGTCAGTGCTTAATACCGTGATCGCGAAAGTCTTCGGCACCTCCAACGAACGCGCCCTCAAGCGCATCCTGCCCCGCGTCGCCGAAATCAGCGCCTTCGAGCCCACCACGGAGGCGCTCTCCGACGAGCAGCTTCGGGCCAAGACGGCCGAGCTTCGCGCGCGCATCGCGGACGCGGTTGCCAAAGTACCCGTTCCGTCAGACCCCATCGAGGCTCGAGCGTCCGAGACCCAGGACGCCATCTACGCCGCCGAACAGGCTGCGCTTAACGACATCCTTCCCCAAGCCTTCGCTGTTGTCCGCGAAGCCGGCCGCCGCGCCGTCAGCATGCGCCACTTCGACGTCCAGATGATCGGCGGCATGGTCCTGCACTCCGGCAAAATCGCGGAAATGCGCACCGGCGAAGGCAAAACTCTCGTCGCCACCCTGCCCTGCTACCTCAATGCCCTTGCCGGCCGCGGCGTCCACGTCGTCACCGTCAATGACTACCTCGCCAAGCGCGACGCCGAGTGGATGGGCAAGATCTACGGCTTCCTCGGTCTGTCAGTCGGCGTCATCGTCCACGATCTCGACGACGCCCAACGCCGGGCTGCCTACGCCGCGGACATCACGTACGGCACCAACAACGAGTTCGGCTTCGATTACCTGCGCGACAACATGAAGTTCGACCTGAAAGACATGGTCCAGCGCGGGCAGTACTACTGCATCGTCGACGAAGTCGACTCCATCCTCATCGACGAGGCCCGCACCCCGCTCATCATCTCCGGCCCTACCGACCAGACCACCGACAAGTACGCCCGCGTCAACGTCATCATTCCGGAGCTCGAACTCGGCGAACTTGTCGAAACCCTCGAAAACAAAACCTGGTCCGGAGATTTCGTCATCGACGAAAAAGCCCGTGCCGTCACCGTCACCGACGAGGGCTGGGAGAAGATCGAGAAGCTCCTCGGCATCGGCAACATCGCCGACCCAGAAAACTGGGACCTCAAGCACCACGTCGAAGTCGCCATCAAGGCGCACAACCTCTACAAGCGCGACGTCGAGTACGTCGTCAAGGACGGCGAAGTCATCATCGTCGACACCTTCACCGGTCGCCTCATGCCCGGCCGCCGCTGGTCCGATGGCCTCCACCAGGCTGTCGAAGCCAAGGAAGGCGTGGCCATCCGCAAGGAAGACCAGACCCTCGCCACCATCACCTTCCAGAACTACTTCCGCATGTACAAGAAGCTCTCGGGCATGACCGGCACCGCCGAAACCGAGGCCGCCGAATTCGACAAGATCTACAAACTCGACATCGTCGTCATCCCCACCAACCGCAAAATGCTCCGCCTCGAGCAGCAGGACGTGGTTTACCGCACCGCGAAGGAAAAGTACCTCGCCGTCGCCGACGAGATCGCCCGCCTCCATGAGGAAAAGCAGCCGGTCCTGGTCGGCACCACCTCCATCGAAAAGTCCGAACTGCTCTCCGACATTCTCAAGCGCAAGGGCATCCGCCACGTCGTCCTCAACGCCAAATTCCACGAAAAAGAGGCCGAGATCGTCGCCCAGGCCGGCCGCCTCGGCATGGTCACCATCGCCACCAACATGGCCGGCCGCGGCACCGACATCCTGCTCGGCGGCAACGCCGACTTCATGGCCCGCCAGGACCTCGTCCGCAAGTCCCAGGCCCGCGCCCTTTCCGTCGCCGAAGGCGAAATCCACCCCGTCGCGCCCGCCGGCATGATCCGTTTCTACTACTCCGGCCAGGAGTTCGAAACCACGCAGGAAGCCTGGAATGCCGCCACCGCCGCGCACTCCGGCGCCGCCGCCGTAGAGCACGAGTCCGTCATCTCCGCAGGCGGCCTCCACATCATCGGCACCGAGCGGCACGAATCCCGCCGCGTCGATAATCAGCTCCGCGGCCGCGCCGGACGCCAGGGCGACCCCGGCGCCAGCCGCTTCTATCTCTCGCTCGAAGACGACCTCATGCGCATCTTCGCCCGCGAGTGGGTCTCTACCCTTCTCCAGCGCCTCGGCATGGAAGAGGGCGTCCCCATCGAAAGCGGCATGATTTCCCGCCGCATCGAAGGCGCCCAGAAAGCAGTCGAGTCCCAGAACTTCGAATCCCGCAAGCACGTCCTCGAGTACGACGACGTCATGAACAAGCAGCGCGAAGCCGTTTACGGCCTCCGCCGCCAACTCATGGAAGGTGTTGACCAGAAGCAGCTCATCACCGACGACTACGTCTCCACCATCCTGTCCAACATGCTCGACGAGTTCGCCCCCGAAAAGGCGCACCCCGATCAGTGGAAGACGCAGGAACTCTTCAACGCGCTCTTTGACCAGTTCGGCGCACGTCTCGACTCCGAAATTGAGGTCACCGCCCTGAACCGCCACGACCTCGGCGAATCCATCTTCGAAAAGCTCGGCGGCCGCTACACCGTCAAAGAGCAGATCCTCGGCCCCGACGCCATGCGCTACCACGAGCGCGTCGTCATGCTCTCCGTCCTCGATGGCCTCTGGAAAGACCACCTTCTGGCCATGGACCACCTCAAGGAAGGCATCGGCCTGCGCGGCTACGCGCAGCAGGACCCGCTCGTCGCCTATAAAAAAGAGTCCTTCGAGATGTTCGAAGCCATGATGCTGCGCTTCCAGGAAGACACTGTCCGGCACCTTTTCCGCATGCAGATCATCGGCCCTGACGGCGTTCCGATCGAAACTCCGGATCAGCTGGAGCAGATGCAGAACCAGGCCCAGCTCGCCTCGATGCAGCACGCCCCCATTCCCGACCCTGAAGCACCGCAACCGAATGGCCGGCCACCGCAGATCCTACCACCGTCCGCGGAGCCATCCATGCCGGTCAGCCGCCCAGCTGATGCACCGGCTCCCGTCCGGCAGATGCCGCCGCTTCAGTCCAAACCGGCGCCCCAGTCCGTCCGCTCCCAGGCTCCCACCACTACCATCGACCGCCTCGAGCGCGAGTTCGAGCTGCGCAAGCAACGTGAGTTGGATCAGGCTCGCAAAGCCGGCACTCCCGCCAACGGAAATGGCAACGGCTCTGCCCCGCGCATCACCGGCCAGAAAGTCGGTCGCAACGACGATTGCCCTTGCGGTTCCGGGAAGAAATACAAGAAGTGTCATGGAGCAAATGGAGCAACCAGCTAGGCTGCTCGACGGAGGTCGCCGCACGTCAGGCGCCTTCGTCTCCGCGCCGAACCAAGGCTACTGACCCGCTACTTCCAGATCATCCAACAGCAGCTTCGCCTTGAGCGCCAGTGTCTTTGCGCCCTCAGCATCGCCTGCTTTCAGGGCGTCGCTCGCCTGCGTCCAGAAGTTGCGAATCTGGCTGATCTGTACTTTTCGCGTCTGCTGGGTCTGCGCCGGCAAGGCTTTCAGCCGTCGGTCCGTCGACATCAGCAGCTCCTGCGCATCTTGCCGCGCCTTTGGGGTCTGGTCCGCTCCACCCGGTGTGAGTGCCCCAATCACGGTGTCGGCAGCCGTTGGCGCAGTCGGCGCATCGTTGCCGGCTACCTGCACAGGAACCGGTGCTCCCGGCGCCGCCGCAGACGTCGCACCGGCACCGGCAGGCTGAGGCGCAGGGGTCGTCGAAGGCGGGGGTGGTGTCACGGCGGCGGCAGTCTGCTTCGGCCTGCGGCGTATGCGCTTCGGCTTGGTCGCTGCCTCGGCTACCGGCACGGCCGGCAGCTTTGCCTGGTTCGGTGCGTCGATCAGGGGTGGATTGGACGCAACCGGCGGGGTTTCGAGCGGCACCGGCGTCCGCTTGGCCAGAATCACCGGCTGCGGCTGCACCCGCTTGTGTCCGGAGCACCCGGTCAGCGCACACAACAGGGCGCCGGTCGAAACCGTCGTCACTGCGCCGCGCATCACTCGGCCAAACATCCTCAGACCCTCTCCTCTTGTCGCTGCAGCTTCGGTTGCACTGCGGTCGCCGGCCGCCGAACTTCGTTGCCGATCCCGCTCACCATGATCGGCAGCCGTACGGAAAACGTCGTTCCATGGTCTTCAGCCGTCTGATCGGTCTCCGAACGGACGTCCATCGCTCCACCGTGCATCTGCAGAATGCGATACGTCATCGCGAGCCCGATCCCGCTGCCCTTGGTTTTTGTTGTGAAGTACAAATCGAAGATACGCGGTAATACGTCCGGTGCAATCCCCACTCCTTCATCCACCACATCAATCACCGCAAACTGCTTCTCCCGACGAACCTGGATGCGCAAAACCCCGCCGCCTGGCATCGCCTGCATGCCGTTGAGCAGTAAATTCAGCAGAGCCTGCCGGACCAGCTCCGCGTCCAAACGCACCATCAACGGATCCTGCGGCATATTCGCCCCGACGATGATCCCGTTTTCACTCATCTCGAATCCAGTCAGCTCGATCACCGAAGCTACCACGTTGCGGAGGTCCTGCTCCTGCAACTTAAGCTCCATGGGCCGAGTAAAGTCGGCCAGCGCCTGCACCACGCGGTCCAGCCGCTGCATCTCTCCGGCAAGAATCGTCACGTGTCGCTGGGCGCCTTCGAGTGACTCCCCTTCCAGGCGCGCCAGCTTGCTCTTCAACAGCTCCAGATGAACCACCATGGCATTGATCGGGTTCTTGACCTCGTGCCCAACGCCCGCCGTAAGCCGGCCGATGGCCGCGAGCCGCCGCGACACCTCCAGCTCCTGGCTCAGCTGCGCCGCCGATTCCGTGTCCCGCAGCGTCACCAGCGTGCCCACGTCCCGACCCTGCCCCCGGCCCTCGTTGATCGGATCGAGTGAGAACCGCACCTGGCGGCCGTCTTCCATCGTCACCGGCTCACCGCTCACCTGCTCCCGGTTGCCGAACCCCTGCAGCACGGCGCGCCCCAGCGCCGTCTCCGGATCGAAAATCTCCTCCAGCTTGCGGCCCACCATCGCCGACTCCGGCTTGTTCAGAAAGTGCTCTACCGCATCGGACACCATCACCGCCCGACGATCCGCCGTAAACATCAGCACGCCGTCGCGCAAGGTGTCCAGCATCTGGTTTAGGTTTTCCTGCAACAGCGTGTAGCCGGCCTCCGCCGAGCGCATCTGCTGCCCGAGCCGATCGATCGATCGCGTCACCCTGATCACGGCATCCGATCTTGCCCCCTGCGGCTCGGCCGACGGAGCCTCCTCGACACCGTCTTCCACCACGCCCAGCTGCTCCAGCTTGCGGCTGATCTGTTCAATCGGACTCAGCGCGACGTTGGCCAGCAACGCCGCCGCAATCATGGAAGCACCTGCCGCCAGCAGGGCGAACAGCACGGCGGCCCGCAGCCATGGCTCATACGACGCCTTCAGAAACGTCGACCGTACCCCCACGTGCACCAGCAGAAAAGGCCGCCCATTGCGCAGCAGCGGCTCTGAAAGATCCAGCACCTTCGGCGGTCCAAACACCTGCTGCGTCTGCGACCACACACTGCCATCGCGCACGCCCAGAAGCTCCATCCTCGCCGCCGCGTGCTGCCCAACGACATCCGGGTCCGTGCTCACCAGAACGTGACCCGCCATGTCCGTCACACTTACGTCCTGCACCGTCGGCGAGTACCGCACAATCGTGCTCATCACCTGCTTCAGCGCCGGCTCGGTCTGCAGCGCGCCCGTCACCGCCGCCACCAGGGCTTCGTTGGACCGGTCCACCGGTGGATTGGAGCGCAGCCCCTGCTCGAGCGCCTGCAGCGTCACCATCACAATCTGGTGCGCCAGCACCTCATTGCTCGAGACGGTCTGCTCAATGCGCTGCCGCAGCAGCTCGCCGACAAAGATGGCCGACATGACAAGCACGACCGCAAAGGTGAGACCGGTCGCCGCAACCACCAGCTTTGTCTTCAGACGCATTGAGCCCGTCTACTCCGTTCCGTCCGCCGTGACGTCCGCCGCCGCGTACTCCTTTAACTTATTCTGCAGCGTCTTGGAACTGATCCCCAAAATCTCTGCTGCTTTCGTCTTATTGTTATTCGTTGACGTCAAAGTCTTCAGAATCAGCTGCCGTTCCGCTTCGTCGACCGTCGTCCCCACCGCGACGCGCACGGAGTTCTCTTCGCGCCGCCACCGTTCCATCTCGCCTGCGGGATCCACCAGCACCCCGCCCACCGCCTGCGTGCGTGTCCGCTGGCTCGGCGCCGGCGCAAAGCCCGCCTCCCCGAAGTTCGCCGGCAGGTGCTCCACCCGCAGCCGGCCGGATCCCGCCAAAATCGTCGCCCGCTCGATCGTGTTGCGCAGCTCCCGCACATTGCCCGGCCATTTGTAGGCCATCAGCCGGTCCATCAGCGCTGCCTCCACGCCGGTCACCGTGCACCCGTGTCGCTCGTTCATCTCGGCGATCATGCGCTCCGCAATTGCCGCCACATCGGACAGGTGGTCCCGCAGCGGCGGCATCTGGATGGAAAACACATTCAGCCGGTAATACAGATCACCGCGCAGCTCACCGGCCGCGACCGCCTGCTCCGGATCCTTGTTCGTCGCCGCAACCACCCGCACATCCACCGGCGTTTCCACCTTGGAACCCAGCCGTCGCAGCTTGCGATCCTCAAGCACGCGCAGCAGCTTCGCCTGCGTCGCCGCCGGCATCTCGCCAATCTCGTCCAGCAGCAGCGTCCCTTCTTCCGCCAGCTCGAAGCACCCGGCGCGTCGCTCCAATGCCCCCGTGAACGACCCCTTCTCGTGCCCAAAGATCTCGCTCTCAATCAGCGTCTCCGGGATCGCCGCACAGTTCACCGCCACAAACGGCTTGTTGCGCCGCGAGCTCAGCTCATGCAGGCTGCGCGCCACCAGCTCCTTGCCCGTTCCGCTTTCGCCCGTCACCAGCACACTCACGTTCGAAGGCGCCACCCGCTCGATCAGCGAAAAGATCGCTTTCATCTGCGGCGATGTGCCCACCAGCGGCCCGAGCGCGCCAGACTCCTTCATCTGCCGGCGCGCCGGCTCGAGCTCCACCTCCGCATCATGCTCCCTGCTGGCATTCTGCAGAATCGTCCGCAGCCGACCCGGATCAACCGGCTTCGGCAGGTAGTCGAACGCACCCATGCGCATCGCCTCCACCGCGCTCTCGATCGAGCCCTGCGCTGTCAGCATCACCACCGCCACGCGCTGCGGCAGCTCCGCAATCCGGCTCAGCAGCTCCATGCCGTCCATCCGCGGCATCTTCAGGTCCGTCACCACAATCGCCGGCGACCACTGCTGGACGCGATCCAGGCCTTCGACGCCATCCGCTGCGCCTTCGGCACGGTATCCCCAACTCTCGACCAGCTCGGTCAGACCCGTCCGCGCGTGAACCTCATCCTCGACGATCAGTACTTTTTCCAAGTGACGCTCCGTTCCCCCGCCGGCGCTCCCGGTGGCCGCAAACTCGGGTGAGTTGTTGGACGGGGCAGCGCATTCCGTAGTGTACCGTTACGGCATCGCACCTCCCTAGCTTCTTCGCCGGGCGGAAAAGTCTTTTCCCTTTCCGGAAACTTCCTGCCTCGTGCAAGTCGGCACGGCTGTCCTCTCCGCGGCGGAGGTGGCGTTTTCTCCCCATCTTGACGCCGCTTTCTCGTCTGCAAAGCGTTGCGACATTGGCACTCCGCTTGCATCTGCCCAGAGCACATCGATGAGGATGCACCCATGACGACCTCCCGCTCCCCGCTCTTGTTCGCCGCCGCTCTTCTGCTCTGGGTCCACCCCGCCGCACCTGCCGCAACGCTCGGGGAAGGTTCCCCGCAGAAACCGTCTCCCGCCCAGACGCAACCGCAGAACCAGACCCAGGCGCAAGCTCAGACCTCCCCCATCTTTTCGCTCGGCACCATTTCCATCGCTCCCTCCGGCCAATGCTTCGCAGGCCCGGCCCCGAGCAGTGGGGGCGCCAGCAAGCCTCGCCCCCCGCACCCGCGCAGCTCAGCCCGCCGCTCCCGTCACGTCGCCGATCCGGTCCCGCCCCGCATCTACTCCCGCGCCTGAGTTCGTCCCACAAGGGGCCTGTTGCGGGGCAGGCGCCCACGTATCCTATCGCTATGTCGCTTTCTCCTGAAATCTCTGTCGATGCTCTTGCCGCACATCTGCAACAACCTGAAAAGCCGATCGTTCTTGATGTCCGCGAACCATGGGAAACCAGCGCCGCACCCTTCCCCGGAGCCACGCTTATCCCGATGGGCGACGTTCCCTCCCGAGCAAACCAGGAACTCGACCCGGACACCCCCATCGTCGTCGTCTGCCATCACGGTGCACGTTCGCTCAACGTCACGATGTGGCTCCGCCAGCAAGGCTTCGAACACGTCCAATCTCTCGCCGGCGGCATCGATCACTGGTCCTCCGTCATCGATCCAACCATCCCTCGCTATTAGCCCCGTCCCCAACAGCGACCGTCAAAGCAAAAAGCAGGGGACGAAGCTCGACGCGCTCCCTCCCCTGCCTCCCATCCAAGGGACCGTCTGCAAGGACACTGCTCCCGGCCGAGAAGGCCGGCCAAGCGTTAGCGTGGCACGGACATGCGGCGACGCACCAGCCCGGCAACGCTCATCAGGCCGCTGCCCAGCAGCACAAACGTGCTCGGCTCCGGGGTTGCCGAGGTCGGCAAGGTAAGAACAGCAGGTGCTCCGTTGACCTCGGCATACAACAGGTCAAAGGAGTACACGCCCGAGGTCCCGATGGTGAAGGTGCTATCTTCCGCCGTAGTCGGCGAACCGGAGCAAATGGCGCAGGTGGAGCTTCCGTTCAGATACAGGAATGTCCCGTCGTCATGCGTAACGGTATATGTTCCCGCGCTGAAATAGCTACTACCCAGAAACTGGAACTCTGTATTGTCCAGGCTCATCGACGGGTTGAGACCCGAGCCCAGTGTCGCAACGGATCCGTTCGAGTTCAGGAAGCCGCCCACCGTATAAGACGGCGAGCTGTTAGTAGGCCCACCATAGAAGTTGATCTGATTCACCGTGAACGAACCGTAGGTCGTTGTCCCGGGAGTCGTGCCCGGCGTCTGAGAAGGGTTCAGCGGCGCCGGGTAAGCGGCCGTGGAATACACGGTACCGGTGATGGTGCTCGCGTAAGCCATCCCGCCGGTCAGAACGGAGAAGGCAGCCAGGGATGCGACAGATCGTGCAAACGTGCGGAGTTCCATTGAGACCTCAGGAGCGTGGAGTTTGCCGTGACAGAGTCAAGGCATTTGCGCGACCAAACCTTTTTACAGGATAAAAGGAACAAATTACCGACCAACACGGAATATATTTCCGGTGCGGTGTCGATAAGGATATCGGTTGCAAACACGCGCAGCTGCAAGTTCCACATTTGCAATCTCTTGCACCGAGATCGGCTACGCAAAGGGCGCCAGCAAAATTACTTCGCCCGAGGATGCGTTTCGTCGTAAACCCGCTGCACCTGCCCCACCGTTAGCTGGGTATAGCGTTGCGTCGTCGACAAGCGCTCATGCCCAAGCATCTCCTGAATCGCTCGCAAGTCCGCCCCTTCCTCCAGCATGTGCGTCCCGAAGGCGTGCCGCAGCGTATGCGGATGCACATCTGCCGGCAACCCCCGGCGCAGCGCCACCGCCTTCACCATCCGGCCTACGCTTCGCGTCGTCAGCCTGCAGGTTCCCCGCATCCGCGCGTTCGTCAGCAGCGGCCCCGCTATCACCAGCAAACCCTTCCCGGCCGCCTGCAGCCTGCGCTCCCGCTCCGGTAGATACTCCCGGATAGCTGCCGCCGCCTCATCCCCCAGCGGAACATACCGCTCCTTCTTTCCCTTGCCCCGCACCAGCACCACCTCATCCCGCCACTTCACATCGCCAAGATCGATCCCCACCAGCTCCGAGTTGCGGATGCCGCACCCATACAGCAGCTCAAAGATCACCCGATCCCGCTCCGGCCACACCGCCGTCGCCTCGTCTCTCTCACCCAAATCCGCCTTCGCCTTCCCCAGTGAATTCAACACACCATTCAGCGCCTCCATGCTCGGCACCCGCGGCAAATGCTTCGGTAGCTTCGGCGTACTCACCAGCGCCGCCGGGTTCCGCTCTACCCGGCCCTGCCGCGCCAACCACTTGAACCAGCTCCGCACCGCCGCCAGCGCCCGCGCCACACTCGCCTTCGTCAACCCCCGCTCATACAACACCTGCAGGTACGCCCGGATATCCAGATGCCCCACCGCCTCGACCAACCCCGCCGCCCCCATCCGCTTGTCCAGAAATCCCGCAAACCCCCGCAGCTCCCGCGCATACGCCCGAAACGTGTGCTCGCTCGCCCCGCGTTCATCGCGCAGCACAGCCAGATACTCTTCCGCCAGCTCGGCAAACTCACTCCGCCGCTCGTCCGTCACCGCCGCACCAGCTCCGGCCCCGCACTCGACCCCTCATCCGTCGCCACCCGCTTCGCCCGCGGATGATGCGCCCGATGCACCGCCTTTAGGCGCCCCATCGCCACATGCGTGTACACCTGCGTCGTCGCAATGTCGGCATGCCCCAGCAGCGTCTGCACCGTCCGCAGATCCGCCCCATGCTCCACCATGTGCGTCGCGCAGGAGTGCCGCAGGGTGTGCGGCGAGGCCGTGTTGCCGCTCGCCGCCCGCACCATCTCCCACACCCAGTTCCGCGTCAGCGGCCGTCCCCGGACATTCAAAAACAGCCGCCGCTCAATCCCCACCACCTTCTTCTGCCGCGCCGTATCGAGCGTCGGCCGCCCCAGCGCCAGGTATCGCTCCACCGCCGCACACGCCGCCCGCCCCAGCGGCACCATCCGCTCTTTATCTCCCTTGCCCCGCACCTGCGCCCGCCCCTCGTTCAGCGCTACATCCTCGACCCGCAGCGCGCAAATCTCCCCCACCCGCAAGCCCCCCGCATACAGCAGCTCCAGAATCGCGTGATCCCGCATCGCCAGCGGCCCCGCGTCGTCCGTTCCCGCCGCCGCCCCCCGCCGCTCCAGCATCTCCCGTACATCGCCCTCCGCCATCGACTTCGGCAGCACCTTCCAGCTCTCCGGTGCCTCTATGTTGACCGTCGGGTCCCGCTCCACCCGCCGGTCCAGCAGCATCCACCGGTACATCCCCCGCAACGCACTCAGCTTCCGCGCCAGCGACCGCGACTCCACCCCATTTGCCCGCATCCGCGCCAAAAACGCCCGGGCATCCTCCTGCGTCGCCCCCATCAGCACCCCGTTCCTCTGCTCCAGGTGCTCGGCAAACTGCTCCAAATCCCGCCGGTACGCCTCCACCGTCGCCGGCCGCGACCCCTTCTCCACCCGCAAGTACCCGCAAAACTCGCCGATCAGCCCCACATCGCCAGGCCCACGTTCGTGCATAGAAGCCAATTATCCCCGTCCCCCAACCGCAGCGCGAGTAATCGCGCAGTAACCAAGTACCCCCCTCGCCACGCACCTCCATCGCCACTTGCCAACCGCGCCCTCACCGCAGCCAGACCGCGGCTAGCCCGCCACCACCTCACCCCCACTGATAAACTCACCGTCAGACCACCATGTTTGAAAACCTCTCCGACAAGCTCCAGCGCTCCTTCAAAACCCTCCGCGGCCAGGGCACCATCTCGGAAGAAAACGTCTCGGACGCCCTCCGCGAAATCCGCACCGCCCTCCTTGAGTCCGACGTCAACCTCGACGTCGTCAAGCTCACCGTCGAGCACATCCGCGAAAAGGCCATCGGCGCCCACGTCGCCACCTCCCTGTCCCCCGCAGAGCAGCTCGTCAAAATCGTCTCCGACGAGCTCCAGGACATCCTCGGCCGCGATACCGCCCGCTTCAAATTCGCCCCGCAGCCCCCCACCGTCATCCTCATGGCCGGCCTCCAGGGCTCCGGAAAGACCACCACCTCCGGCAAACTCGCGCAGTGGCTCAAAAAAGGCGGCCACCGCCCCATGCTCGTCTCCGTCGACGTCTACCGCCCCGCCGCCCGCCAGCAGCTCAAGGTCGTCGCCGACTCCATTAAGAGCCCCATCTATGAGGGCCGCCTCGACCCCGACCAGCAACACGGCACCCCCGAAGTCCTCCGCCTCGCCAAAGAGGCCCTCCGCGACGCCCGCAACTTCGGCTGCGACATCCTCCTCGTCGACACCGCCGGCCGCCTCGGCATCGACGAAGCCCTCATGGACGAAATGGCCCAGCTCAAAGCTGAGCTCAACCCTACCGAGATCCTCTTCGTCGCCGACGCCATGACCGGCCAGGACGCCGTCAACTCCGCCAAGGCCTTCAACGACCGCCTCGCCATCACCGGCGCCATCCTCACCAAGATGGACGGCGACGCCCGCGGCGGGGCCGCCCTCTCGATCCGCCAGATCACCGGCGCCCCCATCAAGTTCCTCGGCACCGGCGAAAAACCCGACGCCTTCGAGCCCTTCCACCCCGACCGCATCGTCTCCCGCATCATGGGCCACGGCGACATCGCCACCCTGCTCGAGCGCGCCGAAGAACGCCTCGATAAATCCAAGGCCGAGCAGTTCGCCAAAAAAGCCCTCTCCGGCGACGGCTTCACCCTCGAAGACTTCCGCGATCAGCTCCGCCAGATCAAAAAACTCGGCTCCATGAAATCCATCATGAAGATGCTCCCCTCCGTCGGCCCCTTCGCCGGCATGGCCCAGGCCGCCGAAAATGTCGACGAATCGCAACTCACCCGCGTCGAATCCATCATCAACTCCATGACCAACCGCGAGCGACTCGACCACGAACTCATCAACGGCTCCCGCCGCAAACGCATTGCCGCCGGCTCCGGCACCTCCGTCCAAGAGGTCAACAACCTCCTCCGCCAATACACCCAAATGCGCAAAATGTTCAAAAGCATCGGCGGCGGCGGCGGCATCAAGGCCCAGCAACGCATGATGAGCCAAATGCAAGGCAAACAACGCTTCGGACGGTAGCGTGCCAACTGCTGGCGGAATCGTAAATACCGTCCGTTTGCTCTTGAATCACCATCCCGTGCTCCTCGGGGTAGCGATCTGCTTAGCAACGTTCATCTGTGTTTCGCTCATTGTTTTAAAAAACATTCCAGGAGAGATGAGCTTTTTCTTCTTCGATCCTCAAGACTCCTTCGCCGCGCTTTCTCGAACCACTCGCCGATTCCCAATCGCAGCCCGCACCACGAGCTTCTTACCGATGTTGTCGCACTATCTAACCTTTACGCAGATGCTCCTGACTATTTCCGCTGCCGCTATAGCTTTCGGGGGCGATAAGAATCCACCCTCGCTAGTACACCTCGCGAAAGTCTGTCTTGCGTTCAGCATCCTCTTCGGCGTGATGTTCGCTGGCTTGCTTCTATACAGATATGACACATACACGCAAGACGTGACCTCTCATTCAAAGCGCTGGTACAGTGCGATTCAAAGCTTTGGATTCTCTTCGTTAGTCTGCTTCTTCTGGGGTTTTCTTTTCTGGTCTATAGGTATCTAAGGGGAGCGGGTACCCACTTCGCAACATCTCTATCGTTGGCGATTGGCCGGGCACCGACTTCAACTCGGCGGGTAAACAATCTTCGCAATAGCTCCATCTTCAATGGGTGTGCTCGATCGCCTTTAGCCCGGCCAAGATCTCGACCAGCCACCCCGAAGGGCGGGTGCCCCATTCATGACAGTCTCTCCGTCATGAGTGGGCCATCGCGCAAAGCGCGACCGCTCTCCCCCAAACCCGCCATCCACTCCCATCCCACACCACCTAAACTGGCCCCCATGCCCCACGGCCTCAAACGCTACCAACAAACCGGCCACCTCCACGTCATCACCTTCAGCTGCTATCACCGCCTCCCCCACCTCACCACCCCCGAAGCCAAACACACCGTCGAGCAAGTCCTCGAACACACCCGCCGAACCCACCTCTTCGACCTCCACGGCCACGTCCTCATGCCCGAGCACGTACCCCTCCTCCTCTCCGAACCCACCCACCACCCCCTCGCCACCACCTCCGAACAGGCCGGTTTCCAGACCTTATATGATCGTCAAAGAGGTGCCGCATGCTGACAGAAGAACAGGTTCTAAGCGTTTGGGAACACCAGATTGCTGCAGAAGTGCGCTCCCTCTACTTCGCTGAGCTGGCAAGCAGGTACACGGTGCAGAAGCAATGGATCAGCGGACTTTCGTTCTTTCTTGCGAGCGGCGCTGCCGCGACCATCGTCGGCAAGTTTCCTTCCTGGCTGCCAGTTCTTCTGGCCTGCATCACCGCTGCCCTGAGCGCCTACTCTGTCGCAAGAGGACTCGACGGAGCGACCCGCACCATGGCCAAGTTTCACTTTGCCTGGAGCGAACTCGCAGCCGGGTATGAAGCCCTCTGGAACACCACCTGGCGAGACGACGCTTCCGCACGATGGGACGGTCTGCTTGCGAAGGAGATTGATCTCTCAAGTCAGGCATCCTCAGAAGCTCCAAACAACCAGTCGCGCCTCGACCACTGGCAACAGCAGGTCTTCAAACAACATCACCTGATTTCCGCATGAGTAACCTCGGTGAGAGTACCCGCGCTGGATGGCCCCCATGCCGCGTCCCATTCCGCCTCCCCCGAGACCTCCGCCTCCACCCCCGCCCAAAAAAGGGGCGTAATCGGATGGCAGTCACAAAGTCCATCGAATATGGCCGACCAGTTCGCCGGAATCGTTACACTTAAGACAAGCAATCAAGAACAGGACCGCCGGCAACACAGCAGCCCTTCTGCTTCGCAAAAACACCAAAAAGGGGACAACCCCTTTCGTTCGAATATTTTAGAGGTAAATTCCTTGAAATCAACGTTTTGCGGTACATAGCCACACCTAAGTCGCTCATTCCGGAGATTTTAGAAGAAGTCGATTGAAAAAGGGGGGGAGGGGGATCCCACCCCCGGTACCCAGTGCTACCCTGTCGCCAGCGCCGAGCTCGGGTGAGAACGTCATGTCGTCTGCTCTGAACAACATCATCGCCGCGGATCTGTTCCGCTACCGCGGCCAGCTCGGCCGGCGAGCCTTGGTCCGCGCCTACCTCGAAGATCCCGGGTTCCGGTTTACCTACCATCTGCGGCACGTGGCTCACTACGCGCCACAGCGACGGTCGCTGAGGTTGGTTCCGTATCTGTGGCATCGGCTGCAGCTGCATCGTTGCCGCTTCCGCTTCGGCTACGATATCTCGCCGACATCCGCGCTCGGCGCGGGCCTCTACATCGGCCACTTCGGCATGCTCGTCATCAGTCCGCTCGCGGTCGTCGGGCGGAACTGCAACATCAACCAGGGTGTAACGATTGGGGCGACGAGCCGTGGATCGCGGCTGGGCGCGCCGACGCTGGGAGATCGCGTCTGGGTCGGCGCAAACGCGGTGATCGTCGGCAAGATCACGATCGGCTCGGATGCGCTGATCGCTCCAGGAGCCTTCGTCAACGTCGACGTTCCGGAGTACGCTGTGTTTCTCGGCAACCCTGGTAAGGTCGTCGCGCAGACTGGATCGGCTGGATACATCAACCGCATCCTCGGCGAGATGCCCGTTTCCGGGCACTGAGCCGCCCTCGATCGGCACGTCATGAGCAACGCGCATCCACGAACTGTTGCGCATCTCATTACCGGGCGCGCAGCAGCGTCAAGCGTGGAGGCGAGATGCTATGGCAGAGACGTTCACGGTGACATCCGGTTCCGTGAGTGTGTTCACGGTTCCAACCGATGCTCCGGAGGCGGATGGGACCTTTGCGTGGACAAGCACGACGATGGTGCTGGTGAAGCTTCAATGCGGGGAAACGAAGGCGCTGGGCTTCACCTACGCGGATGAGGGAACGGCGAAAGCGGCGGCGAAGCTGGTGAAGGAGCTTGTCGTCGGTAGCGACGTGTTCCGGGGAGCGGAGACGTGGCAGCGGATGCTGCACGGAATACGCAACCTGGGAGAGACGGGAATCGCGATGATGGCGGTTTCGGCGATCGACAATGCGCTGTGGGATCTTCGTGCGCGGTTGATGGGAGTTCCGCTGGTGAGTCTGCTGGGGCAGGTGCGGACGGGGATTCCGGTGTATGGCAGTGGTGGGTTTACGACGTACACGGACAAGCAACTGTGCGACCAGCTTGGTGGATGGGCGGAACAGGGCATGGCGAACGTGAAGATGAAGATTGGGACGCATGCGGAAGACGACCCACGGCGGGTGCGTGTGGCGCGGGAAGCGATCGGGGCGAAGTGCGGCCTGTTCGTGGATGCGAACGGTGGATACACGGTGACCCAGGCAGTGGCGATGGCGCATCGCTTTGCCGAGCAGGGTGTGACGTGGTTTGAGGAGCCGGTGAGCTCGGATCATCTCCAGAGCTTGCGCCAGGTTCGGGAGCGGGCTCCGTTGGGAATGGATATTGCGGCGGGCGAATATGGCTACACGGCGTGGTACTTCCGGGACATGCTGCAGGCGCAGGCGGTGACAGTGTTGCAGGCGGATGCGACGCGGTGTGGCGGCGTGAGCGGGTTTCTGGATGCGGCTTCGCTGTGCTGGGCTTACGGGGTTCCGATGTCGGCGCATTGTGGGCCGAGCATGCATGTGCATGTGTGCTGCTCGGTTCCGCGAGCGGTGCATCTGGAGTTTTTCCATGATCATGCTCGAATTGAGCGGATGTTCTTTGATGGCTTTTGTGAGCCGGTGAAGGGGGAGATGGTGCCGGACCTCGGGCGGGCTGGGATAGGGTTGGAGTTGCGGGTGCAGGATGCCGCGCGGTTTCGGGTTTCATAGGGGTTCTGGCCTCCCACCTGCCCTCCCCCTCCCCCCGAGGGAGCATTTTGTAAGCAAACTATTTGGAACGATCGACTTACGGCGTGGTGCTTGCTGGAAGATATTGATTCCAGGGATTTTGTGTACAAAATTTCTGAAATCAGTGACTTACGTGGAAGTTGGGGTAAGCAGGGGTGCTGGTTTGGTTCTGTATCCATGATAGCTGGATGGCCGTGGAAATGTGCCACGGATATGTGGTTGGCGGCGTTGGGGTTAGGTTTGGGTGGGGGTTGACGGGTTGGAGTAGGGCAGACGGACGAAGTGCCGATGCGGGATCCTTTGCTGCGCTCAGGATGACGACGGTAGAACAAACAACAGCAATGCAAGGGCAACAGCAACTGCAACGGCAGCTACAACAGCAACTGCAACTACGGGGGTCCTTCGCTTCGCTCAGGATGACGACGGGGGAACGAACAACGGCAACGGCAAGGGAAACAGCAACTACAACTGCAACTACAGGGGTCCTTCGCTTCGCTCAGGATGACGACGGTGGAACGAACAACGGCAACGGCAAGGGAAACAGCAACTACAACTGCAACTACAGGGGTCCTTCGCTTCGCTCAGGATGACGACGGTGGAACGAACAACGGCAACGGCAACTGCAACTGCAGGGGTCCTTCGCTTCGCTCAGGATGACGACGGTGGGACGGGCAACGGCAAGAACAACTGTAAGAGCAAAAGCAGAAGCAGGAGCAGAAGCAGGTCCCCTTCGGGGATGACAACAAGAGAAGCAACGGCAACGGACAAAGCAACAGCAAATGCGGGGATTGACGGCTACTGGGCGAGGCCGTAGATGTCGACGCCGCCGGCGTAGTTGGGGACGAAGAGCTTGCCTCCGTCGACGACCGGTGGGTTGAACTTGTTGAAGAGGAAAGTGATGCCCCAGTCCTGGGAGTCCCAGAGTTTGGGGATGGTGCGGGAGCCGTCGGGGTTGGCCGTGAAGTTTTCGGGGTCGTAGGCGAGGAGGCGGCCGTCTGTGACGGTGGCGTTGGCGTCGCCGTAGGGGACGGTGGCCCAGAGGATGGTGGTGCCGGGGATTCCGTTGTTGCTGCTGAGGCTCATGAAGCCGCCGGGCATGCCGCCGGGAGTGTTGGGGATGTTTGCGGAGGCAACTTCGTTTCCTTGTGCGAGGAACTGGACGCCGGCGGCGGTGACTGCCCAGGCGCGGAGGCTGGAATTTTCGCCCCAGCAGAAGAGCATGGCGCCCCACTTTTGTGATTCGAACTGGACGGGGGTGGAGTGGTCGTGGCGGGTTTTGCCATCGGGGAGAATGTCGAGGGTGGTGGGGTCTTGGGGAGCGGGGTCGACCTGCGGGTCGTAGTAGGTGAACCAGGAGGGGTATTGGACGAGTTTGCTGTAGTTCGCTTTGGCGTTGGCGAAGTCGGCGGGGCGGGTTTGGCCGAGGTTCGCGGCGTGCATGAGGTAGAGGATGCCGTCCTTGCCGGAGGCGCCGTAGATGCCGTATTTGGGGATGAGGAAGCCGCCGCCGGCACCCCAGTCTTCGTCGGCGAAGGCGGGGTTGAGGGCGTTGGCGGTGACGAGGCGCATGGCGTGGGGTTTGCCAGGGGTGGGCTGGAGACGGTAGTGCTGGGAGGCGTTGGTGGGTTCGGCTTTGTCGTTCTTGTCGTCTCTGTCCATGGCTCCGGCGGCGTCCATGGCTTCGGGCATGTGGGCAGCGTTGACGGGTTTGGCGGCTTCGGTGGGAGCACTGACACCGGAGAGTTTGTGGGCGAAAAGGCCGCGGGGCATGGCCTGGGTAACGCGTTGGCCCATGCGGCCGGCGTCGGTGTAGGGGGTCCAGTTGTCGACGACGGCGAGTTTTGCGGGGCCAGTGGGAGAGGTAGGTGGGGTGTAGTGGAGCTTGATGGCGGACTCGCCGAAGTCGCCGGAGGCGGGGTCGAAGGAGCCGTTGCCGGTTACGCCGAAGAGGTCGCCATCGGCGTCGGCACAGAGGCCCTGGCCGGCCATCCAGAGGCCTGCGCCGTAGCCGGCGGAGAGGGCGAGGGAGGCGGTGACGCGGTGGGTGGCGAGGTCGTAGGCGAAGATCCAGCCGGCTGCACCGGCAGTGGTTTCAAGGACGGTTCCGGCGCCGAAGAAGAGGGTTTTGCGGCCGGCGACATCGGTCATGACGAGGGAGGATCGCTGTTTGCGCATGGCGGCGTCCCAGTGCTGGAGGGGGCCGTTTGGGGGTTGCCAGGTTTGGCCGGCGAGGGGTGCGGGCGGGGCGGCGAGCTCCCCGGAGCGGAGGTCGATGGCGTAGACGGCGTGCGAGCCGCGCTGGGGGGTGCCGTCGGGTGAGGTGAGGCCGACGCCGTACCAGGTGGCGGTCGAGGGGTCGAGGATGCCGGTGGACAGGACGCCCCAGTGGTCGTTGATGCCGTGCATGTCAATGGCGGCGGAGCCCTGGACGGGGTTGCCGAGCTTGCGCTGCCAGAGGGGGGCAAAGGTGTTGGCGTCGAAGGCCCAGACGGTGTCGTCCATGGCGGAAAGGATGACGAGGTCGTGGCTGGTGCCGTCGGCCATGCGGACGGAGGGCAGGAGGAGGGGTTGGCCCTCGGTGCCGCGGGCGTCGCCGGGGAGGGCGAGGGTGGCGAGGCGGCGGATGCCGCGGGTGCGAACGCTGGACTGGGTGAGGGTGGTTTCGTGGGGGTTGAGGCCGGTGCGGGAGTTGTCGAAGGCTCGGGTGAGGACGGGGCTCACGATGCCGGCGGGGGTTTGGGCGAGGGTGGCGGCGGCTAGGAAGAGGGTGAGGAGGAGGTGGCTAAGGATGTGTCGGGTCAGAGGGCGCAGGCGTGCAGTCGTCATCGTAGGGGTCTCCGTCGGCGTCGGTGGGGTCGCAGGCTGTGGCGAGGCCGAGAGGGTTGGGGTTGCACTGGTTGTTGGAGACGGAGGAGCCTGAGGTGCAGGCATCCGGGGGTTTGGGTGGGAGGAGAGCGGAAAGCGGAGCCCGATCCGCCGTTGGTGTAGTCGGGACAGATCTGGGTGTCGAAGAGGAGACAGCGGACGGCGTGATGGGTGCAGCCGGTGAGGGTGGCGGCGAGGAGGAGAGTAAGGGACTTCATGCAGCGCCGGTGTAGGTAACGGAGAGGCGGAAGTTCGAGCCGGTGGGAGGGAGGGCTTTGCTGGTGAGGGTGAGGGTGTGCCAGCCGCCGTCGCGGGTTTGGGCGTTGAGGGTCGTGATGGGTTTGGCTTGGCCGAGGGTGAGGCGGGCTGCAGTGCGACGGTTGGGGCTGGTGAGGGTGGCGGTGATCTGGGAGGCTGTGCGCCAGTTGGTTTGGTCGGCGTGGAGGGTGATGTGGATGGGGGTGTCCGGGGCGATGTGGAGGCGCTGGGGGAGGGTAAGGGTGCCATTGCACGCGGGGAGGACGTCGAGGGTGGGGTCGCCGGTGAAGGTTTGGGTGGTTTGGCGGGGGGTGGAGGGGACGGGCTGATTTACGCCGGCGGGAGCGAAGCAGCAGTAGGACTGGCCGCCGGAGAAGTAGTTGGAGGGGATGGTGAAGGTGGCCTGGCCGGTGGCGTCGGTAGAGATGTCGGGGTGGTGGCCGGTGTAGTCGTGGAGCCAGCGGTTGGGGCCGAAGGGGGTTTGGCAGGTGACGGTGCGGGGGTTGAGGGTGTCGAAGTTGAGGGCGGTGAGGAGGCCGCCGGACCAGCCGACGGGGCCGCCGTTGCCGTCGCGCGAGAGGACGAGGGCGGAGGGGTCGGCGTAGCGGAGTTCGCAGGCGCCGAAGGCGAAGGTGCGGTTGATCCAGCAGAGGTTGTCGAGCAGGGGCTGGAGGCCGTAGGCGCCGGGCCAGACGGAAGATGGGAAGTAGTCTTTGCCGTAGATGAGGGTGAGGCGGGAGGGGACGGTGAGGAGGAAGGCGTAAGCGAGGGCTTTGTTGGAGACGACCTGCTCGCCGAAGGAGGTGTCAGTGTCGGGGTTGTCGACGAAGGTGGCGGCGAGGTCGGGGCGTTGGGAGAAGAAGCCGGGGCTGTTCGTGAGGGGCTCGGCGGTGAAGTTGTTGCAGGCGGCCTGGAGGGCGAAGTGGAGGGTGAAGTCTTCGACGGCGGATCGGGAGTTGAGGGGGTTTGAGGTGGCCCACCAGTTTAGGTTGGCGGGGTTGCCGTCGAAGTATTCGGCGTAGAAGGGGAGGTCGGTGGAGTTCATGATGCGGGCGACGGCGGGGGCGTAGGTGCCCTTGGTGTCGTCGAAGCGGAAGCCGGCGAGGCCGGTGCGGGCGACGAGCCAGCCGAGGAAGTCAATGGCGTCCTGGGTGGTGACGTCGGGTGGGTCGCAGTGCTGGTAGGAGAGTTCTCGGCCGAAGGAGTAGTCGGCGGAGGGGACGGGGACGTCGTCTTCGGGGCGGAAGGGGGGGATGGGGTCGGCGTTGCCGGTTCCGCCGCGGAACCAGCCGGGGTGGGTGCCGCCGCGGCCGTTGCCCGTGCGCATGTCGGCGCCGAGGTACTGGAAGCGGCCGGGGCCGGCGTTTTCTCCAATGAGCTGGTGGAGGACGAGGTCGCCGTAGCTTTGGACGCCGTGGGCGTCCAAAGCGGCGATGGCGGCGAGGACGGACTCGAGGGTGCCGTAGCGGGTGGGGGTGCTTCCCTGCTGGGGTTTTGTGCCGAGGTCGCGTCGGTCGAAGAGACCGTAGCCGTCGCAGCCGGCTCCGGCACCGCCCTGGGCTTTTGAGAGTGGGGGCCACTGGACGATGTCGAAGGTGGCGGCGAGGGTGGGGGCTTGGGCGCGGAGGAAGTCTGCGAGCCAGGGGGAGTTCGGGTCGGTGGAGGGGGCGGGTACGGTGATGCGGTTGCCCTGGGGGTCGAAGAAGCGGCCCCAGGCGATGAGGGCTACTGCCATGAGGGGGATCCTTGGGGGTGGGTGGGTGAGGGCATGTGGGCTCCGTGGTGCTCGGCTGGAGTGTGAGTTGGCGGACAAAAGGCGCGTTTGGTCTACAGGGCAAAGGAAAAGGCCCACTCCGGTTGGAATGGGCCTTTGTTTGTCTACTTCTTTCAGTCTAGCGATTCGGCGGAGATGGTACGCCACGATTTCTGTGGAAATGTGCGAAACGAAGCGGGGTGCCGGGTCCTTTGCATTGCTCAGCATGCGGCGGAACGAACAACGGCAGAAGCAGGTTCCCTTCGGGAATGACAACTAGAAAAGCAAGGGCAACGACAACTAGGAAGCAGGGGCAACGAACGACTAGAAAAGCAGGGGCAACGGACGACTAGAGAGCGGGCACAATGACGACCAGCAGGGGAACGATTTCTGATTGTGGTTACTTGGCGACGCTTTGGACGATGCCGTTGGCGCGTAGGCCGGCTTCGGCGGCTCCGAAGTAGTCGGTGATGGGGCCTTGGGTGCGGATCCAGTCGATGTAGCGGCTGATGCCTTCTTCGATGGTGACGGAGGGCTGGTAGCCGACCGTCTGGATGCGGGAGGTGTCGGAGATGAGGGAGCGGATTTCGCCGGGGCGGAATTCGCCTCGGGCGAGGGGGGCGAGGTCGACGTTGAGTTTCGCGGCGATGACCGTGGCGAGGTCGCGGACGGAGGTTGCTCGGCCGGAGCCTACGTTGACGGGGAGGCCGTCGAGGGCGGAGGTTTCGGCGACGAGGAGGTTGGCGTGGGCGATGTCTTCCACAAAGCAGAGGTCGCGGGTTTGGCCGCCGTCCTCGTACATGACGGGGGGCTGGCCGGTGAGGAGGCGGGTGCAGAAGATGGCGATGACGCCGGTGTAGGGGTTGAAGAGGGACTGGCGGGGGCCGTAGGTGCAAGAGTAGCGGAGGGCGACGGTGGGGATGCCGGTTTGTTTGCCCCAAAGGAGGACGAGGCGCTCCTGATCGACCTTGGTGAGGGCGTAGACGGTTTCGCCGCCGCCGGGGGTGGACTCGGGGGTGGGAATGGAGGTGGTGGGTTGGGCGCAGGGTATTCCGTCGGCCTTATTGCCGACCAGGATGGGGCAGTGGACGGAGAAGTCTCCGGCGCGGAGCTGCTCTGCGGGGCGAAGGAGGGGGACGACGTGGCCGTGGGTGGGGCAGAGGGCGGCGCCTTCAGAGTAGACGGCCTGGGAGGAGGCGACGACGACTTTCCGGATGGGGAGTTTGTGGTCGCGGATGAGCTCGAGCATCTGGGCGGTGCCGAAGGAGTTGACCAGGACGTACTTGGCCATTTCGGGCATGTAGCCGCCATAGGCTGCTTCGTGGAAGACGATGTCGATGTCCCCGAGGGCGGCGAGCATGGTTTCGGGGTTTTGGACTTCGCCTTGCACGAACTCGGCGGCGGGGTTCACCCAGGAGGGTTTGCCGAATTTGTGGGTGTTGGGCTCGAGGTTGTCGAGGATGCGGACGGTGTAGCCGTTTGCGAGCAGGAGGTCGACGAGGTGAGAGCCGATGAGGCCGGCGCCGCCGGTGACGAGGGCGCGTTTTCCGTGAGGAGGCATGAGGTGATGGTAGTGGATGGGTGGGGTAAAGCAGGTTCCCTGCGGGAATGACAAGCAAGAAAGGCTAAGGCAAGAGCAAGGGCGAAAGCAGCGGCGAAAGCAACGGCAAAAGCAACGGCAAAAGCAGCGGCAAATGCGGGTCCTTCGACTCGGCTGCGCCTTTGCTCAGGATGACAGGGTTGTGGGAGGTGGTGATAACAGAGGCAAAGACAACAAGCTATCGGAGGGTTCGGCGAACCAGGGCGAACTGCTGGAGGATGTAGGCGTCGGTCATGCCGGCAATGTAATCGGCGACGACGCGGGCGAGGCCTTGCTGGGCAATCTCTTCCGGGTAGCCGGGCGGGAGATCTTCGGGGTTCTCGACCCAGAAGCGGAAGAGCGAGGTGACGACGTCTTCGGCTTTCCCGTGCTCGCGGTCGAGGTCGGGGCAGCAGTAGAGGGTTTCGTAGAGGTAGCGTTTTTCATGGAGGCGGGCATGCTCTGTGGCCGGAGAGAAGACGGCGAGGCGGGTGGGGTGCTGGCGGACGGCTTCGAGGGTGGGAATGGCGAGGGCGCGGACGTTGGCGGCGGTGGTTTGGACGAGGTCTTCCGTGAAGCGGTTTTGCATGAGCTGCAGGGCCTCGTAGAAGAGGTACTTCTCTTCGACGCCGGGATGCCGGGCTTCGACGTGGGTGTAGGCCTGGCTGAAAAAGGGGACGTGCCGGCGGATGTGGGAGATTGCCAGAAGGCCGGACTCCACGCCGTCGTCGAGGTCGGCGGTGAGGTAGGCGATCTCGTCGGCGAGGTCGATGATCTGGGCTTCGAGGGGTGGGCGCTGGTCGAGGAGGTAGGAGGAGAGCTCCGGGTGCTCGGCGCGGGCGTAATCGCGGGAGTGCTTGATGATGCCCTCGCGGACGCCGAGGGTGAGGTTGAGGCCTCGGTGGGCGGCGTACCGCTGCTCGAAATGCTCGACGATGCGGAGGGCGTGGAGGTTGTGGTCGAAGCGGAGGCCATGCTGCTGGAGGCAGGTATCGAGGGCGCGCTCGCCGGCGTGGCCGAAGGGGGGGTGGCCGATGTCGTGGACGAGGGCGAGAGTTTCGGCGAGGGACTCGTTCAGGCCGAGGCGGCAGGCGACCTCGCGGGCGATCTGCGTGACTTCCATGGTGTGGGTGAGGCGCGAGCGGAAGTGGTCGGAGGCGCGGGAGGTGAAGACCTGGGTTTTGCCGGCAAGGCGGCGGAAGGCGCGCGACTGCACGATGCGCTCGCGGTCGCGCTCGAAGCCGGCGCGGCCGGTGTGCTCAGGCGCGGGGTAGACGCGGTTGAGGAGCGGGTCGCCGGGAAGGGCGAGGACGCTCCACTCGCGCAGGTCGGTCAGCATGCCAGGTCCGATGTAGCAGGAGGGACTACTTGGGCTCCTTGCGGTCTGCGGCGGTGGTGTTGCGGGCGAGCTTGACGCGAGCGGACTCGAGCTTGTGTTGGACCTTGGAGACGTCTTCGGGGTCGGCGTCTGCAGGGAGGGAGTGGGCGTACTCGGTCATGGAGCGCTCCCACTGCCCGACGGCCTGCTTGAGCTTGCCGGTTTTCTCGTAGACGTCGCCGAGGTGGTCGTGAACGGTGGGGTCTGTGCCGATGCGGTGGTCAGCCTTTTGCAGATTCTCTTCGGCGAGGGCGTACTGGCCGGACTTGAAATAGGCCCAGCCGAGCGAGTCGAGGTAGGCGCCGTTTTGGGGGTCGAGATCGACGGCGCGCTGGACCATGCTGACTGCTTCGGTGAGGTGAACGCCGCGCTCCGCGAACATGTA
Organism: uncultured Acidobacteriaceae bacterium; assembly: GCA_964243475.1. Lineage (GTDB taxonomy): Bacteria > Acidobacteriota > Terriglobia > Terriglobales > Acidobacteriaceae > Edaphobacter. Next base: position 135,301 of record CAXTEU010000007.1, on the reverse strand, counting down.
GCCAAGGTAGTTCAGGACGGTGGGGTTCTGAGGGTCGAGGGTGAGGGCCTTGCGGAACCAGGCTTCGGCTTCCTCGTAGTTTTTCTGGCGGTCGGCGAGGTTGCCGCGGAGGAAGTAGACGTAGAGCTTGTCGTCGGGCTTGGTGGAGAGGACTGCGGCTTTGTCGAGTTGATCTGAGGCTTCGTGCCAGCGCTTGAGGCGGATATACATCTGGGCGAGGGCGAGCTCGGTGTCGCGCTCGTCGGCGCCGGAGGAGAGCTGCGCCTTGGCGAGGGCGATCCCGTCGTCGACGCGGCCCGTGTCGGCGAGCTGGCCGGCGTACATGAGCTGGACGCCGTGCTCGTTGGGCAGGGCTTTGGCAGCGGCGGCGGCCACGTCGGTGGCTTCCTTCCACTGGTGGGCGTCGCGGTAGGCGTCGACCTGGCCCTGGTATCCGCGGAGGACGTACTCGCCGCCGAGGGCGGAGATCTGCTTGTAGGCGGCGACGGCTTCGGGAGTTTTGTTCTGCTCGCGGTCGATGATTGCGAGGCGATCAAGCAGGATGGAGCGGACGTTTTTCTCCTGCTCGGAGAATTTACCGTCGGGGTGGTCGTTGCCGGCTAGGGTGGAGTTCAGGACGGAGATGGCGTCGTTGTAACGACCGAGGGCGTCGTAGGTGAGGGCCTGGTTGTAGGAGAGCTCGAGAGTGTCCTGGACGAGGGGCTTGGCCTTTTCGAGGGTGGCAAGAGCCTGGTCGTAGTGGCCCTCCCGTCGCTGGATTTCGGCGATATGGATCCAGGACTGACCGTCCTGCGGCTCGGCGGCGACGATCTGCTGAAGCAGCTTAAGGGCTTCGTCGAGCTGATTGTCGACGAGGAGAGCGTTAGCGAGGCCGCGCTGCACCTCGGTGGGGTTTTCGGGGTCGAGATCCAGAGCGGCCCCGTAGGCGCCGATGGCGTCTTTCGGCTGCTTGAGCTGGTCGTAGGTGGCGGCGAGAGCGGCTTCTGTGCGGGCGGTGCGGTCTTCTTCGGGAACGGCCTTGAGCGTTTCGGCAGCGCGCCTCAGGTCGCCCTGCTCGGTGAAGAGGCGGGCCATGTTGAGGACGACCTCTTCGGAATCGGGGTCGATCTTCTGGGCGGTGCGGAACTGGGCCTCGGCTTTGGCGGAGTCGTGGTTGAAGTTGTAGAGCTGGCCGAGGAGGAGGTGAGTTTCGATGTCGTCGGGTTTGAGGCGGGCGAGGGTCTCGTATTCTGCGATGGCGAGCTGGAGCATTTCGCCGGACTGCTGCGACTGCATGTCGCCGAGGGAGCGAAGATAGACCTTGCCGAGCAGGGTGTGGGCTTCGAGATCGTTGGGGTTCTTATCGACCTGCTCTTTGGCTGACGAGACGGCTTCGCGGATGCGGCCGAGACGGAAGTAGAGGTCGGCGAGACCGTTCTGGAGGGTGGCGGAGGTGGGGTCGGCGTTGAGGGCGAGCTTGTACTCTTCGACGGCCTGGGTGGCGTAGTCAGCGCGGCCGGCGTTGATGGCGAGGTCTTCGTATAAGTGGGCGAGACCGTAGTGGTAGTAGGCGGCAGAGCGGTCTGGTGCAGGGGTGGAGGAGACAGCCGTGGTGGCCGTGGGTATTGCAGGGGTGGTGACCGGAGCGGGCTTTTGCGCCGGGATCTCCGCTGGGGGTGGAACCTGGGTCGGGGCGGGTTGCTGGGCGAGCGCGACCGGGGCAAGGAGGAGCGAGAGGACGGCGGCGCGCAGGCCGGGCCGGAGGAGTCGCAACGTACGGGAATCGAGCTTCATTCGGTGTCCTGGACAGCAGAGCGGCTAACAGCGGTCAAGAGGTTAGACGGAGGTACGACGGCGTTGGATGCGCGGCCTCGCAGGCCTGTGTCGCCGCGGTGAACGGCGTGGGCTGGCGGTGATTATAGCGTGGGGTCCACGGGCGAGCGATGACCGGTTTGGGGGTCGGTTCCGGTCCGGGTCTCCGTCGGCGGGTTAGCCGTGGCGGAAGTGGCGGATGCCGGTGAAGACCATGGCGATGCCGAGGCGGTCCGCGGCGGCGATGACGTCGGGATCTTTGACGGAGCCGCCGGGCTGGATGATGGCGGTGGCGCCGGCGGCGATGACGGTTTCGAGGCCGTCGGGGAAGGGGAAGAAGGCGTCCGACGCAGCGACGGAGTCGGCGAGGGGGAGGGTGGCTTTTTGCGCGCCGAAGCGGGCGGCGTCGACGCGGCTCATCTGGCCGGCGCCGATGCCGACAGTTTGGAAGGTGGTGGGGGAGCTGGCGCGGGCATAGACGACCGCGTTGGACTTGACGTGCTTGCACACGGCCCAGGAGAAGAGGAGGGCGGCAAGCTCGTCCGGGGTGGGATGGCGGTCGGTGACGGTTTTGAGGTCGGCGGAGGTGAGGCGGAGGTTGTCGGCGTCCTGGAGGAGGAGGCCGCCGGAGATTTGTTTGAGGGCGACGGTGGGGGTGCTGGGGGTGATTTCGACGAGGCGGAGGTTCTTTTTGGCGGCGAAGCGGTCGCGGGCTTCGGGGGTGAAGGACGGGGCGACGATGGCTTCGACGAAGAGTTTGGCGATCTGTTCGGCGGCGGGACCGTCGACTTCGCGGTTGATGCCGATGACGCCGCCGAAGGCGGAGATGGGGTCGGCGGCCAGGGCTTGGGTGTAGGCCTCGAGGACGGTGGGGGCGACGGCGGCGCCGCAGGGGTTGGTGTGCTTGATGATGGCTACGGCGGCGGGGGTGTGGGCGAAGGTGGGGCCGGAGAGGGCTGCGAGATCCTGGACGAGGGACCAGCAGGCGTCGAGGTCGACGAGGTTGTTGAAGGAGAGTTCTTTGCCCCCGAGCTGGCGAGCGGAGGCGATGCCCTGGCCGGTGGCGTCGACGTAGACGGCGGCCCGCTGGTGGGGGTTTTCGCCGTAGCGGAGGGAAGCGGAGCGGGTGTAGGTGAGGTGGAGGTCGGCGGGGAATTTCTCGGGTGCGTCTGCGAGGGGTGCGGGAACCGGGGCTTCGGGGTTGAGGGCGGCGAGGGTTTGGGCGATGGCGGTGTCGTAGGCGGCGGTGGTGCGGAAGGCCTGTTGGGCGAGGCGCCAGCGGGTGGCGCGGGAGAGCTGACCGGCGTTCGAGTTGAGTTCGGCGGTGAGGGTTTCGTAGTCGGCGACGGCGGTGACGATGGCGACGTCTTCGAAGTTTTTGGCGGCGGAGCGGACCATGGACGGGCCGCCGATGTCGATGTTTTCGATGATCTCGGGGAAGGTGACGCCGGGCTTTTGGGCGGTGGCTTCGAAGGGGTAGAGGTTGACGACGACCATGTCGATGGGCTCGATCGCGTGGGCCTGGATGGAGGCGAGGTGCTCGGGGTTTTCGCGGATGTGGAGGATGCCGCCGTGGACTTTGGGGTGGAGGGTTTTGACGCGGCCGTCGAGCATTTCGGGGAAGCCGGTGAGGTCGGCGATGTCGCGGACGGGGAGGCCGGCTTCGCGGAGGGTGCGGGCGGTGCCGCCGGTGGAGACGAGCTCTGCACCGTAGGCGGCAAGGGCTTGGGCGAAGGGGATCAGGTTGGATTTGTCGGTGACGGAGAGGAGGGCTCGGCGGATGGGTTTGAGGTCGGGCATGCTGAGTTCGATTTTAGGGGAATGGGTGACGGGGGGCTCAAGCAGAGAAGCAAGCGAGAAGGCGAGAGCAGAAAGCTAAAGCCAAAGCAGGTTCCCTGCGGGAATGACAAACAAGAAAGGCAAGGGCAACGACAGCTTCAGCGATCTAGTTCAGCGATCGGCTAAACGACAGCTTCAGCGATCTGGTTCAGCGATCGGCTAGAGGATGGCGGCGCCGGTGAGGTTGGCGACTTGGGGGATGTTGTGGGAGGCGCACCAGCGGCGGAGGTTGTTGGCGATGTTTTCGACGGCTCGGGGGTCGGCATAGGAGGCGGTGCCGATCTGGACGGCGGTGGCTCCGGCGAGGAGGAACTCGACGGCGTCTTCGGCGCGGACGATGCCGCCGAGGCCGAGGATGGGGAGTCTGACGGCCTGATACACCTCGTGGACCATGCGGACGGCGATGGGTTTGATGGCGGGGCCGGACAGGCCGCCGGTGATGTTGGCGATGCGGGGGCGGCGGGTTTCGATGTCGATGGCGAGGGAAAGGAAGGTGTTGACGAGCGAGAGGGCGTCGGCACCGGCGTCGGCGGCGACGCGGGCCATGAGGGCGATGGAGGTGACGTTGGGGGAGAGCTTGACGATGAGGGGGCGGGTGGCGGCGGCTTTCGCGCGTTTGACGAGGGCGAAGAGGAGCTCGTGGTCGGTGCCGAAGACCATGCCGCCGTGGCTGGTGTTGGGGCAGGAGGCGTTGAGCTCGTACATGGCGAGACCGGGGGCGTCGTTGAGGGCGCGGATGACGGCTTCGCAGTCGTCGACGGTGAAGCCGAAGACGTTGGCGATGACCTTGATGCCTTTGATCTTCTGCAGCTTGGGGAGCTTGTCGTCGATAAAGGCGCGGACGCCGACGTTTTGGAGACCGATGGCGTTGATCATGCCTGAGGCGGTTTCGATGATGCGCGGCGATGGGTTGCCGGCCATGGGTTCGCGGGAAAGGCCTTTGGTGACGAAGGCGCCGATGCGGTCGAAGGAGAGGATGTCTTCGAACTCGAGGCCGTAGCCGAAGGTGCCGCTGGCGGCGATGACGGGGGAGCTGAGCTCGACGCCGGCGACGGTGACGCGCATGTCGGGGCTGGTGGCCGGGGGCATGGATTTAGTGTAGAGCGCGGGCGGTGGCGGGGGATGGGCGGCTAAAATGGAAGGCGATGCTTGATCTGGCGTATGTGCGGGAGAATCTTCCGCTGGTGAAGGAACGGCTGCGTGCGCGCGGGGTGAATGCGGATGCGGCGCTGGGGGATTTTGAGGCGACGGATCGTGCGCGGCGTGAGGCGATTACGCGGGCTGAGGGGCTGCGGGCGGAACGCAATGAGCTGACGGCGGAGATTGCGAGGCTGCGGAAGAGTGGTGCGGATGCAAGCGGGCCGACGGAGCGGGTGCGGGCGCTGAAGGCGGAGGGTGAGGCGCTGGATGCGGCGGCGGCCGGGGCGGATGGTCGGCTGCGCGGGGTGCTCGAGGGGGTGCCGAACTTGCCGGCGGGGGATGTTCCGGTGGGTGGGGGCGAGCGGGAAAATCGCGAGGAGAAGACGTGGGGGGAGCGGACGACGTTCCCCTTCCCTGCCCTGCCACACTGGGAGATTGGGGAGCGGCTGGGGATTCTGGATTTTGAGCGGGCGGCGAAGATTTCGGGGTCTCGGTTTGCCGTGCAGCTGGGGCAGGGGGCTCGGCTGGAGCGGGCGCTAGCGAATTTTATGCTGGACCTGCATACGCGGGAGCATGGGTATGGCGAGGTGTTGCCGCCGTACATGGTGAACTCGCGGTCGATGTTTGGGACGGGGCAGCTGCCGAAGTTTGCGGAAGACCTCTTTCATTGCGATGACAAGGGAACGTATGTGCCGGGGGTGCTGAGCGACAGCGATCACTGGATGATTCCGACTGCGGAGGTTCCGGTGACGAATCTGCTGCGGGATGATGTGGTGGAGGAGGCGGAGCTGCCGATCTCGCTGTGTGCGTATACGCCGTGTTTTCGGAGCGAGGCGGGGAGTTACGGGAAGGATGTGCGGGGACTGATTCGGCAGCACCAGTTTCAGAAGGTGGAGTTGGTGAAGTTTGTGCGGCCGGAGGAGTCAGTGGCGGAGCATGAGCGGCTGACGCGGCATGCGGAGACGGTGCTGGAAAAGCTGGGGCTGCCGTATCGGCGGATGCTGCTGTGCACGGGGGATATGGGGTTTGCGTCGGCGAAGACGTTTGACCTGGAGGTTTGGCTGCCGGGGCAGGGGCTGTACCGGGAGATCTCGTCGTGCTCGAACTTTGGGGATTTCCAGGCGCGACGGGCGAATATTCGGTTCCGGCGGGCGGGGGCGAAGAAGGCGGAGTTTCTCCACACGCTGAACGGGAGCGGGCTGGCGGTGGGACGGACGTACCTGGCGGTGCTCGAGAACTACCAGCAGGCGGACGGGACGGTGCGGGTGCCGGAGGCGCTGGTGCCGTACATGGACGGGGCGACGGCCATTGGGCGGCAGGGGATGCTGGGGAAGAGGAGCTAGCCGATGCTGCGTGTGCTGCGGAGTTACGTGTTCTGGACGTATGAGCGGGGGAGCTTTCACTACGACGTGATGGTGACGCTGATTTTGCTGTTTCTGTTTGTGGCGCCTCGGTTTATCGATTTCAAAGACAGGCCGGTGGAGACGGTGCCGCTGCATGCGAGCGAGGTGTTGGTGAAGGAGGCGGGGCATGCCGGGCAGAGCAGCCGGTTTGTGTACCAGGTGCGGGCCGACGATATGAATGGGGCGTCGACGGATGGGGAGAAGCGGGCTGCGATTTTGCGGCTGATTGAACCGATTTCGGGTGAGGTGGCGATCGACCACTACGAAGAGGTGAAGGACACGCACGGCAAGGTGGTGGCGTATGACGCGTGGGTGCTGCGGTAGCGTCGCGGATGCGGGTGTGCGCTGCGTCGAATGATTGGATTTCGGGTTAGAGGGAGTGCTATGAAGAACTTCATGCGAACTTTCGGTGTAGCGGCGACTGGCGGCGCATTGTCCGTGGCCATGGCTGCAGCCCAGCAGGCACCGGCGAACCTGGATGGTGTGCTGCGGCAGATGGATGCGGCGAGTGCGACGTTTCAGAGCGCGGAAGCCGACTTTCGGTGGGACAAGTTTGAGCGCGTGGTGAAAGAGACGACGACTCAAAACGGGTTAATTTACTTTGAGCACGACAAAGGTACGAACGCAGTGCAGATGGGGGCAACGATCGGCACACCGGTGACCCAAGTGCTCCAATACCGAAACGGAGTGCTGCAGATGTTCGATCCGGGGGCGGATCAGCTGACGGCGCTAACCGCGGGGGCGAACCGGGCACAGTACGAGGGCTTTCTCACTTTGGGATTCGGCGGCAGTGGGAAGGAGCTGGCGGCAGCGTGGACCATCAAGGATGATGGCGCGGAGCTGATGAGCGATGGGTCCGGGACCGTGCCGGTAGAAAAATTGGAACTCGTGTCGAAGGACGCAAACGCGCGGAACACGTTTCAGATGGTGGTGATTTGGGTCGATCTGAAACGAGCAATCTCTCTCAAGCAGCAGTTCGTGACGCCGTCGGGGGATATGAAGACGGCTGTGTACACTCACGTTCGTTATAACCAGAAGGTTAACACCGGGAAGTACGCGATCAAGACCGACAAGAACACCAAAATTGATCGGCGGTAGGCCGGTGTGTGTCAACGGGACAGCAGATCCCCTTCGGGGATGACAAGCAAGAAGAGCAAGGGCAACTGTAAGCGCAGATGAAAGGGCCAATGCGGGGGTCCTTTGCTGCGCTCAGGATGACGGCGGTTTGGGTTTAGGTCATGGGTGGGAGGATCTTGGGGTGGCAAGGGCTCCGGCCCAGAGGCAGAGGATGGGAAAGAGTTCGAGGGTGTAGCGGGGTTCGGAGTTGTCGAGGGTGAGGAGGAGGGCGCAGCGGAGGAGAACGAAGGTGAGGGTCGCGGTGAGGATGGGACGGGTTGGTGTGGTGGGGCGGGGTGGGGTGGTGCGGCGGGCGGTGATGCGGTGCCAGCGGAGGAGGCCGGCGAGGCCAAGGAGGAGGTAGGCGAGGTTGAGGGTGGCGTAGGTGAGGGCGAAACGGAAGTCGTGGGGGTACTGGCGGCGGTTCCACCAGTCGAGGGTGGTTTGCATGAGCTCGGTGCGGGGGCGCAGGAGCATGTTGGCGAGGCGGGCGAAGGGGAGCGAGACGTAGTAGCGGAGAGGTGCGGCGGCGATGCGGTCGCGGGCGAGCTGCTCGAAGCGGGCGTCGATGACGGGGTTGGAGTCGGTGGTTTCGTTGTAGTCGGCGAGGAGCCCGGCGGTTTGGGTGCGCTGGGTGGGGGAATCGAACGCGCGATTGGGGAGGTCGCCCATGCGGATCTGAGCGCCGTCGAAGTTCCAGTAGACGTCCTCGGTGGAGGCGAAGTCGACGGCCCAGGAGCGGTACCAGCGCTGGAAACCGAGGGGGATGTACTCGCCGGGATCGGTGGCGTAGTGGGGGGCGAGGGGCTCAAAGACGTGGAAGGTGCGGAAGTTGCGGGCGGTCCAGGGGACGAGGGGGACGAGGACGCAGAGGAGGGTGGCGGCGGCGGGGAGGGCTTTGGCGCGGAGGTCGGGTGCGGGGCGCCAGCCGGGGGTGGCGGCATGGCGCCAGAGGACGGGGAGGATGGCGACGGTGAGCAGGGCCTGTTCCGGCCGGAGAAGGAGGGCGTAGGCGAGGGAGAGGGCGAGCACCAACAGCCAGCGGGAGAGGCCGGGGGCGGCGAGCCAGCGGGTGAGGGCGTAGGTGGCGAGGGCGATCGAGAAGAGGGTGAGGGTTTCGGTGAGCGGTGCGGCGACGTAGTTGGCGGTGAAGGGGCAGAGGGCGGCGAGGGTGAGGGTGAGGAGAGCGGCGCGGGGGCCGAGGAGACGGCGGGCGGTGAGGGCGGCGAGGATGCAGGTGCCGAGATCGGCGACGCACTGCACGGCCATGACGGCGGGGTAGTTGCCGACGCCGAAGAGGCGGAAGCAGAGCATGAGGAAGAGCGGGTAGCCGGGCAGGCGGATGAGGGTGAGGTGGGGTGGGCCGCCGCCGGGGGAGTAGCCGTAGAGGTTCGAGCGCATCCAGTTGGTGGCGATCTGGCCGTAGACGAGGGCGTCGCCGGTGAGCGGGGCGGCGTGGCGGATGAAGGCGATGCGCAGGGCTGCGCCGAGAACAAGAATGAGGGTGACCGCTACGGTTGTCCCTCGCCGATCAAACCTCATGGTGTGTGGATTTTATCGTCTTGGGCCCGTCTCGGGCGGGGAGGCTGTGACGCTTCCATTCGATTGACTGATGGGGGGCAGCACCCTAGGATGGGCTGGTAGATCTCCGGCAAGGGCAGGCAAGCGTCTCTCGATGAGTCAACAAGTTTTCTACGATCCCCAACGGAAGCGGTGGAAGCGACTCCGAAGAATGTTTGACGTGCTGGCTCTGTTTGGGCTGGTGATCGGCCTGGTGTTTGTGATTGGGCTGATGCGGGTTCGGCCGCTGCCGGAGCTGTTGCTGGAAGCGCCGAAGCGGAATTTCCGAACGCTGGCGACGCCGGCGGCTCCGGTGATCAAGCCGGGGCAGAAGCTGCATCGGTCGGCTCATCGAAAGACGGACCTGAAGCCTTCGGACGTCGACCTGAATGAGAACGATAGCTTGCGGGCGGCGTACTACGTGGAGTGGGACCCGGCGAGCTATTCCTCGCTGAAGCAGCATATCCGTCAGGTGGATCTGCTGTTTCCGGAGTGGCTGCATGTGGTGACGCCGGACGGGGCGCTGACCTCGTACACGGTGGACAACCCGATTCGGCCGTTTCCGGTGATCGACAACGAAGGCGTGCATGCGGTGGACCAGCAGGAGAAGGTTGCGCGCACGATCGCGGACGCGAAGGTCGACACGGAAATTTTTCCGCTGGTGAACAACTACGACCCGATCCGAAATGTGTTCCAGCCGTCGGTCAGCGATTTTCTGACGAGTCCTTCGGCGCAGGCAAATTTTATGCGGTCGGTGGATCGGTTTCTGGCGGCAAACCCGACGTATCGCGGGCTTTCGCTGGATTTCGAAGACATTCCGACGGCGGCACAGCCGGGGCTTAAAGCGCTGATCGCGACGTTATATAACGACTTCCACCCGCGCGGCCTGCGGCTGTATATCAATGCGCCGGTGGGCGATGACGACTGGGATCTCCCGTACATGGCGGAGCACTCCGACGGTTTGCTGCTGATGAACTACGACCAGCACGAGACGGAAAGCGCGCCGGGGCCGATTGCGGCGCAGGACTGGTTCGCGGATAACCTGCGGACGATTTTGAAGACGGTGCCGAAGAACAAGGTGATCTGCGCGATCGGCAGCTATGGGTATGACTGGACGACGGCGCTGGCTCCGCCTGCGGCGACGGGCAAGCGCAAGCGGGGAGCGGGAGTTGCGCCGCCGACGAAGCCGGTGCCGGAGAAGGTGATCGACTCGCGCAATCTGTCGACGCAGGAGGCGTGGCAGGCGGCGGCGGATTCGGACTCCCAGATTGAGCTGGATGGGGACTCGCTGAACGCGCACTTTGCGTATGACGATGAGGACGCGCATGTGCGGCACCAGGTGTGGTTTCTGGACGCGGTGACGGTGCTGAACGAGATGCGGGTGGCGCGGACGCTGGGGATCCAGACGTTTGCGCTGTGGCGGCTGGGGTCGGAAGACGATTCGCTGTGGAAGATCTGGGATGCGCCGCTGCATGCAGACCCGGTGAAAGACCTGGCGGAGGTGGAGCCGGGGTACGACGTCGACACCGAGGGTGAGGGGGACATCCTGCGGATTACGCGCAAGCCGCAGCCGGGGCATCGCAGCGTGACGGTGGATGACGACAAGAACGTGGCGGTGCCGTACCGGATGGTGACGGACGAGTCGATGGACTCGTACCCGCTCTCGTACACGGTGGAACAGTATGGCTACCACCCGAAGCAGGTGGCGCTGACGTTTGACGATGGGCCGGACCCGACGTGGACGCCGAAGATCCTGGATGTGCTGAAGAAGTACGACGCGCGCGGGACGTTTTTGATGATCGGCGAAGAGGCCGAGGACAACGTCGGTGTGATGCAGCGGGTGATGCGGGAGGGCCATGAGATTGGCAATCACACGTTTACGCATCCGGATATCAGCGAAATATCGCCGAATCAGGTGGATTTGCAGCTGAACCTGACGGAGCGGCTATTTGCGTCGAAGCTGGGGGTGCAGCCGCTGTACTTCCGGCCGCCGTACTCGATCGATCAGGAGCCGGACACGAACGACCAGGCGGCTCCGGTGGATCGGATTCAGGGGCTCGGGTACGTGATTCTGGGCAACAAGATCGATACCAACGACTGGGACGAGCATCCGCGGAAGTCGCCGGACCAGATTACGGCGAGCGTCTTCCAGCAGATTGCGGATATGGAGAGTCGCCCCTGGCTGCGGGGATCGGTGATCCTGCTGCACGACGGGGGCGGGGACCGGTCGGCGACGGTGGCGGCGCTGCCGGTGCTGATCCAGGCGCTGCGGGCGAAGGGATACGAGATTGTGCCGGTGTCGCGTCTGCTGGGCAAGACGCGGGCGCAGGTGATGCCGCCGTTGACGTCGAAACAGCGCTGGCAGGCGAGGGCGGACTCGGTTGCGTTTTTCTTGTTTGGGTTCTTCAACCATTTTGTGGTGAGCGTGTTTTTCCTGGGCGACATCCTGATGAGCGCGCGGCTGATCATTATTGGGGTGTTCGCGATTATCGACCGGCTGCGCAAGCGACCGGACCTGGCGGGGCCGGACTACGAGCCGAAGGTGGCGGTGCTGATTCCGGCGTACAACGAGGAGAAGGTGATCGCGCGTACTATCCGGTCGGTGATGATGTCGACCTACAACAATCTGCGGATTGTGGTGATCGATGACGGGTCGAAGGACGACACGGTGCGGGTGGTGGAGGAGGTGTACGCGGCGGAGCTGGCGTCGGGACGGATCACGCTGCTGACGAAGCCGAACGGTGGGAAAGCCGAGGCACTGAACTTTGCGCTGGAGCATGTGGAGGAGGAGATTTATGTCGGCATCGATGCGGACGGGGTGATTGCGCATGATGCTGTGGGACGGCTGGTGCGGCACTTTGCGGACCCCAAGATCGGGGCGGTGGCGGGCAATGCCAAGGTCGGCAACCGGGTGAATTTGTGGACGCGGTGGCAGGCGCTCGAATACATCACGAGCCAGAACTTTGAGCGGCGGGCACTGGATCTGTTTGATGTGGTGATGGTGGTTCCGGGGGCGATCGGCGCGTGGCGGACGGCGCCGGTGAGGGCAGGCCAGGGCTATCACTCGAACACCGTGGCCGAGGATGCCGACCTGACGATGAACCTGCTGGAGCAGGGCTACTGGGTGATCTATGACGACCAGGCGCTGGCGTTTACGGAGGCGCCGGTGGACGTGGATGGGCTGATGCGGCAGCGATTTCGTTGGTCGTTCGGGATCTTGCAGGCGGTGTTCAAGCATCGTGGAGCGATCCTGCGGAGGCGAGCGATGGGGTTGTTTGCGCTGCCGAACATCGTCATTTTCCAGATCCTGCTGCCGCTGGTTTCGCCGCTGATCGACCTGATGTTTGTTGCTGGGGTGGTGCACTACTTTGTGGACAAACATTTCCATCCGGAGTCAGCGTCCGCGGCGAGCTTTTACAAGCTGCTGACGTTCTTTCTGGCGTTTCTGATCATCGACTTCACGGCTTCGGCGCTGGCGTTTACGTTGGAGCGGAAACATCCGGCGAGCAAGGGCGACTTCTGGCTGCTGCCGCATATCTGGATTCAGCGGTTTACGTACCGGCAGGTGTTTTCGGTGGTGCTGTTCAAGACGTTGAAGCGGGCAGTGGATGGCAAGCCGTTCAACTGGGACAAGCTAGACCGGACGGCGCAGATGTCGAAGCAGACGGAGCAGCTGACGGAGGTCGGCTAGGGGACGCGCGGAGGTAGAATCAGGAGCGATATGACACCTCCCGCGACGATGACGCCCCTCCCTGACGTGCTGACTGTGCCTTTCCAGAATGAGCCGTTTCTGGACTTCACCGACCCGGAGAACCGGCGGCGAATGGAAGAGGCGCTCGCGGAGGTAGGGAGCCGGCTGGGGGCGACGTACGACCTGGTGATCGGCGGCCGGCGGATCCAGACGCCGGAGACGATTGTGTCGGTGAATCCGGCGCGTCCGGCGCAGGTGGTGGGGGTGCATGCGCGGGCGACGCTGGAGCATGTGGAGCCGGCAATGGCGGCGGCAGAAACGGCGTTTCGGACGTGGAGCAGGACCAGCGTGGAGCAACGAGCGGAGCTGCTGCTGCGGGTGGCGGACCGGGTGCGTGAGCGGAAGTTTGAGATGTGTGCGTGGCTGACGCTGGAGGTGGGCAAGAACTGGGCCGAGGCGGATGCGGATGTAGGCGAGACGATTGACTTTCTTACGTTTTATGCGCGGGAAGCGCTGCGGCTGGACCAGGCCAGGACGCCGATTCAGTTTCCAGGGGAACGGAATCAGCTGCGATATTTGCCGTTAGGTGTGGGCGCGGTGATTCCGCCGTGGAACTTTCCGCTGGCGATCATGGCGGGAATGACGATGGCGGCGGTGGTGACGGGCAATACGGTCATTCTGAAGCCCTCGCCCGATGCGCCGACGATTGCGGCGATCTTTATGGAACTGCTGGATGAGGCTGGGCTGCCGGACGGCGTGGTGAATCTGTGCCAGGGCGAGGGACCGGATTTTGGCGGTGCGGTGGTGGAGCATCCGAAGACGCGGTTTGTGGCGTTTACCGGATCGAAGACAGTGGGGCTGCTGATCCACGAGCGGGCGGCGCATACGGCGGCGGGGCAGATCTTCCTCAAGCGAACGATTCTCGAAATGGGCGGCAAAGACGCGATCATCGTGGACGGCGACTGCGACCTGGATGCGGCGGTGGAGGGCGTGGTGGCGAGCGCGTTCGGCTTCAATGGACAGAAGTGCTCGGCATGCTCGCGGGCGATTGTGGATGCGAGCGTGTACGACGTGTTTTGCGACCGGGTTCGGGAGCGGGTAGCGAAGATTGAGGTGGGAGATCCGGCGAAGAACCTGCCTGCCGGGCCGGTGATCAGCGAGCGCTCGTACCGGAAGGTGCTGGAATATCTCGGGATTGGCGAGCGGGAAGGTCGGCTGCTGACGGGGGGACGACCGGTGGAGACGCCGGAGAAGGGGTACTACGTGGCGCCGACGGTGTTTGCGGACGTGGCACCGGGGTCGCGGCTGGCGCAGGAGGAGATCTTCGGGCCGGTGCTGGCGGTGATTCGGGCGGGGTCGTTCGAGGAGGCGCTCGAGATTGCGAATGGGACCGAGTACGGTCTGACGGGGGCAGTGTATTCGAACTCACAGGAGAAGCTGGACCGGGCGCGGACCGACTTCCATGTGGGCAATTTGTATCTGAACCGGAAGTGCACGGGCGCGATGGTGGGGGCGCATCCGTTTGGCGGGTTCAACATGAGCGGCACGGACTCGAAGGCGGGCGGTCCGGACTACCTGCTGCTGTTTACGCAGGGCAAGAGTATCGCGGCGAAGCTGTCGCACGTGAGCCCGGCAGTTGATGAGGAAGAAGCGCGGATGGGCTTGTGATGCGGCCGGCCGGGTGAGTTCAGGCGGACCGCATCTGCAGGAGGTCGCCGGCTCTGGCAGCCGCGTCCGCAAGCACCTGGTGGTGGATGGTGAACAGGGCGAGTTCCAAGCGGTCGGAGACGCCAGTCTTGTCGTAGATGCCGCGCAGGTAGTTCTTGATGACCTGCTCTTTGGTGCCGAGCTGCCGGGCGATGTCTTTATTTTTGCAGCCTTGAACGATGAGGGCGACGATCTGCATTTCTTTCGGGGTGAGCCGATCGCGGACGCGGGCACCGACGGCGTCCTGTGCCTGCATGGTGGTGAGATTGGCGCGCTGGACGAAACGCTGACCGCGAGAGATCTGGCGAATGCACTCGACGAGGTCGGCGCCGCTGACGCTGCGGCAGATGATGCCGTGGAGCCGGTTGGCCTGTTCGGGGTCGACCTCTTCGCTGTTTTCGGCGATCAGGACAGCACGGCTGCCGGCGAGGTTGAGCTTGGGAACGAGGGTGGGAATTTTGAGACCGAGGCTTGAGGCAAACAGGACGATGGAGCCGCGAAAGGCGTCCACGGCGTCGAGGAGCTTGTCGGGGTCTTCGCACTGGGCGACGATACGGATGTCGTCCTCAAGCGCGAGGACGCGAGCCGCGCCTGCGCGGAAGATTGCCTGATTGTCAGCCAGAATGAGTCGGTTCATCGGTCGTCGATCTCTCCTTATATCGCGTGACAGTCACACTCTGTATCGGCAAGAGCGGGAAATCGCCAAGGGCTGTTCCAAAATGGGACAATTGACCTGAAGATTGCCTCTTACAAGAAGTACGTCTGGAATCGACCGCCGGATTCCTGAACCTCTGACCCGAGCAAAAGAATCGAATGAACGTGCCACGTAGGGTGGGCGGCACGGTCGTCGATCTTCTGGAAAGGACGTATGGCAAAGCCAACTCTGCTTGCGATCGACGACGACTCGAGCGTGCTGGAAGCGATCGTGCTGGACCTGCGACAGCATTTCGGTGAGCGTTACCGCATTGTGCGGGCGGCTTCAGGGCCGGTGGCTCTGGATGTTTGCCGGCAGCTGAAGGAGCGCGGAGATACGGTGGCGCTGCTGCTTTCGGACCAGCGCATGCCGGGGATGACGGGCGTGGAGCTGCTGCAGCGGGCGATGGAGATTTTTCCGGACGCGAAGCGGGTCTTGCTGACGGCGTACGCGGATACCGAAGCGGCGATTCGCGCGATCAATGCGGCCAAAATCCACTACTACCTGAACAAGCCGTGGGACCCGCCGGAGGAGAAGCTGTACCCGGTGCTGGACGACTTGTTGGAAGAGTGGAAGCAAGGCTATCGGCCGCCGTTCGACGGACTTCGCGTGATTGGTCCGCGGTGGTCCGCGGCGGACTATGAGCTTCGGGATTTTCTGACGCGCAACCGAATCCCGTACGAGTGGATGAACCCGGAGCAGGACCAGAAAGCGGTGGCGTTGCTGAGCGAAAAGGGTTTGGCAGAGGCGCCGCTGCCGGTGATGCTTCTGGCCGACGGGCGCGCGTTTTCGCAGCCGACGCTGCCCGAGATTGCGGGGCTGGTGGGCTTACCGACGCAGGCGCAACAGGATTTCTACGACGTGGTGGTGGTGGGCGCGGGTCCGGCCGGTCTGGCGGCGGGAGTTTATGGCGCGTCGGAGGGTTTGCGGACGCTGATTGTGGAGGCCGAGGCGCCGGGTGGACAGGCAGGGGCGAGTTCACGGATTGAGAACTACTTAGGCTTTTATAACGGCATCAGCGGCGAGGAACTGGCGAAGCGGGCGTATCTGCAGGCGGCACGGCTTGGAGCGGAGTTCCTGACGCAGCGCGTGGCGACAATCCGGTCCGAGAACCGGTATCACGTGTTGACGATGGCGGACGGCCGCGAGGTGACCTGCCATGTGTGCCTGATCGCGACCGGTGTGTCGTACTGTCGGCTGGATGTGCCGGAGGCGGATCGGTTTCAGGGTGCGGGGATTTACTACGGGGCGTCGCAGTCGGAGTCCCGGTCCTGCGCCGGGGAAGAAATTTACATCGTTGGTGGAGCAAACTCGGCCGGGCAGGCGGCGATGTACTTTTCCAAGCACGCAAAGCGTGTGGTGATGCTGGTGCGTGCCAACTCGCTGAGCAAAAGCATGTCGCGTTACCTGATCGACCAAATTGAGGCGACGCCGAATATCGTGGTCGAGACGGAGACGGAGCTGATCGGGGTCGACGGGGATGGACACCTCGAGTCGATCTGCGTGCAGACGCCGCATGGTCCGGAGCGCCGGCGGACGACCTCGATTTTCATCTTCATCGGCGCGGCGCCAAAGACAGAATGGCTGCCGTCGGCGATCGCGGTGGACGGCCGCGGATTTGTGCTGGCGGGGCCTGACCTGCCGCACATGACACCGGAGACCTGGCCACTCGAGCGCGACCCGTATCTGCTCGAGACCAGCGTTCCGGGCATTTTTGTTGCCGGCGACGTACGGCATAACTCCATCAAGCGATGCGCTTCGGCCGTAGGCGAAGGCTCGATTGCGATCCAATTTGTTCATCAGTACCTTGCCACACGATAACGGCTTCCCCAGGAACGAACCCCATGCGCACCGACACCGACTTATTGCCGACCGACCTTCTCTCCGAGTTGCACAGCCTGCCACTGTTTTCCGGACTGGCGAGGCAGCAGGTGGAGTGCCTGGCCACGGCGGAGACGGTGGACGCACCGGCGGGAACACGGATTGTCAGGCAGGGTGAGCTGTCTTCCTCGTTCTGGGTGGTGCTTTCGGGGGAGGTGCAGTCGATGCTGGACGACAAGCAGAGTGGCTCGCCAGCTCAGACCAGGGGCAGCATGTTTGGCGAGCTCTCGCTGCTCGCGAGCGTACCGAATCCTGTGTCGATGCAGGCGTTGACGTCTTCGCGGCTGGCCCGGCTGGACGAGACGGCTTTCTGGCAGATGATGACGATCTGCCCAGCAATTCGGCGCGTCATTCTGAGCAACATGGCGATGCGCATTCAGAAGATGCAGGGCATGACCATCCGGCAGGAGAAGATGGCGTCTCTCGGGACGATGGCCGCTGGGTTGATGCATGAGCTGAACAACCCTGGAACGGCCGTGAAGCGCGCGGCTGTGCAGTTGCGAGAGGGTTTCCTGAACACACTGCGCCTCGGAGCTTCGATCCGCGGAAGCGGCATGTCGGCCGAGGAGAATGCGTGTATCCGGGAGTTGGAGGAGCGTGTCGTCAGCCACGGCTCCGCAGTGCCGGCGTCGCCGCTGGAGCTGAGCGATGCCGAAGAGGCGCTGTGCCAGTGGATGCAGAACTCCGGCGTGAAGGACGGCTGGAAGATCGCGCCGACGCTGGCGGGGGTGGGGGTTCGGGCGGAACATCTGGAGTGCGCGCGACAGGAGTTTCCCAAGGAGCTTTTCTGCGATTCGCTGGAGTGGGTGGAGTCGGTCACTTCGTGCCTTCGGCTGGTGTCGGTGATCGAGGAAGGCATCGGGCGGGTGGCCGACCTGGTGGGCGCGGTGAAGTCGTATGCGTACGAGGGCCGGGGACAGAAGCGCGATGTGGACGTGAACAAGAGTGTGGAGGCGACGTTGCTGATTCTGGGCCACAAGATGCGCGAGAAGGGTGTGCAGCTGACCAAGGAGCTCGCGCCTGGGCTGCCGGCGGTGGCGAGCTCCGCTTCGGGGTTGAATCAGGTGTGGACCAACCTGCTGGACAACGCAATCGACGCGGTGAACCCGGGCGGACATATCTCGGTGGCAACCTGGAGCGAGGGGGAGCCGGCGACGGTGTGCCTGCGGATTACCGACGATGGGTCCGGCATCTCGCAGGAGTGCCAGGCGCACGTGTTCGATCCGTTCTACACGACAAAAGAGGCGGGCGTGGGGACGGGGCTTGGGTTGAGCATTGCGTATCGTGTGGTGGAAGAGGTCGGGGGTACGGTGCGGTTTGCGTCGGAGCCGGGACGGACCGAGTTCGTGGTGAGGATCCCGGTGCCGACGGCGTAGTTTTGAGGACATTTCGGGAGGTCGATCCGCTTACGCGGCGGGGCAGCCGGAGTGCACGATATAGTGGTCACGAAGGCAGCCCCCGACGCTCTTCCCTGCCCTGCGGATGCAGTTGGGAGGGGACGGATGAGAGGCGGGCCTGTGAGGATTTCGAGCACATGCAGACTGAAGAACAGCCCGGAGTTTTGGGGCCTGACGTGGATGACGCGACGCTTCGCGCGAAGATTGAGCAGCTTTCGCCATGGTTTCATAATTTGCGTTTGAAGGGCGTGGAGACCGCCCCGCAGCACTTTCTGGGGGATTACCCGAGCGTGAAGTTTGCCAGCTTTCGGTCGGCGCTGCCGGCAGATCTGACGGGGAAGTCGGTGCTGGATATTGGGTGCAACGCGGGGTTTTACTCGCTGGAGATGAAGCGGCGCGGGGCGGACCGCGTTGTGGGGATCGACGACGATCCGCACATGATGGCGCAGGCGCGCTTTGCGGCGAAGGTGGAGGGGCTGTCGGTGGAGTATCGGCAGCTTTCGGTGTGGGACATAGGCGCTTTGGGGGAAAAGTTTGACCTGGTGATCTTTATGGGTGTGCTCTACCACCTGCGGCATCCCTTGCTGGCGCTGGACCTGATCCACGAGCATGTGGCGAAGGACCTGCTGTTGTTTCAGAGTATGCAGCGCGGGAGTCGCGACGTGGTGCAGGTAGCGCCGGACCATGACATCAAGGAGACGGCGTTTTTCGATGAGCCCGCCTATCCGAAGCTGCACTTTATTGAAGGGAAATATTCGCACGACGAGACGAACTGGTGGGTGCCGAACCGGGCGTGTACGGAGGCGATGCTGCGGAGTTCGGGGTTTGACCTTTTGGAGCGGCCGGAGGAAGAGGTGTATCTGTGCCGGTGGCGTGCTGTGGACCTGTGGCAGGCCACGCCGAAGGTGAAGCCGCGGCGGACGCTGGCGGATGCAGAGACTCCCTGGCCGGGCGCGTGACGGCGGCGCTGACTGCGGGCGGGGCGCTGGCGCTGGTGGAGCATGGGGAGATGCTGCTGACGGAACGTAAAGTGCCGGAAGCGATCGAGGCGCTTTGCCGGGCGGAGGCCGCGGGCGCTGATCCGGACCGGTGTGCCGGGGCGCGGTGGCACTGCTGGATGCTGCTGGGGGAGATGGGACGGGCGTGGCGGGAGAGTGACGCGATTCGGGCGCGCGGTGGCCGGGGTGCGCAGCAGTTCTGGGATGGAGCGGATCCGGCAGGCCGGCGGGTGATGGTGCGATCGCTGCATGGGTTCGGGGACGCGGTGCAGAACCTGCGGTTTCTGCCGGCGCTGCGGCGGCGTGCGGCGCGGGTGGTGCTGGAGGTGGCGCCGGAGATGCTCGGGCTGGCCCGGTGCGTTGCGGGCGCGGATGAGGTGGTGACGTGGGGCGAGCAGGCACCTGCGGTGGCGCCGGCGTACGACATGCAGGTGGAGATTACGGAGCTGCCGTACCTGCTGCGGTGCATGGGGCAGGATCTGGCGCCGGAGGTGCCGTATCTTCGATTGCCGGAAGGACTACTTTGCGCTGCGAAAGTGCGGGCGGCGGAGGACAGGTTGCCGCGGGTGGGGGTGGCGTGGTCGAGCAGCCGGTGGGACACGTCGCGGTCGGTCTCGTTTGAGGCGTTTCGGGCGGTGCTTTGGACCGACAAGGTAGAGTTCTGGAGCTTGCAGACGGCGGCGGACAACGGGCCGTGGCGCGATCTGAGTGCGGGGCGCGGGTGGCCGGTGCGGGTGGCGGGGGAGGGTTCGGCGGAGGCGACGGCGGCCTTGATCGCTGGGATGGAGCTGGTGGTGACGGTGGATACGTTTGTGGCGCATGTGGCGGGCGCGCTGGGCCGGCCGGTGTGGCTGCTGCTGAAGCGGGATGCGGACTGGCGGTGGGGTTTGGATGGGAGCGAAACGCCGTGGTACCCGACGATGCGGCTGTTTCGACAGCGTGAGCGCGGGGAGTGGCGGCCGGTGCTGAAGGACGTGGGAGACGAGTTGGAACGATGGAGCACCGAGAGGACGAGAGACAGTGCAGGCTTGGAACACGTACGACGCGTATCTCTTTGACATTGATGGGACGCTGCTGCAGTGCACGGATGCGGTGCACTACTTTGGATTTTGCGATGCCCTGACGCGGGTTGCGGGGCGGCCGATGAACCTGGATGGTGTGGTGGCGCAGGGGAATGTGGACCCGGGGATCCTACGGGATGCGCTGGTGCTTGCCGGTGTGCCGGAGGAACAGTGGCGGCCGCGAATGGCCACGATGTGTGAGGAGATGTCGCGGTTTGTGGAGGAGCGACGCGGCGAGCTGTGTGTGGAGGTGCTGCCGGGCGTGGTGGCGGTGCTGGAGCATTTGCGAGGCAAAGGCGCGAAGACGGGTGTCGGAACAGGCAATCTCGAGCGGATTGGATGGGCAAAGCTGGAACGGGGCGGGCTGCGGGGGTACTTCGACTTCGGCGGCTTCAGCGATGGGGTGGAATGGCGCCGCGACATGATTGCGAGAGGGGTGCGGAAGGCGCGCTCGCTGGCCGGAGAGACGGCAACGATCTGCGTCCTTGGCGATACGCCTTCGGACGTAACGGCGGCGCACGCCAATGGGCTGGACGTGATTGCTGTCGCGACGGGTATTTTTTCAGAGGAAGAGTTGCGGGCGGCCGGGCCGGAGCTGCTGGTTGGGTCACTTGTGGAGTTGCTGGGAACTTAGCGGACGCGGGCGACAATGGCCTCGAACTCCCCCGCGCGATGGGCCGCGGTGTGCGACGCGAGGATGCGTTGGCGGGCGTTGCGGCCGATGCGGGCGCGCTCTCCATCCGTGATGGAGACGAGGATGTCGCGGACGTCGTCGGAGTCTTGCGCGAGCAGGATCTCGTCGCCGGGGGTGAAGAAGGTTTCGAGGCCGGGCCAGGTGTCGGAGACGATGGCGGCCTGACAGGCGGAGGCTTCGAAGAGGCGCACCGAGGGCGAATAGCCGGCCTCGACCATGTCGCGGCGGGTGAGGTTGAGGGTGAAGCGCGAGCTGGAGTAGAAGGCCGAGTGGTTTGGCGGGGCGACGTGCTGCAGGTGCACGACGTTGGGCGCCCAAGACGTATCGGAGGGGTACTGCGGGCCGGCGACGAGGAAGCTGGCTTCGGGCGCGCAGTGGGCGGTGCGGTTGAGCAATTCCATCAGCTTCGGTTGGCGGTCCGCGGCGTAGGTGCCGAGGTAGGAGAGATCGCTGCAGTAGCGCGAGTCGGGAGCGGTGCGGGCGTGTTCGGCGGGGTCGACCGAGCAGTAGAGCGGGACGGCGAAGGGGGAGCCGAAGCGGGTCATGAGCTCGGTGAGGGCGGGGCCACCGGTGAAGCTCATGTAGGCGGCGAAGCGGGGGATGTCGGCGGCGCGAAGGTAGGCGGCGGCACCCTCCTTGCGAAGCGCGGCGAGGGTAATGGGGGTGTCGATGTCGTAGAAGAGGACGGGCTTTTGGAGCTGCTGGAAGAGGAGGTCGGCGGCCGCGATGCCGTCCGGGAAGTACGAGCCGAGAATGATGACGTCGGCGCCGGCGGCGAGGCGCAGGGCGAGCGCACGGCCGTCGAGTTCCCAGTCCCAGTAGAGGTGTGAGGTGCAAAAGGTGGGTGCGGGCAGATCGCGATTGGAGCGGTACCACTCGACGTCTTGTTCGAGGAAGTCGATGGTGTGGCCGCGCTTGTGGAGCGCGGTGCAGAGCGAGCGGTAGGTGGTGGCATGGCCGTTGCCCCAGGAGGAGGTGATGGTCAGGCCGAGGATGGCGATCTTCATCGCGGCGCGGCGACCTCGTTTCGGTAAGGGGCGGTAGCGCCGGCGCGTTGCTGGCGGAGTTCGGCGAGGGCAAGGTCGGCCTGCTCGGCGCGGCGGGCGTAGGTGTGGTCGCGCAGGGCGCGGGCGAGGAAGGCCTGGCCGATGGCATGGGCGGAGGTGGCGTCGTGCTGGCGGAGCGCGGCGACGACGTCCTCGGCGGCACGGATGACGAGCAGTTCCCTGCCCGGCTCGAAGCAGTCGTCGATGCCGGCCCAGTCGTCGCACAGGAGGCAGGCGGCGCCCCCGGCGGCCTCGAAGACGCGTGTTGGTGGAGAGAATCCGAAATTGGCCATGGAGGCGCGGTTGATGTTGAGCACCATGCGCGCGGAGCAGTTGACGCGGTTGTGGTCGGCCGTGGGGACGTGGCCGATGTAGCGCACGTTGGGCGGCATGGGCTTGTCGGCCCAGCCTTCGCCGCCGAGGAGGAAGCGCATCTCGGGGGCGAGCGCGGCGGCACGCAGGAAGAGCTCGTCGACGCGGGCTTCGCGGTCGGGGAGGCGATTGCCGAGGAACGCGAGATCGCAGGCGAGGGAGGGGTCAGGCGGGACGGGGTGGTGCGTGTCGGGGTCGAGGCCGTTGTAGATGCTGCTGTAGAAGCGAGATCCGTAGCCGAGCAGGCCGGCGCGGGCCTGCGGTCCGCCACCGTAGGTGAAGGTGGCGTCGAGGCGTGGAACGACGGCGCGGTATGGGTCGTCGGGATCGGCGTCCATGCGGGCGAGCGTCGCAGGGGCGTCGACGTCCCAGGTGAGGACGAGCGAACGGGGCTGGCACTCGAGGACGCGGGCTTCGAGCAGGTGATCGTCGACGCCGATGCCGGAGTGCTTGACGACGACGTCGGCCTCGCTGGCGAGCCGGAGCATGCGGTCGATGTCGACGGTGGGCTGGTACACGACCGACGTGGCGTAGGAGGTATCGACGTCGTCGCGGTGTGCCTGGCGGCCGTAGGCGTCCGGCTCGGCGAAGGTGATTTGGTGGCCGCGCCGGGCCATGTACTTCCAGATGCCGCGGTAGTAGGTGGCGGCGCCGTTCCAGTAGGAGGAGACGAGCGAGGAGCCGAAGACGAAAAACTTCATGGGTGCAAGACCTCGTGGCAGATGGCGACCAATTCGGTGGCGCGATGGTCGCAGGTGTGGCGGGCGAGTACGGTTTCTAGGCCGCGCGCGGCCTGGGCTTCGGCGACTTCGGGGTGATCGAGGAGATGCTCGATGGCGTCGCGCATCTCGTCGGCGGAGTGGATGAAGAGGAAGTCGCCCTCACGGAAGAGCTGCTCGGTGTCCTGCCACGGCGCGGAGACGAGTGGGATGCCGCAGGCGAGGGCCTCGAAGACGCGGATGGTGGGGATGCCGGCCATGGCGCCGGTGTACTGCTGGCGCGGGATGTGGACGGTGAGGCGGGCTGTGGCGTAGACGCTGGGTGCGTCGAGGTTAGGCAGGTAGCCGGCACAGCCGACGCCGCTTTGGCTCAGGGCTTCGAGGGCGTCATCGGGATAGCGGACGCCATAGATGGTGAAGCGGCGGGCGCGGAGAGCGGCCGCGGGATCGAGGAGGAAAGTACGGATCTCCCCCGAGCGCTCGTCGTCGCCCCAGTTGCCGATCCAGACGACGTCGTTAGCTTTTGGCAGACGAGCTGTGGGGGGGTGGAAGATGCTGGTGTCGGCGGCCTCGTGCAGAACGTAGACGTGCTCGAGGCCGAAGTCGCGCTGGTAGATGCGCTGCAAGGCCTGACCGAACGCAAGGACGCCATCGAAGCGCGGCACCTGCAGGCGGCGGATGGCTTCGGGAGAGGAGCTGGCGCGGTGGTGGGTGTCGTGGAAGAGGGTGCGGAAGCCGCAGGTTTCGGCGAGGGCGAGGAGGCGGTCGATGAGCTCGGGCGGGTTCCACTCGTGGACGATGACGAAGTCGAAGTCACGGAGCTGTGCTGCGAGATCCGTAGCCTCGTCGAAATACTGAACGGCGATCTCGGGATAGCTTTCGTGGAATTGCGTAAGCGATTGCGCGCCGGCCACGCCTTCGAGGAGGAGGTTGTCGATGGACCAGTCGTTACGGCGCTCGAAGCAGACCGCGCGGTGGCCCTGACGCGTGAGCGCGCGCAGGAGACCGCGGAGAAAGTGGGCGTTGCCGTTGTTCCAGTCGGAGCGGATGGAGTGAAAGAAGAAGGCGATGGACAGCTTACGCAACGTACCGCTCCGTGTTGGGGACATCGGTGCGGGCGTCGAGGGTGGCACGGTAGAGGTGGAGGTAGCGGTGGGTCATCTGTTGACGGGTGAAGTTTTGCTGGGCTCGGTCGGTGGCGCGCTTCGCCATGGTGCGGACGAGGGCTTCGTCGCGGTCGAGGGTCTGGAGAATGATCGATAGCTCAGCGGCGTCGCGGAAATAGAGAGCGGCGTCGCACCAGACCTCGCGGAAGGAGGGGAGGTCGCGGATGACCAGGGCGCAGCCGCAGAGTGCGGCTTCAAGTGGGGCGAGACCGAAGGGCTCATAGCGGGAGGTGGCGAGGTAGACGAGGGAGCTGCGAAAGAGGTGGAGGAGATCGGGTTCTGCGAGATGGCCGACCCACTGCACGTGGGAGGCGGGTTGGTGCGTGGCGGCGTCCGGGCCGGAGCGCTCTCCGGCGACGAACAAGGGGATAGGTGAGGTGACTTCCTCCAGCAGGGCGACGTCCTTGGCTTCGTCCCACAGACGGCCCGCGGTGACGGCCTGCTTCTTGCGAGCCGGTGTGGCGACTGGAGGTGGAAGCTCGCGCCCGTTTGGCACGACGGTGGAGTTGCGGAATGGGCCAAAGTGCTGCTCGGCCTGTTTCACCATCCAGGCCGTGGGCGCAGTCACGGTATCGGCGGACTGAAGGCCGCGCCGGACGAGGTGATCGTAGCGCTCGATCCATGGTGATGCGGGAGGCTGGTGTCCGCGACAGGCGGCGAACCAGCTGTGTACGTCGGAGTGTGCCGTGACGAGCGTTGGGCGGTGGCTGGCGAGGGTGCCGTAGCAGAGCTGGTTGGTGTGGATGAGATCGGCGCGAAAGTCGATGGCGGAGTGCTCCAGCAGAGCTGCCGATTCGGCGTAGAAGTTCGCGTTGTCCTGCATCCATTCGAGGGCGAAGGTGGTTGGAAGAAAACGGAAGTGGTGCGGCCACTGTTTTGCGATGTCACTGGCCCAGGCGTTTTGGTCGGCTGAGGCCTTGCGGCCGAGGCTCACAAGCATCACGAAGCAGCCTTCGGT
Source organism: uncultured Acidobacteriaceae bacterium (assembly GCA_964243475.1). Classification (GTDB taxonomy): domain Bacteria; phylum Acidobacteriota; class Terriglobia; order Terriglobales; family Acidobacteriaceae; genus Edaphobacter. The sequence continues at coordinate 110,068 of CAXTEU010000007.1, read as the reverse complement.
GAGGAGGCCTTCGGTTAGTTCTCTGGTGAACGTCCAGACACCGCCTATGGTGTCGGTCGTCATCAGCACACGCATTCCAGCTCCTCCAGGGGGACCGGCTGCTGGTGCTGGATGTCGCTGAAGCCCTTTTCGCGAAACAGCGCGAGGTACCAAGCGTGCGCGCGCTCCCAGGCGTGGTTGTCGGGTTGCATGCCGAAGGTTTCGACGTAGAGCGGCGATCCGGGAAACGGGAACATGGGCACGGGCTCGGAGACCCAGACGCCGTGGGATTTGAGGTGCTCCTGCCAGGCGAGCACGGCGGCGGCATCGTCGTGCGCGGTCTTGATGAGGTTGGCCTGCACCCAGGGGATGCGGCCTTTGGCATAGATCAGGAGTTCCGAGATGCGGTCGGTCGAGAACTTGCAATTCTTGTTCAGCTCGTCGCGGCCCTCGTCGGTGATGGACTCAATGCCGCACTCGAACGAGATGCAGTGGGCGCGGCCAAGGAGGTCGAGCGACTCCTCATTCCAAAGATCGATGCGGGTCTGGAAGCCGATTGAAAGGTGGCGCTCGGCGATGGCTTCGAGCAGGTGTCGGACCTGGCGGCCGACGCCGAAGATTTCATCGATGAAGTAGATGTAGGTGACGCCGCGGGCCATCAGGGCGTCGATCTCGGCGAGTACGTCGGCGACGTCGCGTTCGCGGTACTTGTTGCGGAAAAGCGTCTTGTTGCAGAAGGTGCAGGCGTAGGGGCAGCCGCGGGCGAACTCGACTTCGGCGCCGAGGCCGGCGTGCTCGGTGAAGATGTGGTGCTTGTGGGTGTGGAGCTCGACGGGGTAGCCGGTGTAGTCGATGCGGCCGATGGCGCGCATGTCGGTCTGGGCGAGCGGATCGGGGGAGGAGACGATGCGGTCGCCTTCGCGCCAGACGCAGCCGGGGATGGAGAAGCGCGGCTGCGAGGCGAGCATGCCGAGGGTCTGGTCGGGCTCGCCGCGGAGGACGACGTCGGCGCCGGTTTTGAGGAGGGCAGTGTGCGGCGTGGCAGAGCCGTGCGGGCCGATGAGAACGGAGGTGGAGCTGCGGCCGAGGGCCTGGAGCCACTGCTGCGGGACGCGGAGCTCCGGCTGCGGGCAGCGCCAGAAGAGATAGGAGGGCGCGGTCGGCAGGACCAGGTAATCTTCGTCAAAGGCGGCAAGGCGTGTGCGAACTTCGTCGGGCGAGAGCTTCTCCATGAAGGCGTCGACGAGCAGGACATCGTGGCCGGCCTGACGCAGGAAGGACTGCGCGGACAGGAGCTCGATGGGAAGATGAGGCTCCTGACAGCCGAAGTAGGTCGAGTGCTCAAACGTCCAGTGCGGGTTGACCAGGGCATACTTCATGCGACCTCCTCGGCAACGAGGTCCTCGGCCGCGGCGTGGCTTCGGCCGGCGGTGATGAGAGATTTGTTGGCCCGCCAGAAGCTTTCGATGTCGGTGAGGATCTGCTCGACGGTACGCTTTGGAAACCAGCCGGTGCGGTCCATCAGCTTGGCGCAATTCGAGATGTAGAGGGGTTGATCTCCCGGGCGGACAGCCGCGTGCGTGCGGCGGCAGGAAAGGCCAGTGCGCTGCTCGATGCGAGCCAGAATTTCCGCGACCGAGAACGAGCGATCGAGGCCGCCGCCGACATTGAAGATCTCGCCGGCGGTGGCATCGATTTGTTGACGCACAGCAAGCATGGCGTCGAGGAGGTCGTCTACGTGGAGGATGTCGCGCACCTGCAGGCCGTCACCGTAGATGCTGATGGGCTGCTTGGCGAGGATGGAATAGAGGAAGTGCGCGACCCAGCCCTGGTCTTCGTTGCCGAACTGTCGCTGGCCGGCGATGCACGACATGCGAAAGACGACGGTCGGCAGATCGTAGATGCGGGCGTAGTCGCGCACGTACTGATCAGCGGCGCCTTTTGAGCAGCCGTAAGGCGAGTGGAAGTCGAGCGGCATGGCTTCGTTCGCTCCGAGGAAGTTGGGATCGGAAGCGCGATAGCGCGTTCCGGCGGGCTCTACCTCGACGGACTCGAGTGCGCCGTAGACCTTGTTGGTAGAGGTGAAGAGGACGAGCGGCTGACGGCTGGAACGACGGGCCGCTTCGAGCACATGGAAGGTGCCGAGGGCGTTGGTTTCGAAATCTTCCAGCGGATCGCGCACCGATGTGGTGACGGCGACCTGCGCGGCCAGGTGGTAGATCTCGGAAGCGTCGCGAGCGGTTGCGGCAACCTGATCGGCATTGCGCAGATCACCCTGGACGATCTCAATGCGAGAGGCGCCGGGCAGTTGTTTGAGCCAGCGAACGTTGTGCTCCGAACCACGTCGGGACAGGTTGTCGAAGAGGATGATGCGGGAGTCAGGCAGCTCCGCCAGAAGACGCGCCGCGAGATTGGAGCCGATGAAGCCGGCGCCTCCGGTGATCAGAACAGCGTGCGCACTCTCGCCTTTGTGTCGTGCCATACCTTTCCCTTTCTCAGGCGGTCAGGCCGTAGGTGGTCAGCTGTTGCAACATGGTCTCGGCCTTATCTTCGGCCTCCTGCTCGCGCAGCCACTCGGCGAGTTCGGCGAATCCCTGCTCGTGAGTGACCTCGGGCTGGTAGCCGAGAAGCGTGCGCGCGCGGGAGATGTCGGCATAGCAGTGGCGGATGTCGCCTGCACGATACTTGCCGGTGATGACCGGGGCAATGTCGCTGCCCAGGGCGTCGCCGAGCAGATGGGCGACGCGGCGGATCGGAATGGGTTTGCCGCAGCCGACATTGATGACCTGGCCGTCCGATGCGGAGCTTTCCATGGCCAGCAGGTTGGCGCGCACGACATCGTGCACGCTGACGAAGTCGCGCATCTGGTCGCCATCCTCAAAGACCAGCGGGGCCTGCGCATTGAGCAGGCGTGAGGCGAAGATAGCGGCGACGCCAGTGTATGGGTTTGAAAGCGCTTGGCGTGTGCCGTAGATGTTGAAGAAGCGCAGCGCCGTGACCGGCAGGCCGTAGGTGCGGCCGTAGATCATGCAGAGCTCTTCCTGATCGCGTTTGGAGAGAGCGTACATGGAGTTGATTTCGGACGGTTTGTCTTCCCCGGTGGGCGCGGGCGCGAGCCGACCCTGGCAGACAGAGCAGCAGAGATCCCAGTCGCCCGCACGCAGCTGCGCGACGGGACGAACCGGCGGCGTCGCCCGATGGCCGCACTGGCTGCACTCGTAGCGGCCTTCACCGTAGATCGACATGGAGGAGGCGACGATGAGCTTTTTGAGCGAGATCTGGCTGTCCAGGATGGCCTGCAGCAGCTCGGCCGTGCCCTGGGTGTTGACGCTCATGTAGCGCGCAATCTCATACATGGATTGGCCGACGCCGACCGCGGCCGCGAAGTGGTAGATGACGTCGATGCCCGTGAGCGAGTCGCGCAGGACGTTCGGATCGCGGACGTCGCCGGTGATGAGTTCGATCTGGTCGGACAGGTAGGCGGGACGCTTTCCGCCGGGATGCACTTGCGGGTTAAGCTCGTCGAGAACCCGCACCTGGTGCCCTGCGCGTAGAAGACCGTCCGCCAGGTGGGATCCGACAAAGCCGGCTCCTCCCGTGATGAGGATGTGTTGGCTCATGCTGTCAGCGCCACCTCGTTTCCTACTGAGATTGTGCTTCCCTGCAGCTGGCGGCCATACCGCTGTACGGCCCATGCGGCAAAGTCGGCGAAGCCCTGAATGTCCCTGGGCGGGCTGGTGTGGTGATCTTCGATGCCCAGGTGCCCCGGGGTAAAGCAAAGCGTCAGCGCCACCTCAAAGGGTTCAAGCGCGGTCATCATGCGGTCGAACCAGGCCTCCGCGTTAGGACGATAGCTGTCGGCCCAACTGAGGCCGGTGCGGAGGCGCCGGACGTTGTGCGCCTTCATCCAGGCCACGGCCTCGTCCAGCCGGTGGTCTTCAAAGTGGAACCACTGGCAGAGGCCCACGTCTCCGTCGGTCGGGAACTCGTTGGCAAAGATCTTCGGCGTGCCGTCGTGGTGCAGGAGGCCGAGGTAATAGTGTCGATAGTAGGAGGAACCTTCCGCTTCTTTGTGGCGCGTCTCAGCCGGCCAGGTCGGTGGCAGGTCGAAGAGGGAATACCAGTGGATGCGGGGCGTCTTGCCACGAATCAGCTCGAGCGTGCGTCGCAGGCCGAACTGCGCCACCTCTTCGGCGCCAAAGGACGAGGCACCAACCTCGGTGACCCAGACCGGACGTCCTGACACCTGCTCGGCTTCGGCAATCTTGGCCGGCCACTCGTCCACGTGCCAGTGATTCCAATCCAGCGGGAATCCGTGGATCGCGACGGCATCGACCGCGTCCATCACGCCATAGGTGCGCATGAGGCGAAGGAAGTCGGAGTCGCCCGAGGAAACGCCGCCGAGAACGATGGGCAGGGTGGGATCGATCGCGCGAATGCCGGCGGCGGCAAGCCTGGTCATCTCGGCGAAGCGGACCCACTTGGGATCGAGGTGGAAGTTCCAGTGCGAAAGGTTGTTCGGCTCGTTCCACAGGACAACGGCTTCAAGCATCGACGCCAACCTCGCTCTGAAAAGGACAGATTTCGCCCGGGGGCGTGGAAGCCTTCAAACCGGACAGGACACGTCGAGCCCAGCGACCAACGGCAGTTTTTGATGACTGGACCGTTAAGGTACAAACCATCTTCGCATGGAAAGTACCTGATGGAGAGGGAAAGTACAAGCTTTCCCTCTCGCCGCCCACCACAGCTTCGATGCTCGCACAAGGGCTATCCAGTGGCAGGACAATGACTTATGTTGGGGACAGCAAACTACGGCCGATTCACGCCGATCTGAGGACGGCTTCGATGCTCGGTAGGGGCTGCTGGCGACAGACGTGCTGACGGCTTGCGCTAGAGCCGCTCCACCATGATGGAGGTAGATTTCACCAGGGCCGCGGCGTCGTCTCCCTTGCGCAGAGCCATCTCGCGGACGGCTTCGGCTGTGATGATTGCCGTGATCTGCTGATCGCCAACGGCCATGACGACCTCGGCAAACAAACCGTCGATGCGGATTGAGACAACCTTGCCGACCAGCTGGTTGCGACCGCTGACCCGGCGAAAGCGCTCTCGCGACACGGCCGGGGCGTCTTCGGCTTGCGCGTTCAGGAACGGTGTGAGTGCCGAAGCTGCGATGCGATGGTGTCCGCCGGGCGTGGTCTGTGTCTGGATTTTGCCGCGCAGGATCCACTGCTTTATGGCGGGATAGCTGATGCCCAGCATGCGGGCAGCTTCGCGGGCGGTGAAGAAGGTGGCGGAGTCTTGCATGACGACTTCGACCAGCGGCTACACGCCGTGAGAGCGCGGCCCCTTGGAGTCAACCGGACGAGGGTGAAACGCCTCGACCACGGTCGAGATGCCGCCACGCGGTCGAAAGTCGCCCTTGACCAGACACCAGATAGGGTCGGTCGCTTTCACGATGTCGTTGAGGACTTGGTTGGCTATGTTTTCCTGGAAGATGCCTAGATTGCGATAGCAGAAGAGGTATTCCTTGAGCGACTTAAGCTCAAGGCAGCGCTCGCGCGGCATGTAGCGGATGGTGATGATGCCGAAGTCTGGAAGGCTGGTCTTGGGGCAAACCGAGGTGAACTCGGGATCATCGATCAGGATCTCGTAGGCCTGAAACTGATTTTGAAAGGTATCAATCGGCGGGAACTGGGTCTCCAGGCCGGCGGCGGCGTGATCCTCGGTGTAGCCGGTTCTTTGCGTGTGGGTGGTCGACATTGGCGTCGCGAAGGGTTCCGTGAAACGGGTGAGCTGTGGTTGACTTCAATACGCTGACAAGACCCGCAGCCGGGCGGCAGATCTCGTCGGCGCTGGTTACCGGTCTCGGTTAGTTGCGGCGGCTGAGCGTCGGGCGATCGTCGCCGGAGTTGGCGGTGGGGTTATTGGGATCGGCGGTGGAGGCGTCGGCACGGCGGAGCGTCGGTTTGTTGCCGTTACCCTTATCGTTTAGCTTGCGCTTGTTTTCGATGCGTGCAAGGCGTCCCTTCACGTCATCGAATTCAGAGGTCGAGACGATGTAGTCAGGTCGCGGCGGCATGATGGTGGCAATCTCATCTTCAGAGTGCGCGATGCGATCGGGTGTCTGGGGATGATCGGAGAACGCCTTGGCAAGGGTGCCGGGCTTGTGCTTTTCGAGTGCGTCGAGCTTTTCGAAGAACTGGATGAAGGCCTGCGGATCGTAGCCGGCCTTGTACATGTACTGCAGGCCAAGGTAGTCGGCTTCGGCCTCGAACATGCGGGAAAACTTGAGGAAGGTGACGGGGATGGCGAGCTGCGAGGCCTCGTAGATGCCGTAGCCGGTCCAGGTGCCGGAGGTCATGATGATGAGCGGGATCTGGCCAATTTGCATGTAGTTCATGCGGGTCATCTCGCGGGCGGCATGGTGAGCGCAGACGTGGGCGGTCTCGTGAGCCATGACGCCGGCGAGCTCGGCTTCTTCATCCGCGGCAAGGATCAGACCGGAGTTGACGTAGAAGAACCCGCCAGGAAGGGCCATGGCATTGATCTCGTCAGAGTCGATGACCTTGATGGTAAAGGGAACCTTGCAGTCGGAGTTCTTGACGATATTTTGGCCGATGCGGTTGACGTACTCGACCACGACGGGGTCCGTGACCAGGTGGGCCGACTTCTCGATCTCCATCGAGTACTGCTTGCCGGTGCCGATCTCCCAGTTGGTGGAGTACCAGTTGCCCATGCCGCGGCCGCCGATGTTGCGCGTGCCAATGGCGTCGACATCATCTTCAGAACCCTTCTTGATGTGCGGATCCAGCGCCTCGCCGGGGCTCGGAAGAGAGTCGGTGGCCGCCTTGGCCGTGGCTGCCGCAGCCTTGTTGTCGGCTGGGTTGGGAAGCGTTGGCGGCAGCTTGGTGTCGGGATCCTGAGGAACCGGGGACGGCGTTCCGGCAGGGTTGGAGGTCGGTGTCGTCGTCGGCGCAGGGCTGGTCGGTGCTGGGCTGGCTGGCGTGGGGGTCGTCGGTGTGGTCTGGGCAAAACCGGTCGTGCTGACGGCCAACGTTACGGCGAGACCGAGGTGCGCGGCGAGACGCATGGGGGAGCTCCTAAGGGGTAGGCAGACGTAGCCCTTCCTATTGGACGTAGTATGCGCCTTTTGGTCGCACGGGGAAAGGCGTACCACGGGCGCGACGGCAGTCGCGAGACGACCAAGAAGACGCGAGTGTATCGGGTGCAGCGCTTTTCCACTCCCATCAAGCAGGTGCGCCGGCCGGGATCTACCAGGTGGAGTAGAGGGAACCGTCCGAGGAGGCGAACTGGGCGCCGGAGTGGACGTCGCTGATGCCCCCGGAGTCGGTCTGGTCGACGGTGGACAGGGTGTCGGAGGTGACGGTCTGCCAGGTGTCCGAGCGCTGGGAGATAGGATCTACCGGAACAATCTTGAGGTAACCGGCCTGGACGAGGTCGTCGAGCGACTGCGGAGCCTTCTGCTTGTCGACGGTGTAGGAGTCGATGGCGGACCGCAGGGTGTGGAGGTCCTCGCGGAGGACCGCTTCCTTGGCATGGCGGATGTTCGAGGTGTAGGCCGGAATGGCGATGGCCGCGAGAATGCCGATGATGAGCATAACGATCATCAGCTCAATTAGCGTGAAGCCGGCGGCGCGGTGCGGGCGGCGAATGAGCGCGGGATGGAGGTTGGCTACCATGTGTTGTATTTGGTGCCGTCCAGGGCGGTCCCCTGGCTCTTGCTGTGGACGTCGAAGACGTTTTGGCCGCCCCAGGAGTCGGAATCAACGTCGTCCTGGTTGGACCGGAAGCCCCACTCCGTGTTTCCAGTCATGGGGTCGGAGGGGATTTTGCGGAGGAAGCGCACTTTTTTGCCGCCGGTGGCCTCGACACCATCGACCAGGGTCTGGAGGTCAGGGGGGTAGTTCATGCTGTCGGCCTTGGTCTGGAACGCGCCTTTGAGGGCGGCGTCGTAGTAGCGGTCGATGGCGTCGCGCATATCCCACAGGTCCCGGCGGAGCTCGCGCTCCTTTTCTCGCTTCACCTGGAAACGGGCGATGGGAACAGCGGCCGCGGCCAGGATGGAAATAATCGCGACCACGATGATGAGCTCGACCAGGGTAACGCCGGTTTCGCCGGGGCGGACCGAGGGGAGCGCAGCCGCCCTTCGAGGTGGGGCGGCTGCGGCGGGACGTGAGGTGAGGTGACGAGCCATGGGCTACTTCACGTGGACGACGGAAGCCGAGCCGGCGGCAGGCAGGTTGGCCTGTGCGCTGTTCCGCGCGCCGACCTTGGTGAAGGTGATTGGGCTGTCGCCGGCGGCGATGGCCTTGAAGGTCAGCACGGCAAGAATCCCCTGGCCGTTGATGCCGGAGGTGCCGGGCGGACGAGAGGTGGAGACGGTGACCGATCCGTTGCCCTCGTCGCGGTGGACGATCGATACGGGTTGGCCGTCGCGGCTAAGCAGATCGCCCGCGTCCACATTGACGAGTTGGAGGACGGCGGGGTTGAACCCGAGCTGCATGGGCACGGCGTAGAGGTCCTGCGCGCCGGACAGCATGACCGCGACCTGGAAGGTACTGCCGACGGGTTGCGCACCGGTGGGGGCCATTAAGGCAAGCGAGACGGGCCGGACGGCACCGGGGATTGGAGGCGAGGCCTGAGCGCGTTGGGCGGCGGCGGCCTGTTCGGCGGCGGCAGCGGCGGTGCCCGGCGCGACGATACCGGGACGCGGCATCTGCGCGGCTTGTTTGATCTGGCCGATCATGGCCGAGGCGGCGACTGCGGCGCTGGTGGTGCCCCCCTGGCGCGGTACGTTGGACATAGCCGGGGCGTTCAGGTCGGCGATGGGAGTGGTGTTATCGCGACGGAGCTCGAGCGAGGTGGAGGTGCCGGTATCGATGGGCCGCGTGTTCAGGCGCGTCAGGATGGACTCGCGGACAATGTGCGGAATGAGCAGGAAAACAATTTCGTCCTCCTGGACCTCCTTCGACTGAGTGGAGAAGAAGAATTTAAAGAACGGGAGCTCGCCCAGGCCGGGTGTGCCGGAAACTCCCAGGCTGTCCTGCTTCTGCAGCAAGCCGGCGAGGATCGAAGGCTCGCCGTCTTTGAGCTGAATGACCTGCTCTGCCGAACGCTGGCCGATGATGGGCTCGGTGACGCCGGAGATGGTGACGGAGCCGCTTTGTGAAAGCACCTCGACCTTGAGCTTGAGCGAGACCTCATGGTCGTAGTGAACGGTCGGGGTCATGTCGATGTTGACGCCGACGTCGAGATAACTGAATTGCGTCTGGACGCCGAGCGAGGCGGTGGTGGAAAGGGTGGAGGAATAACTGCCCGTGGCGATGGGGATCTTCGAACCGATTTTGAGGGTGGCACGCTGGCCGTCGGTGGCGCGGATGCGGGGATTCTGCAGGATGCGGGTGTCGGAGTCGGTGAGTAGCGCGTTGACGGTGCCGCCGCCGACCGAGACGGCGAAGTTGCTGGAATTAAGGCTGGCGAGGTTGGATAGGGTGAGATTGCTGGTGCTGGTGGTGCCGGTGGTGGTGCCGGTGGAGGTGCTGGTGCCGGAGGTCGAGGACGTACTCGTGGAGGTGGTGGTGGTGGGTGTGAGACCGAACGAGGTGGGTAGCGTGATGCCGAGGTTGCGGACCTTGTCCTTGTTGACTTCGAGGACGGCGACGTCGACGACGACTTCGGCCTTGGCGCGGTCGAGATCGTTGAGCAGCTTTTGCATCAGCAGCAGCTGATCGGGCGTGGCGCGCATGACGATGGCATTCTGCGAGGGGACGAGATACACCTTGACGGTGGGGTCAAGGATGTTTCGGATCGCGGTCAGAATCTCGTTGGCGTCGCTCTGTTGCGAGGCGTTCGTGAGGTAAAAAGTCTGGACGGCGAGCTCGTCGAGGTCGGTGCGCTTGGCGCGGGTGTTCTGCGCGACGAAGATGGTGTTGGGGGTGACCGGCTTGTAGAAGGTGCCGGCGATGGTGCCGACGATGCGGAGCGCATCCAGATACGTCACATTGGTGAGGACGATGGGGATGCGCTTGGAGGTGTACTCGGGGTCGAAGAGGACATTGAGGCCTGCGGCCTTGCCGATGGCCTGGTAAATATCTTTGGTGTCGGCGACCATGTGCAGCGTCACGGCATCATTTGAAACGGCCTGGAGGATGACGGGACCGGAGACGGCGGCGACCTGCGGGACGGTTTCGCCGGGGACGACGGCCTGCTGCTCGAGCGGAACGCCAGGGGCGATGCCGGAGGTGGAAGGCCCGGTGGGGAAGGCCGGGGCCGTGGTGTCGTCAGGAGGCAGTACCTGGCCGGGGGCGGGGATGATCGGCGGACGCCCCTGCAGCAGCGTGAGTTCTTGAGCCGCGGCCTGGTTGCCGGGATCGATGGCCAGGGCGCGCTGGTACTCCACAACGGCGCCGCCCATGTCGCCGCTCTGCTTCAGCACACGGCCACGATCTACGTGAGCTGCGGCGGCTTCGAATCTGGAGGTTTCGAAGCGGGTTTTGTAACGGAGGTCGGCCGGCTTCTTCAGGTGCGCCTGGCGGAAAGCCTCATAGGCTGCGTCGTAGTCTTCGCGAGCCCGGGCATCCTGGCCGCGCTTGTTCCAGGTCTTTGCGGACTGCGCCGAAGCGGGGACGACGACGGAGGTGAGAAGGAGGGCCAGCCAGGCTGCGCCGAAGACGAGAGAGACGTGCTGGAACAGGTTGCGATGCCCACGAGCCATGCTGCTTCCGATTCGATCCTTTACGAGGCGTACGAGGCGAGACGCCGGCGGCTGCCCTTGCATGAGACGGTGAGACGATGTGGGCAGAGGACAGAAACACGTGCGGCTGCCTGAGGGGCCCTGGCGCTCGGGTGAGTATAGCATCGGGACGATCGGACTCCTGCGCGGCGGCGGCGTGAGGTGGGGATAAGGCTCGGTGAGGAGCACGTGAGCTGCGAACGGGGTCTGACCGGATAGGTACCGGCCGCCGTGGTTGGGGTTTAGACGAGCATAGGTTGGAGACGTGAGGCGCGTGGTGACACCAAAGTTGTAACGAACCTACGTGTTAAAGTAAGGGATTCACGATGCCTCGTTCCCTGTCCAATCCGACCGTTGCCGCGCAGCCAAAGCCGGTGGTGAAGCAGAAGGACCGCGATCCGGTGGCGGCGGGCATGCGGGACGCCTCGTTCAACCGGTCGGCCAGTTTCAATTACTTTCTGACGGACCGCTTTGAGGCGGGTGTGGCGCTCCGCGGCACCGAGGTGAAGTCGATCCGCGAGGGCAAGGCGAACCTGAAGGACGCGTATGGCTTGCTTAAGGATGGTGAGGCGTTTTTGCTGAACGCGCACATCGGTCCGTTTTCGCATGGCAACGCGGCCAACCATGAGTCGCTGCGTACGCGAAAGCTGCTGATGCATCGGGGCGAGATCCGGAAGCTGGAAGCGGCGACCCGGCAAAAGGGCTTTACGCTGATCCCGGTGAGGCTTTATTTCCGGCACGGCCGGGTGAAGTGCGAGCTGGCGCTGGCCAAGGGCAAGCAGGACTGGGACAAGCGCGAGACGGAGCGGCGGCGCGAGGTGGATAAGGAAACCAAGGCGGCGGTGGCGCGGAGTCAGCGGCGGTAGACCGGATGAGGGGTGTCGGGCCGCGACGCAGATGCTTCGGGAAAACGGTAGGAACGACTGACCCGCAGCGTACCAGAGTGCGGGATTGAGCGTACATGCAAGCGTTTGCGCGGTAGGATAGCTGCATGGAAACGAAGCTTCTGTTTGGGGATGCGGCCGGGGCGCTGACGCCGTTGTTGGCAGTGTTTGCGGTCGATGTGGCGACGGGCAAAGAGGACGACGCGTTGCCGGCGCTGCTGACGACCTCGGACGCGGTGACGGAGGCAGCGGGGCGCTTTTTGACCTCGGGAGAGTTCAAGGCCACGCTGGGGGAGACGTTGCTGCTGCATGCGCCAGGGGGCCTCAAAGCGGAGCGTCTTTTGGTGGTGGGGCTGGGCAAGGCCGGTGTGCTGAGCGTGGACGCGGTGCGCAAGGGCGCGGGCGTAGCCGTGCGGACGGCAAAGGCGAAGGTCATTCGCGAGCTGGCGGTGGCGTTTCCGGAAGACAAGGCGCTCAGCGATGAGCACCTGGACTCGCTGCCGTGCCTGCAAACGGCGCGGGCGGTCGCCGAAGGATTGGCTCTGGCCGAAGAGGACTACGACACCTACAAGAGCGACCGCAAGGATCGCACCGTGCAGTCGGCGGTGCTGGTGGCGCGAGACGTGGAGCGGTCGACGACGGAAGAGGTGCGACAGGGATTTGAGCAGGGCGGGGTGATGGCAAGGGCGCAGAACTTCGCGCGCGCTTTGGTCAATGAGCCGGGCAATGTGCTGACGCCGACGGAGCTGGGCAGGCGCGCCAAGGCAATGTGCGACGAGGTCGGGCTCGGGTGCGAGGTGCACTCGACCGAGAAGCTGCACGAGCTGAAGATGGGGGCGTTCTGGGCGGTGGCGCAGGGATCAGAAGAGGCGCCGGCGCTGATTGTGATGCGGTATGAGCCGGAGGGCGGTGGCGGTGAGGAAGCGCCGGTGTTTGGGCTGGTGGGCAAGGGCATCACGTTCGACACGGGCGGGATCTCGATCAAGCCGGCGGACGGCATGGAGAAGATGAAGTACGACATGGCCGGGGCGGCGACGATGATCGGGGCCATGCGGGCCATTGCGGAGTTGAAGCCGAAATGCAGGGTGATCTCGGTGGTGTGTTCGGCCGAGAACATGCCGGATGGCAAGGCCTTCAAGCCGGGCGACGTGGTGACGGCGATGAGTGGGACGACGATCGAGATTGTGAACACGGACGCCGAGGGGCGGCTGGTGCTGGCTGATGGGCTGCACTACGCGAAGACGCTGGGGTGCACGCACCTCGTCAACGCGGCGACACTGACGGGCGCGATCGGTATCGCGCTGGGGCGGTTGAACGCCGGGCTCTTCTCGAACGATGATGAGACGGCGGGCAAGTTCCTCGACGCGTCGCGGGCAGTGGGCGAGAAGTTCTGGCGCATGCCGTGCGGAGATGAATACAAGGATCAGATCAAGAGTGCGATTGCGGATATTCAGAACACGGGTTTGACGCGGTATGGCGGGGCGACGAACGCGGCGATGTTTCTGAAGGCATTTGTGGACGGGACGAAGTGGGTGCACCTGGATATTGCGGGGACGGCGTGGGACGACGACGCGAAAGCATGGGCGGCGAAGGGACCGACGGGGGTGGGGGTGCGATCGATTGTGGAATGGGTGAGGGGGTACGCAGGGTAGAGCGACACCGAACGCGGCGATCGAAACGGTTGCGCGACGGCCGCGACGCCCGATTACATGACAGGTGGGGTTTCAATGCCGAGCAGGGCGAGGGTGCGGGTCAGCTCGCGCTCGGCGACGGCGGCGGTGGCGAGCAGGAGGGTGCGGCGGGCGGGGTCGGTCTCGTTCAGGACGTGGTGGCGGTGGTAGAAGTTGTTGAACTGTTGGGCGAGCCCGAAGGCGTAGCGGGCCAGCTGTGCGGGCTCGGCGGTCGCGATAGCCTGGTCGAGCACGGTGGTGAGTTTCGAGACCAGCAGCCAGGTCTCCCAGATGACGGTGCCGGGTTCCGTGTCGAGCAGCGGGCTGAGGGTGTCGGTGGGCAGAGCCACCAGCGCCCCCAGAGCTTCGGTCGCGGTGGTGCCGGATTTGCGGAGGATGTTCGCCGCGCGGACGATACTGTACTGGACGTATGGGCCGGTTTCGCCTTCGAACGCGAGCGCGTCGCGCAGGTCGAAGGCGATGACCGTGTTGCGGGTGAAGCGCAGCATGAAGAAGCGAAGCGCGCCGACGGCGATCTGCCGGGCGATGTCGGCGCGGTCGTCTTCGGGGAGCTCGGGGTGGCGTGCGTCGACTTCTTTTTGCGCGGCAGTGATCAGCTGATCGATGAGGTCGTCGGCCTTGATGCCGAAGCCTTTGCGGCCGGAGACCTCGATATAGGCACGCTGCTGGTCTTCTTCGGAGACGGGGTAGCCGAGATCCATGGCGCAACGCGGAGTGAGGGCGACCATTTCGTAGGAGAAGTGCGTGTAGTTGTCGGCTGCGGCGGAGAAGCCCATGCCGCGCAGGGCCGCGATGACGTTGTTCTGCGGGTCGTTCTGGCGGGAGTCGATGACATTGACGATGGCGTCGGCGCGGCCGAAGGTGGGGTGGTCGGCGCGGCTGCTAACTTTGGGCGTGGAGATCCAGCAGGTGTGGTTGGGGTACTCGTGGAACGGCGCATAGCCGAAGTCTTTGCCGGGCAGAAGGCCGAACTTCCATAGATGGTAGGCGATATCTTTGCCGACGTAGGTGACGGTGCCGTTGGAGCGAACAATCACTTTGGCGTCTTCATCGGGGCCGCCGTCGCTTCCCTGCTCCGCGGCCTCGGCGTCTGTTCCAGCGCGGCGCATGACGTAGCAGCCCTTGTTCTTGCCGGAGCTCTCGAGGTAAAGGACGCCGCGCTCGATCATCAGGATACGGGCCGCGTCCCAAAAATGCAGGGTGAGGATTTCGCTTTCCCGGGGAAGGAAGTCGTACTCGATGCCGAGGCGCTCCATGGTGGCAAGATGGCGGCGAAGAACGGCGGTCGCGATGAGGTCGGCTATCTGGGCAGTCTCGTTGTTGCCGGCTTCCAAGGCGTGGAGCGTGTCGAGGCGGAGCTGCTTGCGAGCCGTCGCCTGGTCGGGGTCGGCGGTGTACCACTGCGAGACGCGGGCGTAGAGGTCCCAGCAGACGTAATCGATGCGGCGATTGGTTTCGAGCAGTTCGGTGAGCAGTTCGCGCACCTGATCGAGGCTCATGCCCTCCAGGTGCATAAATCCGACGACCACGTCGGCAACCTGCACGCCGGTGTTGTCGATGTAGTTCTGGATGCCGATCTGCCAGCCGGACTTGAAGGTATCGGGGCGGAGCAGGCGGGCAAAGGTATCGCCCAGAATGGCGTTGCGGAGATGGCCGATGTGGGCGGCTTTGTTGGGGTTGATGCTGGTGTGCTCGATGAGGCGGAAGCCGGGGCCGCCGAGGTCGGCGTGCTCGTCCTGGGCGATACGGCGGATGATCTCGGAGCGCCGGAAGCGGACGTTGAGGTAGCCGGCTCCGGCGGTCTCAAACGCGGCGACGCCGGCAAGCAGCTCGGGATGTGCGGCGAGATCGGCGTTGAGGGCTCTCGCGAGATCCGCGGCAATTTGCCGCGGAGCGCGACGGAGGCGCTTGGCCAGCTCGAAGGCGACGGGCGAGGCGAGCTCTCCGAGCGTGACCGAGGGCGGTTGCTCAACGGCGATAGCGGGCAGCGTGAGGCTGTACGCCTCCGCAAGATGGGCGGCGATGCGGCTGAGAACGGCCTGATGAAGGGTGCGGTACATGCTGACTTTCTGGGTTCCTGGATGCGCGGCTGCGGCCTGCGCTGAGGTGATGTGCGGTTTACGGGAGCTCGGCGGGCAAGGCCTGAACGTCTTCCAGCAGCGGTTTGTGAGGCGGTGTCTGCAGGCGATGGACGAGGAAGATGAGGCCGCCGGCACCGGTCACTGACAGGAGCAGCCAGGCATGGAGGGCAAGTCCGAAGATGGCGGCCGTGGAGGCGTCGGCACCGTGCGCGGTAAGCGAGGTTTTGACGGCAAGCTCGAACGGGCCGATGGCGCCGGGCGAACTGGGGATCATGTAGGACAAATTTGCGAACGACACGGCGAGCCAGGGAGCGATGCGGTCGACGGCCAGGCCGACAGCGCTCAGCGCAGCGACATAGATGAGACCTTCGCAGGTCCAGATGACCAGGGATTGCACGAGCAGCAGAAGCGAGCCGACGATGCCAATGCGGTTGATGGCGTCCAGCGCGAGCAGGACCCAGTTTTCCAGCTTTGCCAGTTTCGGACTACCCCGACGGCGGAGAAAGAAGGCCCGGATTGGCGGCTCCAGGGCGCGCGCGCCGAAGAGCAACACCAGCAAACCGATGCCGGAGATGCCGAGCGAAATCTGCGCGGCGAGGCGGTAGGAGTGGTTGGCGATGGCTCCCATGGTCGCGGTGAACAGCAGGGCCAGGGTGAAGATGTCGAGCAGTTTTTCCAGAAGAACGGTGCTCAGAAGGACGGAGGGCGAGGTGCCGAGGTCGCCCGCATAGGTGAAGCAGCGCATGATGTCGCCGATGCGGAGCGGAAGGATGTTGTTGGCGGCCAGCGAGGTCATCAGGACGCGCGCGCAGGTGGCGAAGCGGGCGCCGACAGGTCGAAGCATGCTGTACCAGCGCACGCAACGGAGCGTGTAGCTGGCGGCGGTAAAGAAGAGCACACCGAGGAGCCATGCGGGGCGAAGCAGGCGCAGCGCACGGATCTCCGCGAAGCGGATGCCGCGAAAGGTGTACCACAGAAAAAAGGCGCTGATGAGCAGGCCAGGGACGGTCTTCAGGAGGTTGCGTTGCCGCGACGAGCTCATGCGTTTGGCTGGCCGAAGGGTTGGGGCGGGAGGTGCGACGGTCGACGAGGCATCGGTGGGTCTATTGTAGCCGGCTTGGTGGCCTGCTTCGGCGCTGGTTGTGCCACGGCTCGCGTCTCATCGTTTCGCGGTTATGGGTGAATGCTGGTCGCGGTGTCGGACTTCGACCCGCCGCCCTCGCCCACCTTGAGCACCAGACTCTCCTGGTCGCGTGTCTCGACCTTGTTGTAGAAGCTGCGCAGTTCGGGGTAGTCCTTCGGCATGAAGACAATCTCACCCAGAATGAACTCTCGACGGACGGTGTAACTCGTCGGCTTCTGCTCGGTGGTGATCTTGTACGCGGCTTCCTTCGCGTACGTCTGCCCGTCGGTCTTGGGCATCGACTCAATGGAGAACGTCGGCGGAAAGTTGATACGAAGCGCATCCTGCACGATCTCCGGATATTCAAAGTACACAGCGGATTCGCGCTTCTCGTGGGGAAAGGTGCTTCTGCTGTTTGCCTCAAAAATGTCGGAGGGCACAACCAGGCGCTTGCCGGTGGGTGAGCCGGGAAGACCGCTGACGTCGTAGTTGACGGTGAGCGGCTGCTCGTAGTCGGTCAGCTTTTCGATGGACGTGACCTTCACCTCCATGCCGTGCGGGAGCAAGTGCTCCATGTGCTCCTGCAGTTCGCGGTTCAGGCTGCTGTCGTCGCCTTCAAGCGAGTGCTGCCGCCAACGGAGCGCGGGCGATCCGATGAAGGTCAGCTTGGCGGTCCCATGGACGGCGCCGTGTTCGTCCATCGTGAGGTTTGCCACGCGCTGGATGCGGGACGCGGTGTAGCTTTCTCCCGGCGTGTTGGTCAGAACCGAGCCGCCGCCGTCGATCTCGCGCACGCCGCCGGCCATGGTGTGCTTCCAGGCGAGGTGACCATATGGGCAGAAGCGGCTGCCGGGGTCGAAAAAGACGTCCTTCCCGTCCACGTTCACGATGGCGACGATGTCGTCGAATTGCTGAAAAGTGAGGTACGCGGCATAGAAGATGCGTTTGTTGCGGCTCGTGACGATCATCGGGAACGCTTTGAAGCCCGCGGCTCGAGCAAGCGCGATGAAAAGCTCGGCCAGCTGATCACTATCGCCGCGCTTGCGGGCAAGGACGTCTTCGGTGGTGTGAACCTCGCGAAACCCCTCCGACTTCTCTTCGGCGGTCGTGTGTTGGCGGGTGAAGTCCGTGTTTTCGAAACCCTGCACGGCGGCATAAAGCTTGCGCAGCTTGGCGTCGGGGGTGTCCGCTCCGGCGGTCAACTCTGTGGCGGCGGCGCGGACAGCGTTACCAGGACCGATCAGCTTATCCTGCTTCTTCGCCCAGAAGTTCCCTTCGCTCTTCCAGTACTCCTGCCCCGTGCGAAACGCGGTGTAGTAAAACTGCACGCGGTAGGTGAAGGACGACACGGGCGGCATGTGGTCTTCTTCGGGCTGCGGAGCAACATCCTGTACGTTCAGGTCGAAGATGGCCTGTCCCTCGTGCTGACCGACCGCTGGCAATTGCGTCTGCTGTAGCTTGACGCCTTCCGGAAGGATGTTGGTCCATGCGATGGTGCCGATCAACTGGCCGCGATCGTTGACCAGGTGAGCCGTATTGGTCGGCTTCCACTGGAAGTGGGCTTTGCGGACAAAGTAGTCGGACTGCACATACCACTCAGGAGACTCGTAGAAGTGGTCGTCCCAGCGCAGCTTGTAGCGGTACTCGAGGATGGAGCCGACCTCCACTTCGGGCATAGTGAAGACCTTGGCCATGTAGCGCATGCCCTGGCCTCTAACGATGAGCTTTTGATAAGGCTTTCCGGTGAACGGCACGACGCGGCCGTCGGGTTCGATCGTCCGTCCGGCGATGCTGTCGACAGTGTTGTTGACGCTCGATCCTGCGAAGTAACGCAGTTCTACATTGGCCTGGTTCTTGCCCGCTTCCGTCAGCACCTTCAGACGGACGTAGACCGAATACATGTGCAGGTTGTCTTCGGAAACTTCCTCGCGGAAGAGGTAAACGGCCGGGGCGCCGGGAACCTGCGGCTGCGAGGTCATGGAGAGTTCTTCGGGCGTCGGCGCGGTCCACTGCGCCTTCAGCGGCGCGGCAAGGAGGGGAAGCGCAAGGGCGAGTTGCAGCGCTCGGCGGCAAGCCGGGAGGAGGTGCGTGCGCAAACGATCGATCATCGAATTCCCTTTCGCGTTCGGACGGAACTTACTGCTTCTTCAGAACGGCATTGCTCTGTTCGTCGGCCTCGATCACACCGGCCAGCTTTTGCACGTCTGGGTAGCGCTCCGGCGGCAGGCTCACCTGACGAACCGTGTAGGTGCGCCGGTAGTGCAGCACATTGTCGTGCACCTCGGTGGCGCTCTCGTAAGCCGCGAAACCGAGGTCGAGCTTGACCGGCTCGGGAAGTTCATCCACGGCGTACCCCGGCGGCAGATGGATGTCGTACTCATCCCGGGCGACCATGGTTTCCCGGAGATCGATGGGGATGTGGCGCGGCCTGCGATCCGGTCGAGGTCCGTCGGAGCCGAGCACGCGTGGACGCACCATCAGCAGCGATCCCATGGGTTTGCCGAAACGGTCCGCCGAAAGTGTGTAAGACGTGGTGAGATCTTTGTTGAGCGCAGCGGCGTCTGCGACCTTGAACCCGGAAACGTGGAAGCTGGTGAAGTCCTGCTCGAGCGCGTGGTCGAGGAACTCGGTCTGCTTGCGGGCATCGCCCGAGATGTACAAGTCGCGGCGATGCTCCGAGACGTCCCCGAAGCGGGTCTCGGTGACGGTGCCCTGAAGCGAACCGTCAGGAGTCAGGTCGAAGCTCGCGGCGCGGTGGATGCGATTGTTTTCCGGGGGGAGCAGCGGAAGCGCGACAATCTGGCTGGCATCACCCTCGAGCAGAAGGCCGTAGCTGCCCTGCAGGTTGTACTCCATCTGCCCGAAGGCCGTTTTGTCCCACGTCGGATCGAAGATGAGGTAGCGGTGGCCGTTCTTTGCGGTGATGACGCTGCGCAGCTTCGGCGACTGATACCCGTCGGGAATCTCGATCGCCGTGATCATGTGGTTGCCAAAGATCGACGGAGCGTCGGGATCGATGGCGCCGCGTTCGGAATCGACCATCATGAGCGCCGCATGCGTTCCAACGGTGGAGAGCATGGAGGAAAGCAGCGCCGCCTTGTCCTTGCAGTCGCCATAGCGGTTGCGGAAGATGTCCGCGGCGGGATGCGGCTGGTAGCCGCCGATGCCCATTTCGATCACGAAGTAACGCACCTGATTCTGGACGAACTCGGCGACGGCCTCGGTCTGGTCGTAAAAATCGGTCTTGCCGGCGGCCAGCTCCTTTGCTTTGGCGGCGATGTCGGGCGAGGGGTTCAGGCGATCGGCTTCGAGCGTGCGATACCACTGGCCGATACTCTTCCAGGTGCCCTCGGTCGTGAACGGGATGCCGGCGCCGGCGTAGTGGACGGTCATACGGCCAGTCAGCGCGTCCTCGGCTGGGCGAAGCGGAACATTGTCGAGGTCAACGCCGGCCGTGTCCTTCATCTCCCATCGCCAGCGGGCGTGTTCGAGATCCACCGGCGCGGCCTTGGGATGGTGCGCCCAGACCGTGCCGAAAGTGTAGCCGGGGGGCAGCTCAAGGGTGAAGCTCTGGTTCAGGCGGGGCAGCTTGCCTTCAAATTCCCAGGTCGTTTCCGTGAGGTAGGGGCGGGTATTCTGCTGGTATTCGTAACCGACGATGCCGCCAGGATCCCGGCCGGGCGCTTTGGCCAGCTTGGCGTGAAGATCTTCGTAGAAGTTGCCCTGGCCTGGAAATCCGACCTCCATGATCTCGTTGTCTTTCATGGAGAACTCGTGGCCATCGGGACCGATGCTCCAGACATGGAGGCTGGTGATCTTGTTGTCCTTGTCGAACGGAACAAAGACCACCGCGTCGTCGCGACCCTGCGGACGCAGAACCTTGATCACTTCCCGGTGGTGTTCCACGGCGCGACCATCCGCCGCCACGGTGTACACGACCTCGTTCAGGAGGACCACGGCGTCGGTTTCCGAAGGGTAGTGGGGCACGGTCTGGGCGGCCGCGGCACGCATCCAGTCCGGCACGGCGTCCGTGTGGCCGAAGGCGAAGACAGGTGATGCAGCAGCGGCAGACAGAAGACCAAGGAAGAGCCCCCGGCCCAGCACAGCACAGCAATGGTTCATGATCCCTCTTGCCCTGGATTCACGAGTGGACAGTGCCTCCGGCAATTTATGATTGCCGACCGTTATATGAGGTTCGAGAGGGGAGATCAAGCGAAAAGACAGGACCGAGCAGGCGGAGGTACAACGAAAGTGGTAACCGCAGCGCCAAAGTGGGACAGGGCGGGTGCCTTAGGGTACGCGCAGGGGGCGGAAGCCGGTGAGCGGAAACAGGCCGGTGGGATAGTCCTCGGTAGGCACCTGCTGGCGGAAAAGGTAGCGCACAAAGAAGCCGCCCGAAACGGTGTTGTAGTTGTTGGTGTTGTTGGCCGTTAGGAACGCCCCCGTGTACCAGTGGTCGGCAATGCGGTACGCGCCCTCGGAGTTGAGCGAGTAGTTCAGACCGGTGTTGCTGTTGACGGGGTAATACGGATTGCCAGAGGTACTGCCCTGGGCGGGGTTCAGAGGGAAGTAGGGCGCGGTGTCTTCCTGGAAGGTCTGGATCCCGACGACGCCCGTGATGTCGTAATGGAAATCCGACTTGTAGTAGCCGTGGAAGGTGATCGGAAGCGACGCCAGGAAGTAGACGTTGGGGCTGAAGTAGCCACCGTTACCGAAGGAGAGTCCACGCTCATTGTGGTCGTAATGCATGGCAAAGAATCCGCCGCCGACGTTGAGGCTGCCGTAGCCGGGCCATCGGTGCACGCGAAAATACGCTCCAACCGAGCCCTCGTACTTCTTGTTATCGAGAGTGTTGTACCCGGTCAAGGTACCACCGTCTCCGGAAAGGTAGAGGCCTGACTTTTCATTGCCGACATCGATGCGCGCGCCGCCCGTGGTGGAGATGACGCCACCCCAGATGGTGCCGGCGTTGACCGCCGAAATGGTGCCAGGATCGCGCTGTCCGGCGTAGGAGAGCTGCGTGTCCTTGACGTTGTCGCGATTGCCGAAAAAGGTAAGGTGGCCGCCGGCCGTCCGCCACTGAAAGCGGCCGGTGACGTTGCGGACCAGAAACTCATACGGTGTGTACCCAACGGCGATGCCGAGGTTCGCGGTGGTGAGCTGGAACTCTCCGCCGATACCGCTGGCAAACTGCTGGGTGGGCGTCGTCACGGTATTCAGCGACGCTGTACCCAGGACCGGGACCGTTCCGCCAGCGTTCGCAACGGCCGTCTCCGCAGCGGTGTTGACGACGCCGGAATTGAGGAAGATGGGTTGCGCCACGACGGTGGCGCGGACGGATTTCCCGAGCACGGCAGACGCTTCGACCGGAGCTTCAATGTCGACCAGACGGTCGTAGCCGGGGGTGCCGCTGCGATAGCGCCCGCTGCCGGTGCCGCCGATCCAGGCGCTGTAGCTGGCTTCCAGTGTGGCCAACTCGAGCTCGGTCTGCTGGCGCTGCGACATCTGTGTGGGCACAACGGCTGCAGCGGCATGGGGGTCGTAGGATCCGCGCAAAGGCGGCAGATCTCTGGCGCTCAGTTCAACGTCGCTGGGCGGCGTTCCCTCCGGCTGGGCGGCGCCGATCGTCGGATACGGCTGCGCGCTCAGAGGCTCTTTGACGCCGGGATAGGTCAGTGGCGGCAGCTGCGACTGATCCACCGTGGACGCCGGGGATGGTGCGGATGGCAGCGACGCTGCAGGTCGGGTGCGGCGGTGAACCGGGCGAGACGCGCCCGGGGCTACGTCGGGCTGAGGATACTGCTGGTCGTAGCTGGGATCCTGGCCGTTACCGGTTTGCGGCTTGTATTGCGCGTTCTGCGTGCCGGACGCGCCGGCGTTCGGAACGTATCGCGCCCGAGGAAGGACGTCCGTGATCTCACGTTGCGCGGGGTCGTTCTTGGGGGAGTTGTCCCCCAGCTGCACCGGAACTGCCGACGGCGCGTAGCCGGTCTGTCCAGCGGGCGGGGCATACGGCACGTAGGGTCCGTAGATGTCCGCCTGAGATCGGGGCTGGGGCGGGGCCAGCGCGACCTGCTGCTCGGGCGCAGGCGCCGACTCCGACGATGTGGGGGAGAGCGGTGGCAAGCTGGACGCTGCCGCAGACCGGGCCGTCGCAAGCGTGTCGGTCTGACTGCTTGCGGGAAGCGGCGTAAGCGTAGCCTGGGGAACATAGTCCTTCAGCGTTTGCCTGATGGCAGGAGCAGGCTGGCTCAGCCGCGACGACGGATTTGCCATGTAGGACGGGACGGCCGGGGTCGGGCTGCCGGGAAGCTGGACCGGCGCTTCGCCGTAGGCATTGCTGTAGTTCGGCAGGTAAGGCCGCGCTGGGGGAGCGGCACCGGAAGGATCGAGGTCAGTCGTGGCGGGCGCACCCAACAGCGTCGCCAGATCCTGTGACTGTGAGGCGCTGGGCAGCTTGGCCGCAAGCACCGGCTGGCTCAGCTCCCCTGCAAGCTCCGCGCCGGGGTCGCTCGCAGGAAGTGCAGCAAGCGATGCGCGAAAGTAGTCGGCGGCGCGGCCGCTGTTGCCATGGATCTGCTCGAACTTCGCGCCCAGCAGCAGCATCTGCGCATCCCGCGGGTAGGCGGCAAGACCGTAACGAAGCCAGCTTTCTGCGGATTTGACATCTCCCGCCGAAAGCGCCGCGCCGACCGCTGCCTTGTAGTCGCCGGAGGTGGCTGCCGTCATATCCTGCGACTTGAAAATGGTCACGGCCTGCCGGGGCAGACCAGCGCGAGCGTAGCCGGAGGCGAGGGCACGAAGCACGCCGGGGTTTTCCGGAAACGCCTTGGCCGCGGCATTCAGAATGGCAAGCGAACGCTTGTTGTCGCCGGCAGCAGCGTCCTGATTGGCGCGGCGCACGGCCCAATTGGTCCAGATCGTCTGCACCGTCCGGCGCTGCTCGTCCGTCAGGTCGGCTCGACCGCCCAGCAGCATCAGCTGACGATAGAGACCGGCGTCGTTCGATCCGTTGAACAACAGCCAGGCGTCCTGGATATCGACATCGGCAGGCGCGTTCGCATGACGCACCGCGTAGTGCTGCTGCACGCGGTGGAGAAAAACCATCGCCTCCGCCGGCTGGCCGAGGCTGTTGTACACCGCGCCCATGGTCTGCAGGTACTCGACGTCGCCTTCCATGCTGGTTCGCACCGGCTGCGGGATCTGCTGCGCCTGCGCGATCGCCTCGCTGTCTCGGCCGGAACTGTGGAGCACTGCCAGCAAACCCTTCCAAGCGTCGGTTCGGTTCGGATCTTCGGTCAGCACCTGCCGGTAGATCGGAAAGGCGCGCTGCGGCATGTTGCGGGCCAGGTACACCCCCGCGAGCTGGAGCTCCAGCGCAACCGACGGCTTCTGGTTCGCCGAAGTCTGCTGGGTGATGGCGTGCTCCAGGATCTCCTGCGCGACCTCGGGCTTGTTGCCCTCCTGGTACACGGAGGCGACGGTGGTCTGGAATCCGACGTCCCGCATGGCGGCTTCGTACACCTGCGGCGGCATGCTCTGCAGCGTCACCACCGCCTGCGCGTCCTGCTTCATCGCATGCTCGACCCGTACCAGGCCTTCCCAGGCAGTCGCATTGCCGGGGTCGGCTGCGAGCACCTGGCGATACAGGCCGTCGGCCTGGTCGAGCCGGTTTGCCTGCTGCAGCAAGCTGGCATACTGCAGTTGCGTGCCAATCTTCAGGGTTCCCGCATCGGCCGGAAACGGCAGATCGAGCGCCGCCTGCAGCACCTTTTGCGCGTCGGTGTCATGCCCCACGGCGGAGTAGGCCGACGCCAGCGTGCGCAGAAAGTCAGGGTCGTGCATCAGCTGCGCGCGCGCAGCGGCGGGAATGCGACGCTCCGTGAGCAGGGCCTGCGGTGCACTGCCGGAGTTGAATTCCGCCAAAAACAGGCCGCGCCAGGACGCTGGACTGTTCGGCTTGATGCGGGCAAACCGCTCGTATACCTCGATCGCCGGTTGCGGTTGCTGCGCTTTAAGCAGGGTGCCGCCCAGGCCTTCGAGCGCCTCCGGGCTGTTTGGACGCATGGTCAGCGCCGCCTGGTACTGCTGCTCGGCGGTGGTCAAATCGTTGGTGTTCAGGGCATTCGCGCCCTCGCCCATGGTGAACCAGAAGCGCGCCGTGTCGAGGGCGGGCTCAAGTCCAGGGTCGCGCGCACCGTTCTGCTTGGCCTGCTCCAGAAACGAAACGGCGCCGCCGAAGTTGGACTGCTGCATGCGGATGTAGCCCATCCCGGCAAGGGCGCGGGCGTTTTCCGGGTCGTCCGCCAAAATCTTACGGAAGCGGTCTTCGGCGTCCTCTACGTGCTTGGCATTCAGCGTGCGGTAGGCCTCTTCCATCGCCTGCCCGCGAACACCGGCGGGGGTGGATTTGGCGGGTTCCTCTGTGGCACCGGGCTTTGCGTCGGCCTCGGTCGCGGGCTTACTCTGCCGCGCAGGCTTCGGGGTCACCTTGGGCTGGTTCTGCAGCAGCTGCGCCAGTTGCGGGTCGTTATGCTTCGCCAGGTACGCCCGAATATCGGGGCCCGAGGCAGGGTTGGGCGCGTCCCAGACAAGCGACTGCCGCACCGCCTCGTTGGCCTGCGCATCGTCAGGGTGTCGGCCAAGAATGCGCCGGCCCTCTTCCCGCGTCTTCGGGTTGTAGGTGAGAATGCGGCCAAGTGCGACGGAGTAGCGGGCGTCATTGGGGTACTTCTCCGACATCGCGCGAAGTCCGGCGATCGCGTGTGGCCGGCTGTCTTCCGTGGCGGCTTCCGTCTCGTAATAGGCGAGCGCCCAATCGCCGGCCGGAGGCGCGGAGCCGAAGACCTTGCGATAGATCCCCATCGCCTGCGCGTACTGGCCGGCCTGCGCATATTTGCTGGCCTGCGCTAGCGCCGCGTCGTTGTTTTCTTTCTGAACGACTGCCTCGGCGCGCGATATGCCCGGATCCTTCGGGTTGATGGCGCGCAGACGCTCAAGATACGTGTTCGCCAGAGCCGCATTGCCGCCTGAGCGTGCAGCCCGGGCGAGACCGCCCAGGGCTTCGGTGTTGTTCGGGTCTGCCAGAAGCACCTGTTGCCAGGTCTGCGCGGCCATGTCCAGCCGTCCACGAACCTCCAGCGCGTGCGCCTTCTGCAGCAGCGCCTCGGTGGCAGACTGGCTGATCTGCGAGATGGCCGGAGCGCCGAGGAGAACTGCGGCAAGGGCAGCGATGGCTCCGGTCCGGATTGCGCGAGCTTTCATCATAGGGAGCTGGTCAAAGGAGCTGCGGCGCGGCACGTTTCCTAGGTAATCAACACGGTTACGCGCGCGCCTCTCGGAAAGATTACCCCGTTTTCCCATTTCTGTACGGAGGGATGTATGCACTCAGGTACCACTTCTGGGCCATACAAGCCCATTACGGCTACTGAGGCGCCTACCGCCAACGAACGATCAACTTGCCGTCGCGGTCGAAGCGGAAGCGCTGCTCAAGCCAACCCGTGGCGAAAAGAGCAAGGTTCTGGTCGTAATAGTCACTGGTATGGCCGTAAAGACCGTTACTGTTGTGCATTGCTGCAAGCCGATCTCCCTGCACCTTCTCTTGCGCCGTCATTCCCAATGTGTGGAGATACGGAATGACCGCGGCGGAAAAGCCGACAGGGGCATCCGGGCTAAGAATTGCGCCGGAGTCGTCGACCGATAGAGGTGGTGTGACGGCTCTGCTCAGGTACATAGCCATGCCGTGGGTGGCGGCGAACATCGGCTTCAGTTCGGGCGTGTCGCGATCAGAGAGCCCAAGCCACAGGTACACCCGGATGGCGTCGTAGCTCCCGACCGGCTGCGACGTAGCCGGCGCGGGAGGCCGTGAAGCGATGGCGCGCAGCGTACCACCGGAGGAGCTGACCCAATCCATGGCAAAGCCGTTCCCGGGAGCAAGCATGGACGGCAGCGAGCGCAGGACCGACGACCACGGACCCTGCGGCATGGAGCGAGCAAACCGCAGAAGGACTGGCGGCGGAAGATAACTCGGATTCAGAATCCAGGTCGTCTCGTCCGGATGGTACCCGGTCGCCCCGGGAAGCAGCGTCGTCCCGAGCCCCGGGACGGTCGCGACTTCGCTCGTGGCGATGCGCTCGGCGATCATGCTGCCGAGTTTTTCGTACCGCGGCTCGCGCCACAGACGGCCCGCCTCCAGCAGGTCATAGGCCATCCATAGATCAGCGTCAGAGGCAGAGTTGGTGTCCATCGCCTTCCAGCTGCCGTCGGGAGTTTTGCCCCAGCTCCAGGCGGGCAGGCGCAGCGTGAGGTCGCCACCAGCCAGGTTCGCCTCGGTCCAGTTCAGCACCTTGTCGAAGCGGTCGCGATCATTCGCAACCAGCGCGAAAAAGAGCGCGTAGGCCTGCCCTTCGCTGGTCGTCCGGTCGCCGCCGGCGTGATCGACCACCCTTCCCTGCGCGTCGATCACCTGCTGCGAGTAGATGTCCCACAGCGGCCAGCGCTGCTCCGCCCGGCAGCCCTGCTCAAACGGAGCCGCACCCATCAGACCGGCGCACACCAGGACGAGGCTCAGCCGGCGGCTACGGCGGCGAGACCGCGTGGCCAGCCAGGAGGTCACGAGGTAGTCCCCTGCAAGCGCGCGCGAGCATGTCGACGCAGCATTGCCCGGAAGACGGTGGCCAGCAGGAAGCAGACCACAAGGGCGCCCACCGGGATCAGCCACGGGTATTCCGAGAACAGAATGTTCACGTGCGCCCACAGCGAAAGCGAGCCCACCTTGTAGACGTCATTGCCGATACGGTACGAAACGAAGCGGTTACCATGCAGCACGCTGACCGATTGGGCGATGTCAGAAGACTGCGAGCTCTTCAGAAAGACGGAGAGAAAAGCCGGCACCGTCGACTTGTCCCGCACAGCGATCAGCACGACCGACCGGGAAGACCCGCTGGGCCACTCAATGCCCTCAACCAGCGCATCGGGCAGGCCGCCGGCCGTTTCCAGCTGCCCGGATTGCACATGATCGGACGAACGCACCTTCCACCAGGCATGCTGCAGCGGAGCGAAAAAGCCCTGCGTGTCCTGGATGTGCAGGCCGCTGCCATCGACCGTGACCGGGAGCGCCGGGCTGAGGCGATTAATTGCAGGTTGGTCTTCCACCGTTCCGAGCACAAGGTAGTCCTTGCTGCCGTCGGTTTTCATGCCGTCATTGTTGGTCACTGAGACGTTCAGGACGGGGTAGCCCGTTTGCGCGCCGAAGTGGCCCATCAGCGTCAGAAACATCTCGATCTCATCGGACGTCGGCGTGTCCGGCAGCACAACGGCCGTGTCCGAAAGATCGGCCTTGCGCGTGAACGGGTATCCGGCATTGGCAAAGAGTTCCAGGTTGGGCAGAACGGCCCAGTGCGGGATGTCGCGAATGTCAAGCCATGAGTCTTTCAGGATGGTGCCCTGCAGGTTGTAGGGCGCGGTGTCCTGGCACCGACCCTTCTTTGTCATTAGAAAGATGAACCGCATCATCAGCGAATTCGAGAAGGGCCGCATGTTGACGACCGGCACCGGCACTACGGCATCGAGCTTGGCCGAAGCCTTGTCGGTGTGCGGCATCGGCGTCGAGCTCACGTACGCCTCATTCATGTAGACCTGCAGCGTGGAGTCGTTCGAGATGGGAATGCCGTTGTAGCGATATCCCATATGGAATGACAGGTTCTGCTGGTTTCCGTAGTAAAGATCGGGCGGCAGGCGCATGTAGGCACGCAGCGGAACGGCACCGTCCCCCTGCAGGTCTCCGGTCTGCGCAATGTCGCCGAGGTGGGTGACCTTTTCGGTCGAGAGCCAGCGCGGGGCGTCGTCCGGCTGGCGCGGCGCAGGCGGGCGAAGGCCGGAGATACGCGCCTGATCGCCCTGAAAAAGATCACGCTGAAGCGTCAGCGCCATGGCGGCGGTGACGAGGTCGTCGGGGTTGTCGCCAGTGATGACGAGGATCTTCGAGTAGGCGTCCTGCGGATTGGCCCGCATCGCGATCACGGGTCCGGAACTGCCGGTGAGGTTGATGCTGGGCGGCAGGTCGGCGGCGTTTTCGCCGATCACGATCGCGTTGCCCTGTGGAATCGTGCCGAATGAGATGGGAAAGCGTGCCGGCCGGAAGTCCGTGAGCATGCCGAACCACGAGGCAACAATGCCGGCCGCCTGCAGTGCCTTGGGCGAGGGTGCGCTCAGAAACACGATGGGAATGATGGGATGGAGATTGACGGCCGAATCATAAAAGGGCATCGGCAGGATCTTCAGATCGTTCTGCAGCGGCAGCAGAGCTCCGGCGAGTTCGACCGTAGACGTCGTGTCGACGTGGCTCCACAGTGTTGTGTTCGAGGGGTCCTCGCACTGCAGGGTGTAGTGGCCGATGAACTCGAACGAGATCTCGTTGTCGCGCACCAGCAGCTCGGCCGGCATGGTGATGGTGGCCTCGAGCATGGCGCTGTTTTCGTTGCGCACCACGATCATGGCGGCCTGGTCGTCGGTGGTCTTGGTCTGCGCGGAGTCGGCGATCGTGTTGGCCGAGGGTTGCGTGCTCACCGGTAACGTCGCAAACAACGTGCCGTTGAGGCTGACCTTAAGATGGCTTAGATTCGGGATCAGGCCGGGCGAAAAGTGGTAGCGAAGGTGCATCGTGGCGGTCTTGACCACCTGCGTCTGCGGCACGGCAAAGTAAACCGAGTGGTACGCGTCCACACCACGGAGCACGATCGTGTCCGGCACGCCGATATCAGACAGCGTAAACAGATTGTCGAAGTTACCGGGCACGACGGCACGCTGCGTCACGGAGGTGGATTGCTGCTCAGCCAGCATGGTGGCGCCCGCGGACATGGCCCCGATGGGCGCCTGTCCGGTCGGCGACGAGGGCTGGTTGCCGCCCGGATCCTGCGCGGCAAAGGCGGTCGTTGCGGCTAGCAGTAGAAGAACCAGCGGAGCGATCGACGTAGCCAGTTGTGCCTTGGGGGCAGACTTGTTCTTCTTGCGTTTCCGCTTGGCGCGGCTCTGCTCCACCAGCGCCTCGGCTGTGTCGCGCAGACCCATCAGCGAGAGCCGCAGGATGCGTGCCAGGCTGTGCAGCGGACGATCGACCTCGCGCGACGCACCCCAGCCCAGCCAGGAGTCGGCGCGCGAGTAGAGCACCATGGTCAGCGCCTCGTCCTGCTGCAGCGTCAGCGCGTCGAACTGCGCGCGCAGCACACCGCCGGTCGTGCCGACCACAAAGGCGGGCAGCACAGTCGTGCCGTCCAGCACTGGGAATTCGAGCTTGATCTCATCGCCAGGTCCGAGCGGCAGGTCATGGTTCAACCGCATCGCAACGCCGCCGGACGACATATCCGAGGTGACCGTGTCGTACTGCACACCATTCGGCAGCATCACCTTTGCCGGTACGGCCATGTTGATCCGCACGGTCTGCCGGCGCTGCTGGCTTTCCATGGCGCACGCCGAGGCGCACCCAAGAATGCAGATGTTGAAGCAGGTCCAGATCAGGTTCATCACGATGGTGCCGACGTGGTCTCCGTCGTACATCACTGCAAAAGTGTTCAGCGGCCAGATCCAGGTCGCGCCGGGAAACTGAAACAGGCGTGGAACGGCCGCCAGACAACCAAGCATATTGAGGCCGATCAGCATCAGAAACGGCTGTGCAATGCGGGTGTCAAAGAAGGTCTTGTTGACAACGCCTCCCTTGGCGGTCACTTCAAAGCTGCCCAGCTTGGGATTCACCAAGGCCAGCATCGTGGGCAGAAAGATGTACGGCGCAAGCACCGTCTCATACACCTCGTTCCAGAAAGAGTGCCGGTGCTGGCCCTGAATGCGCGAGTTCGTCATCGACGACAGCACAAGGTGCGGAAACGCGTAGGCAAGAATGCCCGCCCAGTAGCCCGGCACGTTCACCTGCCCCAGAAGCAGGTAGATCAGCGGCGAGGTCAGAAAAATCAGTCGCGGCAGCGCATACAGAAAGTGCGACATCGCATTGAAGTAGCACAACCGCTGCGCCGGCGTCAGACCACGCTTGAACAGCGGATTGTCGGTCCGCAGAATCTGGATCATGCCGCGCGCCCACCGGATGCGCTGCTTCACATGCCCACTCAGGCGCTCGGTCGCGAGGCCGGCGGCCTGCGGAATGTTGATGTATGCCGTGTTCCAGCCGTTCACCTGCATGCGCAGCGCCGTGTGCGCGTCTTCCGTCACCGTCTCGACCGCGATGCCGCCGACTTCCATGATGGCGGTACGCCGCAGAATGGCGCAGGAACCGCAAAAAAAGGTGGCATTCCAGAAGTCATTACCGTCCTGCACGATGCCGTAGAAGAGCTCGCCCTCATTGGGGATAATCCGGAACTGGTGCAGGTTCCGCTCAAACGGATCGGGCGAGTAAAAGTGATGCGGCGTCTGCAGCATGCCCAGCTTGCTATCGCGTAGAAACCAGCCCACAGTCACCTGCAGGAACGAACGCGTCGGCACATGGTCGCAATCAAAGATCGCGACATACGGCGAGGAGAGCTTTTCAAGCGCTCGATTGATGTTGCCGGCCTTCGCGTGCTTGTTGTCGCTGCGCGTCATATAGCCGATCCCGGCCTGCTCGGCAAACTCGCGGAACTCGTCCCGCTTGCCGTCATCGAGGATGTACACGTTGAACTTATCGGCGGGCCAGTCGATATTGATCGCGGCCAGCGCCGAGTACTTCACCACGTTCAGTGGTTCGTTGTAGGTCGGAATCAGCACATCCACCGACGGCCAGTCGTCGGGGTCGTCGGGCAGCGGCACCGGCGTGCGGCGCAGCGGCCAAAGCGTCTGCATATAGCCCAGCGCAAGAATCGTGAAGGCGTACGCCTCGGCGCCGACCAGCAGCCAGATAAAGAACGCATCGAGCACGCTCCACTTGGTGGCAGGATCGAGAAAGAATCGAATCGTTGTCGAAATGCGCCAGAAACCGTAGCGAAACGTCGAAAAGCAAGACGCGATCATCAGCGTCAGCGTGACCAGGTACGAACTTGAGCTCTTGTCCATCCAGATCGCGACCAGGATCAGCGAAAGTCCAAGAATGGCCTGCTGTGGCCAGGTGAGCTCGAGAATGCCTGTTGAAATAAGGAAGAGAATGCCGGTCGAGATCACCACAATTCGCAGCACCCGCGCGATCAGCGCGTCGCCCGACTCAAACTCCCGCCAGAGTGCGGCGAACTTCATCGTTCACTCCAGCGCACATTGCGAAATCCGGCCGTGGCCGGCGCCGCCTGCGTCCGTAACCAGTTCGCTACGTGGAGGTAGTCCTCTGCGATGGGCGCCTCGGGTGCGTAATCGACCACCGTCATCCCCTCCGCCAGAGCTTCGCTGACCACCGGCGCACGGCGAATCGCGAACGGCAGCAGCCGATCTCCCAGCTGTCGTCGCAGCACCTCGCGTACATCCAGATGAAGCGGAAGGGACGCGTCAAAGTGGTTCAACAGGTAGAAGATTTGCGGCGGCCGGCCGTCCGCGTTGAGAACATCGGCAAAGAGCTTCTCGACCGTCTGCAGGCTGATCACCGAGTTCATGTCGGGTGCCACCGGCACCAGGATCACGGGGTTCGCGCGGGCCAGCCTGCGAATCACCCACGCCGAGCCGCCGGTCAGGTCGAGCAGCACACGATGCGTCCCCCGGCCGCTGGTGACGATCTCCTCGGCCAGCGCCTCTTCCGATCCCTCATCGTTGCGGCAGCTGTCCGCGTCGTAGCTCACCAGGTAGATAGGGGCGTCCGTGCTGCCGCTTGGCGGTGAAAATGTCCGCACCGTTCCCTGCCGCAGCTCACTCGCACCGAAGTAGAACGGCAGCAGACCATGAGTGGTGGTGTCGGTGAGCAACACTTTCTCACCGAGCGACGAAAGCGATCGGCCGAGTGTTGCCACCAGCGACGTCTTCCCGACGCCGCCCGCAAGCGAGAACACGGCCAGCACGGGCGTGCGGATTTCCTTCTGCCGTGTCGGCTGGAGCTCAGGCAGCGTCGTCCCGGGCTGCTCAAATACGCCTTTCAACGCGAACCAGCGGGAAGCGACGCGCTCCCGGGACTGCTGCAGCGTTTCCCCGGCAGGAGGCTGCGATGGCTCGGCGGAGGGGGACTTCTGTCGCCCGGGGTCGGCGGATTCGTAAATCCACGCCGGTGCCGTGCGCGGGCGAACCTCATCGCCGGGATGCGGCAATTCGGTTGCCCGAACATCACGGTACGCCCGGGCGGAGCCGTCGGAATCGCGCCGCGACGCATCTTGGGCGGTGCGTGCTGAAGGCAGGGGCTGCTGCGAAAACGGTGAAACTACTCCGCGCGCCACCGGTGTTGGTGCGGGTCGGGTCCGCTCCGTGCGGTAGTCCGGGTCAGCAGAGACGGTTTGCGGCGTAATCGGGTATCGATCATCGGATCGCGCCACCAGCGGCGGCGTGGGACGTCGCATTGGCTCGAGCTCCGAGCGATAGGTTGATTCCAGGCGGCCTGGCCGAGTTCCCTCAGGCGGTGCCACCGGGATCCGGCTTCGCTCCGGTCGCGGTACCGTCGGCACCATGGGTCGGGAAGGCAGTGCGGGATGCTGAGAAACGGCCTCGAACTCCGGGCTGCGCACAATGCGGCGAACGCCCGAAGCGTCGTCAGGCCGGTACCCGCGCGGCCGGAAACTCGCCGGCGGGTTGGTCTGCGGCGGATCTCCATCAGAAAACCGGGGATTGTCTCTCCAGTCACTCATTGGGTCGCTCGTCAGGTCACTTAGCGGGGCAGGGTCCTCGCGATCGTCGGCGGCCAGTGCGGGTTGCGAGTCGCGATGCGGAGTCCGGTAGGGCTCCGGCACCATGCGAACTGGCTCAAGATAGATAGGCAGCGCGGGCAAAGGTCCGGAACTGGGCCGGTCGAGCAGCGCCGCTTGCTGCGGCAGAGGGGTATACGGATCGGAGATTTGCCCAGGAACCGGTGACGGCGGAACCGCAGCCGCCAGCTCGCGCCGATGCCGTTCAGAGTCTGCGTACCGCGCGGACTGCCGGCGCGCGGAGGCGTTCGCTTCGACGATTTCGCGCTCTTCCCGGCGCGCCGCAGCCTCGGCCGTGGCGGCCGCTTCCGCCCGTCGCGCCGCCTCGATGCGCTCAGCCGTTGCTACGCGGGCAGCCTCTTCAGCCTGCTGCAGTGCCCGCAGCCGGCCAAATTCAGCCGCCGCAACGTCCTCCCGCTGCTGCCGGACGATCCGATCCGCTTCCCGAGCCACAGCTTCTGCCTGGTCCGCCGCGAGCTCCGCCTCGTCCCTGGCCTGCAGTTCCGATTCCCTGGTCTGCTCCGCGGCCCGCCGGCGA
This sequence comes from uncultured Acidobacteriaceae bacterium, assembly GCA_964243475.1. Lineage (GTDB taxonomy): Bacteria > Acidobacteriota > Terriglobia > Terriglobales > Acidobacteriaceae > Edaphobacter. The sequence continues at coordinate 76,232 of CAXTEU010000007.1, read as the reverse complement.
AGCTGCGCCCGGTACTCCCGTCGCGACGCAGAAAAGTCACGATACTTGGCACCGTGCAGGTTCGCCCAGGAGTACAGAACCGCCACATCTTCGGGCGTTTCCACTACCGGGAGATCTTCGTGCCGGTCTGTGTTGCGCATATCCATGCTCTCGTCCTGGAGTACTGGTGGAGTACTGGTAACCTAAAATTCTGCACGCGTTTCTGGCAGTGATCTTGCCCGAAGCGCTTGTGAGCAATGCAGTTAGGCTGAGGCTACCGTCGGGTTGGGGCCAAGTCAACGAGCTTGCATGACACTTTAGTGTCAATCCGCATGGCTTCGGCAGGGCACGTGTGTAGCCCCTTTAGGTTACGAACGAATTGATAACCTTCACCCGGGCGCACCCAGTTCCTTCCTAGACGCAGCTTCGGCGCGCGCCGTGCAGCAAACACTGTGTCATGGAAAAGGACTACGAAGTGGATCGTCCAGGCGCAGGGACGGCCCGGATTTAGGCGAGACCTGTGCTACTTTGAGAGAGGTGCGAGCGTGTAGCTCAGTTGGTAGAGCATCGCCCTTTTAAGGCGTTGGTCCTGGGTTCGAGCCCCAGCGCGCTCACCACTCTGTCCCCCAAAAGTTGCATCCAATCCGGCACTCCGCGTGCCGCTCCCCGCCTTTCCACCTCAGGAAGTCGGCTTGTCCGGCACCGGGAGCACGGCGCAAAACTCCGTCAGGAACCGCTCCGCATAGCCCTCCAGCATCCGCTCCACGCGCTCATGGCTCGGCGAGCGCACGATCAGCCCGGCATGGTGCGCCTTGTGCAGGCGGTACACAATCTCCGGATCCGCATAGGCGCTCAGATCCGGCTGGTTCTGGCGCGCCAGGCAGATCACACTGCCGGCCGCATCCGTGCGAAGCGTCGGCAGCTCATACCGGCGGCCCAGCAGCGGCAGGCACACCAACCGCGCCCACTCCGTCCATGGATTCACCCCGTAGGCAAACTCGACCACCTCGGCAATGTACGCCCCGCCCACCCGCGCCGCCGTCTCCAAAAACAGAAACGATCCATCCGCGTGCGACCGGATGAACTCCGTATGCGTCACGCCATCCCGCATCCCAAGCGCCTTCAAGACCTGCGCGTGCAATACGCGGATCGCCACCGCATCCGAGCTGTCCGGCGCCAGCGCCCGCGTGCTGAACACGCCGCCGCTGTGCATCGTCTGGATCGGTGGCTGTGCGTAGCGGAACGGCGCCGCAAACACCACCTCGCCCCCGACCGTGATGCCTTCGCAATGAAAGATGTCGCCGGGAACGAAGCGCTCCAGCACATAGTTGGTTCGATCGTCGCCAAGCTCGTCGAGCGTGCGCCACAGCGTCTCTTCCGAATCGATCCGCACAATGCCGATCGCCGAGGCGCTGGTGCGCGGCTTCAGCAGCCACGGCCCTGGCACCTCGCGAAAAAAGCGATGGATCGCCTCCGCGTTGAACACGCCGGTAAACTCCGGCACGGGCACGCCGCCGTCGTGCGCCCCCTGACGCATCGCCAGCTTGTCGCGAAAGAAGCGGGTGGGCGTTTGGCCCAGCCCCGGCAGTCGCAGGTGCTCGCGCGCCAGCGCCGCAGACTCCAAATCGAACTCATCCAGCGGAACGATCCAGTCGATACGATGTTCCCGCACAATCCGGTTGATGTGCCGCAGCACCTCGTTCGGAGCCAAATCCTCCTCCATCGTCACAAAGCGGCTGATGGCGTCGCGCGGCCAGTCAGCATCGTGCAGTTTGTGGACGGTCAGCAGCGTCACCTTTACGCCAAGCCGCGCCGCTTCCCGCAAAAACGCCTGCCCCTTTTCGTAGGTGCTGATGCAGAGAAGTGTCGGTCGTGCGTCGCTCACGCGATCTCCCTTCGGGTGTGACCTGTTGCGGCCAGCTACGCCTGGTGGCGGTCAGGTGGGTAGCGGGAATGAGAAATGCCGCGCCTTCGCACGCCTACCGCGCAGGCTCAGCGGCAAAGGTCTGCCGCACACCATCTTCCAAGCTGGTAAACGGCGCCGCGTAGCCGGCCTTGCGCAGCCCCGCCACATCGGCCTGCGTGTAGTGCTGGTACCGATCCCGGAGGTCGCCAGGAAACGGAATGAAGTCGATCCGCCCCGGCCCATGCACCTCCATCAGCGCGTGCGCCACGTCCTTGAAGGTCCGGGCCTTCCCGGTACCCGCATTTACCACCGCCTGCACCGGTATGCCGGGGCTCCCCCGCAGCAGCCCGGCAAAAAAGAGATTGATCTGTGCCAGGTCATTCACAAACACAAAATCGCGCCTCTGCTCCCCATCCGCATACCCACCCGAGCCGACAAACATCCGAATCACACCCGTGTCCAGCAGCTGCCGCGTAAAGTGGTGCAGCACACTCGCCATGCGCCCCTTGTGCTGCTCCCGCGGACCGTACACGTTGAAGTAGCGCAGCGCAACCACGGTGCTCCGCATCTCCGGCACCAGCCGCCGCACGTAGTTGTCGAACACCAGCTTCGAGTAGCCGTACACATTCAGCGGACGCTCGTTGGCCGGCTCCGGCGCAAACTCCGCGCTCGCGCCATACACCGCGGCAGTCGAGGCGTACACCATCGGCACGCCGCGATCGAGCGCAAAATGCAGCAGCTCTTTCGAGTACGTGAAGTTGTTGTCCATCATGTATCGCCCGTCATCTTCGAGCGTGTTCGAGCAGGCGCCCTGGTGCAGAATCGCGCGAATCGTGGTGTTCCGAAACGCCCCGGCAAGCAGCGCCGCGCGAAACTCCCGCTTGTCCATATAGTCCGCATACACGGCGCCGGCAAGGTTCAAAAACTTCGGTCCGCTCAGGTTGGACGCGGGCGCTAGATTGTCAACCACGAGGATGTCGCGCTCGCCAATCGCGTTCAGCTGATGCACCAAATTGCTGCCGATAAAGCCCGCGCCGCCTGTGACGATAATCACCGCAAGCTCTCCGACGGGGCCGGCACGACGTCCACCCCGGTCAGCTTGCGCACGATGTTGGTGGTCGAGAATCCCTCCACCGTCGGCACAATCTCAACGCGCCCGCCACCGGCCAGCACCTCCTGGTGCCCCACCACCGTCTCGACCGTGTAGTCGCCGCCCTTCACCAGCACATCCGGTTTCAGCGCGCGGATCAGCTCGAGCGGTGTGTCCTCGGCAAACAGCACCACCGCATCCACGGCAGCCAGCGCCGCCATCACCCGGGCTCGTTCGCGCTCCCCAACAATCGGCCGGCTAGGGCCTTTCAGGCGCGAAATCGAAGTGTCCGAGTTGAGCCCCAGAACCAGCTTCGACCCAAACCGGCGGCAGTCTTCGAGCAGCGTGATGTGGCCCACGTGCAGCAGGTCGAAGCAGCCATTGGTAAACACAATCGATTGCCCCGTGGCTCGCCACTCCGCCGTGCGCGCGACCGCTCCGGGAAGGTCCAGAATCTTCTCTCCCGCGCTCAGTGAAGCACTCGGCGTCAGCTCGCGCACCAGCTCGTTCTGCGTGATCGGCACCGTACCGACCTTGCCCACAACGATGCCGGCCGCGATGTTCGCCAGGTCCACCGCCGTGTTCACCGCCAGCCCACCGGCGAGCCCAGCAGCCAGCGTCGCAATCACCGTGTCGCCCGCGCCCGAAACATCAAATACCTCGCGAGCTCGTGCCGGCGAGTGATACACCCCCGCAGCGTCCAGCACCGTCACGCCCTGCTCACTACGCGTCACCGTCAGAAACTCGATGCCGCAGCGCTCCGCCAGCAGACGACCAGCCGCCAGGATCTCGTCCGTCCGGTGCGCCGGTATCCCCGTCGCAGCCGACAGCTCGTGCAGATTCGGGCACGCGGTCGTCGCCCCGGTGTACATCGAAAAGTCCGCGCCCTTCGGATCCACCAGCACCGGAATCCCATGCGTCCGCGCCGCCTCGATCACCGACCGGCACAGCGTCCGCGTGAGCGCGCCTTTGGCGTAGTCCGACAGCACCACCGCGTGCACCTTGCCCACAAGCTCCACCGACCGCTCGATCAGCCGGTCGATCTCTTCCGCCAGTGGCAGATCGCGGCTCTCAATGTCCAGCCGTAGCAGCTGTTGCTGCCGCCCAACGATGCGCGTCTTTGAGATCGTCGGCAGCGACCCGGTCACGACGCCCAGCGTGTCCACGCCGGCACGCTCCAGAATCGCGGCAAGCTCCGACCGCTCGGCATCATTCCCCCAGAAGCCCGCCAGAAAGCTCTGGCATCCCAGCCCGGCAAGGTTCATCGCCACGTTCGCCGCGCCACCCGCACGCTCGTACCGTCGCGCATGCCGCAGCACCGGCACCGGCGCTTCGGGCGAGATGCGCTCCACCTCGCCGTGAATGTATCGGTCAAGCATCATGTCGCCCACCACCAGAACCCTGACCTGACGAAATCCGCCTTCCAGCAGCTTCAGTACCGCATGCACATCGCCCAGCATCGTTGGCACGCTCCTCGCCCTTATCATCGCACTCCGGCCGACGTCGCTTCGCCCAGAACACTTTGCACCGCGGCCACAACTTCCCCCACCGAGATCGAAGCGAGGCATCGCTTCCCCTCGACCAGGCACGTTTCGAGCCCACATCCCCAGCAAGACACCTGGTGGTACACCACGCGATGCTGGCGTCCATACGGAAACCACACCCGCGGCTTGTTGCGCGCCGCAAAGATGGCCACGCACGGCGTCTGCACGGCCGCTGCCAGGTGCATCGGTCCGCTGTCATGGCCCAGCAGAACACGCGCCCGCGCCAGCACCGCCGCACTCTCTCGCGGCGTCAGCGCACCGCACAGGTTCAGGACCGGCGAACGGGACGCTGACCTCCATCCCGCCGCAGCAAACTCACTCGCCTCCGCCTCCTCCGGCGCTCCCAGCAGCACCAGCGCGTGCCCCGAATACCGCGCCGCCACCTCCCGCAACAGCGCCCGCCAGTTCTCGCGACCCCAGTCCTTGGCCTGCACCTTGGTCCCCACACTCACCGCGATCACCGGCTCCGCGGCCACCGGCAGCAGCACCTCCACCGCCCGTGCCTCCTCCGCCTCCGTCAGATGCATCGCCCATGCGGCCGGGTCCTCGAGATCCACCGACCCCAGCGCCCCCGCCAGGTTGCGCACCAGCCGCTCACCCTCTGGCTCGAAATACCCGTCACCACCGTCCGCCACCCAACGATTCTCCTGCATGCTCTCCGTCACCGGCACGCCCACCTGCTGCCGAATGCCGCACATCCGAAAGAACAGCCGGTCCCGCTGCGCCGCCCGCACACCGCGCGCCGCTGCCAAATACACCAGCACATCCGGCCGCCACCGCCGCAGCTCCCACCCAAGCGCCAGCAGCTCCCCGGGACTGCGCGTGCCCACCGAGTACCGAAAATATCCATGCACCAGGCCGCTGTCGCCAACGATCGCCGCTGCGGGAGGTGCCTTCGCGCTCACCGGAAAGTTCGTCAGCAGCCGCCGCTCCGCGTCCGGAAACCGGTTCCGCACCAGATGCAGCGCCGGCAACGCCACCAGCGTGTCGCCAAGGCTTCCCAGCCGGTACAGCAGCACCCGTTGCGCTCGCACAGTCGGCACGTGCCCAGTGTGCTTTGCCGGCCCGCTCCACCGCAAGCCGACCCCACCGCGCCTGATACCCTCGCTATCAAGCATGATCGCCGGTACCGAGATCCGCGCCCTGCACCTCCGCGCAACCGAACGCTGGCACATCGCGGCCCCCGAAGCCGTTCCCGCAAACACCGCAGACACCATCGAAAGCCTCATTCTTCAACAGCACCTCAGCAATTTTCTCCTCTGGCACGAAGAAGATCGCACCCGCGACCCAAGCGCGAGCGACACCGTCATCGCCGCCGTGAAGCGATCCATCGATCGCATCAACCAGCGTCGCAACGACCTGACGGAATCGCTCGATGAGCACTTCCTTCTCACGCTCGGCCCGCAGAACCCCGACGCCCCGCTCTCTTCGGAGACCCCCGGCATGATGATCGACCGGCTCTCCATCCTGGCGCTCAAGCTGGTTCACACCCGCGAAGAGGCCGGGCGCGCGTCGGCCAACGAGTCACATCGCGCGCGCAACCGCGATCGCCTCGTCATCCTGGAAACACAAGCCGCCGACCTGGGGCAGTGTTTCGACGAAAATCTTCAGGCCGTCCGGAGCGGTGCGCGACGCGTCAAGGTCTATCGGCAGTTCAAGATGTACAACGATCCCGACCTCAATCCCTATCTGTACGCCGCAAGGGAACCCCCTCGCTGACCGCATCCCACTTTTGGGGGAGTTGACCGCGCCCTCGGGGGCCGGTATAAAACCGACGAAGACTCTCCAGCCGCCTCGCCGGCTCTGAACCCGCCCAAGCGCAGACGCAGCAAGGAAAGACCATGGCTCCGACCAAGCACCCAACTCCCTCTCCGACCAAGAAATCTCCCCGCGTCATCGCCGGCACCGTGCCCCCTGCACAGGACGCCGGCCGCGCCGAAACGCTCGCCCTCTACGAATCCGCGCTGCACCTCATGCAAAAGGGCAAATACGACGAAGCCCACGTTGCCTTCAACGCCATGCTCGCCTCCAGCCCCGGCGACCTCGCTGAGCGCATCCGTATGTACATCAACGCGTGCGCCTCGCAGGTGGCCAAGTCCAAGGCCAACTTCGCCACCGACGAAGAACACTTCGACTATGCCATCTTTCTGCTGAACGACGGCCATTTCGACGATGCGCGCGAGCAGCTGCAGCGCATCCTGCAGCGCAACAACAAGGCCGACTTCGCCTTCTACGGCCTCGCCATCCTGGCCAGCATCACCGGCGACACGCATACCTGCCTGGAGCACCTCACCGAAGCCATCCGGCAAAATCCCCGCCACCGCATCCAGGCCCGTTCGGACTCCGACTTCCAGAACATGGCCGACGACCCGCGCTTCACCGAGCTGCTGTACCCCGAGGTCTAGCATCGCGGACATGATCGCCGTGACAGGCAACGAGCTCCCGCCCGCGGACACCGGATCCTCCGTCGCCCCGGCCCTCACCGCGGCAGCCCAAGTCTCCGCCACGCAGCCGGGACGTGCCGTCCGCGTCGTCGCCATCGGCGGCGGCACCGGCCTGTCCACCCTCCTTCGCGGGCTTAAGCGCTACGTCGCGCGCACCGCCGACCTCGACGACCCTGACGACTGCGGGGCCGAGCTCCAGTGCCTCATCCGCGAGCTGACCGCCGTCGTCACCGTCACCGATGACGGCGGCTCCTCCGGCCGCCTCCGCGAAGACTTCAAAATGCTTCCGCCGGGCGACGTGCGCAATTGCATGGTCGCACTCTCCGAAGATGAGCACTTACTCTCAAAGCTCTTCCAGTTCCGCTTTCCCCAGGGCGAGCTCGAAGGCCACAGTTTCGGCAATCTCTTCGTCGCCGCACTCTCACACATCACCGGCGACTTCGCTCAGGCCGTCCAGATGTCGTCGCAGATCCTCGCCACCCGCGGCCGCATTTACCCCGCAACCAACACCAACGTCACGCTCGCCGCCCGCATGGACGACGACTCTCTGGTGCGTGGCGAAACCAACATCACCGCCAGCAAACAACGCATCCGTGAGCTCATGCTCGAGCCGCAGCTGGCCGAGCCGCTTCCCGAAACCCTCGATGCCATCGCCTCGGCCGACCTCATCACCCTCGGCCCCGGCTCGCTCTACACCTCGCTCATCACCAATCTGCTGGTGCGCGGCATCCCGGAAGCGCTGGCCGCCAGCAAGGCCACCCGTGTCTACATCTGCAACCTTATGACGCAGGCCAACGAGTCGCTCGACCTCACCGCCTCCCAGCACATCGAGCAAATCCTGCGCCACGCCAAGGGCCGCACCTTCGATTACGCCCTGATCAACACCGCACCCATCAGCCCGGAGCGCCTGGAACAGTACGCCCGCGAAGGCCAGAAGCCGATCGAGGCCGATCTGGACGCCGTCCGTGCGCTTGGTGTTCTGCCAGTCACCGGCAACTTCGTCCACGAGGGCGATGTTCTGCGGCACGACTACGACCGTGTCACCGACATCCTGCTCGCCCTCGGCTTCCGCGAGCGCCGCAAGCGGCCCCGCACTCCAGGCGAAACCTCCCGGGAAGCAACTAAGTCGCCGGGGCCGCCGCGCTGAGCGCAATCCCCACCAGCGAACTCGCCCCAGCTTCCGGCTCCACCGTCCGCTTCAACTGCCCGCAGGCTGCATAGATATCCCGCCCGCGCGGCCGCCGCACATAGGTCGGAGTGCCCCCGGCGATCAGCATCTGCTGGAATCGCGCCACATCCGCCGGCGCGGGCTGCGCGTACGCGATCCCCGGCCCCGGATTCCACGCAATCAGGTTCACCTTGGACCGAACACCCGCCAGCAGCGCCAGCACCTCGCGCGCATGCTCCGGCCGGTCGTTCACGCCGCCTAGCAGCACATACTCAAACGTGATCCACTCCCGCGTCCGCAGCGGAATCGTCCCCACTGCCTCCAGCAGCGCGGCAATGTTCCACTTCCGCGTAATCGGCATCACCTGCTCACGCACAATGTCGTTCGAGGCGTTCAGGCTTAACGCCAGCTTCGGCCGCACCGCCTCCTTCGCAAACTGCCGAATCGCCGGCTCAATCCCCGAAGTCGACACCGTCATGCGCGACTCCGGAATCCCCACACCCTTCACCAGCAGCCGCACCGCCTTCATAAACTCGGTGTAGTTCAGGAACGGCTCACCCATCCCCATAAAGACCAGGTTGATGCGATTTTTCCCGATCGCAACGCCATGTCGCGTCAGCACCGCCGCCACCTGCCCGGCAATCTCCCCCGCCGTCAGATTGCGCCGGATCCCGAGCTTCGCCGTCAGGCAAAACTGGCAATTCACCGCACACCCCACCTGGCTCGAAACACAGATCGTCGCCCGCCGATAGCTCCCGGCCAACTCTTCCTCCGCCCCCGCATCCGATCCGTCCCCGCGCTCGCCCCCGTCCCCATCCGGCATCCACACCGTTTCCACCGTCTCGCCGTCAGCCATCCGCACCAGGTAGCGCTCCGTCCCGTCCACAGACCGCGCCGTTTGCACCAGCTCCGGCAGACCCACCTGCCAGCCCGCCACCGCCATCTCGTGCCGCAAGGCAGCCGGCAGCACCGTCACCTCATCCAGTGACGCCACTCGCAGCTTGTAGAGCGCATCATGGAGCTGCACCGCGCGGTACCGCTTCTGTCCGAAGCCAGCCATCAGCTCCGTCAGCTCGGCCAAATCCGATCCAAAGAGGGCCCGCTCTGGCATCACTCTTTAGTGTACCGTCAGCCCCCACCGCTTGCGCCGGATGCTACGATTTTGGGGAGGTCCACGATGGCGACATTTGCCCCGGTTCCCGTCCAGGATTACCTGCACTCCTCATACGAACCCGACGCAGATTTCGTCGATGGCGAGGTGGAGCTACGCCCCATGGGAGAGTACGATCACGCCAGCTGGCAGCAGGCGCTGCAACTCTGGTTCGTCCAGAATCAGGTCAAGTGGAACATCCGCGTGATGCCCGAGCTGCGCGTACAGGTAAGCTCCACACGCTACCGCGTCCCCGACGTCGTCGTGTTTGACCGCGCCCGTCCCATCCAACAGATCCTCACCCACCCGCCGATCTCCGTCTTCGAAGTGCTCTCGCCCGAAGACGTCATGACCCGCGTCCTACGAAAGCTGACCGACTACGCCGAGATGGGCGTACGCAACATCATCGTCATCGACCCGCGCACCGAAATCTGGTATCGATTTGCTAACGGCGCCCTGTTCCCCCTGCGCGAGCGGACGGAAGAGCTCGCCGGCTCGTCAGCCGCACTCGACCTCGATGCAATCGCTGCCCTCCGCAATTAGCCCAAGCGGCACCCGCCGCCCTTCCCGGTCCCGGTCCGTGAAACAATAGCCTCATGTCCGTCGTTCTTGCGGAAACCTCCGCCCGCAGCGCTTCGCCCGCACGCAACCTCCGCGCCACGACCCTCCCCAACGGCCTCACCATCCTTACGGAAAGCATGCCGCACGTCCGCAGCGTCTCCATGGGCGTCTGGGTCAATTCCGGATCGCGCGACGAGTCCGCCGAGATCAACGGCATTTCCCACTTCGTCGAGCACATGGTCTTCAAAGGCACCACCTCCCGCTCCGCCCAGCAGATCGCCCGCGAGGTCGACACCATCGGCGGCAACCTCGACGCCTTCACCTCGAAAGAGACGGTCTGCTTCAACATCAAGGTGCTCGATGAAAACGTCGCTCCGGCCCTTGACGTCCTCTCCGACCTTGTCCTCCACCCCACCTTCGCCCCCGAAGAGCTCGCCCGCGAGCAGGGTGTCATCCTCGAAGAAATCAAAATGGACGAGGACAACCCGGACTATCTCGTGCATGAAGTCTTCACCCAGAACTTCTGGAAAAATCACGCCCTCGGTCGGCCGATCCTTGGCACAAAAAAGACCGTCAGCTCCTTCGACCAGCCAACCGTCCTCACCTTCTACGCCGACACCTTCACCCCGCAGAACATGGTCTTCTCCGCCGCCGGCAACCTCGATCACGACGAGTTCGTCGCCCGCGTTGCCGGGCAGTTCGCCTCACTCTCAGCCAGCGTCCGTCCCCTTCCAGCCCACCCCGTCCCCGTCGCGAACCCGCACATCACCCTCAAGCGGAAAAAGTCCCTCGAACAAGTCCAGCTCTGCCTCGGCGTGCCCGCACCGCCCGTCAACAGCCCCGACCGCTACGGCGTCTACCTGCTCAATACCATCCTCGGCGGCGGCATGAGCTCGCGTCTCTTCCAGACCATCCGCGAAGAGCAGGGCCTTGCCTACTCCATCTACTCCGAAATGAATCCCTTCCGCGACGCCGGTTCGCTCTCCGTCTACGCCGGCACCTCCGCCGAAAAGACCGAAAAGCTCCTCGAGCTCACCGTCGCCGAACTCAAGAAAATCAAATCCGAAACCGTCTCCGACGTAGAGCTCAAGCGCGCCAAGGACCAGCTCAAAAGCAACATCGTCATCGGCCTCGAAAGCTCCGGCAGCCGCATGTCCAACCTCGCCCGCCAGCAGATGTACTTCGGCCGCTTTTTCGGCATCGAGGAAATTGTCTCGGAGATCGACGCCGTCACCCCGGACCAGATCCAGCGACTCGCCACCGATCTCTTCCGTCCCGAGCAGATGGCGCTCACCCTGCTCGGCAATCTCGGAGTTATGTCAATCACCCGCGAGCACCTGGCCTGCTAACCTCCACCCTGCTAGAGTCGTCTCGACACTGTCGCCTCTTTTCGGAGGCCGCCTGAGGAACCGATGCACAACCGTACCGCTATCCGGCCCCGCCGCACGCACGAAGCTGGCTTCACCCTCATCGAACTCCTGATCGTCATGTCCGTCATGCTCATCCTCATGACGCTCGCGATCCCGCAGATGCTCAAGCTCACCAAGCAGGCACACGAAACCTCCGCCTTCCAGTCCGTGCGCACCCTCAACCAGGCAGAGCTCCAGTACAGCTCCGCCTACCCGGCCAACGGCTTTGCCTGCTCGCTGACCTCGCTCGGCGGCAAGGCTGGCTCCGGTGCTCCCACGCCGCAATCCGCGCAGCTCATCTCCGACGACCTCTCCACCGGCAACAAGGCCGGCTACACCTTCGCCATCACCAACTGCAACAAAGTCACTATCAACAACCAGGACCAGTACACCTCCTACCAGATCACCGCCGTCCCTAATTCCGTCGGCCACTCCGGCGACCGCGGCTTCTGTTCCGACGAAAACGGCACCGTCCGCTACGACCCGCAAGGCGGCACCAACTGCACCCAACCCATGCAGTGATCCGCTTAGGGTGCCTTAGCACCCTGCTGCTCCTTGGCGTCCTTTTCGGAGGCTTCACGGCCTCCGGCTCGGCCCAGCAGGGGAACGACGCAATCCTGCACGCCGTCGACGCACATTACAACCATCTTTCGACCCTCAAAGCCAGCTACACCGAGCACTACACCGGTCTCGGCATGAATCGCACGGAGAGCGGCACCCTCCTGCTCCGCAAACCCGGCCGTATGCGCTGGATCTACGCGAATCCCGTCGGCAAAGTTTTCGTGCTTGACGGCAAGTTCGCCTGGTCCTACACCCCCGGCGACGCGGAGGTCCAGCGCGTCCCCGCCAAGCAGCTCGACGACGTTCGTTCCCCCCTGCGCTTCCTTCTCGGCCACACCGAGCTCAAACGCGAGCTCGACAACATCACCGTTGAGCCGCGAGACGCAAACTTCGTTATCCGCGGTATCCCCAAAGGCATGGCCGAGCGCCTCAAAGAGCTCACCCTCATCGTCACCCCAGCCGGCCTTATCCGGTCCATTCGTCTGGAGGAACTCGACGGCTCAGCTACCGAGTTCACCTTCGCCGACATGCAGGAGAACCAGCCGATTCCCGCGTCGGATTTCCTCTTTACGCCACCGGCAGGAGTCACCATTGTGAACGGCCTTCCACCTGTCTAACCTGCCGGTCGCGAACGCACCTAGAGGTCGACCTTGCCCTGCTCGCCCAGGTTGGCTTTCCCGCCGGTCACCGCGGCCGCCAGATACTTCGCCCCGCGCACCAGGCGGCTCGACGATGCCTCCCAGTACTCCGCTTCCGTCACCTCCACCCGCAGAATCGTGATCGACGGATCCTCTTCGCCCCCGGGAAACCATGCCTTGTACATCGGATTCCACAACTCGTGGATGCGCGTCTTATCGTTCGACGCCGTACCCCGTCCCTTGAGCGTCACATACTTCGCCTCTCCCGGGTCCGCATACACCAACGAGACGTGCGCATCATCCCGGAGTTCCGCCACCTTGCCCGATTCGCCGCGTGTCAGAAACCACACTGCGCCATCAAACTCCGCCTTCTGCGTCGCCATCGGCCGGCTGTCGAACGACCCGTCCTCGTTAGCTGTCGTCATCATGCAGATGCGAATGTCTTTGATCAACTCACCGATCTTCTTCTTTCCCTCATCGCCGCTCAGGTGCTTGTGCTCCGTACCGCTCTGATTCTCATCGCTCATCCCGTTTCCTCCGCCTTACCTTGGATGCGGCTCACCCCGCCCGCGCACCCTCGCCCCTTCACCTCCTTCTCGCGCCCACTCACGTACCATGGAGTCGCACCCGAGTGCTCCGCCAACCCACGCGCTCGGCGTCACCCCCAGGACGCCCTATGAACACCCTCCAGACCGCCGACCGAACCTCCCTCCAAACCTTTTCCACCGCCGACCTCTTTCGCGAAGTTCACCAGCTCGCCCCCCGCGTCGCCGTCTTTGACTGCGACGGCACCCTCTGGTCCGGCGACGCAGGCTCCACCTTTATGCGCTGGTCCATGGAGACCGGTCTCGTCTCCCGCGAGACCGCCGACCGCATCAACGATCGCTACCTCGGCTACATCCGCGGCGAAGTCTCCGAGCTCAGCATCTGTGGCGAAATGGTGCAGATGTATGCCGGCCTCCGCGTCGAGGAAATGCGCTCCGCCGCCCGCACCTTCTTCGCCCGGTTCATCGAGCCCTACATCTTCCCCGAAATGCGTCAGCTCGTCCAGCAGCTCCGCGCCGCCGGCGTCGACATCTGGGCCGTCTCTTCCACCAACGACTGGGTCATCGAAGAAGGCGTCACCCGCTTTGGCATCCCCGCCAACCGCGTCCTCTCCGCCTGCGTCACCTGCCGGAACGGCCTCGTCGGCGACCAGCTCCGCGCCGTTCCCACCGGTCAAGGCAAAGTCGACGCCCTCCATGCCGCTGGCATCGCCGCACCCGATGCCGTCTTCGGCAACTCCGTTCATGATGCCGCCATGCTCGGCATCGCGCGCCAGGCCTTCCCCATAAATCCCTCCCCCGAGCTCATCGAGCGTAGCCTCCGCGAGGGCTGGCCCGTGTACTTCCCCGCCTCCGTCCAGCCGCCCCCCTCGCTCGCCTGAAGCGTTTCGGCTGCCATCTCCGTCTAATTCTTCAGACGCATGAAAGAGCCGATTCGCAAGCTAGACGCGCAGGGCGCAACGGCCGCACAGAAAACCGTGCGCTTCGTCGTCGCGGCCTTGATCCTGCGTGAAAATCCTGCCGGCGCCGCCACCGAAGTGCTCGTTTGTCAGCGCCGGCCAGACCAGCCCATGAGCCTCAAGTGGGAGTTCCCCGGCGGCAAAATCGAGCCCGGCGAAAGCTCCGAAGACGCCCTCGCCCGCGAACTCAACGAAGAGCTCGGCATCGATGCCACCATCGGCCGCCGTGTCGCCCGCACCCGCCACAAATACCGCTCTGGCGGCGCTGTGGATCTCCAGTTCTTTGTCGTCACAGAGTTCCGCGGCCCGCTCGAAAATCGTATCTTCAACGACCTCCGCTGGTCGCCCTTGCCCGAGCTCCCCGGCTACGACTTCCTCGCCGCTGACCTCCGCCTCGTACGCGACCTCTCTGAAGGCAAACTCCTCTGATCCAGCCGTGGTGCCGCCCATGTCAGTGCGGCCGAAGGCTGGTCCACAGGTACACCAGCGACAGCACCGTCACAATTCCCGCCGTCCCCCACGCCAGGACATCAAACCACACCGCATTCACATACTTGCCCATCAGCTCCGTCCGGCGAATCAGCCGCAGCATGAAATAAAGCACCACCGGCAGCAGAATCCCGTTCAGCACCTGCGACAGGATCGTCACCTTCACCAGTGGAAATCGCGGAATCAGCACCACCGCCGCGCCGACCGCGATCAGCAGGCTGTAGAACCAGTAAAAGAACTTCGCCTCGCGATAACTCTTATCGAGCCCACTTTCCAACCCCAGCCCCTCGCACACCGTGTACGCCGTTGACAGCGGCAGAATCGACGCCGCAAATAACGACGCGTTGAACAACCCCGCCGCAAACAGAATGAAGCCATACTGGCCCGCCAGCGGCTTCATCGCCTCCGCCGCGTCCGCCGCATCGTTCACGTTGTGCATGCCGTGTGCATACAGCGTCGCCGCGCACGCCACCACAATGAACCACGCCACCACATCCGTAAAGATTGACCCGACAATCACGTCCAGCCGCGACGCCCCGTACTCCCGCACCGTTATGCCCTTCTCCACAATCGACGACTGCAGGTAGAACTGCATCCACGGAGCAATCGTCGTCCCAATCACGCCGATCGTCATATACAGGTAGTTGTGGTCGCGCCACACGCTCACCGGCGGCATCTTTACCGTTTCCACCATCGCCAGGTGCCAGTTCGGTCCGCTCAGCACGCCCGCAACGATGTAGGCGATATAGAACACGCTCGCCGCCAGAAACACCTTCTCGACGCTCTTGTAATCCCCCTTCACCACCAGCACCCACACCAGCAGCGCACACACCGGCACGCTGACGTACTTGCTCAGGTGAAACAGCTGCATGCTTCCCGCTATCCCCGAAAACTCCGCGATCACGTTGCCGAAGTTCACCACCACCAGCAGAATCATCGTGAAAAAGGTCACCCGCAACCCAAACTCTTCACGAATCAGATCGCTCAGCCCCTTACCTGTCACCGCGCCCATCCGCGCGCACATCTCCTGCACAATGATCAGCGCCAGCGTAATCGGAAGCATTGTCCAAAGCAGCGTGTACCCGTACTGCGCTCCCGCCTGCGAGTACGTCAGAATGCCACCCGCATCGTTGTCGACGTTGGCCGTGATAAACCCTGGTCCCAGCACGGCAACGAACAGCAACACCCGAATTCGCCATCGCCGCCACATGCGTCCCTGACCTCACCTCGTCCTCGCGTCGGCCACCAGTGGCATGGAGAGCGCGTCCTCACCGCAGACTACCTCACCCGTCCCCGCCCCCCGACCGCGTTTGCCCGCGCAGCAACCTCCACCGCCTCAGCGCGCCGGCATTCGCGTTAGAATCTCCTCCGCCCGCGCCACGATCAGCCTTACCTGCCGATCGTTGTGGTACCCACCCCGTTCGGCCCGCGCCCGGCCCGCCGTCGCAATCCGCGCCCGCGCCGCCTCGTCCGGCACATACCGCCGAACCTTTCCCAGCAGTTCCTCGTACCCCGTGAAAAACACCGCCTCTTCATCCTCGCGAAACCGAGCCACATGCCCCGCGGACCGCTCCGCCAACAAGAACCCGCCGCACGCCGCAATCTCAAAACTCTTGTGCACAAACTCATCCTGATTCGCATGCGTCAGAAAACTCAGGTTCACCTTCGACCTCCAGATCGCCTCCCGATACCGCCCCTGGTACAGTTCCCCTTCGCGATACAGCCGCCCAAACGCCTCCGCCCGCAACGCGCGCCGCCAATGCCCCTCGTTGCCGGAGATCGCGACCCCAAACTCCCCCACTCTCGCCAACCGCGTCAGCGTCTCCGCCCGATCGTCATACGGCGTTCCGATAAACGACACCTCCCGGTCACGATCCGCATCCGACCAGCCCGCCGGCGGCGCGAAGTGCAGCGTCGGCTCATACGCCGTCTGGATCTTGATCACGTCCCGCGCCCCGCGCTCCCGGTAGTCCGCGATGTTCTTGTCCCGCTGCACCACGTGGAGATCGTAATGTGGAATCGCCCGCATGTACATCCGCCACCCCGGATCGCGCCGCGTCCCAAATGGGTTGTCAATCATGTAGCTCAACGTCGCCACACCCATCGCGCGCAACCGGTCCAGGGTCCGCGGCCACACCGCCAGCAGCTTATCCGCCCACAGCACGTCCGGCCGCTCCCGTTCCGCAATCCGCAGCAGATCCCGGTTCAGCCGGTTGACCTCCGGCCCCATCACCAGACGAAATCCGATCTTCCGCACCAGCGCATGCCGCGGCTCATACTCGTACGCATTCAGCGGAACCACCGCATGCCCCAGCCGCCCCAGCGCCCACATCCGGTAGAGCGCAGAGTCATTCGGGCTCAACGTCCCCGCATACAAAATCTTCATCCCGCTCAGATCTTCTCTCGCAGCAGCGCGATCACCTGCTCTGCGTGGATCACCCCAACCATCTCCCCGTCGCCGTTCACCACCGGCATCGACCGCAGATTGTACTTATCGAACAGCTCCGCCACCCGCCTCCCCGCCGTCTCCACATGGCAGCACACCATGTGCCCTGCCGGCAGCGCGTTCAACAAACCCTCGCCCCGAGCCAGCACCAGCCGAACGACAGAAATCGCCGCCGTCACCTTGCCCGCCGCATCCAGCAGATACACCTCCGCGATCGTCTCCGCATCCCCTTCGAAACGTCGCAGCGCCTCCACCGCCCGCTCCACCGTCGCGCCCTCGTCCACCGCCACATACTCCGTCGTCATCAGCCCAGCGGCAGAATCCCCCTTGAACTCCAGCAGCTCTTCCACTTCCCGCCGCTCATCCGGCTCCATCTCTTCCAGAATCCGGTCCGACTCCGCCTCCGGCATCTCCTTCAGCAGATCCGCCGCCGCCCCCGGGTCCATTTCCTCCACGATGTCCGCCACCCGCTCGGAGTCGATCGCCGCCAGCAACGATTGCTGCAGCTTCGGCTCAATCTCTTCGAGCGTCTCCGCCGCCACCTCCTCATCCAAGCTGATAAACAGCGCCTCGCGCTCGGCCGGAGCCAGTTCTTCGAGGATGTCCGCCAGGTCCGACGGATGCATCTTCTCCAGCCTGTCCTGCTCGATCTTCAACCTCACCCGCCGCGACGGATCGCGATCGATCAGATCCACAAACTCCCACGGAATCGCATTCGCCCCAAACCGCTCAGCAACCTGCCGAACCGCACCGCCCGGCAGCCCTTTCAGCAGCCGACGCACCGCCCCCCGCGAGCCCACCTCCACCTGCTGAATCCGCAGCTCCGTCGCACCCTCATGCGACGTCTGCCACAGCAGATCGATATCGTTCACTCGCACTACTTTGTGCCCGTGCACGTCGATAATCTGCTGGTCCAGCACCTCGCGATCCAGCAGCAGATAGCGGCTCTCGTCCGGCACCGGCTCCGGCATCGCTCCCTCACGCATCTCCAGTCGCCCACGCTTCCGCAGCACCAGCCGCACCGGCGCCAGCATCCGCTTGCCTGCCCTCCCAAGCAGCAGCCCATGTATGTGAAACGCGTCCTCAGCCGGGGACACCGCCAGGTCGTGAACCCGACCCACCAGCCCGCCGCCTGCATTCATCACCGGCATCCCGAGCAGCGCAGCCACGCTCGTGCGCTCGCCCGACACCGCCGTCGCCGCTTCCCGTTCGCGTTCCAGATGTGTCGTCATCCGTCGGCCCTTGCTCCGACTCTACACGCCCGCAACCTCGCTTCGGTTCCCGTATCTGCGCAGAAAACCACTCGCCGCCAGAGCCCGCCCGCTTGGGTACCCTTGACATTCCCCGAGACCGCAAGCAAACTGCCATCACCAAGACCCGGCGGCCCCGATCTCCCTGTCAGCAAAGGAACTGATTGCCCGACTCCACCACAAGCCGCCTCAGCTTCACGCTCGAATCCTCCCTCGAAAGCGTCAACAAGGTCGAGCAGGTCGCCGAAGAGTTCGCCGCCAAAGCCGGCTTTGACGAGGACACCGTACCGCATATCGCCATGGCCGTGCGCGAAGCCGCCGTCAACGCCGTCATTCACGGCAACCAGTACGACACCGCCAAGCACATCAACGTCTCCTTTGAGTCCTCCGCCACCGATCTCACCGTGCACGTCGCCGACGAGGGTCCCGGTCTCGATCCCGACACCATCCCCGACCCACTCGCGCCCGAAAACATCCTGCGCGGCTCCGGTCGCGGCATCTTCCTCATTCGCGCCTTCATGGATGAGGTACACTTTCGCCAAAGGCAACCCGGCACAGAAATCATTCTTATCAAACACAGAACAGCTACCCTCCCGGGTGCTTAAGGAGACATCGCTCATGAGCATGAAAGTCAAGACGCGTCAGGTCGACGGCGTCACCATCCTCGACCTCAGCGGCCGCATTACCCTCGGCGAAGGCAGCGTCACCATCCGCGACGCCGTCCGCGACGCGCTCGCCAAGGGTTCCAACAAAATCCTCCTGAACCTCGGTGAGATTAGCTATATCGATAGCTCCGGCATCGGCGAACTGGTCAGCGCGTTCACCACCGTCAAGAACAGCGGCGGCGAACTCAAGCTGCTCAACCTGACCAAGAAGGTTCACGACCTGCTTCAAATCACCAAGCTCTACACCGTCTTCGACGTCAAAGACGATGAAGCACAGGCCATCGCCTCTTTCACCAAGTAGCTCCGCCTCTGCTGTCAGCAAAAAAGGCCGTCGCATCTCGCGACGGCCTTTCAGTTCCTGCCGAACCACCTACTTGCTGAAGTCCACTGTGGGGGCCTGGCTGTTCTGCGGATTGCCCTTGAAGTACTCATCCCGGTAATGAAACCCCGCCATGTTCGCCCAAATGCTGTTCGGAAACTGCCGCACGTATACGTCGTAGTCTTCGAGCGTCTTGTTGTACCGGCTCCGTTCCACGGCAATCCGGTTCTCCGTTCCCGCCAGCTCATCCTCTAGCCGCGTAAACTGCTCGCTCCCCTTCAGGTTCGGATACTGTTCCTGCAGCCGGAAAAATGGCCCCAGCGCCACATCCAGCTTTTGGTTCGCCTGGATCGCTCCCTGCCGATTGCTGCCGGCGCTCAAAACGCCCGCACGCGCATTCGCAATATTCGTCAGCACCGTCGTCTCTTCGTTCACGTAGCCCTTCACCGAAGCCACCAGGTTCGGAATCAAATCCAGCCGGCGCTGCTGCACGATATCCACCTGCGAGTACGCCCGGTCCACATCCTCATTCTTCTGCACCAGCGTGTTCTTCGCGCCCACATAGCTGCCAAACCCCAGCAGCACCGCCAGCACAATCACGCCGAGCAAACCCAGTCCGATCCAAGATCCCTTCATACCCTTCCTGCCTCTCTCATAGCGCCACGTCGTGGCCGCTTCCGCTGTACTCTACACTACGATTCCCAACCCACCCGGTTCACTGCTCCGCCCGGCCATCAAAAGTCTCCACTCGCCCCACCGCCACCCGAGCTCCCCCCACCGAACCCGCCAAATCCCCCGCCATCATCGCCGCCACCACCACCGCCGAAGCCACCACCGCCCCGACGCCGCCCGCCGCCACCAAATCCACCGCCCATGATGTTGCCCAGCAGAAACCACAGCAGCCCACTTCCCCCGCCGCGTATCAGCACAAACAGCACCAGCAGCGCCATCACCCCGTACACCACCATCTGAAACACCGACATGGGCGCCGCCTGCTGCTGCGCCACCTGCTGCCGGCGCACAATCGGCGTCAGCGCCACCCCTGCATCGGTCGCAATCACCCGCGACAGCTGCCCCACCCCCAACGTCACCGCGTCGTCGTAGTCGCCCTTTGCCGCATCCGGCACCATGGACCGCCCAATATCCCCCACTTTGGCGTCATTCAGGATGCCCTCAAGCCCGTACCCCACCTCGATCCGTCCCTTGCGCGGCGTCATCACCAGCACCATCAGCACGCCGCGGTCTTCCTTGTTCCCCACCTTCCACTTCTCCTCGAGCTCGGTCGAAAACTCCTCGATCGACTGGTCGTTGTCCAGCGTCTTGATCGTCACCACCGCAATCTGCGCGTGCGCTTCACGGTCCACCTCCGTGCACCGCTGCTCCAGCTTCGCCTTCACCTCCGGCGAAATCACCCCCGCAAAATCACTGATGTACCCCGCCGGTGCCGGGAGATCGCTGACCTTCTCCGCCCACGCCGGCGCCACCGTCGCCAGCACCACCGCACACACCACAACCCATCGCTTCCGCCGCGTCTTCACGTGCTTATCCTACGCGTACGCCCCGCCCGCAGTTCCGCCGTTGCCCCTCTTGCCTGCCGTCACGTACACTCACAGCAACCACGCGGCCCAAAGCGGGGCGGTTAGCTCAGCTGGTTAGAGCGCCTGCCTTACAAGCAGGATGTCGGGGGTTCGAGTCCCTCACTGCCCACCATCCCTCGAAACGGTTTACAGCACACCGAGGCCCCTAACCTTGAAATCTCCAAGAGATAGACGACGGGCGGCGTTCACGCTCGCCGGCGCACTCGTCACGATTGGGATTCATGGCATGGCCATCGCCCAATCAGGAGCTGGATCTCCTGTCGACTTGGCGAATCCACTCGTCGGGACAGCGCCGCTCGATCGACAAGAACTCATTGGCAACGCACCGCCGCCGGGGGAGCCGGTCTACTCGGGGCAAACCTCGCCGGGAGCGCGCCTGCCCCACAGCTCGGTGGAGGCAGCGCCGATCAACAACAACATCGCGTTCACTTTTCCGAACGGTGTCCCTGTTCCGTACTTCTACACAAACCCGACCATGCTCGGCTTTTCGGGCGGAGGCGGATCCACTTACGGCGGAGATGCCGAGCCAATCATCTCGCCGGTCGTTGGCGATTGGTCGATGCCGCCGGACTATCGCGAGAGCGATTACGACAAAGCCCGTGAAACGGCCTCGCCTGGGTATTACTCGGTTTATCTCGATACCTTCAAAACCCAGGTCGAGCTTACCGCGACCCGCTGGGCAAGCCTGATGCGCTTCACCTTTCCACCAAGCCGGAAGGCGAACCTGCTGGTCAACTTCCCCGAGCATGGTGGACGCATGGAAGTTGTCGGCGATCACACCGTACGCGGTGTGGCGCAAGGCAGCAGAGCCATCGACGGCGCCTTCTTCGTCGCGGAATTCTCAAGGCCGTTCGCCAATTTCGGAACTTTCCGGAAAGCATCTGGCGCTGACAAAGGTTGGGGCATAGGTGATAAGGAGGTTCAGCCCGACGCGCGAGAGGTCGCAGGCACCTACGCGGGAAGCTATCTCACCTTCCACACAGAAGCTGGCGAGCAGGTGCTGCTGAAGATCGCTCACGGCACCAGTTACGCCCAGGCGGAGCAGCGGCTGCAAGAGGAACTACCCGGCTGGAACTTCGACAGCGTTCATCAGGCGGCGCGTGACGAGTGGGCAAAGCTGCTCGATCGCGTGCAGGTCGAGGGCGGCACGCCGAAGCAGCGCGCCATGTTTTACTCCACGCTCTTCCAGTCTTTCGCGAGTCCGCGCCTGATCGCCGCCAAAGGCGAGTCACTCACCGACAGGAACGGCAAGGTCGAGACCGCCACCCACGATCGCTACGGCCCCGTCCCCTTCTGGGATACCGGCCGCAACCAGATCGTGCTACTCGAGTTGCTGGAGCCCGAGCGGGTGCGCGACATCATGGCGTCCGAACTCGACATGGCGCGCGAGCAGGGATTTATGAACACCTCCTTCCACGGCGACAACGCCGTGTTCCTGTTTTTAGGTTCGTGGAAGCGCGGCATCCCGTTCGACTACGCCGCCGCCTACGACTACCTCCGCAAGAACGCCATCGACCCCGCCGGTCCCCGTCACTACCTTGCCGAGTACGAAAAGCAGGGCTGGATTTCGGACGTCGTTCCCGAAGGAAATCCCAGCCCGCCCTACGCCGGCGGAAAAGCCGGAGCCGCCACCACGCTCGAGTACGCCTGGGACGATCACGCCATCGCTGAATACGCCAAATTGCTCGGGAAATCCGGAGACGAGCAGCTGTTCCTGAAGCGCGCCGGCAATTACAAAGATGTCTTCGATCCATCCATCGGCTTCGTTCGCGGCCGCACCGGGGACGGGGGATGGATCTCGCCCTTCGATCCGCAGGAGCCGTACTACAACTTCATGATGAAAGAAGCGTCAGGCTGGTCGACCCTGTGGCTCGTGCCGCACGACGTGCAAGGGCTCATGGATCTGCTCGGCGGACGCGAGGCGTTCGACCGCAAGCTCGATCAGTTCTTTTCCACGCCCTACACGCCAAAAGGCATCTGTCGCGATTGCACCGGTCTGATCGGCCAGTATGTGCAGGGCAACCAGCCCGACCAGCAAGCTGCCTATTACTACGACTGGGGAGGCCAGCCCTGGAAGACGCAAAAGCTGGTCCGCCAGATCCTCGCCGAGATGTACGGCAGCGATGCCTCGGGGTACGGTTACCCCGGCATGGACGACCAGGGAGCGACCTCCTCGTGGTACGTGCTAAGCGCGATGGGCTTCTATCCGGTCGATCCATCGAGTGACATCTACATCATCGGCTCACCGCTCTTCAACGACGTAAAGCTCCTTCTGAGCAACGGCAAAAAACTGGAGATTGTCGCCCGCAACAACTCGACCGCGAACCTGTACATCCAGTCAGCCACCATGAATGGACACCCGTGGACCAGACCCTGGTTCAGCCAAGCCGACGTCAAGGACGGCGCGACCCTGGTCCTGAACATGGGACCCGATCCGAATCCATCGTGGGCTAGCGCTCCAGGCGCCATGCCCCCGTCCATGACTTCGCGCGGCAACTGATGATCTGCAAGCCTGACCCGCTGCGACCCCTTCGCATGCGGAACCTCAGGATCTGTGCGTCCTCACCGGGCTCGCCTCCCCTACACCCTGCGCGACGTTCACGATCTCAGCGCCTGAGATTCCGCTTAGTGATGCGAATCCTCTTGCAGGCTGTACCGGTCCGCACGCTGCTGCCGTCGCCCATTCTCCTTGCGCGCTTCGTCAAACCGTGCGGTCAGCTCCTTCATGCGGACAGTGTCGCCTGAGCGCCGGCGAGCCATGATCTCCTGATACAGAGCGTCCTGGTCGCTCGGATCAAGCGCCAGGGCCGCTTCCGCCTGCCCAATCGCCAGCTCCGGCTGGTTCCCTCGGACGTACAGCACCGCAAGCAGATCGTGCGCAGCCAGGTAGCTCGGATCGAGGGTGACGGCTCGTTTGCCGGCGGCAATGGCTGCCTGGAGACGCGTTCCGTTCTCGCCCGCATCGCCCTCCGACAGCTGTTCGGCAAGCAGGTACTGCAGCAACGCGTCATCCGGATGCTCTTTCGCCTGCGCTTCGAACAGCGCCAGAGACTCGCCGCTCTGGTGCTCTTGACTTCGGAGAATGCCGAGCGCATCCGCGGCAAACGACAGCTTGGGATCCGTCCGGTGCGCCTGCTCAAAGTCGGCGAGCGCAGCCTTGCTCTGCGAAAGCTGCACTTCCAGCACGCCCCGCGCCACCAGCAACTCCGCCGAGCGCGGCAGCCGGGGCAGGCCAGCGTTCAAAACGTCGATGCCCACCTGGAAGGATTTGTGGTTGAAGGCGATCGCCGCGAAATCCAGGTAGTTCTCCACGTTGTCCGGCGACTGAAGGATAGCCTCCCGCAGCAGCGCCACAGCTTCGGGCGTCTCGCCCTTCTCTTCATGGATCTTTGAAGCCAGTGCCAGCGCCGGCACCGCATGCTCTCCGGTCAGCAGCGGTGCCAGCGTCGCCAGCGCGTCATCGTTGGCGTGCGTCTTCCATTGCAAAAGGGCGACGTCATACCGGATCGTATCGTTCGGGTGAGACGCCAGCAGCTGCCCGTAGCTCGCCAGGGCAGAGCGGAGGTCGCCGGTATCCGCCAGACAGATGCCATAGCTCTCCAGAAGATCGGGACGGCTCGGGAAGAGGGCCTGGCTTGCTGCGTAGTGACCCAGAGCTTCGGCGCAGCTCCCTTGCCCCCGGAGCACGGTAGCCAGCATCGCATTCGCCGTCGGATCGTCCGGCCGCAAGGCAAGAACGCGATGCAGCAGTGCGACCGTGTCGGCGCCCTTCTGCGCAAACTCGATCTGAGCAGCGCCCTCAAGTGCGGGCAGATACTCCGGGCAACGCGCCAGAGCCCGATGGAAGCTCTGAAGAGCGTCCTGTGTCTTCTGCAGTCCCGTAAAGGCGACGCCTTCGAGCGAAAGCAGACTGCAATCGCCGGGCGTCTGCTTCAGTGCGGTCTGCGCCAGCGAGAGCGCGGCCTGGTTATCGCCCTGCCGCAACTGTTGGATCACCGCTGCCCGACCCGCCGGAGCAGCCTGGGCGTAAAGCGTAGTCGGACCTACCGACGCGAGCAGAAAAACTGCGGCAACAGCAAGTCGCCCATCCGCGAGCCACATCCGCACCCGGCTATCGTTCGATGCGGCGCGCAACGGCCCACAAAAACTGTTCAGTGATGGTCGCGTCACGGCAGCTCTTGAAGAAAAGAAGTCGGACCCTGCACAACGATGCTCATCCAGCACAGGCCTCTACCGTAGCGTACTGCGGGCGATGCTTCCCAGCAGCCGGAAAACACCGCCCATCAAGACGCAGGTTCCCCTCGATCCACAGCTTAGAAGTTCAGCCGAGCACCAAGCAGCATATTGCGCGCCGGGTTGGTCCCGGTGCTCTGGGCGAAGGTTCCGTCCTGGAGATTGGTGTCGAGTCCACCAGGGGTGCCCGAAGGGGCATAGTTGACGCGATTGGCCACGTTGAAGGTGTCCAGGCGCAGTTCGAGGTTCACGCGTTCAGCAAGAACGGTGACTTTCTTGATCGTGAAGTCGATGTCGGCGTAGCCGGGATTGCGAAACTGGTTGGGCGCTTCATTGCCCTCGCTCCCAAGCGCGGGAAGAGTGAAGTTCCCGCAAGGCAGAATGCCGAATGGGCAGGTGGCCAGGACGCCACGACCCGTGTGATAGTCGGCGCGGTGGTGGCTCTGCGCAGCCGAGGTTATGTTGGGATAGTCGTTGTTATCGCCGTCGGCATTGAAGTCTCCGCTGCCCGGAGCGAAGACGAGGTTGCCAGGAGTGGTAGGGCCATTGGGGTTGATGAGCTGCGCATGAAAAGCAGCGCCGGTGGAAACAGTAAAGGGCGTGCCAGACTGGAGAACCCCGGTTCCCGCGAGTGTCCAGCCGCCAAGAGCCCGGCGTTCCAACCCGTTGTTGAGATGACTGCCGGGCAACTCGTAGGACGCACCGACTGAAAGCCGGTGGCGAACGTCGTACGGGGAGCTGGCATAGTACTGGTTGAAGGGGTAAGCCGTTGGATAGTTCTGCCAATCGTCCAGCGAATGCCCGAGCGTGTACGAAGCCGTGAGGAAGCCGCGACGGGTGAAGCGACCACGTCCGGAGGCGATCAGGCCGTTGTAGTTCGCGACAGAGGTATTGAAGGCGTAGTTGATGTTGCCGAAGCTGGTGTTGAGACGGGTCTGCGTTCCGGAGCAGGAACTACTTGCGGGGCTAGGTGGAATAGCGGCTGTCGTGCCGGTCGCCGGGGCTCCGGGGTTCGCCGGAATGATGGTGCAGTTGATGTGCTGGATGAGATCTCCGGCATAAATATTGACATCGTTGCCGTAAGAGGTGTTTCCAGTGTTTCCAGCCGCCGCGATGAGGCTTCCGGAGTGGGAGCCGACATACCCGAGGCTGACAACGAAGTTAGGTGTGACCTGGCGGTCGATAGCAAGATTGTAGTTGATGGTGAAAGGACTGCGAAGGCTGGCATCGACACCGCTGATACCGATCTGGCCGCCCACGATGCCCCCCTTGGCATCGAGCGGCTGGCCGCCGAAGGCGGGGTAGGGATAACCGAACGGATACGTATTCTGGGTGCCGTAGCCGAAGATGGGAGCGGAGGTGGAACCATCGTTCTTGAACGTCGGTCGCGCAAAGTTCGGTGGGTTTCCGCTGAGTCCATTTTCAGAATTGCCCAGCGTAAAGTAGTCATGAAATAGTCCGATGCCGCCGTGCACAAGCCATTTGTTGTCGTCGCCGGGAGCGTAGGCAAAGCCGCCGCGGGGGCTGAAGACCCAGTTCAGATCGTGATTGTAGACATGGCTCTGGGTAGTAACAACGCCGTTGGCAACTTGATCCTGAAAATTCGAGCCAGAACCTAGATGGAAGTTAGACAGCCCCGTGCCGGCGAGCGAGGGATACGCGTTGCCGAAGTTGTCGTAGCGAATCCCGTAGTTGAGGGTGAGCTTGGTCGAGACCTTCCAGGAGTCCTCGATAAAGGCGCCTGCGGTGGTCTGGGAGTAGCCGTAATTGTTGGCCTTGGGCTTTCCAGTGAGAGGATCGTAGGTCAGGCCACCTTCGGTGTAGGGATTGTTATTGATCAGATCGATGAGGCTGTTGAACTGGAACGTGGGCTGTGCGTACGCTGCAGCAAACAAGGCGATGTCATTGCCATGCCAGCCTTCGTACCCGGCGCGAATGGAGTGCGAGCCGTGAATATGGGTCAGCACATCGCGCCAGTGATAGCTGTGCTGGATGTAGTCGCCGAGAGCGAAGCCGGAGCCAAAGCCGACGCCCAACCCGCTGACATTCACGACGGGAACGGTGAAGTTGCCGCTCGATGGCGCGAACCCTTCGATGCGGTTATACCCCCCAAAGGCTTCGTTGAGGGTGTTCGGCGAAAAATTGTGCGTCTCGCTGCCCTGGAGCGAAAAGGTGTAGTAGTTGTTCCCGGTCTGGAAGGCGGGGCGGATAGCAGGTCCGCCGGTGTTGATCGTATCGCGGTAAAACAGGCCGTAAACCCGGTCTTTTTTGAAATATTTATCAACGCGAATGTTGTACTGCTTCGAGTTGTTGAAGGAGCTTGAATTGAAGTTTCCTTGGTCGAATACGGGAGTGCTGCAAGGAATATTGTCGGTGCTGGGGGTTCCGCAGCCGGTATTGGGCGAGGCCATAGTGGGCGAGCCGAAGGCCAGCGCGGCAGTGCTCTGAACGTTGCGAAACGTTAGGTTGGTGGGCTTGTATTTATTCAGCAGCAGGACCTCGGGGCTATTTGGCTGAACGGTGTTGGCAAATGCGACGAAGGCCGGGTCTTCATATGTCTGAAGGGAGGTTCCATTCGACGTGAGCGAAAGGTAGGGCTCATAGCCGGCAAAGAAAAAGAACTCGTGGTGCGGAAGAATCGGCCCGCCGACGCCGAAGGAAAGATTGTTGGTATGGTACGGCGCGACGCGCGTTCCCGCCGCCGGCCCGTATTCTCCGCGCGCCTGAAGCCCCTGGTACGTGTAGTACTCGCTGGCGAAGCCGTGGTAGGTGTTCGTTCCAGACTTGGTCGTCAGCACCGTCTGGATGGAGCTGGCGCGACCGTAATCCACCGTGTAAGTATTGGTCTGAACGTTCGCTTCCTGGACAGAATCGGCATTCGGGGTAAGGTTCACCACGCCGGGTCGGATGCTCGAGGTCACGTCCAGGCCGTCGACAATGTACTGATTGCCGTTCGCGCCTCGGCCGTTCGCGCTGGCGTCGACGGAGTTCTCCGGGTTGAAGTTGGTGGCCGCACCGGCACCCAGGCCGGTAACGCCAGGAGCGAGCGTGATCAGCGCGAGAGGGTTGCGAGCAGCCAGCGGCAGTTGCTCGAGTGCAGCCGTGTCCAGCGTGAGCTGGTTGCGGCTATCGGAGGTGTCGAGCAGCGGCTGCTGCGTACTGACCTCCACCTGCGTGGAGACAGAACCGACCGTAAGCGTGACAGGAACGTTGCGAACCTCATTGGCCGAAAGGCTGAAGTTCGTCTTCGCAGCGCCAAACCCGGCGGCATCGACGGAAATCTGATAGTTGCCGGGAGCAAGACTCGCAAACCGGAAAACGCCGGAGCTGTCCGCAGTGGTGTTCTGCGTCACGCTTGTATCGACGTTGCTCAAAGTGACAACCGCCCCGGGCACCGCTCCGCCCGATGAGTCCTGCGCGGTCCCCTGCACCGATCCGCTGAACTGCGCGTACGCCGAAATACCCGTGACGGGAAGCATCACAACGAGGAAGAAGGCCCTGCGAAACAGCCTGTGCATGGAAGCGGTGAAGCGAGTCATAAGATCCTCGTGACCTACGAACGGCATCTGCAGTCGAGCAAAATCACTGCGGTCCCAAAAGCCCTCTGACTGCGCCGCTTGACCGCACCCTTCAGAATCAGCCAATCGAACTCTTAGGAACGGAGCCAACTCTAGATGTAGGTTTGCGCCACGTGCAAGTTTCATTGCGCTTAGAAACGCGTAGTACGAATGAACTATTGCCCGAGCGGGTCGTCGAACGCACACACCGAAAATGGTTCATACTAACGCCGATGCGTATCCAGGGTCGAGCGCCACGCGTGGCAAGCGTCACAGCAGCTCTCGTGCTGATCTGCGGAGCGGGCTGCCGATCGACCACTCCCCGGAGCATCGCCGTGATCCCGCGCACCTCGGGAACCATCCTGTGGGAGCCGGAGAACGTCGGCGCCCAAATCGCCGCCAAGCAACTCGGCGAGCGCATCTATTGGAACGCGTCGACCCGGGAAGACGACATCGACGGCCAGATCGCACTGGTGGACCGGATGCGATCAGGGCAGTACCGAGGCCTTGTCCTCGCGCCGGATCACTCGCAAGCGCTGATCACCCCGGTTCGGCGGGCGCTCGCAAGCGGGTTGCCGATCGTCATCGTCGGTTCCCCGCTTCCCATCCCGGCCGGCGAGAACCTCGCCTATGTTCTCAATGATGAGCAGGTCGGCGGGCGACTGGCCGCCGAACGTGCTCTCGCCTTGATGCATGGTCGCGGCGAGGTGGCCCTCATCGGCATTGACCCCGACATCGCGGGGATCATGGTTCGCGCACAGAGCTTCGAGCAGTACCTGACCGAGCACGATCCTCAGGTTCACATCGCCGTTCGGCGGATGGGCACCTTCAATTTCGGTCACGAACAGGAGAGCGCCGAGGAGGTGTTGCGAAGCAATCCCGAGCTCAACGTGATTGTGGCTCTCACGTCCCCCGCGACTCGCGGAGCCCTCTCGACCATCCAGGTTCGCGACCCGAGCCGCGCCGTCAAAGTGATCGGGTTTGATCCGGAGTCGCTGCCCTTTGAGAATCCGAATCTGGATTCCGTCATCGTTGAGAACACACGCGGCATGGGAGAGCGGGCCGTGCGTCTCATTCACGCCAGGCTTCAGGGCCAGCCATTTCCCGCGCGCGTGGAGCTCAAGCCAACCCTCGTCACACGAGAGAATCTCGGTACCCCCGAGGTGCAGGAAATGCTGTACGCGCGATGGCGTCCGGGCACGGCCGACCTCGAGCGGAGTGTCACGCCGTGATCGCGAATCGCGTGGCACAAAGACGCCGATGGCTGTTCTGCCTGCTCGCCGTCCTGCTTACGTTGGTAGGTTGGGCCACCGTCACGTACTGGCACAGCGCAAACCGCGGTTTGCCCTACCGCGATTCCTTCGCCGGAGGCAAAGCCGACGAGTGGTCGGCCTTCGGCGGAACCTGGGAGCTCGCCGACGGTTCCATGCGAAACGACTCCGATGAGCGCGGAGCCAAGTTGCTGACAGGTTCGAAGAGGTGGAGCGACTACTCGGTCGAGGCAGACATCATGCTTCTCGGGCTGGGTGGCGACGCTGGCCTGGTGCTGCGGTCCAGCGACGCAGAGCAGGGTGTCGATGCCTACACCGGCTACTACGCCGGCCTCAGAACCCTGGACGACTCGCTCGTCATCGGTCGAGCCGGGTACGGCTGGGTCGAAACCAACCAGAAACTTAGTCTGGAGCCGCCCGGTGTTCGGGCCTCCCGGTGGTATCACCTGAAGCTGCTCGCCTATGGCTGCCAGCTCGCCGTCGAGGCGACCCTTCTGCCGGAAAAGGGCGGCAGCCGCGCCATCGGCATCACAGACCGCGACTGCATCCGCTCCGGGCGCGCCGGCCTGCGTTCGTATGCGTCTGGTGGCGTCTGGCGGAATGTCGTCATTCGTCCGGCGACGCGCGCCGACCTCGACCAGATGCTCGCGTCCACAGGTCGGGAGTCCGCCATCGGTCAGCGTCCGGCAGCCGACCAGAGCGCGTGGGACCTTTATGCCAGCTCCTCGGCCGTGTCCTCGCCGTCCATGCCATCCCGCTCGAACGCACAGCTGATCAGCACGCTGCGGTTGCCCGCGCTGTCTCCGCCCACAACGGCGACCATCCGCGGGACCGTGGTGCTCGCTTCGCCGGCGCTCTTCGTGCAGGATGCCACCGGCGGCGTGGCGGTCGGGCAGAACACGCCGCAATCCCTGAAAGTGGGTGACGAGGTCGAGGTCACCGGCACCGTGCGTGCGCACGCCTTCAGCCCCACTCTGGAGGGGGCGGCGGTCCGCGTTTTGTGGGAGAACGCACCGATGCTCCCGGTCTCCGTGACGGCGTCTCAGGCGGCGACCGGCGCGTTCGATGCAACGTTTGTCGAGGTTGAGGGCCGGCTCACCGGTAAGGAGCACGGCTCCGGCGATAGCCTCACGTTCGACCTCGATGCCGGGCCGCAGTCGTTCCGGGCTGTGATGCATCGCGGACGCGGCGACACCCTCTACAACACGCTCAAGCCGGGAAGCATGCTCCGTCTCCGCGGCATTGCCGTCTCTGACGCCGCCTACACGCGGGATCTGGTCCCGTTTGCGTTGCTCCTGCGATCGAGCGACGACGCCGTCGTTCTGGCCGGTCCGCCATGGTGGAACGCCCGTCACGCCTTGATGGTGGTCGCCACGCTGCTCCTTCTGCTCATGGTCGCCAACTTTTTCTACCACCGCGTCGAGAGCTGGCGTCTGCGCGCCGTGCTCGAAGAGCGCGAGCGCTTGGCCTACGAGATGCACGACACCCTCTCGCAAAGTTTCGCCGGCATCGGCTTCCAGCTCAAAGCCATCCGCGAAGGCATGCCGGACGGCTTGCCGCGTCTCGAACAACAGCTCGATCTCGCCAGCGATCTGGTGCGTCAAAGCCACGACGAGACCCGCCGCAGCATCGCCGTGCTGCGGCCAGAGCAGCCCGGCTCCGAGGGTCTCGTGGCAGCCCTGTGCGCCTGCGCGAATCGCCTGGTCGGAGGAGCTTCGGTCGAGATCGACGCGAGCCGCAGCGGAGATGTGTCGCGCACCTCCTTGCGCGTCGCGGACACGCTCTACCATGTCGGGCAGGAGGCGCTCGCGAACGCCGTCCGCCATGGCCAGCCCACCAGGCTCGAGATCCGGCTCCTGTTCGAGCGGGGCATGGTCGACCTGCGCATCCGCGATAACGGGGCAGGCTTCCAGACCGGCGACGACCTGCCAGGCTTCGGCATCCGCAGCATGCGCAGGCGCGCTGCCGCCATCGGGGCTACGCTCGAAGTCCGCAGTCGCCCCGGCATTGGCACCGAGGTCTCGATCCGCTCCGGGCTAAAAACTCCCAGACCAGGCCCGCGCCGCCCCAGGCTCTCGGCACACCAACTTTGGAGGCAATGACCTCATGTCGCAAGCACCGGAAACGTCAATTCGAATTCTCATCGTGGATGACCACCCCGTCGTGCGCGCCGGCTTGGCCAGCATGCTCGGAACGCAGGCGCAGCTGGATCTGATTGGCTCAGCACCCAGCGGAGAAGATGCCCTGCGCCTGCTCGAGGAGCGCGAGACCGATGTGGTTCTCCTCGATCTCCGCATGCCCGGGATGAGCGGCGTGGAGACCCTCCACGCGCTCAAGTTGGCCGGCAAAGCGGTCCGCGTCATCATCCTGACGAACTACGAAACTGACGAGGACATTTACCGCGCCGTTCAGGCAGGGGCGCAAGGCTACCTGCTCAAAGACACATCCTTGCGAGAGATGTTGGAAGCCATCCGCACCGTGCACGCCGGCAAGCGCTACATCCCCCGTCACATCGCCTCCCGTCTCGCCGAGCGCATGGTGCGTACCGACCTCACCGCACGCGAACTCGAGATCCTCAAGCTGCTGTCGAAGGGTCCGACCAACAAGCAAATCGGACATACCCTTGGGATCAGCGACAACACCGTACGTAACCACGTGCTCAAAATCATGGAAAAGCTGGAGGTTTCGGACCGGACAGAGGCCGCCACCACGGCCATCCAGCGCGGGCTCATCACCATCGACAGCTAAGCCCCATACAAACATCGTGGCTCACGCAAGTCGTAGGTCACATGAACTATAGACCGGGGCGCGTGCGCGAGAAGACACTGGTCCAGTATTTGAATTCAGCAATGGGGGCTGCATGGTCTTGCGGGTCAGCCACACAGGAAAAAGTTTATGACGTTTCTGGAACGCCGATCGATGTTGAAGCTGCTTGCAGGCGCAGCCGCTGGTCTGGCCCTGGAAGAACCTTCGGCTTTCGGCTTGGACGCGGAAACGCAGGTCTCGGCGGCACAGGCGTCGCTACAGGGTGCGCCAGCCCACTCAGAATTTGCTGCCGCGGTGCGGAATCGCGCGCCGCTCGCGCCCAATGCCTTTTACCTTTTGCCGCTCGGTTCAGTACGACCGACCGGGTGGCTACGCCGGCAGCTCGAAATCCAGGCCACTGGCCTCGGCGGCCACCTCGATGAAACCTGGGCCGACGTTGGCCCAAACAGCGGTTGGCTCGGCGGAACCGGCGAAAGCTGGGAGCGCGGGCCGTATTTCCTCGACGGTCTGGTGCCACTGGCCTACCTGCTCGACGACGACCGCCTCAAGGCCAAGGCGCAGAAGTACATCGATTGGACCCTCACCCATCAAGCCGCAGACGGCATGATCGGCCCCGCCAGCAACAACGATTGGTGGCCCCGCATGGTCATGCTGAAGGCCCTCGTCCAATACCAGGAGGCAACCGGCGACCCGCGCGTCGTACCCGTCCTGTCCCGCTACTTCGCCCACCAGCTCGAAGCTCTTCCCGGCCGGCCTCTGCGCGACTGGGGCAAATTTCGCTGGCAGGACAACGCCCTGGTCGTCCTCTGGCTCTACAACCGCACCGGCGACCCCAGCCTCATCGAGCTCGCCAAGCTGCTCCATCAGCAGGGCTTCGACTGGCAGGCAGACTTCGCCAACTTCCGTTTCACCGATCCAGTCACCCCCGAGAAAATCAAGCTGGACCAGAACAACGGCCTGGGCGAGTCCGCGCTTGCCTCCCACGGCGTCAACAACGGCCAGGCTCTCAAGGCAGCACCGGTCTGGGCGATGCTGACGGGCGCGGACGTCGACCGGCGTGGCATCAACGAAATGCTGGGCAAACTCGACCAGTTCCACGGCCTCCCAAACGGCATGTTCTCCTGCGACGAGCACTTCGCCGGTCGCAATCCGTCGCAGGGATCGGAGCTCTGCACGGTCGTCGAAACCATGTTCTCGCTCGAGCAGTCCCTCGCCATCCTCGGCGACGCCACCCTCGGTGACCGCCTGGAACGCATCGCCTTCAACGCCCTGCCCGGCACCTTCACCGACGACATGTGGGCCCACCAGTACAACCAGGAACCGAACCAGGTGGAGGTCAGCCTCCATCGCAAACCCTGGACCACCGACGGCCCGGAGTCGAACCTCTACGGCCTTGAGCCGAACTTCGGCTGCTGCACCGCCAACTTCCACCAGGGCTGGCCAAAGTTCGCCGGAAGCCTCTGGATGGCCTCGCACGATGGAGGTCTCGTCACCGCGGCCTACTCGCCCTGCGACGTCCACACCATGGTCGGCGACACCGCCGTGCATGTCGTCGAAGAGACCGACTACCCCTTTCGCGGTGCCGTTCGCATCACCGTCACCCCTACGGCCAGCCTCAGCTTTCCCCTGCGGCTCCGTATCCCTGCCTGGGCAACCGCCGCCACCATCAAGATCAATGGGCAAGCGCAGCCGGCATCGGCACAGTCCGGCTTCGCGAAGTTTGATCGCACTTGGAAACCGGGCGACGTGGTCGAGATCGCCTTCCCCATGATCCCCAGGATCGCGCATGGCGGATATCGTGAATCGGTCTCGGTCGAGCGCGGACCCCTGGTCTTTTCCTTTCCCATCGCCGAAAGCTGGGTGAAGCTGCGGACGCGCGGCATGACCGCGGACTGGCAGGTCTTTCCTGCGGCGGAATGGAACTACGCCCTCGCCATCGACCAGGATCCGGCACATGGTCTGCTGGCCGAAGAGCATCCCGTCGGCGGGTCTCCCTTCGCGCTCACCGGCACGCCTGTCACCTTGCAGGTCGTCGCGCGCAAGCTTCCAACCTGGCGCGCCGTGGACGGCGTCGCCGACGTCGTTCCCCAAAGTCCGGTGGTCAGCGAAGAAGCCCCCGAGACCATCACGCTCGCTCCGTACGGCGCCGCAAAACTACGCATCACAGCCTTTCCTCAGCTGAAAAGCTGAGAGGACACCTATGTTCGAGCTGAAGCGGCGCTCGTTTCTCAAATTGCTCGCAGCCACAGGTGCTGCATCGGCGCTGGATCCACGTCCGCTGCCATCGCAGGGAGGTCGACCCACAGAATCGCGCGAAGGCTACCACGCCGCCCGCATCGTCAATGAATACAGCACATTCCTTCCCGGAGAGCGCGAAGCGTTGGCCACGGCCCCGGCGATCACCGAAGCCGCATCCGTCGGCGTGCGATTGAGTACGGCATCTGGGGGACACGCTCTCGCAGTCGGCGAACACACGGATGGCTGGCATCTGCTCGTGGTCTTGGACATGAACGGTATCCAAACCGCTGTCTTTGAAAAAAACGTCACCCACCGCGGTGCGATCGCCTACGTCACCGCAGACCGCGGCACCATTGCTCTGATACCCAAAGGCGTGGGCGACCTGTCAAACATCCGCCCACGACAGGTCACAGCCCCGGCTGCCGTCCAGCTTAGGCGACCCGCTGGCTACACACCCGGACCCGATATCCCAGGGCAGTACATCCTCCACTCGAGCGACGATCCCTGCTATGAAAACGTGGCCGCGCTCGGTCCCGAGTACATCGGCTGGACGCTCGTGGCCAACGAGCAGGCAGGCCCCGAGCGATCTCTCTTCCTCGAACCCGATGGAACCTCACGCGAGCTTCACAACGATCCACCGCAGGCCTCGTGGGCACCCGATGAACTGAGCGCCGTCTTCGATCCCAAGGAGCTCTTTCCAAACGATAACGTTCACCTCTGGAAATACGAAAAGGGCTTCAGCAAGCGAACGCTCCTCGGCGGTTTCGCACCGGCGGCGGACATCGGTGTCTGGAATCAGCAGTACGGATGTGGCTACGAGGCCATGGTCGCACTTCCGGAAGGCGTGGACGCCCGGCCAGTCGGGCGCGTTCGGATCCTCATCCCAGATGACGGGATCACTCCCGACATGCACGTCTACCGCGACACGGCGCAGCGCGCCTGGATCGATCGCTACGTCAACGGCGACGCGCACGCCTTCTTCACCATCCTCGCCGGCGTTTGGAATCACTGGAACACCTTTTTCCAGCAATCGATGCCGGTCGCAATTCCCGACGAGTGGTTGCTCGAGAGCGCCCGCGCCGGCATCATGCTCTCACGCTGCAGCTACCGTGGACTCGAGCCCACCTACCAGATCGGCGAAGGTGCGTACACCAAAATTCCGGAGCGCAGCCACGCCCTGTTCCCTGTCGCCGCCTATGAGTTCATCTGGGCGCAACAGCTTTGGAATCTCACCCCATCCAGCGACCAATACTTTCAGCATTACCTGGACCACGACATCCTCCCCGACGGCAACTTCCTCTACAACGTGCAAGACCAGGTCGAAGCCCCGCTCAACGTCGGCCTGTTCCTCTGGAATTCCGCACGCGGCTACTTCTACGGTCGCGATCTTGCCCCCTTCAAAAAGAGACTGCCTGTCCTGCGCAGAATGACCGACTACGTCCTCGCGCGCTACATCGAAAGCAAGCAGCAATACCCTCAGAACGATCCTCACTTCGGTCTCGTCTGGGGCTCCCCCGAGGCCGATCTCGGCGATCCGGCCAACGACTACCCCGCATCGCATCCCTTGTATTACCAGAACGCTGCCGTGCTCTGGCGCGGCATCCACGAGCACGCTCTCGCCCTCACGTCTGCTGCGGAACTCGACCCAACCCTCGCCGGCGAAGCCCGGCGCATGACCGGCATCGCATCCGAGATGCGCACGGACCTCCAGCACTCCCTCGCGATCACCATGGCCGCGCTCAGTCCCGAGATGAAGCGCGCCGGCATCACTCCCTTCACACCCGAGGACACCCACCGCGATCCAAAACTGCTGCTCAGCTATGAAAACCACCGCTTCATGCAGGATTGGTTTCTCGCCGACTGGGGCGATCAAGCCCTCGACCTCGGACACCTCAAGCACCGTTCCCTTGCCGGGATGGAGCAGGTCGGTCTGCACATCGATGGCGTTGAGCAACGAACCTCCAACTTCATGGAGCACGGCACACTCGCCGTCAAAATCCGTCAGGACGATTACCGGTCCTACCTCCTCACGCTCTACGCCCTTGTCTGTTTCACGGCCGACTCGGGCAACCGCTACTCCCCGGAAGATGCCCTGTTGCCCGACGGATTCGCCGGCGAAGGAAGCAAGTACTGGTGGTCCGCTGTGGTCAACTCCGTCCTCCAGCCAACGCTCGGCTTGCGCTGGCTGCTCTGCTACGAGGAAAGCGACGCCGACGTCTGCCACCTCCAGAAAGCTGCGCCCAAACACTGGTTCAAACCCGGCGAACGCATCTCGGTCGAGCGCTGCCCAACCCGCTTCGGCCCCATCGGCTGGACGACGGAGTCTCTCCCCAACCGAAGCTGGCGAGTCACCCTCACCTCCCCGCCACGTCTGCCGTGCACCCTCAAAATCTACATCCGGCCTGACGACGGACGCGCCATCCTGCGTGCCTCCATGGGAAACATCGAGGGTGACGCACTGGTTCTGACAAGGGAGTCCCTCGTCGGAAAGCGATCGATCGTGATCGACATCGCCTGACGAACACCTGCGTTTCTCGATTGCCTTCCCTAGAAACCATGCGGCGGAGGGTTCGGTACCCATCTTCGGCGGCCCGTTCGGCCGGGGTTTCCGTTCAGCGAAGCCGATCGAAGCGGAACGGCGGCGGTTCCACCATCACCATCTCCGGGATCGTCTCCGCAGACATCGCCGGCACGTCCTCGAGAGGCAGACCGGCAAGCTGTTCCAGCACCGAGACCACGGCGTCAAAGCACTCGGGGTCCAATTGGTGCGGGACGTCCCGCGCAAGCTCTTCCTGGATCTCCGCAGGCGTGAGGTCCCGCCGGTACGGCCGACTTCCCATCAGCGCGCTGAAGACGTCAGCTACGGTCAGGATGCGCGACTCGATCGAGAGTTGCTCGCCGAGGAGGTGAAACGCGTATCCGCTCCCGTCGATCTTCTCATGGTGCTGTCCAGCCAGGACGGCGATCTCCCTGAAGGCGCGGACGCGAGAGAGGATCTGCTGGCTGAGAATCGGATGGCGGTGAACCACGGTCCACTCCTCGCGCGTGAGCGGCCCCGCCTTATCAAGGATCGTGTTGGGGACGCCCAGCATCCCGATGTCGTGCAGCAGGGCCGCGCGGCGGACAACCTCCACGCGATCCGGCGCGAGGCCCATGGCGTTGCTGATCAGCACCGCCGCCTCGGTGGTGCCCACCGAGTGGCGATACGTGAATGGGCTCTTGGCATCGACCACATCGGCAAAGCCGCTGCAGATGAGGTCGATGTCGCGGGCAGCAAGCGCGGTAGATCCGCCCGGATCGAACCCGAGCACAGCCGCCCGGAGCGCTGCGGGGTCACTTCCGGGCAGGCACTCGGCCCAGAGATCTCCCTGCTGATGCAGGCTCTCCGCCGCGCGGACAAGGTCCGGGTCATACCACGTGCCGGAGCGTTCCGCGATCGTCTCCATCGCTTTGGCCGGACCGAACTCGCTGCAAAAAAGATCGAGGTGCTGCGCCACCGCGCAGATGCGCCCCAGCAGCGGGATCTCCCGGGCCACCAGATGATCAGGCAGACCCTGGCCGTTCCAGTGCTCGTCCAGCGAGTAAACCGCAGCCGAGGTCTCGATGCTCATCCCCAGCTTATGGAGAATCACGGCGCCACGCTCGCACCGTGCCTCGATCACCTCGGCGGTCAGATTCCCGGGGCTGCGGATCATGCGATACATCTGGCGGGCGCGGTTCCAAACACTCGTCGTCGGCGCGACATGATTCCACACAAACGTCAGCGCCTCGCGATTCGGTTTGCCGAGCTTTTCCCGGTCGATAAACTTGAAGTGCTGCTTCACCACCTGATCGTCCGCGGCGAACGCGTCAGCCATTCGCGCAGAATTGCTGCTGCAACCGATGTCCTTGAGCAGAAGCGCATAGTACAGGTCGGCGAGCGCGTGATCCGATAACCCGACCTGCTTGCCGAGGCGCATTCCCAGAAGGCATGCACGGACCGAGTGACCCGGACGGGCGCCCTCCGTGATGTCCAGCGCAAAGGACAGCGCAGACAGGATCTCGCCCATCGTCACGGGCTGGCCGGCGGCCGATTGAAGCGCTGTGTTCGGGAAAACCTTAGACATGGTACGACGCATCCCGCGCATCCAGACCCAAGCTGGATGACTAGCCTCGACGGAAACTGGTGTCCGGCGATATGCCCACTATCTCTCTTTCAGGGGCGAAGCGCAAACCGCCACGCAGCGATATCCGGACGCATCCCGGATCATCCGGACGCATCCCAGACCGTAGCGGCCGGCTCTGGGCCGTTCCCTTCACCGCTGTCCCTTTGCAACTTGCAAGCAAGGAGTGTGTTGGACGTTGTAGGGAGGAAAACCGATGCCGCCCGCATCCTCCAAGCAAGGCCAACGAAGGCAGATACACTCCACGGCGTCCCGGAGCGCGTCACCACATTTCCGCATCACAAGCAGGTCGTCGCAGGTCGAGTTCCCCTGCCAACCACATTCTCGCCGCGCCTCTCCAGGCGCCGTCGTTCGGTCTACCGCTCCAAGGAAAGCACGCGTTATTCTAGATAGGTTCGTGAGTGAGGCCGATGTCAGAATCGATTGAAGATCGCGCTCTTCGCGTGATTGCAACCAAGCAAGGTCTGCCACTCGCGTCCGTGCGTCCGGAATGCACCTTTGAACAGCTCGGCATCGACTCGCTCGACCGCCTCAACATTCTCTTCGAGCTCGAAGGCGAGTTCGACATCCAGATTGACGACGAACAGGCCAAGCAAGTGACCACGCTGCAACAGATGATCGACGGCATCACCCAGCTCGTCAACGCGAAGGCACAGTCCTCGCCCGCAACGTGACGTCCAGGGTCGTCATCACCGGCATGGGCGTCATCAGCGCGCTCGGTCGCAGTCAGCAGGAGTTCTGGGGCGCGCTCAAATCCGGAACCCCCGCCATCGGCCCCATTTCCTCCATGGACGCCTCCCAGCTGCGCTTCGAAAATGCCGCCGAAGTCCAGAACTACCAGCCGGCCTCCGAGTTCCCGTCAAAAGAACTCGCCTTCCTTGATCGCTTCGCGCAGTTCGCCCTCCTCTCCGCCCACGAGGCCGTCACGGAGGCCGGCGTCGAGTGGACCGAGGACATCTGCGAGCGAGCCGCCATCGTCACCGGCTCCTGCCTCGGCGGGCGCGGTGCCGAAGAAGCCGGCTACTGGGAGCTCTTCCACCACAACCGCACCCGCGTCCACCCGCTCACCATCCCCCTCAGCATGAGCAACGCCGGCGCCAGCCACATCTCCATGAAGTACGGCCTCCACGGCCCCGCCTACACCGTCTCCACCGCCTGCTCCTCCTCCGCCCACGCCATCGGCCAGGCCTTCTGGATGGTCCGCTCCGGCGCTGCTCCCATGGCCATCGCCGGCGGCAGCGAGGCGCCCCTCTTCCTCGGCGGCCTCAAGGCCTGGGAGGCCATGCGCGTCATCAGCAAAGACACCTGTCGCCCCTTCTCGGCCGATCGCTCCGGCCTTGTTCTCGGCGAAGGCGGAGCCATGCTCGTGCTCGAAACCCTCGAAGGCGCCCTCAGCCGCGGCGCAAAACCCCTCGGCGAAATCGTCGGCTTCGGCATGTCTTCCGACGCCAGCCACATCACCCAGCCCTCACCCGACGGAGCCGCCCGCGCCATGCGCAACGCCATCCGCGACTCCGGCCTCGCGCCCGAGCAGATCGGCTACATCAACGCCCACGGCACCGCCACCCAGGCCAACGACCGCTCCGAAACCGCCGGCATCCGCCTCACCTTCGGCGCGCTCGCCGACAAACTCGCCATCTCCTCCACCAAGTCCATGCACGGCCACGCCCTCGGAGCCGCCGGCGCCCTCGAAGCCGTTGCCTCCGTCCTCACCCTTCGCGACGGCATCCTCCCGCCCACCGCCAACTACACCACGCCCGACCCCGCGTGCGACCTCGACGTCATCCCCAATGTCGCCCGTGCCCTCGACGTCGAAGCCTGCCTCTCCAACTCTTTCGCCTTCGGCGGCCTCAACGCCGTCCTCGCCTTCCGCAAGCTCCCCTAAGCCCGTTTCGGCGCCGCCCTGTCAGCAAGCCACGCCACTGACCGCGCAATCCCCTCGGGCAGCGAAACCTCCGGCCGGAAGCCGAAATCCATCCTCGCCTTTCCCGCCGGAAACTCCTGGTCCCGCCCCAGCAGCAACACCGCATGCCGTGTCAGCAAAGGCCGCCCACGGAGCCCCAGCAACCGGTGCAGCCCCTCAAACCCCCGCGCCAGCAACCCCGCCACCCCCACCGGCAGATCAATCCACGGCGGCCTCACCCCCAGTTGCTCCGCAAACTCCGTCACATACTCTCGCCACGTCGCATTCGTTCCGTCAGCAATGTTGTACGCCTCACCCACGGCACGCTCGCTCCCGGCCGCATCCAGCATCGCCTGCGCCACATTGTCGACATACGTGAAGCCACCCGTAGCCCGCCCCCCACCCACATACGCCATCAGCCGCTGCCGCAGCAGCGTCGCAATCTCCTGCGTAAAGTCCTTTCCTCGCGGCCCGTAGATCGTCGCCGGCCGAACCA
The DNA here is from genome assembly GCA_964243475.1 of uncultured Acidobacteriaceae bacterium. Classification (GTDB taxonomy): domain Bacteria; phylum Acidobacteriota; class Terriglobia; order Terriglobales; family Acidobacteriaceae; genus Edaphobacter. The sequence goes on along the minus strand of CAXTEU010000007.1, from coordinate 34,884 downwards.
CCGTCACCGGCAATCCCTCCGCATGCGCCCGCCACACCGCCGCCTCCCCCGCGCCCTTGGTCTGGTTGTACGGCAAACCCGCATCTACCATCGGCTGCTCTTCCGTGCATGGAACCGTCGGATATCCGTACACATCCGTCGTGCTCACATGCACAAACCGCTCCATCCGCCCCGCCCGCCGCGCCGCAGCCAGCAAATTCTCCGTGCCCGCCACGTTCGCCGCAAGGTACGTCGCCCGCGGCGCCCAGTCCGTCGAACAGGCCGCACAGTGAAACACCTGCGTCACCCCCCGCATCGCCTCCTGCAACGCCGCTCCATCCGCAAGATCCCCACCAACCACCCGAACCGGCGTCGCCGCCAGATGCCGCAGATCCGCCTTCGGCCGGGCAAGGATCGCCACCTCCTCGCCACGCGCCGAAAGCATCTGCGCCACCCTGCCGCCAAGAAACCCGCTCGCACCCGTCACCAGGGCCGGCATGGCTAGCTCGTCGCCATTTGCCGAAACACGTCCAACACAAACTCCAGCTGCGCAAACGTATGCGCCGCCGTCACACACAACCGCAGCCGCGCCAACCCCTGCGCCACCGCGGGAAACATCACCGGCGCCGCAATGATCCCGAAATCGCGCAGCTTCCGCGCAAACAGCGCTGTCGTCTGCTCATCCTTCAGAATCACCGGAACCACCGCCGTCTCCGACAACCCCGTGTCAAAGCCCAGCTCCCGCAGGCCCGCCCGCAGAAAGTCTCCATTCGCCTTCACCCGCGCCACACGCTCCGGCTCCGCCGCCAGAATGCTCAGTCCCGTCGTAATCGCCGCCACGGACGACGCGGCCATCGCCGCCGAAAAGATATACGGCGAAGACGCATGCTGCAGAAAAATCGCCACCTCCTGCGTCACCGCAATAAACCCACCGCTGGCCGGAATCGACTTCGCCAAGGACCCCGTCCAGATATCCACCTCACCCGTCGCAATCCCGAAATGCTCGTCCGTCCCCCGGCCCGTCTGCCCCAGCACACCCGACGCATGCGCCTCATCGATCAGCAGAAAGCACCCAAACTCCTTCTTCAGCGCAATCAGCTCCGGCAAACAACAGATATCGCCGTCCATCGAAAACACACCGTCCGAAACGATCAGCGTCCGATTCGCCGTGTTCGGCTTCTGCAGTTCATCCCGCAGTGATTGCGGATCGTTGTGCCGAAATCGCTGCAGCTGCACCCCCGCCATCTTGCACGCATCCAGCAAACTCCGATGGCACAGCTCATCGATAATCACCCGGTCCGACGACCCAAACAAACCGTAGATCACGCCCAGGTTTGCCATGTACCCGGAAGAAAACGTCAGCGCGTCCTCCGTGCCCTTGAACGCCGCCAGATCCCCTTCCATCTCGCGATGGATATCCAGCGTCCCCGTAAGCAACCGAGCTCCACTCGTGCTCGTGCCATAGCGCTTGATCGCGTCCATCGCCGCCGCATCCACCCGCGCATCCCCGATCAGCCCCAGGTAGTCGTACGACGACATCATCAGCATCTCGTGACCGTCCGCGATCACGCACGGACCCGCCTTCGCCTCCAGCGGCATATGGTACGGATAGGCATCAAAGGAGCACGCCAGTGCCGTGTTCTCAAACACACGTCGGGCTCGGGTATCCAGAAGATCGGTCTTCTTGAAGTTCCAGGTCTTCCCTGGGCTGAAGTACTTCCCGAACATCTTTCCCGACGAAGAAGAGAATCCAGTCTCGGTCTGCGCATTTTCTGAATCGTTCTGGAGTACGGTCATTGGCACAGGTTCGATCCTAGCCCAAGCCGGAACCCTTGGGAAGCGTTTGCAACACCATCGTCACAGATCCGCGCACTCCCGTTGGGGAGAAGATGCTTCGACGGAGGCCATCTGCCCGCCCCACCCACTCCCTAGCGAGTCGCCAAAACCTCGCGCAGATTATCCTTCGCCAGAAAAAACCGAAACGACGAGAACGGCTTCAGCAGGTTCTCGATCTGCCGGTTGTTGTACACGCGCAGCAGCGGAAACGCCCCACCCGCCTGCATTTCCACACTGTCAGTCGCCGTCAGGTGATACCGATAGAAACCCACCTCCGCACCCGTCGCCTTCGTATGCGAAAACGCCAGCAGCCGCCCTCCCGGCTCCATCGCCTCGAAGATCCTTGCAAACAGCGGCCCCACCAGGGCTTCCGGCAGATAGTCCGCCGTGTCCCAGAACGTCACCACATCAAACGTCCGCCCGGAAAAGTTCAGATTGCTCGCCAGGAATCGCTCCACATCAAAAACCGCCGCCTCGCCCGGCGCCGGCGCCCCCATCCACTCCGGCCGGCTCGCCTCTTCCACCAGGTTCGCCATATAAATGCTGTGGCCCAGCCCGGTCAGAAAGTTGATGTTGGTCGACGAGGTCGGCCCAATGTCCAGCACCCGCAGGCCCTCGGTCGACTTCAGGTACTTCATCAGCTCCGCCCAGCCGCTTGAGTGACGCGGCGTCCGCGCCGCACTCGCCCCGCCCTTGCTGCCAGACCGGTCCCCCCCGCCAAACAGATTGCGCATGCTCGCCCCGTTCCCCTCCGGGCCTAGGCGCGTGCCGGTTGCGCGCCGCCCGCCGTCGTCTGCGCCGCCGTCAACTCCACCCGGCCTTTCAGCGACGCGCTCTCTTCAATCGCCAGCGTCCCCGCCTGGATGTCCCCCAGCACCGTCGCGCTCTGCCGCAGATCCACCCGCCCCGTCGCGCTGATCCTGCCCGTCAACTGCCCAAACACAACCAGGTCGCGAACCTCCACGTCCGCCCTCGCCACACCGTTCGGCCCAATCGTCAGACGAGCCTCCGGCAAACGGATCGTCCCATCGATCTCGCCGTCCAGAAACAAATCCTCCGTGCCCGCCAAGTCCCCCTTGATCGAAACAGACTTGCCAAGCACCGTCGAGCCTTCTGCTGGTTTCATGCGATCCCTGCCCCCTGCGATCTCCGCATACCTCCGCGAGTCGTCTTGCCGCACTATAGCGGAGTGACCCCGCCGAGGCAAACCAGCAAACTTTGCCGCCATTCCCTGCGTCTAGATGCTGTGCCTCACGACACACATCGCTCCCTCCAGGCGCGCCTCTCCCATCGCTTGCGCCCCCGCCCTACCTCGTTCGTTCTCCTCGCCGCCGCCGCCCTCACCACCGCCACGGCGATCGCCGGCGTTCCACCTGCACCGCCCGACCCCCTCCAGCAGCGCCCCGCACAGCTCTGGGCCGCCGAAGCCGCCGCCGCCGAACTCCGCGCGCTCAATCACGCCGGCCCGTACCTTCGCTACCGCATGCATCTCATCGACCACAAAGGCGACCAGCTCCGCGACGAGATCGAAACCCACGACGGCACCGTCGCCCGCCTCATCGAACGCGACGGCCACCCCCTCACCCCCGAGGAAGACGCCGCCGAGCGCGACCGCCTCAACGCCCTCGTCGCCTCCCCCGATGACTTCTTCAAACACATCCACAGCGACCGCTCCGAGAAGAAAACCGCGGGGGACCTGATTCAGCTCCTGCCCGACGCCATGCTCTACACCTACACCCCAGGCCAGCCGCAGCTTCCCGGCGTCCCTCGCCGACAGATCGTGCTCGACTTTGCCCCCAACCCCAACTGGTCTCCCCCAACCACCCCCTCCGAAGCCCTCACCGGCCTCCGCGGCCGCCTCTGGATCGACGCCGACGCCCACACCACCGTCCGTCTCGAGGGCAACGTCTTCCGCCCCGTCAACGTCGGTTGGGGCATGCTCGCGCGCATCTATCCCGGCGGCGCCTTCATCGTCCAGCAAACCAACCCCGGCAACGGCTCACGCTGGATCTACACCCACTTCGAGCAGTCCCTCAATGTCCGAGCCCTGATGTTTAAAAGCATGGAAATCCACGGCAAAGTCGACGCCTCCGACTTCCAGCCCGTCCCCGACATGAACTACGCCGACGCCATCCGCCTCCTCCTCAACACCCCCAACCACTAACGCCTACCGCCACCATCCCGCACAGCGAAACACCCGCGTTCCCTTGCACGTCCACCTGCCGGAACACTTGCACTCGCTCGCACGTTTGCACTTGCACTGCACTTGCTCTTGCTCTTGCTCTTCTTGTTTGTCATCCCCGCAGGGGACCCGCTGTTGTGCACTTGCACTGCACTTGCTGTTGCTCTTCTTGTTTGTCATCCCCGCAGGGGACCTGCTGTTGCAGTTGCAGTTGCTTGTTCCACCGTCGTCATCCGGAAAGAAGTGAAGGACCCCTGTAGTTGCCGTTGCACTTGGCTGCACTTGCCGTCGCAGTTACAACGACTCGTCCCACCGTCGTCATCCAGAACGAAGCGAATGTTCCCGTATCGCACCTGCCATGGCTTGTCCCACATCTACTCCCCGCGCTTCGCCTCCCCCCACATCCCCTCCATCTCCTCCGCCGTCGCCCGCTCCAGCCCATCCCGTCCACCCGCCGCCCGCTCCATCGCCCCAAATCGCCGCCGAAACTTCGCATTCGCTCCACGTAGCGCCGACTCCCCATCCAGCCCCAGGTGCCGTCCCAAATTCACCGCCGTAAACAGCAGATCCCCAAACTCCTCCTCCACCCGCGCCCGCCCCGTCTCACCCTCACCCGGCACCTCCGCCTCCAGTTCCCCAGCCTCCTCCCGCAGCTTGGCGAACAGCCCACGCACCTCTGTCCAGTCAAACCCCACCTGCGCCGCCTTCGACCCCAGCTTCGCCGCTTCCAGCATCGCCGGCATCGTCCGCGGAACCGACGCCAGCATCTCGTCCTCCATCCCCGCACCACCCCGCTCCGCCCGTTTGATCTCCTCCCACCGCCGCACCACCGCCGCCGCATCAACCGCCTCGGCCCCTTCAAAAATGTGTGGATGCCGCCGTATCAACTTCGCCCCTAGCCCCGCCGCCACCTCCCGCATCGTAAACAGCCCCGCATCCGCCGCCATCTGCGCATAAAACAGCACCTGCAGCAACAGATCCCCCAACTCATCCTGGAGCGCCGGCCAGTCCCTTCGCTCAATCGCGTCAAACACCTCGTACGTCTCCTCAAGCGTATGCCGCTTGATCGTGTCGAAGCTCTGCTCCCGGTCCCACGGACACCCCGCAGGAGACCGCAAAAACTCGGTAATAGCCACGGCCTGCTCCATGGGCTCCCCCGCCAGCGCCGCGATCCGCCTCGTCGCCTCCGCTCGCGCCTGCTCCACCGTCAACTCAGCCATGCCCCCAATCTACTCCGCGTCCGAGGTAGCCTCACACCTCCATGACTCCACCAACACCACCCGCGCCCCGCGCAAGCTCCGCTGGAAGCTGCTCCTCCTCTTGCCTGCCTGTGCCTCCTGTTCCCTGCCCTCTACGCCCGCGCCACACCCAAGCTCTTCGGCTTACCCCTACCCCTTGGCACCAGGTCGGCTGGGTCATCCTCGCTTCGCTGTCCATGACCCCATCTACCGGCACCTCCGCAACCAACCCCCAAACGCAAAGGGCGCCAGCCTCAGCCGGCGCCCCGCACTCCCAGTCGCGTCCCAGCTATTCCCCGCTCGGTGCCACCGCCGGGGCGTTCGTCGTGCCGCCACCCATGTTCGACAGCAGCTTGATCTCCACCCGACGATTCTTCGCCCGGCCCGCCGCCGTCTTGTCCGTCGCCACCTGCTGGTCCTTGCCGATCCCCACCAGGTAGAACTTGTGCGGCGGAATGTTGTACTTCGTCTGCAAATAGTTCGCCACGGCATCCGCCCGCCGCTGGCTCAGCTTGTAATTGTAGTCCGCGTCGCCAACCGAGTCCGTTCCGCCCGTCAACTCCAGAATGTACCCGCGCGCAGACCCCAGGGAGTTCGCAAACGTGTCCAGTTGATCTTTGTCGGACTTCGTCAGCACCGCCTTGTCAAACCCAAAGGTCACGCTCGTATCCGACAGCGGCTTGTAGTTATCCAGGTTCGCCACCGCGCCGCTTAGCGTATCCACGCGGTTGTAAGCATCCTGCGCCGAGTGGTTCGCCGCGTCCGCAGACTGACCCGCCGCCTGCGCATCCTGGTCCGCCTTGCCCGCCGCCGTCATCGCACCGCTGATGCCTTGCTGCGCCCGCTCATCGGTATCCGTGATCTGCCGGTGGTCCGCCGCCGTCCGCGCGTCCAAATCGTTCGTCTGCTGCACAATCGGCGCCGTCTGCGACCGCACATAGTTCTTGCTCGAGCAGCCCGCCAGCACGGCCGCCGCGCTCGTCACCACCACCAGGGATACCCGCTTCCAATCATTCCGCTCAGCGAACACAGACATACATCTCCTTGGGCTTTCAACCCTCTCACAGAGTTCAAGAGCAATCGGCGTGCCAAACGTAAGCCTTTGACAAACAACTCACACAAGACAACTTACGCGTGTCACCCGCAGCCTGCGACGCCCGCTCGAAAGCCCTTGCACGCCAGTTTTGCACCATCACCGCGTCAATTCTGCGATGCTCCCCAACGTCGCGAAGACGTCCTAAACTAGAAACACGCGTCCCACCCACGCTCGCACGCTCCCCATGGACCTCCAGCAAAAAATCCGCACCATCCCCACCTCCCCCGGCTGCTACCTCTACAAAAACGCCGAGGGCACGGTCATCTACGTCGGCAAGGCCAAAAACCTCCGCGCCCGCGTCCGCCAGTATTTCCTCGCCTCCAACCAGGCCCACGCCAAAACCGGCTCCCTCATGCGCGAAGCCGTCGACGTCGACTACATCACCGTCGACAACGAGCGCGAAGCCCTCGCCCTCGAAAACAACCTCATCAAGCAGCGCAAGCCACGCTTCAACATCCTCCTCCGCGACGACAAAACCTACCCCTACATCAAGCTCACCGTGGGCGACCGCTTCCCCAAAGTCTTCGTCACCCGCAAGCTCCGCAAAGACGGTGGCGAGTACTTCGGCCCCTACTTCCCCGGCAATCTCGCCCACCGCTTGGTCGACCTCATCCACCGGTCTTTCCTGATCCCCTCCTGCAAGGTCGACCTGTCCCGCTACCACCCCCGCGCCTGCCTGCAGTTCTACATCAAGCGCTGCCTCGGCCCTTGTGTCGAAGGCCTCACCACCCCCGAGATTTACAAGGAAACCATTCGCGACGTCCGCCTCTTCCTCAACGGCAAGCCCGACGAGCTCGAGCGCCGTCTCCTCGCCCGCATGGAAACCGCCGCCGAAGACATGCAGTTCGAGCTCGCCGCCCGCCTCCGCGACCAGATCTCCACCGTCCACGACATGCAGGACAAGCAGCGCATCGCCACCACCGATCAGGAAGACGCCGACGTCTTCGGCTTCCACTTCGAAAACGACATGCTCGCCGTCAACCTCTTCCACATGCGCTCCGGCAAAATGGTCGACCGACGCGACTTCTTCTGGGAAGACCTCCCCGACCTCCAAACCTCCTTCGGCGAATCCCTCAACGAGGGCGAACCCGCCACCGAGCCAGGTGCGGGTGCCCCAGGTCTCGCCTCTGAGACCTCCTACGGTACGGCCACCAAGCCGGGTGCCCCAGGTCTCGCCTCTGAGACCTGGGAGAGTGGCGCCACCGACCCCCACGACACCCCCACCAACCCCCTCGAAGACTGCGACTCCGACTCACCCGAAGTCACCGCCGCCCTCGCCGACAGCACCACCCGCGAAGCCGGCGCCCCCGCCGCTCTCGAGCCCGAAGAAATCCCCTGCCTCGAACCCGACCCCACCCACACCGCCCCTCAATACGATCAGTCCGCCTCCGAACCCGCCGCGAACCGCGTCCCCATCCAGCGCTCGGCCCTGACCGAGTTCGTCCCCGACCAGCTCTCCCCCGCAGACGCACCCGCCGCCTTCTCCCCCGCCGCCTTCTTCTCCGCCCTCCTCAAGCAACTCTACCTCGACCAGCCCTACATCCCCCGCTCCATCTACGTACCGGTGGACTTCCCCGACCGCGCCCTCCTCGCCGAACTCCTCTCCGAGCGCACCGGCCGCCGGATCGAGCTGGCCGCCCCCCAGCGCGGCGACAAACGCTCCCTCGTCGACCTCGTCTGCCAGAACGCCAAACAGTCTTTCGACCAGCGCTTTCGCGTCCTCCAGCCAACCCAGCGCGCCATCGCCCAGGCCCTCCAGGATGCCCTCAACCTCACCGAACCGCCCACCCGCATCGAGTGCTTCGACATCTCCCACATCCAGGGCGCCGACACCGTCGCCTCCATGGTCGTCTGGGAAGACGGAGCCATGAAAAAGTCCGACTACCGCAAATTCCAGGTCAAAACCGTCACCGGCGTCGACGACTTCGCCTCCATGCGCGAAATCATCCATCGCCGCTACAAGCGATTACTGGAGCAGCAAAGCGAGAACGGCACGAAGTGCCCCTCGCTCATCCTCATCGACGGCGGCCTCGGCCAACTCCACGCCGCAGCCGACGCCCTGGCAGAACTCGGCATCCAGCCTGGCCTCCACGACCAGCCCGCCCTCGCCTCCATCGCCAAGCGCGAAGAAGTCATCTACGTCCACGGCCAGGAAGACTCGCCCGTCGTCCTCGACCGCCGCTCCCCCGTCCTCCACCTCGTCCAGAAAATCCGCGACGAATCCCACCGCTTCGCCGTCACCTACCACCGCAAACGCCGCGAAATCCGCGACCGCACCTCCGAACTCGACACCATCCCCGGCGTAGGCCCCCGCACCCGCCAACGCCTCCTCCAACACTTCGGCTCCGTCCGCGGCATCGAACTCGCCGCCCAAAAAAACATCGACGCCCTCACCGCCGTCGTCAACCCCACCACCGCCGAAAACATCCGCCAGCACTTCGCCAGCGACCCCGCGCCCCAAGAATCTCTGCTACCAGTTCTGAATTAGTTCGTCGTGACTCTCCTACAAAGCGTCCCAGCGGCTCTCCTCGTCGACTACAGATCTGATGTGAAATCTGGCAGAATCTAGGAGCTGGTTACTAAGTTGAAGAAACAGGCAGATCCCGGAACCATGCTTCTGCGAACTGGACGTACTATGCTCGCAGTATGGGCGCTTGGAGCAACGACATCAGTCTGCTCTGCCCAAATTGATTGTTTACACAAGCAGGTCTTCAACGATGATGATGATTCTTGCCTCGATCAGGCTCCCTCGCCTCAATTGCCGGTAGTCGCGGCCATTCTAAAGACGAAAGACGCACAAGAATCTTTCGCAGAAATGGAACCTGCAGATCGCACCACGGTCTCAAAGCTGCTGCAAGGCTTACCGGTGCACCTGCGGAACCGAAAGCAGGAGGACATGATTGTGCGAGGTAAGTTTCCGCTGAGTGGCGGCGACAATACCTGGTTTTGGATCGTCATCTCTGTTGACAGTCATCCCTCGGCATTTTTGGTGCAAGGGAGCAGAGTGACTGTTCTGAAAACCCGACACAATGGGTACGCAGATATTCGAACAGACTGGTATGCGGCTTCCTACAAGATCGCCGATACCTTCCGCTACGACGGGAAACACTACAAGCGCGTCCAAGAGTCCTACGAAAACTTGCCGCCCGCTTGACGCCACCTTTGTTGTTGGTTGGCCATGATAAGTCGTTTGTTGTGGCTAGCCTGAACGGTAATCTTGTCCGGCGAAGGCTCACCGAACATCCGCTCGTCATAACAAAACGCCACACTCCCCACCACCACAACCCGCCCAAACTCCTTGTGCCCCGGGTTCAGCAGCACATTCCAATCCCCCCGCACCACCGCCGAAGGCACCCCACCGTCCGCCCCAACCGCACCCCCGCAATCCCCAGCTCCGCTGTCTCCTCCACCATCCCCCGCCACTGCCCAACTTCGGACCCCAAGTTACCCGAGCGAGTCAGTGCGACTCGGTCGTTGTCGGCACGTGCAGAGCCTCGCCCACATGCCGGGCCGAGGTCCCGAGAGCATGCCTGGTGCACCGGTAGCTCTTCCCGAGCGCGTTACTGGTCGAGCTATGTGCCGTCCCGAGGGCCTGTCCGGTCGCTCCGCCGGCGCTCGAGAGCGCCCCGCCCGTCGAGTCTCCCGCCAGGGAGATCGCCGTCGTGGTGTTTCGCCCACCTCCGGCAATCGCCCCCTCCGTCGAACTGCTCTTGGCGATGATCCCCTGGGCGGGATGGCGTCCAGGGTTGAACCAAGCAATGTCCGTCTCCGGAAGCTCCTTCAAGCGCGCAACGGGAGCGCTTGGGAAATTAGAGGCGGACATCTTGGCCAGCAGCGGCCATGCCCTCGACGAGACAAACAGCGACCCGTTCATGGGGTGACCCGGTTCGCCCAGGTTGATCGGCTCTGTCGCCGCAAGCGGCACCATCCCCGCACATCGGTCAGCCCCACAACCCCGTTGGCAGAGTTCAAGGTTCAGGTACGACGCGTGCTTACCCGGCGAGATCCAGACCGCGGCTCCATGATCCTCCGCGTGCAGCGTCGACGCACGAGCAATCTGACTCACATCACACACCGTGTTCTCATGCGCGGCCGCATACCAGTACACCGCCTTCCACGTTGCCGTTGCGAGGTGCGTGTCCGAGCCGCGAACCAGCACCGCCACGTGCTCCGTATCGAGAGGGTGCCCATGCCCTCCGCAGTCCCGCCGCCAAAGATGGTAGTAGTGGATTTCCGCGACCGGCGAACGACCCTCCGCGTCTCGAACCGGAAACACCTGTCCGTAGATGGTCCCGTTCTCCGCCTGAACCTCCGGCACCGGCGTCTCGGGCCTAAACTCCGCTGGACGGGCGGAGCAATCCTGCTCGGCCACCATGAACTTCGGCGTGAACTGTTCCAGCAGCTGCTGTTCCAAGTCGTCACTCAGACCGTCGTGATCCGAATCGGCGTGCAACTCAGCTGGAACTGTGAGCGGCCATGCGGCAGGCGGCACAGCCGACGGAAAGAAACCAACGGCAGCTACCAGGGGCACGGCCTTGCGAAACAGTCGAATCGTCATAGGCTCCTGCTCCACGGGCCGAAGATCCCCTCGATCATACCCGGGCATCGATCAAGCGCTGCCGAAACCGCCGACCCGATCTTCCGCACCGGCCCGGCAGCCTGAGCAACACCCAGGCGCCTGCATCCTACACATGACAGCCAGCACGCACACCATCTGTCTCCCCAAGGAGCACCATGCCCACTGACCTCATCACCCCCCAGGACCCGCGCACGATCTACCCCGGCCCACCCTCAAAGTTCGAAATCCAGCCCGCCCCCGCCACCGAGCAGGCCATGGCCGAAAAGCCCGACTGCGGCGAGCTCTCCTACAAAGGCTCCGGTCGTCTCGCCGGTCGCAAAGCTCTTCTCACCGGAGCCGACTCCGGCATCGGCCGCGCCGCCGCCATTGCCTTCGCCCGCGAGGGCGCCGACGTCGCCATCGGCTACCTGCCCGAAGAAGAGGCCGACGCGAAGGAGGTCGCCAGGTACATTCAAGAAGCCGGCCGGAAAGCCGTCCTCCTCCCCGGCGACATCTCTCAGGAGTCCTTCTGCGAAAAACTCGTCGCCGACGCCATCTCCCAGCTCGGCGGCCTCGACATCCTCGTCAACAACGCCGGCAAAATGGGCAAAACCGAGAGCATCCTCGAAACCTCCACCGAGCGCTTCGACTCCCTCATGAAGACCAACGTCTACTCCCTGTTCTGGATCACCAAGGCCGCCGTCCCCCACCTCAAACCCGGCTCCTCCATCATCAACACCACCAGCGTCCAGGGCTATGACCCCTCCGCCAACATCTTCGACTACGCCATGACCAAGGCCGCCATCGCCAACTTCACCAAAGGTCTGTCGGAGCCGCTCATGGAAAAGCACGGCATCCGCATCAACGGCGTGGCCCCCGGCCCCATCTGGACACCCCTCCAGGAAGCCGACGGCAGCGAAGAAAAGCTCAAGAAGCTCGGCAGCTCCACGCCCTACAAACGCCCCGGCCAGCCAGTCGAGCTCGCCCCCGTCTACGTCCTCCTCGCATCGCAGGAAGGTAGCTACATCACCGGTGAAATCTACGGCGTCACCGGCGGCATGGGCGTGATCGCCTGAACGTCATCGGTAGGGCTGCTCATCCGGGCGGCCCTACCATTATCCCTACCTCATCGCATCCCGGCCTGGCCACTCGATGCCGGCTAAGCTGCTTTTTTCTTTGCCGGCGATTTCTTTGCCGGGGCCTTCTTCGCAGCCACCTTCTTCGCAGTCGCCGACTTCGCCGCCTTGCTCACTGACTTCCGTTCCGCCGCATCAGGCGACTTGCCCTTCGCCTGCTCCGCTCGTTTCCCGCCCAAGGAGATCTGCCCTTTCCGCGCCGTCTCCCGATCCACCTCCTTGCCCCCGTTCTTGCTCGCTGGCTCCTTCCGGCAGCTCCCCTCCTCGTGCTCCCCCTTGCCCGGAACCGGCACAAACCCCGGCCAGCACCGCGACGTCTTCTCGTATGCCTTCCCACTCGCTCCCTTACCGCCGGAGCCCTTCGCTTCGCTTTGTTTTTTCGCAGTCGCCATGCACGCATAAGAGGGCACACGCAGACTTCGCGTTGTGCCCCCTTTCCGCATCTTTCATCCAAGCAATTGAATGCCGCCGCGCCTTCACTGCCCCGAACCCCCACCCTCACTCGCAGCCGAACTCCCAAACGTCTTGCAGCTGTCAATCGTCCCGCCCTCCAACCCTCGCTTGAACCAGAACTGCCGCTGCGCGCTCGACCCATGCGTCCAGCTCTCCGGACTCACCGCCCGTCCACTCATCTTCTGCAGATGATCGTCCCCCACCGCCGCCGCCGCCTTCAGCGCCCCCGCAACGTCATCCGCATGCACAATATTCCGCTGCTCGGTCGAGTGCGCCCAAACCCCCGCAAAGCAGTCCGCCTGCAGCTCCAGATCCACCGACAATTGATTCGCCTCATCCGGATGCGCCTGCGTATCCTGGCGCATCTTCCCCTCGATCCCCAACAGGTCCTGCACATGGTGCCCAAGCTCATGCGCAATCACATACGCCTGCGCAAAATCCCCCGTGTCGCCGCCAAACCGCTTCAGCTCATCCCAGAAATCCAGGTCGATATACACCTTCTGGTCCGCCGGACAATAAAACGGCCCCGTCGCCGCCCGCGCCGTCCCGCACCCCGAGTACGTCGCCCCCCGGTACAGCACCAGCTTCGCATGCCGGTACTGCTTGCCTTCCGCCGCAAAAATCCCCGTCCACGTCTTCTGCACATCATCCAGCACAAAGCTCACCAGGTGCGCATCTCGGTCCTCGCCCGGAGACGCCGACACCGGCCCACCGCTGCCCGCCTCCCGCGGCCCCGTCTGCACGGGCGCCGGCTGCGCCCCGCCGCCACCCCCACCCGAAAGAAACGAGCCAAGAAAATTCCGCCCCGTCACCAGCGAGATCACCAGCAGCACCAGGAAACCCACAATCCCGATACCCCCACCGCCCCCGCCAAACGAGAACCCGCCACCCCCACCCGAGTCGCCTCGCCGATCCTCCACATCCTCGCTCATGCCGCCAGGCGTCCAGTCCATCGCACCTCTCCATGTACGTCGTCTCGGGTATTTTACGGCTCTCCCCAGAGCCCCGCGTCATCGGTCACTTCCCGTTGTGCGGGTGCCAGGAGAGACTCTCCCTTCTGCCCTCGCGCAAACCTTGGTAAGCTTGGAAACGCTTCAACCACTTCTCGCCCATCGGAACTCACACATGCGCCTTCGGTTCACTGCTCTCCTGCTGTTGCTCGGCTTCGCCACCGCTACCGTGCACGCACAGGCAGTCCCAGCGGCCACCATCCCCGGCGATATCCAGATCGGCGCCGGCTACGTCAACGCCAACCCGGACTACGGTCCCGTCAGCATGAACGGCGCCTTCATCTTCGCCGACGCCGATCTGTGGAAGCACTTCGGCGCCGAAGCCAGCTATCACCGCATCAGCGCTGGCAAGCCGACCACCATCACCGAGTCCACCTACGAGCTCGGCGCCCGCTACCGCTACCCCATACGGCAGTTGTCGCCCTATCTCAAAATTCTGATCGGCGCCGGCAACTTCGCCTTCGGCAGCAGCTCGCAGGACGGAACCTACCGCACCTACATCGGCGGCGGCGGCCTCGACTACCGCGTCACCGAGCACTTCGTCGCCCGCGCCGACTACGAATACCAGCGTTGGGGCACCTTTCCCCCTCATGGGCTCCAGCCGAATCTCTTTTCTATCGGGGTCGCCTTCCGTTTTCACTAGATTCTCTTACCACCCAATTCAGCCAAAAGCGCCCGACGTCGCCCCGGCTCCCACAACATCCATCGGCCCCCTGCACTCCGCAACAAAATACCGGCCAAAGGAGAAATGTTTCCACTCAACCCCAAAGTGAGAAGCCATGTTCCCACTCCCCCACCGAACATGTGGACTTTTTCGCCTGTTCCGGCCGCCAAAGTTGGCCGCATAATTGCCTGTACACACCACAAGAGCACCTCATAAGATCCAACCCGTGGAGCACCCCATGAACTTCCTCCCCTCCCATCTGGACCAATCACCCCGCCGCAGTATTTCCCGCATCCTCGCCCTCACCTCCGCCCTTTCGCTCGCCTTCGCCCTCGCCGGCTGCGGCGGCACCGTTGCCGTCCCAGGCGGCAGCGGAGGCGGGTCCACCGCACCTCCCGTCGTCGGCTACCTCTTCCTCACCGGCAACTGGGAGTTTCAGGTCACCCCAGGCACCGGAACGACCCTCCCCTTCACCTCCTTTGCCGGATTCATCAACGAGCAAGGCCAGAACCCCGGCAACTTTGACGAAAGCACCGCTGTCTTCCAGGTCAATCCTGCCGCAGGGTGCTATAACAACATCCCCGACATCCCGCTCTCCGGAAACGTCCAGGGCACCAAAGCCAGCTACTCCGGCTTCTCCATCAACGGGCAATACTTCAACCTCAACCTCACCCGCAACACCGCCGGGAACCAGCTCACCGGAACTTACAAAGACTCCGGCGGCTGCATCGGCGGTTCGAACGGAACCGTCACCGGCACCAAATACAGCCCACTCACCGGCACCTACGCCGGCTCCATCGGCGCCAATACCCCCGCCCCCACCGTCTCCGTCACCGCAACTCAGGGCGGCCAGGGAACCGGCAGCGGCACCACGCAGCTTGGCGGCAACGCTACCTTTACCGGGTTCACCTGCTTCACCAAAGGCAGCATCAACACCCCGGAAAGTTACGTCCTTGGCAGCCAGGTCGTCCTCACTCTCAACACCAACGACCCCACCGGCGCCCAGGCCATCCTCACCGGCACCTTCGACAGCGGTGCCACCACCGTCACCCTCACCTCCGTCAATGTCACCAGCGGCAGCTGCTCCGGAAACTACGGCGCCGCCACCCTGACCAACTAACCTCCAACATCCGCACTGCTTCCCGTGGGTTGCCGGCCGGCAACCCACACCCGCTTCCGCCCACCGCAATCCCTATCTCACCCCTTCGATTGCCTCCCCTTGGGACGTGCGCTTTGTCCAATGCGTCGAACCAGCCGGTTAACTCACTCCGTCGAACGCCTTCGGCCACTCCGCATGCTCCCCGCCTTTCGCTTGACCTTCGCCTGCAACTTTCGTCCGGCCCTGCTCCCACCTTCGTCCGGCACAAATCCCGCGCCGCAGTGCTACAACCGTCTTCGGAGGGAGTCCACTCCTCGCTCTTCGGAAAGGTCCTATGCGCTCACACTCTGCTCGTCTGCTTCATCTGCTTCCCTGCCTCGCCGTCCTCATCCTCCCCACCGCAGCTCACGCAAATACCATCGACGGTGTCGCCTATTGCAACATCTCCTCCACGGACGCTACCAATACTCCAGCACCCGGCGCTACCCCGTCCGGAACCGAGTGCGCGACGTTCACCGTCAGTGACCTCGCCTTTTACAGCAACGGATCATCCAGCACCAACAACATCGGCAGCTTTCTTTCCTCTGAAAATGACCTCCTCTCGGTCACGTACCTCAACGGCTTTTCGGCCGGATCGAGCCTCGACGAATCGTTCTTCCAGTTCACCGGAACCGCCTACTTCGTCCAGGGCCAGACCTACAATGCCGTCCATGACGACGGCACCGTCATGAACGTCGGTGGCACCACGGTCGTCAACTCGCCTTCGCCGGCCGCCGCCATCGACACCACCTTCGTCTTCAACAGCAACACTGGCAACTACGCCTTCACCTACGACTACACCGAAAACTACGGCGTCTCTGAATATGTCACCGACGCCGCCGTCCCCGAGCCCGGGAGCCTTGTCCTGCTCGCCACAGGAGCCGTCGCTCTCTGTTTTCTCGTGCGTCGCAGCGCCGGTCGCCTTGCCTCCCAGGAGTTCCTCCCCTAGGCCCAGCCGGAATTTCAAGCCACCCTCCCGCGAAATCAAAGCACAAGTGCCTGTCCGCTCTTGTGCTTTCCCGTTTCGTCCCTGGCGTCCTTCTCCTCCTGCTCTAAACTAGGCACATGCTGGACGAACCCACCTTCCGTCGCGAAGTCGACAACGCCCTCCACGCCCTCAAGCAATCCCTCATCGCTGCGGAAGAAGCCGGCGGCTTCGAAGCTGAAGAAAATAATGGCGTCCTCAACATTCTCTTCGAAGACCTCCCCGGCAAGTTCGTCCTTACCCCGCAAACCCCCGTCCGACAGCTCTGGATCTCTGCCCAGTCCACCTCCTTCAAGCTCGACTGGGACCCCGTTCGCGGCGCCTTCACCCTCCCCAAATCCGGCGAGGACCTGAAATCTCTCACCCAACGCCTCCTTCGCGACCACCTCACCGACCCCACCATCACCCTCCCGTAACGCCTTCCGGAAATCGTCACCGGCCGTGGCGTACTTTGTTCCTCGATTCGGTACACTTGAAATATGGAGTCACTTCCAAGGCAGCCTCGCGGGCCACACACCCCGGGCAAGTTCCTCCGCGCCGTTGTAAGTCATTGATTCTGAAGATTTTGTAGCTAAATTCTTTGGGTACAGTATTTTGCGGCGAGGTCGATGGCGCAAACCGTTCAAAACATGGCGCTTAGCCCGGAAGACCCCCACCCCGATCAGGGGGGGAGGGTTCCCCCGGCCACACCCCTCCTCTCCATCGCCATCATCACCCTCAACGAAGAAGAAAACCTCACCCGAACCCTCACCAGCCTTCAGTTCGCCCCGTCGTTCCGACCCGAAATCATCGTCGTCGACTCAGGCTCGGAAGATCGCACCCTCGCCATCGCCCGCTCCTTCGGCGCCCACATCTTCTCCGAACCCTGGAAAGGCTTCTCCGCCCAGAAGAACTCCGCGATCGCGAAGTGCACCGGAACCTGGATCCTCTCGCTCGACGCCGACGAAGAGCTCTCCCCCGAACTCCGCCAGCAGCTCGGGATCCTGCTCCCGTCCAACCCGCCCGTCGACGCCTTCTTCCTCCGCCGCCGCAACCTCTTCCTCGGCCGCTGGATCCGTCACGGCGGCTATTATCCCGATCCCAAACTCCGCCTCTTCCGCCGGAACGCCGCCGACTTCGCCTCCGCCGCCCGCTTCTCCGATCGTCCCGTCCACGAAACCATCACCTTCAGCGGCGCGTCCGACACCCTCGACTTCGACCTCATCCACCACGCCTATCCAACCCTCGAGAGCTACCTCGAGCACATGGACCGCTACTCCACGCTCGGCGCCGAGCTCCTTCTCGAGCAGCGCCGCTCCAGTCGTTCACTTCTCCTCTTCGCCTGGAACATCTTCCTCGTCCCGCATCTCACCTTCTTCTGGAACTACCTCTTCCGCCTCGGCTTCCTCGACGGCCGCGAAGGCTTCCTCCTCCACCTCTATCACTCCACCTACATCAGCTGGAAGTACGCGAAAGCCTGGTCGGTCGCTCGCAGCAACAACGTTCCCGCAAGCGCTCTCCGCTCCGGAACCCGACCCGCGCACCAGGCCGTATCGACCATCGCCGAGGAGTCCAAACGTCCCCAATGAACCGGGAACGCGCCAGCCGCCTGGCATGCCGATCGGCGAGGACGAAGACCCTTAACCAAACCGACCGACTATACCAGCCTGCAGCGATCCCGTTCGGAGTAAGGCGAGATTGTGCCAGGCATCGGGACAAACCTTCGCACTCCTATCGCTCGTCGCCTAAGGTCGACTCTTCGCGAACATGGAATTCCCGGAATCGCTCGAGATACCGCTCCGGCAGCGGCCGCCGCTGCATGTCGCGACCCACAACCACGTGCGTCGTCGCGCCCTCGCACAACAACAGACCATCGGCCGCGCGCAGGATCCGGTACGTAAATCGGATGACCGACCCGCGCACACCAGCCAGTCGCGTTTCCACGACCAGCTCGTCGTCGTAGCGCGCCGGCGCCTTGTACCGTGCGGTCGCCTCCGCCACCGCAATCAGGCATCCCTCTTCCTGCTCCAGCCGGCTGTAATTCAGCCCCATTTGCCGGATCAGCTCCACGCGCCCCACCTCGAACCACACCAGATAGTTTGCGTGGTACACCACGCCCATCTGGTCCGTCTCGGCATAGCGCACGCGCACGCGCGTTTCGCCCAGCCCTGCTGCCTGGATCTGCATGCTCACTCCTTTACAGCCGACGCCGGCCCGTACGGGTGACGCCCCATTTCACTCACGCCCGCGCACGTCGCATCAGGTCCACGCTGCCGGAGATCACCAAACCCCCGAGGCAGACCCAGAAGCCGATCTCCGCGGCCTGCAATTCCCGTTCGGCCATGGTCGGCCGGCATGGCTCAACCGCCACGCTGGTCTGCTGATCCTCGATGCCCGGCATCTGCTGTCGCCCGGTGCCGCACGGAGCTCCGCCGGCAAAGTGCAGCAGCGCCAGAACAAAGGCCAGCAGCACCACAATCACGGCAAAGACCATCGTCATTCGTGAGATCACGCGGACACCCTCCGACACCTCGCCCGTCACCGCGTCGAAGCGCACAAACAGGACGGCGCAGCCTTTCCAACTGCGGGAGCATAGCACGCAGCGGAGCGCACTCGCTAATTTCCATGCTGACACGCCTGCCTCGCTGTCGAGGAAGCCCGGAAGGCGTACCCTGTTCGCACCATGGCTCTTGCACTCTTGCCCACCGACGCTCTCCTGGTCATCGACATGCAGGTCGACTTCATGCCCGGAGGTCCGCTCGCAGTGGAAGGCGGCGTCGATATCCTGCCCGGCATCAACGCCCTCGCGCGTCGTTTCGACCACGTCATCCTCACGCAGGACTGGCACCCCGAGCGGCACATCTCCTTTGCCACCACGCACGGCAAGCAACCCTTCACCGATACGATCGAGGCCGCGTACGGCCGGCAAGCGCTGTGGCCGGAGCACTGCCTGCAGGGTTCGCCCGGCGCCGAACTCCACCCGGACCTTCGCATCCCCCACGTCGAGCTGATCCTGCGCAAGGGCTTTCGCCAAAGTATCGACAGCTACTCCGCCTTCACCGAGAACGACGGCGCGACGCACACCGGGCTCGCCGGCTACCTGCGCGAGCGCGGCCTGACGCGCCTCTTTTTTGTCGGCTTGGCGTATGACTTTTGCGTCGGCTTCTCCGCCAGCGCGGCGGCAAAGCTCGGCTTCGACGCTCTGGTGGTGGAGGACCTTAGCCGCGCAGTCGGTCTGCCCGGCACGGTTGCGCGCGCGAATGCCAGCTTTGACGAACTTGGCGTCCAGCGTATCGCCGCGTCGGCTATCGCCGGATAGCTGTGGCCCTCATCGACCGCGACGACGCAGCAGCGTGACCGCCGTCGCGACTGCCAGGCCAAGCAGCGCCGCCGCACCCATCGCGTTCAGGATCGCCACCGGACCTGCGCTGTCGGTCGTCGCGCCAGCGTGCTCAAACAGGAGAAGGTACCCCATGCACGAGACCGGCAGTGCGACAACGAAGGTCGTGAATCCGACCACGATGCCGACGGCCAGATCCCGCGTCCAGTCTTCGCGCATGCGTCACTCCGTTCCGCGAGTCAAAGCCCCAAATCCGCGGCTCGCGCCTGCATGGCCGCCAGACACGTGCCAAGGTGTTCGTCCAGCGGAACGCCCAGCAGCTCCGCCCCGCGGATGATGTCTTCGCGCTTCACCGCCCGCGCGAAAGCCTTGTCCTTCATCTTCTTCTTCACCCCCGCGATCTCGACCTCCGCGATCGCGCGCGTCGGCTTCACCAGGGCGCACGCCGTCAGAAATCCGGAAAGCTCGTCGCAGGCAAACAGGGCTCGATCCAGGTGCGTTTCCGGTGCGACGCCGGAGTAGTCCGCGTGCGCCAGAATCGCATGCAGCATCGGCTCCGGCCAGCCCTGCTCCCGCAGAAACGTTACGCCAACAAAGGGATGCTCTTCGGTCGAGGGATGACGTTCGTAGTCCATGTCATGCAGCAGGCCCGCGCAGACATACGTCTCCGCAAACGCATCCACCGCGTCCCCACTCAGCCCCATCCGCAGCGCCTCCAGCCGGCCGTACGCCTCGGTGCAGGCCGCCACCGAAACGGCATGCTTGCGCAGGCTCTCGCCTTGTGTCCATTCCTCCAGCAGCATCTTCGCCGCCGCCGTGGTGTGTTCCGCTCCCATAGACTGCCTCCCCTTCCACTGTAAAGGGATCGGCTGTTAACTACACGGATTCCTTGTTCGGGTTTTTGCGGGTTCGTTCGGCAGTTGCCCGCATTTCGCCTTGACTGACTCGGTCGGGGGTGCCACTCTAGGCACATCCAAGCGCCCGTTATCGGACACGTGGCTGCGGTCCTTGCTCTGGATCCGCTCCGCAAGACACAACTTATGGCAACCATGATGGCACCCGTCGAACAGCGTGAGGTCGTGCGCTGTGACCACTGCAGCCTGGTACAGTTCCGCACTGCCAACGCGCTGTGCCGGCGCTGCAAGCAATGCCTTGAGATCGAGGCGCCTAAGCCGGCTCCGGCCGCGCTCGAGCTTGTGCCCGCCACACCCGTCGCCACCAACGGCAATCTGCAAGTCGCCACTGCCGTCCGCGATCTGCGCCACGTGCGCAATCTGTCGCAGCGTCAGCTGGCCGCTCGCATGAACGTGCCGCGAACCTACATCTCCAAGATCGAGAACGGCAAGGCGATGCCTACGCTGTCGTCACTCGATCGCCTGGCCAACGCGCTGCAGGTGAATATTTCGGTTCTTCTGCGCGATGCCAACACGCGGCACCGCGACGAGACCGCCGTTCTGATGGCGGACCCGTTCCTGGCCGAGATCGCGAACTACACCTCGCAGCTCGATGAGCTGCAGCGCTCCATCTTCCTCAACCACGTTCGCGAGCTTGCCGCCGGCCGTCGCCGGACCGCCTAGCCGCCACAAAACCTCCTTTCCTTCGGGCGGGCGACCTCACGGGCGCTCGCCCCTCTCCCACTCCCCGTTCCTCGCCCACCCGGTTCATTGCGCAGCCTACCCCGGTATGCTAGCGTCATGCTTTGCGAGGTCCGAGTTGCGCTCATCTCTCCCCAGTCGCGTCCATGAGCTCTCTCCCGAGGAGGTGGCCGTCTATCGCCAGCTCGCGCCCGATCGCCTCCCACAACACATCGCCATCATCATGGACGGCAACGGCCGGTGGGCAGGCAAGCGTGCGCTGAAACGCTTCCTCGGTCACCAGCAGGGCGCCGAAAGCGTGCAGTACGTGGTCGAAACTGCGTCCCGCATCGATCTCCCGTACCTGACGTTGTATGCCTTTTCGCTCGAAAACAATCTTCGCCGGCCGAAGCAGGAAGTCACGTTCCTGATGAAGCTGCTCAAGAGCTACCTGGTCGGCAACGTCAAGCGCATGAACGACAACAACGTGCGCATGAACTACATCGGCCGCACCCACGAGCTGCCGGCCGAGGTGCAGGAAACGATGCAATGGGCAATGGAGTCGACCGGCAAGAACACCGGAACGACCCTGACGCTGGCGCTCAACTACGGCTCCCGCTCGGAGATTGTCGATGCCATGCGGCGCATCGTGACGGATCTCGCGGCGGAGGCGCACTCGCGCGGATGTTCTGTGGACGATCTGCTGGGAATGGGCGCGCTCGATACGTTCGGTGAGGCCAGCGTCTCGCGAGCGCTTTACACCGCCGGCACCCCCGACCCTGATCTCGTCATCCGCACCTCCGGCGAGCAGCGCATCTCGAACTTCCTCCTGTGGCAGATCGCCTACGCCGAGATCTTCGTCACCGACCGCCTGTGGCCCGACTTTCGCGGCCTCCACCTGCTCGAAGCCATTGCCGACTACCAGCGCCGCGACCGCCGTTTCGGCGGGCTCAATGACTCCGAAACCGATGAAAACCTGTCCAGCCTCGAACCCGCGGATCAGGTGGCCGAAGAAATCGAAGGGCAGCTGAACGGACGATCCCCAGCGGGCGTTCCACGCTGAACGTCGGCACCTCCTAAGCGAGCCCGATCGCGTCGCCAGAGCGAGCCGAAGCACAGCCGCATGTATCCTCGCTCAAGGCATGAAACGCATCCTCACCGCCATCGTCCTGATTGTTGTCGTCTTTGGCCTTATCTTTTTCGGCAATCTGTGGATGATGACGATTGCCGCCGCCGTGGTCGCCGAGCTCGCCGCGTACGAATTTCTACAGCTCGCCTCCGTCGGCGCGCGCCTCCATGGAGCCAGTCTCCGCATCCCGGTCTGGTGGATGGCCATCGCCACCGCTGCCCTGTTCCTGGTCAGCGTGCCAAACTTCCCGGTCGAGGCGCAGCTTCCCGTCATCAGCTTTCTTACGCTCGCTCTGTTCGCCTGGAACGGTTTCCGGTCGCCTCTGGTGCAGGTGCTGCCCGACACGGCGCAGGGACTTTTCGGCCTGCTCTGGATCGCCTATCCGCTCACGCTCGTTCCTCTGCTGTGGAAGCAGGAAGACGGGCCCGCGCTGGTCGTGTTCCTGATGCTCGCCGTCTGGTCCGGCGACATCGCCGCGCTCTACCTCGGACGAGCCTTTGGCCGGCACAAGCTGGCGCCCCGCCTTTCGCCCGGCAAAACGTGGGAAGGATCGATTGCCTCGATCGCCGGTTCGCTGCTCGCCGCCGGTGCCGTCCTCGCGGCCAGCAACGCCCTCACCGCCCGCGGAAACCTGCTTCTGCACATTTCCGAGCCCGTCTGGCAGTCGCTCGTGCTCGCCGCCGTGCTCAACATCGCTGCGCAACTCGGCGATCTGCTCGAATCCGCCGTCAAGCGCGGCGCTGGGGTAAAAGATTCCGGCACCATGCTGCCCGGGCACGGTGGCATCCTCGACCGTATCGACGCCCTCCTTCTGGCCGCGCCGGTGCTCTGGTATGTGCTGCTCATCAAGGACAGCTTCGGTCTCGGACGCTTCTAGCCGCCGCCCATCTGCGAAAATACCCCTTGTGAAACACATTGCAATCCTCGGCTCCACGGGCTCCATCGGGCGATCTACCCTGTCCATTTGCGAGTCCTTTCCCGACCGCTACCAGCCCGTCGCGCTGGCTGCCGGTCGCAACATCGATGTCGCCTTGGAGCAGTGCCTGCGCTGGCGTCCCGCCGTCGTTTCGCTCGCGACCGAAGACCTCGCCACCCAGCTTTCTAGCCGTCTCCGCTCGGCCGGCGCCACCGGCATCGAGGTCGTCCACGGCACCGCCGGCTCGGTCCGCTGCGCCACCCTCCCAGAGGTCGACTTCGTCGTCTCCGCCATCGTCGGCGTCGCTGGCCTCGAAGCCACCTACGCCGCTGTGCTCGCCGGCAAAACCATCGGCCTCGCCAACAAGGAGTGCCTCGTCGCTGCCGGCGAGCTGATCCTGGCTGCCGCGCGTGAGCACAACGTCGCCATTTTGCCCATCGACTCCGAGCACAACGCCGTGCACCAGTGCATGCGCGGGGGCGCCCGGCGCGAGGTGAAACAGGTATGGCTCACCGCCTCGGGCGGCCCCTTCCGCAACACGCCCGCCACGCACTTCGAGCACATCACCCCGCAGCAGGCGCTCATGCACCCCACCTGGGTCATGGGCCAGCGCATCACGATCGACTCCGCCACCATGATGAACAAGGGGTTCGAGGTCATCGAAGCCTGCCGCCTCTTCGATCTGCCGCCCGCACAGGTGCGCGTCACCGTGCACCCGCAGTCCACCGTGCACTCGCTGGTCGAGTTCATCGACGGCTCCATCCTGGCGCAGATCTCCGTCACGGACATGCGCCTGCCCATCCTGTACGCGCTCGCCTACCCGGAGCGCCCCGCCGCCCCACCCGTCACGGCCACCGCGCCATCACTCACCTTCGATCTCGCGCACCTCAGCCACCTCGATTTTGAACAGCCCGACCTCGACCGCTTCCCTTGCCTGCGCCTCGCGTACGAGGCTGCCAAGGCCAGCCAGGAGCACTGCATCGCCCTCAACGCCGCAGACGAAATCGCCGTCGACGCATTCCTCGGAGGTCGCATCCCCTTCCTCGGCATCCCGCGTACAATCGAGGGGGTGCTGGCCCACACCGTTTCCGGCTCTCCCGCGTCTGTTCAGGAGGTGCTTCTGTCGGACCGCGCGGCCCGCCATCGTGCCGCCGAGATGATCGCGCATCAGGCGGAAGCGGTTCGCGCCTAGCACCTACGCCGTTGCCACGAGGTCCCCGCTTTCCCCGATGTCTACAATCGTTGAACTCGCCATCGTCCTCGGTATCATGGTGCTCGTCCACGAGTTTGGGCACTTCCTCATGTGCAAGCTGTGCGGCGTTCGCGTTGAGGCGTTCGCCGTCGGCTTTGGCCCGCGCCTGCTGGGCTTTCACAGCGGCGGCACCGAGTATCGGCTCAACGTGCTTCCCCTCGGCGGCTACGTCAAGATGGCCGGCGAGGTCCCCGGCGAGCCCAAGACCGATGATCCCGGCGAGCTGCAGAACCATCCCCGCTGGCAACGTGTGCTCATTGCCCTTGCCGGCCCCGTCTTCAACTTCCTCCTCGCCATCGGCCTTATGACGGCCGTCTACATGCTTCATAACGAGGTGCAGGAGTATCTTTCCGGCCCCGCCATCGCCGACTAC
Organism: uncultured Acidobacteriaceae bacterium; assembly: GCA_964243475.1. Lineage (GTDB taxonomy): Bacteria > Acidobacteriota > Terriglobia > Terriglobales > Acidobacteriaceae > Edaphobacter. Next base: position 10,046 of record CAXTEU010000007.1, on the reverse strand, counting down.
GTTCCCCGCGATACCCCCGTGGCTCGTACCGGCTTCCAGTCCGGCGATCGCATCGTGCACTACGACAGCGTCGACAATCCCACCTGGGATCAGGTCGCCGTGCGCTCCCTCCTGAACCTCAACCAGACGGTCTCCTTCGCTTTCGTGCACAACGGCCAGCAAACCGACACCAACCTGTTTGTCGAGTCCAAGACCGGTCCGGAAAACTTCTCGCTCGACCACTTCGGCCTGGTTCCGCGCATGCAGACCATTCCCATCCAGGTCGCCTCCCTCGAGCCCGGCATGCCCGCCGAGAAAGCCGGCCTCAAGGCTGGCGACAAGATCGTTTCCATCGACGGTCTCGAGCTCCACTCCGTCCCGGCTCTGCTCGCTTACCTGCAGGACCGCGCCGGCAAACCGGCCGCGCTTCAAGTCGACCGCAACGGCCAGGCATTGCCGCTTGAGATCACCCCGCAGCTCGCCGACATCGGCGACGGCACCAAGGACTACCGCCTCGGCTTCCGCTACATGCAGCCTCCCGTCAAGGTCGAGAAACTCCCCTTCGGCCAGGCTGTGGCCGCCTCCTGGAGTTTCAATTGGAAGGCCGCGAAGCTCATCGGCGAAGTGATCAAGCGCATGTTCACCCGGCAGGTCTCGGTCAAGAGCCTTTCCGGCCCGATCGGCATCGGCCAGCAGGTGCACGAAGCCGTCCAGATGCCGGGCTGGATGCCCATCATCAGCCTGATGGCCTACATCTCGGTCAATCTCGGCATTTTCAACCTGCTGCCCATTCCCATCCTCGACGGCGGCATGATCCTCTTCCTCCTTATCGAAGAGTTGATCCGTCGTGACATCGACCAGACCATCAAGGAGCGCGTCTACCAGGTCGCTTTCGTCTGCCTAGTCGTCTTTGCCGCGTTCGTCATCTTCAACGACATCACCAAACTCGGCCTGTTCACCAAGCTCAAGCCGTAAGGGGCTAGGGCTGCGGGCTACCCCAGCCGCAGCTCCGCCACAATGTCCCGCGCCGCCAATCGCGCCTCATCCTCGCGATCGGGCGCGAAGCTGATCGCCCCCACGCGCGCATGGCCGCCGCCGCCGTACCGCTCGCAGATCGCCGCCAGGTTCATCAGCTCACCCGCCGGCTTCGACGTCCACGGATTCGTTCCCACCGCCACCTTGGTTCGAAAGCTCGACTTCGATAGCCCCACGTTGTACGTCCCCTCGGGATGCAGATAGTACGGGATGAACTTGTTGTAGCCCTCAGTCGGCTGGTCGGTGATGTCGAACGTGATCACACCCGCATCCACACTCGACCGCTCGCGGATAAGCGCAATGGCCGCTTGATGTCGGTCCATCAGCGGCCCCATCTGCTCATGCACAAACGGCTGGTCCAGCACCGCCTGCAAGCTCATCTCCGTCAGCAGCGGAATGACCCGCGGCACCAAGTCGTTTCCCTGCACGCTCTCGATCACCATGGTCAGCTTCATCGCTGGCGCGCGCATCTCGACGGCCGCTTCCGCGCTCTCGTACTTCGCACCGTCCACAACGTTGGCCCAGTAAATCAGGTCGGCAAACGGCGCCATGTCCATCCCGAACCGCGTCGCAGCCACGTGCCCAATGAAGCTGGTACACGAAACATACGTTGGATCAAAAAACTTCTGTGTCGCGTCTCCGTCTGCGGCCTGATCGCGCCGGAAGTGGGCCTCGTCCGCGGCCGTCAAAAAGGCGCTCAGGTGATGATCGAACCACCACCGCACCCTCGGCGAGGGCGAGTACTTGAAGTCCACAATCGCATTCTCGCCGTCCGCCGCGAATGCCGCTTCGTCGAACAGACTGCCCGCCCGATGCATCAGCCCGTGATAGTCGTACCCGCTTGCCCCACCGGCAACCGTCTGGTGAAAGCGCGTGAACAATGAGGCCGAGCAGGCTCCATCGAAGCAGTGATCATGATAAAAAACCCGAAAATTCAAACCAGAAACCCCGTTGGCAAAATCATGCCACTAGACCCGAGCGAACGTGCCGCAAACCTCGGTGGCACGCGAGTCTCTAAGCATATTCGCCGACCTTCCTCTGTCAAGCGTCTCCCTGAGAGAAAGAGCGGCTTCGCCCAGCCCATATACACTCGCAGCACGCCGAGGAATTGCCTTGCCCGAACCACCCATCCTGCCCACATCCACTCGTTCCGAGAACGACCCTCGACGCAGCGTCGCAGCCAATCTGCCGGAGATCCACCAGCGCAACGGAATCCTCTTCGGCGCCCAGGGCCTGCGCGCCGGCTGGGGCATTACCATCTTTTTTCTGCTCTTCGCGGTCGGCGTGGCTTTCCAGATCTTCCTGCTCAGGCGAACGGGAAACATGCCGACCGCCACGCCCCACGCCATCTCGCCCCGCATGGCCTTGCTCAACGAAGTCGTTCCTCTAAGCGTCGTTCTGCTCATCACCGCGCTGCTCGCCAAGATCGAAGGCCGTCCGTTCACCGGGTACGGTCTCGGCGGCGAACGCAAAATCCCCCGCTTCTTCGCCGGCCTCGCCTGGGGAGTCGCCTTTCTCTCCCTCCTTGTGCTCCTGCTCGCCGTCTCCGGCCTTCTCCGGTTCGACGGCCGCCTGCTCGCCGCGCCAGCGGCCCTCGGCTACGGCCTGGCCTGGGCCGGCTGCTTCCTCCTTGTGGCGCTGTTCGAAGAAACCTTTCTGCGCGGCTACCTGCAACTCACCCTTGCCCGCGGCCTTTCCGCTATCTACGGCGCACTCTCCGCCACCCGCCATCGCGACGCACTCGGCTTCTGGACCGCCGCCCTTCTGCTCTCTGTCCTCTTCGGAGCCGGTCATCACAGCAACTCCGGCGAGTCGCCCCTCGGTCTCCTCGCCGCAGCCTTCGCCGGCCTCGTCTTCTGCCTCAGCCTGTGGCGCACCGGGTCGCTCTGGTGGGCCATCGGCTTCCACACCGCGTGGGACTGGGCCCAGTCCTTCCTCTACGGCGTCGCCGACAGTGGCTCCATCTCCGCCGGCCGCCTCTTCGCCACACACCCGGTCGGCCGCCCCATTCTCTCGGGCGGACTCACCGGCCCGGAAGGCAGCGCCTTTGTGTTGCCGGTCCTGGCACTCGCTGCCACCGTGATCGCTCTCACCCTGCCCCGCTCAGCACCCGCAACCAGTCACCACTCCGTCGCCACACGCAACTGAAATCGTCTGCACGCATGGACACCGCCCACCACTCCGTTCCGCCCCCCTCGCACCGGATCAGCCTCGATTAGACTCAAGCCTGAGCCGCATGAGCATCACCGATCCCCAGACATCACCCCACGAGGATGAGCCCCTGCTGCTCCCGCGTCGAGACCGATCCGAGGTCGCCGCCCAGCCAGCCCAGCCGGCCGCCCAGCTAGCCGTCCAGTCACGCACACCTCGCTCCAAGAGCCGTCACCCCATCGCCGCGCTTGTGCTGTTCGGCCTTCTGGTTCTCCTGGCCGCAGCCGCCGTCGGCGCACGTCTCTGGGCCCGCCACGCCATGCGCGCGGCCCTGCCGCAAATCGACGGCATCCTCCGCATCCGCGGCCTCGCCGCCCCCGTCACCGTCCTGCGCGACGCCCACGGCGTCCCCAATCTCCGCGCCTCCTCGCTCGATGACCTCCTCTTCGCCCAGGGCTTCATCACCGCGGGAGACCGCCTCTTCCAAATGGACGGCATTCGCCGCCACGCCGCCGGCGAGCTCGCCGAAATCCTCGGCTCCGCCTACCTCGAGCACGACCGCCTCCAGCGCACCCTCGGCATCCGCGACGCCGCCGACCGCGCCCTCCAAACGCTGCCGCCCGACCAGCTCCACCAGCTCGAGGCCTACGCCCGCGGCGTCAACGCCTCCATCGACCTTCAGCGCGACCACCTCCCCATCGAGTTCCGCCTCCTCCACTACACGCCCGCGCCCTGGGTCCCGCGCGACTCCCTGCTCGTCGGCCTCGCCATGTTCGAGGACCTCACGGACAGCTTCCCCACAAAGCTCAACCGCGAAGCCCTCGCCGCCCGTCTCGACCCTGCGCTCCCCGCCGACACCCGCCAGCAGCTCCTCGCGGATCTCTACCCGGTCGGCTCCTGGCGCGACCACCCGCCCAGCCAGAGCCCCATCGACCTGTCCACGCCCGTCGATCAGATCGAACAAATTCCGCTCGATCCGTCACAGGTCCAGCTTCGCCCAACCGCTTCGCCCAACGACCTCCTCGCCCTTGCCCAAGCCGTCCAACCGCAACTCTGCCCCGGCTGCCGCGCCGGCTCAAACGAGTGGGTCGTCGCCGGCCCCCGCACCGCCGCCGGCGCGCCCCTGCTCGCAAACGACATGCACCTCAGCCACACCGTCCCGGGCATCTGGTACGAAGCCGGCCTCGAAACACCCGCCACAGCTACGGCACCCGCGCTTCACATTGCCGGCGTTACCCTTCCCGGAACGCCGTTCGTCATCGTCGGCCACAACGCTCACGTCGCCTGGGGCTTCACCAACCTCGGCGCCGACGTTCAGGACCTCACCGTCGAGCACCTCCGCGGCTCCGGCCCAAACCAGGAGTTCCTTGCCGCCGACGGCTCCTGGCGCCCCGTTCTCCACCGCCTCGAAATCATCCGCATCCGCGGCCGAGCCGACCTCGTCCTCGACGTCCTCCTTACGGAGCACGGCACCCTCGCCACGCCCATTCTCACCCTGCTGCTGCCATCCGAAACCCGCCCCATCTCGCTCCGCTGGACCGTCTTCGACACCGCCAACATCTCCTCTCCCTTCTTCGCCATCAACACCGCCGGGAGCGGCCCCGCCCTCGTCGGCGCCTTCTCCGCGTTCGGCGGCCCCGCGCAGAACCTCGTCTATGCCGACGACCACGGAACCATCGGCTGTCACGCCCTCGGCCGCATCCCCGTCCGCGGCAGCCTCGTGCAGCCCGCCGCACTCAGCCCCGTCCCCACCGACGCCGCCGCCCCGGACGCACCCACGCACGAGTGGGCCGGCTACATCCCCTATGACCAGCTACCGCAGACCATCAATCCCGCCGGTGGCGTCCTCGCTACGGCAAACAGCCGCATCACCTCCGACGCCTACCCCTTTCCCATCACCCTCGACTGGGTCGACCCGTATCGCAACGAGCGCATCTGGAAGCAGCTCACCGGCCGCTCCGGCCTCACACCGGCAGACATGCTCGCACTCCAGACCGACGTCTACTCCGACGTCGACCACAACATCGCGCAGCGCCTCGCCTACGCCATCGACCACAGCACAGACCCCACCAGGCGTCTCCACCAGGCCGCCGATCTCCTTCGCTCTTGGGATGGCGTCGTCAGCCTCGACTCGCCCGCCGCCGCCATCACCGACGCCGCCCGCGCCGCGCTCTGGCCAATGCTTCTGAAGCCCAAGCTCACCCCCAACACCAACGCCCGCACCGAAGCCTGGAAGCTCTACACCTGGGGCGAGCGCACCTATGCCGAAGAACTCCTGATCCAGCACACACCCGAGCGCTGGCTGCCGCCGCAGTACAAATCCTGGGACGACCTCCTCACCGCAGCCGTCGCCCAGGGCCTCGTCTCCGAGCACGCGCCCGCAAACCTCACCAGGTGGCGCTACGGCCAGCAACGCCCGGTCGATATGGAGCACCCGCTCTTCTCTGCCACGCCCCTGCTCGAGCACCTGCTCGACCTCCCTGTCGGCACCGGCTCCCATCCGCAGTCCGGCGACAGCACCACCGTCAAGCAGGTCGGTCACACCTTCGGTCCCTCGGAGCGCTTCACCGCGGACCTCGCCGACCCCGACCGCAGCACCCTCAACCTCGTCCTCGGCGAATCCGGCAATCCCGCCAGTCCCTGGTTCCTCGACCAATTCCCCGCCTGGCTCGCCGGCAGCACCTTCCCCGCACCATTCTCGGACGCCGCCGTCCAGTCCACCACGACGCACACCCTCACCCTCACACCCCGCTGATCCCGACCGATGACTCCCTCCGTCCTCTCCGTCTCACTCAGCCCGACGCACACCTTCTCCAAGCTCCCGCAGCCCGCTGTCCGCCTGCTCGCCGGAATCGGTGTCGAAGGCGACGCGCACGCCGGCCGCACCGTCCAGCACCGCTACCACGTCCGCAAAGATCCCACGCGCCTCAACCACACGCAGGTCCATCTCCTCCAGTCCGAGCTCTTCGCCGAGCTCGCCCCGGACTTCCCGCTCAGTCCCGGGCAGATCGGCGAAAACATCACCACCTTCGGCCTCGACCTCCTCGCACTTCCCCTCGCCACCCGCCTCCGTCTCGGCCCCGCAGCCGTCATCGAGCTCACCGGTCTGCGCACGCCATGCACGCTCATCGACCGCTTTCAGCCTGGCCTACAGGCCGCCGTCACCCGCCGCTCACCCCGCGGTCTCGTCTTCCGTCGCGCCGGCGTCATGGCCGTCGTCCTCACCTCCGGCACCGTCAAGCCCGGCGATTCCATCGGCGTCCATCTGCCGCCCGAGCCGCACCGTCCGCTCCAGCCGGTGTAGCGACTCCGGCCGTCTGGCCACGCCGAAGCGCGTGCGGCTAAAATACCGATGTGCGTTTGTGGGCATCGATCGCGGCGTCTCTGGTGTTGCTGTGTGGGCTGCGGAGCACCTGTGCTGCCCACAGCCCGCGGGCAAACCCACCTGCCACAACGCAGATCTTGGCTCATGACGTAGACGGCAAGTCCGTGCCGCTGCTGCCAGCCGCGGACGGCCGCGTCGTCGTTCTGGTGTTTGTGGCGTCCGATTGCCCTATCTCAAACCGCTACCTGCCGGAGCTGGTGCGCTTGCGCGAGACCGTCGCGGCCCAGGGTGTGCCGTTCTGGTTTGTGTACCCAAACCTTACGGAGACTGCGGCGACCGTACGCTCGCACCAACACACCTACAGCGCCCGCGGCGACGCATTGCGAGATCCGGACCAGCAGCTAGCTCGGCTCACGGGCGCGAGGGTGACGCCGGAGGCAGCCATTCTGGTGCGGCAAGGCACGGCCCTGCGCGTGGCCTACGCCGGGCGCATCGACGATCGCTATCTCAGCATCGGCCAGGAGCGGCCACAGGCGACGCGGCATGACCTCGCCGAAGCGATTCAGGCAGCCATTGCTGGGCGACCCGTCGCGCCGCCCGCTGGACCGGCCGTCGGATGCGGAATCGTGGGGACGCGGTGAGGCTCCGCGGTGCGGTCTGGCTGGCAGCCGGGACGACGCTGCTCGGCGGCTTGGCGGCTGCGCCGCGCGGGCGCCTCGAGGCCTCGGAAGCGCCGGTAACCTACAGCCGGCAGATCGCGCCGTTGCTCTACCGGAACTGCACCAGCTGCCATCATCCGGGCGGATCTGGTCCCTTCTCGCTGATGACCTACGCCGACGCGAAGCGCTGGGGCAGCGTGATGAAGGACGTGACGGCGTCGCGCTACATGCCGCCGTGGCTGCCGGAGCCGGGGCACGGCGACTTCGCCGGCAGCCGGCGTTTGCCGGACGAGGATACCGCGCTGATCCGGCGATGGGTGGAAAGCGGCATGCCGGAAGGCGACGCGCGGGAGACGCCCAAAGCGCCGGTCTACGCCAGCGAGTGGGCGCTGGGACCGCCCGACCTGATCGTCGAGGTGGACTCGCCGATGCAGGTTCCGGCCGAAGGAACGGACCTGTTCCGCAACTTCGTCCTGCCGGTGCCGATCATGCAGACGCGCTGGGTGCGCGCCATGGAGATCAAGCCTGGGTCGCCGCAGGTGGTGCATCACGCCAACGTGCTGATCGACCGGACGGCGTCACTGCGGCGGACGCACCCGACGGACTGGAAGGCGGGCATTCCGGGGATGGATGTGACGCTCGACGCGGGCGACCGCTTCGACCCCGACGGGCACTTTCTGGAGTGGAAGCCCGACTCGACGGCGCTGGTGGAGCAGCCGGGAATGCCATGGCGGCTCGACCCGGGCAACGACCTGGTGCTGAACGAGCACCTGAAGCCAACCGGCAAGGTCGAAGCGGTGCGGGCGCGCATTGGGCTCTACTGGGCTGCCGCGCCGGCGACGAAGCTGCCGATCCTGGTCGAGCTGGAGCATGATGCGGCGCTGGACATTCCGGCCGGCGACGCGCACTTCACGGTCTCCGATCAGATGGAGATCCCGGAGGATGTGGATGCGCTGGCGATCTATCCGCACGCGCACTACCTGGGCAAGCGCCTCGAGGGTTGGGCGGTGCTGCCCGGCGGACGGCGCGAAGACCTGGTGCTGATCCCGAACTGGGACATTGACCGGCAGGCGATCTATCGGTTTGCCAAGCCGGTGTTTCTGCCCAAGGGCAGCGTGGTGCACATGCGATACACGTATGACAACTCGGCGGCGAACCCGCACAACCCGACCTCGCCGCCGGTGCGGGTGCGGGCGGGCGACCGGTCAGCCGACGAGATGGGACATCTGTGGCTGCAGCTGCTGCCGCGGGGCGCGGGCGACGGTCGCGGACCGGTGCTGCGGGCGTGGATGGAGACCCGACTCACCAAGGATCCGGCGGATCCGACGGCGCTGTTCAACCTGGCATCGTTGGATATGAGTGCGGGCGACGCGGCTCGGGCGGCCGATCTGTACGGGCGGGCGCTGGCGGCGCGGCCGGACAGCGTGCAGACCGAGGTCGCGCTGGGAACGGCGCTGGTGCGGGTGGGTGATTGGCAGCGCGCGCGGCGAGAGTTCCAGGCGGCGGTGGAGCGGGACGGAACGTATGCGGATGCGCGCTACGACCTGGGCACGATCGACCTGCTGCATGAGGAGTTCACCGATGCGGAGCGGCAGTTTCGGGCATTGGTGGAGGCGCGTCCGGACGATGTGGCGGCGCGGAACGGGTTGGGTTCGGCGCTGTTGGGTGCTGGACGCGCGGACGAGGCGCGAGCCGAGTTTGCGGCGGTGCTGAAGCTGGACGAACGGAGCTTTGAGGCGTTATACAACCTGGCGACCATCGAGGCGGCCGCAGGGCACACGGACGACGCGGTGGCGCATCTGCGGCGGGCGGAGGTGGAGCGGCCGGAGGATGCGGACACGCATCGCGGGCTGGCGGAGATGTATGCGCACGCGGGGCAGATGGCCGACGCTTTGCGGGAGCAGGAGACGGTGGTGCGGGTGGACAGCTCGCGGGCCGAGGACTGGAGCCAGCTGGGCGCGATGCATGCGCTTTCGGGTGATCGGGCGGCGGCTCGGGAGGACTTCCAGCGCGCGCTGCGGCTGGATGCGAACGACCAGCGGGCGCGTAACGGGTTGGCGCGGCTGTAGGCCTCCGGGGGGCCCCTCCCGCCCCCCTCCCCCGGAGGGGGACTTTCCTTCCTAAGATCTTTCGTTTGTTTGGTTTGGGCGACCGCACCCGCTCCAAGATATTGATTCCAAAAACCTTGTGTACAAAATCGCTGAAATCAATCACTTGGGGCGAATTTTCTCCGGAAGGGGAGCATGGCTCGGGGTTCCTTTCTGTATCCAGTTTAGTGGACGGGGAGGGGTGATTGCGCCAAGGGATGGGTGGTTGTAAGTGGTTTTGGTGTGAATGAGTTCCGAGTGGGATGGAGGCGCGCGGGGCTTGACACCGGGAGGAGGGGTGTTTGGTGATCTTTCTGCTGCAGTTGTCATGACGAGGTTAGGGATGGAGGCGAGCCGGTGTTAGGCACCCGGGTGCGACAGCGGCTGCTGGCGAGGGATGATGGCGTAGAACGGACGGAGGTCACCGCCGTAGCAGAGCAACTGTGACGGCAATTGCAACTGCAGGGGTCCTTCGTTGGGCGAGGGATGATGGCGTAGAACAAGCAATTGCAACTGCAACTACAGGGGTCTTTCGCTGGGCGAGGGATGATGGCGTAGAACAAGCAATTGCAACTACAACTGCAACTACAGGGGTCCTTCGCTGCGCTCAGGATGACGGCGTAGAACAAACAACTGCAACTGCAACTAGAACCGCAACTACAACCGCAACTGCAACTACGGGGATCCTTCGCTGCGCTCAGGATGACGGCGTAGAACAAACAACCGCAACCGCAACCGCAACTGCAACCGCAACTGCAACTGCAACTGCAACTGCAACTGCAACTGCAACTGCAACTGCAACTGCAACTG
>CAXTEU010000006.1:0-207698 GCA_964243475.1 uncultured Acidobacteriaceae bacterium | reverse complement strand
AACTGCAACTGCAACTGCAACTGCAACTGCAACTGCAACTGCAACTGCAACTGCAGGTGCAGGTTAGCTGCTAGGGCAGCTGCGTTGGCGAAGGGAGAGGAGATTGTACGGGTGCTTTGCTGGGCTCAGCATGACGGTGTCGAAAGGAGTGCAAGGAGTGGAGCCGCGGATCACCAGCCGAGGCTGGTGATGGTGGGTGCGGAACCACGGTGGGTACCCGGGTGTGGCGGATGGTGGAAATCGGGGATGCGGCTCCCGGTTGTTGATGGGAGAATTAACAGCAGATTCCTGACTTCCATTTGAGGAGCTGCGCCGCGCTATGCCGAACTTTTCTGCCGATGAGGATCTTCGGATCCAGTACAACGACGAGATGCCGCGGCATGCGCGGATCAAGGTGATCGGGGTTGGGGGCGGCGGGAACAATGCGGTGAACCGGATGATTGCGGCCGGTGTGGAGGGCGTGGAGTTTATTGCGGCCAATACCGACGTGCAGGCGCTGCAATCGAGCCAGGCGGCGGTGAAGCTGCAGCTGGGAGTAAAGCTGACGAGCGGTTTGGGGGCGGGGGCGAATCCGGATATTGGGCGGCGGGCGGCGCTCGAGGACTCGGACAAGATTATTGAGGCGCTCGAAGGCGCGGACATGGTGTTTGTGACGGCTGGGCTGGGCGGCGGGACGGGGACGGGCGCGGCTCCGGTGATCGCGTCGCTGGCGAGCGAGATGGGGGCGCTGACGGTGGCGGTGGTGACGCGGCCGTTTGGGTTCGAGGGCAAGCGGCGGCTGGCGCAGGCGGAGCGCGGGATGCAGGAGTTGCTGGACGCGGTGGACACGGTGATCGTGATTCCGAACGAGAAGCTGCTGGCGGTGGCGAAGGATGCGGGGTTCTTTGAGAGCTTCCGGATTGCGGACGATGTGCTGCGGCAGGGGGTGCAGGGGATTTCGGACATTATTACGATTCCGGGGGTGATCAACCGGGACTTTGCCGACGTGAAGACGACGATGGCGGGGATGGGGTATGCCGTGATGGGGACGGCGGTGCGGAGTGGGGCGAACCGGGCGATGGAGGCGGCGAGCGCGGCGATGGCGAGCCCGCTGCTGGAGTCCGGGGCGATCGACGGGGCGCGGGGAATTCTGATCAACATTACGGGGTCGAGCTCGCTGAAGCTGAGCGAGGTGAATGAGGCGTCGACGATTATTCAGAACGCGGCGCATGAGGATGCCAACATAATTTTCGGCGCGGTGTTGGATGAGGGCATGGGCGACGAGATCAAGATTACGGTGATCGCGACGGGCTTCCGGCAAGGAGAGAGCGGGGAGCGGCGGGAGCGGATGCTGGCGGAGGCGACGCTGCCAGGGAGCCGGTATGCGGTGCCGGTGGCTCCGCGGGCGGAGGCGCGGCGGGTGGAAGTGGCTGCGCGAGCGGCGGTTGCGCCCCCGGCTGCGGTGGTGGCGCCCCCGGTTATGGCCGCGCCCGCTCCGGCGGTGGAGGCGGTTCCGGTTCCGGCTGGGGTTTCGGTGGTTTCGACACGGGAAGGGGTCAGGATGGCGGAGGTTCCGGAGCGGCGGAGCGAGGCCGAGCCGGCGAGGTCCTGGGGACAGGCGGCGGCGCCCGTGGAGTTCGAGCCAGCTCGGGAGTTAGTCCCGGAGCCAGCTCGGGAGCCGGTACGCGAGCCGGTGCGGGTGACCGCGCAGGAGCTGTCGCCGGTGTCGGCGTCGGTATTTGACGATGAGTTCTTTCGGGGGTCGTCGCGCTCGCTGCGGAGCGAGGCCCGTAGCGAGGAACGTCCGGAACGGATGACGGCGACGCCGGCGCCGGAGCCGCGCGGATGGGGCGACGAACAAGACGTTCCGCGAGCCCCGCGCGTCCAACGAGGGGAGCCGGAGATCGCTCGGCCGGAGTCGTCGGTGCGGTCGACGGGGTTTGCCGGAGCTGCCGCAACGGTGCCGCACGATGCCCCGCCGGACGAGCTGGACATCCCGGCATTTTTGCGGCGAGGAAACTAAGTACGTCGGTTTTGGTCGTTTCTTGGGTCGGGCGCCTCAAGTTTCTTGGGAATCTGCCGATACAGGAAGTGAGGCTTGATGAATCTTGTCGAACTTGCGCAGGGGGATTTCCGGATGAGGAACTGGTTACGGGTGGCGGTGTTGCTTGGTCTGATGCTGGGGATCGCAGCTTCGGGCCTGGCAAAGCCGACGCGGATGCCCCGGCGCGGGCACGCGATGACGGCGACGCGGCGTGGTGTTGCGCGGGCGGGTGGAAGTCGGGCTGGCGCGACACGGGCTGGCGCGACGCGGGGCGCGACGCGGGGCCGGGTGGTGCGCGGGGCGGCGCCGAGGGCTTCGGCACACGCGGCGGCTGGCCGGGTGGTGGTAGTGCGGCGACGTGGACGCAATGGGCGGATCGTTACGACGGTGCGTCGGGTGCGGTACGCCGAGCACTTTACCGGCAATTCGTTTGCGGAGAATGTTACGGAGGGCGACATCATCGCCGGGGAGGACCCGGTGGTGCGCGCAGCGGCGATTGAGGCGCTGGGAAATATGAATGGGACGGCGCTGGCGATCGATCCATCGAGCGGGCGCATTCTGGCGATGGTGAACCAGAAGCTGGCGCTTTCGAGCGGGGCAGAGCCGTGTTCGACGATCAAGCTGACGGTGGCGCTGGCGGCGCTCGAAGAGGGGCTGATCAAGCACGACACACCGGTGAGCCTGGGTGGCGGGTACCGGGTGGACCTGGATTATGCGCTGGCGAAGTCGATCAACCCGTACTTCGAGGTGCTGGGGCGGACGATGGGGTTTGAGCGCGTGAAGCATTACGCGAACATGTTCGGGCTGGGCGAGCTGGCGGGGTACAACATCCCCGGCGAGCAGCTGGGCACCTACCCCGATACAGAACTGCCGCAGAAGCTGGGCGGTGTGGGGCGGATGTGCTCGTTTGGCGAGAGTGTGTCGATGACGCCGCTGCAGCTGGGCGCGATTGTTTCGGCGATTGCCAATGGGGGGACGCTCTACTACCTGCAGCATCCGGAGTCGCAGGGGGCGGCGAAGAACTTTACGCCGAAGGTGAAGCGGATTCTGGATATTGCGCCAATCCTGCCGGAGATGCGGCCGGGGATGGCGGGGGCGGTGAATGCACCGTTTGGGACGGCGCGAAGCCTGCGGGCGAACTTCAATGCGTTTCCGGTGTTTGGCAAGACGGGGACGTGCTCGAACAATGGGACGCGGTTCGGGTGGTTCGGGAGCTATTCGGAGACGCCGACGGGGCGGATTGTGACGGTGATCTTCCTGGAGGGTGGGCGGCCGACGTTTGGGCCGAAGGCGGCGGAGTTGACGGGGGAGTTTTACCGGGCGATGTATGAGCGGAGTTACTTCCAGCCGAGGGGTGTGCCGCTGACGCCGCTGGCGCCGCCGACGGCTGTGCCGGCGGAGGCGGGGGATGAGGATGCGGGGGCGGGCGGAGGTTTGTAGGTGTTGGTGGCGCTGCAGGACACGCGATGCTGTCCGACGTCTTCGGGGCGCCAGGCGAATTTGAACTCCCGGATCTCCTCTGCCACCACCGGGTTAGTCGTCTCCAGATGCGGCCTGAAAAGGAAGAAAGAGCTGGAAGACTGTTCCGCGGCCGACTGCGCTACGCACACGTAGATGGCCACGATGACGGCGGATGATCTCGCTGCTGATCCAGAGGCCGAGGCCGGTTCCTGATACACCTTTTGTGGTGTAGAAGGCTTTGTAGATGCTGGCCTGCGTTTCTTCGGACATGCCGGTCCCGGTGTCGGCGATGGTGATGATTACGCCATGTTTGTCGTTCGCCCAGGAGGTGGCCTCATGGGTCCGAACCAGCAGACGGCCTCCGTGGCTGCGCATGGCGTCAATGGCGTTGGTCAGCAGATTGGTGATTACCTGCCGCATCTCACTCGCCAGACAAACAATGTGCTGGGATGAACGTTCTCGCTTCTGCACTTCGATGTTGAAGTTCAAGAAGCGAGGTTTGTAGATATCCACGATGGGCGTGATGAGCTCGGAACAGGTGATGGCCTCGGGTCCTGTGGATTGCTTGTAGAAGCGGAGGGATTGTGCCGTGATCAGCTTGACGCGTTGGAGTTCGGCATCCACCTGTCCGAGGTAGCTTCGTGCCTCGTCATTGACGGGGATCCTGGGCATGAACTGCTCTGCCAGATAGACCAGGTTCATGACGGCCTCGAGCGGGTTATTGATTTCATGAGCGATGGAAGAGGCAAGACGACCGACGGCCGCCAGCTTTTCACTTTCGCGCAAGGCCCGTTCGAACTCCACTCGCTCGGTGACGTCCATTTGGATGCCAACGAAATGCGTCAGCTCGCCATCGGCGTTGCGGATGGGAGAAAGGGAAAGTTCATTCCAAAAGGCTGAACCATCCTTGCGATAGTTGTGAAGGATGGCCACCGTCTCTCGTTCTTGCTGGATTGCTTCCCGGATCAGAGTCAGACCGGGTTGATCTCGCTCCGCACCTTGAAGAAAGCGGCAGTTTTTCCCTTCCACATCTTCGAGGCTGTAGCCGGTCATGACCTCGAAGGCAGGATTGACATACATCAGCGGCATGTCCGGAAGCTGCGCGTTGGCCACACTGATGCCGCTTGTGACGGATTTGAAGATGTTTCGGTTGAGATTGAGCTCCTCCATGGCGGACTGGTACCGCGTGGCGAATGCCCGATGCGCGTACAGAGCGACGCTAAGCTGGGTGGTCAGCTTTGCCGGCGTTTCCGGTAATGCCAGGACAGCATCGAAGTCGGAAGAGTCTTTCTTGTTGGCTGGGGGAGAGTATGGTGCAGGGACGACGGCGATCAGAGCGGGTTTGATTTCGGCCCTGGCAAGTTGCTGCGCCTGCTTGATGATGGGGCGCAACGGAAGCGCGATATCTTCGTCGGCGATGATGAGTTCGAACTTACCAACTTGAACCGCATCGAGGCTCGCTTTTTCAAGGACGAACGGAGTGAGATCGAGGTTGATGACGACGCCCTCGATCAGCCGGCGACAGATGGCATCCCTAACCAGCAAACCCACAGTATGTTTGATCGGGGTCGCGAGTTGTTCCATTATTAAAGTGTTCTGTGTTGG
This sequence comes from uncultured Acidobacteriaceae bacterium, assembly GCA_964243475.1. Taxonomy (GTDB): domain Bacteria; phylum Acidobacteriota; class Terriglobia; order Terriglobales; family Acidobacteriaceae; genus Edaphobacter. Next base: position 202,609 of record CAXTEU010000006.1, on the reverse strand, counting down.
GCCCGAGTTCTGCAATGGTCACTCCACAACTTCGGTGCGGCAGTTGTCCTGTGCTTCCTGGCTGATACAAGACGGTCTGAGTGATTGTTACATTCCGCCGATCAAGTCTTCCTTTTGAGGGGTGTCGCTCATGGTGCGTCTTTATGAGACGCGGCTTGCCGTGGTCACCCTGTCCCCTGAGCTCCCTAACTGTTCGACGTCCTAGAGGAACGTGCCGGCGGAGAACGAGGAGACCTGTGCGGCGTCCGGACGTTTATTTGGAGTGTTTGCCTCAGCAAGGAAGATTCGGGATTTGGTTCGACGGCATCGAAGGTGGGTATGGATGCGATGAAGGTTTTGACGGCGGCGGAGATGGGGTGGTGGGCCGGCGGACGGAGGCGGAGGCGGGGGTTTCGCTGGGGGTGTTGATGGAGGCGGCAGGTGGGGTTTGTAGCGAGGCTCCCCGGTTATCGAGTCTTACGGGTTACTCGGCTTGTAGGTCGCGCTTTGAAGAACGATCTTCAGGGACTCGACCTCGGCAACGGGTCCGCGTAGAGTAGCAGACCATTTGCCATCGGCCGAGCGACACCAGGCCTGCCACTCAGGCATTCGTTCCAGGTGAGGAGCCACGCATGTGAACGCCATGGTGCTTCCTGAACTTATGGGAATAAGTGCCTGTCTTGAATCTTTCTGGCCCAGCTCCGCCTCGATAGCTCGTATACGCTGTGTTAGTGTTGGTGGTCTCTGAGCCGCACTCATCTCAGCCGTGATGACAATTGATCCAAGCTCGTCAGGAGTAAACAAACGCGCCTGCCGTAACCAGATCTCTTTTTGCCCAGCGGGCGTGTCCTCTTGTCGCCACATCCAGGGCACCTTCACACTTAGTCCGCCGTAAGTAGCTGTCGAGTGGTGCGTCACGGTCCACAGCACGGCCCTCATAGCGGATCCCAAGAAGAGCAGTCCAGCTCCGGCAATCACCAAACCGGCAAACAGAATACCTACTGGCTTGAACGGCAGATTGTGACTCCAAAGAAGATCGCGCTTCCACCATCTGGGTTCAACTCCGCCTGACATCGATCGAAGGCTCCTTCCAGTTCTGAGCAGGGTACGTCTTGACCTCGGAACCAAGATACCGCGCCTTGGGCATCTGGGGCGGCATCGAAGGTGGGTATGGATGCGATGAAGGTTTTGACGGCGGCGGAGATGGGGGTGGTGGATCGGCGGACGGAGGCGGAGGCGGGGGTTTCGCTGGGGGCCTTGATGGAGGCGGCGGGTGAGGCTGTGGGACGGTTTTGTTTGCGGCGGTATCCGGGGGCGAAGCGGGTGGTGGTGCTGTGTGGGAAGGGGAATAACGGGGGGGATGGGATGGTGGCGGCGCGGGTGTTGGCGGGGGCGGGGTGTGCGGTGCGCGTGGTGTTGCTGGGGCGGGAGGAGGAGGTGACGGGGGTGGCGGCGGAGGCGCTTCGGCGGTTGAAGGAAGAGGGGGGTGGGGTGGTGGTGGAGACGGTGGTGGAGGATGCGGGTGTGGGTGGGCTGAGGGAGACGTTGGCCGAAGCGGAGTTGCTGGTGGATGCGGTGGTGGGGACGGGGTTTAAGCCTCCGCTGCGGGGGACGGCGGCGGCGCTGCGGGATGCGGTGAATGGGCTAGCGGCGCCGGTGGTGGCGGTGGATCTGCCGAGTGGGTGGGATGCGGATGCGATGACCCAGGGTGCGGACGGGAGCGTTGGAGGAACCGTTGGCGCGGAGGTCGAGGGGTCACGGGAGAGCCTTGCTCGCGAAGGAGCGCGGCCGGAGGAGGTGGAACAGGCTGGACAGCCGGAGGAACAGACAATGGCAACTACAGGGGTCCTTCGCTTTGCTCAGGATGACGGCGTGGAACGGGCAACGGCAAGGGCGGCTGCGCATGGGGCGTTTCGGGCCGATGCGGTGGTGACGTTTACGGCTCCGAAGCCGGCGCATGTGTTTGGGCACCTGACGGCGGGGGTGACGTTTGGGCCGGTGGTGGTGGCGGAGATTGGGTCGCCTGGGACCTTGGTGGAGTCGGCTCTGGGATTGACATGGACAGGGTCGTCGAAGCGGATTGCGGAACGGCCGCGGAACATCAATTCGAACAAGGGCATGTATGGGCATGTGCTGCTGGTGGCGGGGAGTTACGGGAAGTCGGGGGCGCCGAGCATGGCGTCGCTGGCGGGGTTGCGGGCGGGGGCAGGGCTGGTGACGGCGGCGGTGCCGCGGAGCATTCTGACGACGGTGGCTTTGGTGACGCCGGAGCTGATGACGGTGCCTCTGGAAGAGGGGGCGGAGGGGACGGCTTCGAGGTCGAACCTGGAGGAGGCGGCGCTCGGGAAGCTGACCAAGGGGATCAAGGTGCTGGCGGTAGGGCCGGGACTCGGGATGGAGGGGGAGGCGAGTGCGTTTGCGCGGGGGTTGATCGAGCGGACGGCGATGCCGGTGGTGATCGATGCGGATGGGCTGAATGCGTATGCGGGGCGGGCGGAGCTGTTGAATGGGGTCTCGGGACGTGGGATGGGCGTGGCGAAGGAGCGGACGGTGGTGCTGACGCCGCATCCGGGGGAGATGGCGCGGCTGATTGGGGGGACGGTGAAGGAGGTGGAGGCGGACCGGGTGGGGCTGGCGCGGAGGTTTGCGACCGAGCATGGGGTGACGCTGATCTTGAAGGGATGGCGGACGCTGGTGACGCATCCGGATGGGCGGGTCGCGGTGAACACGACGGGCAATCCGGGGATGGCGAAGGGGGGGAGCGGGGATATTTTGACGGGGGTGGTGGCGGCCATGCTGGCGCAGTTTCCGGGGGATGTCGCGGAGGCGGTGGAAGCGGCCGTGTACCTGCACGGGTTGGCGGCGGATCTGGCGGTGGCTCGCGGGGATCGGGAGGAGCATACGCTGCTGGCGACGGATACGGTGGCGCACCTGGGGGCGGCGTTTCGGTACCGGGTGCGGGATGAGGATGGGTTTACGTGGATCGCAGGGGTAAATGGGACGGGGTACGGAACGGGCGGGGATCGATAGATGGAGCAGGCGTGGACGCGGGAGAAGCGGTTTCGGACGAGGAGTGTGGCGGGGACGATGGCGCTGGGGCAGACGGTGGCGGAGATGCTGATGCCGGTGCCGCGGGTAGTGGTGCTGCGCGGGGAGGTGGGCGCGGGAAAGACGACGCTGGTGAAGGGGATCGCGGAGGCGCTGGGGGCGGCGACGGAGGATGAGGTAACGAGTCCGACGTTTACGCTGCTGCATGAGTACAGGGGGCCGAAGGTGACGGTGTACCACCTGGATTTGTACCGGCTGGAGGAGGAGGCGCAGATCGCGGTACTTGGGCTGGAGGAGATGGCCGGGGAGGAAGGTGCGCTGGTGCTGGTGGAGTGGGGCGAGCGGTTCCCGAGCGTTGTGAGCCTGGCGACGGCCGAGATTGCAATGGGGCAAGGAGAGGCGGAAGAGGAGCGGTTGCTGATGGTGCGGTGGCGGTGAGGACGCGACTGGCCAGGATCCGCGTGAGCGGAGATCCTCTGCAGTTTCGTGACGGAAGATCCGAGTTGCGAAACACAGCGACGGGGTGGAACCTGTCGGCTCGCACCCCGTCGGCTCGCACCCCGTCTTTGATCGGTTCGGAAAAGTTAGTCGAGGTTGGACGCGGGCGCCGAAGCAGCGCTCGAGTGATGGTAGGCGCCGTTGTAGCCCATGGGGAAGAAGCCGCCCGCACCGGCGTTGGGGGTATCGCCGAAGGCCAGGAACAGAACCTCGGACGGCGTCCGTGTTCCAACGAGGCCGTTGGCGATGTTGGTCGAGAAGTAGTTGGTTCCGGACGGCGGCGGAATGATATCCACGGCATCCAGAGCAAAGGTGGAAATGCTCTGCTGCGCAATCTGCAACCGGATGTTGGCGACATGCTCGCCTTCCACCGCCAGAATACGAGCCGCGTACATCAGCACGGGAGGCGCGCTCACCAGCAGCGTCGCCGCACCGGCGTAGGCCGTAACGCCCACATCCTCAAAAATGCGGGCCAGCCGAAGGAAGGTGGTCATGTTCTGCAGGCTGGCGCCGAGCGAGGCCAGCGCATCCAGGTTGATGGTCGGCTTTGCAACGGGGGTGACGCCGTAGGAGGTCAGGGCCGCGCGGAGCAGCTTGACGTGCGCGCGCTCGTCGGCGGCGATGTCCATGGCCACGGGACCGGTCTGTGTGGTGCTCGCCGAGAAGTCCACCATGCCATATTTGGTCATCGTGGCTCCGCTGCGGCCGCTGCCGGAGGTGTCAACGCCGTACTCTTCGAGCGTCTTTCCGGTGGTGGCAATGGTGTAGAACTCGGCTTCGAGGTATTCCAGGCCAAGGGCAAACTGCACAACATCAAAAGGCGTGGTGTCGGTGGTCGCCGCGACGGCAGCCGTGCTGCCCAGGGTGGACGCCGTGCCGACGGCCGCGGTAGCCATGGCAAGCTTCTTGAGCATGGACCGGCGATTGGTGGTTTCTGAGAGAAGGTCGGGAATCAGTTCAGTGGACTTCGACATCGGTGTCTCCTGACGACTGGCGCACGAGGGCAACCAGAGTCATTGTTGGTTGCGAACGATTCGCTTGGCAGCGCATGGTTCGAGGAACGGCCTGAACAGGAACGTTTCTGTTCACAGAGAATGGCAGAAAGCGGTGAGTGGTCGTCTTGATGCTCTGGCCGGGAACACACTCGCCGTCACTATGGCGAAGTTCCTCAGTCAATTGGATTGCTCCTTTTGTCATCATGGCAGCGGAAAGGCCTCCGCGGGATGGTACGTCGGTGTACACCACTGGTTTCTTGCGTGGCATGGAAAATCGCCACGCGCAGAACAGGCATCCAGGCCGGCGAATAAAGCTGTCGTGAACGCCGCGTGACAGCAACATAAAAGGAAGATCCGCGCGCCGGGTCAGACCGAAGCGTCGGTCTGCGCAGGCGATGCTCGCAGCCGGATGCGCAGCTCGGCTGTCACCTCCCGGTGACAGGGAAGACACAACGTCCGCAGATTATCGAGGTCGCACTGCCCACCGCCTTCCGCGACCGGAAGCATGTGGTCGGCGTCCCACAGCGATCGCCGGGAGCGGATCGACTTCAGACCGTACAGCCGCAAACCGGCCTCCCGCGCCGGCCCACGCGCACGCCGCAGTGCCGCAAAGATCCGGACCGTATCCGCCGCGCACAGGGCGCACACGCCGCGGTCGCGCGCAAACACCTGGTCTCGCAGGTATCCGGGGTCCGATCGCAGACGCCACTGGTGGACACAGAAGTCCGAGCAAAACGTGCGTCGCCGTCGCGCCACGATTTCGAGCTGGCACCATCGGCACAGCGGGCGCCCGCCCGGTCCGGTCAGCAGCGAAGCCCGACGGTCGTGCCGGCCCCGATCTTCGAGCGTACGCGGAGGTTGGGAGCGGGGGGTGGACATGGCGAACGCTGTCCCGAGCATAGAGCTCCGGCTGGAAACGCAGGAATGACGCCGGAGGTACCCGCACCCGCCTCGTCGCCGCGACAGAAACGATTTGTGCGGCGGCGCGACCCCACCCGTGCATCGTACGCAGAGGGAGCGGATCGATGGCACGGACGGAGTCGGCAATGGTAGAGCTGGGCACGATGGCCCCGCCGTTTGAGTTGCTGGAGGTACGCACAGGACGGGCCATGGGCCGCGACGACATCGTTGCCATGAGCTGGGACGACGACGCGACCGATCAGTCGAACCTCATGCCAGGAGGCGGCGCCTCGCGCACCGGGCGGCACGGTCTGCTGGTCCTGTTTGTGTGCCCGCACTGCCCCTACGTCCAACACGTCGAAATGGAACTCGGCCGTATCGGCCGCGATTACTTCGGCGACGGCAACGGTCCGATCGCGATCGCCGCCATCCAGCCGAACGACATTGGGCAGTACCCCGCGGACGGCCCCCATGGCATGCGCGAACAGGCCCAGCGCTGCGGCTGGACCTTCCCCTACCTGCTTGACGAGATGCAGGAGGTTGCCCGCAGCTACGGAGCGGCCTGCACCCCCGACCTGTTTCTGTTCAACGCCGAGATGAAGCTGGTCTACCGCGGCCAGATGGACGCGAGCCGCCCCCGCCGAAGCGACAACAGCGGCAATGATCGACCGGTCACCGGGGAAGATCTGCGCCGCGCCATGGACGCGGTCATCGCGGGCCGACGGCCAAACCCCAACCAGCGTGGCAGCCTTGGCTGCAGCATCAAGTGGCGCGAAGCCAGCACGTAGCCTCAGTCTGGGCAGCGGTCTGGGTCCGTGCTCTGGGTCCATGCTCTAGGTCAGCGCCGTCTGGGCAAACTTCCGGACCATCGCCAGGAGCAGGCGCCGGTCATTCTCGCCGAGGTTGGCCGAGTAGCGCTGGATCTGCGTCAGGAAGCGGATCTCGTTCTCGTCCAGGCTGAGCCCGGCCATGTCTTTCGCCATCCTGTCCTCGGCAAAGAACTCTGAAAGCTGGAGATCCAGCGCCCGGGCGATCTTCTGCAGGGTCTCAAGCGACGGCACCGTGTGGCCGTTCTCCACCCGCGACAGGTAGCAGCGCAGAAGGCCGGTTCGTTTTTCGATGTCGCCCTGCGACATCCCTTTGTGGAGGCGATACGCGCGAATGGTCGTGCCGATGTTGCGGGAAAGCGATTCCGGCGGCGGCACAGCGGCAAGGGCGACGGGGAATGTTGTCATATCAGCCATTAGCCACAAAGTACGCAGCGGCTCTTCGCCGGTCAATGCCTATGTTGCGGGAGCGCGCTGCTGAACCTTTGCTGGTTCCGCAGCCACGCTCCAGCGGTACGCCTCACACAGGTCGTCAACATGGGCAAACGGGTCGGCGGCGGCATCCTCGGGCGACATCGGCAACACCCGGCTCCACAGCAGATGGGCTCCGGGCTGCTCGCTCCACAGCCGACCCGCTTCGGGATTGAAGTAGAGGACGTCGAGTGAGCCAGGCGGACGAGGAAGCGGGAAGCGGCGCAGATGCTCGATCAGCCGTGCCATGGCAGCCGCGGCAAACGGATGAAACAGATACAGCAGACACGGGCCGGGCGGCAGATCCACCTCGGTCGCGTCTCCGGTGACGACCCGGGCAGGACACCGCGCGTGCCCAGACCAACGCCACGTCCGGAGGTTTCGCCGAGCCGTGCGCGCCAGCCCGCGATGCAGCTCGACGCCAATCGCCTGCCGGAACGGCAGCTCGGTCGCCAGCAGCAGAGCTCTTCCCTTCCCGCAGCCCAGGTCCAGAAAGCTGTACTCCGCCAGAGGACAGGCCGGCGGCGTCTTGAGCCACATCTCGATGGCCGCCCGAAATCGTGACGGCGACATGCCGTAGTAGGCGCTGGAAAGCGGGCTCTGCGGATGGGCCGTGCGCAGCTGCTCCGGCAGGATCAACCCACCCGTATCGGTTCCGTGCGCCAGATCAAATGGATGCGGCGGAACTCCCGGCTCGGCTGCCGGCCTTTCCCCACGGCGAAATCGATCAAACAGGGTGAACATGGCGCGGAACGGGAACTCCGGGGTGCATCTCCCGGTCCTTTACACTGAGCATAATCCCCCTCGTTGGAGCAAGCCCGCATGCCGGCCGTTTCCGTTGCCGCGACCATCCTGAACGAGGCACGCGACCTGCCGGAGCTGCTGCGAAGCCTGGCCACCCAGACCCTCGCTCCGGCCGAAATCGTGATCGTCGACGGCGGCTCCACCGACGGCAGCTGGGAGCTTCTGCTCGCCGCCCGGCAGCAAAACCCCGCGCTCCGTCCCATCCAGGACCGCACCTGCAACCTCCGCCACTCTCCGGGCCCGATCGCGCGCGGGCGCAACGTCGGCATCGCCGCCACCACCTCCGAGATCGTCGCCTGCGCCGACGCCGGCTGCTCCTACGGCCCGGATTGGATCGAGCAGCTCACCGCGTCGCTCCGGTCCGGCGAGGCGGTCTACGCGCTCGGCGGCTCCTGCCTCGACCCCGACCACCCCACCGTCTGGGACTACGCGTCCGCCCCCTTTTTCGGCGTCAAGCTCCGACCCGACCAGCCGTCCAAATCCTGCACGGCCCGCTCGATGGCCTTTCGCAAAGTCTTCTGGAACGAGGCCGGGCGCTTTCCGGAAACCGTCTTCCTCGGCGAAGACAGCCTCTTCGACCGCGCCGCCCGCCGGCTCACCAAGCCCTACTTCGCCGCGGACGCCAAAGCGCTCTACCGTCCGCGCCACACCCTCCCGTCCGCGGCAGTGCAGCTTGCCAGCTACGCCGCGGCCGATGGCCTGGTGGGTCTTCGGCCGGCACGCCTGCTGCGCCACCTCCTCCGCTGCCTGGCCGAGGTCACCGCCGCCGTCCTGCTCCGGTGGAGCGTCTGGCCGGCCCTTGCGATCCTTCTTCTGGAGCTCCACTTCGCCTTTCGGCCGGACTGGCGCGACCTGCCCCGGCGGCTCCCCGTCCTCGCTGCCCGTCTGATCTTCTCCGTCATCGTGCCCTGGATCGTCGCCACCAACCAGATACGCGGGGCCATCCGCCACCAACCGCGGCCAAATCGGCAGAACGCAGAGCCGGCCTGAGCCACCGTCCCGCCGCGCCCCGCGCCCCCGCACCCGACCTAAAAGCTCAGTGTCTCCTTCCGCAAACAGTGCTCGCTCAGCAGCACCGTTCCCCCCGAACCCACAGGCGTGTGCATCTCCACGGTCCACTCATTGTTCGAAACAATGCGCCAGGTCGTCCGGTTGCGCAGGGGAAGGCTCACATCGGTATACGGGTGCAGATCCCAGTTCATCGTTCCGCCGGTCCATCCGGTCGACGTCAGGTATCCGGTCACGCCGAAGTTGTTCGCCACCGTCGTCACCCACTGCGCCCGCCGGCGATCCCACCCGGTGTACTCGTCTTCCACAAAGCGCCCCGTCGTGCGATCCCACCCCGGCGCTTCCCGGTGAATCGCGAGCCACCGATTGCTCATCCCGCGACGCACCTGCGTCACCATCGGCACGCTCAGCGCACCCTGCGGCGTTTGGAACACTGCCTCGCATCCCCAATCGCCGATCAGGCGGTCCATTGGCGTCCAGTCCGCAGCCGCGTTGCGCGGGCCCCTGCACCCCGCCGCCAGCAGCACACCACACCCAAGCGTGAGAACAACACCTCTTCGTCTGTGAACCCCGGGAACCCGCATCGCTTCCATTGTCCCCCGAGACGGCGACCTCTGGCCGGCGGAAAGTGCGGGGCTCGACCGTTCAGCGCAACTATCGCGGCTATGCCGCTAAGAGAGTACGGTGAGCTTGCCGAAGACCGCGATCGCCTCCTCGCTTTGCCCCTGCCCCGCATAGGCCCCGGCGAGCAGGCTGAGAAAGGTCGGGTTTTCGGGCGCAAGGAGAAGCGTGCGGCGGAAGCTCGCCTCCGCCTCCGCCGAGCGCGCCATGTTGAGCTGCTCGATCTTCACGCGCGAACTCGGGCCTATTGCCCAAGCGACCAGCCTTTCGCTGATGTGACAGATCGGCACTTCCTTCCCAAGGCAAGCTTGCGTATTTTCGCAGATCCCGTTCAGTCGCCAAGGGAGTGGATCGCGGCACACACTCGTTGCGCAGCGTGTACTGCAGACCACAAGGTAATTCCTCCACTCGCACTCGAGCTGCTCGTACCTGGTTAGGGGACTTAACCTACTTCGTGCCGAAATTTTGAGCCCACGCCGAAGCTTCCTTGGGTTTGTTGTCGCTCGTGTTTGAAAATTCGTAGTTGCCCCCTCCGTTTGAATCCCAGACGTCTACAAATGCGATCGTGTCGCCTGAAACCTGAAGCTTGTGGGCCAGCCATGCGGGAAAGGATGCCTCGTCCGAAACATCGTTGCCGCTGTTCGAATTACCTGCCCCAGTCTCTCCCATGGCGAACGGCTTGCCTTTCGCTTTCGCGAACTTCAATATGCTTTGCAAGCTCACGTCATGAGGATCGTTTGGATCAAGGGCGCCGTTATTTGCTGATGGATAATTCCAATAGTGAATCCGATTAACAGGATCTGCGATGAACTCCGTCAAAGTGTCCGTACAGCTGCCCTTGTGCCAGTCATAAAACATGTTAGAACCATAGCTCGGGCATTGGTAAGGGTTCATATCCGCGTACATATCAGCCCCAACGATATCTACGTAGCCGTCGCCGGGGTAAAGAGTACTCAAGGAATTCGTTTGATCGTAGTTAATAACGTTGGGGTTGTAGATCGTCTTGATCGTCACCCCGTATGTGCTGCCGGCTTTTCGCAGGACAGTCGCAATATGTTGAAACGCCTTTGTCCAATCGGCCTGGGTCGCGGTATCCGTGCCCGCATACGAGGAGGGTGCGTACGTTCCGTAGGACAAATCGTTCATCTCCCAACCGATACGATAATATTGTGTGGTGTAGCCGTTGCTCTGGTAGGCTTGTACGACTTGTTGGATATATTCGTCGTACTGGCCGCCGGCAAAAGCCTGGTAATCCTGATCGTTCGATAGGCTCGAAGTGGAGGAATGCATCGGGAATCCAATTACGGGAGTGGCGTTTGCGGCGATAGAACCACGCTGACTGGAGGCTGCATAGCTCGCATTGCCGGGCCACTCAGGGATGCTCATTGTTACATCGATGTTATAGACATAAAACTGCGGGCTCGCACCCATCAACTGAGTGAAGTTGTCATAGTTCGTCTGGTATTGTGCGTTATCAGCTGTACCGATATAAGCACCTAAGGGAAAAGGTGTTGTTTGCGCGGAGGCCACGGGGAGGCCTCCAACAATGAGCGCCATCAGCGACAGTTTTGCTGTGCCGCTTACCTGAATCGGGAGATAAACATTTTGCATGGCGGAGCCTCTTGAGTAGACACCCTCACGGTGGCTGCTACATGAACCATGATCAGCTTCAGCGAACCTATTGAAGTCAGGAATCAAGCCTAATCGGTTGACACTGATGTCCCATCAACAAAATGCTTCGCAAGTTTGAGGGGCAGTACGACCACGCTCACATCTTGTCTGCCGTTCCGGTGAACCGGCAAAAGGGAGCTCCCAGGTCCAGGATATGGTTCTCTGGCGCATAAAATGCACAACCATCATCCGACCGAGAGACGCATTGCCGAAATCTCGCATCTCTGTGAAGGTAGGCGGCTAGGCCGTCCGAGGAGATTCCGCATGCCCGACTATCGCGTAGCTGCCGGCGATTCGCAAGAAGATCAGGTAACCGCCGCAATTGAAACCTATACCTCTAAAGTTCCGTCTTCGATCTTCCTCGGAGCCGCCATTGCCTCGATTCTCGGCTCGGTCAGCTTCCAGATCGCCGGCAAAAAGCATGAGGCCCTCTTTGTGGGCCAGTGGGTCGCGCCGTTCCTCATCCTTGGCCTCTACAACAAGATGGTCAAGCAGCACGGCTCCGACGGCACCAGCAGCGGCAAATCCTAACCGCACCGGCTCCGCCGACGCCCCAGCCCCGGCTGGGGCGTCCTGCGTTCACCACAGCACGCCATGGACCGGGGTCGCCGCCTCCGGTAGATCGGCCTCTCCCAGCAACTGACGCAGGTTCATCTCGATCGTGGTGGCAATTGCCGTCATCGGCACATCAAACATCCTGTTGTCGAACGGATCCTCTAGGTCCCGGCCGATTTTGTCGAGCGCCAGAAACATAAACCCCACCAGCGTCGATCCGAACGGTGTGAACCACCCCAGGTTTTCCACCATGCCGATCGGCAACAGCAGACAGTAGATCTGCACAAACAGCATCGGGAAGAAGTCATACTGCTTCGGCATCGGCGTGTTCTTGATCCGTTCCGTACCGCCCTGCGCGTCGGCCAGGTCGTCTAGGTTCCGGTCCATCGCCTGCCACTCCAGCCGGTCCAGCCAGCCACGCTGCTTCGCCGACCGCAACATCTCTCCCATGCACTGCTGCAACGAAAGCGGCACGTTCTTCGATCCGCGCAGACGTCCCAAATCCTCACCCGGCAGAATGCGCTCCACCTCATCCCATGGCGAAAGTCCGCGCAGCTGCTGCCGCAGGGCATGCACGTACGCGATCTGGAAATGCACCAGCCGCGTCTGCATCCGCAGCACCATCGCGTGCTCGCTGCCGGCACCACCCCCCTCGCTGCCGTGGCCACCCCCCTCGCCGTCGGCACCGTCCACCTCCGGCAGATGCATCGTCGTCACCACCTGACGCGCCAGCGACCGGCTGTTGTTCACGATCTGTCCCCACAGCCCGCGCGCCTCCCACCACCGCGCATAGGCGGAGTTGTTCCGGAAGCCCACGATAATGCCGATCGCCGATCCGTACAGCGCCAGCGGAAGATACTTCGACCCTACCCACTCCCAGTGCAGCGCCTTGTACGCCAGCACGATCAGCACATCCCACAGCACCAGAAGAAGCAGCGGCCGGCCCACGTAGGCCAGCATGCGCCCAATCTGCGGCCCCCTGGGGACGATCACGCCTCCCCGGCAAGCTTCCGCGCGGCATCCTCCTCGCTCAGCGGGGCAAACCGCGCTTCCCCGTCTGCGGCCACACACACATCGCCCGTCCCGATCTCGTAAATCCACCCGGACATCGAAAGCTCCTGGCGCGCCAGGGCGCCGGCCACCGCGGGGTGCGTCTTCAGGTGCCGCATCTGCATCAGCACATTCTGCTCGGTCAGTCGGCGCAGCCGCACGCTCGGCGTCTCGTCCTTCTCCGCCAGCGATTCGGCTACACTCAGCGCCGCCTTGCCGTTGCGCAGCCACATCTCGACCGTCGGCATCGTCGCGGTCGACTCCGGGTGCAGCAGAGCCTTCATCGCGCCACAGTCGGAATGCCCGCACACCACCACATGCTGCACCTTCAGCGCGGAGACCGCGTACTCAATCACCGCCGAAACACCGCCCAGCATCTCGCCATAGGCCGGCACCATGTTGCCGATGTTGCGCGTCACGAACACATCCCCAGGCCCCGAAGACGTGATCGACTCCACATCCACGCGCGAGTCCGCGCAGGCGATCACCAGGGTATGCGGCTGCTGCGGCGTGGTCGCCGCCCGCTGGTACTCCGCCGCCCGCTCCGCATGCACCTCTGTCCGAAACCGGCGCGCACCGTCCTTCAGCCTGTCTAACACGCTCTGATCGCTCATAGGCCATTAGACATAAAAACTGTACGGAGCGAAACAAGAGCGGCCCAGAAGCTCGTTGAATGTTCACCCGCCGTACAGACCCGCCCGCCGGCCGTGCCCCTACCGAAAGGTCGCGATCCACCGTGCCACAAGCAAAAGCGCCAGCGCCGCCACGGCAAAAGTGATCTTCTGCCGCGCAAAATAGCGCTGCCGGCCCGCCGTCATCCGCGGCATTAGAGGCGGACCCAGCGCCAGGCCCGACAGAAAGCCCCCAAGATGGGCGAAGTTATCGATCCGGATCAGGTTGGTAAAGTTCGCGCCCAGGCCGATCACCAGGTTCAGCACCGCAAACTGGATCACCGATCGCCGCAGCCGCGACCGCTCGAACTCCGGGATCGGCAGACGCTTGTTTGACAGAAGCACGATCAGGATGCCGGCAATGCCAAACACCGCTCCTGACGCGCCGGCGCCCACCGACAGCAGCCCCGAAGGATCGTGCCGCACCACCGCCGACAGCACGTTCATCCCCAGCGTCAGCAGGTTGCCCGCAATCCCGGTAATCAGATACACCGCCACCAGGCCCCATGGTCCAAGCAGCGGCTCGCCCAGCAGACCCAGGTTCCACAGGCACCACATATTGGTGGCAATATGGATCAGGCCGACATGCACAAAGGTGGCCGTCAGCAGCCGATACCACTGGCTCGAAAACAGGATGAACGCCGGATCGGTGGCGCCAAAGCGGATCAGGTCATCTGGCGTGGGATTCGTCACCGAAACGCCGTGCAGCCCCATCCAGAGAAAGACGGCGACGTTGATCAGCAGCAGCGTCCAGGTGGCCGGCGTGCCCATCCGCCGTGGCCGGGCCCGCGGCGACACCGGCCCTGGCGGATCCATTGCCACCGCCCGCTCGGCCGCGAAATCCGGCATCGGCCGGGCCGTTGCGGGCGGCAGAACCTCACCTTCGGGGTTGGCAGGGGTAGGCATGGGAAGGGTGCGGCCGAGCGCACGGGCGAACGCCTAAGCGGCACGCCGGTGAAATCGGTCGCGCAGCGCCTCCAGCCGCTCGGCGGGAAGATGCTCCTGAACCAGGCCACCCAGAAATCCGGGCAGCGGCGTCGCAACCGCGACCAGCACCCACAGGAGCGTTGAGATCGCGAGTCCACCCACCGCCACCGCCTCCAGCGAAATCGCAATCGCCGTGTGGTGCAGCTCCACATGGAACCGGCCAAGATGCGACAGGATCTCCATCCGGCGGATCACGATGGCGGCCAGCAGAAACGCCACAATCGACAGCGTCGACACGGCCAGCAGAAGCACGTCGATGGTTCGCGCTATCCCCTGCCGGCGGTGGCAGTGCGGACATTCCGCCAGATGCTGCTCGTAATCGGTGCGCATCGCCGGGGACAGGCCCGAGATATCGAAGCGCCAGCCGGACAGGATGCCGCCCACAACCGGGTCGGTGCACAGCGATCGGGATGGAAAAGCGAGGGTGCGTTTCGGCATAAGCGTCTTGACTTCCCATTCTACGGCTTTTGATTCGCGGAGAAAAGCCGAGGATTCATCCGTGGTTAACCGTCCCGCCGGCGGAAGCCGGAGCCGAAGCCCGTGAAGCTACAGCTCCACCGGCTCAATCGGCGCATCCTGCCCTGCCAGAACAATGCGATTGCCCAGCAGCCGCATCCGGTCGCCGATCGCCGCTTCGGCCGCAATCCGCGCCAGCTCCGGCAGGTTGTTCGACTCCGACAGGTGCGCCAGAATGATGGTGTGCGCGCCGCCGTCATAGTCGTGGGCCAGAAACTCCGCGCACGCCAGATTCGACAGGTGCCCCACCCGCGACATCACCCGCTGCTTCACCGACCACGGGTACGGGCCATCCTTCAGCATCTCGAGATCGTGGTTCGACTCCAGAAGCAGGACATCCACATCCTTGAGCGCCGACTTCACGTTCGGCGGCATGTATCCCAGATCGGTCGCAATCGCCATCCGCACGCCGTCGGACCGAAACACAAATCCGCACGGATCCGCCGCATCGTGCGGGATCGTAAACGGCGCCACATCGATATCGCCAATGCGAAACGGCGACCCGGACTGAAAGTACTCCACCGCCGGCAGAAACGTCGGATCCGCCTTGGCCACCGCCTTTGAGGGCTCGCACGGCTCCGGCTCCGGCTCCGGCTCCCAGCCGGCGTCGGCGACCACCATCACCTCCTCCGGCTCCGTCGGCAGATGCGCGGTCTCCTCCACCTCGCCCATCGGCGCGCGATGCATCGCCGGGTCCAGCTGCGCCGCCTCGGCCGAGATACGCGCAATCGCCTCCGCCCGCACCGCTTTCCCGGCCGCCGCGCCCGCGCTCCCTCGCCCCGCCAGCGCCGTCACCGGCAGCGCCGCCTCTCGCTGCACCCGCTCGTCCCGCTCGCGCGCCAGCTTGTCCAGCCACTGCGCATACGTCATCGTCGATCGCGGCGTCAGCATCCGCACCCACGCCCGATGCGTCCCCTCGGTAAAGTACACCGGCACCCGCAGCCGCCGCGCCAGCGTCGCCAGACCCAGCACATGGTCCTGATGTTCGTGCGTAATCAGAATCGCCGACAGGCGCGACGCCTCTTCGCCGGCGAGGTGCAGCCGCCGCAGCAGCTCCCGGCAGGAAAGTCCGGCGTCCACCAGAATCTGGGTTCGGCCGGACGCCACCAGCGTTGCATTTCCCTTCGATCCGGAAGCCAGAACAGTGATGCGCACCTGGTTAACATACGCCTGCGGCACGCCGGCGGACGCCCCGAAGGTCTAAATCGGAAACAGGACGGAACCAAACCAGGAAAGCGCCGCGCCCCCGACCCGGATCCGGGGCTGGATCTGATCCGGATCCGATGCGGAAACGCGGCGCCTGGGTGGATTCCCCACCGACGCATTACTTGGCCAGCGCCGCCGTAATCTGGCTGACGATCGGGCTGCCCAGACCGGTGTTCAGGTCATACCCCGGACCCGCCGAGTAGAGCCCGTTCGTTCCGACCGTGATGTCGTGGAAGCCGCCTTCCGGGTAGGACGGCGTCAGGCCGTTCCCCGTGTAGAGCCGGTACAGCCGCGGCGACGCGAAGCCCAGCTTGGGATTATTCTCGAGCGCCCGCGCCCAAACGCCCAGCGCCATCGGCGACGACAGGCTGGTGCCGCCCACCGTCTCGGGCGCGCCATCCACGTAGACGGTCGCACCGGAGTTCGGATCCGCGTCGAGCGCCATGTCCGGCACGCCCCGCGTCCCGGCGGTCGACAGCAGCGACACCGCCGCCGCCTGCCAGGAGGGCGCGGCCTCAAACTGCGACAGGCCGCCGCCACCCGAGTACCACGACACCTCGCTCTGGTAATTGCCGCTTCGGTCGGTCAGCAGCGTCGTCCCGCCCACGCCCACCACATACGGGCTCGCCGCCGGGTACGACACCAGCGGAGCTCCCGCCGGAACCCCATTCATGCTCACCGCTGGAAGCGGGCAAAACGACCCCGTGTCGCCGGACGAAGCAAAAAACGTCTGCCCCTGCGCCGCCGCCTCAAGGAAGATCATGTCGTCGACCACCATCGATCCGTCCAGGTAAGGGTATGCCTCGCACTCGCCCAGCGACGCGCTCGCCCCCTTGGCCAGGTTGTCGGTCGCCCACCGGGAAAACTCGAGCGCCAGGTCCGAGTCCGACAAGGACGTCGTCGTGTACAGGTACAGGTTGCGCAGCGTTCCCGCCATGCCGGACGAGTATTGGCTGTCCAGATCCCACTCATCCTGGCCAGACGTATCGGTCGAGGCCAGCCCCACCTGCTTCACCTGGTAGTTCACCCGGGGCAGGCCGAACGCCGCCTCTTCCGTGCGCAGGTCCTGGATCACGCCCGTCATGTCGCCTTCCGCCATGATCGCAATCATCACGTTGCTGGCCGGAGCCATCGTGTCCGCCCCGTAAATGTGCTGGAACTGCTTGGGGTTGTAGCTCACCAGGTATTGCGGCAGCGTGGCCGACGACGGCTTCGCGGTCGGCGGCTTCATCTTGCCGACCGTGTTCAGCCCCAGCACCGCCGAAACCGTGCCCGCCAGCGCCGCCGGCACCTGCGCCGGGGTGAGGTTCACAAACGCCGTCTGGTTGAACTGCGAGACCTGTTCGAGCTTGGTATGAAACGCCGCCTGAGCCTGCGACGATGTGCCGTCTGCGGAGATCAGCAGGTGATTCGGCTCAACCACGATATTGCTGAATCCGGTCGTCTGCAGGTAGCTGACGACGGCGTTGACCTGCGTCGTCGAGGGGGCAAACATCGTCGCAAACTCCGCCGGCGTCAGGAACTTGCCATACATCGCGTTCGACGGATCGTTGGCGTTTTTCACCATCTGCAGCAGGGCGGCCTTGTTCTGCACCTGCAGCCCCAGCCGGACCGTGAGAGGCTCGGAGGCCGGAAGAACCCCGAGGTCGGTGGCGGACAGAAGGCTGGTGACGGCGGTTCCCTGGGTGGCCGTACTGGTCCAGACCGTGGCGGCCTGGACACATACGGCGGAAAGGACGAGCGCTGCAGCGGCGGACACGGCGCGGAGGTGGCGGTGTGACATCGTCATGAGGGCGACTCTCAAAAAGTGAAATACGAGCTGTATGTCCAATACGCCGTGCCCACCCAAATCGGATTGCTCCCGACTGAGGAAAAGTTCCAAGAAAAAAAGCGGGGGGGCCCGACGCGGGAGGTACCGCCGCCGGACCGCCGCCTTTGCAGGTCGACTCTGCCTCGCTGTGTCGCCCGATGCGACGCCCGATGCGTCGCCCGATGCGTCGCCCGATGCGCCGCCCGATCCGCCGCCCGCTACCGCCGCGGAAAGGCCAGCAGAAGCACCGTGATATTGTCCCGGCCGCCGCGCGCGTTGGCCGCATCCACCAGCGCCCGGCACGCCATCTCCAGGTGGACCGGCGTCGGTTGCTCCACCGGAATCAGACGCTCAAGAATCGCCCGGATCTCCCCGTCCGCCAGCTCGCGCGTCAGCCCGTCCGACGCCAGCAGGTACACGTCGGCCGCCTCCGGCCGATATCCCCGGATGTCGGGCTCCACCTGCGGGTGCGCCCCCACCGCGCGCGTCAGGAAATTCCGCATCGGCGACGTGGCCGCCTCGTCCGCGGAGATGTGGCCGGCCCGCAGTTGCTCCTCCACGAACGAGTGATCCTCTGACAGCTGCAACAGCACCCCGTCGCGCAGACGGTAGCATCGGCTGTCCCCCACGTTGGCCAGAAACAAGCTTCGCGGCGCCAACCGGCTGCTCGCGCCCGGCCGCGGATCCGACATCCGCTCCCGAAACTCACCCTCCCGGTGGTACAGCGCGATCAGCGTCGTTCCCATCCCCGCCAGCTCCGGCGCCGTCTCGGCATAGCTCCGCACGGCCCGGTTCGCCGCCACAATCGCCGCATGCATCCGCGTTTGCGGGTCGTGGTCCGGGTCGTGATGCAGATCGTTGGACGGCGTCGCCGGCCCCCGCACCGGACGTGTGCCCGCGGGTGTCCGCGGGTGCGCCAGGAAGTCCTGAAACGTCTCCGCCGCGAGCTCGCTGGCCACCTCGCCCGCCGCCGCCCCGCCCATGCCGTCACACACGGCATACACGCCAGCCGCCGGGTTCACCACGTACGCGTCTTCGTTCCCGCGGCGGTGTCGGCCGATGTCGGAAAGCGCGGCATAGATCGGGGTGCGGGTCGGGGCGTCGGTAGGATGGCTGTGTGGCACGCGGTCTCGACTCTACACGGACAAGGCAGGCAGTGTGAACGGAGCAAAGGTGTTAGCGGCTGAAGGCGAGGCTCCGAACCGTGTCATGCTCGGCGAAAACCTGGCCGTGCTCGCCGGCCTCGACGCCGCCACCGTCGACCTCATCTACATCGATCCTCCCTTCAACACCGGTCGCCGCCAGCAGCGCCGCCGCATGCGCGCCGTCCGCGACGACACCGGCGACCGCACCGGCTTCGGCGGCCGCCGCTACCGCATCGAGCCCGCCGCCTCCGACCCCGGACACAGCTACGACGACACCTTCACCGACTACCTCGAATTCCTTCGCCCCCGCCTGCTCGAAGCCCACCGCCTCCTCCGTCCCACCGGCAGCCTCTTCGTCCATGTCGACCCGCGCGAAGTCCACTACGTCAAAGTCATGCTCGACACCATCTTCGGTCGCGCCTCGTTCCAGAACGAGATCATCTGGGCCTACGACTACGGCGCCCGCCCCCGCCGCCGATGGCCCGCCAAACACGAAAACATCCTCTGGTACACCCAAGATCCGGAACACTACACCTTCCTCCTCGAAGAAACCGATCGCATCCCCTACATGGCGCCCGGCATGGTCGGCGCCCAAAAGGCCGCCCGCGGCAAAACCCCCACCGACGTCTGGTGGCACACCATCGTCAGCCCCACCGGCAAGGAAAAGACCGGCTACGCCACCCAAAAACCCCTCGGCATCCTCGAGCGCATCATCCGCGTCCACTCCGCCCCCGGCGACCTCGTCCTCGACTTCTTCGCCGGCTCGGGCACCACCGGCGAAGCCGCCGCGCGCCACCACCGCCGCTTCCTCCTCATCGACGAAAACCCCGAAGCGGTCCGCGTCATGCAGCACCGCCTCGCACGGTACCTCCCCGCACAGACACTTCACGCAGACCAGCCCGCAATGCCAGCCACCCAGCCATAACCAACGAACGACTCCAAAATGTCACACGTGCGTGGCGTACTTGTTCGCCGGACTCTCTAGAATGGAAACAGAGTCAGGGAAAGCTCCGTCCGAGCTCTGAGGCCCCTTACTAAGTCGTTGGATTTAGGGAGTTTGCACGTAAGTTGTCTGAAGTCAATACTTTGCCGTCGCCCCCCATGTGTAAGTCCATCATTCCAAGGATTTTGGACACAAAATACCCCCGGCCCCCGGGGGTGGGGTACCGGGGGTCGGGCTTCACCGCCGGGCGGCGCTCCACAGTGCGGACCGCACGAAGTAAACTCAGAATCATGCGGTACCTTCTCGCTCTGCTCGCTCTCGCCGGCCTGTACGTCAGTGTGCTGGCCCTGCGCGTCCACAACCAGGACCCCGCCGCGGCTCCGCCCTGCGCCGTCACCGAGCGCTTCGACTGCGGCGCCGTCAACCACTCGCGCTTCGCCGTCTTCCCGCCGAAGCCGGTCTTCGCGGATCCCGGTGCTCCGCACAGCCTGCATGTTCCGGTCGCAACGCTCGGCATCGTCGGCTACGCCCTCATGGCCATCGCCGCGCTCGTCGGCTCCATGGGCGCTCTGCTCCTGCTCGCCGAGGTCGGCTTCTTCTTCGCCGCCATGCTCACCTACCTCGAGGCCTATGTCATCGGCAAGTGGTGCATCTACTGCCTCTGGTCGCAAGGCATCGTCGCCACCATCCTCGTGCTCACCACGGTCGTCGTGACCACGCGCTGGTGGTCCGCCCGCCACGCCCTCCGGCAGAACAAGGCAGCCGTCTATGTGGCCTAAGCTCCTTCTGCAGCTGGTCGAGTTCCTGCCCCACGCAACGCGCCTGATGCCGCTGGCCGACCGCTACCTGAACGCAAATACCACCGACGCCGGCGCCAATGCGGAGACTCTTGCCGCCACCGAGCGCGCCATCCTCGAGCTCACCGACCGCTCCATGCAGGCCAACGTCGCCGCCCTCAACGCCGTCTCCGAGCAGGTGCAGGGATCGCTCGGCAAGGTCGCCCGCGCCCACATCGAGATGGCCGCCAGGCTGGATCAGTTCACCGGCATCGCCGCGAAGATAGACGAGGTCGCCGGCCAGGTCACCGAGGTCGGCATCGAGGCGAAGCGGGCACGCCGCGCCTCAGAGCTCGCCCAGACGCGCGTCGACGCGCTCGAGAAGCAGCTGGCCAGCCTGCGCACGCTGCTCCTGTCCGGCCTCGTCACCGTAACTGTCTTGCTGCTCCTGGTCATCCTCCTGCTCTTCCGCAGCCACATCAATATCGCCTTGTAGCCGCTCGGTTGCGGTGGCGTACGCCGTTGTGCCGAAGCGTAGAATTGCTGTATGGGCATCACGCGGCAAGAGGCTCTGGACTGCTTCGAGAGCGATGATCTGATCGGGATCGGGATGGAGGCGGATGCGGTCCGCCGACGTCTCCATCCGGAAGGCGTCGTCTCCTACATCATCGACCGCAACATCAACTACACCAACTTCTGCACCGAGTACTGCACCTTCTGCGCTTTCTACCGTCCGCTCAAGGGCAAGCTCGCCGCCGAAGGCTACATCCTCGACTTCGACACCATCTACGCAAAGATCGCCGAGACCGAAGAGATGGGCGGCACCGGCGTCCTCATGCAGGGCGGCATCCACCCCGACCTCAAGATCGACTGGTTCGAGTCCCTCTTCCGCGGCATCCGCGAGCGCTTCCCGGACATCTGGCTCCACTGCCTTTCCGCGTCCGAGATCCTCGCCATCGCCGAGTATTCCGAGATCTCACTTCGCGAGACGATTGCCCGTTTACGCGATGCGGGGTTGCAGTCCATTCCCGGCGGCGGCGCCGAGATCCTCGACGACGATGTCCGCAAGCGCATCGCCCGTCTCAAGTGCCGCACCGAAGACTGGGTCAGCGTCCATCGCACCGCCCACGAACTCGGCATGCGCACTACCGCGACCATGATGTTCGGCGTCGGCGAAACTATGGAGCAGCGCGTCAATCACTTCGAAGTCGTCCGCCGGCTGCAGGAAGAAACCGGCGGCTTCACTGCCTTTATCCCCTGGAGCTTCCAGCCCAACAACACCGCCCTTGGCGGCCGCGGCTGGGACGAAGCCACCTCCGTCGAGTACCTCAAAACCCTCGCGATCTCCCGCATGTACCTCGACAACATCGACAACGTCCAGGCCTCCTGGGTGACGCAGGGCCTCAAGGTCCTCCAGATGGGCCTCCGCTTCGGCGGCAACGATGTCGGGTCGGTGATGCTCGAAGAGAACGTGGTAAGAGCCGCCGGAACCAGCAACTGCACCACCGAAG
Source organism: uncultured Acidobacteriaceae bacterium (assembly GCA_964243475.1). Classification (GTDB taxonomy): domain Bacteria; phylum Acidobacteriota; class Terriglobia; order Terriglobales; family Acidobacteriaceae; genus Edaphobacter. Next base: position 180,617 of record CAXTEU010000006.1, on the reverse strand, counting down.
AAGAGCTCCGTCGCATCATCCGCGACGCCGGCTTCCGCCCGGTGCAGCGGGACACCTTGTATCGAACTATGTTCCTGAACTAACCGTCCGCCCCAGCAAGCTCATCACGTAGAATCTCCTGAGCGCGCGAGGTGATGCTTCTGCGGGGTTGGACGGACATCCTGGGAACGGTGGTGCTGCTGGCGCCCAAGGGCATCGGGCATTATTGGCGGTCGCACTACGGCGATAAGACCTTTGAGCACCTGTATCGCTGGAATTGGTTCGACACGGCGCTGCTGGTTCCCTACTTCCTGGTGATGCTTGTGCTTGCGTTCTACGGCATCCATCGCTACCAGCTGGTCTGGCTCTACTACCGCAACAAAAAGAAGGAAGCACGGTGGGCGGAGCCGCCGGCGCGGTTTGCCGAAGGCGAGTTGCCCTTTCTGACGATCCAGCTGCCGATCTACAACGAGCAGTTCGTGGTGGATCGCCTGGTCGACGCGATCTGCCGCATCGATTACCCGCGCGATCGCTTCGAGATACAGCTGCTGGATGACTCGACCGATGAAACCAAGGTGGTGGCGCGTGAGATCGTCGAGCGGTACGCCGCCGGGTTTGGGGATCTGTCGCCGCAGCCGATCTTTTATCTCCATCGAACGAATCGCCACGGGTATAAGGCGGGCGCGCTCGACGCCGGCCTCCACACGGCCAGAGGCGAGCTGGTGGCGATCTTCGACGCGGACTTCGTTCCGCCGCACGACTGGGCGATGCGTGTGGTGCACCACTTTGCCGAGCCGGGCGTCGGCATGGTGCAGACACGCTGGACGCACCTGAACCGCGACTACAGCTTCCTCACGCAGGTCGAAGCCATTCTGCTCGACGGCCATTTCGTTTTAGAACACGGCGGTCGCAGCCGCGCCGGCGTCTTCTTCAACTTCAACGGAACGGCGGGCATGTGGCGGCGGCGCGTCATCGGCGAGGCAGGCGGATGGCAGCACGATACGCTGACCGAAGACACCGACCTGAGTTATCGGGCGCAGCTGATCGGGTGGAAGTTCAAGTACCTGCAGGATGTGGAGTGCCCGGCCGAGCTGCCGATCGAGATGACGGCCTTCAAGACGCAGCAGGCGCGGTGGGCGAAAGGCCTGATCCAGACCGGTAAAAAGATTCTGCCGCGAGTGCTCAAGAGCGATGCGCCGTGGCACACCAAGCTCGAGGCCTGGTATCACCTCACCGCGAATATCAGCTATCCGCTGATGATCGTGCTGAGCGTTCTGCTGATGCCGGCGATGGTGATTCGTAGCTGGCAGGGTTACGTCCAGATGCTGTTGATCGATGTCCCGCTGTTTGTGGCGAGCACGATGTCGGTCTCGACCTTTTACATGGTCAGCCAGAAGGAACTGCACCAGAAGAGCTGGTGGCGATCGCTGCCGTACGTGCCGTTTGTGATGGCGCTGGGCGGCGTTGGGCTGACGATCTCGAACACCAAGGCCGTAATGGAAGCGGTGTTTGGCGTGCAGAGTGCCTTCGCACGGACGCCCAAGTACAGCGTGAAGGTAAAGGGCGAGAAGAGCCAGGCGAAGGTGTATCGCAAGCGCCTGGGATGGATGCCGTGGGTGGAGCTCGCGATTGGCAGCTACTTTCTGTGGACGGTCTGGTACGCCATCTCGACCGAGAACTACTTCACCGTGCCGTTTCTGCTGTTGTTCGTTTTTGGCTACTGGTACACGGCTCTGCTGAGTCTGCTGCAGGGGCGGTTTGAGCGCGGCGGCGCGGCGGCGACGGGTCAGGGCGTCCACGAAAAGCCGTACCCGGCAGGCATCTAGAACGCGACAGGGGAGGAGCTTGGCCACGATGCACGGTCGGTTGTTGGTGTGGGTGTTCTTTACGTCTCTGCTGATGCCGGTCATCGGGATCGGCCTATGCTGGGGAGCCTGGCGGCGGCGGACGTACGTGGACGCGCGGCGACGACGCATCGCCCAGGCCGGCCTGGGCTTCGCCAGCTTTGCGGTGCTCTTTGCGGCCACGTTGCCGTTGCTCGCGATGATGCCGATGCACCTGCGTGGGGGCGTCGGGGATGCGGTGGCAGGCGTCGGCATGGTGGCGGGTGTAGCTGCGCCGCCGATCGCGGCTGTGCTGCTCGGCTTCGGCTATGGTCTGGAGCGCTGGCTGGGGATCGTCTGCGTTCTGCTGGCGCTGGCGGCGGATCTGACGATGCTTGTCGGTACAGCGAGCTAACGTCTTCACGCAGTCCTCCCGAGGAACAGAAGATGGCCGCAGCTCCGGCTCCGGTATGATGGGCTCTAACCGGGATAGCAAACGAGGAAGCGCGTGTGAGCGGCGATGTGCCTGCCCATGCTACGTGCACGAGAAGCGCAGGCTGATCGATCGGATCGCGCAACTGCCGCATGAGCCTGCTGACGTGGAAGCGGCGACGCGGCACTGAGGGGACGAGCGGACGATGTTGGGAACACTGATCGTCGTAGGCATCGGGGTGGCGCTGGGCTACTGCCTGATGCTGGTGTCGTCGCTGATGGCGACCATGGCGATGGCTTCGGCCGTGCGCGGATTTGTGGTGAAGGATCACTGCCTGCGCCCGGCGTACAAGCTGGTGATGGCGCTTTTCTGGACTGCCGCGACCGTGCTCGCCGGCTTCGTTGCGGCCGCGGTGGCGGGCGCCGGCATGGTTGGGTGGCTTAGCGGAGCCGGCCTGGCGGCGCTGCTGATTGCGGTGCTGTGGACGAACACGTGGGAAGCACGGCAGCGCGGCTTGGCCCACCAGATCTTGCTGACATTTTTGACGTTCGTGGGCGTGCTGGGAGGCGTGTACCTGCGCGTGCGGTAGAGGCACGAAAGCCCGACCGAAGCCGGGCTCTGTGAGTGAGAGTCGTACAGGTTAGAAGCGAATGCCAACCGTGACCGGGAAGTATCCGGTGCGGGCGTTCGATGGGGGATAGTCGCTGGCGACCGAGTTCGCGCTGGCGCTGTTGAAGATTTCCACGTAGCGGGCTTCGGCGAAGAACTTTTCCCCGGCAAAGCGGGAGGGCTTATAGGTGAACCCGATACCGCCGTTGATGCCGCCCGCATTGTTGGAATAGTTTTCGATCGTTTCGTTGGCAGTGTACTCATACTCGCCGTAGTAGTAGCTGAAGCCGATGGCGGTGGTCGGGAGGGTGAAGTTGGTGATCTTGCGATAAAAGCCGCCACCAACCACGACGTAGGCGCTCGACTTCTCGCCCTCATGGAAGGTGTACATGGGATTCAGCGTCAAGGACCAGACATGCGCGTTGCCGTCCAGGCCGTCAAAGCTCAGAGTGTCACCAGTGGTTGGATCCACGTAGTTTGGATAAAGAGCGTTGAAGACATTCGTCTGGTTTGCCAGCACGCCTCCAGTTAGGCCGAAGTGGTCGAAGTTGTACTCGGCCATGACGCCGAGCTTGCGGTTGAAGTTGATCCCGGCGCCCGCCTTCAGGCTGTAGCTCAGGTCCGTCCGCTTTCCGGTGGCGCCGGTCGGCGCGGTGAGACCTCCGCCGACCTCGAAGGTGTAGCGGTTGGAGCCGTCGGGGTTGTGACCACGATCCTGGTAGCGCGGACGGCCGTAGCGGCGACGTGGTGGCGGCTGCAGGTCTGCCCCGTCGGCGCCGGAAGAAAGGTTCAGGCGTTCCGCGTCCACGGCAGAGCTTGACTCCGTGCTGCTGCTGTTGGAGGAGCTGTCGGTGGTGGGTGCGGCGAGGTCAACGGGCGCCTTCGCCTCGGCCAGAAAATCGATCGTCTCCGGCGTGGCAGCGGTCGGGTTCGAGGAGGCCTGCTGCGCAGGAAGCATAGCAGTGGTCGAGAGCGCGAACAGGCCGGCAACGGCCGCGCGGCCTAATCGAACATCGAAGCGCTTGAAGATCTGAGACGTTTGCATCGGTTTGGAAACTCCCTTGGGGCTCGGTTCTGCACGGGTAAACCCGAGCGGCAACATAGTGTTGCTGTTAAGACGCGCGATGAGGCAATTAGGACTAATCCGGACAGCACCCGGTCAAAAAGCGGAATGCCCCGCGACGAGAGCGCGAGGCGTTCCTCCGCTGGGGGAGCGGGTGCGATCTGCCTAGTGGATGTCGAACTGCTCGGGGTGAAGTGCCGGATCGGATTTGACGAGAATCGTCTTGCCGACCAGCTCTTCCATCTCCTGCAGCCATCGGGTGCCGGGCGATTTCAGCTGCTTGACCACCTCGGGATGCACGCGCAGCATCACGTCGCCGCGATCGAAGTTCTTCTGCATCTTGCGCATCTCGACATAGATATCGTTGCAGATGGTGACCGGCGACTTGGTCATGCCGGTGCCCTGGCAGATGGTGCAGGTAGCCGAGAGCGTCCGCTCGAGCGATTGCTTGACGCGCTTGCGGGTGATGGCGACCAGGCCGAAGTCGTTGAATTGCAGCACCTTGGACGGGGCGCGATCTTTCTTGAGCTCGTCTTCGAGAGCGGTCATGACGCGATTGCGATTTTTGCGCTCGTCCATGTCGATGAAGTCGATGATGATGATGCCGCCGAGGTCGCGCAGGCGGATCTGCCGGACGATCTCGGGGATAGCGTCGAGGTTGGTTTTGACGATGGTGTCTTCGAGACGCGCCGTCTTGCCGACGTACTTGCCGGTGTTGATGTCAATGGCGACGAGGGCCTCGGTCTGGTTGATGACGATGGATCCGCCGGATTTCAGCCAGACCTTCGAACGCAGCGCCTTGTTGATCTCCTCGGTGATGCCGAACTGCTCAAACAGCGGCGTGTCCTTGGTGTAGAGCTTGACGCGCCGGATGAGCGACGGCTGGAAGCGCTGCAGGAAGCGCAGAACGCGCTCGTAGGCGTCTTCCGTGTCGACCCAGATGGCGGAAAAGCTGTCGGTGACCTGGTCGCGAAGGATGCGCTCGACGAGATTGAGGTCATGGTAGATGAGCGCGGGCGACTTCGACGATTCGGAACGCTGTTTGATGTCGGCCCACAGATTAAGGAGGAAGCGGAGGTCGGAGCGGAGCTCCTCTTCGGAGGCTCCGGCGGCGGCGGTACGGACGATGAAACCACCGGAGGCCTCGCCCCTTTCGCTCAGCAGGATCTCCTTGAGGCGGCGGCGCTCGCCGTCAGACTCGATCTTGCGGGAGACACCGGTGTGATGGACAGTGGGCATGAAGACCAAGAACCGGCCGGGAAGGGCGATGTGCGAGGTGATGCGCGCGCCCTTCTTGGCGATCGGCTCCTTGGCGATCTGGACCAGCACCTCCTGCCCGGGCTTCAGCAGATCGCTGATCGCGGGCAGGTTGGTGGTCTGCATGGAGTGGCGGCCGTCGCGCCGGCCGGGGCGGGAGGTGTGGTCGCCGGAGCTGTTGCGGTCGCGGCCTCGGTCGCGCCGGTCGTTTCGATCATTGCGGTCGTTGCGGTCTCCACGACGACCGCCGTCTCGACGGCTGCGGTCGGTGCGCTCGCGATCGGAGGCGGAGGGTTCCACATCCTGTGCGACCGCGCCGAAGGACGCCTCGGAGGTGTCGGTCAGGTCGGCGGGGATGGCGTCGTCGTCCGAAACGGAGGAGTCCGACGAGCCGAAGCCGCTGGCCTCGATCTCCTCTGCTTCGACATACAGACTGTCGTGCGCGGCATCTTCCTCTTCGAGGATTTCGTCGTCTTCAAGCTCGCTCGGCTCGGACAGGCGCGTGATCTGGTCGATCGACAGATCGCGGATCATGGTGCCGAGGTCGGCGGCGCCTTCCAGCGTCTCCTCTTCGTAGCCCTGCTCGTCCACGGCGCCGGCATGGAGGATCGGAAGGTCGAACTCCTCGTCGTCGAGCACCTCTTCTTCGAGGGCACCGTCGCCGGGAGCGAAGAAGTTTGCTTCGGAGGTGTGGTGGGGTGAGGTCTCGTGAACCGCGGTCTCATGCTGAATGGGATCGCTGGGGACGGCGCCCTCAGGCGACGGAGGCGGGAGCGCAGGCTCGGAGAGCATTTCGCCGGCCGAGGTGACGGAGGTGAACTCGTGCTCGGGCTGGCCGGAGTCATGGTCCGGGAATAGCTCAACCGGGGAGGCCAGCATGACAGCTGGTGGATCGAAGGGCTCCGAGGCAACGGGAGCCGACGAAGGCTCCGCCGGCGTGCTGGTGGGGGCAAGGGAGGTCTGGCCGGCGACGTCCCTCTGACCGCCTCCATGCTCTTCGCCGGTGGAGTGAGATGGCTTTCCGGCGTTCTCCTGCCGGGATTCTTCTGCGGTGGGCGCGGCTTCCTCCACGGCAGGTGCGCTCTGGCGGTACTCGCTGGGCGGGATCGGATCGTAGCGCAGCGAAGCGGAGGCCTCGACCGGCTCATACTCGGCATTGGCCTGCTGCTGGGTTGCCGGCGTGCCGGTCGTTTCGGGCGCCGTCTGGTAGGGTGCGGCTTCGGGCAGGTTTGCTGCGGCCTGCTGGAGGGGCTGTTCCGTGAGAGCCGGGAGGACGCTAATGCCGTCCTGGTCGGCGATGACCTCCGGCGCCGCGGGAACGCGAGCGTTGGTCCGAGCCTCTGCGTGGGTCTCGGCAGGCCGGATTTCCGGGCGTGACTGGAAGCGGCTCTCTGACCGTGGATGCGGATGCCTTGCGGAGTCGCCGCGCGATCGGCGCGAAAGCGATTCGCCGGGGAGCACAGATCCACCGTCCCACGTTCCCGGCAGGGTGAACTCGGTCGAAGGTTTCAGGACAATGGGGCTCGGCGCGCCGGCGGCGGGGTTCGCGGCCGACTCCGAACGTGCTCCTGTCCGGTACTTCGAGAGCGACTCTCCCGGCAGCACAATCGGCTCGGGCGCGATCCCGTCGCCGTCCTTCGCGTCTTCCAGCGTTGGGGTTTGCTCCACGCCGTAGAGCGCGCGCGACGGGGCAAAGCCTCGTGGCACCCGCGGAGCGCGACGGCCTCGATCCTGCCGGCCGCCCCGACCACCCTCACCCATTCCGCGGTCACCACGATCCCGACGATCACGGGAGTCGCGATCGCCGCGTTCCGGTTCCCGAGGCGATGTCTGCGAGGCGTCTTCACCCTGAGGCGCCGTAAAGGCCGCTGAAGCGCTGGCGTCCAGGTCGAAGTTGCCGGTTGCTTCCGCTTCCGTCGTGTCAAAGGCGTCGGACGCACTGCTCAGGTTGTACCCGGGATCAAATCCCCCTGGCTCGTTGCGCAGGTTACCGGCCGGCTCTTCCCCGATCGGCCCGGCGGCAACCTCCGGCTGGTCTCCTGCTCCAGGGCCGCGTCCACGACGACGGCCACGACGGCCGCGCCAGCGACGACTTCCGTCGGCCCCAAGCGCACCTTCTCCGAGACTGGCGACGTCGGTCGGCGGCTCTGCGGCGTCGCCGGTCAAGGCCAGCGTCGGGAACTCCGTCGGCGGCACGGCTGAAAGCGGGGACGACTCCGCCGAGAGAAAGCTGGCGGGGCGGCGCTCACGGTCGCCAGCTCGATCATCCCGGTTTCCAGCGCGATCGTCCCGGTTGCCCGAGCGGGAGTCTGGCCTGCGTCGGCCGCGATCCCGTCCGCCCGCGCCACGGTCCGAGCGGTCCGACCGGATCGCGCGGTCAGAACGAGGTTCCTGGCGCTGCTCGACACTGTCCCCACCCTGACCGGCTTCCTGAGGCAACGCGTCCGAGGGAGCGGCAAGCCGATTGCCTTCCCTCTGCCGCTCCCCTCGCTGGTCGTCCCGAGGCTCTGCGGAGCGTCCGGCGTCGCCGCCGCGGGGCTCACGGCCGCGACCACGCTGACCGGAGTCCGCGTCGAAGTCAGCCGAATCTCCGGCTTCCTCCATAAAATCCGTGATGTACAGAAAAGCGTCCCGTTCCAGGCCAACGTCCACGAAGGAGGACTGCATGCCCGGAAGTACCCGCGTTACCTTTCCGTTATAGATCGATCCGGCAAGGGTGTATTCGTTTTCCCGCTCGTAATACATCTCGGCAAGCTCATCGTTTTCAACGATCGCAAGCCGCGTTTCGTGCGGCGTAGAGGAGATATAGATTTCTTTCGACATCGTCTGTGCTCTTTCTGCCCGGCGTTCCCGCACGGGCGAAGACAAGCGGCACAGAGATAGTCGGAGCTTGCGCGTCAGCCGGAGAGGCTAGGCGCGGGCTGCTCCGGTGGGCGGGCAGGATCCTGGAAGGACTACTCGGTGAACGACGATCGGTGCGCGGACACAAAACAGCTCAATCCCGCCAACGCCTGAAAAGAACGTTGAACGGGCGGCACATGGAATATCGAGAACACGAGAGGACGCCTTTGGCTTCGGCTCGCACGCGGACTTTGTGACCAAGGCAACCTCGAAGCTGCAAGGCGGGGCCGTTTGCCATCCGGATGCGGTCATATGCCTGGAACCTGCCCGGCCAACGGAGTTCGACGATCTCTGGCCGGCCGGCCTTTACTTTTCTAAAATCGTGGTCGCCACCGGCGCCCTGCGCCAAAGGTAGCGGAGTCGGCACGGATTGGCATCTACAGCCGTTCACGTGACAGTCACAGTATTGCACTAAAGCCGCTGCAAACGCCAGATTCCCCGGACGAACAGTGCCATTTTGGTCGCGCGTGGCTCCGTCGCCAGAACCTGGAGAAGTTTTTCTTCGCCCGGGCCTAAAGGTTTCCGCTCCGCTGCCGATATACCTTGCATGGGTATCCCTCGCTTCCTCGATGCTTGGTCCAGCAACGATCAGCAGATCCTCACGGACGTCGCGGCCCAGGGCTCCACTCGGCCCTTCGGGGCGCGGGAACGCCTCTTTAGCCTGTTCGCGATCGGTTTGTTTCTCCTGCACTTAGCCGTCCTGTTGGGATGCCCGCACCCGCGGTACCTCTCCAACGCCATCCAGACGATCGCTCCGGCTCTGGCCATGCTGGTGTGTGGGCTTCGGGTTCGCCGCGAGCCGGACCCAACGCGTCAGATGCTTTGGAAGCGACTCCGCATTTCCTTCGGTTTGTGGATGGGCGGCCAGGCGTGCTGGTTTTACGCCCTCTGCGCTGGTTGGAAGTTGCAGTATCCCTCCATCGCCGACGTGATCTGGCTCTCCTTTTCCTTTCCCGTCCTGCTGGTAGTCGCAAAAACCTCCTCAACCAATGGCTCCCATGACCGAGTAGCCTGGCTCGACCTGGCACAGGCAACCGTTGGCCTGCTGATGCTTTACGCTCTGGTCTTTGCTCCCGACCATTACCTGAAAGCCGACCTTGCGTATGACGTTCAGAGCGTGAGCCTACTTCTGGCCTGTGGTCTGCGCCTCTCACTCACCGAAAGCGAGTCCGATCGACGCTTTTTCCGAGACCTGACGATTTATCTCGCCGTGTATGGCGCGTGCTCCTTTCTCGGAAGTCTGGCTGAGGACAGGGGTTGGACGGCGGGTTCTTTATGCGATCTTGCATGGACAGTTCCGTTTGTCACCTTTTGTCTCCTTGTGCTCCGTCCCGGACGTGCCCGAAAGCCATGGTTCGCGACCGAACAAGCCCAGGCCCTGGCCTTTCTTCGGAACTGCAAGACTGCCGGACAGTCGCGTGGACTGAGTGCCGTCGGTCTTACTGTTCTTTCCATGACAGCGGCCGGGTACCTTTGTTTTCACCTGCCGCTGCTCGGTGTGTGCGCGCTGGCCCTGGTCTTTACCATCTTTGCCGCGAGGACTGCGATTCGCGAGCAGCAGCTGGAAAGCGCGCACGCCAGCCTGGAAAGCCAAACGATCTACGATTCCTTGACCGGTTTGGCCAATCGCGTGCTGCTCAAGCGGGAGCTGGAGCGCGCCCTTGAGCTCGATCCGATTGGCAGCGTTGCCGTGATTACCGTCGATCTGGACCGCTTCAAGACGATCAATGACAGCCTGGGCCACGTCTTCGGAGATCGTCTGCTGATCAAGATCGCGACCTTGCTGCAGCACGCCATTCGGCCAGGCGACCTCCTGGCCAGGTTAGGGGGAGACGAGTTCTCGGTGCTTCTGCGCAATGTCACGTCTGAAGCGGCCGCGGAGAGCATCGCCTCGCGCATCGTCATGCTTTTGCGAGATCCCGTGGAGGTGGAGGGGCGCATCAGCTACCTTACCGCCAGCGTCGGCACGGTCTGCTGCAGTGGGCAGTGGACCGCGGAAGAGATGCTGCGCAATGCCGACTGCGCCATGTATGAGGCCAAGGGAGCCGGCAGAAACGGCACAAAGCTGTTCTCTCCGGTCATGCAGCGCCGCGCGAGCCACAGCCTGGAGATCGAAACCGAACTGCGCCAGGCGCTGGAAACGGGGGGCATTGAAGCATGGTACCAACCGATTTACGCTCTGGACGGCAGGGCCATCCATGGCTTTGAGGCCCTGGTGCGCTGGCGTCACCCCGCTCGCGGGATGATTTCGCCCGGCGACTTCATTCCCATCGCCGAAGACACGGGCCTGATTCTCGAACTCGGCCGCCAGGTGCTGCGGCAGGCCTGCGCTCACCTGCGCGAATGGAACGACCGCTTTCACACCCGCCTGACCATGAGCGTCAACATCTCCGTACGGCAGTTTTCTGATCCCCGGCTGTTGGACACCATCCTCGAAACTCTGGCGGAAACAGGCCTTGATCCTAGCCTGCTCAAGCTTGAGATTACGGAATCGGTGCTGCTCTGTGATCCCCAGGCTGCTTTGGGAGTGCTCGCCGCAGCACGCGCGCTGGGTATCCAGATCTGCCTCGACGACTTTGGGACGGGCTACTCTTCGCTGAGCTACCTGCTCGACTTTCCGTTCGACATGGTCAAGATCGACCGCAGCTTTGTCAAGAACATGGAGCAGGACAGCCGACGCCTTGAGCTCGTCCGCACCATCATGCACCTGGTTCGCCAACTGGGGAAGCAGGTCGTCTCCGAAGGGGTCGAGACGGAGGGCGAGATGGCCTGCCTGCGTGAACTCAACTACGGCCTGGTCCAGGGATTTCTGCTGTCAAAGCCGCTTCCCGCAGATCGGCTGGTCGCGCTTCTGAGCGCAAGCAGCGCGAGCCAGAACCCGGGCCAAGACCTGGACACGGCTCTGTTCCCTACGCCAGGCCGAAACCGTAGCTGGGAGGCCTCCGTTGCCGGACACATGTGCTGACCGGAGCAGCCTGCGCGGCGGCTCAGTTCACAAAGCGGCGCATGCGGACATTCATCACGATGCCGAGCGACAAAAAGGTAAACAACACCGAAGATCCTCCGTAACTCATCAACGGAAGCGGAATGCCGGTCACCGGCATCAAGCCCACCACCATGCCCACGTTCACCGCGATCTGAAAGATCAACACCGCCACAACGCCCATGACCAGAAACATTCCGGGCAGGTCGGAGGCCGTCTGTGCATTCTGGATCAGGCGGCTCAGAATGAGAAAGTACAGGAGCAGCACGCCGGCGGCGCCGACGAAGCCATGCTCCTCGCAAAACGCGGCGAAGATGAAGTCGGTATATGGAATGGGCAGGAAGTCTCCCTGCGTCTGCGTCCCGCGATTAGCGCCCTTGCCCCAGATGCCGCCGGAGCCGACCGCAATCAGCGACTGGCGGATCTGATAGCCCGACCCTCTCGGGTCCGAATCCGGGTTCAAGAAGGCGGTCAGACGTGCGCGTTGGTACGGCTTCAGCAGCTTGCCTGTGCTCCATGCGATGCCCCCAACGAGAAGCACGGCTCCCAGCAAAATCGCCGCCTGTTTGAAACGGAGGCCTCCGAGAAACAACCCGCAGAGCAGAATCGGCAGGTAGGTGAGCGAGGTGCCGAGGTCGGGTTGCCGCAGGACCAGAAGGAAGGGAATACCTACGAGCAGCGACGCTTTGCCAATGTCAGCCCAGGTCAGCTCCTTGCCGACCAACCCCCAGAAGTACCGCGCAACCACGACGATCAGGACCAGCTTCACCCACTCGGACGGCTGAAAGTGGATTCCCCCCCCGAGATTGATCCATCGCCGAGCCCCCATCACCTTGCTGCCCACCAGCTTCACCGCCAGCAGAGCGAGGAGACTGACGACGTAGGCCGGAGTCGCCATGTCGATGAGCCTGTGATAGTCAATCATGGACATGACGAACATCAAGCCGAGGCCGATTGCCAGAAAGCTGATCTGCTTGGTGTCGAAGCCGTGGAACTTGGTGCGGAGCGTCGCGGACTTGATCTCCATTACGCTCACCACGGACAAGACAAGCGTGAACCCAAGAAGGATCCAGTCAAAATCGCGAAAGGAGAAGAGCCGGCGTGCCATGGACAGCTTCAGTGTATCGCTCGCTGATCGACCTCAAGCTCACCTCGAGCGGCCCCTGGCCCGCAGTCCCGCCCACGGTCACCTGGCCTGATCGTGCAGGGCCAGATTTCTCCACTTCTCTGTCAGTTTCTGATCGGCCAGTGCCTTGATAAACACGCCGCCGACCACACTGCGCGCCTGGAAGCCTATTTGCTTTCCGGTCTTTGTGTCGTACCAGTCGGTGAGCGGTACGCGCGTCGGTGTCTCGTTCACCCAGAGGGCAATCGGATCCATGATGGCGTTGAAGTCCTCAGGCTTCGCCGCAAGGGTCGCCGTCCACAGCGACCAGTCGAGCTTGGTGTAGTCCGCCCGGCTGTCCAGCGGCAAACCGTACTTGTTCAGCTTGGTTTTGTAGAAGGCGATTTCACTTTCCCGGACGGAGTTCGGAAACAGGTTGTACCCCAGAATCTGATCCCACACCAGGTTGTACTTCTGGCTCCAGGTGTTGGGCGAATCGTAGGCGAGCTTGAAGTGGTCGCCTTCCTTGTCCAGATCCAGCCACTTCTGCGCGTAGGCATGCGCGGTCTTGGAATACTCGCGCGCTTCGGCGTCCTTGTGCAGCAATCTGGCGAGATCGGCATAGGCTTCCAGTGCGTCGATGGCCTTCAGCGCCAGGTTCGCATTATGGGTCACGTGCCCGGCAAAGTCGTCGGTGGTCAACTGCTTCTCAGGATCCAACCCGTGATCGCGGAGAAACTGCGCCCACTGGGTCAGCTTCGGCCAGTACTGCGCGGCGAGATCGGCCTTGCCCTCCGCGCGCGCCACGGCGTCGATCATCAGCAGCATGTTGCCGGTCTCTTCGACCGGCATCTGGTTCTCTTCGGTCGCCTCACCGCCACCGTACTTCTGCCCGTTCGCCAGCGGATACACGCCCAGGTCATGCGGAGCGAACGGAAACCGCCACCGGTTCGGCAGCGCCGTGTACTCCATCAGCGGACGCAGCTCCGCCTCGAGCAGAACGGGGTTGAAGAACAGAAACAGCGGCGAGGCCGGGTAGAGCACATCGACAGTGCCGATGCTGCCGTTGGAAAAGTTCTCCTTGCCAAACACCAGCGGCTGCCCGTTGACGTCCGCCACAAACCCGTGCGCCGCCCACGCCTGCCGATAGGCGAGGATGCAGAGGTTCGCATAGTTCTGTCCGGCCGTGCGAACCAGGTCTGCCGTCAGGGTCGTGTCCAGGTCCGTCCCGCGCTGTTCGAGCGCCGGCATCTCGCGTTCGGCGGCGTCAAGCATACTTGCGACCGACTGCCCGTTACGCTGCCAGTAAGGTCGCAGGTTTCGATCGAGGTACTGGATGGCGTATCCCTCGGTGTAGGAGACCAGCAGGTGGCGCGTGACCGGCGCGGCGGAAACCTGACCCAACGGCAGCTCGGTGTCGAGATGAGCGTCGTCGCGCCCCGCAATCTGCGGTTGCTCCATGTCGTCCGCAGTTGGCAGCGTGCCCGTCTTTGCGAAGGAATCGACCGCGTTTTTGGCGATGGCCGAGGTGGACGACTCGTCCTTGGGCACGGAGAGATGAAAGTAGCCCCAGTCGATGCGCAGATTGTCCCCCGAACGGTTCAGCACGCGCTGATCGCGCGAGCCGACCGAGAGCACCGTCTGCGTTTCGGTCAGGTTGCGCGAAAACGTGATGGCCTCGCCCGCGGCGTTGACCGCCACCAGCGGGTTCACGTCCAGCAGCACCGACACGTCATGATTGCCGCTGTCCGTCGATTTTGCAGTGAAGCTGATGTAGGTGACAGGGCGCGACAAGACATCCAGGTCGGAGAGGATGGTCGGCGTAAAAAAAGCAAGCTGTAGCTCCACACCGGCGGCAGTAAAGCTGTAACGCGTGTGGGTAGGGGTCACGACAAGCGAGGTCTGCTGCATGGCCGGCGTGTCGCGGGCCTCGCCCATGAAGCGGAAGGGGTGGCCGTCGATGCGGACGAGGCCGGTCATGGGTTGGGGGGTCCCCGTCCAATGGCGCGTCTCGGAGGCGGTGAGCTCGTTGGTGTCCGACCAGATGGAGAAGTACGGATTATGCGTGATCAGCGGAACGGCAGGCGGCCGGGGCGTTGCCGTTTGCTGGCCCATCAGGCTGGCGGCGGAGAGCAGAACGGCGGAGAGGAGGGTGCACTTGGCCATCGCGGATCGGACTCCATCGTGTAATCGATTACAGCGGTCGATCATACCCGATTGCCCTATCGCCTGATGCGAAACAGACACGAATTGCGAAACTGGGGCCACTTCCGCTCATCTGAGATCCATGACGGCCATCTCCCCGCAGACCCGCATCGGCCATATCCATCTCAAGGTCGCTGACCTCGATCGCGCGCTTGGCTTCTACCACGACGTGCTCGGCTTCGAGGTGACTCAGCGGTTTGGCCGGTCCGCCGCTTTTCTTTCCGCCGGTGGCTACCATCACCACATCGGCCTGAACACGTGGGGAAGCTCCGGTGGCCAACCGCCGGCTCACGGCAGCACCGGTCTCTACCATCTTGCGATTCTGTACCCGACGCGAGCCGCGCTAGCCGACGCGCTCCGTCGCCTGCTCGTGGCGGGCATCCCGCTCGATGGGGCCGCGGACCATGGCGTCAGCCACGCCCTTTACCTGCGCGATCCGGACGGAAACGGCGTCGAACTCTCCTGGGATACGCCGGCCGAGACCTGGCCGCGCACGCCGGAGGGTGATCTCGTGATGATGACTGACCCACTCGATCTCCACGCGCTCCTGGCGGAGGCACCCGCGGCTCCGGATAACACACGCCCACGCGACGTCGCCTGACCCTAGTTGCCGGTCGGCTTCGCAGATGTCTCTGCCGCCTTTGGAGTCGTCGGGTTATCCGTAGAGGCGGAGCCCGAGTTCGTCGCGTCCGGAGCCACGGCAACCTCACGCACGTTGCCCGCCCGCATGCGCTGCTTGTTGACGAAGGCGTCGATCACCTGCGCTGCCAGCTTGGCCGAATTGTTGCCCCAGTTGCCGTGCTCCCACAACACCGCCACAACAATGTCCGGATTGCGCCGGGGTGTCATGCCGACAAACCATGCGTTCGGGTCTGTCTTGTGGCTCTTGCCCGCGCGCGCCAGGGCATCGTGACTCATCACCTGCGCCGTCCCGGTCTTGCCGGCGAAATCGATTCCGTCCAGATGGGCCGCGTATGCCGTCCCAATCGGGCTTGAGGTCACGTTCGCCATCGCATCCGTAATGAGCTGCCAGTTCTCCGTCGAAAGTGAAACCGTCCGGTCGCCCGAACCCGGAAAGGTCTCGTGCACCGCTTCCAGCTCCTGCGGGGGTACCTCGTCGGGAAAGACCACGTGCGGCCGGCGCAGCACGCCGCCCGAGGCAATGCCGCCCAGCGCCCGGGCAAGCTGCATCGGCGTCGCCGCCACGGCGCCCTGCCCGATGCCCACCGAGATGGTCTCTCCGGCATACCACTTCTCGCGCTGCGTCTTCAGCTTCCATTGCGTGGAAGGCATGGTGCCGGTCACCTCGTCCGGCAGGTCGACGCCCGTCTTCTGACCGAGGCCAAGCGACGTCGCGTAGCGCGCAATGGTGTCGATCCCCAGCCGGTTCGCCAGGGTGTAGTAAAAGGTGTCGCAGGAGTACGGAATCGCCGTGTGGATGTTGACCGGCCCGTGGTGCCGGTCGCACGCAAAGAAGTGCCCGTAAAAGCTGGCGCCGCCGTTGCACACCACCTTGAGATCCTGCGCGACACCCTCCTGCAGCCCCGCCACGGACATGATGATCTTGAAGGTCGAGCCCGGCGCCAGCTGCGCCTGCGTCGTCTTGTTCAGCAGCGGATGATCCGGGTTGGTGAGGATCTCATTCCAGTAGGTCTTGGTCAGATGCCCGGCAAACTGATTCGGGTCAAAGGTCGGTCGCGACACCATCGCCAGCACTTCGCCGGTGTGCGGATCGAGCGCCACCATGGCGCCGATCTTGCCCTCCATCGCCTTTTCTGCCGCGCGCTGCACATCGAGATCGATCGTCAGCTTCAGGTCCTGCCCCGGCACCGCCAGCGTCTGCCCCACCTCGCCCAGCTCCTTGCCGTGCGAGTTCACCACCAGGTCGCGCGACCCATCCCGGCCACGCAGAATCGCGTCGTAGGTCGCCTCCACGCCCGACCGCCCCACCACGTCTCCCGGGTCGTACATCGCGTAGCGCGAATCGTTCAGCATCTGCTCGGACACCTCGCCCACATACCCGATCAGGTGCGCCGCGAATCCATCTCGCGGGTAAAGCCGGCGCTGTTCCTCGCGCGTCTCCAGTTCCGGCAGGTCATCGCGATGGGCGGCGATGAAGGCCTGCTCATCGGGGTTGATGTCCTGCTTGAGCGGGATCGATTCGTACTTCGGCGCGGCCTCGAACCTCTTGAACAGAAGCTGCATCTGCTCGAGCGGCAGATGCAGACCGGCGGCGATCATGGGCAGATCGGCTTCGAGGTCGCGTCCGCTGTCGCGCGCCAGGTAGCAGGTTACCGATGGGTAGTTGTCCACCAGCAACCGGCCCTCGCGGTCAAGCAGCCGACCACGCGGCGCCAGGACCGGTACCTTGCGGATGCGGTTGGCTTCGGCCAGCACGCGGTAGTTCTCCGCACCGACCACCTGCAGCCGCCACAGCCCTGCGACGAGCACCGAGAGTACGAGAAAAACCAGGTACTGCGAGGCGTGCAGCTTGACGGGCGACAGCTTCTCATCCTTGCCTGCCAGCCGGCTCGCCAGCCGCGCCGAAGGCCGAGGCTTTGCCGCAGCAGCTGCGCTGTCCGGCTCGCCACGACGGACGAAGCGGCGGAGGGAGTGCAACGATATGTGCCGCCGAGGATCCATGCCTGCCCTCAGTCTAGACGCAACGACCGGCAAACCATCGCCGGCCTACTCCGTACGCTTGGCCCGGTCGAGCGCCAAAAACATCGGGATCGCGATCGCGGTGTTGATGGCCGCGCGCAGCAGCTCGTGCCGCCATAGCAGCTGCTCGTGGCTCAGACCCAGCAAGCGTCGCACGATCATGTACAGCAGCAGCGAGTTGGCCAGCGAAAACAGGAAGTTCATCAGGATGCGGGTCGTCCACGCCTCCACATCGACCTGCACGCCGATGGACGCGGCAACGTACCCGATCACGGTTTTGCTCATGCCGTTGACGCCGATGGGCTGGCCGGTCAGCGCGTCTTCCAGAAGGCCGATCACGGCCCCGGTCAGCGCTCCCGTGATGGGAGACCGGCGCGATACCGCAAAAAAGATCGTGACCAGGAGCGGCAGCTCCACGATCGCCAGGCGATAGTTGATGCGTGGCAGCAGCGCCTGAAGCACCACGGCCGCAAGCGGCACAAGGATGGCCACCGCCGGGTGGAAGCTGTGCTCTTCGAGCTCGCGGCGCGAGGTGTAGCTGTGCGTGGTCATCAGGGGCGCGGGTGGTCCGTTCGTCAGGCTCTCTTATGGTCTCACTTGCCAGCCGCCGGTTACGGCTCGGGGGATGTTGGCGGAGGTGCCGGAGGCGGCGGTGCACTTGGTCGCCGGCCCCCCGGCGTCAGATCGGCCGCCGGCGGCGTTGTGCCCGGCGTGTACCGATCGGCGTGCACGGTCGGCAGCGGTCGTGGAACCGCGCCCCCTGGTTCCTTCGCCGCCGCGTCCGACGCCGGCGTATCCGGGGCCGCCGGCTTCGCCGCTCCCGTCCCGTTCAGGCTTGGCAGCCGGTCGGCCACAATCTCGGCCGCAGTCCGCGCATCCTCTTCCCGTTGCTGCTCTGCGGCTGCCTTTGCCGCGGCCTGCTCCGCCACAGCTTTGGCCGCCGCCGCCCGCGTCGCCGCAGATGTCGCCGCATCCGCCCGCAGCTCCTGCAGGACGGCCGCGGGCAGCTGCGACTGCGTCCCGGTCACCACCAGCACCTCGTCCAGCTGAAACAGATTCGCCGCCGGCTTAACCAGGATCACCAGGTACGGCTGATGAGTCGGATCCGCCGCCACGCTTTCGACCGTGCCCACCGGCAACCCGCGCGGGAACACCTGGTCGCCCCCCGAAGTCTCCAGCGGCTCACCCGGTTTGATCCGGTCATCGGACGTCAGATTGGTGATCATGACCTGCCCCTCCGTGGTCCCGTGCACGATCGCCCGGATCCGCGTGTTCGACAGAATGACGCCAGCACCGGAGGTCTGGTCGTTGATCAACAGCACCTGCGCGGTGTGCGGCGCCGTCGCTGGGAACACGTCGCGCACCTTGCCCACAACGCCTTCCGGCGTCATCACCGGCATGTCCGGCCGCAGACCGTCGGCCCAGCCCTTATTCACGTACACCACGCGCGACAGATCGGACCCGCTTGCCCCCACCACCTGCGCCGCGACCGTTGCCGAAATGTAATGCTGCTGAAACGCCAACAGCGACTGCAGCCGCTGTCCCGCCAGAGCGTCTTCCGCGAGCGCCGTCTGCCGCAGACGCAACTCGGTCATCTGCTGCCGCAGCGCGGCGTCCTGCTGGCGCACGTGCCGCAGGTCCACGTAGTTCGTCCAGGCGCCCGAAAGCCCGCCCCCCACGAAGTCGACAACCCGTTCAAACGGAGAGACGAGACCCACGGCCCACGATCGCGCCAGCGTCACGTTGCGGCCGTCCGGAGCGCCAGACTCCACCGGCCGCCGAATCTGAACGGCCAGTCCGATGGCTTGCGCCAGCAGCAGCACCACCAGCACCAGAGCATTCTTAAAGCGTGGAAAGAAGGAATCCATCGGCTACCCGTATTATCCCGCGAACCCGCGCCTCACGCGCCCTCGCCGTGACATGCCCCGTGTCGCCTCAGTACCGCCAGCTTGTCGTATCCGCACCCGTCGGCGCCGTTTGCCGCATGTGCTCCGTCATCTGCGGCAGCACACGCTCAAGCCAGTCCGCATTGTTCTGCTGCATTGTGCGCTCCGGCGGTCCGCCCGTGTAGCAGTGTGGCTCGCCCGGACCGTACTGAAACTCCGCATCAGAGTGCGGATTCCGCGTCGCGCGCAGGTTTTTTTCGAGCAGGTGCACCGCATTGTTCAGGAAGTAGGTGTCGCCGTCGCCGACGGCCACATGCAGTTTGCCTTCGAGCTTCGGCCCCAGCGTCGACCAATCGCGCATAAGAATGGCGTCCAGATCCCAGTGGTCGTGCCAGTGGCGGACCACGTCCTTCTGGATCACACCACTTAGCGGATCGATCACCTCAGCCGGATACCCGTCCGCGCCCACCGGCGAAAAGACCGCCTGCCAGATGCCCCATTGCTCGGTCGACCGGCCGTGCGTCCCCAGCACATATTCATACCGGTACTCCGCTCCGGTGGTCGCGATCACCGATCCATCCGGCTTGCGATCCGCCGCAATAGGCACCTCGCCGAAGTCGCCCCGCCGCGTAAACGCATTCGGGTCGTCGTAGAGGTTCACATTCTGGTACGCATGAAAATCCACCGGGTCAGGGCACGCCGCCCAGGTGCCGTTGTACTGGTCCGGGTAGAAGACCTGCGTCGCCAGCGCCTCCCACCCACCGGTCGAGCCTCCGAACGTCGCCCGCGCCCAGCCCTGGCCGATGCCGCGGTACCGCCGCTCGATCTCCGGAATCAGTTCCTCGTTGGTGGCCGCCCCGTACGGCCCGACGTTCGCCGAATCGACCACGTACGAATCGTCGTAGAACGGATTTGCGTTCTGCACATAAAGCAGGATCACCCGCGGCAGCTGCCCTCCTGTCCACTCCTCGAACAGCCGATGGGCACGCCGCGCGCGCTCCAGATCCCTGCCCTGCAAACCCGCCGGCGGAGGTGCGCTCTGGAAGCCCTCCGGCCCGATCGTCGCGCGGTAGTGATCCTGATACACGACCAGCGGATAGTGCGCGCCGGGATGCTCCGCGAACCCCGCCGGCAGCAACACCCACGCACCCAGAAACATATCTCGTCCGTAGAACGCGCTCAGCTTCGCGCTGCGAAACTTGACATACTTCAGATACTGCGCGGCCACCGTATCCTTCGTCGCGATCACCGCCGGGTCGTCGTCGGTACCCTCGATCGGCGGAATCACTTTGTCGAGCATCAGCCGTACCGGCTTGCTCGATGTGGGGTCGAGATGCACCCGCACCGGAGCACTGTACGGGTTGCCCGGCTTGCGTTCCCAGTGCTGCCCCTCGCCCATGTCCGGCGGCAGCATCAGCACCTTGCCGCTGGCCATGTGGAAGGCTTCATACCGATTGAAGACCGCCTGCAGCAGGTAATCCCCCGCCGGCAGCGCACCCAGGGTCTCGATCGGATATCCCACGGCGCCGCCATCCACCACCATCGGCTTGTCCGGCGCGAGATCGACCGCATCCACGCCAAACGCCTGCGCGGACTGGTACGTCTCCTCCATCTGAAAACGCGGCTCCGGCGCGTCCACCCCCGGCTCACCCGCCTTGGCAATCACCAGCACCAGATGCCCATTCAGCGGTTTCGCCGAAGGCACCGTCACCTCGATGCGCAGCGGCGTTTCCGCCCAGGCCATCGACGCGACGCAAACCAGACCAGCCGAGAAACCAAGTGCGCTCAGGCGCATGGACGTCCTCCCACAAAAGGGTATGTGTCGACCATTGTTACTTACTTACCCTGAAACAGCAGCGGAGCGAAGTGGATCAGGTTGTCGCGCCAGACAAAGGAAACATGCGCCCCCGGAATCTCAATCTCTGTCACTGGCAAGCCCTCCTGCTTCAGCTGCGCTGCCAGCTTGCGATTCGGCTCAAGCAGCCCGTCCTCGGTTCCACACGCGATCCAAAGCACCCGCAGGTCCGCCGACTTCGGCGTCAGCACCGGCAGGTCCCGCTGGAGATCCACCAGGTGCACGGCCGCGCTGAACCCACCGATGGAAGCGAACTTCGACGTGTTCCTGAGACCCACCGTCAGCGACTCCAACCCGCCCATCGACAGGCCGGCAATCGCCCGATCGTCCCGCCTGGTCGAGACACTGTACTGCCCCTCTACCCGCGGCATCACCTCCGTCAACAGCGCCTGCGAAAACAGCTCCGTGTTCCGGTCCACCACCGGCTTCTGCTTCCACATGTCTCCGATCGTGCCGTCCACAAAACTCATCTCGCCGTAGCCGAGCGGCATCACCACGATCATCGGCTTGATCCTGCGCTGCGCCAGCAGGTTGTCGAGGATGCGATCCGCCTGAAGCGTCACGGTCCACGTGTCCACCGTGTTTGACCAACCGTGCAGAAGATAGAGCACCGGGTACTTCGTCTTCGACCGAGCGTCATACCCCGGCGGGGTCCACACCAGATACTCGCTCTGCTTCGCTGTCAGCCCGGTCACCACCGCCGTCGTGTACCGATGCCGATGCAGTTCGCCGTGCGGCACCGCTTGCAGGTCCCACAGCTCGGGCCCATCGCCCGGCACCTCCGCCTCGTCCCCGCGATACACCAGGTTCGGCGTAATGCCGGAAAGGTTATTCGGATCGAACTGCGGCCGGCCATCCACATCAAACCGGTACGAATAGATCTCCGGCGCGAGCGGCGTCGTCGTATACGTCCAGACGCCGTCGGCTCCCTTCACCATCGGCAGCGGCTTGGGCGCCGTGTCGATGTTCAACATCACGGCGACCGCCGCCGGATCGAGGTATCGGAACGTCAACGATCGATCCGCATTCGGCTCGTGCGATCGAAGTGTAACGGGCGATTGGGCAGCGAGAGTACAGGCTCCCGCGACAGACAGGCAGGCCACAAGCATGTGCTTCATAGTCCCGAGTCTACCGGACCGATGTGACAGACCGACCGCAGACTACCTGCCCTGAAACAGCAGCGGCGCAAAGTGGATCAGGTTATCCCGCCACACCATCCACGTATGCATCCCAGGCGTTTCCACGACCGTCACCGGCATCTGCTTCGCCTTCAAGAACGCGATGAAGTCCTGGTTCGGTTTCAGCAACGCATCCGACGTCCCACACGCAATCCACAACAGCTTCAGGTTCGCCGCCTTCGGAGCGAGGCCGGCCAGCCGCTCGCGATCGATGCTCGCTGCCGCCGAAGACAGCCCAACCACGTACGCAAACTTGTCCGGGTTGTTCAGCCCTGTGGACAGCGACTCGATACCGCCCATCGAAAGCCCGGCAATTGCCCGGTCGTCCCGCTTCTTCGACACGCGATACCCTGCTTCCACGCGCGGCAGCACCTCGGTCAGCAGCGCCTCCGAAAACAGGTCGGTGTTGTTCGCCACAATCGCCGGCGTCCGCCAGTTTCCGCCGCCGCCGCTGCGCACAAAGCTCATGTCGCCGTAGCCGAGCGGCATCACCACAATCATCGGCTTGATCTTGCCCTCGGCCAGCAGAGCATCGAGGATCAGGTTTGCCTGCCCCACGGCCGTCCACCCGGATGCCGCATCCGAGTAGCCGTGCAGCAGGTAGAGCACCGGGTACACCTGCTTCGCCTTGCCGTCGTAGTTTGGTGGCGTGTAGACGTAGAAGTCCGACTGGTTCTGCGGCAGCCCCTGCACCACCGACGTTGTGTACAGGTGGTGATGCACCTCGCCATGCGGCACATTCTGCGGCTCCCAAGGTTGTGGCGCGCCTCCCGGAACGTCGAGCATGTTCGAGAGATTCAGCAGGTTTGTCGTCGTTCGTGTGTTGTGGAGGTCCAGCCGCGGCTCACCGTCGACTTCAAAGTGATACCCATAGATCTCCGGCGTGAGCGGCTGGCTCGTCACCGTCCACACGCCGTCCGCATCTTTCGTCATCGGCAGGTTCGGTCCCGCGCCCTCAAGCGCCAGCTCCGCCTTCATCGCGTTCGCGTCCTTATACCGGAACGTCACCATGCCGTTGGCGTTGATCGTGGTGGACTCAAACGCACCGGCAGTGTGTGCCGCTGTCTGGGCGGCCAGGATCTCGATCGGCATAACAGCTGGGATGGCAAACAGCGCAACGGCGGCGGCAACCAGGCGGTGGGCAAGATACATGGGGAGCAGTGTACCGTCCCCAACGCCTCGTTGGCCCGGTCGCGCGATAATAGCGGGATGCCCTTTCGCTCCGGATTCGTCTCGATTGTCGGCCGGCCCAATGCTGGCAAGTCCACCTTGCTGAACGCCCTGCTCGGACAGAAGCTCGCGATCGTGACCCACAAGCCGCAAACCACGCGCACCCGCATCCAGGGCGTGGTCGAGGTGGCGCTGGTGAAAAAAGCAAAAGGCGAGCCCGGCCATCCGGCCGCGCAGGTCGTCTTCGTCGATACCCCCGGCATCCACAAACCCGACACCCAACTCGACCGCCGCATGATGCAAGAGGTGCAGGACGCGCTCGAAGAACGCGACGCCGTCCTGTTCCTGGTCGACTGTACGCACCGCCTGCCGGAGGCGCGCGAGGCCGCCAGCTCCGACGCCGATGCCGCGCCACGAACCAAGACGTTTACCGCCCGCAAGCGCGACCTTTCCGCCGCCGAAGACGACTTCGCCCTGTCGCTCGTCAAGCGCCTGGACTGCCCCGTCCTCCTCGTCCTGAACAAGATCGACGCCGTCCCCAAGCAGGACCTGCTGCCACTCATCGCCCACTGGTCGAGCCTCCACGATTTCCGCGAGGTCGTTCCCATCTCCGCTCGCAAAAAGGAAGGCCTCAACCTCCTGCTCGACAAAGTCGTCGGTCTGCTTCCGGAAGGCCAGCGCTACTTCCCCAAAGACCAGGTCACCGACCAGCCTGAGCGCTTTCTCGTCGCCGAACTGATTCGCGAAAAGATCCTCATGCTGACTGGCGAAGAGGTTCCCTACGCCGCCGCCGTTGTGGTCGAGCGATGGGAAGATCCTCCGGCCGGCGCAAAAAAGACGCGCGACGGCAAACTTCCGGTCACCAAGATCGCCGCCGCCATCTTTGTCGAGCGCACCGGCCAGAAGGCCATTGTCATCGGCCGCGCCGGCGAAATGCTGAAGCGCATCGGCACCGCCGCCCGTAAGGAGATCGAATCCCTGCTCGGCACCCGCGTCTTTCTGGAGCTCTTCGTCAAAGTGCAGGAAGAATGGCGCGCCAGCCGCGGATTTGTGGAAGACCTGGACTGGCGCAGGCAGCTCGAAGACATCGCGCAAAAACAGAGCGCCGCGGAGCTCAACCCGGACCCCAGCTCGGAAGCCGGAACTCTATCGCAAAAGCCCGGCGGCGACGGCGCCTGATCCAGGTTAGCGCCGCCTCGGCTGTGCTCAGCACGTCGCTCGGTCCACGCAGCACCGACCCGCTGAAACGCCGGGCTCACCCCAGAAGCCGTTTGAACAACCGCCCTATCCGCCCAAACACCCCTACCGGCTTCTGCTCCGGAGTGGCAGGCGAAGTCTGACCCGCAACAGACCCGGGTGCCGCACCAGGAGCGGGGGCACTTGAGGCACTCGCAGCCGCGTTCCCCGGCGAAGCAACCTGGCCTGCCGCAGCGGCAGCCGAAGGAATCGGCGCGCCGGCAGACGCCTTGATCTCCGAAGCCGGCGGTGGCGTCATGCCTCCACCGTTGTCCGTCCCTGCATCGCCGAACGCCAGCGTCGCCCCCACCTGCGCATGCACCTGCCCCGCCGGGGCCTGCGGCGCCTCCCCACTCGCGGCAAGCCCCTCGCTCTCCGCCGCCGGAAACGGATGCTCGGCCACGGCAGCCTTCGGCGGAGCTCCCCCGCCCAGCACCGTCCCGCCACCGCCCGTTCCCGCCATCTGCTGGGGCGGCGGCGTCACCGGCGGACATCCGCACGGAGACGTTTCGTGATCCACCACCTCATGCACACTTCCGCGCTCGAACAACACATGCTGCCCCGGCCGCAGCTCATAGCTTGCCCCGCTCAGCTGCTCCTCCACCGCCAGCACCGGCGCACCCGCGCCGCTGTTCTCCACGCAGGTGTCCCCATTGCGCACCACCCTGATCCCCAAATTCAACAGCCCGGCGCGGGTCACGGAAAACCGCAGGTCCGGCGTCAACAACGCATCCTTCCCCGTCACCGCGGTATGCACCTGCATCGCACCGCGGTCCAGCCCCAGCAGCAGCGGAGCCGGTGCGTCGCCCGGCCGCGGACCCATCGTCACATGCAGCACGCTGGTCTGGCACACCTGCACCTCGCCTCCGCGCTCCAGCCGCAGCTCCGCAGTCCGGTCGCGCGCCGTCACCGTGGCCGCGCCGCGCAGCGTCGCCTCTCCGCCGCTCACCTCGAGCGTGCCCGCTATCTGTGCGTCTTCCACCCGAACGCGGCCAATGGTGGCCGCCGTCTCCTGCGCCTGCGCCGCCCCGCACAGCAAACCCACACCGATCGCGCCTCGCACCCACATCACGCCTTCAGCTTACATCCCGCGCGAGCGATCGGCGCCGCCGGCTACATCTTCAGGAAGTTCCGGATCATCTCCCGGCCATGCACCGTCAGCACGCTCTC
This sequence comes from uncultured Acidobacteriaceae bacterium, assembly GCA_964243475.1. Lineage (GTDB taxonomy): Bacteria > Acidobacteriota > Terriglobia > Terriglobales > Acidobacteriaceae > Edaphobacter. The sequence goes on along the minus strand of CAXTEU010000006.1, from coordinate 155,103 downwards.
GGGATGAAACTGCACACCTTCGATCGGCAGCTCACGATGCCGCAGCCCCATGATGGTCGACCCTGCTTCATCCTCCGTGCGCGCCGAAACCTCCAGTTCGTCCGGCAGCCCCTCCTCGCTCACGATCAGCGAGTGGTACCGCGTGCATGTCGTCCGCTCCGGAATGCCCTCAAAGATCGTCCGACCGTCATGCCGGATCTCGCTGGTCTTGCCGTGCATCAGCTTCGCCGCGCGTACCACCCGACCGCCAAACGCCGCCCCCAGCGCCTGATGGCCTAGGCACACCCCCAGCACCGGCACCCGCCGTGCCGGATCCGCCAGACCCAGCCGCGCAAAATGCTGAATCAGCGGGATCGAGATCCCCGCCTCCTCCGGCGTACACGGCCCAGGCGAGATCAGGATGCGCTTCGGCTGCATCGCCTCCACCTGCTCCGGCGTCACCTCGTCGTTGCGGCGAATCACCATCTCCGTCCCGTGCTCGCCCATGTACTGCACCAGGTTGTAGGTGAACGAGTCGTAATTATCCAGAACAAAGACCATCGCAAGGCGATTTTACCGCTGGCCCGTTTCGGCCGTCCCACGACGTCTCAAGCAACGATCGCCCCGAACCACAACTCCTACCCACCATGTTCTTCAACTCCAAACGAACCCAACACTTCCTCGCCATGTTCCTGATCGGCGACGGCGTCATGGCCCTGATTCATCCGTCCAAGGACGCCAGAGCCTGGAAAAAAGGCCCGAAGCCCTGGCGCGACCTGATGCACACCCTCAGTGAGCACCCCAACCTTACCCGCGCTATCGGAGTGGCCCAGGTCGCCGGCGGCATTTTCTGGGCGCTGCAGCAGACCGAGGCCGACTAGCAATGCATTCCGGGTATTCCCCCGGCAGATCTGTCTTTCCGTTGCCGGACCCGCCCTTCAGCGACCGCGATCACTGGATTGAAACTACCGCGACCATCACCACCTGTCGTTACCAGTTCGCCCATCTGAACACCTTGACGCTCGGCCTTCCCACGACGCGCCGTTTCCGGCTTACCTTCGACTACTACGCCCACGGTCGGGTTCACAGCGGCGAGTTCGAGGCCAACCACGCCATCCCACAAAACTCGCGTCTGCCCGTCCGCTACAACCCGCTCAACCCCGCACAGAACAGCCTTGCCGAGAACTCCGACACCTCAGGCGGCGCCAGGCCATCGCTTCTTCTGTTCGGGGTCGCCGGCTCCGTCGTCCTGTCGCTTCTGTGGCTTGCCTTCCTGCGCGGCTGCAGTTAGCGCACGACCGGTAGCGGCTAGTGCACCCGGCCATCGACCAGCACCCGCGGCCGCTTGTCCATCTGCCGAATCTCGTACCGCTCCCCCTGCCCGTAGGCTAGCGCCAAACCCATCATCTCGAAGATGGCAAAGAACTGATCCCACGAGATTGGCCGCATCTCCCCCATGCTCGCCGTCGCCGCCTCCCCAAAGACAAACCGCAGTTGCGTCGGCTCCCCATCGAAGGTTCGGGTGTATACCTCAACCGGCACCGCATGACACGATCGCGCCCACCGCCGAATCTCCTCATGATCCCTCGTCGGTCCTACCACCTTGCCCACCCTTCTCCGATGTGCCTACCGTACGCGGCCGAAAAGATCTGTCCCACACTCAATCATAAGACACCGCGCGCCCGTTCGACGGCCCGCACTACCGCCTGCGCCTTGTTTCGGCATTCCTGCCATTCACTCTCCGGCACCGAGTCCGCCACGATCCCTGCCCCCGCCTGGATATGCCCCGCGTCTCCGTCCAGAAACAGTGTCCGGATCGCGATACAGCTGTCCAGATTGCCCGAAAAGTCGGCATACAGGATCGACCCGCCGTACACGCCGCGCCGCGCCGGCTCCAGCTCCTCGATCACCTCCATCGCCCGAATCTTCGGTGCGCCGCTCAGCGTTCCTGCCGGAAAACACGCCCGAAACGCGTCCACCCCGTCCAGTCCCTCGCGCAGCGTTCCCTCGAGCGCGCTCACCAGGTGCATCACGTGCGAGTACCGCTCCACCACCATCAGGTCCCGCACCTTCACGGACCCGTACTCACTCACCCGCCCCAGGTCGTTGCGGCCCAGGTCGACCAGCATCACGTGCTCGGCCACCTCTTTCGCATCGTCCCGCAGCTCCTGCTCCAGCCGACGGTCCGCTTCTTCGTCCGCATGCCGCCCGCGCGTCCCGGCAATCGGCCGGTACTCCACCCGCCGCCCTTTCACCCGCACCAGCATCTCCGGCGAAGACCCGACAATGTGCCCGGTTCGCCCACCGCTCATGCCTGACTTCGAGTCAGGGGCAGCCCCTTCCCCCATGCCGAACCGCAAAAAGTACATATACGGCGAGGGATTCACAATCCGCAGCGCCCGGTAGATCTCAAACGCATCGACCCCCGGCTCACAGTCAAACCTCTGCGACAACACACACTGAAACACATCGCCCGCCGCCACATACTCCTTCACCTGCTCCACGGCCGCGATGTAGTCGGCCTTGGACGTCCGCGCCCGAAGCTCCAGATCTCCCCGCGCCTCCACCGCCCGCTTGGCCGGCAAAGCTCGTTCCAGCCGAGCTTCCAGCGCATCCAGCCGAGCCTCCCCCCGGACGTACGCCCCGTCCACCTCCTCCCGCCCGAGATCCACCGTCACCACCAGGTGAATCTCCTTCTTCACGTGGTCAAACGCCACCACCTGATCGAAGAACATCAGGCACGCATCCGGGACGTCCAGCTCATCGGCCGCCAACTCCGGCAGCCGTTCAATCTGGCGTACCACGTCATAGGAAAAGAACCCCACCGCACCCGCCGTAAACGGGGGCTGCCCCCCCAGCTTCGCCGCTTTGTGCCCCTCCAGCGACCGCTTGAGCTCCTCGAAGATGTTTCCCTCGAACTCCCGCCGGCCGCCGCCCGCGTCCTCCACCACAATCCGCCGCCCCCAGGACCGCATACGCCGGTACGGCTCAATGCCCATAAAGGTGTACCGCCCCACACGCTCGCCACCCTCAACCGACTCCAGCAGAAACGCCTCCGGCTCCCCCTCCGCCAGCCGCAAAAACGCGCTCACCGGCGTTTCCAGATCTGCCACCAACGTGCGGAAAACCGGCACCAGCGTATGCCCCGCCGCCAACTCCCCAAATTCCCGCTCGCCCGGCTGCGTTCTCGTCCCCATATCTCACGAGCATAAATCGGCGGCGGCACCCGTCTCTGCCAAACGCACGGACGCCGCCCGCCCGCTACGCCGCCGCCGCTCCCCCAATCGCATCGAGCTCCCGCAGCGTCTCCGCCGGCAGCGCAAGCTCCGCCGCTGCCAGATTCTCCCGCAGATGCCCGATCGAAGATGTTCCCGGGATGAGCAAGAGGTTCGGCGAGCGGTGCAGCAACCACGCCAGCGCCACCTGCATCGGCGTCGCCCCGAGGTCCGCCGCAACCTTGTCCATCTCCGCATGCTGCAGCGGCGAAAACCCGCCGAGCGGGAAGAACGGCACAAACGCCACACCCTCCGCTGCCAGTTCATCCACAAAGGGATCGTCCGCCCGGTGTGCAACGTTGTAGAGGTTTTGCACGCACACCACATCCGCAATCGCCCGAGCCTCCCGGAACTGCTCGCTCGACGCGTTGCTCAGCCCCAGGCTCCGGATCAGCCCCTTTTGCTGAAGTTCCGCCAGCACCGTGAACGGCTCTTCGAGCGAGCCCTCGGTCGGCGCACTGACCGAACCCATCATGCGCAGGTTCACCACATGGAGCTGCTCGAGCCCGAGGTTGCGCAGGTTGTCCTGGACCGCGTCGGTGAGCTCCTGCCGCGAGACCGCCTTCAGCCAGCCACCGTCGCTGTCCCGCTTCGCCCCGACCTTGGTCACAATCACCAGGTCCTCTCGGTACGGATGAAGCGCTTCCCGGATGATCTGGTTGGTCACATGCGGCCCGTAAAAGTCGCTCGTGTCGATATGGTCCACGCCAGCCGCCACCGCCTCCCGCAGCACCGCTACCGCCGCGTCCCGATCCTTCGGCGGCCCAAACACATGCGGCCCCGCCAGCTGCATCGCCCCATACCCCATCCGGCGCACCGTCATTGCCGTCCCCGGGAACTGAAATCTGTCGTCTGTCATTCTTGTCCTCTTCCTGGGTCGCCGCCGTTGCCCGGCGACGCATCTGTGTCTTTAGATGAAGCAAGCTTCAGGTGAGGAGTTCGCATTTGCCCACCATCTCTGCGCCCCCTCTCCAGCCTCGCAAATCCCCCGTGCAGGCGCGATCCGCCGCCTCGGTGAACGCCATTCTCGAGGCCACCCTTCAGGTTCTACTCGCCGTCGGCAAGGAGCGCCTTACCACCACGCGCGTAGCCGCCCGCGCCGGCGTCTCCGTCGGCACCCTCTACCAGTACTTCCCCAACAAGAGCGCGCTGCTGCAGGCTGCTCTGAAGCGCCACATGACCGAGGTTGCCGAAGCCGTCGAGGCTGCCTGCCACCACACCCGCGGCCAGCCTCTCCAGCAGATCGCCACCGCCCTGATCACCGCCTTCTTCGCCGCCAAGATGCGCAGCGCCGACACCAGCGTCGCGCTCTGTGCGGTGTCGAGCGATGTGGACGGCGCCACCGTCGTTAAGCAGGTCAACACGCGGGTCCACGCCGCCGTCGTCGCCCTGCTCACGTCCACCTCGGACCACCTCACCACCGATCCTCAGATTGTCGCCGCCATGCTGCAGGGCGCCATGGCCGGCATCAGTCGCCGTCTGCTTGAATCCCCCAACCCGCAACAGCTCCGTCCCACCCTCGAGGGGGAGCTGATCGTCTGCCTGAGCACCTACCTCCAGGCCTGCACCCGGCAACCGAACCCCCGTCCACCCCACCGGCAAAATACCCGTGTCCAACGGGCCGGCATAGACATCCAAACGTAGTGCCGACCACCACCGAGCCCGTCCATCCAGCGCCCGCCGAGCCCACACCCGCACCCCGCTCGCTCGGCCCCCTCGCTCACACCTGGCGCGCTCTTCGCCATCGCAACTTCCGCCTGTTCTTTGTCGGCCAGGGCATCTCGCTGATGGGCACCTGGATGACGCGCCTGGCCCTTTCCTGGCTTACCTACCGCCTCACCGGCTCCGCTCTTCTGCTCGGCCTGGTGGGCTTCTCCTCGCAGATTGGCACCGCGCTTCTGTCGCCCTTTGCCGGTGTCTGGGTGGATTGCCTCGATCGCCGGAAGCTGCTGATCGCCACGCAGATGCTCAGCGCGGGGCAGTCGCTCGCGCTCGCCGCCCTGACCCTGACGCACCGCATCACCATTCGCCAGATCCTTGCCCTCGCCGCCCTGCAAGGCCTCATAGACGCCTTCGACATGCCCGGCCGCCAAAGCTTCATGATCCAGATGGTCGGCCGCGCCAAGCAGGACCTGGGCAACGCCATCGCTCTCAACTCCTCACTGGTCAACGCCGCCCGCCTCGTCGGTCCCGCCGTCGCCGGCTTCGTCATCGCGCGCACCGGCGAAGGCCCCTGCTTCCTCATCGACGGCATTTCCTACTTCGCCGTCATCGCCTCGCTTCTGCTGATGCGCCTCACCGCCGCGCAAACCGGCCCGAAGCGTCGCGACCCTGTGCTGCAGCAGATGCGCGAAGGCTTCCACTACGTCCGCACCTTCCAGCCCATTCGCACCATCCTGCTCCTGTTTGCCGTCTGCTCGCTCATGGGCATGCCGTTCATCACGCTTCTGCCCGTCTTTGCTGCCCGCGTTCTCCACGGCGGGGCGCACACCCTCGGCCTGCTCACCGCCGCGTCCGGCGTCGGCGCCCTCGCCTCTGCGCTCTACCTCGCCACCCGCAAGAACGTCCGTGGCCTCACCAAGAACCTCCTCCTCGCCGCCGCCCTCTTCGGCGCGTCGCTGGTCGGCTTCTCCTTTGCCCACACACTTCCGCTGGCCATGCTCTGCCTTCTGGTCGCCGGCTTCGGCATGATGCAGGGCCTCGCCGGCTCCAACACCATCATCCAGACCATCGTCCCCGAAGAGCGCCGCGGCCGCGTCATGGGCTGGTACACCCTTGCCTTCGCCGGCATGATGCCCTTCGGCTCCCTGCTTGCCGGCTGGCTCGCGCAGCACGTCGGCGCACCGCACGCCGTCCTCATCACCGGCCTTTGCGTCCTCGCCGGAGCCGCCTGGTACGCCTCCGAGTTGTCCCGCCTGCGCCGCGAAATCCTGCCCATCTACGAGCAACTCGGCATCCATCGCATCGTCTGAGCAGCAGCCGCGCGCCCCCGAACCAGCAGCAACACCCCGCGGTCCGCACACGCCCCTCACAATTACCCAGGTTGCAACAAACCCCTGCTACGGTCGCCCCATGCGTCTCAGCTTCGTCGTGCCCGCCTATAACGAGGAGCTCTACCTCGCCGAGTGCCTCGAATCGATCCTTACCGAAATCAGCAGGCATTCCCTGCCTGACGAAATCGCACCAGAGTTCGAGGTGATCGTCGTCAACAACGCCAGCACCGATCGCACCCGCGACGTGGCCATGGGCTACCCCGCCGTTCGTGTCATCGATGAACCTCGCAAAGGCCTGCCCGCTGCCCGCCAGGCCGGCTTCAACGCCAGCTCCGGCGCACTTGTCGCCAATGTCGACGCTGACTCTCGGCTTCCCTCCGGCTGGATCGGCAAGGTCCTCGCAACCTTCCACGCCGAGCCCGACGTCGTCGCCCTCTCCGGCCCCGTGCTCTATTACGACCTGCTTCCCCACCAGCGCGTCCTTGTTCAGGTCTTCTATCTCACGGCCTTTGTCACCTACGCCCTCAACCGCTGGGTGCTGCGCGTCGGCTCCATGGTGCAGGGCGGTAACTTCGTCACACGTCGCGCCAGCCTGGAAGCCATCGGCGGCTTCGACCTCTCCATCAACTTCTACGGCGAAGACACCGACATCGCGCGGCGCCTCAACGACGTCGGCAAAGTGCGCTTCTCGCTCGATCTCAAGATGTTCTCCTCCGCCCGCCGCCTGAAGCAGGAGGGTCTACTCACCATGGCCGGCCGTTACTCCATCAACTATCTATGGACCACCTTCATGAAGCGCCCCTACACCCACACCCACATTGACGTCCGTGAACAGCCCGAAAGCTAACCGCCGTCATCGACAAAGCCCGCACCGCCCAGCCGATCCGTTCTAAACCAGATCCACCTCAGGACCCAGCCGATTCACCCCAAGAAAGGCCAGGCTCAGCGGCGCCGACACACCGAGCTTTCTGCCCAGCCGCACCAGGCGGATCGCGGCCGTCAGCGCCCGCGGCGGCCGGCCCCCCACCCACAGTTCGCTGAATGGGCGCATCACTCCCTGGGCATCCGGGTGAAACGCCCGCTCATCCCAACGCTGCCAACCCGGCATAAACTCCGGAAAGTCGGTGATAGCGTTCAAGGTCGACCGCAGAATCCGCTGCTCCCACCGGTCCCGATACTGCTCGAGGAAGTGCACATGGCTCACCCGATCCACCCGCACCTCCTCCACAAACTCGGTAAAGTTCCGCGCCGACGTCAAATTGAGGTTCGCGTTCGGCTCGAGCCCGTGCCGGTCGCCGCCCGAGATCAGCAGATGTCCCGTTTCCCGAGCCAGCCGCGCCACCTCCCGGTTTTCCCGCGCGTGTCGCAGCCCGTTCAGCTCCAGCGCGTGCACGCATGGCCCCGCTTCGCACAGAAACCGCCTCAGCTCCCTTACATGCACCGGCCCGCGCGCATGCAGATCCCACAACGGATGATTCAGCACCGTCAGGATCTGCGGCTCCTCATGCAGTTCGCGCAGCATTACCAGCAGCCGCCGGTCGTCCGGTGCCGCCGTCAACGCCTGGAACCGCTCCATCCACGCCGCCGCCTGCGCGCTCGGCAGGTTGTGGACGCCGAGGTGGAACACCGTCTGCCCAAACTCGACTGACCACTCCACCGACATCGGGATGTGTCGCGAGGCAGGCAAGGTCCGCAGTACCGACGCCCCCTCCATCGTGTCGTGATCCGTAATCGACACCAGCGGATCGAGCCCCAGGTGCTCGATCTGCCGCGCCTCCAGCCTGTACGCCATGCGTGGCTGCAGGGGCGGTCGCCAGTTCGCCCGGTCAAAGTCCAGCACCACCCCGTACCGCTCCCGGCACCGCGTCTGGTACCGCCGAGTCAGCGCCTTCACGCCGGGAACAGCCAGGCCGAGCACATGCACAAAGTGCAGAGTCTCCTCCGAACAGCTTGTGTGGCTGTGCAGCGAAACGCCCGTGGCATACGGGCTCGCCGCCAGCGGCTCCTTCCAGCTGGTTGAAATCGTCACGGTCCGTTGCATGGCTACCTCCTCGATCAGAAATCTGCCGACAGAGTCGCCAATCAACCCACACGGCTTGATTGCGGTTGCAACAAAATTTGTGCAATCCCTAACACCTATGGGGCAGCCACCGCCTTCAACAACAGCTACCGCCGCACGTCCCCATGCCGGACGCCCACGCGCACCAGCTCCTCCACCCCCTCCACCGCACCGAGACCGCCGCGCGCCCCCACCGCCGTGCAGTTCAGCGCCGCCGCCGCACACGCAAAGTCCAGCGTCCGCCGGAGCTCCCACCCGCGCACCAGCCCATAGCAGAACCCAGCGTGGAACACGTCCCCCGCCCCAGTCGTATCGACTACCTCCACCTGAAACGCCGCTCGCTCCACAAACTCCGTCCCATCCCACACCACCACTCCCCCCTCGCCCATCGTCGCCCCCACCACCCGGCAACCGAACCGCTCCCGCATCATCGTTAGCGCCTCCCGCAGCTCGTTCAGTCCGGTCAGCCGGCGCGGAAACTCCCGGCTCACGATCAGGTAGTCCACGCACCGCAGCAGCTCCTCGACTCCCGGGTACAGCTCATCCACATCCCCGACCACAGGCACCCCCGCGTCCCTCGCCCAACGCGCCGCCGCCGTCGCCGCCGCCGTCTCCCACCCATCCACCAGCAGCACCCCAGCCTCGGTCACCCACTCGCGCTCAAGGTCGTCCGCCTGCAACACCATGCGATCGTCCCGCCGGCACAACACCGTCCGCTCCCCAGCCGCATCCACCAGAATCAACGACTGCGCGCTCACCCCGCTCTCCACCGTTCGGATCCGCACGTCTACCCCGGCCCGCAGAAACTCCCGCCGATGCAGCGCCGCCGCATCATCCTCGCCCAACACCCCCACATACCGCGTCCGCAGACCCCACCCCTGGCACGCCACCACTGCGGACGCCACCTGCCCGCCCGGCAACACCCGCGATTCCCTGTACTCCACCTTGCCGCCCCGCTCCGGAAACCGCTCCACCGCGATCACCGTATCGGTCGCATTCAGCCCCACCCCCACCAAATCAACGTACGTAGCCTGCTTTCCCATGGCGCTAGCCTAAAGCTCCGCACACCGCAGCACCACTCGTCCGCCTCTCCCCAGCTAAAAGAGGTGCCCGGAGGCACCTCCTCCGTCGTCCCAGAAACCGATCTACTTCTTCTTTGTACTCCCGCCCTTGCTCTTGCCCATCTCCGATGCGGCCTTGCTTTTGTCCTCGTGCGACGCCTTCGGATCCCGCATCGTCTTGCTCGCCTCGCTTGCCTCTTTTGACTTCGCCATGATCACATCCTCCTGCCGTTCTCTGATGCGTTTCGAGCCTCCCGCATCACACAGAAATCTCGCGCAGTACGGAGCCAGAAATCATGTCTAAATCCCCCACCACTCCTCCCGGCATCAACCCCGAAACCAAGCCTTCCGGCAGCGGCTGCGTCGACTGCCTCCGCGAGGGTACCTGGTGGTTTCACCTGCGCCGCTGCGCCGAGTGCGGCCACATCGGATGCTGCGACAGCTCCCCAGCACAGCACGCCACCGCCCACTTCCATGCCACCCACCACCCCGTCATCCAAAGCTTCGAGCCCGGCGAAGCCTGGTTCTGGGACTACACCCGCAATGCGACCTTCAACGGACCCAGCCTCGCCGCGCCGCACCACCACCCCGCCAGCCAGCCTGTTCCCGGTCCCGAAGGCAAAGTCCCCACGGACTGGCAATCCAAACTCCACAGCTAACCCGCCGAGGACTCCAATGACACCACCCGAAACCTCCGCTAGCTTCGACCTCCACGAGATCGCCGCCAGCTTCCCGGAGCACGCCGACACCATGCTCCTCGATCGCTACCTGGTTGACCGCGAGCAGTCCAGCGCCCGCGTCTTCCGTGTCTACCGGCCAACCCCCGCACACTTTCACCAACACTGCGATGAGCACCTCCTTGTCCTCTCCGGCCGTGGCGCCTTCTGGATGACCGATCCAACCCACACCATCGACTTCGCCCCAGGAACCTTTCTCTTCTTCCATCGCGGCACCGTCCACGCCATGCCCTTCATCCTGGAAGCACCCGTCACGTTTCTCGCCATCGACACACCCCGCCGCGCCCTCACCGACATCCACTTCGTCCATCCCGCCGACGGCTCGCCTGAATCCTTCATCGCTCCGTCTCCCGCGCCATCCACGTCATCCTGAAACGCACCTGGCGTAATGCTCCTCGACCCGCGTATCCTACTTCCCCATGCCCGCACGCTCGCTCCTCGCCCCCACCGTCGCTGCTGCCGTTCTTCTGCTACCCGTCCCCAACCTCTCCGCAGCCGACCCCCATGGCCTCACCGGCGATTGGAAGACGCCCGGCGGCTCCGTCGTCCGCCTCGCTCCCTGCGCGAACGCCCTTTGCCTCCGCGTCGTCACCCTTTCCCCCACAGCTCCGGGCACTATCGACGCCAACAACCCGGACCCCTCCCTCCGCGCGCGCCCTCTCTGTAACCTCGAAATCGGCACCGGCTTCACCGCCGACGGAGACCACGCCACCGGCGGCCACATCTACGACCCCATGTCCGGCAAAACCTACAAAGCCAACATGAAGCTCGACGGCGACATCCTCAATCTCCGCGGCTACATCGGCATCGCCGCTTTCGGCCGCACTGAATCCTGGCAGCGCACCACCGACGCAAAACCCTGCGCCTGACTTTCGTGTAGCATTGAGGTAAGCCAAGTAAACCTGGCGCCGGGATCCGAGACAACATGCAGCTTCTGAAACGTTCCACCAATGTAGGTTCGGAACATCAGTGCGGCCCTACCCTCATGATCTCCATGCTGGCCGCCGTCCTGGTTATTTTCGGGTTCATCTGGATCTTCTCGCAGCGCCACAACCAGACCCCGCCCCACGCCGGCCAGCCCCCTGCTGTTGCCAACCTGCCCAATCAGTAGCTCACCGCCTCATTGCCCCAAAATCGCCACGCCCCCCAACTCCATCGAGCTTGCAATCCGCTGCCGCCACTCCGCCGGCCCGGTCTCATGCACGCTCGTCCCATCCGCGCTCACAGCCACCGTCACCGGCATATCCACCACGTCGAACTCATAAATCGCCTCCATCCCGAGGTCCGCGAACGCCGCAATGCGTGAGCTCCGGATTGCCTTCGACACCAGGTACGCCGCACCCCCCACTGCCATCAGATACACCGCCCCAAACTCACGAATCGCCTCAATCGCCGCCACACCGCGCTCCGCCTTCCCAATCATCCCCAGCAGCCCCGTCTCCGCCAGCATCTGCCGCGTAAACTTGTCCATTCGCGTTGCCGTCGTCGGTCCCGCCGGCCCCACCACCTCATCCCGCACTGCATCCACCGGCCCAACGTAGTAGATAAACCGTCCGCTGAAATCGACCGGCAGCGTCTCTCCCCGCGACAGCATGTCCGTCATGCGCTTGTGCGCCGCATCCCGCCCGGTCAGCAACTTGCCCGTCAGCAGCACCACCTCGCCCGGCTCCCAGGCCTGAATATCCTCCCGCGTCACCGTCCCGAGATCCACTCGCCGAGCACCCTGCACGTCATACTCGAGCTTCGGCCAAACTTCCAGCGAGGGCGCCGCCAGCATCACCGGCCCCGTTCCCTCCAACACAAAATGCGCATGCCGCGTCGCCGCGCAGTTTGGAATCATCGCCACCGGCAAATTCGCCGCGTGCGTCGGCCAGTCCAGAATCTTCACATCCAGCACCGTCGTCAGACCGCCCAACCCCTGCGCCCCAATTCCCAGCGCATTCACCCGGTCGTACAACTCCACCCGCAGCCGCTCCAGGTTCGTCCGCGCCCCGCGCACCTTCAACTCCTGCATATCGATCGGGTCCATCAGGCTCTTCTTCGCCAGCAGCATCGCTTTCTCCGCCGTCCCCCCAATCCCAATTCCCAGCATCCCCGGCGGACACCACCCCGCGCCCATCGTCGGCACGGTCTTCATCACCCAATCCACCACCGAATCCGACGGATTCAGCATGGCAAATTTCGACTTTGCCTCGCTCCCCCCACCTTTCGCCGCCACCGTTACGTCCACCGTCCCGCCCGGCACCAGCTCCACCTCCACCACGCACGGCGTATTGTCGACCGTATTCTTCCGGCTAAATGCCGGGTCCGCCAGGATCGACCCACGCAGCTTATTCTCCGGATCCAGCCACGCCCGTCGCACCCCCGCATCACACATCTCCTGCAAACTCAACAGCACCGGGGTTCCCTCTGTCATCCCGACCGAAGTGGAGGGACCTGCTTGCTCTGAAACAAACCGGCACTCCATTCCCACCTTCACAAAGATCGTCACAATCCCCGTATCCTGACAGATCGGCCGATGTCCCTCCGCACACATCCGGCTGTTTACCAGAATCTGCTTCATTGCATCCCGCGCCGCCGGCGACTCCTCCCTCTCATACGCCCGCGCCAGGTTGCGGATGTAATCCTCCGGATGGTAGTAGCTGATGTACTGCAGCGCATCCGCCACACTCTGCACCAGATCCCCTTGCCAAATCTCAACCATGCCCGTACGCTCCGTTCTGCTTTATCTTAGGCGTCAACTCGATGCGCGGCTACGGGATGGATTGCGGCACGGAATGAGGCCTTACGCGGACGCAAATAGCCACGCACCGACTCCTTTTGAAAGGCGAAATGTTCTTTGCACCCGATTGAGCTTCGGCTATCCTTCTCGTGTTGATCCACCTTTGCGGAGAACGCCTCCATGAAGCAGCAATTCTGTTTCTGGCAATCGCCGGACAGTGGCATGAACCTCCCGCCGTCCCCGCGCTCAAGACCTACAGCGACTTTCCCCTCAAGGTCCATCTCTTCGGCGTGCATTGGAACCGTATCCAGGGATCCTATAGCGGCTACGGCCGTGGCAACCTCCTCGGCCCGCCCGTGCGGGGCTTCGATTACACCTTCGAGTGCTCCGAGCCATTTCTTCATAACGCGGATCGCGACGAGTTCTATCAGGCCCGCTGGAAGAAGCAGGACGAAAAACTCGAAATCCTCATGCAAAAGGTGGGGAGCGATCACCTTCAACAATGCGACCTGAAGACCGCCCTCAAACCGAAGCCGTATGGCGCCACTCCACCACCTGCAGCCACACCCGCCAACTCGCCACCCATACCCACTCAGCCGAGCACCCAATCCGCACCTACCCCGCCAAACACTCTATAAGTACCTCGGAGTTCAGCGGCCATCGAACCCCGGAGAACGGGTACGCTTCAGCCCGTCTCTCCGTCACATGGCCGAACTACGCAGATCTTGGCGGCACGTTAGCCTACGCATCCAGCGTCGAAAACACCTCCATCACCCCAACCTCCACCGCCGTCCCTTCCACCCGCAGAACCCCCTCCAGCAACTCCCGCATGCCCGCCGCGTCCAGCACATACGCCATGCGCGTCTCCGGATCCAAAATCCAGACCACCGGCACCCCCATCGCCAGGTAATCCCCACATCGCGCCCGCATCCGCTTCAGCGTGTCCCGCGGAGACAGCACCTCCACACACACCAAAGGAGCCGTCCGGATAATCTGCTCCCGGCCCACATACGCCCGAAGGACACAGATGTCTGGAATCCGAAACCGCGTTGTAGCCACCTGCACCCGCACCTCTGTTACCACTCGCACACCCCACTCACTCTGCCGTGCCCGCAGCAGCGTTGCCAGCTGTGTCTGCACATCCGCATGATCAAACTCGCCCACGTTCCGCGCCTCCAGCACCCCGTCCACATAATCCACATCCGGCCGGTACACGGACCCTAAATACTCTCCCACCGATACTGAAGCCAACTCCGCCGAACTCGCCATTGTCGCCTCCCCTCTCATCATCCACCCACGCACGCTCCAACCTCAACCAAAAAGCAAAGCGGCTAGCCCTGGAAAACAGGACCAGCCGCATGCAAGCTCAACCTGAGACAAGCAACATCAACAGCCTCTACGCCGCCTGCAAGCTCGCCTTCAACGCTTCCTGGTTGACCGTTTCTTCCGCAATCTTCGTCAGCTTCGCGTCGCCAGCCTTGCTGTCCTCCAGATTCTCCGTCAAGCCTTGCGCCGCGTCCTGCTTGCCGAGCAGCTTCGCGTACGTCTCAAGCGATCCGTAAGACGACACGCGGTAAAGCTGCATCTGGTTCGCCGCCACAATCAGCGCCGCATCCCGCACCGGCCCGGCTTCCGTATTCGAGACCATGTTCTCAACTTCCTTGATCATCGCCTCGGCAAGGTGGTTGTCATTCGTCTGAACCGGCTTGCCAAGCTTCTGGTATGTCTGCTGCACCTTCTGTGCGTATTCCTTGCCCTTGCTCGCGCTCTTCTCGAAAATTTCCTTCGCCTGCGGATTCGTCGACGCCTGGGCCATCGTTTTCGCCTGGTCTGAAACCTTGTTCTCGAAGTCAAGCACGTAGCTCAGACCCGTCAGCATCAAATCCTCAACCGTCATCATCTTGTTCGCCATCGGTATCTCCATCTCTCGTTGGAGCAGCCCCTCGTCATCGCTCGGCAATCGGGCGCCGCCACATTCCATTAGTGCCGCAATCCAGCCCGTCCGTTGTCCGTCGTCGCCGTGTCTGCGTTTCACGGCAGTGAAAAAACGCCGGCAATCCTCCACGGCCATCCTGGCTGAGCTGCAAGGGGCACCGCAGCCGCAACAGCCGAAGCCAATCCCGCCCTACACCGCGGCCGCTACCCGCTCCGCCGTCAGCGCCCGCACCACCGGCGCGACCCTCGTCCCCAGCAGCTCGATCGCCCGCATTACCTTGGCATGCGGCAGCGTCCCCGCCGTCAGCTGCAGCGTAAATCGCGCAACCCCACCCAGCGCCTTCTCCACATACACCAGCTTCTCCGCCACTGTCTCCGCGTCGCCCACGACCAGCGCGCCCTTCGGCCCGCGCGTCGCATCGAACTGCGCCCGGCTCGTCGGCGCCCATCCACGCTCCTGGCCAATCCGGTTGAACGTATAGGCATGCGCCGGATACAGCGTGTCCGCTGCCGCCTCGGTCGTGTCCGCCACAAACCCGTGCAAGTGCACACCCACCTTCAGCTGCTCCGGCGCAAACCCCGCCCTCCGCCCAGCTTCCCGGTACATATCGACCAGCGGCCGAAACCGATGCGGCTCCCCACCAATGATCGCCACCATCAGCGGTAAACCGAGGCTCCCGGCCCGCGCAAACGAGTTCGGCGTCCCACCCACTCCCAGCCACACCGGCAGCTTCGCCTGCAGCGGTCGCGGATACACCCCCTGCCCCGTCAACGGCGCCCGAAACTTCCCTCGCCACTCCACCTCGGTCGACTCACGAAGTTTCAGCAGCAGCTCCAGCTTCTCCGCAAACAGCGCGTCATAGTCGTTCAGGTCGTACCCGAACAGCGGATAGCTCTCCGTAAACGAGCCCCGACCCACCACAATCTCCGCCCGCCCCTGCGAGAGGAGGTCCACCGTCGCAAACTGCTGAAAGACCCGCACCGGATCGTCCGAGCTCAGAACCGTCACCGAACTCGCCAGACGGATTCGCTCCGTCCGCGCTGCCGCCGCCGCCAGCAGCACCGCCGGCGCCGACGCCACATACTCCTCCCGGTGATGCTCGCCGATCGCATAGACGTCCAGACCCGTCTGCTCCACCTGCACGACCTCTTCCAGCAGATCCCGCACCCGCTCCGTCGCCGTAACCGTCACCCCGGTCCCCGCATCCGGCGTCATCTCCACAAACGTATCCACGCCCATCTGCATCGTCGTTCCTCCTACCCGGCGAACCCCGTACGCCAGGTCCAACCTCAGATGCGCCGCCCCCTCGTTCGATTCATTCCGCCCCCCGCCGCGAAACAGCAGGGCCGCCGCGCTCGTCCTAGCCCCGGCGACCCCATCTGCGGTTCCGCTTACCCGTTCTGCTTGTTGTCGTCCGGCCGAAGCGTCCGGTAGCTCGCGTTGCCCTTGGACCACACCAGCAGCAGCAGATCGTGGCCCGTTCCGCTGCCGTGCACCGCACTCACAAACTGGTCCGCCGAACCCGTCGCATGCCGGTTCACCTCCAGGATCACGTCCCCAGGCGCGAGCCCAGCATCCGCCGCCGGGCTGTCCGGCCGCACCTGCTCCACCACGGCCCCGCCCTGGATCGTGCTCGGCAGCCGCAGCTGCTGCCGGGCGTCCGCCGTTACATCCGCCACGGCCAACCCCAGCTTGCCGCTCTGCGGTGCGCCCTGCTCGTCGCCATCGTTCGACGCAACCTCCTGCCCGTTCGCGTGATACTGCCCGACCGTCAGCGCGACCGTCTGCGCCTGCCCGTTGCGGAGAACCCCCAGGGCAATCTTCGTCCCCGGCGCATCCTCGCTCACCTGCACCTGCAGCGCGCTTCCGTTGTTGATCTTCTGCCCATCGAGACCGACGATCACGTCGCCCTGCTTCAACCCCGCCTTTGCCGCCGGAGACCCCGGCGTCACCTCAGCCACAATCGCGCCCGAAGCATCGTTCAGGTTGAAGAATTTCGCGTTATCCGGCGTCACATCGTTCATGCTGATCCCGAGGTAACCGTGGTCCACATGCCCGTGCGCAATCAGCTGCGTCGAGATCGCATGCACAATCTGCGACGGAATCGCAAACCCCGCACCCGCGAACGATCCGCTGCTCGTGATGATCGACGAGTTGATCCCCACCAGCTCCCCATGCGCATTCACCAGCGGCCCGCCCGAGTTCCCCGGGTTGATCGCCGCATCCGTCTGAATAAACGCGCCCGGCTTCCGTGCATCCGTCTGGTACGGGTCCGGCCGGTTGAGCGCGCTCACAATCCCGCGCGTCACTGAAAACTGCAGGTATCCAAACGGGCTGCCGAACGCCAGCACCGTCTGCCCCGGCTCCAGCTTGGTCGAGTCACCCCATGCAATCGACGGCAGGTCGTGCGCATCCACCTTCACCACCGCCAGGTCGGTCAGCTTGTCCAGGCCCACCAGCTTGCCCGTCAGGATCCGCCGGTCATGTAGCGTCACCCGGATGTGCGTCGCCCCGTTCACCACGTGCGCGTTCGTGACGACGTAGCCGTCCGGTGAAATGATCACGCCTGAGCCAATCCCGTGTTCGGTCTGCGGCTGCTGCGGCCGGCCCTGCCGACCACCGCCGCCACCACCAAAGAACTGCTCAAACCCCGGCGGGAGACCCTGCACTCCGCCACCCTGCTGCCCACCCTCCTGCTCCGCATCCTCCTCAGACGCCTTTGCCGTCACCGCAATGTTCACCACCGCCGGCGTCACGCGCGCCGCCAGCGACTCCATCGCCCGGTCCAGCGAGGTTAATGCTGCCACGCTGTTGTCATCCATGGGCGCCGCCGCCATCGCCGCCGCATGCACGCCCGTGTGATTCACCACTGCTACCGCACCCAGCGCAACCCCTGCGGCCACAACCGCCGGAGCCACAAACCGTGCCGCACGAGCAACTAGTGTATTAGTTTCATTCCGCATAAAGCGTCCCCTCCCAGGGTCCAAAACTACATCGTTAGAGTTGAACAATCAGCCAGCCAGCGCCCGTCGCAATGGCCGCATACCGTGGAAACGCATCCTCATCCACCGTCAGCACCATCCGCGCCGCCGCCGGAAACCCAACCTCTCGCCCCTGCCAGGCCGTCCGCATCACCCGCGGAATGGTAGCCGGAGTCAGTGCCGGCAGCACCGGCGCACGCCGTCCAGTCTGGCGAACCCGCAACACCGTCCCAGACCGCCGACGTGCCCTCATCCCGGCCGTCCGCGCAAACCGCCCGCAGCTCCGCGCCGGCATCACCGCCGGCATCAGCACCGGCCGCACCGCATCAGCACCAACGCGCACCATCACCGGCATCATCGCGTCGCCGCCCATCACCGGTCGGCGCACCTCCGCCATCGCTGGCGCCGCATCCGCAAACCGCAGCACCTGCGGCGTCCGAGCCAGTTCGACCGATCCCACGGTCGCTCCCAGCAGCAGAACGCTCGCCACCGCCCCGGCCGCACGCCGGCTCATGCCACCGTCACGCCAGCGCAGAATCCGGTGCACACGCCGCGACAACTCGCTTTGCCGCTCCCACGCACTCAGCGCCAATGAGCTCCCCCGCCGCAGCATCGCGCCCTCAGCGAGCGTCGTCAGGCACGCCGCATACGCCTTGGGCGCCCGCGTCTGCCGCAGCACCCCGTCGTCGCACGCCAGCTCCCGCTCGATCGACATCCGCCGGTCCAGCCACAACACCGCCGGGCTCAGCGGCAGCAGCGCACAGCTCACCTTCTGCAGCAGGTTGGTCCAGTCGTCCCGACGATGCAGGTGCTCCATCTCGTGCCGCACAATCTGCTCCAGCTCCGCCGCTCGGAGCTCCGCCAGCATCGCCGCCGGAAGCAACACCCGCGGCCGAAAAAACCCGACGATACTCGGCCGGTCCACATCCCCGGAAACACACAGCTCCGCAACGCGCCGCCTGCCCCCAAGCAGCGCCGCACACCCTGGTCCAGTCGCAACCGGCACCGCACGCCGACCAACTTCGCGCAGCCGAATCGCACTCGCGGCCAGCGCCGCGATCCGAAATGCCGCAAGCGCCGTCCACGCGGCCACCAGGCCCACCGCCCAGTCCGCGCTCACTCGAAGCGAGCTCGCCCCGGCTGCCGCCGCCCGATGCGGCATTAATACCACACCCGCCGGCAGCAGCACCACCAGTACCAACGCCGCTGTCCACACCGCCGACCGCACGCCCGCGCTCAGCCCGCGAAACATCCGCAAGCCCACTGCGAGCGCCGTCGTCAGCACTACACCTTCCCACGCCGCCGTCACCAGCGCGCCCGCCGCTACTCCCGAAGCCTCTCGCACCAGTGCCAGATCGATCATGGTCGCGGCTCCTTCCCAGGCGACGCCACGGCATCCTCTGGAGCCTTCGCAATCGCCTCTTTCAGCCGCTGCAACTCCTCCGCCGTCAACTCCCCATCACCCAGCAGCGACAGCATCAGCTGCTCACGCGAATTCCCGAAAAACCGTTTCAGCACGTGCCGCACCTCATGCCGGCTCGCCTCGTGCTCCGCCACGCACGGCCGGTACAGGAACGCCCGCCCCTCCTGCCGGTGCTCCACATACCCCTTCTGTTCCAGAATCCGGATCGTCGTCAGGACGGTCGTGTACGCCAGCGGCGTCTCGTCCGGCAGCGCCCGCACCAGGTCCGCCACTGCCGATTCGCCACGCACCCACAGCATCTTCATCAGCCTCAGCTCGGCTTCGGTCAACGTATTGGATTTCTTCGGCGGCATCGTCTCTCCCCTGTTCGACGAGCAACTAAACCGTTAGTTAGCAAAGTCCGGCAACAAATCCTGTCTCTCCCGCCGCCAGCCTACGAGCTCGAATACAGCTGAAACGGAGCCCAGTAGAGCGCCTTCCGGAAAACCCCCGGCGAACGCAACAGCTCCAGCTTCGCCTCCCGCAACGCCACGTCCGGCGGCGCGCCCCGCAGCAGACCCGCATACATCCCATCCATCAACGCAGGCGTCGACGCATCGTTCACCTCCCACAGCGCACCGATCACGTTCCTTGCCCCCGCTCGCTCAAACGCCCACGCCAGCCCCACCGCACCCTCGCCCGCGTACACCCGCACCCCCGAGCTGTAGCAGCCCGAAATCGTGACCAGCTCCGCCCGCAGACGGCCCGCCGCAATCTCCCGCGCATACAGCTTGTCCGCGCCGTCGCCATCCCGCGACAACACCACCGCCGAATCCAGCGGTCGCAGCACATTTGCCGTCGAGTGCGCCACAAAGTGGATATACCGGAACTCCCCCGGCCGCTCCCTCCGATACGCTGCCGGCGTCGCCTCCCCGCCCGTCAACACCGTCCGGCTTTCCGGCCCGAAGTGCCGCATCACGTCCTGCACCTCCTCGGCCGCCTTGGGCAGCGCCTCGTATTCCTGCGACCGGTACTGCGGGTCGCCCATCAGCAACATCTTCCCGC
This sequence comes from uncultured Acidobacteriaceae bacterium, assembly GCA_964243475.1. GTDB lineage: Bacteria > Acidobacteriota > Terriglobia > Terriglobales > Acidobacteriaceae > Edaphobacter. The sequence goes on along the minus strand of CAXTEU010000006.1, from coordinate 134,893 downwards.
CAGTCTCCCCCGCTTCCTTCGCCGGCCGCATCAGCCGCAGCGACGGCACATGCGTCAACACCACATCCTCAATCCAGAAGTGCGGCCGGCCCTCGGCGTTCACCATCGTCTCGAAGTTCAGCTCATTCAGCGGCCCATCTCCCACCAAATACACCCGCTCCCCTGGCCGCAGCATCCCCGCCGCCGGCCGCACCAGCTTCTCAAACAATGCCCGCCCCGTCGGCTGCGTGTCGGCCAGCAGATCCTTCGCCTCCAGCACCGCCCTTCGGTGCGCTTCCACCAGCGGCCTGATCTCCGTCCCACCCGCCACTCGAAAAAACGCGCTCCGCTCCGCCGTCGTCACCCACAGGAACGATTCCCGCGGCAGAACGCAGTACACCAGGATCGCTCCTCCCAGACTCGCCGCCAACCGCCTCCGCGCCGCCGCTCCCGTGCTCCCCGCCATCCCGTTCCCCACCCGCGCCGGCAGCCCCTTGAGCGCCTCCGCCCGGCTCTGGTCCACCACCGTCAACGCCTCATCCGTCCGCCCCCGATCCACGAGGAACTGCACATAGTCGCTATACAGATCCGTCCCATTCTCCAGGAACGGCAACGTCGACTCAATATCCTCAAGCGACAAGCGCTGCCGATGAAAGGTCTCGATGGCACGCCGAAACCAACGCTCCGCCGCGCGCTCGTCCCCAATCCGCACACTCACCCGCGCCAGCTCCTGCTCCGTTTGCCAGCGCAGAGAAGGCAGCAGGGTCGGTGCTTCGTCCAGCCGGTGAAGTCGCCCCGCTGCTTCGGCGAAATGCCCTGTTCGCGACAAAAACATGCCTTCCAGCAACTCGGCATTCTGCTGGTCCGGCACATAGTGCCGCTCCGCCGCAATGCGCGCCGTCTCCCGAATATGCCACGCTGCCTTCTGCGGATCCGTGTCCATCAGCAGCAAGCCAAGCGCGGCGTGATTGTCTGACATCGCCTCGTCCGACCCGATCGACTCCGCCTCCCGGAGCGCACTCTCGTACGCCCGCAACGCCTGCTCCCGATCACCCAGCCGCTCCGCGCTCAGACCTTCATTCGTCAACCACAGGATCCGATCCTTCAGTTCCCCCAATTCTTTTGCCTGCTTCTCCGCCTCCTGAAATTGCTGCTTGGCGGTCACGAAGTCCCCAAGTTCATACAACGCGAACCCAGCATTTCCAGTGATTTTTTCAATCTGAAGACGCGCCCCGATCGCCTCGGCCGGCTCACGCGCTTCAGCGAAGCGGCGCAATGCCTCCTCGGCGTGCTCTCCTTGCAGCGCAACAGCGCCCAGATTCAACAACGTTTGCGCTTGCAAAAATGGATCCTTGCTCACGCGCGCGTTTTCGAGCGCCTCGCGATACCTCGCCGTCGCTTCCTCAAAATGCGCTTCGTCGGTTCTCAGCGTGCCGTAGCTGTTCGACACCTCCCCCGCCAGGGCCGACGGCCCCGGGCCCGCCATCCGCTTTGCCTCGGCCAGCTCCCGCTCCGCCCCGGCGAGATCTCCCGTCCGGTCTAGCGCCAGCGCTCGAACCATGTGCCAGCGAACGTGCACCATCACCGGAGCTCCCGCTTCGGCGGGCGTTCCCAGCAGGGCCAACGCCTCCCTGTTACGACCCTGGTACAGGTAAATTCTCGCCATCTGCACCCGGTACGTGCACCTCCAGATCGCGCCGCCCCCCGCGTCATTGAGCGCCACCGTTGCCAGACGCCGCGCACCCTCCAGATCTCCGGAAACAAAGGTCCGCTCGATCCCGGCGTACACCGCGTCCTGCGAAGCCGGCCGCTCGACGTCCGACCGACACCCGGCCAGAAGCAGAAGAAGCGCGCCGGCTAGGGCGACGTAGTGGCGTTGGTGTGCGCCACCGCCACTCCCAGGGTCGCTCCCAGCCCCGTGCCCCCACGGCCCGGAGCTGTGGCCGAGGCGGTCGGCGAAATCTCCGCCCGCAGCATCGTCACCCCAAACGAGCCCTGGTACACAATCAGCTCGCCGAAATACAGCACGCCAAGGTTTGCGACCTCCAGCACATGGCCGTAGGCCGTCATCCCCGTCCCTAATCCGGTGAACCCTTGCACCAGAGAACATACGACGTGGCCCTTTTTCTGCCGTGCTGCAACATTCGGTACCCAACCATAGCGCACATTCACCCAATCCGGAGCGTTGTCACACAAAGCCGCGTTTTGCGTGCACACACGATCGATCAGAACGGAGTCCTCCAACCAGCAACCTCCTCGCGCAGCCACATCCGCCGCAGACCGACTGAACTGCTGGGCGTCCACAATCGGCTTCACCGCGATGCCGTTCACCTCTACATTGCCAAAACAGCACGCCGTAAAGTCCACCGAAGGGTAATACGTCGCCTCGTCATACGGATGCTTCACCATGTACTTGCAGGTCAACTCGTCGATTTTGACAATGTCTAGAATATTCAGCCCACGCACGATCGAGGTCACGTGGGTCTCCCAAACCTGCTCGCCATCGTTCGGCAGCCCGTAGATTTCCGACACCGCCGAGTCCACCGAAATGGCACTCATCACCTCGTAGTTGCCTACCGAAGCATGCACGTGGCCGCCGCCCTCCGACACCGACGACGAAGCTTGCGTCGAAATGGTGTACGTCAGCGGCGCCGTGATGTTGCCGCCAAACGGGCTCGCATCCGCGTGGTAATGAAACACTCTGCCGTTCGTTCCTGCGTCCATCGCCCTGCCTCCTCGTGCCTCTACTTCACCGTCAACTCAAACGGGTGCCGCGCCAGCACCTCCGCCTCGCCCGTTCCCTTCCGAAGCCCCTCCACCACCAGCACATTCACCCCCGCCGCCGTCCGCGCCACCGGAACCCGCAGGCTCACCGTATCGTCGGCCTGCTCCGCCGAAAGATCGCCCGTCCAGAACACGTCCCCCGTCGGCGAATACAGCGAGCACCGATACCCTGTGTACTTCGCCTCCGTCGGCACATCCACCTCCAGCAGAAACGCCCCGTCCCTCGGCGCCGTCACCTCAACCGCCTTCACCCCGCGAGAGCTCCCTCCCGCCAGCATCAGGCTGTTCAAAAACGCCGGCGTCTGCGCTTCCGCCACCGCACGTTCCATCTTCGGCCGTTCCACCAGCATCTCCACCGCCAGCAGCAACAAGCACGCCAGCAGCGCCGGACCCGTCAGCCATGGCGAAAGCAGCCGCTCCCACCAGCCCTGCCGGTCCGGCAAAACCTTCGCCGTCCCCATCGCCCGGCCTTCCTTCCGGACCCCGTCGACCAACATCTGTGTCGCCTTCAGATCCGCCGCGCACAGCTCGCACGCAAACAGGTGATCTTCGTACTCGTCCCGCGCTCCGCTGTCCAACTCTCCCAGTACATATCGTTCCGTCAGCATCTCGCGAAGCGCTTCATCATGAGTCATGGGCCTGTCCTTCTAGTGAGTAGTGCAGTCGAGCGCAGCAACGTTACATCCAACGATGATTACCCAAACGAGTTACCGGCTTCGATCTGCCCCAAGCACAGTCGCTCCGCCGTGCTCCTTCGTATACAGATCTCGAAACGAGTTCTTCGCCCGGTGCAGCAGCACCCGCAGGTATTGCCGGTTCACCCCCATCTCCCGGCACACCTCGTCTTTATCGTCCTCATCGAAAAACACCCGCTTCAACAGCTCCCGGTCCCGCACGCTCAACTCACCCAGAACCTCCCGCACCGACACGCGCACATCGTCCGCAATCAACCCGCTCAGCGCATCCTGCCTGCCGTCCGGGATCCGCACCGCTGTCTCATCCTCCAGCGGCTCGGCCCGCTTTGCCGTCCGGTACTGCTCCGACAGCACATGGTTACAGACCGAGTTCACCAGCGGCCCCAACCGCTCCGGATTGCGAATGCCCCCCTCGCTTCGCAGCAGCTTCAGCACCCGCGCAAAACTTTCCTGCTTCAGGTCCTCGGCAATCTCCCGCGAACGCACCCGCGAGCGCAGCTTAAGATCCATCAGCTCGCCGAAGTAGCGCGTGAAGTGCGCCTCCGTTTCCTCGTCTCCCGCGCGCAGCTTGGCCACGTAGGAGTCGTTGAATGTTTCAAAGTTCATTCATCGTCCTTTTGGCCCGGTGGAAAAAGTCTACATCAGCCAACTCTCCTCACTTGCCGGATCGCACCGATGGCCAAAGCCGGTGCAACGCCCTACCGCCGAAGTGCTATAGCCCCGCACGCCGCTCACCCTCTACGCTGGCCCAAGTCATGGCCGCCATCGTCATTCCCGCCTCCGTCTTCGCCGCCCACGCCAACAAACTCAGGGCCGTCCGCCTGGAGAAACTGGCACAGTCCCTTCGCCGCCCCTCCACACCCGTCGCCAACCAGCGCCGGCCCGTTGCCGCCGCAGCCACCGCCGCCGTTACCGTCACCCGCCAAGCACCTCGCCGCCCAGGCCTGTTCGGGCGCTAACGACACCTCGCTGCCACGGGACCGCCGGTGACATACCGCCGTGCCGTCGTCGCCCGTATCCTTGTTTCCATGCCCCCGCGTCTCATCGTCAACGCCGACGATTTCGGCCTCACCCCCGGCATCAACCGCGCCATCGCCGATCTCCACCACGCCGGCGTCCTCACCTCCACCACCCTCATGGCCACCGGCACGGCCTTCCAGGACGCCGTCCGCATCGCCCACGAGAACCCTCACCTCGGCGTCGGCTGCCACATCGTCCTCACCGATGGCACCCCCGCCGCCGATCCCAGCACCATCCCCACCCTCCTCGCCGCAAACGCGGACCCGAGCCGGCCCATCTTCCGCCCTTCCCTCGCCCGCTTCGCCCTCGCCGCCCTCCGCGGCCACATCGACCCCGAAGACATCACCCGCGAAGCCGCCGCCCAGATCCATCGTCTCCAATCCATCGGTCTCGCCCTCACCCACGCCGACACCCATAAGCACACCCATCTCTTCCCCACCGTCCTCCGCGCCGTCCTCCGCGCCGTCCTCCTCACCGGCATCCCCGCCATCCGCAACCCCTTCGAACCCCGCTGGACCCACAGCCTCGGCCATGGCGGCCCGCTCCGCCGCACCCAGCTCACCCTGCTCCGCCAGCTCGAACCCCGCTTCCAAGCACTCCAACCCACCTCCATCCCTACCACCGACGGCTCCCTCGGCGTCTCCGCCACCGGCGATCTCACCCACCAGACCCTCACGGAGCTCCTCAACGCCCTTCCCGACCGCGGCACCTTCGAGCTCGTCACCCACCCCGGCTACAACGATCCCGACCTCGCCCAAACCACCACCCGCCTCCGCCAACACCGCGAAACCGAGCTCCAAGCCCTCCTGAACTGTCTCCCCCGGCGCCTCGCGCATCCAAATCCGCCCACACTCATCTCCTACCGAGACCTCTAACAGGAAAAGCCCCACATGCCCCCTGAATCCCCACGTCGCCGCATCGGCATCACCTGCTACCCCACCTACGGCGGCTCCGGCGTCGTCGCCACAGAGCTCGGCATCGAGCTCGCCGCCCGCGGCCACGACGTCCACTTCATCACCTACTCCCAGCCTTTCCGCCTCTCCGGCCGAGAAGCCAACATCCACTTCCACGAGGTCGAGGTCTCCAACTACCCCCTCTTCCAGCACCCCCCCTACGACCTCGCCCTCGCCACCCGCATGGCCGAGGTCGCCGAGTTCTACGCCCTCGATCTCCTCCACGTCCACTACGCTATCCCCCACTCCGTCTCCGCCCTCCTCGCCCGCCAGATGCTCGAAGCGAAACCCGTCTCCGCCGGCGGCCGCCGCCTCCCCTTCATCACCACCCTTCACGGCACCGACATCACCCTCGTCGGCCTCGACCGCTCCTACCTCCCCATCACCCGCTTCGGCATCGAGCAGTCCGACGGCGTCACCGCGATCTCCTCCCACCTCCGCGAGCGCACAGTCGACGCCTTCGGCATCACCCGCCCCATCGAAGTCATCTACAACTTCGTCAACTGCGACCTTTACGTTCGCAACCCCGATCTCGTCGCCACCATGCGCCCCCGCTTCGCCGCTCCGGACGAATACCTCCTCGTCCACCTCTCCAATTTCCGCCCCGTCAAGCGCATCCCCGACGTCATCGAAGTCTTCGCCCGCGTTGCCGCAGCCATGCCCGCCCGCCTTATGCTCATCGGCGACGGTCCAGACCGCTCCGCCGCCGAGCAGCTTGCCCTCCGCCTCGGCGTCCACACCCGCATCCACTTCCTCGGCAAGCAGGACAACGTCCACCAGCTCCTTCCCCTCGCCGACCTCATGCTCCTCCCCTCCGAAATGGAATCCTTCGGCCTCGCCGCGCTTGAAGCCATGGCCTGCTCCGTCCCCGCCATCTCCACGGGCGTCGGCGGCGTCCCCGAGCTCATCGACGATGGCCGCACCGGCTGCCTCTTCGAAGTCGGCGACATCGACGGCATGGCCGAAGCCGCCATCAACCTCCTCTCCCACCCCGACCAGCTCGCCGCCATGGCCACCGCCGCCCGCAGAACCGCCCAGGACCGCTTCTGCACCACCCGCATCATCCCCCACTACGAGCGCTTCTACGAACAGATCCTCGCCGGTAACGCTCAACCCCGCTGACCCCAACCAGGAAGAGCCGACCCCCGAACAGGACTCGGCCCACCCTGACGCCGGCCTCCGGCCTCGAAATCAGTTCTTCGGTGCCACAGTCGTCGCCTTGAACGCCGCCAGTCGGCCGTGCGTCCATCTCGTCAAGGCGCGTAGCTCACCGGCTCCCCGCGCAACACCTGCTCCACCACCGCATGCACCCCCAGCAACGGCCACGGCTCCGAAATCGTCCGCGGCTCCGTCTGCCCCGCCTCATGGATCACTAACCCCGGCCGTGTATCGAACACACCCCCGGACGCTTGCGTGTCCTCCTTCGTCCACGCCGGCAACCCCTTCCACATGTCCACCCGCCAACTGTGGTCGCCCTCCACCACCAGCGTCGTCTCCTTCCACCGCGGAGACCGCTCCAGCACCCCAATGAACTCGCCCAGCACCCGATCCGTCAGCACCAGGCTGTCCAGGTACGAACTCCCGCAACGCGCGGTATACGCCCCCTTGCTCCGGCTCCAGATGTTGGGGCTATGCGGAAACGGCATATGCAGGAACACAAAGTCCGTCTGGTCGGTTCGCAGCACCTGCATCGCATGCTGCTCCAGATCTATCGCCGTCGCCAACCGCTGCTGCACATCGAAGTCACACGAGTTCCGATCCTCGTCATGAGGAGCAACCGTCCCGACGACCATATCCCGCAGCGAGACCGCAGCATTCCGGTACCAGGTGCTTCGCTGCGCCATCATGCCGGCCATCTCATCAAGATTGGTCCAGTAACACGTGTTGAGAGCGCCGCCGAACACCGTGCAATACGGGTTGTACCAGCCAACCACCGCCGTCCTCCATCCCTGCTGCTGCGCATCGTGGAAGATCGTGCCCTCCCCATCGAGCGGCTGCCAGCCATGTTCGCCGCGATCATGGACCAGCAGGCGGTTGCCGAACGTGTATCGGAGCCCCTCGACTTCCTTCCCGGTCAGCAGCGACGGCAGCACCTCCGCCGTGTGATACCCCGCCGGCTGCACATCCGTAAACACCACGCTCTGCTTCCGGAGGGCGTCGAAGTTCGGCAACGCAACACCCTTCGCCCGATGCTCAAAGGTCTGGTCGTACGAAAGCTCGTCGAACACGACCCACACCAGCAGAGCATGGTGCCGGGCAGGCTCGGATCGTGCACCGGAGCCCATCCGGTCATGCTCAGGAGGCGTCCATCGCGCAACCCAAAGCAGCTGCGCCATGCCGCAAACAGCAAACACGGCCAGAAACACACCGACAACGTCCCCCAGCCGAAGCAGCCGACCGTACCAGAGTGGTGATCGCAGCAGCAGCACCACCACCAGCACCGCCCAGCCGACCGCCAGCACAGACAACAGCCCATGACGGGCAACAAAGGGAACCAGCGATTGCAGCCGCATCATCACCAGCGGCGGCGCCGCCAGCGCCAGCATGAACTTGGCCCACCCGTAAAAGCGTGTCCGCTGCAACACGGCAAGCACCGCAAACAACGCCAAACCGAGCAGCGCAATGTCCGCCAGCTGCGCCGCCACAATCCCGCGGAGCGCGAACGGCACATGGAGGCGAACATCGTCGCCTCCACCCAGAAGGCTTCCAAAGTTCAGCGCCAGCACAAGGGAAGCCAGCCCGACCGATTGACCCAGCCGCTTCAGCATGCGCCTCCACGCGCATCGACCTTCCGCAGCAGCAACAGCACCCGCCCGTTCCCCAGAACCTCCCGCTTGCCCACCGCAAACACCCCATCACACGCCGCCATCAAGTCGTCCTCACGCAGCCCGCCGTACAGCGCATCCCGTCCGCGCATCAGGCTCTGAAACATCGGATCCGTCGCCGGAACCCACTCGATCACCGCAAACGCACGCGTCAGCCGCGAGCACAGCTGCACGATCCCCCGCATCGGAATCTGCTCGAGCAGCAGCAGATGATGGATCACCGCCAGCAGCATCACCACCTCGAACCGCCCCTCCAGTCGCCGCAGCAACGCCGCGGATTCGCTGTTCTCCCAGCCAACCGCCGGCGTCGGCCGAGCCAGATCCGCCTGCACCGTCAGCACCGGCAGCCCAGCCGCCTCCGTCATGCGAAACAGCCGCTCCGCCGCCGACGTGTCCCGCTCGAGCGCCACCACGTCGACACCCATCTCCGCCGCCAGCCGGCTGTACTCCCCCGTGTTCGCTCCCACATCCAACACCCGCTCCGGCCGCACCTCCGCCAGCACCTGCCGCACCCATTCCCGCTTCCGCTCCGTCTGCTCCGGCGTGTAGTGCGCCGAGTTTGCCGGATACCCGCTCCACGCAGAATCCGACCCCTCCGGCATCGCTCGCCGCGTCCGCCGGCCGAGGTCCGCCAACATCTTCTTCAAACTATGCACAGCCGCATCGTCATCCGTCTTGGCCCGCCCCGCCGCCGTCGCGCCCTGGCCAACGTTCGCGCCCGATCGCCGCTCCAGCCACGTCGGCAGGCTTACCGGCCACAAGGCCGTCCGAGACAACCGCTGAGACCAGCTCATCAGCGGGAATAGGTCCGCCGGCTCATACCCATCCCGCCGAAACATCGTCTGCGCCATCGGCCAACCCAGCATCCGGTGAGCAATCAGCGGCAACAAAAACGTCCGCACGTACTGCCCATACGCCATCCACAGCGAAGCCCCACGCTCCCGCCGCTCAAACGAGATCGCATCCACCAGCACAGGCCTCGTCCCCACAAACAGAATGTTCAGCGGCGTCGCATCCTTCAGAATCCAGCCCTCATCCACCGCCTCCGCGCACATCCGCAGCGTCAACTCCGCCGCCGCCAGCCACTGCGACGGCGTCCACTCCCACGGGTACGTCGCCACAGGAATCCGCGGATGAATCAACCGAAGCCCGTCCGTATCCTCCTCGACCGCAACGGCCACCATCTCCCCGCGCTCCTGGAGTCGCTGGCACAGAGGCGAATTTACAAACGCAAGCACCTCGTCACGCGCTTCCGGGTGTATTGACCGAACCGCACGCCCGTCCTCCAAACGGAGAGAGCCGGCAGGATCACGAAAGGTGGGGTGAATCTCTCCGCTCACGGCGCTTTGGGCGGTCCCTGATCGGACTTCGCCACAAATGCGGTGCCCTCAGTCACAGGCTTCCGTGAGAAAAAGGCGCGGATCCGCCGCCGAAAATAGTACGCAACCGTGGCCACAAACGACGCCGCCCCCTGCAGCGCGAGCAGCCCGGAACCTGGATCAACATACCCCCACGCCCTGCGCTCACTGGCGATCAAGAGGCTGACAAAAAGGAGCATCCCTAACAGCGGAGAAGCGAAACGTTTCACTGACCTTCCTTACGTCTCATAAAGAGGACGTTCCTGTGGCTTGCATCAGGAGTAGACGCGCAAACGGCGGAGCAGGTTTCGTTTTCAAGCCATCCGCTGCTCCGAAATCCCCCACGGCGCCCAACCCACGGGAGATCGGAACCTCCTCAGCATCGACAGACGACAGATCGACAGATCAACAGATCAACCGAAAGCACACTCACGCCTCCCGTCGCGTCACCGCCCGCACCGCATCCTTCAGCAGGTGCGCCACATCCTCCGGCCCAAATCCCGCCGGCCACGCCACCGCCTGCGCATCCCGCACCGGCATCCGCAGCGTCACCCGCGTCCCCCGCCCCGGCCGGCTCACCATCTCCACCGTCGCCGCTCCTCCATACAGCACCTCCATCCGCTCCCGCACATTCCGCATCCCCACTCCCGAGCCCGACCGCACCCACCCGCTCACCGGTGCCGCCATCTCCCGCCCCGGCGCCATCCCCACACCGTCGTCCTCCACCTCCACCAGCAGCAGCCCATCCTCCGTCATCCGGCTCCGCAGCGTCACCGTCCCCCCGCTGATCCGCGGCTCCAGCCCGTGTTTGATCGAGTTCTCGATCAGTGGCTGCAGCAGCATGCTCGGCACCGCCACCTCCATCGTCTCCGGCGCAATCTCCTTCACCACCCGCAGCTTCGCCCCGAACCGCACCACTTCGATCCCCAGGTAATCGTCCGTAAACTCCAGCTCCTCGCTCAGCGGCACAAACGCCTCCCGCTCCTTCAGCAGCGTCCGCAAAATACTCGCCAGCTTGCCGATCATCTCCCGCGCCAGCTCCGGCTCCACCCGGATCAGCGACGTAATCGAGTTCAGTGTATTGAACAAAAAGTGCGGATTGATCTGCCGCTGCAGCGCATCCAGCCGGGCCTCCAGCAGTAGCCTCCCCTGCTCCTCCAGCCGCCGCTCGATCCGCACCGCATTCCAGATTTTCAGCGGAATTCCCACCACCACCGGAGCACACGCGCAAATCGCCAACTCCACCAGCCACCGGCTCGACCAAAGCTCAAACACCCGCCGCGGCCAGCTCCGCGAAAGCATGCTGATGCCGAACTGCATCGCCGTGATCAGCAGCAGCAGCAGGATCTGCCGATCAAACTGCGGCCGCCGCAGGTTCCGCGTAATCCACCGGTACAGGCTCAGGTCGATCATCGGCGAAAATCCCCAAACATCCTCGCGGCTCGCAAACCGCCGAAACAGCGCCGCCACCCCCGCCACCAGCAAATTCACCGGCAGGGACCACACCTCCCCATGCAGCTCCGCCGGAATCGCCAGGCACGCCGCCCCGACCAGCGCCGCCCATGGCTCCAGCAGCAGCCCCAGCAAAATCGCAATCTCAAACGAAAGATCCGCCGCCAGAAAATTTGCCACCCGCACCCGAACCCACACTCCCAGCGTCATCGGCACGACAATCATAGCCAGCAGCTTCGCCGTCTGCCCCGGCAACCGACGCGGCATCAGCAGCAGATTCTTAAACGCAGTCGATCGCGCCAGCGAACTCGAAACCGCCGCCGCCACCCCCAGCTCGATCAGCAGCGTAATCAGAATCAGCGTCGAATCGTGCGGTTGCGGCGTCACCCCCCTACTCTAACGCGCCTGCCGCGCTATACTCCACGAGCCCTCTCGGACACCTGCCATGGCCAGCCTCTACATACCGGTGCTCACGGCGCTTCTTCTGCTGTCCTCCGCTTGGCATCTTGTCGCCCCCGCGCAGACCGAGCGCTGGATGAGCCGACCAAACACCGTCCGCGTCGTCGGCCTCATCTTGCTCGTCCTTGCCATCCCTTCCCTCTTCTGGCGAGGTTGGTTCTTTCGGATCCTGTTCCTCGCTCTGGCGGTCTCCGGTCTTTGGCGTCTATGCCTCCCGCAACACTCCATCCACGCCCAGCAACGCACCTACCCGCGCTGGGTCCACGGCTGCCTGCTCCTCGCCGCCGCCGTCCTGGTCTGGGTCCTCCATCCCTAACCCGTACCATCCGCGCACTTCCGTGGCCACCCATTGCGCCCGCCGCATCTTTCATCCAAACCACGAATCATATAATCCAGCCATGGCCGAAGCCCCCCGCCTCACGGACGTTCGCAAGGTCGCCGACGCCGACTTCCCCACCCGCTGGGGATATTTCCGCATCATGGGTTTTGAGGGCACCGTCATCAACCCCGAACCCTGCAACGTCGACCTCCCTGCCCCGCTCACACGCACCGAAGCCGCCGTTGCCCTCGTCATGGGCGAGCTCCACCTCCCCGGCCCCGACGGTCAGCCCGACCCACCCATCGTCCGCATCCACTCCCAGTGCCTCACCGGCGACGTCTTCCACTCCCTCCGCTGCGATTGCCGCCAGCAGCTCGAGCTCGCCCTTGCCACCATCGCCGACGCCGGCCGCGGCATCCTCCTCTACGAGCAGCAGGAAGGCCGCGGCATCGGCCTCATGGCCAAGCTCCGCGCCTACGAGCTCCAGGACCACGGCCGCGACACCATCGAGGCCAACCTCGAACTCGGCTACGCCGCCGACTGCCGCCACTTCGAGCTCCCCGCCGTCGTCCTCCGCCTCCTGAATGTTCCCGCCGTCCGCCTCATCACCAACAACCCCGAAAAGGTCGCCGCCCTCGAGCAGCACGGCATCCGCGTCGCCGAACGCATCTCCGCCATCGTCCCCGAAAGCACCCACAACGCCCTCTACCTCGAAACCAAACGCGAAAAAATGGGCCATCTCGTCAGCTGATGGAACTCCAGGAAACGCCGTACAAGCCGGCGATCGCCCTGTGGTCCGCAAACCCTGACTATTCTGCGCCCTCCCAATCACCGCATCATTTCGTCCCCTCCTTCACCAGCTCCTTCCAGTCCGCCTCCGTCTGCGCCGCATACGCCTCGGCAAACTCCTGCACCGCCGACCGAAACTTCTTCCCATTCCCCACATACCCCGCCACTGCCGCCGCGCTTCCCGCACGCGCATGCCCCCGCGCCAGCAGCTCCCCACACACCGTCGCATACTGCGCCAGCCCCTCCCCCGTCAGCTGCGTCACATCCACTCCCGCCTTGTGGTCGTTCAGCTGCCGCACCAGGTAGTCCCGCCCGCCCATCCGCGTCCACCCCAGCATGGGATCCGACTGCAGCTGCATCGCCCGCTGCCCCTCCGCCACGCGCTGCCCCTCATTGCCCGTCCACACCGCCGCACGCGCCACATACCCTGCAAACGCCGAAGCCACCTCCTGCTTCACCTGCAGAAACAGCGGATCCTTCGCCCCATTTCCCTCCAGGTAAACGCAGTAATCCCGCAGCCCCACAGACCCTGTCCCAACCACCTTAAACGCTACATCCACCACTCGAAATTGATCCAGAAACACCTGCCGCTCCGGCAACAAACTTCGCCGATACCCACGCAACGCCCTCACCACCGCCGTGGCTTCCGTCCCCATCACCCTGCGCAGCACCGGCGCCTCCGTCCGAAATACCCGACCCTTCCCGCGCTTCTCCGTCAGCCGATCGAGCGAGTGCGTCGGCGTCTCCCGCTCTGCCCGCCCCAGCACCTCCGAAACCGTCTCCGTCCGCAGCAGCCGGTGCACCTGGTACCGCGCCACGTCCAGCACCGGCATTCCCGCCAGCGTTCGCGCCAGCTCGCAGTACGCCCCAAGAAATGCCTCGGCCGCCGCCGAGCAGCCCTTGTCCTTGATCTTCGCCCCGCGCCCCGCCAGCAGCAGGCTCGTCGCCATCCGCTTTACATCCCACTCGAATGGCCCCCGTACCGTCTCGTCGAAGTCGTTGAGGTCAAACACCAGCCGTCCATCCGCACCCGCATACGCCCCCAGGTTCTGCACATGCGCGTCCCCACACAGCTGCGCCACCACCCCCGTGTTCTTTCCCAACGCCAGGTCCGACGCCATCACCGGCACCGCCCCGCGAAAGAACCCAAACGGCGATGCCCGCATCCGCTCATCCTTCAGCCGCAGCAGCGCTGGCACTCGCCCCCGCATCGCCCGCCCCAGCGTTTCCGGCGGATCCTCCCGCCGCAGCTTCGGATCCCAACGCGCCAGCTCCGCCCGCGAGCACGCCTTCCTCCGCGCCTCCCCAAATCCAAGTCCGCTCCGCTTTTCCGCCGTTTTCGCCATCGTCGCAGTCTACGGCACTCCGCGTCCCGCCTGCTTCCTGCGCAAGAAGCTGGACAACTGTACACATCACCCGTACAGTAAGCTTCGTGCCCGAAGCAAGCATCACCCTCTCCGCCGACTCCACCACGCCAATCTACCGCCAGATCGTCGGGCAGATCCGGCTGCACCTCGATCAGGGAGCCCTGTCGCCCGGCGATCCGTTGCCCTCCGTCCGCAGCCTCGCAACCCAGTTAGGCGTGCACTTCAACACCGTCGCCGAAGCCTATCGCGAGCTCGCCGAAGAAAGTCTCCTCGAACTTACGCAGGGCAAGCGCGCCATCCTCAGCGCTCCCGGTTCTCCGCCACCCATGCTCAAAGCAGAAGCGGACAGCCTCCGGCAATCCCTCCGCCACCTCATCGCCGAGATGCGCCTCAAGGGCATGTCCGCCACCGCCATCCAGCACGAAGTCGCCGCGGTCCTCCACAGGTGAACTCCATGAACGCAGCCCTGCATCTCCTGCTGTTTCTCCCTGCCGTTCTCGTCGTCGCTCTGATCGCAATCCAACTCCGTCAGAATCAGCTCCGTAGGTCCAAGCCCCGCAGGCTGGAACGCCTCGGGAGCCTCAGCACCGAAGGCTCCGCGGCAAACTTCCGCTGGCGCCTGGGCCTGCTTTCCACCCTCATTCCGCTCCTCGCCACAGCTGCCCTCCTCAAGCTTCGCTGGCAAACCATTCCCGACCGCTTCCCTATCCACTGGGGCTTGGACGGCCAACCGAACGGCTGGGCCAACCGCAGCCTCGGCAGCACCTTCGGCCCTCTTCTTCTGGCCACGGTCCTCGTAGGCTCCTTCGCTCTGCTCGGCGAGCTGACCTCTCGCTCCTCGCCGGGTTACGGGGGCCGCGCATCGATGCTCCGCACCGTCAAGAGCGTCTTGCTTGCTGTCTGCTGGTCTCTGACGCTGCTCTTCTGTGCCATCAGCGTCCTTCCGCTCACGCGCAATCCAACCAACTACGTCCCACTGCTCACGATGGGCTCGCTCGTCTTTGTCATCGGCATCCTGGTCTTCATCGGCTTACGATCGTTGCGGATGTCCGAAACCATCGCGGCGAGCCAGAACACGACCGACGACCGCTTCTGGAAGGCTGGCCTGTTCTACGTCAACCCCGACGACAGCGCGCTCATGGTCCCCAAGCGATACGGCTTCGGCTACACCCTGAACTTCGGACAGCCCATCTGCTGGTTCATCTTCGCAGCCATCCTCCTCATCCCGGTCCTGCTCCCCATCCTCCTTCACTGAGTTGGGGCGCGGCCAGCCCCCAACGGCCGTTCAGTACCAAACCTTCACCCGCGGCCAGATCCCCGCAAGCGTCCATCCCTTCGCCCCCTGGCACACGTAAATCGTCTTCTGCTCGTACGGCTCCGTCCACGGGTCCGGCGCCCACGGCACATCCGTCACGCTCCGGAACTCCTCCTCGTCCGTCTTCCGCCCGTCCCCATAGATCACCATCACCTCGCCCGTATGCCCGCGCGGCCCCCAGAACCAGTAGTTCTGGTGCCCACTCACCGCCACCGGCACATCCCGCCGATACACATTCACCGCACTTGCCCCGCCGTAGTTCGTCGTGTAAATCACCGCCTTTGCCCGGTCTTCCGGAGACAGCGCCAGATACGCGTCCGCCATCGCGTCCGCCTTCCTCCGCCACCCCCTCTGGTCGGCGAAGTACTGCGGCAGCGCCGCATGGTCGAACGTCTGCGTCTCCGGCGTCTTCAAGCCGATTCGCCTCGTGTAGGCCACATACCCCTCCGGCGAAAGCACCGGCAGCGCCAGCGGAAACGCCAGCCCCGCCCACACCAGCAGCAGCAACGCGTACACCGGCATCAGCATCCGCCACCGTCCCCGCAGCCACATCGCCCACGCCACCCCACCTCCCGCAAACAGCATCGGGTACACCGCCGACAGGTAGTAGTCCTTGGCATGCATTGCAATCATCATCGGCAGATACACCAGAAACATCAATCCAAAACTTCGATATTTCTTCGCCTCCGTCCCAAAAAGGAACCAGACCACCCCCGCACCCCACAGCAGCAGCCCCACCCGGTTCTGCGCCTCCACCTGCTCCCGCACAAACGCCACCGGCCCCAGGTGAATATTCTTGTCCCCCGCCGCATCGTTACGCAGCCATTCGAGCGTCGGCCAGTGCCGCTCGATCTCCCACACGAAGTTCGGCGCCGCCAGCAGCAGCGCCACCGCCGTCCCCACCAGCACCCACCGGCTCCGCAGCACGCCCCGCTGCGGACTTAGCACCACCCCCGCAAACATCGCCACGGCAAAGAACGCAATGTTCCACTTGTTCTCGATCCCCAACCCCGCCAGCACCCCGATCCCCACCCACCCCACCGCAGGCCGCACCCACCCCCGCAGCAACAGCACCAGCAGCAGCGCGATCCCCTCCCAGAACACCGGCTCCGCCCCATTCATCGACAGGTTCCCATCCACCCCCAGGCACATCGGCGAGCACAGCACCCCCAGCATCGCCAACCCCTGTGCCACCCGCCGCCCACCCATCGCCCATGCCAGCAGCCCCGCCAGCCCAACGCCCACGCCCCCCAGCACATCCGGAATCAACCGAAACAACACCACCGACCGCAACCCAAATACCACTTCCGCCACGTGCGCTTCAAGCGCGGCCATCGGCGGCTGATCCAGATACCCCCACGCCAGGTTCCGCCCGCACACAATGTAGTAGAGCTCATCCCGAAAGATCTCGTACCCATGCCGCTGCGCGAACACATTGGCAACCACCTGCACCGCCACCTTCACCACCGCAAACACCACCGCCAGCCAAACCGCCGCCCGCAGCGACCCACCCTCTCGCACCTCCACCACCGATCCGTCCACGCGCACCCCCTCACCGTCCTCTACGCATCACCCCACAACAAGTTCCCACCACCGATACTCTTCCGCACGCTCACACCTCACAGCCCATCGCTGATCGCTCCATTCCTGGCCATCTCCCGAACCACCTTCGCCGTCGTCACCATCTGCCCGGCATGCCGCTGCGTATGCTCCGCGCAGTGAATCAGCAGCCCAACCACCGTCGTCGGCAGCCGCGCCCGCCCAATCCCCCGCGCCTCCCCAAACACCTCCGGCCCCAACCCCAGCACCCTCTCCAAAGCCCGCGCCAGCCCCGCCCGAAACTCCCCCATCACCTCATCTGTCGACTCCCCCGCCTCCATCTCCGTCTTCAGCGCCAGCAGCTGCCCCTCATCGAGCGTCCGATCCCCCGCCCGATCTTCCGCGTAAGTCATCAGCCGATCCAGCGACCGCACCGCATGCCGCAGATGAAACGCCACGCTCGCCACCCCCGCCGGCCGCCAGTGCATCTCGTCGGTCGTCAGCCCCGCCGCCCACCGCTCCCCGTCCTCCCCCGCCTGCTCCAACGCATGCACCACCGCCCGCCGCACCCCGTCCAGCTCCCCATGCGTCCCCCGCATCCAAGGCTCCCTCTGATCCATCGCTCCTCCGCCACCGTTTCTTGTTTCTCTTCCCTCTTCCCTGTCCTCTGTTCCCTGCTCCCTGTTCTAAAGCCCCTTCCCCTTCCGAAACTCCCGAACCACCTCGCCCACGTCCCGATGCTCCCCATCCACCGCCTCATTCATCGCCTGCATCTCCCCAGCCGACACCTTGCCCGCCAGCCGCTCCGCCGCGACCCCAATCTCCGGGTGAGCCCGCAGCGCATCCTCCCGCACCAGCGGAACCGCCTCATACGGCGGAAAATAATGCTTATCATCCGCCAACACCACCAGCCCCAACGTCCGGATCGGCCCATCCGTCGAGTTTCCCGCCACCATGTCCACCTGCCCCGACCCCATCGCCCGGTACAGCAGCCCCAAATCCATCACCCGCGGCTCGCCCCGGAACCGCAAGCCGTACGCCGCCTCCAACCCCCGCAAACCGTCCGGCCGCTCCTCAAACTCATACCCCACCCCCAGCCGCATCTCCCCCGCATGGGGCGCCGCATCTGAAATCGTCCGCAGCCCCCACTTCGCCGCATCCCCGCGCCGCACCACCATCGCAAACGTGTCCTCAAACCCCAGCCCCGACTCCACCCGGATCCCGTATCGCCGCCCATACAGATCCGCAATCGTCCGGGTCACACTCGCCGCATCCCTCTCGCCCATCGGCGGCAGCGGCTGCTTCAGAATCGCCGTCAGCGCCGTCCCCGTGTACTCCACATACCCATCGATCCGCCCACTCTGGATCGCCTGCTGACACAGGTAACTCCCCGCCAGATAGAACCGCCGATCCACCCTCTTTCCCCCAACCGCCTCAATCTCCTGCGCCAGCAACTCCCCCAGCACCACCTGCTCCGTAAAGTTCTTCGCTCCAATCGTCACCCGCGACCCACGCGGCGGCGCACACCCCACCAACCCCACCAACATGGCAGTGGCAACCAGCCCCAAACCCCAGGGTGCTCCATTCATCGCGGCCCTATCGCGATGCGTAGGACGTAAATCTTCCATCCGCCAACCGTTTGTCACCGCCGCACCGTCGTCCGCTTCTCCAGAAGCCCCAACACCCCATCCGCCACCAGCGCCAACATCGCCGCCGGAATCGCCCCCGCCAGCACCAGCCCGTTATCCACGCTCGCCACCCCGCGGAAGATCAGCTCCCCCAACCCACCCGCACCGATCGCCGCCGCAATCGTCGCCACTCCCACACACGTCACCGTCGCCGTCCGCAGCCCCGCCAGAATCACACTCGCCGCCATCGGCAGCTCCACCTTCCGCAGCCGCTGCCACCCCGTCATCCCCATCGCGTTCGCCACATCCACCAGCGCCGGATCCACCCCGTTGATCCCCGCATACGTATTCCGCAAAATCGGCAGCAGCGCATACCCGGTCAACGCGAGGATCGCCAGCCGCGCCGCATTCTCCCCCAGCCACGGCACCGGCAGCAACAGCCCAAACAGCGCCAGGCTCGGCACCACCTGCACCACATTCGCAAACGCAATTACCGGCCCCGCCAACCTCTGCTTGCGCGTCAGCAACACCCCCAGCGGCAGCCCAATCCCCGCCGCCAGCACCATCGCAAACCCCGTCAGCCACAGGTGCTCAAACAGCAGCCGCCCAATCTCATACCCGTGCTGCCGCAGAAACACCGAAACTCCGCCCATACCCCAAAACCCCATAACCCCACACCTGAATCGAACTCACGCCCCCGCCCGATGCACCGCCCCCACATACTCCCGTACCTCCCTCACCTCGCTCCCCATCACCTCCCCCGCCGGCAGGTCCGCCACCACCCGCCCATCCTCCAGCAGCACCACCCGCTCCGCCAGGTACAGCGCCTCATCAAGATCATGCGTCACCATCAGCACCGTCTTCCCCACCCGCCCGAGCAGCTCCCGCAGCATCGTCTGCATCTCCGCCCGCGTCATCGGGTCCAGCGCCCCAAACGGCTCATCCATCAGCAACACCGCCGGATCGTTCGCCAGCGCCCGCGCCAGCCCCAGCCGCTGCCTCTGCCCGCCCGAAATCTGCCACGGATACCGCCCCCGCAACTCCGCAAACGGCAGCCCCACCATGCCAAACAACTCCTCCGCCCGCCGCGCAATCTCCGCCTTCGGTTTGCCCAGAAGCTCCAGCGCCATCCCCACATTCCGCTCCGCCGTCATCTGCGGAAACAACCCCGTCTCCTGGATCACATACCCAATCCCCCGCCGCAGGGCAATTAGGTTCGCCGTCCCCACCCGCGTCTCTCCTACCCACACCTCCCCGCTCGTCGGCCGCACCAGCCCGTTCACCGTTCGCAGCAGCGTCGTTTTGCCGGACCCACTCCGCCCCAGCAGCGCCGTCGTCGTCCCCGCTGCGAGGTCCAGCTGCACCCCTTCCAGCAACATCCGTCCATCCGGCAGCTGAAGCCTCACCCCGTCAAACCGAACACCTCCCGGACCCGCCATCAAGCCTCCGAGACTACCGCGGTTACAGAAGAAAACCGGCCCGAACCAAACGAGTTACAAAGTAAACTCGCCGATCCGAACCGGTTACATACTTCCAATACCCTGGCTAAACTGCCGCGTCCGGCTCCGCCATCGGCTCATCCATCGCCGCCGCCTGCTCCACACCCGCCTCCGAAGGCATCTCCTCGGCCGGCGCCGCCGGAGCCGGCGCAATCTCCGCCCCCGCTGGCTGCCCCTTCACCCGAACCACCGTAATCTTGTCAAACCCTTCCTTGAAGCTCGGCGGCCGCAGGCGCTCCGCCATCTTGTGCATCACCTCGTCCGTTACCTGCCGGTCCCGCTGCGCATTCCGCTCCAGGCACACCGCCAGCGGCACATCAAAGAACACCGCCTGCACCTCGTACCCAAAGCTCTTCGCCATCTTGATCCACTGCCGCCGCTCATGCGCGCTCAGGTTCGTCGCGTCTACATAGTTCCACGGCATCTTCGCAATCAGTCGCGCCCGCAGCAAACTCCGCAGCGTTGAAAACACCAGCCCCTGGTACCGCTGCTCCGTAATATCGTCGAACAGAATCGTCCGCAGCATGTCACTCGACAGCGGCGTCACCCCGCGGCGCTTGTACCACGTCGTCTTGCCCGACCCCGGCAAGCCGATCGTCAGCACCACGTATCCCTTCGGCGACTTCGCCGCCGTCTGCTCCGCGGGCGGCGTCGACGGACTCTCCGGCTGTGTCTCCACCACCAGCGTCCGCTCCGGCGTCGCCGGAGAAAATCCCGCCTCCGCCGCATGCGCCGCGGCATCGTCCCGAATCTCCGGCGTCGCCACCACCGCCTCCGCCGGCGCTACCGGCGCCGCCACATAATCCGGATAGTCCGGCCGCAACGGCGCAAGCTGGTTCGTCGGCAGCTCCTGCCCAATCTTGCCCGTCGACTCCGACTCGTTCGGACCTCGTCTGGAACGTCGTCTCATCTTCTCCCGCATCCATGTGCGCACGTCGCGCATACACCGCTTGTAACACACGCCTTCCCGCGCGGCAAAGACTCTCCCGCGCCCCCCACCCGCCCGCGCCGTACAATGAGACCGAACCAGAATCCCGAGCACACTCGTCCCAGGAGCATCCGAACAGCATGGCAGTCAAGGTAGGCATCAACGGCTTCGGCCGCATCGGCCGCAACGTCTTCCGCACAGCCCTCGGGAACCCCGAGATCGAGTTCGTCGCCGTCAACGACCTCACCACCCCCGCCACCCTCGCTCACCTCCTCAAATACGACTCCATCCTCGGCAACCTCAAAAATGAAATCTCCGCCGACGCCGACTCCGTCACCGTCGATGGCAAGAAAATCAAGGTCTTCGCCGAGCGCGACCCCTCCAAGCTCGACTGGGCCTCCGTCGGCGCCGAAATCATCGTCGAATCCACCGGCTTCTTCACCGACGCCACCAAGGCCAAAGCCCATCTCGGCAGCACCGTAAAAAAGGTCATCATCTCCGCCCCCGCCACCAACGAGGACCTCACGGTCGTCCTCGGCGTCAACGAAGACAAGTACGTCGCCGCCGAGCACAACATCCTCTCGAACGCCTCCTGCACCACCAACTGCCTCGCCCCGGTCGTCAAAGTCCTCAACGACACCTTCGGCATCGCCTCCGGCATCATGACCACCATCCACTCCTACACCAACGACCAGGTCATCCTCGACACCCCCCACAAAGACCTCCGCCGCGCCCGCGCCGCCGCCCTCTCCATGATCCCGTCCTCCACCGGCGCCGCCAAGGCCCTCAAGCTCGTCATCCCCGCCATGGACGGCAAACTCGACGGCTTCGCCATCCGCGTCCCCACCCCCAACGTTTCGGTCGTCGACCTCACCTTCGTCGCCGAAAAGCCCATCTCCGTCGCCGCCGTCAACGCCGCCCTCAAAACCGCCGCCGAAGGTCCCCTCAAAGGCATCCTCGGCTACACCGAAGAAGAGCTCGTCTCCACCGACTTCCGCGGCAACCCCCTCTCCTCCATCGTCGACTCCAAACTCACCAAAACCGTCGGCCAAACCGGAAAGGTCATCTCCTGGTACGACAACGAGTGGGGCTACTCCTCCCGCGTCAAAGACCTCATCCTCTTCCTCGTCGAAAAAGGTCTTTGACCTCAGACTCCCCGCCAAGCACCAGGTCCTGCAACGAGGCTCACCCGGGCAGTTGCAGGTCAACTTCTTTCACTCTCCCGAGCCGCACCGTTTTGCTAAAATAGGGGCAGTGACCATGCAGATGACCGTTCGTAAGTTTGCGTCCTTCGACGAACTGAAAGACGAAGAGTACCGCCACTGGCACAGCGTCTCCCCCAGCGAGCGCCTCGCAGCCGGGCATCAGATGAGCGTTGAAGGATATCGCGCACATGGCAACCCCGCCGATGGACACAAACTTAAAACGGTTGCTGTCCGCCTTCAACGAACACCGCGTTAGGTACGTCATCGTTGGCGGCTATGCTGTCTTCATCCACGCACAGCCGCGCATGACGAAGGACCTGGACGTCTTCATCGAATCCAGTCCAGAAAACGCTGACGCCGTGTACCACGCCCTCGCCAGCTTCGGCGCTCCCCTGGGTGACTCTTCCATAGACGACTTCATGAATCCGGAGACCATCATCCGGTTCGGCGTTCCGCCAATCTGCTTCGACATCCTGCAAAGAATCGACGGCACCGACTTCGCCACGGTCTACGGCAACAGCGAAACCCTGCTCATCGACGGAGAGGTTCCCGCCCGCTATATCTCTGCCGACGACCTCATCACCAACAAACTCGCCTCAGGTCGTCCGCAAGACCTCGCCGACGTCGCCGCAATTCGTCAGCGCCAACGAGCCCTGAAACGCTAACAAATCTCACCTCGCCCGCGCATACCCGTACGGCCGATCCCCCCGGCTCCGCCAGAAACTCACCAGAATAATCACACTCGCCACCGCCGCATACGCACACCACACCGACGTAAACGCATACCGCTTCACCGCCATCGTCACCAGCAGAATCAACAGATTCGCCCACCCAAACACCACCATCGTCCGGATCTCCGAAAAGAACAGCGACCCACACGTCGCCACCACATACAGCACCGCCACCGCCGTATTGTTTGTCGCCTGATTCAGGTACACAATGCTGTTGTCCCGCACGCCCACCTCAGTCGGAAACGCCGCCAGCGCCCATAGCATATAGAGCGTCAACCCACCCCCCAGCATCGCAAACGGCAGCATCCGCCGCCGACGCTCCCGCGTCCGCTCAAACAGCAACACACTCAGCGGCAGCAGAAACGGCAGCAGCCCCTGCGCGTACAGCATGAACGCCGCCCCCATGTCATGCGCCACCGCCGGCCGCATCCGCCCATCCAGCCCCAGCCACACAAACCCCTCAATCAACTGATGCACCGCAAACATCGTCGGCACCGCAGCAAACAGCAGCTCCCGCCGATCCTTCACCTCCCGCAGCGTCGCCACCCCAACCACGCCCAGCACACCGCTGCCCACAAAGTTCGCCGCCGCCGAAAAGCACATCGCCCCGTCTCCAGATCGGCCCCGCCTCTCCCCTACACCCCAGCCGGGCCGATCCTTCCACCTTACCCCGCAAACCCCTTCATGTAGTCCGCATCTGTCTGCAACGCCACCGTCCACGGCTCGCTGAACCCCTCTTGCTCCACAAACATGTGCTTGATATTTCCCCCCGCCTTCGCCGCCGCAAAGATCGGCCGAAAATCCACCGTCCCCTTCCCCAGGTCGGCAGCATCCGGCCGTTCCTGCCCATTCTTCTTCGGCTGGAAATCCTTCACATGCAACATCGAAATCCGCGTCGGATACTTCTTCAGGTACGCCACCGGGTCCCCACCCCCCACGCTCACCCACCCGCAATCCATCTCAAACGTCACCAGCGCCGGATCCGTCAGCCGCAGCAGCTCGTCATACGGCACCACCCCACCGTCCTGCGCAAACTCCGCCACATGGTTGTGATACCCAAACTTCAACCCCATCCCCTTCGCCTTCGCGCCCGCCTTGTTGAAATTGTCCGCGTTGTACCGCCAGTCGTCCATCGTCAGCCCATGCATCCCGCCACCCCCTGCCGTTGCATCCTTTCGCCCCGGAGAAGCGCAAATCACATACTCCGCCCCAAGCTCCTTCTGGTACGCAAACGCCTTCTCCATATCCGGCGCCAGCGCCCCCCAGCTGTAGTGCGCACTCACCCACCGCAGCCCCGCTCCCGCCACCGCCGACTTCACCTCCGACACCGGTTTCTTATACAGCCCACCCACGTCTGCCCCCTCAACTTCCTGAAATCCCAGCTGCCCCAGCTTCGTCAACGTCCCCTCAAAGTCCCCCGGCAGCTGCTCCCGCACCGAGTACAACTGCAACCCCAGCGGCAGACCTAGTGGAGTCGCCATTGCTCGCGCCGGCCCAAACATCTCCCGCGCACACACCACCCCCGCCACACCCGCCTGCACAAATCCGCGCCGCGTCCACATCGCCATTCCCTTCCTCCCTTTCAAAACACAAACGGAATCCTACCCGTCGGAAGCCACCGCCGTCCAAACAATCCGCCGCCGCATCCTTAGCGCCTTTCCAACCCACAGATGCCCAGGTGCCCCCATCCCTGGCGCGGTCTCACCGCGACATGGGTGGGAACGGAACCCCCACCCAACCCGCGCCCCACATTCTCCCTCCAACCACCCATGCCCAAGCTCTCCATCCGCGACCTCGATCTCGCCCACAAGCGCGTCCTCATCCGTGTCGACTTCAACGTCCCCCTCGCTGCCGACTCCACCACCGGCGCCGCCGACATCCTCGACGACACCCGCATCCGCGAGACGGTCCCCACCATCGAGTACGCCATCCGCCACAAGGCCAAGGTCATCCTCTGCTCCCACCTCGGCCGGCCCAAGGGCCAGCCCGTCCCCTCACTCTCCCTCCGCCCCGTTGTCGACCGCCTCCGCGAGCTCCTCGATCACGTCCTCGGCCCGTCAGAAAACGTCGCCTTCTCCCCCGACTGCATCGGCGAACTCGCCACCGAGCTCTCCTCCAAGCTCGAGTCCGGCCAAACCCTCCTCCTCGAAAACCTCCGCTTCCACCCCGAAGAAGAAGCCAACGACCCCGAGTTCGCCAAACAACTCGCCTCCCTGTGCGACCTCTACATCAACGACGCTTTCGGCGCCGCCCACCGCGCCCACGCCTCCACCGAGGGCATCACCCACCACGTCCCGCAGTCCGCCGCCGGCCTACTCCTAGAGAAAGAGCTCGGGTACCTCGGCAAAGCCGTCACCGACCCGGTCAAGCCCTTCGTCGCCATCATCGGCGGCGCCAAAGTTTCCGACAAGATCGAGGTCATCGACAACCTCCTCGGGAAAGCCGACGCCATCCTCATCGGCGGAGCCATGGCCTACACCTTCCTCAACGCACAGGGACAGACCACCGGCAAGTCCCTCGTCGAGCCCGACAAGATCCCCGTCGCCAAAGCCGCCCTCGACAAAGCCAAAGCCAACCGCGTCAAGCTCCTCCTCCCCACCGACCACATCCTCGCCGACCGATTCGCCAACGACGCCCACACCGAGACCTTCTCCGGCGCCGGCCCATTCCCGGCTGACCTCATGGCCCTTGACATCGGCCCCGAAACCATCGACACCTACACCCGCGAAATCCTCGCCGCCGAAACCGTCATCTGGAACGGACCCATGGGCGTCTTCGAGCTCCCCGCCTTCGCCGCCGGCACCAACGCGATGGCCGAAGCCGTCGCCGCCAACGACCATGCCACCACCATCGTCGGCGGCGGAGACTCCGTCTCCGCCATCCACAAGGCCGGCGTCAGCGACCGCATCACCCACATCTCCACCGGCGGCGGAGCCTCCCTCGAGTTCCTCGAAGGCAAAACCCTCCCCGGCGTCGCCGCCCTTACCGAGAAGTAAGCGTTAGAATGGCGCGACCATGCAGATCCTGTATGCCGCGCCATTTCTCGTGAGTGCGGCGACCGCTTACTTCCTCTGCCTTCTCAGCCCATTCGCGCGCCGACACGCCGTTGTCGTTCCAGTCGGCATTCTCTCGTTTGGCTTCGGATCCTTGTTCGCATTCGTCGTCGAGGTTCTAGTAACGCGGAAATTTGGGCGAAAAACCCCCGCAACTTGGGCGGATCTTCTCGTCTCCGTGCTCGGCGGTTTACTGGTCTCGTTGGTCTGCTCCATCATCTACCGGCAGGTCGTCTCCACCCTTGCAACCTGGACGATTCAGTGCGGGCTTGTCGCCGCCTCACTTTGCTCGTCAGTCACCCTCATTGCTGTACATTCCGGGCTCGTTCAAACCTACGGCCCAAACGTCCTGAAACGGTTCACCACCGAAACCGATTGTGTCCTGTTGGCCGCAACTGCATGGCTAAGCACCTGGCTGGTGAGAAGAGCGGAACTGTTTCGTCCTCTCCCCCTGCGCATCGAACACGGCGATAAGCTCATCCAGCATTCTTCCTAAGTGCCATCAGGACCTGGAATCTTCGTGGCGTACTTCCTGTTCCAGTTCGGTATCATGGAATTGGGTGGGGAGAGGAACAGCGGGTGGGATCCGCACACCTATCTGCAAGTGACTCATTCCTAGGAATTTGCGGCTAAATTCCCCGAACTCAACGTTTTACGGGCGAGCCTTCACGGCAAGTGGTACATTCCACAAAGTTTGGGCCCAAAATACCCTGGTGTGGGAGGGGGAGGTGGGTACCACCCGCACCCCCGCGTCCAGGTCCCATGCACTCAAGCGTGACTATCATCTGACACGCCAAACCGATCCAATGGAATACTGATCCCGACCATGCGCCAGCCCGTCATCGCCGCAAACTGGAAGATGTACAAGAACCCAGCCGAGTCCGTCGCCTTCATCCGCGAGTTCCTCCCCCTCGTCCAAGACCTCACCGGCTCCGACATTCTTCTCTTCCCCACCGCAACCTCACTCGCCGCCGTCTGCGATGCCGTCGCCGACACCCGCCTCTCTGCCGGCGCCCAAACCATGCACTGGCTCAGCGAAGGCCCCTACACCGGCCAAACCTCCCCCACCATGCTCACCTCCATCGGCGCCACCCACGTCCTTCTCGGCCACTCCGAGCGCCGCCTCTACGCCAACGAGACCTACGAGCACGTCAACCTCAAGATCAAGGCCGCCTGCGCCAACCACATCATTCCCATGCTCTGCCTGGGCGAAATGCTCTCCGACCGGCAGGAAGGCTACACCGCCGACACCCTCATGGCCCAGATGGGAGCCGCCCTCGCCAACTTCCCCGAGGAAAAAGCCCACTCGCTCATCATCGCCTACGAGCCGGTCTGGGCCATCGGCACCGGCTCCACCGCCACCCCAAAGGTCGCCAACGACACCCACGCCATCATCCGTACCGACCTCCAGAAGCGCTTCGGCCCCGAGATCGCCAACAACACGCGCATTCTTTACGGCGGATCGGTCAAACCTGAGAACGTCGCCGAGCTCATGGCGCAACCCGAGATCGACGGAGCCCTCGTCGGCGGAGCCAGCCTCGACCCCCACTCCTTCGCCGGCATCGTCCGGAATGCTCAGCCACCCCCAGGCAAAGCCTGACGCTCTACCGCACCACCCCAACCTGCTCCATCGGCCAGTAGACGAACGCCGCCTTGCCATAGATCAGCGACCGCTCCACCGGACCAAAATCCCGGCTGTCACTCGAGATTGACCGGTGATCCCCCATCACGAAGTACTCGTGCGCCGGAATCACCATCTCCGCCTCCGTCCGCTCGTCCCGGTACCGCGCCGGCACATACGCCTCCGTCAGCGCCTGCCCGTTGACCGACACCCGCCCATGGTCGATCCGCAGGTCGTCGCCCGGAACCGCGATGACCCGCTTGATGTAGCTCTTCTGGTGGTCCCGCGGGTACAGAAACACAACCACGTCCCCCCGGTGAATCTCCCCTACGCGATACGCCATCTTGTTGATGAACAAGCGGTCCTGATCCTCCAGCATCGGCAGCATGCTGGTTCCCTCCACCCGCACCGGCTGGTACAGAAAGATGATGATGAACGCCGACACCAGCACCGAGATCACCATGTCCCGGACCCAGGAACGCAGTGGGCTTCCCGTCGTCTCCGTCGGTCGGCCCGCACCCCCTTCCGTTCCCCTCCGCATCTCCCCGTCGATCAAACCCTCATCCTTCCCTTCCGCACCTGATCCTTGGACGCGGCACCAAGGCCGGAGTGTATCGCACCACAGCCCCAAACGCCCCGCGGCCAACCCCCTGGCCCGCAACGACTCACCTACGTTCACTTCCCTCCAATCAGATCTTCCCAGCTCACCCGTTCGGGGCATATACTTGCGCGTTGGGAAGCAGTCAGAATTGGACCAATGTCCATTTTGGTCTTTATGCAGTTTGGACCGATTTGGCTGAAAGCGGAACCCCGAAATCTATGGCCACACTTACCGTGCTCGAACAGCCCTCCTCCCATGTCAGAAACGGGTTCCAACCCCGATCTGCGTTCGACGTCCTCACCACCGAAACCACCAACACCGCCTCCGAAGGCCTCGACACCAAGTCCGCCATCGAGATCGCCCGCATTATCAATCATGAAGACATGAGGGTTGCCGCCGCGGTCAAGCGCGCGCTTCCCGAAATCGCCATCGTCATCGATACGGTCGCTCGCTCCCTGCGCGATGGTGGTCGCCTCATTTACATCGGTGCCGGCTCCTCCGGCCGCATCTCCTCGCTCGACGCCTCCGAGTGCCCCCCAACCTTCTCCACCCTTCCGTCGCAGGTCCAATACCTCATGGCCGGCGGCCCCAAGGCACTCGCCAGCGCCTCCGATGTGAACGAAGACTCCCCCGAAATCGGCCAGCGCGACATCGCGCGCCGCCGCCCCACCCGCAAGGACATCGTCATCGGCGTCTCCGCCTCCGGCCGCACACCCTACGTTGTCGGAGCCGTTGAGTACGCCCGCGCCCGCGGCGCCAAAACCGCCGCGATCACCTGCAACATCGGCACCGCCCTGGCGCACGTAGCCGACGTGGCCGTCGTCGCCGAGGTCGGCCCCGAGGTCATCACCGGATCCACCCGCATGAAGGCCTCCACCGCCCAGAAAATGATCCTCAACATGATCACCACCGGCGCGATGACGCGGCTCGGTTACGTCTACGAGAACCAGATGGTCAACGTCCACATGAAGAACGAAAAGCTCGTCGAGCGAGGCATCCGCGTTCTCATGAAGGTCTGTGCCATCGATCGCGACACTGCCATCCGCACCATCAAATCGTCCGGCAAATCCATCCCGCTCGCCGTCGTCATGCTCAAAGCCAACGTCGACAAGATGGAAGCCGTTCGCCGCCTGCAAAAATCCGACGGCAACGTCCGCCTTGCCATCGAAGACTCCCGCCTCGAACTCTGAGGCGACTATTTACGTAGGCAGGACGACGCGAACACTGAAGGAACGCTGGGAGCAACACGTACCAGCCGCTAACAAGATCAACTCGGCGAAACCTTGCGACCTCAAGCGCGATCAACCGGTACGGCTCAGCATGCTTCCGATACTTTCGTTGGACTTCCGCATCGGCTCGAAGATTGCTACACAGACGGGCTGCGGGCCTGCGACAGTACAGTCGGCTGTAACCCAGGACCAGATCTTCGTTCTCCCTGTCGCTTCAGTGACCGCTGACGGACTGCAATTACCGAGCAAATGGCGTTGCGCACCCGCAGGAGAAGTAACCTTGGACCCACTCTCCAGCCTTCAAACCCTCCGCCTCGTCTCCTCCCTCATCGCTACTGCGGCCGCCATCCTCCTCTGCGCCACGCTCGGGCACTTCACCCCATCCCTCAGCAATCCCAGCTCCTTCCTTCTCGCCACCCACCACCGTTGCGGCTGGACCCTGATCGTCACCACCCTCTGGGCCGCCCTCGAATCGCTGACCTACCTCCTTCGCCCGCCCGTTGAACCCGCAGGCCTGTAGCACTCGACCCGCAGCATCACATCTGCTCGAAACGGCATCAGATCACGATCCTGTCATCCGTCTATCTGACTGGCTCGCCATGAAGTCCGCGGCCGTGCTTCCGCCGGCCATCTCTGTCGAGCTCGGCAGGGCTCCCCACCGAGCCATGCAACCTCTTCCACCAATCTGCGTATCCCTCTTTAGCAGACTGCTTTCCAACGAAGCAGCCGAACCGGAAAGAGACCATTCATGACCCCGCAAGAACAGCAGATGATTCAAGGCCTGATCGACCGCGTCAACCAGACCCAGCTCTCCCAGAAAGACCCTGCCGCCGAGCAACTGCTCCAGCAGAATCTCGGTCGCAACCCCGACGCGATCTATGTTCTTGCCCAGACCGTCATCGTCCAGGGCTACGCTCTCCAGCAGGCGCAACAGCAGCTGTCCGCAACGCGCCAGCAGCTTGAGCAGCTCCGTCAGCAGTCTGCGGAACCGGCGCAGCACACCAGCTTCCTCGGCAGCCTGCTCGGTCACAGAGACAGCCCTGCACCTCCACCTCCGCCGGTCCGTTCCCCCGCCCAACCATCCCCGACCTACGTCCAGCAACCGCCCGCCTACGCTCCGGTCGCTGGCTATGCCCCGGGCCCTCCCTCCAGCTTCGGCGCACCGGCCGGAGGCGGCTTCCTCCAGGGAGCCATGCAAACCGCAACCGGCGTCGCCGCAGGAGCCCTCGCCTTTGAAGGCATTGAGTCGCTCATGCACGGCTTCGGCCACGCTGCCGGCTATGGCGGTTCCGACCTCGGCGGCTTCGGCGGCGGCGCTCCCCGCGAAGAGGTCGTTAACAATTACTATGGCGATTCCGACGGCCGCGACGCCAATGACCGCGATTTCAACGACCGCGGCCAGGACGGTCGTTCCGATTTCGACAGATCGGCAGAAAACGGCTCCCTGTCTCCCGACGTCGAAGACCGCCGAGACCTCGCCGACACAGGCAGCGACAACGCGCAGAACGACAGCGACAACGCGTCCGGTTTCGACGATTCCGGCAACGCCGACACCGGCAGCTTCGATGGCGGTTCTGACGACAGCAGCGGCGGATTCGACGACGGCGGCGGATTTGGCGGAGGCGATGACAGCAACTTCTCCTAGACCTGAGTGAGCGCGCTAACCCGCATCCCCTTCATCTCTGCCGACTCACCAACGTCACAAGCAGCAGACACACTCCCATTCCGTGGTTTCCGGCCGGACGTGTCTGCTCCTGTGACATCTTCCGCTTGCTTAGCCGACTCGCCGTGCGACTACCGACCCAGCTTTGCCGGTAGCACGCTCCATCGTCCCTACCGGCTGCCCACCCGACCTTGCCGCATCCACGCGAGGTATAACCCCCACGCCGCCGCCGAGCAGTTATCCATCACCCGCCCGTCCAGCAACATCCGCTCGAACTCCTCCACCCGCACCCGGTGAATCGTCATGTCGTGCTCCTCCGGATCGCGCTCCGTCGCACCCTGGGTCAGATCCTCGGCCAAAAAGACATTGTGCTCCTGCCGCATCGCCCCATACGCAATCCACAGTGGCGCAATCAACGTCATCCGCGCAGCCATCAGCCCGGTCTCTTCCCGCAACTCGCCCCGCGCCATCTCCTCCTTATCGACCTCGGCCTCTTCCCAGCCACCCTGCGGAAACTCGAAGTACGTTCCCTGCACCGTGTACCGGAACTGCCGCACCAGCGTCACGAATTCCCCCTCCGCTGTGCGCTCGAGCGGAATGATGATCGCCGCCGGATCCTTGTCCAGCACACCGTAAATCCCACGCACTCCGTTTGATCGCTCAATCACGTCCTCCCGCACCCGTGACCACGGATTGCGGTAGACCTCTCGCGAACTGATCGTCCGGATACTCACCGCGCCGATTCCGTACCGGCAGCCGTCCGTATCCCACCGACGCCCGCCGCCGCAACGCTCGGCAGCCCCGGCCGACCTGTTCCTTCGCCCGCAACCGGCAGTTCCAGGTGCGACGGGTAGTTCGCCGATCCATAGATCGACACCGTCTCCGCCTTGTACGCCTCCGCCGGTGCCGTCATCATGTTCGGCACCCACGTCTGCGGATTCCGGTCATACAGCGGGAACCACGTCGATTGCACCTCCACCATCAGCCGGTGCCCCTTCAAAAATGTGTGGTCCACCCCATGCAGACTCCACCGGTACTCATTCACCTCACCCGGCTTCACCGGCGTCGGCTGCTCGAAGCTCTTGCGGTACCGCCCGCGCAGAATCTCATCCGCAATCATCAGCTGATACCCCTGCATAGGTGCCGTCGCATCGTCCGGATACACGTCGATCAGCTTCACCACCCAGTCCCCGTCCTCGCCCGTCGTCGCCGCGAACAGGTCCGCCACCACGTCCCCTGTCACCGTCGTGTCCGCGTCCAGCACCGGCGTCTCGAACGTGGCCACATCCTTCCGCCCCGTCACAAACCGCTGATCCTCCACCAGCCACGTCCGCCACTTCGATCCCGTTCCGTATGTCGCCTGAATCGGCCGATGCCGGTACGGCACCGGATCCGCCGGGTCCGCCACATAGGCCGCCGCCTTCACGTCGTATTGCCCCGCCGGCGCCTCGAAACTCAACTTCTTCTCCGGCAGCAGATAAAGCTTCTTCGTCTCCACCCCAGCTTTCGGCGGCCACGCAGCATACTGCTCCCACTCATTCGTTCCGGTTCGAAAGCTGGCCGTATCCGCCAACGAAAAGCCAGGCCGATCCTTAAGATATTTTTCGAAGAACGGCGCCTCGATCGTTTTCCGGTACTCATCCCCCGTCGCCTGCCCAAAGTTCACCGCGCCCAGGTGCCGCGTCGTTCCACCCCACCCGCCGTGGTTCCACGGACCCAGCACCAGAAACACCTCGTGTTTCGTATCGTGTGGTTCCAGTGCCGCATACTCCGCCTGCGGCCCCCACATATCTTCTTGGTCCCAATACCCTCCCACCTCGAGCGTCGGGACCTCCACCTTGGTCAGATCCCGCTCAACCGCCATATCCCGCCAGAATTTTGTGTAAGTTGGCTGCGTCAGAAACGCCTTGGCAGTCGGTAGGTTCGTCATCCCTGCCGACTTCGCCGCGCCCTCAAAGTTCCCATGTCGCAGAAAGAAGTCGTACGTATCCTCCTTGGAATCGACCCGCGCGTCCGTCTTCTGCGCCTCCAGCTCCTGCACGTAATCAAACCCGTACGTCTCGCGAAACGCCCCGTTGTGAAAGAAGTCGTCGCCCATCCACACATCCGTCATCGGCGCCTGCGGACTCACCGCCTTCACCGCCGGATGCGCGTCGATGCCCGCCATCATCGCCAGGAATCCGGGGTAGCTCACACCGATCACACCCACACGCCCGTTATGGTTCGGCACGTTCTTCAGCAGCCAATCCACCGTGTCCCGCGTATCCGTTGTCTCGTCCACATCCCGCTTCGCGTTATGCGCCACCATCGGCCGGTTCATCACAAACTGTCCTTCGCTCTCGTACCGCCCGCGGATGTCGGCGAACACAAAGATGTACCCGCTCCGCGCCAGCTCCGGCTTCGCCGCGTTCACAATGTCGGACGTATACCCATCCGTGCCGTACGGCGTCCGTTCCATCAGAAACGGCAGCTTCTCTCCATCGGTCTCCGAGCCGGCAGGCCGAAAGATCACCGCGTGCAGCTTCGCCCCGTCCCGCATCGGCATCATCACCACCTGCCGCGAGTACGCCCGAAAGTGATTCAGCGGAGCGTCCGTTGCGTCGAAACGCGCCAGGTTCAGCGGCTCGGTCGCGGTCGGGCTCGTGTATGTCATCCCGGTCACGCGTCCACTCGCGTCCCGCTCAAACGCGACTACCACTTGCCCACCCTGTTCGTCCCTCACCGAGGCGTACCGATCTGTCCCCTCCCGCTGCAACTCGGTCCTCGCCCTGCGCTCCCCCTCAACGCCCAACACGCCGTTCTCCACCCGAACCGCACGTACCTGATCCGGCTCGTCCGCAGGCCGGTATCGCCCGACAAAGTCGTCCAGCTTCTGTGCCCCAGCTGTCTGGCCGCCCGCGAGCGCCCGCCCGGTCGAACCCCCGCCAACCAACATCCCCGCAAGCAGGACCAAACCCACCGACAACGACCGCACGCGCAAACGCCTGGACACCAAACTCACACTCCTTCGCACAACTCGTCCGCAATTTGCCAGCGGAGCGACCGCCGGCAAAACGCCTCCACCCCTCTTATCGGCAGAAGCGAGCAAACCTTTAGCCCTGTGCCACCGGTTCCACCGGAATCGGGCTCGCATCGCACTTCCAGCCCTCGCGCCCATGCGTCCCATCGCAAAACGGCCGCTTCGACGACAAACCACACCGGCATAATGAGATCGCCGGCTTGCCCGTCAGGTCCCACGCCTTCCCATTCACATCCACCAACTCTATCGGCCCTTCCACCCGAAACGGCCCATTCGGCCGGACCGTGATCTTCACCCGCGTCTCCACAGCCGGCACCGCCGGCGCATCCGACAACCCAAGAATCTCTGCCATCCACAACCTCTTTCGTCCACTTGTACGTGTGAGGTCAGCATAGCAAAGCGAGATCGTGCGCTCATCCTTGGCGGGGCGGAACAGCTGAGATCGTGCTTGCGAGGTAGCTCTGCGATTCCCGGGAAACACGCCGCTTCCACGCTCAAGAAACCGCGGGCCGGGACCGCGGAACCGACGTGCCGCTAAACCGCCACCCCGTACTCCTTCAGCTTCCGATACAGCGTCGTCTTCCCGATCCCCAGCAGCTTCGCCGCCATCATCTTGTCGCCCTGCATCTGCTCCAGCGTCAGCAGAATCATCCTCCGTTCCATCTCTGCGATCGGCACAATCCGCTCCATCACCAGCACCGGCGTTCGCGCACCGTCCACCCCAGGGGTCGCCACCTCCATCACCCGCTGCCCGCGAAATTCCTGTAACTGCGTCGGCAGATCACTCAGGTGCACCACCGGCCCGGCCGAGATCGAGCACGCCCGCTCCACCGCCGCCTCCAGCTCCCGCAGATTGCCCGGCCATTCATAGGCCCGCACCGTCTCGATCGCCTCGCGCGAAAGCTCCATCCGCCGGCCCGACCGCAACTCCATCCGCCGCAGGGCATCCTCCACCAGCTCCGGCAGATCCTCCTGCCGCTCCCGCAGCGCCGGAATCTGCAGCTTCACCACGTTCAACCGGTAGTACAGATCCTTACGAAAATGCCCAGCCTCCACCATCATCTGCAGGTTCCGGCTCGATCCCGCCAACACCCGCGCCGTAACCGGCCGATGCTCCGCCGTCCCAAAGCTGCGCACCTCTTTCGCCTGCAGTGCCCGCAGAAGCATCGTCTGCAACTCCGGCGAAAGCGCCCCCACCTCGTCCAGAAACACCGTTCCGCCCGCCGCCGCGCACAGCAGACCGTCCTTTTCCCACGCCCCGTCGCCCTCTGCCGGGCAATGCCCAAACAGATCCCGCGCCAGCATCGCCGGTGCAGACGATTCACAATCCACCACCGCAAACGGCCCCGGCACGCCCAGCCCACGCACATGGATCTCGCGCGCTACCAGCTCCTTGCCCGTTCCACTCTCCCCCAGGATCAGCACCGGGTGTGACGAAATCGCCACTTTATCCAGAATCCGCAGCAGCTTCTGGATCTCCGGCGAGCTGCCCACCAGCCACGCTCCCCGCATCGGCCCAGTCTCCACCATCCCCATGTGTCGCATCGTTCCTTCGCTTAGCACGTCTCACCTCCCGCCAACCCCTGTGCCGATCGCAAGCCCGGCAGCCCTGCCAACGCGAACTGCTCCCTCGCAGGCCCGTCCGCCACCGGCGCCGGCCGGCGTTCCCTGCGCGGATCCATCACCGGCCAGCGAACGCTGACGCTCGTCGCCGCAGTCCCTTCGCTCTCCACCTCCACCTTCGCGCCCGAGCCTTCCGCCAGCTCCCGCACCACCTGAAATCCAATCCCCGACAGCCGATCCCCCGCCTGCGCCTGTCCTCTGCCCTGTTCTTTCTTCCGCCCTGACCCGGCAGCCCGGCCCTGCACCGTCAAGACCACCTGCACGCAGCCCCGATCCATGCCGGTCTCCCGCATTCCCACCAGCGTCACCGCCACCGTGGAGCTTCCCGGTGTCTCCTCCGTTGCACTCTTCACCAGGTTCACCACAATCCGTTCAAAAGCCGAGCGCGACACCGCCACCGGCAGATACGCCGACGGAGAACAGAAAAACGTCACCGCCCGCCCCGCGATCTTGCTCAGCAGCCCCAGGCGGTCCAGCACCGCTTCCGGCAGCACCGTCGCCTCTGCGGGCTGCGCCTCCGCCGCCGCGTCCACGCCCAACGTCACCAGCTGCCCCAGCATCGCCGCGCTCCGGTCACTCAGCACCTGCAGCTCCTGCGCCAGGTGGCCAAACTCCTCCGACAGCACCCCCGGTGTCGTCATCAGCTCCGAATATCTCCGCAACGCCCCCACCAGGTGCCCCGCGTCATGCACCAGCGCCGCGCCGGAATCGGCGCGCAGCCCCGCGCCTACATCGGCCCTCGGGGGCGTGCCGCTCACCACCGCCATCGTCTTGCGCATACCCGATCCGGAAGAACTGCTCGACAAAGCCTGCATGGGCGGAGAAACTCCTTTATTCTTCGACCGTTGTACCGTTTGGGGTGCCCTCAAGGGCATCCGACTTTCGTTGTAGCCCTCAAAACCACGCAAATCGAGCCACTTATAATCACCCTCATGGCCTCCGCCTCACCCCCCACCGCGCCGCGCATCTTCCGTCCCGGCGACCGCGCCGCCACCGCCCTCCGCCCCACCCGCATCACCCCCGGCTACGTCGGCACCGCCGAGGGCTCCGTCCTCATCGAGGTCGGCAACACCCGCGTCCTCTGCAACGCCACCATCGAGCAAGGTGTTCCCGGTTGGCTCCGCAACTCCGGCCGCGGCTGGGTCACCGCCGAGTACGGCATGCTCCCCCGCGCCACCCTCACCCGCACTCCCCGCGAGTCCGAACGCGGCAAGGTCGGCGGCCGCACCCACGAGATCCAGCGCCTCATCGGCCGGTCGTTACGCTCCGTCGTCGACATGAAAGCTCTCGGCGAGCGAACCGTCATCCTCGACTGCGACGTCCTCCAGGCCGACGGCGGAACCCGCACCGCCGCCATCACCGGAGCCTCCGTCGCCCTCGCCCTCGCGCTCGGCAAGCTCGTCGCCGCCGGCACCCTCAAAGCCTCCCCTCTGCGCGAAATGGTCGCCGCCACCTCCGTCGGCATCGTGGACGGCAACACCCTGCTCGACCTCTGCTACGAAGAAGACTCCCGCGCCACCGTCGACATGAACGTCGTCCTGCTCGCCTCCGGCGGCCTCATCGAAACTCAAGCCACCGCCGAAAGGAACTCCTACTCCCGCACCGAACTCAACACCATGCTCGACCTCGCCGAGGCCGGAGTTCGCGAACTTCTGCTCCTTCAGCAGGCCGCCCTCACCGCAAACGCCCCCGAAACGCCTCCTCCCGTATAATCTGCATGGACAGAAACCCTGCGCACCGGCTTGTCCGCACGACCTGCACGCCAACATCGCGAGTCTGGAGAGTGGATTGAAGCTGCGCTTTTTCGGCAGCATTTGGGGCGATCGCCCCAAAGTGCTCGCCGTTCTCACTGTCTTGTTCGTCCTTGCCCTCGCCCGCTACAGCAACGCACCGGGTGATGATCTGGCGTCCTCCTACTTCGGCTGTCGGCTCGTCGCGACCCACGACATCGCCCACCTCTACAGCTACGACCCCGCCACCTTCTCCGAAATCGACTCCGACGACGATGTCTGGCACGCCCAGGCGAAACAAACCGGCTTTGAGGGCTACCTCCACCCGTACGTGCAAACGCCACTGTGGGCCTGGAGCCTCCAGCCCCTCTGCACCCACCTTCGCTTCGTCCCCTTCCGCATCCTCTTCACCGTCCTCAGCCTTCTCAGCTCATTCGGCATCACCTGGCTCGTCGCCCGCTTCTGGACACCCTCCCTCCTCACGCCCCTCGCCATGGCCGTCCTCCTCCTCGTGTTCTACCGCTCCGAGCCCTTCCGCTACCACATGGTGCTCATGCAGACGCACGTCATCTACTTCGCTCTCACCATCCTCAGCCTCCTGCTCGCCGAGCGCCGTCGCCCCTGGACAGCCGGCATCCTCCTCGCGCTCGCCGCCGCCGTCAAAATCACACCCGGCTTTCTTATCCTTTACTGGCTCCTCACCCGCCGCTACCGCGCCGCTCTCTCCGCCATCCTCGCCTCCGCCGTCCTGCTCGGTGCTGCCGTCCTCGTCACGGGCCCCGGCCTCTTCGCCACCTACCTCACCAATCTTCACCGCGTCAGCACCGTCCTCCTCGTCTCGGAAAATAATCAGTCCTTCGCCGCATGGCTCATGGGCCGTTACCACCCCGACGACCAGCTCGATGAGCTCATCTCCTACGTCCTCCCACCCGCCCTCCGCATCGGCAGTAACCTCCTCGTTCTCGCCTCCGTCCTCGTCGGCGGCCTCATCGACCGCCGCTCCGCCGCCGTCGCCCCCTCACCGCTCAACCACACCTCCACCCCGCCCCTCGGAGCCATGTTCGCCGTCATCGGCGTCACCTGCTTTACCCCCATCGCCTGGACCCACTACTACATCGTCCTTCTTCCTCCCCTCATGATGTTGCTCCACCAATTCCACACCGCCTCGCAGCAAATCGCCGCTCCAGGCCTTGCCCGCACCGGTCATTTTCGCCGTCCCTGGTGGATCATCGTGATCGTCATCGTCATCGTCCTGCTCAACCTCCGCCCCATCGCCCCCGACGTCGTCAAGGTCTGGTTCGGTCCACTCTCCCTTGTCCGCTCCACCTTCTACTCCGGTCTTCTTTGCCTCGTCGCCCTCGCGGTCGCCGCCTGGCAGCGCAGAGGCATCGCCGTCCTCAACCCCACCGCAGCCGAAGCCAAGCAAGGCAAGCACCAGCCTGAGTTCCTCACCACCGCCCACCGAAACACACCTCTGCCCGCTCGCTGAAGCTCCCGTGCAGGACACATGACCACCCGATCCCCTGGCCAAGCTCTCCGCGTCTCCGCCTCCTTCACCGCATCGGCTCACGATCTGTAGAATCGGGTCGTCAGGATCCAACTTCCTCCCCTCCCAGGAGATCCAACCCACTATGAACAAGCCGACCCCAGGAAAACTCGCCGGCCTCAAAGCCGTTTCCAACCCCAGCGGTGTGATCGCCGCTGCCGCCATGGACCAGCGCGGCTCCCTTCAAAAGTCCCTCGGCCAGGCCCGCGGCGCCTCCGCCGACGCCCACGACCTTGAGCTTTTCAAAACCCTGGTTACCAGCACCCTCACCCGCTATGCGTCTGCCATCCTTCTCGACCCCGAGTACGGCCTTCCCGCCGCGGGGCACCGCAACGACGCCGGCCTCCTTCTCGCCTACGAAAAAACCGGCTACGACTCCACCGCTCCCGGTCGCCTTCCCGACCTCCTCGACCTTTGGAGCGTCCGCCGCCTTAAGGAAGCCGGCGCCGACTGCGTCAAGGTCCTCCTCTACTACACCCCCTTCGAAAAGTTCAGCATCAACGACCACAAGCACGCCTGGATTGAGCGTATCGGCGACGAGTGCCGAGCCCACGACATCCCCTTCTTCCTCGAGTTCGTCGGCTACGACGCCGAGGGCGGCAACGAGAAATCCGTCTCCTACGCCAAGAAGAAGCCCTCGGTTGTCTCCGGATCGATGGCCGAGTTCGGTAAGGAGAAATACAGTGTCGATGTCCTCAAGGTCGAGGTCCCCATCGAGATGTCCTTCGTCCAGGGCACCAAAGCCTACAAAGGCGAAACCGCCTACACCCGCGCCGAAGCCATCCAACACTTCCGCGACGCCGAAACCATGACCCACAAACCCTTCATCTATCTTTCCGCCGGCGTCACCAACCCCATCTTCATCGAAACCCTCCATCTCGCCGCCGAGTCCGGCACCAAATTCAACGGCGTCCTCTGCGGCCGCGCCACATGGAGCGACGGCATCGGCATCTACGCCAAGCAAGGCCCAGAGGCCTTCAAGCAGTGGCTCGAAACCACCGGCCTCGAAAATATCCAGAACGTCAACAAAGCCCTCGAAGCCGCCAGCCCCTGGTACCTTAAATACGGCGCCAACAGCATGGACGAACTCAGCTGACCTGCCCAACTCTGTCCCGCGACGCCGCAACCAACCGCTGCGGCGTCGCCGGTTGGGTCGCCTCCTCTGATTTTCCTTGCCCCTCCCGCACCACGCCTCTACCCTGATCCCCATGGCTCCAGCACGTCTGTTCCTCTTGTCTGTACTTCTCGCCTCTGCCTCCGCCACCTCAACCCTCGCCCAGTACACGGTCGGCAAAATCACCTTCGCCGGCGCCCCACCCGCTCAGCAAGCCGCCCTCGAGCAGACCGCCAGCCTTCACCCCGGCCAGAACTTCTCCGCCGCCGACCTCCAGGCCGCCGCACAGCGCCTCTCCGACACCGGCGCCTTCGATGACGTCCAGGTCAAGCTCGCGGGCGCCTACAAAACCATCGCCGTCAACTTCACGCTGCAACCCGTCCCTCCCTCCTCTCTGCTTACCGTCAGCTTCAGCAACTTCTTCTGGCTCACCCCGCAGGAGCTCGAAACCGGCATCCAGTCCCGCGTCCCCCTTTTCGGCCCAGCCCTACCCGAATCCGGCAACCTTATCGACTCCGTCGACGCCGCCCTCGCCGATCTGCTCCAGCAGCGAGGCATCACCGCCAAGGTCAGCCACGAGGTGTTCGAGCCCTCCTCCGACCGCCAAGCCCGCGTCGTCGCCTACCGCGTCTCCAATCCCCTCATCGTCGTCCACGCAGTTCACCTCGGCGGCATCTCGCCCGAGTTCGCCCCCGCCCTCCGAACCCGCGCCGGCAAGGTCGCCGGATCCCTCTTCAGCGACGGCCTCGAACACCGCACCACCGACGAGCTCCTCCTCACGCCTTACCTCGACGCCGGCTACATCACCGCCCACATCGCCGACCGCAAACTCGTTCCCACCGCCTCCACCCCCGACAAAATTGAACTAGACTTCGCCGGCACTGTCGTCCCCGGTCCCCTGCTCCATGTCGGCACCCTCACCTGGGCCGGCTCGCCCGAGTTCTCCTCCGCAGCCTTTTCCGCCGCCGCCGCACTCCGCCCCGGAGCTGTCGCCTCGTTCGCCGACCTCAACAAAAGTACCGACCTTCTCGCCGCTCCGTACCGCAAGGAAGGCTACGCCGACGTCGTCGTCACCACCGTCCCGCAGATCGACACCGCCGCCAACACCGTAAACTACACCTTCACCGTCATCCCCGGCGAGCAGTACCGCATAAAGGCCATCACACCCCTCAACCTCACCCCGGCCCAGCAGGCAGACTTCGATCGCGCCTGGCGCATGAAGCCCGGCGACCTCTTCAACCCTGACTACATCACGCACTTCCTCGAACAAAACACCGCTCTGCGCTCCTTCAACAACACCTCCGCCTCCTACAAAGCCATCCGCGACCCTGCGGCCCACCTCGCCGACGTAACCATCATCTTCGTCTCCGGCATTACCGGCGTTGTCCCCTAGATCACTTCGCCCCGCACCTCCACGATCCCCGCCCGCATCCCACGAGGGGAAACCGGAGATCCTGCATGCTCGCTCGCAACACCCGCACCCTCGCCGCCGCAGCAGCAACCCTGCTCATCGGCCTCGCCTCCACCACCATCCTCTTCGCCGCCGACCCAGCCTCCCAGGCAGACCGCGATTTCGTCGCCAAAGTCTCCCAGGGCGGCGCCTATGAGGTCGAAGCCGGAAAGGTCGCCGCCGCCCGCGGAACCACCCCCGTCATCAAAAATCTCGGCATCCTCGAGTCCCACGACCACGAAGGCGTCGGCAAGGAACTCAAGCGCATCGCCGCCGCCACCGGCGTCCCCATCGCCCCCGGCCTCAACGCCGAATTCACCGACCGCCTCAACAAACTCAAATCCACCCCCGTCGACCAGTTCGACACCGTCTACGTGCAGGACATGAAGCAGATCCACAACAAAGACGAGGGCCTCTTCGCCCAGGAAGCCCAAGCCGGCACCCCAGCCTACCAGCCCTTCGCCCACGCGACTGCCGTCCTCGTCAACGCCCACCTCGGCTGGCTCAACACCCTCTAACCCGCGTAAGGTCCCGACAGCAGAGGCCGCGCCCCGGCCTCCGCCCTACTCCCACTCGATCGTCCCCGGCGGCTTCGACGTAATGTCGTACACCACCCGGTTGATCCCCCGAACCTCACTCACAATCCGGCTCGACATCCTCCGCAGCACCTCGTACGGCAGCGGCGCCCAGTCCGCCGTCATTCCGTCCTCCGAGTGCACCGCCCGGATCGCACACGTCTCCGCATACGTCCGCTGATCCCCCATCACGCCCACACTCTTCACCGGCAGCAGCACCGCAAAACTCTGCCAAAGCTGCGTCGTCAGCCCCGCCGCCGCAATCTCTTCCGCCACAATCGCGTCCGCCTCCTCGAGC
This sequence comes from uncultured Acidobacteriaceae bacterium, assembly GCA_964243475.1. Classification (GTDB taxonomy): domain Bacteria; phylum Acidobacteriota; class Terriglobia; order Terriglobales; family Acidobacteriaceae; genus Edaphobacter. Next base: position 92,526 of record CAXTEU010000006.1, on the reverse strand, counting down.
ACCGCCACCCGCTCCGCCGTCACCTCCCCCAGGATCCGCACCGCCAGCCCCGGCCCCGGAAACGGCTGCCGGTCAATAATCTCCGCCGGCATCCCGAGGTCCCGTCCAATCCGCCGCACCTCGTCCTTGAACAAATCCCGCAGCGGCTCAATCAGCTTCAGCTTCATATCCGCCGGCAACCCACCCACATTGTGGTGGCTCTTGATCGTATGGCTCGGCCCATGCACACTCGCGGACTCAATCACATCCGGGTACAGCGTCCCCTGCACCAGCCACGCAATCTCCTCGCCCGTATGCCGTTCACTCTCAAAGATCCGCTTCGCCTCGTCGTCAAACACCGCGATAAATTCGCCCCCAATCACCTTCCGCTTCCGCTCCGGATCCACCACCCCCGCCAGCTTCCCCAAAAACCGCTCCGAAGCGTCCACCGCCACCACGTTCAGCCCCAGCTGCTCCCGCATCGTCCGCTGCACCTGCCCGAACTCATCCTTCCGCAGCACCCCGTTGTTCACAAAAATGCACGTCAGTCGATCCCCAATCGCCCGCGCCACCAGCACCGCCGCCACACTCGAATCCACCCCCCCGCTCAGCCCGCAAATCGCATGCCCATCCCCAACCTGAGCCCGAATCCGCTCCACCGTCGTCTGGATAAAGTGCTCCGGCGTCCAGTTCGCCTCCGCCCCGCAGATCCCCATCACAAAGTTCCGCAGCAGCTCCAATCCCTGCCGCGTGTGCGCCACCTCCGGATGAAACTGCACCGCCCACACCCGTCGCTCCTCGTTCGCAATCCCCGCCAGCGCATTCGACGTCGAAGCCGTCTTCCGAAACCCCTCCGGCAGCCGCAAAGCCTCATCGCCGTGAGACATCCACACCTCAATCTCGCGCGGCAGCCCGCGAAACAGAGCCGCCTCTTCCAACAGCTCTACCCGCGCATGCCCATACTCCCGCCGCGCCGCCGGCTCTACCGTCCCACCCAGCTGATGCACAATCAGCTGAAGCCCATAGCAGATCCCCAGCACCGGAACGCCCAAATCCAGCATCGCCGGATCCGCCATCGGCGCCCCCGCGTCATACACCGAGCTCGGCCCACCCGAAAGCACCAGCCCGCACGGCCGCAAAGCCCGCACCGCTTCCACAGGCGCCGTGCACGGCAACACCACAGAAAACACATTTAGTTCGCGAATACGCCGGGCAATCAGCTGCGTATACTGCGACCCAAAATCCAGAATCACGATCGTCGAGGAGTCCACGCGTTAAGTGTACCCAACGCCGTCCACCCTCTAGTTCGGATCCTTTTGCCGCGTAGTCTGCACACCCGTCACAATCCCGATGCCCAGCAGAATGATCACCGTAGCAATCATGTAGGTCTGCGGAATATGCATGATATGCATCAGGTAACCCACGCCAACAATCACAATCAAGTATCCAATCGCATACAGGCCAAAAGACATATCGAACTCTCCGTACCGAACCAAATCTGCGGGTGTGATGCAGCGTTGCCGAAAGATGTTGTGGCCTCTAAGCTGAAATTTCACGCCCCGCCCGCTCGCTGTCGTACCTCCGCCACAAATGCAGGTAGTTCACCAGCCGCGCCACGTGGAAAAAATCTGACGCCACGAAATACACCACCGCCACCACCGCCGTCCACCACGCCAGAAACGCCGTCGTCGTGATCGTCTCAAACGGCAGCGGCGTCGCCGAAAACACCATCAGCAGCACCAGCAGCGCAATCTTCACAATCCCCAGCACCAGGTTCACCTCCACCAGCTGCATCCGCAACGGCCCCAGCCGAAACCCGCGCCGCAAACTTTCCACCGGCCCCACGTCATACAACATCGCCATCAGCGGCGCGATGCTCAGCCCCCAACTCGCAATCGCCCACATCGTAAACAATCCCAGCGTCAGCACAATCGCCACCGCAAAATACCCCAGCAGATTCGGCTCGTCCCCCCGCATCATCGGCACCGTAACCGTCCTCTGTCCCACCCGCGTCAGCAGCCAAAACCAGAACACAAAGCTCCCCACCAGCGCCAGCAGCCGAATCAGCTGCAGCACCATCAGCGTCCCCGGCCGGCTCCGCAACGCCGGATCCGCCCGCCGCAGCACCGCCGTCCGCCCAACCGCGGAAACCACGATCCACCCCAGCAGCCACGGCGGCCCCACCCACGCCGCCAGGTGCAGCAGCGGCGGCAGCAGCACCGAGATCGCCACCGCCAGCTTCTTCGCCGCGCCCACCGGATCCACCACCGTGATATTGTTCAGCCCCAGCCGCGACCAGTCATACACGCCCCCCGTCGCGTCCATTACAATCGCCCACACACGCCGGCCCACAAACCACATCGCTGCCACCCCAAACGCCCACCGCCACAGCACCTCCAGAGCCGTCACCGAAGGATGCCGCCAGCACCACGAAAGCGTCCCCACAAACCACTGCGTCCCCCGAGGCACACCCCCAGCTCCCGTCGGCCTCTGTCCCACTGTCCCCGTCACCTACCGCACCACAAGATTCACAAGCTTGCCCTTCACCACAATCACCTTCACCACCGTCTTCCCCGCCAGCCGGGCCTGCACCTTCTCGTCCGCCATCGCCGCCGCCTTCAACGCCTCTTCGTCGCTGTCCGCCGGCACCCGCACCACGTTCGCCAGCTTCCCATTCACCTGCACCGGAATCTCCGCCTCCGCCTCCCGCGCCAGCTCCGCATTCGCCACCGGAAACGCCGTCCGAAACACCACGCCCTCGCCACCCACCTGCTCCCACAACTCCGCCGAAACAAACGGAGCAAACGGCGCCAGCAGCAACACCAGCCCGCGCATCACCTCCGCCACCGCACCCGGCGAAACCTCCCCCGCATCGATCGCCGCCTCGCGGTCCATCACCCCATTCACCAGAATCATGATCGAAGAAATGCACGTATTGAAGTGCCACCGCCCGCTGAAATCCAGCTCAATCTTCGCAATCGTCTGGTGCAACACCCGCAGCAAATCCCGCTCCGCCACGCTCGGCTCACCCTCCGCGGCCGCACCCGCCCGTAACCCCGCATACTTCATCACCACCCGGTACACCCGCCCCAAAAACCGGCTGATCCCCGCAACCCCGTCCTCCTGCCAGTCCAGGTCCCGGTCCGGCGGCGCCGCAAACAGCGCATACATCCGCGTCGCATCCGCCCCATACCGCTCAATCATCTCGTCCGGGCTCACCACATTGCCCTTCGACTTCGACATCTTCGCGCCGTCCCGAATCACCATCCCCTGTGTAAACAAACGCTCGGCCGGCTCGCTATTTGTAACCAAACCCAGATCCCGCATCACCTTCGTCCAGAACCGCGAATAGATGAGGTGCAAAATCGCGTGCTCCACCCCGCCAATGTATTGATCAATCGGAAACCAGTAGTTCGCCTTCTCCGTCGCAAACGGAGCCTGGTCGTTGTGCGCATCCGTATACCGGTAGAAGTACCAGCTCGAGTCCACAAACGTGTCCATCGTGTCCGTCTCCCGCCGCGCCGGCCCGCCGCACACCGGGCACGTCGTATTCACAAACTCCGCCACCTTACCCAGCGGAGACCCACCCTCCTGCGTAATCGCCACCTGCTCCGGCAACAACACCGGCAACGCACTCTCAGGCAGCGCAACAACACCCCCAGCCTCCACGCTTGGCTTTCCCGGCTCAGGGCTGTTATGCCCGCGCTCGCAGTACACCATCGGAATCGGCGTTCCCCAGTACCTCTGCCGGCTCACCCCCCAGTCCTTCAGCCGATACGTAACCGTCGCCGTTCCAAACCCTCCACGCTCCGCAAACGCCGCCATCTTCTCCTGCGCTTGGAGACAAGGCTCCCCGGTCCACTCGCCGGAGTCGATCAACACCGCCTCCTCCTCCCCCGTGTACGGCAGCGCGAGATCCTCCGTATCCAAGTTCGGCGCCACCACCCGCTTCATCGGCAGCCCATACTTCGTCGCAAACTCAAAGTCCCGCTCATCATGCGCCGGCACGCTCATGATCGCGCCCGTCCCATAGTCCGCCAGAATGTAGTTCGCCACCCAGATCGGCAGCCGCTCCCCATTAAACGGATTCACCGCAAACCGGCCCGTCGCCACACCGCGCTTCTGGATCCCGCCAACATCCCCCGCCTCCTTCGCGGCAGTCTGTTCGGCCACCATCCCCTCCACCTCACGCGCCAGCGCCGCATCCACCCCGGCCCAACCCTTCACCAGCACATGCTCCGGAGCCACCTGGATCGACGTCGCCCCAAAAATCGTATCCACCCGCGTCGTAAACACCGTCACGGTCTCGGCCGCGCCCTCCACCGCAAACCCAACCTGCGCCCCCTCACTTCGCCCGATCCAGTTCGCCTGCATCGTGCGAACCTTCTCCGGCCACCCGGGCAGCTTGTCCAACCCCTCTACCAGTTCATCCGCATACCGCGTGATCCGCAAAAACCACTGCGTCAGGTCCCGCTGCTCCACCGGCGTGTCCTCATGCCGCCAGCAGCAGCCACCCACCACCTGCTCATTCGCCAGCACCGTCATACACTTCGGACACCAGTTCACCTTGCTCTTCTTCCGGTAAGCCAGCCCCCGCTCAAACATCTTGAGGAAAAACCACTGGTTCCACCGGTAGTAGTCCGGCAAACACGTCGTTACCTCACGCGACCAGTCAAATCCCATCCCCAATCGACGAAATTGCTCCTTCATCGCCGCGATATTGCGCAGCGTCCACTCTCCCGGCGGTACGTTGTTTTTCAGCGCCGCGTTCTCCGCCGGCAACCCAAACGCATCCCATCCCATCGGGTGCAGCACGTTGTGCCCGCGCATCCACATGTACCGCGCCAGCGCATCCCCAACCGCATAATTCCGCACATGCCCAACATGCAGCACACCGCTCGGGTACGGCAGCATCTCCAGGCAGTAATACTTCGGCTTCGCGCTCCCTGTCCCCTCCGCCGCATACAGCGTCGGATCCGCATCCCACCGCGCCTGCCACTTCGGTTCGATCTCCGCCGGCGCGTACCGCCCCGGCTCCACTCCAGCTCCAGTCGTCTCGCTCATACACGTCTAGTGTACGAGCCGCGCCCATCCTCCGCGCTCCAACCCTCAAACCCCTGCCAGCGCCCAAGCGCCGGCCTCGCTTACTCTCCGGCGGACCCGCCCGGCCGGTTCGCCATCGTGGACACCATGGCGTCCGCGACGGCGCTCGAATCCACCTTGTAGCTCCCGTTCTGGACCGCTTCGATCACTCCGGCCACTCGTGCGTCCCGCGACGAGGCTTCGGGCACGGGATCAGCCACACCGCTCAGAGTCACCGTGTCCGTCACACCATCGGCCATGCCGGCTGCGTCCGGACTCCGCGTAAATCGGTCTTCCGGCCCCGCACCGGACGTCACCTCTGCAGATCTCTCCGCCTTCGACGGCCGGATCGGGATGACGTTGCTCTTTGTGACCTCGGTGTCCGGGTAGCTTGTCACTCCCGTAGAAAGCTTCACGATGTCCACTGCTCGATCCTCACGCCAGTCCCAACCTTCCGGCTGATCTCAGCCTAACCCCTTCCGGCCGCAATCCCTCTGCCACCTCTGCAGAACGACCCTCACCAAAGTTGTATGCCTGGATCAAACCGGGTGCGCCGGCCGTCGGTGGGGGAGGAGTTTACCCGGCAGGGAAGCCACCTAGTACACGTCCCGCTGGTACCGCTTCTGCTTCTTCATCGTCGCCAGATACTCATTCGCGTGGTCCGGCGTCGCGTTTGCCCCCTTCGCAATCGCATCCAGCAGCGCCGTCTCCACATCCTTCGCCATCCGGCTCGCATCGCCGCACACGTAAAAGTACGCTCCACGCTCCAGCCACGCATACAGCTCCGCCGCGTTCTCCTGCATGCGGTCCTGCACATACACCTTCTTCGCCTGGTCCCGCGAGAACGCCGTATCGAGCCGCGTCAGCAGACCATCGCGATGCATCCCCTCGAACTGCTCCTGATACAGGTAGTCGAGCGTCCGCCGCTGCTCCCCAAAGAACAGCCAGTTGCCGCCCCTCTGCCCGGTCGCCTGCCGCTCTTCGAGAAACGCCCGAAACGGCGCGATGCCCGTCCCCGGACCGATCATAATGACCGGCGCGTCCGTGTCCTCGGGCAGCCGAAACGCCGCATTCGCATGCAGAAAAATCGGAAACGTCCCCCCAACCGGTGCCCGATCGCCCATGTGTCCGCTCGCCAGCCCTTGCCGCTCCTTGCCGTGCGTCTCGTACCGCACCACGCGCACCGTCGTCTGTACGTTGTCCCGGTGCATCGCCTGGCTCGACGCGATCGAGTACATCCGTGGCGTCAGCCGCGACACTACCTGGAACAGCTGCTGCGGATCCGTCACCGCTCCCGGAAAGTCCACGAGGAGGTCCACCAACTCGCGCCCCCAGCAATACTCCTCAGCCCGCGCCTTGTTCTCCGGACCAGCCAGCGCCTTCAGCCCTTCGTTGCCGGGAGCCACCTTCGCCAACTGGTTGATGCTGCCACGCGCCAGCTTGCCGATCTGCAGCCGCGTCCGCAGCGCCTCGTCCAAGCCGATTTCCACCTTGTAGTGGTCCAGCACCCGCTCCGCGCCCGTCATCCCCAGCGCCTGGAGCAACTCGCCCACTGCCTCGCGCCGGTTCTCCGGAATGATCCCCACCGCATCGCCCGGCGTATACCGCATGCCGTCCTCAAGCGACATCTCGATGTGCCGCGTCTCCTTCTCCGAGCCCGCGCCGGTCAGCAAATCATTCACCAGAACGGTGGAAAGGAAAGGGTTGTTGCGTGTGTACTTCGCCGCGTGGCTCGCAGCCGCCAGCGCTTCCGTCTCAGTCAAGGTCGCTTCGCTCATAGCAGTCTGTTAAGGCTAGCATGCAGCGCCCGGATCTACCCAGCCAAGCGCGCCCAAAACCCACACTCAAGGGAGCCGAAATACCAGCCCCGTACTCAGCGTCTTCGGGTCGTAGCTCGACCCTAATCCACTCAACCCGCCATACGAAAACTCCACCACGCGCCAGTCCAGCCGAGGAAAGAAGGTAAAGTCCACACCCCCCAAAAACTGGTACGTAAAATGGCTCGCGCTCGTCCGCACCGCGCCTTGCCCCACCGTCAGCCCGCCATATCCGCCCAGCGCCTCGACATACGGCTTGATCGGCAGCACGTGCGGCGTCACGGCAAACCGCGCACCACCCTCAAGCGTCGTCAGGCTCTCGTTCGAGTCAGTCCCGTTCGTGTCGCCGCGCTTCAGAAACGACCCGCGCACGTCATATCCGTACGCCACCAATCCAAGCCCGTTGTCGTGGTAAAGCCCAACCGTCGGTCCATACATCCACGTCGAATTCGCCGCGCTCACCTTTCCCGCGGTGAACTCACCATAGACCGCCGTCTGCGCCTCCGCCTTCCACCCAGCAGCCACCAACATCGACGCAACCCACACCCAACGAGCCCGCATAACCATCCTCATTGCCCAGTCTAGCGTCGGACCCAACGCAACTCGCCCGCTGTCGCGCTAACCCGAACCACGAAGAGAACCCGGGATCTGCAACGTTGTCGCGCACCGTTCACTGCTCGATGCCTACAGTGGACCAAACTACCGACCAAGGCGCCATGCGTCCGTCGCGCCAACCCTCGCCTGCCTGCCAGATCACGCGTCCACCAATCTCCGGAAACAGCCTGTCCTGCTCGCACAGGTTCACCGCCAGTCGCAGCTCGCCGCCGCCGCGCAGCTGCCACCGAATCACCAGTGCCCGCGGCCCAACGATCTCGTGGCTGTACGCATCCACGCCAAACCGCGCCAGCAACGGCTCAACCTCCTCTCGCCGCACCCGCAGCGCATCCCGATACCACCCGAGCCACTTCCGATGCCCCGTCTCACCCAGCTCCTCCCACCGCAGCTTCGCGCACAGAAACGTCTTCTCCGCCTGAGGATCAGGCACCTTGTCCAGCTCCTTCGGATCACACTCCTTCATGGTCTCGGCAAACTGCTTTCGCCGGCCCTCGCGCACGTCGTTCGCCAGCTGTCCTTTGTAGTCGCAGAAATACGGAAACCTCGACGTAGATCCCCATTCTTCACCCATAAAGAGCATCGGTGTTTGCGGCAGCAGCAGGTACAGCGAAGCCACCGCGCGGATCGCCTCCGGAGAAGCCAGTTCATGGATTCGCTCGCCAAAAATTCGGTTCCCCACCAGATCGTGACTCTGCAGAAACGCCACAAACGCCGTCGGCGGCACATGCACCGAAGCCTCGCGATCCGGCTTCCTCTCCGCGTCCAGCTCCTGTGCATGCACCACAAATCCCTCAGCCAGCGCTTTCCGCAGCTTGTCCGTTTCGCCGCCCGGATCCTCCGCGCACACCCACTCCGGCGACACCGCAAACCCAATCAGCCGCTGCAGATCGTGGTTCCATTGCGCCGTAAAGTCCTCCGCGCAGCCCTCCCCACCGCGTCGCAGCCGCTGCGCCACATTGCCTTCTTCTTCGAGAATGAAGTGGATTTCGCGCCCATGCGCCGCCGCGCGCACCCGCTCCGCCAGTTCATCGAGCACATGCTTCGGGCTCGCATCGATCATTGCGTGCGAGGCGTCGAAGCGCAGCCCATCCATCTGGAACTCCTCGATCCAATAGAGCGCGTTGTGCATCACAAAGGAGCGCGTCTCGCCGCAGCAGTCCCCATCGAAGTTCAGCGCCTGCCCCCAGGCCGTCTCGTAGCGATCCGTCAGGATCTCGGGCGCATACTCGAGCAGACAATTTCCCTGCGGTCCAAAGTGGTTGTAGACCACGTCCAGGAACACCTGAATGCCGTGTTCGTGCGCCGCCTCCACGAGCGCCTTCAGGTCTTCCGACCGACCGTAGGTCGAGTCCGGCGCGTACCACAGCACGCCGTCGTATCCCCAGTTTCGCTTGCCCGGAAAGTCGCCGATTGCCATGATCTCGATCGCCGTCACCCCCAGATCCCGCAGGTGCGGCATCTTCCCGATCGCCGCCCGGAATGTCCCTTCCGGTGTAAAAACGCCGATGTGCAGCTCATAGATCACCGTCTCCGCCCACGGCCGCCCACGCCACTCCGTCGGCCGCCACGCATACGCTGCCGGGTCGACCACCTCGCTCGGACCTCCAGCGTCGTCCGGCTGCGACCGAGATGCGGGATCCGCGACGCTTTGCCCGTCCGGCAGCCGAAACATGTACCGCGTTCCGGCATGCGCCTCCGGAACACGCAGCTCAAACCAGCCATCCTCTTGCGGCTGCATCGGCAGAGGCGTGTCGCGGCCATCCAGCACCAACCCCAACGAGTCCACCTTTGGCGCCCACAACCGGAACCGAACACCACCCGCGTCGTCCAGCAGCTCCGCGCCGTACGGCATGCGGTGAACCCACGTTGTCTGCTTCCCAGCCCGCACATCTTCGGAGACGTTCATGCAACTCTCCCGTTCTTGGTCCAGGCCAGACGTCGTGCAAGACTCAACCTGGCGACAGCACCTCATCAGAAGCGCCGGACCGGCACTCGGGTTGTGCGTCAGGCGGTTCGTCCGTTCCGCCAACCCGCCCTGCTACCATCGAGGTTTGGCCCCGATCATGAATGACCTCGCACCCGCATCTGCTTCGCCCGTCCGTGTCCGCATCGCTCCATCGCCCACCGGCGACCCACACGTCGGCACCGCCTACATCGGCCTGCTCAACTACGTCTTCGCCCAGCAGCGCGGTGGCCAGTTCGTCCTCCGCATCGAGGACACCGACCGCACCCGCTTCGTGCCCACCTCCGAGCAGATGATCTTCGATTCGCTCCGCTGGGTCGGCCTCACCTGGGATGAAGGCCCCGACGTCGGTGGCCCATACGGCCCATACCGCCAGTCCGAGCGCACCGACATCTATCGCCAGCACGCCGAAATCCTCCTCGCCAACGGCTCCGCCTACCGCGCCTTCGAAACCTCCGAAGAGCTCGAAGCCGAGCGCGCCGCACAGACCGCCGCGAAACAGCCCCCCAAGTACCGTGGCCGGTCCCGCGACCTCACGCCCGAGCAGATCGAAGCCGAGCTCGCCGCCGGCAAACCCTACACCATCCGCCTCAAAGTCCCACAGCAAACCAGCACCACCTTCCGCGACGAACTCCGCGGTGACATCACCTTCGACCACGCCAACGTCGACGACCAGGTGCTGCTCAAAAGCGACGGCTTCCCCACCTACCACCTCGCCAACGTCGTCGACGACCGCCTCATGCGCATCTCCGACGTCATCCGCGCCGAAGAGTGGATCTCGTCCACTCCCAAGCACGTTCTTCTCTACCAGGCTTTCGGCTGGCCCCGGCCGCGCTTCTGGCACATGCCTTTGCTGCGCAACGCCGACAAAAGCAAAATTTCCAAACGTAAAAACCCTGTCTCCCTCATCTACTACCGCGACGCGGGATTCCTCCCGCAAGTCATGCTCAACTTCCTCGGCCTCATGGGCGGCGGCATGCCCCAACTCACAGAGCAGCAGATCGTCACCGGCGGTCTCAACACCAAGGAAGGCGACCTCTTCTCGCTCACCGACATGATCGAAAAGTTCCGCTTCGAAAAGATCTCGCTCGGCGGTCCGGTCTTCGATCTCACCAAGCTCCGCTGGCTCAACGGCGAATACCTCCGCCGACTCTCGCCGGACGACTTCTTCGCCGCCCTCCGCACCAACGTCCTCTCCGACCGCTACCTGCGCGAGGTCGCTTCGCTCATCCAGAACCGCATCGACACCCTCGCGCAATTCGGCGACATGACCGGCTTCTTCTTCGCCGACAACGTCATGCCTGCTCCCGAGGTCTTCCTTCCCAAGAAGCACTCCCTCGAAGAAACGCTCTCCTTCACCGCCGACCTCCTCATCACGCTCGAGACAACGGCGTGGGAACCTGAAGCGATTGAGGCCGCCATGAAGCAGCTCGGTGAAGCCAAGGGCTGGTCCGTGAAGGAAAACTTCATGCTTCTCCGCGCCATCCTCACCGGCTCCACGCAGTCACCGCCCCTCATGGAATCACTCATCATCTTCGGCCAAGCCCGCTCCCTCGACCGCCTCCGCCGCTTCCTGAACACGCAAAAAGACACGCAAAAGAAGCTGGCCGCTAGCCCGAAGAAGTAGACCCTACTTCGCCGTGAACGCCGCCACCACCGGCAGCGATCGCACCGGATAGCACATCGCCTGATCGCACGCCTGGTAGCGCAGCGTCGCTTTGAGCGTGTGTTCCCCCGCCACCGCCCTCACCGGCAACTCCACAGCAAACGCGCCGGTGTAGACCTCCAGCACCTCGTCCGGACTCGCGGCGAAGTGGTACGGCTGACCTGCCGGATACACCGGCGCGGCCACTTGCACCGACGCCGCAGACTCAACGCGCAGCTCCGTCGCGACAAGCAGATCACCTTTCGGCCGGTGCGAGTTAATGTGAAAGCCATTGTCTACCGCGAACTGCAGACGCAGCGCCGTGGTCCGGCCAGCAGGCAGCACCTGCTGTTCTCCCACAAACTGGACGTGGTCTTTCGCTCGCGCCGGTCGAGCAGCACTGAGATCGCCGATTGCCGGCAACTCTTGCGCTGCTGCGCTCAGCCCGACGCCCAGCAGCACCGCGATGAGAGCGATCTTCACTGCCCGCCTACCGCCGCCGACCCCGCCGAGGCACTGCCGCCATCGACAATCTTACGAATGTTCGCTTCCACCTCATCCTTGGTCGCCAGTCCCGCTGTCTCCTCCCGCACCACCCCGCCGCGGTCCACGTAGAACGACATCGGCAGATAATCCACACCGCCGTACGCCGGCGCGACCTTTTCGTCGGTCAGCAGAATCGGATACTCCACGCCAAGTTTCTTCGCCGATTTGGCAATTTCGTCCTTGCCGGTATCGTCTTCGGCGATACCCAGAATCTCAAAGCCCTGCCCGGCGTACTGCTTGCGAAATTGCTCAAACCACGGCATCTCCAGCTTGCACGGAGCACACCACGTCGCCCAGAAATTCACCAGCACCGGCCGCCCCCGGTAGTCGGCGAGCGACACTTTCTTGCCGTCCAGATCCCGCAGCGTAAACGCCGGAGCCGGCTTGCCATCGAGCGTTGCGACAGGAGCTGCGGCGCCGGCATCCGCGCCGTCTTTGCCGGCCGGCGTCAGGTAGACGTGGTTGGCCTCCGCCCGCTGCATCGCCAACCGCCGCTCACGCAGGTTGTGCCACCCCGCCCACAGCAGCATGGAAATGCCCACCACCATCATCGCGACCACCATCACCATCCGCTTCATGCCCGACACCAACGCCGCGCTATGCTGCCGAGCGGCGCCTTCCACGTTCAAGTTTACGTGAACCACCGACCGCTCTGGCACGCCCGCCCCGCCCGTGGCTCTGCTAGCATCGCCATGCCATGGCCGAATCCGCATCCGAAGCCCAAGCCGAAGCCCAGCCCGACCCGGCCCAGCCCGACCCCGCCAACGCGGCCATAAACCCCGCCGGACTCGTCCGCATCGAAGCCGCCGCACTCGATCAGCTTGCCCTGCGTCTCGAAGGCCCCATGCGCGAGCCGTTCGCCGCGGTCGTCGCCCTGCTCGCCGAAGCCGCCGCGTCCGGCCACCGCGCCATCCTCACCGGAGTCGGCAAATCGGGCATCATCGCCCGCAAGCTCGCCGCCACCCTGCGTTCGACCGGCACCCCCGCCCATTTCCTCCATCCCGCCGAAGCTCTACACGGCGACCTCGGCATGATTCTTCCCGGCGACCCCGTGCTTATGCTTTCTGCCAGCGGCGAAACCGCCGATCTGCTCACCCTCCTGCCCCTGCTCGCCCGCACAAGCACGCCGGTCGTCGCGCTCTGCGGCTGCCTCACCTCCACGCTCGCCCGCGAAGCCGCGCATCTGCTCGACGCCACCATTTCCGCCGAGGCCTGCCCGCACAACCTCGCCCCCACAGCCTCCACCACCGTCCTGCTTGCGCTCTCGGATGCCCTCGCCCTCTCCGTCAGCCAGCGGCGCGGCTTCGCTCCCGAGCACTTCGCCGATCTCCACCCAGGCGGTCGCCTCGGCCGTCGCCTCGCCCGCGTTCGCGATCTCATGCACACCGGCGACGCCATGCCCGTGGTCAGCCCCGACTGCCCCCTGCCCGAATTGATCCACGAAATTTCCCGCAAAAAATTAGGCATCACCCTCGTGATCGAAGGGGGTCAACTCCTCGGCATCATCTCGGACGGCGATCTCCGCCGGCTCCTCGAGCGCGACGGCGCCCAGGCCCTCACGCGCAACGCTAGCGACATCCTTCACCCAAACCCAGTCACCATCTCCCCGGACAGCTTCGCCTCCGACGCCCTCGCTCTGCTGCATCAGCGCAAGATCACCTCCCTCGTCGCCGTATCCGCCACCGGCGACCCCATCGGTGTCCTTCACCTGCACGACTTGTCGACCCTCACCGCAGCCTGATGCAAGCTCGCTTACTCGGGGTCCGCTTGCAATCTATTCGATCTCGATCGCATCTATCTTGGGCTCGTCGAGTACGGTAGGACCCAGTAGGACACTGATCCCTCCCTGGTCATCTGCGGCTACCACAAAGGTCCGCACCAATGCCCGGAATTCGCCGCCCGCCGCAACGAAAATGTCGAAGTTTCGCAGAACCGGCGTTCCATTCAGTGACACCGAGAAGATGCGTTGCCCCGCACTGGTCCAGTAATTCTCCGAGAAATGAAGTCTGACGAGGTGCGCACTTCCCGGAACAAAGTTGCTAAAGCTGTAACTGCAGTCCCCGTAACGTTCCGTCTGGTACACCTGCATCGGAGCTGGGTCCAGCACGCCGTCCAGAGCGATCAGCACCGACGTGGAGGCGACCCATCCACCTGAAAAGCCAAAGTCCGCTGCGTAGGTTCCCACCGCCGGACCGCCGGCGTTGACCTGCACCGTAAAGCAATTCGGCGAACAGTTCGCCGGCAAAATCGGATCACTCAGGCTCAGCGTAAAGTCCGTCGGCGGGGCCGACAGCGTGGGCTGATAGGGTGATGCCGCCGGTGCCAGATCGAACAGCGAACTTACATCCTGAGACGGGTTGTTCGCGATGTTCAGCATCGCCTCGACCGTATCGCTGGCCGTGCCTTGTTCCAACTGGCTGCACGGCCCGTTGCTGGAACTGGCAGATCCTGCACTATTCACGCAGGATGCAAGGATGTCAGCTAACGTGTTGATGATGCTGGCCGGAACCGTCGCGCTTCCGTCCGGTGTGGTGGTGTGTGCCGTCCCCGAGCTGATATCCACCATCTGGGGAATCGACGCAAAGGCGGCCGCGATCCCCTGGACCTCCGCCGCACTGCCGTCGGACGCAACCCGGAACGTTCCACTCATATATCGGGAGATCTGGTTGACCGTCACCGCGGTCGTCACCTCCGTCACACCGATATTGATCGTCGCGGCGTTGGCCAACATCGTCTGGCACGATCCCATTCCGGTCATCAAGGCAATATCCGGATTCTGCTGCCCCGGCCCTAGCCCCGGATTCCCGCCGGTGGCCAGCACATACACCATCGCATCCGCCTGCGGGCACTGGTAATCCCCCGTGATCGTGAAGGCGCCGTTCGCGTCGGAAACAACGTAGGCTCCGTGCCCGTCCGAGGTGCCCGTGCTCGCGGGGTCAAGCAGCGACACCGAAGCGCTGCCGATTCCACCTGTCCTGCTGCCAGAAGATAGACGTGCGCCCCCGCGACGGGCTGGCTCCCTCCGTGAACGCCGCCGCGAAGCGTCTTGCCCGCCGTGACCACGCCAGACCCGGACGTCGCAGGAGCCAGGCTCCGGCAGCCCCCGAACGTAAGCAGGAGCGACAGAACGAGCCCTTGCCCGATCGGAGCTCCTCGCGGGGACAGACGACCATGCGCGCTTTGTACGAAGCAGGTTCGCATCGGCGCAAACATACATCTTCGTGAGCGTGGCAGCCCATCCCACAATCGGGCAATCCCCCCACTTTCGCGGGACGGCCCCCATGCACGCACAGCATGCCGAGCCATCCCCGCGCTAGACCGAAGCGACCCTCTATTAGACAATCAAGAAACAGGAGAGCGCGCGCCGATTGCACCGCCGCTCACGAGGTTCGTCAACACCCATGCACCGCTGGTCCCAGCTCTTCATCCCCACCCTCCGCGACGCCCCGACCGACGCCGAAGTCGCCAGCCACAAGCTGCTGTTGCGTGCAGGCTATGTCCGCCAACTCGGCGCCGGCATCTACTCCTACCTGTTCCTCGGCAACCGCTCCATCAACAAGATCGTCCGCATCATCCGCGAAGAAATGGACACCATCGGCCAGGAGTTCCTCCTTCCAGCCCTCAATCCCGCCGAAGTCTGGCAGGAGTCCGGCCGCTGGTCCACCATGGGCGACAATATGTTTCGCTTGCATGACCGCAAGGGCGCCGACCTGTGTCTTGCCATGACGCACGAGGAGATCATGACGTCCATCGCGCGGTCGGAGCTCCGCTCCTACAAGCAGCTGCCGCAGATCTGGTACCAGATCCAGACCAAGTTCCGCGACGAACCCCGCCCCAAATCCGGCCTCCTCCGCGTCCGCCAATTCCTCATGAAGGACGCCTACTCCTTCGACATCGACGAGGCCGGCCTCGACCTCTCCTACAGCAAGCACGACGAGGTCTACCGCCGCATCTTCACCCGTTGTGGCCTCGAGTTCGTCGCCGTCGAAGCCGACTCCGGCGCCATGGGCGGATCGCAGTCGCAGGAGTTCATGGTCTACACCGAAGCCGGCGAAGACCTCATCGCCTCCTCCACCTCCGGCTATGCCGCCAACCTCGAAAAAGCCACCTCACGCCTCGCCCCCGTCACAGACCTCGAGCCCACGGGCGACGGCCTCCCCGAGCTCATCTCCACCCCTGGCCTCGGCGCCATCGCCGACGTGACCCGTTTCTTCGGCATCCAGGCCTCGCAAGACATCAAGTGCGTCGCCTTCATGGGCAGCACCGCAGACCCAAACGCGCCTCAGCGCCCCATCGCCGCCTTCCTTCGCGGCGATCACCAGGTCAACGAAACCAAGCTCAACGCGGTCGCCGGAACCGTCGATCTGCGCCCCATGACCCACGACGAGCTCGCCCTCCACCTCGGCGGTCCCGCCGGCTTTCTCGGCCCGGTCGCCATCCCCGAGGTCATGACCTCCGGCTCCCTCAACGGCCTCAACTCCGGCAAGTCTCTCGACAAACTCAAGGGCGTCTCCCGCGACACCGCGTCCGAAGGCCTTAAGACTCTCAGCATCATGGACCTTGGCCTCGAAGGCCGCCACAACCTCGTCGCCGGGGCAAACCAGCTCGACTTCCACTTCCGCAACGTCACCCCCGGCCGCGACTTCACCCCCACCCGCATCGCCGACATCCGGGACATCCTTGAAGGCGAGCTCGACCCCATCGGTGGCCAGCCACTCCGCCTCGGCAAGGCCGTCGAAGTCGGCCACATCTTCAAGCTCGGCAACCGCTACACCGCGTGCATGAACGCGCGCGTCCTCAACCGAGACGGCAAGGAAATCACGCCGGTCATGGGCTGCTACGGCATCGGCGTCGAACGCATCCTCACCGCCGCCATCGAGTCCTCCGCCGCCAAACACAACGGCGACGCGTACGCGCTTTCGCCGGCCATCGCGCCCTTCGAGGTCGTCGTCACCATCACCAACGTCCGCGAAGCCGACCTCCTCACAGCCGGGGAAAAGCTCGCCACCGCGCTCGACCGTGCCGGCCTGGATACCCTGCTCGACGACCGCGACGAGCGGGCCGGCGTCAAGTTCAAAGACGCCGACCTCACCGGAATCCCGTTCCGCATCAACATTGGCAAAAAGCTCGCAGAAGGCAAGGTCGAGCTGGTCGACCGGCTCCGCGAAACAACCGAAGACCTGCCGCTTGCTGACATCGCCGAGCACCTCGACGCGCTTCTACACGGTGCCGCCACACCCGCGGGCGTCTCCTAACGCCGGCCAACCAAGAAAGACTCAAGACCGTGGCCGTAAAGCTCAAACTCCGACCCGAAACCGCTTCCAGGACTCGACGATCGAGCATCGGCCGGTCGCTGCTCCTCCTGCTCGGCGCCGTCGTTCTCGCCTGCTTGATAGTGGTCGGCGCGATTGCCGCGTATTTCTTCCACAAGTACCAGGGCGTGGTAGACCAGCGTCTCGCGGCTGGCCCTTTGTTTGCGCCCGTCGCTCAGATCTACGCGGCGCCTCGCGAGGTTCGGCCCGGCCAGCACCTCACCACCGAAGAGATCGCCCGAGATCTGCGGGCGGCTGGCTACAACGCCAAACCGGAACTGGGTACTTTTCACCTTGACGGCGACAGCATCACCATCAAGCCCGGCGCCCAGTCCTACCACTCCACCGACGGTGCCACCATCACCACCGACAGCATCACCGTCCAGTCCATCACCGCCGACAATGGCGCGTCGCTGCGCGCGTACCAGCTGGAGCCGCAGCTGATCACGGCACTGTCTGAAGACAAGGGCCGCTCCAAACGCCGCCTAGTGACCTATGGAGACATTCCGCCGCGCCTCATCGCCGCCGTCCTTGCCATCGAGGACAGACGCTTCTTCGAGCACGGCGGCATCAACTATCTCCGCACCGCCAAGTGCGCCGTCGACGACCTCCTCTCGCACCACATGTCCTGCGGCGGCTCCACCATCACGCAGCAGCTCGCCCGCGGCTTCTTCCTTTCGCCCGAAAAACACCTCACCCGCAAAATCGCCGAAATCACCATCACCTTCCAGCTCGAGTCGCGCTTCTCGAAACAGCAAATCTTCGAGATGTACGCTAACCAGATCAACCTCGGTCAGCGCGGCTCCTACGCCATCAACGGCTTCGGCGAGGCCGCCCAGGCCTACTTCGGCAAGGATCTCCGCCAGCTCGACCTCGCCCAGTGCGCCTTACTAGCCGGCATGATCCAGAGCCCCAGCCGCCTCAACCCCTACCGTCACGCAGAGCGCGCCACCGAGCGCCGCAACCTCGTCCTCGATTCCATGGTCGAGACCAACGCCATCACCACGGCGGAGGCCAGCCGCGCCAAGGCCGAACCTCTCCGCCTCGCTCCCCTCAACGTCGACGCCTCCGACGCTCCCTGGTTCATCGATCTCGTCCACGAGCAGCTCGTGCAACGCGTCGGCGAGCAAGCCCTTGCCAACTCCGGCGGCCTCCGCATCTACACCTCGCTCGACCCCGATCTCCAGCGCGCCGCCTCCGCCGCCGTCGAGGAAGGCATGGTGCACGTCGACGAACTCATTCGCAAACTCCACCGAAAAGACGCCACTCCGATCAACTACCCGCAGGCCGCCCTCGTCGCCCTCGACCCCCACACCGGCCAGATCCTCGCCCTCGTCGGCGGCCGCAACTACGGCTCCTCCCAGCTCGATCACGCCGTTGCCAAGCGCCCCACCGGCTCCATCTTCAAGCCCTTCGTCTACGCCACCGCCTACAACAGCTCGCTCAACGGCTCCCCCCTCGGCGACGGTGGCGTCTTCACCGCCATCACCAAGCTCAACGACGATCCCCAGGACTTCGGCACGGACGGCCAGACCTACACCCCCGGCAACTTCGAGCGCGGCGAGTACCCCGGCATGGTCACCGCCGCCACCGCCATCGAGCACTCCCTCAACATCGCCACCATCGCCCTCGCCCAACAGGTCGGCTACGAGAATGTCGCCGCCCTCGCCCGATCTGCCGGCATCACCGACGTTCGCGCCACACCCTCCATGGCCATCGGAACCTACAGCGCCACCCCCATCGACATGGCCGGCGCCTACACCGTCTTCGCCAACGGTGGCGTCCGCCTCACCCCATGGATGCTCGCCTCGGTCCGCAATAACCAGGGCGACATCGTCTCCGACTTCGCTCCCGAAGGCAAACAGGTCCTCGACCCCCGCGCCGCCTATCTCACCCAGTCCCTCATGGAAGGCGTCCTCGCCCGCGGCACCGGCGCCGCCGTTCGCGCCCTCGGCTTCTCCGCCCCCGCCGCCGGCAAAACCGGCACGTCACACGACGTCTGGTTCGCCGGCTACTCCTCCAACCTCCTCTGCATCATCTGGGTCGGCAACGACGATTACACCGACATCTCCACCGCACTCACCCACAAACTGCAGGGCGCCGACACCGCCGCTCCCATCTGGGCCAACTTCATGAAGCGAGCCATCAAGCTCCCCCAGTACTCCGACATGAGGTCCTTCTCCGCCCCGGAGGGCGTCACCTCCGTCCGCCTCGACAAGACCACCAACCTCATCGCCGACAGTTCCTGCCCCCTCGACTTCACCGCTGCCTTCCTCGACGGCACCCAGCCTCAAAACACCTGCTCCCAGATGAGCGAAAGCCCGCAATCCCTCGTCGAAAAACTCTTTGGCCGCGACGGCCACCCCACCGGGCAGCCTGACGCCATCCAGCAACCGGAATCCGACGGAGGCACCCCCGACCCCAACGCCCCACCCAAAAAGCGCAACTTCCTCCAGAAGCTCTTCGGCGGCGGCAAGAAGCAGGACGGGCCGCCCCAGGATCCGCCACCACCTCCCCAGCAGTAAGTCAATGGACACTTTGCCAGATTAATTGTGGCATACTGTCCATATGGCTCAGTTCCGCTTAGCGGCGCATCCAGCAAAGCTACTGGCGGCTCTCCGCCTCAACCTCGACACCGTCGAAGCCGGTGTACCGGTCGATACCATGACCAACTTCGTCTCGGCCTCCGGGGTCGAGCTCAAGGACATCTACGACGTCGTTATCCCGGCCCGCACCTTGAAGCATCGCCGATCCCGCAAGCAATCCTTGTCGCCGGACGAATCAGACAAGCTCGCTCGTCTCGTCCGCATCTTCGACCAAGCCGTTTCCGTCTTCGGCGAGCCCGACCCCGCCCGCGCCTGGCTACACACGCCCAAGAAACGCTTCAGCGGGCGAACCCCGCTGCAGATGCTCCGCACTGACCTGGGTGGTCGCATGGTGGAAGAAATGCTCGGGCAGATTGACGACGGCATGTTCGCCTAGTGCGGTCGTTCTGGCGCATCAGCAACCACCATGTCCTCACCGGAGAAGGCGGCCTCCGCACCTCCGCTCGATGGCACAACGCAGGCCGGCCCATCGTCTACCTTGCAGACTCGCCCGCTGGCGCGCTCCTCGAAGTCCTCGTCCACCTCGAACTCGAGGGGGATCAACTCCCACAGGCCTACACCCTTCTCGAGGTCACAGCCCCCGATCACCTGGCCATTCACGCCCTCGATCCACCCTTCACATCAGTCTGGAAGGCCGACCTTTCGGTCAGCCGCACCCTCGGCGACCAGTGGCTCGCCACCGCGCCGACCGCCCTTGCCCGCGTCCCCTCCGCCATCCTCCCGAGCACCGCAAACTATCTCCTCAACCCCCGCCACGACGACGCCCGCAAACTGGAGATCGTTCAGGCGATCCGCTCTCCCTTCGACCCCCGCCTATTCACCCACCTCCGCGGCGGGTAAGCCCTAGCACCCCACCTTCCTTCTCCGGCTACCCCGCTCTCCCCCCACCGGAGCCACCGCACTCTGCCCCTCCGACGCCACCCACGGCTGGCACTCCGGACACCAATAGGTCGACCGCGCCTGCTCCCCCTGCTTGCGCATCATCACCGTCGCCCCGCACCGCCGGCACTCCTTCCCCTGCCGCCCATACACCCACAGCCGGTCCGTCCGGTCCATCGCATTCGTCGTCCGCCGGTTCCCCGAGTACGTCACAATTCCATCACCCGAGCCATCATTCACATTCGCCTTCAGCCACTGCTGGCTCTTCTCCACCATCACCTCCATCTCGCGCGCTGTAATCGTCCGCATCGCGCGAAACGGATTCACCCCCGCCGCAAACGCCACCTCGCTCTTGTACACATTGCCCAGCCCCGCCAGCACCCGCTGGTTCAGCAGCACCACCGCAATTTCCGCCTCCGGATGCTCCCGTCCATACGCCTCCATCCGCGCAACCCCCGCCTCCACCGTAAACTCGTCGCTCAACATATCCGGCCCCAGCTTCGGCACCTGGCTCGACCGCTCCAGACTCCGCGCCGTATGGAACTCCGCAATCGGCACATTGAACGCCACCGCCTGCCACCCCTGCTCCGTTGCCACCGCTTGGGTGCCCCATTCATGCGGTCTCATCGCATGAGTGGGTCCAGCCTCGGCCGCCCCAACCAACCCACCCACCGAAATCGCCACCCGCATCCGGCTCCGCCCCATCCACCACTTCTCCCCCGTCCGGTACAAATGCCACGACCCCGACATCAACATGTGCGTCACCAGGATCAGATCCCCCGAAAAGTAAACCAAACACCACTTCCCCCGCGACTCCACCTTCTCCACCACCCGTCCCACCAGCGTCGCCTCATCATTCACCCGCGCCAGCGGAGCCAGCCCCGTCTCAAACCCCACCACCACCCGCCCCGCCAGCGCCCGCTGCATCGCCCGCGCCGCCCTATAAATCGTGTCGCCTTCCGGCATGTCTGCCCTCCAAAGATGCGATGCAAATGCTTGATCCATCGGCGCAGCCCGCTCCAAATGCCGCAACTGTGCCCCCGACAGCCCCCTCGCTCGCCTGCAACTCTGCATCCGGCAGAGCTACGCTCATGAGCTTTTCGACGAGCGCTTATACTTTCGCCATGTTCACCCACCCAAACGTTCTTGTCGACTGGTCGCAATGCTCTCTCGTCGAAGTAAACCCGCGCAAAGTCAGTGGCGCGCCCCTTCTAAGAGGAACTCGAGTCCAAGCAGACGCCATCCTCGAAAACTACCAGGATGGATCACCCCTCGAAGAGATCTCCGAAAACTTCGCCGTCCCTTTGTCAAGCATTCGCGAACTTCTGGCCTTCGCCGACCACCAGAAGAACCCTCCCCGACAGTGAACGTTCTGTTCGACCACAACGTTCCACATAAGCTGCGCCACTTCCTTTCAAATCATCAGGTAAGAACAGCCGACGAGATGGGCTGGGCGGAACTCGAAAACGGCACCCTGCTGACAGCCGCGGAAAACGCCGACTTCGATCTCATGCTAACGGCAGATCAGAACTTGGCTTACCAGCAGAACCTCACACGGAGAAGGCTCGCCTTGGTCGTCCTCAGCACGAACCGATGGCTCATCCTAAAGCAATCGACAGAGGCAATCACGCGAGTCATCAACGCCGCAATGCCGGGAAGCTTCGAACGCGTAACCTTCGACCTACCTCCGCGTCCTCCACGCATCTGAGAGTAATTCCGCTCAAGCATTCGGTCTCGCCCCACTCCCCGGCAAAGCCGGCAAATTTCGCCGCACATTGAACCCCATCGCCCCCGCCTGAAACCCCGCATCCAGCAAAAACCGCGCCATCGCCGACTCCGCCACAGCCATCCCATTCACCGTCGCCACCAGCATCCCGCCACGCCCACCCGCGTCCGCCTCTCCCTCGCGCATCCCCTGCACCCGCCCCACCAGAAACTCCGCCAACGCCCGTCCCACACGTCCCCGCGCCGGCTCCTCCTCCGGCAACCAAACCTGCAGATTCGGGTTCCCGCGCCGCAAATACGCCACCAACGCCCCATCGCACAAAACCACCTTCGCCCCCACACTCCGCGTCAGCGAGCTCCCCGCATCCGGAGCCGCCGGCCACTTCATCAGCGACCCATACGGATTCGCCGGATCCGTCGCCGCCACCTGCACCATCTCTGCCGCGTCATCCGGCCTCGCCTCTCGCAAACTCCGCAGCAGATCCACCGCCGCCGGCATCGCAAATTGCGTGGCACCCAGGTCCGCCGCAAAGTACCCCCGCCGGATCCGCCCGCTTTCCTCCATCGCCTTCAAAACGTCATACACCGCCGAAAACCCGCCCGGCAGCCCCTCCGCATGCGCCGTCTCGCGAAATACCACGCCGTACCGAGCCAGCAGCTGGTTCGCCACCGCATGGCTCCACGCCGTCGCATCCCGCGGTGTCTCGTCCATCGCCACACCGTTCAGAGCCCACCGACCCTGCACCGTCGGCGGCGTCGTCCGCCGCGACCGAAACCCCGCCTGGTTGTGCACCCGCCGCGCCGCCGGCCGCCCGTTCTTTGCCGCACTCACCGTCGCCTTATCCCCGTACGCCCGCAGCGCCGCCATCCCATCATTCCGCACCATCCCCCGCCACACCAGCGCCCACAACGCCTCGATCGTCTCCCCCGGATACCCCCCACCCACACCATCATGCAGCTCCTGAAAGAAAGACGCCCCCCGCTCCTTCAGGTATGTAACCACTTCAGTCTCTTTCTCAGACAGCGCCGACCGCTCCCCCACCTGCGGCGGCCACAGCAGCGGCAGCGTCTCCGCCAGGTACAGCCCAATCCGCCCGTCCCGCTCCCCCAGCGGCTCGAGACCGACCCACACCACCTCCCCCGCCGCAATCAACATATCCAGATCCGACGACCGGTACCCCAATACCCGCGCCGGCAAAATCTCCGTCTCCAAAATCGACGCCGGGATCGGCGCCCCTTGGAGATTCTCAATCACATCCAGCAGCGCATCCAGACCCCGCCGCGGCGTCACCACCCCCTGCCATCGCGTAAACAGCCGAGCCAGCACCCGCTGCTCCACCGGCTCCACTTCCTTCCGCAGCTTGGCCAGGCTCTTCCGCCGGATCGCCCGCAGCACCTCCGCATCCACCCACTCCCGATGCACCCCACCCGGCCGAAACCCACCCTCACTCACCCGCCCCGCCTGCACCAGCCGCTGCAGCACCGCCTCCACACTCTCGTTCGGCAGGGCAAATCGCACCGCGACATCCGCCGTCGTAAACGGCCCATGCGTCCGCGCATACCGTCGCAGCAAGTCAAACATCGCATCCGGCACCGCATTCAGAAACGCCGTCGGCAGCCCCGGCGGCAGCGGCACCCCCAGCGCATCCCGCATCCGCGCCGCATCCTCCACCGCAATCCACCGCCTCTCCCCCGCAACCTGCACCTCCAGCACCCGCCGAGCCCGAGCCAGCTTTGTCACCGAGTCTGCAACCTCGTCCGTTACACACCTAGAACGTAACTCCGGCCGTGACAAATCTCCCAGCCGCAGCAGCAGGTCATGCACCCCATCCGCAGACCTCGCCCGGTACGTCTCCGCCGTACACTGCAACTGCTCCTCTGTCTCTTCAATCGCGTGGAGATCCAGCAGCTCGCGCAGATCCGCATCGCCCATCAACTCCCGCAGCTGATCCTGATCAATGGAAAGCGCTTGCGCTCTTCGTTCAGCCAGCGGCGCATCCCCGTCATAGATGTAGTTCGCCACGTACGAAAACAGCAGCGCCGAAGCAAACGGACTCGGCGTCCGCGAGTCCACCGTATGCACCCGCAGCGACCGGTTCCCCACCGCCCGCAGCGTCTCCATCAACGCCGGCATATCGAACACATCCCGCAAACACTCCCTGTACGCCTCGAGCAAAATCGGGAACGAAGGGTATCGGCTCGCCACACTCAGCAGATCGTACGATCGCTTCCTCTGCTGCCACAACGGCGTGCGCCCATCCGCCCGCCGCCTAGGCAACAGCAACGCCCGCGACGCACTCTCGCGAAACTTCGCCGCAAACAGCGCCGTCGACCCCAGCTGCCGCAACACCAGCTCCGCCGCCTCTTCCGGCTCCGGCAGCAGCTGCTCCACCTCCGGCGGCGCATCACTCTCCGGAAACCGCAGGCAGAACCCGTCCTCCGACCACATCGTCTCCACCTCCGGCCCACCCTGCGACCGAATCTTCGCCGTCACCGCCATCGCCCACGGCGCATGGATCCTGCTTCCAAACGGAGTCAGGCAGCACACCCGCCAGTCGCCCAACTCATCCCGCACCCGCTCAATCACAATTGTGCGATCATCCGGCACAAATACCGTTGCCAGCTCCTGATCCGCCAGATACCGCAGCACATTCTCCGCCGCCTTCTGCTCCAAGTCGTGCTCGCCCATCAATTTTGTAACTGCCACCGACCGCGGCATCTCCCGCAGCTCCCGAACCATCCCGCCGATGCGCCGCCCAAACTCGATCGGCCGCCCCGCCTGGTCGCCATGCCAGAACGGCATCTTCCCCGCATCTCCCGGCGCCGGGCTCACCAGCACCCGGTCATGCGTAATCTCCTCCACCCGCCACGTCGACGCGCCCAGAATAAACGTGTCGCCCGTCCGCTGCTCAAACACCATCTCCTCGTCGAGCTCGCCCACCCGAATCGGCTTCGCATGCGTCCCCGCCAGGAACACCCCGTACGTCCCGCGATCCGGAATCGTCCCCCCATTCAGAATCGCGATCCGCTTCACCCCCTGCCGCGGCGTCAGCCAGTTCCGCTGCCGGTCCCACGTCACCCGCGGCCGCAGCTCCGCAAACTCATCCGACGGATATCGCCCCGCCAACATGTCCAGCACACCGTCAAACACCCCCTGGCTCAGACTCGCAAACGGAGCCGCACTTCGCACCAGCCCCAGCAACCCCGCGTAGCTGATCCCCGGACTCTCATCCTCCTCCGCGCTCGACTCCCGCCGCCGCTCCGCCAGCTCCTCCGTCAGCGGCGGATGCGCAATCACCGCCACCATCTGCTGCGCCAGCACATCCAGCGGATTGCGCAGAAACCGCGTCGACTCCACATGCCCCTCGTGCATCGCTTTTGTAACCGCCGCGCACGCAATTAGGTCGGCCCTGTACTTCGGAAAAATAATCCCCGTCGACGGTGCCCCCACCTGGTGTCCCGCCCGCCCAATCCGCTGGAGCCCACTTGCCACACTCGGCGGCGCTTCAATCTGGATCACCAGGTCCACCGCGCCCATATCGATCCCCAGCTCGAGCGAGCTCGTACACACCAGCGCCTTGATCTTCCCCGCTTTCAGCAGCTCCTCAATCTCCGTCCGCTGCGCCGCCGCCAGGGACCCATGGTGCGCCCGCGCAATCGCCTCCCCCGCCAGCTCATTCAGTGCCCCCGCTAGCCGCTCCGCCACCCGCCGCGCATTCACAAAAATCAGCGTCGACGTCCGTCCCCGCACAATCTCCAGCAACCGCGGATGAATCGATTGCCAGATGCTCGTCCGCTTCGGCCCCTGGCTCGCCGGCCCGCTCGGCAGTTCGTCGATCGCCCCCATCCGCGCCATGTCCTCGACCGGCACCTCCACGCGAATGTCAAGCACCTTCCGGGCACCCGCGTTCACCACCGTCACCGGCCGGTACCGTACCCCCGCCGGCAACGCATCCCGCGCCGCCTCCGCCGCCGAATCATTCGTCCCCGCTACCTCCAGCAGCACCCCCGAAACCTCCGCGTCCGCCTCCGCGGCCTGTGCCGTCATCGGCAGAAGTTCTGTAACCGGAGCCGTCACAATCTCCTCCGCCGTATCCGCCCCACCCAAAAACCGCGCCACCTCCTCGAGCGGCCTCTGCGTCGCACTCAGCCCAATCCGCTGCAGCCGTCGGCCCGTTCCGCCCGCCGCCACCATCGCCTCCAATCGCTCCAGCGACAGCGCCATGTGCGCCCCGCGCTTCGACGGCACCAGCGCATGGATCTCGTCGACAATCACCGTCTCCACCGACCGCAGACCCTCGCCCGCCTCGCTCGTCAGCATCAGGTACAGGCTCTCCGGCGTCGTAATCAGAATGTCCCCCGGATGCCTCCGAAACCGCGCCCGCTCCTTCTGCGACGTGTCCCCCGTTCGCACGGAGATCTCCGGCATCCGAAACTTGACCCCCGACCTCTGAGCCATATTCGCCATGCCCGTCAGCGGCGACCGCAGGTTCCGCTCCACATCCGCCGCCAGCGCCTTCAACGGCGAAACATACAGCACCCGGCACCCCTTGGCCGCATCCGGAGCCGTCCGCATCATCAGCTTGTCCAGGCACCACAAAAACGCCGTCAGCGTCTTACCCGTCCCCGTCGGCGCCAGAATCAGCGTCGACTCCCCCCGCGCAATCGCCGGCCAACCCTCCACCTGCGGCGCCGTCGGCCCCTCAAACACCGCCCGAAACCACTCCGCCGTCACCGGGTGAAACAACCCCAGCACCTCGCCGGCCGACCGCAACACCACGTCCGCCCGCCCGGTCTCGTCGGCCGCGGCCGCCATCGCGACCCCGGCAGCCTCTTTCGTCCCCATCGTCCTTTTATTTTTCTTCGCCATCGTTCCGAGCCCGCATTGTTTTCCCGTACGCCGCCTATTGGATGCGGCAGCATGCCGGCCCAATCCATACGCCTTCCCCTCCCACTGTGAACATCCCCCTTGGAACGTCTCGGCTCCTCGCACCGGAAATGTCGAGTCCTGGCGCCGCGCGCGAGCATCACGTGTGCAGCAAAACACCCACACGTGGGCACGTCATCCATAAGGAGACTACAGAATGGCCGACTCAGAAAGCGTTCTTATCACAGGAGCATCGACCGGCATCGGCTACGGCACCACCAAAGTCCTCGTCGAACACGGCATCCACGTCTTCGCCGGCGTCCGCAAACAGGCCGATGCCGACCGGCTCGCAACCGAACTCGGCGCGGCCGTGACGCCCGTCCTCATGGACGTCACCGACGAAGCCAGCATTCGGTCCGCCGCCACCATCGTCGCCGCGCAACTCGGCAACCGCACCCTCTTCGGCCTCGTGAACAACGCTGGTGTGGCGGGCGGCGGCCCCCTCCTGCACCAACCCCTCGCCGAGTTCCGCCAAACCCTGGAAGTCAATCTGCTCGGCCCCTTCCTCGTCACTCAGGCCTTCGGCCCGCTGCTCGGCGCGGATCGCGCACGCTCCGGAAAACCCGGTCGCATCGTCCAGATCAGCTCCGTCGGCGGCAGGTTCGGCGCGCCTTTCCTCGGCTCCTATGTCGCCTCCAAATTCGCCCTCGAAGGCATGTCCGAAAGCCTCCGCCGCGAGCTCCTGCTCTACGGCATCGACGTCATCATCGTCGGCCCCGGCTCCGTCATCACACCCATCTTCGATAAGGCCCAGCAACTCGACCTGTCCCAGTACGATTCAACCGAGTACGGCCCCATCCTGCGCGGCTTTATTCAGTACTTCCTTGCCGAAAGCCAGCGCGGATTCAAGCCCGAGCGTATCGGAGAGGTCGTCCTCAAGGCCCTCACCATCCGATCGCCAAAACTCCGCTACGCCGTCGTTCCCCAGCGTTTCAAAAACTGGACACTTCCCATGTCTCTCCCGAAGCGCGTCGTGGATCGCATGATCGGCAAACAAAGCGGCCTCCTCAAATAGCTCTCATTGAGGTCCCATGGCTTGCACTTGCCATTGCACTTGACGTTGCCCGTGCCTTTCTTGTTGTCATTCCCGCAGGGAACCTGCTGTTGCCCTTGCTAGTGCACTTGCCGTTGCCCTTGCTCTTGCCCCTCGTGTTGTCATTCGCAGGGAACCTGCTATTTGCCCTTGCCTCCCTCTGCGTACTCTGCGCGCTTCCCTTCGCGTCCTTTGCGTTCGCCGTTGCCGTTGCCTTTCTTGCTTGTCATTCCATCAGAACCCTTGTTGCCGTCGCCTTAGTCCTTGCTTTAGCCTCTCTCCAGCATGCCCGCGCCCGATCTCCCTCCTCACCTCCTCTCCGACCTCGAACAACACGCCGGCGCCGCTGCCCGAAACAGCTACGCCCCCTACTCCAACTTCCACGTCGGCGCTGCCCTCCTTCTCGCGGGTCCCGAAGCCCACATCCTCACCGGCTGCAACGTCGAAATCGCCTCCTTCCGCCTCACCACCTGCGCCGAACAGACCGCCATCGCCCGCGCCGTCGCCACCTTCGGCCCGGCGATCCGCATCCGCGCCCTCCTCGTCCTCAACCGCGAAAACCGCCCCTGCCAGCCCTGCGGAGCCTGCCGTCAAACCATCGCCGAATTCGCCGACCCCGAAACTCCCGTCTTCTTCCCCGGCCCGACCGGCACCCTCACCCACCTCACCATGGCCCAGCTCCTCCCCTCCACCTTCTCCCTATGACCGTTCACCC
This sequence comes from uncultured Acidobacteriaceae bacterium, assembly GCA_964243475.1. Lineage (GTDB taxonomy): Bacteria > Acidobacteriota > Terriglobia > Terriglobales > Acidobacteriaceae > Edaphobacter. The sequence goes on along the minus strand of CAXTEU010000006.1, from coordinate 63,682 downwards.
GATCACCCTCGACCTCATCCGCCGCAAGCGCGACGGCGGCGAGCTCACCCCCGACGAAATCCAGTACCTGGTCACCGCCATCACCACCGGCACCCCCACCGAAGCGCGCCTCTCGGATAGCCAGATCGCCGCCTTTCTCATGGCAGTCTTCCTCCGCGGGCTCTCCCCCACCGAGCTCACCGCTCTCACCCTCAGCATGCGCGACTCCGGCGACACCCTCGACCGCTCCACCCTCCCGCCAAACGCCATCCTCGTCGACAAGCACTCCACCGGCGGCGTCGGCGACAAAACTTCCCTGCTCATTGCCCCCATCCTCGCCGCCGCCGGCCTCCGCTCCCCCACCCCCATCTACCTCCCCATGATTTCCGGAAGAGCCCTGGGACATACGGGGGGAACGTTAGACAAGCTCGAAACCATCCCCGGCCTCCGCACCGACCTTCCCCTCGCCGACCTCACCCGCATCCTCCGCGACACCCACGCCGTCATCGCCGCCCAGACCCCCGAGCTCGTCCCCGCCGACCGCATCCTCTACGCCCTCCGCGACCACACCGCCACCATCGAATCCCCCGACCTCATCTGCGCCAGCATCCTCAGCAAAAAGCTCGCCGCCTCGCTCGACGCCCTCGTCCTCGACGTCAAAACCGGCTCCGGAGCCTTCCTCCGCTCCCCCGACGAAGCCCGTCACCTCGCCCACCTCATGGTCGAAACCGGCACCGCCGCCGGCACCCGCACCATTGCCCTCCTCACCTCCATGGACCAGCCCCTTGGCCGCTTCGCCGGCAACTGGCTCGAAGTCCAGGAATGCGTCAGCATCCTCCAAAACCGGCCGCACCCGCTCTCGGCCGACCTCATCCACCTCTCCCTGCAACTCGCCGGCCACATGCTCCACCTCGCCGGAGCCACTCCCACCCCCGAAACAGGAGCCTCCCTCGCCCGACACCTCCTCCACACCGGAGCCGCCTTCCAATCCTGGCTCGCCATCATCGCAGCTCAGGGCGGCGACACCCGCGTCTTCACCCACCCCGAATCCCACCACCACCCCGCCGCCACCCGCACCCTCCACGCCCCCCACGCCGGCTATCTCTCCCACATGGACACCACCGCCATCGGCTGGGCCATCCACCGCCTCGGCGCCGGCCGCACCACCCCAGGCGCCCCCATCGACCCCCACGCCGGCATCGAACTCCACGCCAAACTCGGCGCCCACCTCCACCCCGGACAGCCCCTCCTCACCCTCTTCGCCGCCCACCCCGACCACCTCGCCGAACCCGAATCCATCCTCCGCGACAGCCTCACCCTTGCCCACACTCCCCCGACCCCGATCCCGCTCATCCACGAAGTCATCCCTTCATCCCATCGACCCGCCCTGCAGGAGACCGCATGACCACCTTTCTCCTTTTTTTGGCGATCTACCTAGCTCCGCAAACGACGCTCAGCCCGCCTCCAACAATTCCCGCTGATCCCACCACCCCGGTCGGTCACTGGGTCGCCGATCATCCAGGCGGTGGCAGTACCGTTCTGTGGTGGAACTTCCGCCCGGACGGGACCGTCGCGGTCACCGCCGGAGTGATCAATCGCAGCCACTTCACGCTTGACGGCAACACCCTCACCCTCGAGCAAGGTGATCCCGGCCCCGCCGCGGATACACAACATGTCGAAGTCACCGAAACCAGACTTCGTCTTATTTCCGTCAACCCTCATCGACCAACAACCGAGTTCACCCGCATCGGTCCCCCACCCACCTCCGGCAACCTGCTCTTCGGCACCTGGGGCGTCAACCCCGGCGCCACCTCGCCGGAGCACGGTGCCCTCTCCGCACCCGTCCGCAACACCCGCATCGTCTACTCTCCCGATGGCACCTACGAGCTCCGGATGCCGATCATGAACTTCGAAGGCAGCTGGAGCGCAACCGCCCACACTTACACCCTGCCGAATCACCCTCCGCTCGCCTGGAATCATCACGGAGCTAATCTCGTGCTCGACGTCCCGAGTAACATCAAAGATCACGTCTACCGCCCCGACACCTTCCCTTCCCCCTAGACCACAGCGCCGACACCGTCCCGTCGCAGGACCCAAGCCCCCATCGCCACAAACCATCCCGTCAGCCCATACACCGCCACCCGCTCCACCGCCCCCACATTGCCCCGATCCACCGCCTTGCTCATCTGCCCCACCATCACCGTCGCTGCCACAACCACCACACCCAGCACCACCGACCCCCATCCCGCCTTCCACCGCTGCAAGCGCACCAGCGCCACACCCACCAGCAACACCCCAAACCCACCGCCCAGAAAATACAGCACCGCCGCCCGTGCATGGATCGGCACATCCACGTCCTCCGGCACAAATCCCACCGCCACCAGCCCCGCCCCACACAGCACCAGCAGCACCATGGCCAGCTTCCCCACTCGCCCCTCCGCCAGCCGGCCCCACAACCGCATCGCCCCCAGCGCAATCAGCGCCCCTTCCAGCACAAACGACGCATTCATCCATCCATGCCACGGCGAGCACAGCCCCGGCACACAAAACTGCGCCCCCAGATCACTCACATAGTTCCGCCGAAAGCTGTACGGCGCCCGCCACCCCCACCGCACCACCTGCTCCATCACAAAAAACTGAAAACACCACACCCATAGCCACGCACCATCCCGCTGCGGCACACGTAGTCGCCCATCCGTCCTTGCGTCCATGCACCCCATCCTACTTCGTCCCCCGCGCCCCTCCGGTACACTGCCTCCATCCCGGCCTCACCCAGGAGCCCACCCTTGGCCCGTTTCACCGGCCTGCTCGGCCTCGCCACCTTCCTCGCCCTCGCCTACGCCCTGTCCACCAACCGCCGCGCCATCCGCTGGCGCACCGTCGCCTGGGGCCTCTGCCTCCAGATCCTCTTCGCCTTCCTCGTCATAAAATGGACCCTCGGCCAACGCATCCTCCACGCCGCCGCCGCCGTCATCACCTCGCTGCTCGCCCACTCCGTCGACGGCTCATCCCTCGTCTTCGGCCCCCTCGGCACCCCCGGCAACCCCCTCGCCGTCCTCGCCTTCGCCGTCCTCCCCACCATCATCTTCGTGTCCGCCTTCTTCGCTGTCCTCTATCACCTCGGGGTCATGCAGCGGGTCATCCGCCTCGTCGCCTGGGTCATGTTCCGCACCATGGGCACCTCCGGCGCCGAATCCACAAACGTGGCCGCCTCCATCTTCATGGGCCAGACCGAAGCCCCCCTCACCATTCGCCCCTTCCTCGCCGGAGCCACCCGCTCCGAGCTCATGACCATCATGACCTCCGGCATGGCCCACGTTTCCGGCGGCATCATGGCCGCCTACATCGCCTTCGGCATCCACGCCCAGGACCTCCTTTCCGCTGTCATCATGACCGCCCCCGGAACCATCCTCGTCGCCAAAATGCTCGTCCCCGAAACTGAAACCCCCGCCACCGCCGGCACCGTCAACATGCCCCCGAACGAAGAGCACAAGGACGAAAACCTTCTCGGCTCCATCGCCCGCGGCACGGTCGACGGCGGACAGCTCGCCTTCAACGTCGCCATCATGCTCATCTCTTTCCTCGCCCTCGTCGGCCTCCTCAACGCCCTCATGCTCGGCGCCTCGAACTTCCTCTGGGCCCACGGCCACATCCCCTTCCCCCACTCCCTCAACGCCGTCCTCGGCGTCATCGGAGCCCCCGTCGCCTGGCTCATCGGCATCCCCTGGCACGACGCCCACTTCGTCGGCGACCTCCTCGGCACCCGCGCCGTCCTCAACGAATTCATCGCCTTCCAGCAGCTCGGCGCCCACCGCGCCGCCATCGACCCACGTTCCTTTTCCATCGCCACCTTCGCCCTCTGCGGCTTCGCGAACCTCGGTTCTATCGGCATGCAAATCGGCGGCATCGGCGCCCTCATCCCCTCCCGCCGCAACGACCTCGCCGCCCTCGGCCTCCGCGCCATGCTCGCCGGCACCATGGCCAACCTCATGAGCGCCTCCATCGTCTCCCTCCTCCTCCGCTAGCCGCCTGTTATGCTTGGCCTCGCAGGCACGAGGCGGAATCTATGAGCGACATCTTGCGGCCGGAAGATCAGGAACGAGCAAACAAACTTGTGAGTTCCGGACGTTTTCCCGACGTGGAGGCAGTCCTCCAAGCTGGCCTCGATGCTTTGGAAGACGACGACGAGTGGCGGTCCTACGCGCAAGATCGTATCGCGGCAGGTCTCGCCGACGTCGAAGCGGGACACACCATTCCGCTCGATGAGTTCCTCGCCCGCCTTCGAACCCACAGGCTGCAGAAAGCCTGATGCGAGTCGAACTCGCGGAGGCCGCAACAGAAGATGTTGAGCAAACGCTGCTGTTCTACAAAGCACCCAGCCAGCCTGCGGATCTGTTCAGCAGCGCCTTTGAATCGGCGACCCTCCACCTCAGGTTATGGCCCTACACCGGCCATCGTCGGCGAGACCTCACACAGGAGGACGTCTGTTTCTTCGCGGCCGATCCGTACCTCATCGTCTTCCGCATACGCCGTTACCTCCTTTCCATCGTTGCCGTCCTCCACGCCTCCCGCAACACCGCACGCATCCTTCGCCGTCGACTTCGCCCGGAGCAAGCTACGTGATACCACCCACAAGCTCTAACCACACAACATTGCGCACCTTCGCACTCCTGCTCTTTTGTCTGCTGTCCGTAAAGCGGCTCTGCGCCGAGCAACCACAACCCGACCCCACTACCCGCGCCCGGGCCGCCGCCACCGCCCTTCTCTCCACCTACAACCCCGAAACCGGCCTTTTCCGCACCACCGGCTGGTGGAACTCCGCCAACGCCATCACCGCCCTGGCCGACACCGCCCGCCTCGCGCCGAAATCAGACCTCGACCGCACCATCCGCAACACCCTCGGCAACACCCTTACAGAGGCCCCACACAAGTTTCCCAACTTCCTCAACGAGTTCTACGACGACGAGGGCTGGTGGGCGCTCGCCTGGATCGACGCGTACGACCTCACCCACAGGAAGCAGTACCTCCGCACGTCCGAGACCATCTTTGCCAATATGGCTGGCGGCTGGAGCGACGTCTGCGGCGGCGGCATCTGGTGGAAAAAAGACTCGAGCCGCTACAAAAACGCCATCGCCAACGAGCTCTTCCTTTCCGTCGCCGCGGAGCTCGCCCTCCACTCCCACGGCAAACAGCGCCGGCAGTACCTCAGCTGGGCTAACCGCGAGTGGACCTGGTTTGCCGCCTCCAGCATGATCAACGCCGATTCGCTCGTCAACGACGGCCTCCGCATCGACCCCGACAACACCTGCCACAACAACGGCCGCACCACCTGGAGCTACAACCAGGGCGTCATCCTCGGCGGCCTCGCCGCCCTCAGCCGCGCTTCGGGGAACCCCAGCCTGCTGACCCCCGCCAACCGGATCGCCACAGCCGCCGTCACCCGCCTCACTGACCCGGCCGGCGTCCTCCATGATCCCTGCGAGCCCAACTGCGGCGAAGACGGCGTCCAGTTCAAAGGCATCTTCGCCCGCAACCTCGCCGATCTCAACCGTGCCTCGCCCAACCCCCAACTCCAGCACTTTCTCCAAACCCAGGCCGACTCTCTCTGGACCAACGCCCGCACTCCCGAGAACCGCTTCTCCACCGTTTGGTCTGCCCCGTCACCACCGGGGCCGCCCACCCCTGGCAACGCCGGTGCCCAGGCCTCGGCCCTCGATGCCCTTAACGCCGCAACCACCGCGCCCTAACCGAATCACCGGGCATGAACCGTGTCGCACGCGGCAGTTTCCCCAGCCGCTCTACGCCGTCTTCCTGAGCGGAGCGAAGCACCCCCGCATTTCGCTCCCGCTCACGTCCCTCGTCGCCGCAGCTTCACCACTGGTCCCGCCCCTGTTTCAGGTGCCAAGGCTGCAACCGCGCCACAGCCCTTGCGGCGCGTCCCGCTCCAACGGCAGAGCCACCTCAACCAAGAATTTCAGCTGCCGTGGCGTACCAGTTCGCCCGCATCGCTACAATTAATTTCAGGATCACCAACACACCCAAATTTTTCTCCATAGGTAGCAAGTGGGGGCGTAAGTCCTACAGATGGAGTATTTTGCCGCTAAGTTTCTTCGTTGCTAGATTTTGCGCTATACCCCTCCGCTATCCTCAACAGAATGAGGATTTTGCGTTTTGGAGGGGAGGGGGAGGTCAGCCATGCACCACGGACCAACGAACGCCCGGTACGAGCAGGCTCAGAAAGCCGTCGAACACATCCGCCAGTGCTCCACCGTACAACCCACCGTCGGCATCATCCTCGGCACCGGCCTCGGTGGATTCGCCACGGAGATCCAAAACAGCACGGTCATTCGGTACGCCGAAATCCCGCACTTCCCGCACTCCACCGTCACCGGTCACTCCGGCAATCTCCTCCTCGGCACCGTCAGCGGCACCCCCGTCGCCGTGCTCCAGGGCCGAGCTCACCTCTACGAAGGCCATTCCGTCGCTGAGGTCACCTTTCCCACCCGCGTTCTCGGCCTGCTCGGCGCGAAGACCCTCATCGTCACCAACGCCTCCGGAGGCATCAACCCCGCGTTCCCTCCCGGGCATCTGGTCGCCCTGTCCGACCACATCAACCTCACCGGCGCCAACGCCGCTTCCGGCCCGAACGAGCCCCGCTTCGCCTCCACTCCCGAACACGGCCAGCGCTTCTTCGACATGAGCGACGCCTACTCGCCAAAGCTACGCGAGCTCGCCCGACTCAAAGCCTCCCAGCTCGGCTTCGAGCTGCCCGAAGGCGTCTACCTCGCCGTCCTCGGTCCCTCCTTCGAAACCCCCGCCGAGATCCGCGCCTTCCGCACCCTCGGCGCAGATCTCGTCGGTATGTCCACCGTGCATGAGGTCATCGTCGCCCGCCACATGGGTCTCGAGGTCCTCGGCCTGTCGCTCGTCACCAACCCCGCCGCCGGCGTCTCGCCCAACCCCATCGACCATAACGAGGTGCTCGAGATCGGCCAACGCGCCGGCCGACGCTTCACCGCTCTGGTCACCTCCATCCTCGGCGGTCTCCGGTGACCGCCCGCCCTCCCGCCTCGCCCGAGCACCCGGTCCTGCTCGGTATCGCCGGCCCGTCCGGCTCCGGCAAGACCACACTCGCGCGCCAGCTCTGCCTTGCCCTGCACGGCACGTTGCTTCCGCTCGACGCCTACTACCGGTCGCTCGATCATGTCCCAGTCGGTCAACGCGCAAACCGGAACTTCGATCATCCAGACTCGCTCGAATCCGGGTTTCTGATCGATCAGGTCCGAGCCCTGTGTCACGGTCAACCGATCGAGCGCCCCTGCTACGACTTCGTCCACCACACCCGTAAGCCGAACGTGACCGAGCGCATCGAACCGAGCGCCTTTGTGCTGGTCGAAGGCATCCTCGCCCTCCATTACCCCGAGCTCCGCGCCCTGTTCGACTTCGCCATCTACGTCACCGCTCCCATCGAGCTCTGTCTCCATCGCCGCATCGAGCGTGACACCGACGAGCGAGGTCGCACCGCCGACGACGTGCGCCAGCAGTTCCGAGCCACCACGCAGCCCATGGCCGAGCAGTTCGTTCTTCCCTCCGCCGACCACGCCAACCTGGTCGTCTCCGGCTCAGAACCCATGGACGAATCGCGTGCGCGCATCCTTGCCGAGCTACGCGCGCACGACCTGCTGCGCCAAAGCCGTCGGCGGTGATCCCAGGTCACCGCCGGCGAGCCGCTGCACCGCCTCTCGAGCCTCGGCGGCCGCTCGCTTCCGCTCCTTCGCTCCGGCCGTAAAGGCAATTGGTTCGGGCGCAAACCGCACCGTGACCGCGACCGATCGAAGACCAAGAAATCGAACGATGTGCTTGAGCAGCACAACCTCGCCCCAGTACGCCACGTCGTCCTCCACCGTCGCCGCCCCGTTCCCCGGCCCCAGCGAGTACCGAATGGAAGCCGCCGTCACGGGCTGCCCGCTGGCCAGCGCCTGACTCAGCACGCCGCTGTGAAAGGGCAGCAGATCTCGTCCATTGGTCGTCGTTCCCTCGGGAAAGAACACCACCGGAACGCCCGCGGCCTCGGCATCCAGGATCTGCCCCGCAGCCCGAGCGGCACTTCCACCGCGTCCACGCTCTACGTAGATCGTACCTGCCATGGTCGTCATCCAGCCCAGCACCGGCCACGCGCGGATTTCCGCCTTCGAGACAAACACGCACGGCGAGATCGCCGCAAACGTCACGATATCGAGATATCCAAGATGATTGGAGACCACCGCCCCACGCTCCGGAAATTGCCCTTCGACAGTGACCGGGATCTCCATACGCCGCATCGCTCGCGCGCAGAACTGGTGCAGCCACTCGGCCCTTTGCTTGCGTGTCCTCGGCCGTTGCACCACCAACTGCCAGCTCGCCCCTGCAAAGAGTCCTAGCAGCTTTACGGTTCGCCAAACTGATCGCCACGCACCCATGCCTGCGGCTACTCCTTTGCGCCCACACATCCCTGCGCAGTGTATCTCTCCGCGGAACCGCAACCTCGGCCCAGACCGCTAGCGGGTGCCATGACCGTTCCTGGACTAGGAGCTTTGGAGGGGCTTGGAGATGGACTCCAGCGATTGGCCCGCGGCTTCGATGCCGATGAAGAATTCACAGACGGCTGCGGCGAGCATAAGTGCGGCTCCGATCGCGTAGCCGATGCCGACCTTGGGTTTGGAGCCCGTGTTGATGAGAATGCCGAAGAGGAGCGGGGCGCCGACGCCGCCGAGCAGAGTGCCGAGAGCGTAGAAGATAGCAATGGCGAAGGCGCGGATTTCAAGGGGGAAGATTTCGCTGACGGTGAGATAGGAGGCTGAGGCCGCCGCAGAGGCGACGAAGAAGATGCAGGAAAAGCAAATGTTGAGGGAGCGGTCGGTGAGCATGCCGTGGGCGAATGGATAAATCACGGCAGCGAGGCCCAGGGCGGCTATGCCATAGGTCCCGGTGATCATGGGCTTGCGGCCGATCTTGTCGAACAGGGGACCGAGGAGGAGGGGACCGAGGAAGCTGGCGATCGCGAAGGGAAGGAGGTGGAGAGGAAGGTGATTGTCCGGAACGTGGAAGAACTTCTTCACGATGAGCCCGTAGGAGAAGAAGATGGCGTTGAAGAAGAACGACTGGCCGACCATGAGGGCGATGGCGAGGAGGGAGCGCTGGCGGTTGTCCACGAGCATGTTGCGGAAGATGTCGGACCAGGGGGTGTGATCGCGGGGGGTTATCTTGAGCTTTTCGCCTTCGGGTGGGGGGAGCTTGCCCTTCTGTTTTTCGACGCGGGACTCGATGTCCTTGACAACTTTGTCAGCCTCCTCTTCCCTGCCCCGGAGCATGAGCCAGCGGGGGGATTCGGGGACGCGGAGGCGAAGGAGGAGGACGCCGCCGCCGAGGAGGGCGCCGATGGCGAAGGCGACGCGCCAGCCGAGGTTGGGGGCGATTCCGTGGCCGCTGAGGAGGTAGAGCGAGGCGAGCGAGCCGGCGACGGCGCCAAGCCAAAAGGTGCCGTTGATGATGAGGTCGACGGTGCCGCGGACGCGGCCGGGGATAAGTTCGTCGACGGCGGAGTTGATGGCGGCGTACTCGCCACCAATGCCGAGGCCGGTGATGAAGCGGAAGACGGCGAAGGAGGCGAAGTTCCAGGAAAGGGCGGAGAGGAGGGTGGCGACAGAGTAGGTGGCGAGGGTGACGAGGAAAAGCTTCTTCCGGCCGAGGCGGTCGGTGAGGTAGCCGAAGAGGATGGCGCCAACGACAGCACCGGCAAGGTAGGTGGTAGCGCCGGCCGTGACCTGCGGGTCGGTGAGGCCGAGACCTGACTTATCTTCGAGGATGCCGGCGAGCGATCCCGCAAGGGTGACCTGGAGGCCGTCGAGCAGCCAGGAGGTGCCAAGGGCGGTGATGATGAGCCAGTGCCAGTTGGACCAGGGAAGACGGTCGAGGCGGCTGGGGACATCGGTTTCGATGGGTTGGAACTGAGGAGAGTTTTGTGGAGCGGTTGCTGACTGGGGCATGTGGATTCCATGTAGGTCAGCCGTGCGACCGGGAGTGAGTTGCAGTGTAGGCGAGTGAGGGTACGGCTGACTACTTACCGCCCTCTTCTTCTTTTTCTAGGACGGAGATGCCGCCGTTGCGCTCGAGGATGGCTTAATCGATGTCCTCGAAGGAGCGGATGCCCTTGGTACGTGCGGCGGCCATGACGTCTTCGGGGGCGAGCCTCATGCCGTCCATCACCTCCTTCTGGTACTCGCCTTTTTTGAGGAGAACGAGAGGAGTTCCGTCGGTGAAGGCGCCGAATTTCGGGAACTTGGTTTTGGCCCACGAGACGGCGCGGTGGAGGAAGCCCACGCAGATCACGGCACAGGTGCAGTTGGTGACGGACCGATCGTTGCCGACGGTGGAAAGGATGATGACGCCGCCCATGAGGAAGACGATGACGAACTCAAACATGGTCATCTGGGCGCCGGGACGGCGGGTGAGGGCGCGCACGACGATGAGGAGAAAGAAGTAGCCGATTACGGCATGAACGAGGGTGTACATATCTGGGGCTCCGAAAGGGACGCGTTCCGGCTACGGGACGACGGTGACGGTGCCTTGGACGGGCTCGGATCCGGGGACCTGGAGGACGAAATGATGGATGCCGGGGAAAGAGGACTCAAGGGCGATCTCGACGGTGGCGGGGACCTCGGATGCCGAGAAGGTGTAGGTGATGCCGCCGTTGCCGATGGTGGAGTTGGCGGGTTGCGGCGCAACGCGCTGGGCGCCGAGCTGCTTGATGAGAGATTCTGAGACGAAGAGGTGGGCGGCACCATTCTGGATGGCGGACTGACCGAGCTGGATGGTCATGATGGAGGGGGTGCTGGCGCGTTCGATACGCTCGTACTTGACGTCGAGGGTGCCGTCGGGGGTGGTGACGTGGGCTTTGGCGAGCCAGCCGCGGCCGAAGAGGCCGAGAATGTCGCAGAGAAGGATGAGGAGGAAGAAGCTCCAGACGACCCGCTCAAACTTCCACCAGCGGCGCTGGAATTCGAGATCTTCGCCGACGGCGACCGCGTTGTCGACCTTGGGAACTGAATCTCCGACGGGCTTCGTGAAAGGAACTTCTTCGGTAAGAGGCATGGGTCCGTCCGTCGAGCGAGCGTTGGGCGTTGGTTGCGGTTGGGATCAATCGTCTTCTTTGGGAATGATGCTGATCTCGCCGTTCCGTTCAAGAACGGCGGTGTCGATCTTGTCGAGGGTGCGAAGCCCCTGATCCCGCGCCATGGCCATGACGTCATCGTCCTGGATGCGCATGCGGGACATGGTGTCGGAGCGCCACTGCTGCCCTTCGAGGAGGGTAAGGGGAGTTCCGTCGAGGAAGCGGGCGACATGGGGAGACTTTTGCCGGGCAACGGCCAGGGCGTAGTGGGTGCACCCGATGGTAAGGATCTGGCAGGCGGCGTTGGCGAAGGAAACCTCGTCGCCCACCATGCCGGTGAGGGTAAGACCACCGAGGTAGAAGATGAGGACAAACTCGAAGGGGGTGAGCTGCTTGCCTGGACGACGGCCAGCGATACGAACGATGCCTACCAGGAAGAGATAGCCGAAGATGGCTCGGAGGATGGTGGCGATGGCCAAGACGCGGAACTCCGGAGTGGATGCGAACGCGTCTGGAAGTGCGACGTCAAGAGGGAGACGCGACAGGCCGGAGGTAAGTCTCACCGCTCCGAAGTTTGCAAGCGCTGAAACTTCGGAGCGGGCATCCTGCGTGCTTTACATGGACGCGGCGGCGGAGGTTTCCTGAACGCCGGGGTGGATGGTGGAAGGAGCGTGGAGCTTGACGCCCTTCTGGTTGGCGCTAAGCTTCAGGCGAACGAGGGTATCTTTCTTGTGGGCAACGGCGTTGAAGGTAGCGACGTAGGTAGAGGCAATGGCCTGGTCGAACTGTTTCAGGAAGGGAGCGAGGCTGACGGGGTTGAAGGTGCCCTGGTAGAAAGCCTGTCCGCCGGTGGCATCGGCGACCTGGGCAAGGTAGCTTTGACCGCTGAAGCTGGCAAAACGACCGCGAACGGCGCGATCGCCGAAGTAGATGGAGTAGACCGGGACGCCGGCGCGCTGGGCGTCGTCGGCGGCGGTGCTGACGTAAGGGCTGTCCTGGTTGAGAGGCGAGACGCTGCCGTTATAGAGGTCGACGCCGTTGGTGATCATGAGGACGAAGCGGGCGCGGCTCTGGTTGGGTGCTGGGCGCGCGGCGGCGGGCTGGTTGGGGCTGGAAGGCTCCGCGCCGCCCGGCCACTGCTTGACGAAGGCGGACAGGGAAAAGTATGGGCTGCCGTTCGCTCCGGCAATGCCCATGGGAAGACGAACCTGGGCGGCGGCGGCGGCGTAATTGGTGGTGAAGCCCTGCTGAGCAACGACGCGGCCGTTCTGCATGTAGCCGACCAGAACCTGCGTGCCCGGGCGGAGTTGCAGAATCCACTGTTTGACGTCCTGCAGCTGGATGCCGAAGGAGGAGCGGAGGCCGTCGTCAATGAGAACGGCAACCTGGACGTCGGACGCGGGGACGGGGGCGAGTTGGGTGACGGGTGTGGGCTTCCCGTTGACTTCGGCGGTGATGTCAGCGGGGGTCGGGGTGAAGGCGGACTTGGAGTCGACGCTGACGAGGACCTGCGTGGGGATGGGGCCTTCTTCCTGAGCGTGGGCGGCAAGGGGAGCGCCGGCGGCGAGCAGGGTGGCGAGGGTTGCGGTAATGAGCTTGCGGTTCATGATGGTGTGCCTCTTGCACTTTAGATGTGCGACGAGGGGCGGTGGACTTTGGTTCGTGCCGGTTTTTGCCGGAACGACAGAGGCCGTGAGGTAGCTCACGGTCTCTGTCGCGCGAAGGTTGCGACGGTTCGACTCCCCGTGCAGAGCTACTCGCGGCTGAGACGGATTTTGAGGCCGGCGCGGACGGTGAGGGGAAGGCCGGGGTAGCCGATGGGGCCGATGTGCTGGTCGTTAAGCAGGTTGTCAAGCTCGGTGAAGACGGTGATGTGGTTGGTGGCGGCGTAGGTGCCGAAGAGGTCGAGTTTGGTGTAGGCGAAGTCGAGGTTGTGATTGGGGAGAAGGAGGGAGTTGCCTTCGGCGGTGTCGGCATAGCTAAGGAAGGTGGAGTCGTCGGAACGGCTGGCTGCTGCGCCTTTGAGGGCGGCGGTGAACTTCTGGCCGGTGTATTGGACGGAGAAGAAGGCGGTGTGGGGTGGGCGGCGGAAAGGGCGGGCACCGACGAGGGGAGACGAGCTGCCGATGGCGATGCCGGGGAGGTTGGGGTTGGTGATGGGGTAGCCGCCGAGGACGGCGGTGGCGTCGGAGGAGAAGGACTGCTCGACGAGAGAGGCGAGGTAGGTGTAGCCGCCGCGGACGAAGAGGCGGGAGAGGGGCTGGTACTGAAGCTCGGTTTCGAGGCCCTGAGCGCGGAAGGCCTCGGAGTTGAGTTCTGCGCCGCCGTAGTCGTTGTTGAAGGCGTTTGCGAAGGCGGAACCGGGGGTGAAGGCAAAATAGGTTGCGAGGTCGTTTGCACCAATGAACTCGAGCTGGTGGGAGAACTGATTGTGGAAGTAGCCAGCTTTGAGGATGAGCCTTTCGCCGACGATGTTCTGATCGATGCCCGTGTCGAGGGTGCGGGAGCGCTGGGGGCCGAGCGGTTCGATGTGGTAGGCGGCAATGTCGGCGGTGTCGCCGAGGGCGAGCAGGGTGCGGTAGAGAGAGGAGAACTCGGTGGCGAGGGATGGCTCCTGCACGCCCGTGGCGGCGTTGATGCGCAGACGGGTGCCGCGGAATAGGCGGCGGGAGGGGCGGACGGGGACGTAGGCAAGGCCGAGGCGAGGTGTACCGGCGATGCCGTAGAGGTGGTTCTTCTCGAGGCCGCCGCCGAAGGAGTAGAAGAGGCGGGATCCGAGGCCGCCCTGGATCTGGAGGTTGAACTGGAAATTGGTGCGCTGGATGCGTTCAAACTCGAGGTAGGCGGGGAGGTTGAAGCTGCCGCGCTCGTTCTCGTAGCGGAAGCCGAAGAGGACGGCGAGATTTTTGCTTGTGGTGTAGTCGGACTGGAAGTAGAGCTCGTCGCGGTTGGAATCCTGGTCGCGGTTCGCCCCGCCGTAGAGCTGGGCCTGGCCGGTTGCGGTGTAGCCGTTGGCTCCGCGAATGGTCACGGTGTTGCCGAAGTATCCGGTGTAGGTGGGGGTTTCGTCGGGGCCGGGATAGAACGGGTTCGGAAGAGTGAGGAAGTTGCCGGAGCTACCGAAGTAGGCGGCCTGCTCGCGCTTGCGGGCGATGCCGTAACGGACAAGAGTGTGCAGGCCGCCGAGGGTAGTGTTTTCAAGGGTAGCGCCGGAGTAGAGGTCCTGGTCGGACTGCTTGCCGTCCTGGGAGAGGCCGTAGAAGTCGTGAGCGTTGGGCAGGCCGGTGGCGGAATCGGCATTGCGGATGGTGAAGCGGAAGAGGGTGGAGCCGGTGATCGCGTAGCCCAGGTTTGCGGCTGAGGTCGACGAGTGGTAGCGGTCGAGTTGGAGGGCGTTGGAGGTGTCGAAGCGGGAGTAGGCGGCGAGGTAGTCGAGCTTTTTACGGGTACCCGAGAGGATCGCCTCGTCGCGCCAGGTGTGGAGGTTGCCGGCGTCGCCGGAGTAGTTGAAGACGGGGTGGGTGGTGGCGCCGCGGGGGGTGGACAGGGCAACGACGGAGGACAGGGCGTCGGTGCCGTAAAGGGCGGAGTTGGGGCCGCGGTAGAGCTCGGCGGCCGAGCCAGGGCTGGGGCTGTGGGGCGAGGAGGCGAAACCGGTGGAGGAAACGGTACCGAAGTCGAAGGAGCCGCCGACGTCTTCGGCGGGGATGCCGTCGATCAGGACCTTGTTGGCGTCGGAGTTGCCGCCGCGCACAAAGAGCGAGGTGACGGAGCCGGTCTGGCCGGTTTGGACAACGAAGTTGCCGGGAGATTGGCGGAGGTCTTCGACGACCCCGATGCGGGTGAGCAGGTCGTCGCGGGAGATGAGGGAGACGGGGGCGGTGAGTTGGGGAAGCGGAGTGGGGATGCCGGTGGCGGTGACAGTGACGTCCTGGCGGATTTCAGCGAGGGCGAGGACGACGTTCTGGGCGATGATGTCGGTTTTGCCGCCGTAGAAGTCGATGCCGATATTGAGGGCGAAGCCGCGGCTGGTGGTGAGGAGGCGGAAACGTCCGGCGTCCCCGGAGCGGATCTCGAAGGTGCCGTCAGCGCCAGAGATGGCAAGGGCGCCGTTGTTGCCGCGGCCCTGGAGGAGCTGGACGTGGGCTCCGGGGACCGTTGCGCCGAGGGGATCGGTGACGGTGCCGCGGACGACGACGGCGTGGGCGAGTGCGGGAAAGGTGAGGGTGAGGACGGTGGCGAGATGACGCGAGCGTGTGCGGGCCGCAACGGGGCGGCGGCTGGGGCGGAATACTGGCATGGTCGAGCTCCTCCGTTCCCCCCTCGGGAACGTGGCTGGGTGCGCGGCGGAACCGGTCTCCTGACTTGTCGCGATGCAGACGCCGCGTTGTGCGGGCCGCTTCCTTCCCGGCCTGATGAGGCCAGTGGGAGCGGCACCTGCGGCATCTTCAGGGTGCGGCTGCGAGGCAGAGGCACCCTGCGCGAATCACAGTTGCGGGGCAGTGGCGGGCTTTCACCGCGCTTCCCGAACATTCCGGGCGGTACTTGGGTTGGGTGGAGCGGCTGGGCGATAAGGACCGGCTGCGGATCGGGGCGAGGCTTCAGGGTAGCAGAAGGAGTTTGCCGGTCGTCTTGCGGGACTCGATGTCGCGGTGGGCGTCGGCGGCGCGGTCGAGGGGATAGGTATGTTCCAGGCGCAGTTTGAGGGTGCCGGCGGCTACAGCATTGAGAACGTCGGAGGCGCGGGCGAGGAGGTCGGTCCGTGTCGCGATGTAGTCCTTGAGGGTGGGGCGGGTGATGTAGAGGGAACCGATCTGCGAGAGGCGGATGAGATCGAAAGGCGGGACGGCGCCGGAGGCTGCGCCGAAGAGAGCCAAAAGGCCGCGCGGCTTGAGACAAAGGAGAGACTGCTCGAAGGTGGACTTGCCGACGGAGTCGTAGACGACGGGGAGGCCTTGGCCGCCGGTGAGGTGTTTGACCTCGTGGGCGAAGTCGACCTGGGTGTAGAGGATGGGATGATCGGCGCCGGCTTCGCGGGAGAGCTGGGCCTTCGCTTCGGTGGAGACGGTGGTGAAGACGCGAGCGCCGAGTGATTTGGCAAATTGTGTGAGGAGGAGGCCGGTGCCGCCGGCTCCGGCGTGGATGAGGACGGTGTCGCCGGGCTGGATGGGATAGGTGGAGTAGGCGAGGTAGTGGGCGGTCATGCCCTGAAGAATGACGGCAGCGGCCTGCTCGAAGGAGACTGCGTCGGGGATGGGGACGAGGCGGTCGATGGGGGCGGTGCTGAGCTCGGCGTAGGTGCCGGGGATGCCGCACCAGCAGACGCGGGCACCGGGTTTGAGGCCGAGGTCGGGGGTGCCTTCGATGGGTGGGCCGAGAGAGACGATGGTGCCGGCGGCTTCCTGGCCGAGGGTGTAGGGAAGTTTGGCGGGATAGCGGCCTTCGCGCAGATACGTATCGATGAAGTTGACACCGGACGCGTGGATACGGAGGAGCGCCTCGCCTGGGCCGGGGATGGGATCAGGCAGGTTCTGGAGGGTGAGCTGGTCGGGGCCGCCGGTTTGGAGGATCTGGGTCGCGCGCATGGTGGCTTGGATGCGGGTGGGGGAAACTGGTGGATGCGGGGCTAACGCTCCGCAGGGCAACACTGCCAGGAACGCGACTTCGAGGGCCAACCCGGCCTGCCTGCTGCAAGGGAACTACCAGCACGCAGCAAGAGTCTAAGGGCGTGTATCGTAACGGTGGGTGAGACCGCGCGAAACAACTCGGATCGGAGTGGTGGCATGGATGCTGTGCGCCATGTTGGCGGTGCTCTCGATCCATTCGCCGCACTGTGAGCTCTGCGATGAACCCCCACACGCAGCGCATTCCGTATCGGTCTTTGTTCAACAACAGACGCCGGTGACCCCGGACACGTGCAATGGCATCTGCTCCTGCTGCGCGTTGCTGGGAGTGCCGGTGCAGATATTTGCGCTGGCCGTATTGCCGAACATCTCTGGATACGCCAGCCCTGCACACCTCCCACCTGTTCTGTCTCGGCAGCTCTCCCTCTTTCGACCGCCACGCATCGCCCATTTCTAGCTGACTTGTCTTACCGTGCCCGCACGGGAAACCCACACAAGCCACCCTTGGAGATGAGTTATGCGTTTACGTCTACGGATGCCGCTCACGGCGTCGAGCCTCCTCTGTTCTTTCCTGACTGTTTTTGGGCAGAAGCTACCAACTCTTCCCTCGTCTCCTCACCTGGACATCGATGACGATCCAAAGGTGATCCTTGAGCTTGGGGCAGCAACAAGCTGGAACACGATGGGAGGCGTGGCCACGTTCGCCCCGAATCTGGCGGCCGAAACGACGCCGATTGAGAATGTGTTGGAATTGGAGGCTGGTGTCTCGCCCTTCTACACCCGGAACTCGACGGAGTGGGATACCGATCTGCTGTTCAAAAAGCCTTGGACGCTATCTCGTACAGCGGAATTTATGCTGGGCGTTGGGCCGGAGTGGGTCTACTTCAGACAAAACGGAAAGGCGTCGAACACGATAGCCGGCGAGGTAGCCGGAGACTTCATGTTCTGGCCGACGGGCAGGCATCACTTCGGCTGGTATTTGGAACCGGCATACGACTACAGCTTCGCAGCAGGCCACCAACAATCGCTCGGGGTAAGTGCAGGCCTGCTCATTGGACTTGCCCGGAAACGTGGTCGGTGAGGATTGTAGATGACATCGGCAGAAAGAAGTGCTGAGCTGTTCCGATTAGTGGAAACCGCTATTCGGCGTTGGTTCCCATGAGTGCTTGTGGGTCAGCGGTTCGCCGTGGTGCACGCAGCAATGCGGAGGCGTTTAGACTTGAGGGATGCCAACCCCCATGCCGAACACACTTCCGATTGCGATCTATTACGAGCAGCCGAACTGGTTTCGGCCGTTGTTTGCGGAGCTGGATCGGCGCGGGACGAACTATGTGAAAATCAACGCGATGGATCACTTCTACGGGCCGGAGGATCGGTCCGAGGAGCGGTATGCCCTCGTGCTGAACAAAATGAGTCCGTCAGCGTGGAATCGTGGTCATGGGGACGCGATCTTTTACACGATGGGGTTCTTGGAGCACCTGGAGGCGCGTGGGGTTCGGGTGATCAATGGGACGAAGGCATTTGCGAGTGAGTTGTCGAAGGCGGGGCAGCTGGTGATGCTGGAGCGGATGGGGCTGCCGTACCCGAAGGCGCGGGTGATCCATCGGGCGGAGCAGGCGGTGGCGGCGACGGAGGGGTTGCGGTGGCCAGTGGTGGTGAAGCCGAATATCGGCGGGAGTGGGAGCGGGGTGAAGCGGTTCGATTCGGTGGAGGCGCTTGAGAACTCCGTGAAGGAGGCGGACGGGATTGTGCTGGGGATGGATACGGTGGGTCTGGTGCAGGAGTTTGTGCCGGCGCGGGGGTCGCACATTATCCGGGCGGAGGTGCTGGACGGGAAGTTTCTGTACGCGATCAAGATCCACATTACGGGGGAGACGTTTGACCTGTGCCCGGCGGATATCTGCAAGATGCCAACGGGGGCGGAGCTGACGCGCGCGGCCTGCCCTGTCGACGCGCCGAAGACAGGGCTGTCGGTTGAGGGATTCGAGCCGGAGCCGGAGGTGATTCGGGAGGTGGAGCGGCTGATGGCGGCGGCGGGGATTGAGCTGGGTGGCGTGGAGTACATGGTGGACGACCGGGATGGGCGGAGGGTGTACTACGACATCAATGCGCTTTCGAACTTTGTGGCGGATGGGGAGAAGGTGGTGGGGTTCGATCCGTTTGCCAAGCTGGCAGACTGGCTGGAGCGGGAGCAGGCGGAGGCGAGTGGTGGGATGAGGTCGGCGGATCAGGATGAAGCGGCGACGCTGATGGGGGTTCGCTGATGCGGTATGGGTACTGGATGCCGGTGTTTGGGGGATGGCTGCGGAACGTCGAGAACGAGGGGATGCAGGCGACGTGGGAGTACACACGCGAGCTGGCGGTGCAGAGCGAGGGGTGGGGGTATGACCTGGCGCTGATCGCGGAGTTGAATCTGAACGACATCAAGGGGGTGGAGGCGCCGTCGCTCGATGCATGGTCGACGGCGGCGGGGCTGGCGGCGGTGACGGAGCGGATCGAGCTGATGGTGGCGGTTCGGCCGACGTTTCACAACCCGGCGCTGCTGGCGAAGCAGGCGGCCAACATTGACCAGATGTCGCATGGGCGGCTGACGCTGAATGTGGTGTCGAGCTGGTGGAAGGACGAGGCGACAAAGTACGGTGTGCACTTTGACGAGCATGACGACCGGTATGCGCGGACGAGTGAGTGGCTGGATGTGGTGAACGGATGCTGGCGGACGCAGGGGTTCAGCTACAAGGGCGCGTACTACGACGTGCGCGAGAATGTGCTATCGCCGAGGCCGGTGCGGCAGCCGCGGCCGACGCTGTATGCGGGGGGCGAGAGCGAGCGGGCGAAGGACCTGATTGCGACGAAGTGCGATGCGTACCTTATGCATGGCGACTCGCCGGAGGTGGTGGGTGCGAAGATTGCGGACATGCGGGAGCGCCGGTCGCGGGCGGGCCTGGAGCCGATGACGTTCGGGGTTGCGGGGTACGCGGTGGTGCGGGATACGGAGGTCGACGCGCTGCGGGAGGTCGCGCGGATCACAGATGTGCAGCAGAGTGCGCGGGGGTATGCGAACTTTCAGCAGTTTGTGCAGGGGTCGAAGCTCGAGACGCAGTTGTCGATGGAGGATTACTCAGTGTCGAACCGAGGGCTGCGGAGTGGGTTTGTGGGGACGCCGGAGATGGTGAAGGACCGGGTGGCGGCGTTCGCGGCAGTCGGGGTGGATGTGTTGTTGTTGCAGTCGAGTCCGCAGATGGAGGAGATGGAGCGGTTTGGGCGGCAGGTGATTGGGGTGTAGCGCCGAGCTTTCCGTCACCTGCGAACCGTCTGCGCGTAAGATCGTCGCGGGTACGGATGACTATGCACGGACGCTTTGCGGTTCTAGCACTTGTTTTTGCTTGGTGGATGATGGGGTGTGGATCGGGTGCGTCGCACAGCTCGGGAACAACCGAAGCGATCCCCAATGTTACGGGCAATTGGCATTTGCAAAATGCTCCCCAGGCAACGGGTACGACCCCCGCAGACACCCCTGTGACGGTCGTTCTGGATGGGGCGCTGCAAAGCACGGGCACTCAGGTAACTGGAACGGTGCAGTACACCGATGAGATTCGGCTTCTTGCATGTGGCGAAAATGAGGTGATTGCCGTGACGGGGACTGTGAACAGCGCTTCGCACCTGTCTTTGCGCTCAGCGCCGCTCGTATCCGGGGCAGTCGTCACGGCCGACCTGGACCCGACCGGGGATCCTGTCGGTTTCTGGACGGGGTCGATCTCGGTCTCAGGGGAAGCTTGCGGCATCCCGGCTACAACGGCGCTCGGTTTGGAAATTCCCTCGGTCTCGGGAACGTACCAGGGCAACCTGGTTGCGGGTTCCGAGGCGTCGAGCGCTGCTGTTGGCACGACTTCGCTCACGCTCACGCAGAGCTCGACACCCGCCGCAGACGGAGATTTTCCTGTGGCAGGCACGCTGACATACACGATGCGTAGCTGCACTGCCAACGTAGCTCTGACCGGCACAGTGAGCGGTCTGGCCATTCTGCTTACTCCGGTGACGAGTCCATTTGCGGGGGCTTCGCTTAGTTCGGCTTTCGGCGTTGTTAACGTGGCAAAGGATCAGTTGAGCATTGCCGTCGTCTTTATTGCGCCCCCGTGCGCGGCAAGCGAAAGTCTGACCTACACCGCTGAAGTCACGCGACAGTAGCCGCACATCTCCTGAATTGCTCGCCCTGTCGTGCCGCAATTTACTGCAGGAGGCTTTCTTCGCTGGAGCGGAGGCGGAGGAGGCGATCGACGGCGTAAGGGGCGCGTTGATTCGCGGTGTGGTAGTGGCGCACCTGGAGCTCGCCGAGGAGGCCGATACCGAGCATCTGGATGCCGGCCAGGATAAGCACCGCGGCAATGAGGAAAATGGGGGCGTGCTCGGTAAGGGTGTGTCCGTGCGTGACGAGCTTGAGGATCATGAGCCAGAGGGCGAGCGCTCCGCCGGCGATCATGCATGAGGCGCCGATGATGCCGAAAAAGTGGAGCGGGCGCGTCATGTATTTGAGCAGAAAGCGGATGGTAACGAGATCGAAGAAGACCCGGATGGTGCGGGAGATGCCGTAATGGCTTTTGCCAGCGATGCGCTTGGGGTTGGAGATGGGGATCTCGCAGATGGAGGCGCCGTACCAGGAGGCGAGGGCGGGAATAAAGCGGTGCATCTCGCCATACAGAGGGATGTTCTGAATGACTTCCCGGCGATAGGCCTTGAAGGTGGTGCCGAAGTCGTGGATGTCGACCCCGGAAAGGGCGGCCATCAGCTTGTTCGCGGCGCGTGACGGGATGCGGCGGAAGAGAAGGTTGTCGCCGCGCTCGGAGCGCCATCCGGAGACGACGTCGTAGCCTTCCTCGAGCTTGGCGAGGAAGGCGGGAATCTCGTCGGGGTCGTGCTGGAGGTCGCCGTCCATGGCGAGGATGAATTCGCCCTGGGCGTGGTCGAAGCCGGCGGCGAGGGCGGAGGTCTGGCCGAAGTTGCGGCGGAGCTTGATGACAAGAACGCGGGAATCGACGGCAGCGATCTCCTCAAGGAGCCGATACGTGCGGTCGCGGGAACCGTCATCAACGAAGACAAGCTCGAAGGAGTCGCCGACCTGCTCCATCACCGATTTCAGGCGGTCGTACAGGGCCGTTACGTTGGCTTCTTCATTGTGGAAAGGAACGACTACGGAGTACTTCGGCACAGGTGGATGATACTCCTCTGGGTGGGCTGGCCAGCGTGCGGGTTGCCTTCGCGGATAGCCATCAGATCGATTCGCGGAGGTGACGGATGCTACTTTTTGTGTAGGCGTGGTTGCGGTTTCCTGTGCCGGAGTGTGGCGCATCCGGGCTATAGTTGGGGGTAGCTCGACTATGGTGCTGAAACGCGCATTTATCGGGGTGCTGGTGCTGGTGGCGGCCGTGTTTTTGTATATCGGCTACTCCAGCTACGACGCTGGGCGGGCTTCGGCCTCCGCCACGACCACGACCTCTGGAGCCAAGGCAAGGTTACTCGAAGGTCCGATCAGCACGACGCCGACAACAGTGGAGGGCGCGGAGATTCCTTCGAGCGGAGCGGCAAGTCCTTCAGCTGGCGTCACGGCACCGGCAACGGACACGATCCAGCCAAATCCGCCGAATGGGATGACCTTTGGCGGAAGTGGTCACTATCAGCTGTATCGGCAGGGGAACCTGACCTGGCGGCTGAACACCGACACGGGGGAGAGCTGCATCGTGTTTGCGACCGAGGAAGAGTGGCGCAAGCCGCAGGTGTTCCGGGCGGGGTGCAAGAACCGGGGCGTTTAGCGGCGTCTATTCGGTGGTGCAGGTGGGCAGGTTGCGGGTGGTGGTGTCGTCGCCGGTTGACATGGGTTGGTCGAGGGCGTCGGTCAGGGTGAAATTTCCGAGCGCGATGGCGGCGTGCCATTGCTGCTGCAGCGCCTGAACGTAGCTGACCTGCAGGGTGTAGAGCAGGTGCTGGGCGGTGAGGACGGCGGGGTAGGGCTGGGCCATCTGCTGATACTTCATTGCCTGGAGTTGAAAGGCGCGGCGGGCCCGGGGAAGCATTTCCGTGCGGTATCGCTCCGCCGTGAAGCGCGCGGCAAGGTACTGCTGGGCCAGAGGTTCGGCACGGTTGCGTGTGAGGAGCTCCGTGCGGACGACGTCGTGGCGAGCGCGGTCGAGCTCGGCCTCCGCGGCGGCAACGTTGCCCTGGTTGCGGTTCCAGAGCGGGAGGTTGATGCCGGCTTCAGCGAAGCTCATCCAGCCGGCCTCCTTGTTGGTGGCTCCGAGCGTTTCGCCGGAGTACCATTCGCCGGCTTTGACGGTGAGATTGGGAACAGGCTCGCGTTTGGCGGAGCGGAGGCGGGCTTCGGCGACGGAGACATTGGCTTCGGCGCGTTTGCGCTCCGGAGTTTCGGCGGCATCGCGGGTGACGAGGGTTTCGGGGTCAAGATCGGGAGGTGTGGTGAGGGGGCCGGTGAGCGGGTGAGGCGGCATGCTGGACTGGCCGGAGAGGGTGGCGAGGCGGGCGAAGTGGGCGAGAAACATGCGCTGGCTGTCGGTGAAGTCGATCTTTGCCTGCTCGGCGGCGATCTCAGAGGTGAGGATGTCGGAGGCGTCGGCTTGGCCGATGCGAGCGAGCTCGTGGGTGTTGGCGGCGGTGTCGAGGGCGACCTGGAGGAGTCGGTCGTGGAGGGCGACAGAGGTCTGGGTGGCCAGCGTATCGATGAAGGCGGAGGCGACGTCGTTGCGGATGCGGGCCTGCTGGATTTCGAGGGCGATCTGGTTGGAGCGGCCTTCGGCGCGGAAGATGTCCCGGCGGAGGGCGAGTTTGCGGCCGAGGACGAAGGTTTGCGAGAAGAAGGCGCCTTGCTCGCCGCCGTTGTAGCTGCCGCCGCGGATGTGCTCTGCGGAGTAACCGAGGGTGGGATCGGGAGGGAGGCCGGCCTGGCGGGCCTGCGCGACGGAGCGGTCGATGTTCCGCTGGGCTTGGACGAGGGTGGGGTTGGAGCGGTCGGCGAGGATGAGGAAGGACTCGACGGAGAGCGGCTCGCGGGGTGTGATGTCGGCGAGGAGCTCGGGAGCGGGGAGGTTGGCGCCGGTGCGGAGGTCGAGGGCTTCGGGCTCCTGGAGGAGCTGGGTTGGGATGGTGATGGACTGCCCGTCGGCGTGGTCGTCCGGTTTGGTTTGGGGCTGGGCGGCTTGCTGGTGGACGGAGTCCTGCTGGCTGCGGGCGGCGGCTTTAGCGCGGGGGTTGGCGGTGCTGAGGTCGGTGGGTTTGGGGTCGGGCGGGTTCGGGGATACCTTGGGCTTCGGGGCTGACTGCTGGGGCATGGGCATGCCGGGCATGTCGGGCATGGATTGCTGGGCGGCTGCGGCGGTGGTGAGGAGGAGGGTGAGGGCGAGGTGCTTTGGGGTCATGGGGCTCCGGGTTGGTGAAGCAGGTTCCCTGCGCGACGACAACAAGGAAAGCAAGGGCAACGGCAACTACAGGGGTCCTTCGCTTCGCTCAGGAGGCCGACGGTAGAACAAACAACCGCGACAGCGACGGCGACAGCAACGGCGACAGGAACAGCATTGGCGGCTGCACTGAGACGTGGGTGTGCTGCTTGCGGAGGTCAGGTGCGAGCGGTGGTGGCGGGTGGGCGGTAGAGGGAGGCGTAGGGGTCGGCGGGGCGTCTGGCTGCCTGCATGGCAGTGAGGACGTGATCGTACTGGTCGGGGGGGAGGACGCGGACGAAGGTCATCATGCCCTGCATAAAGCGGGACCAGTCCGGTCGCAGGCCGAGGTTTTCCGGGCGATCGACGAGGCGTTCCATGTTCATCATCGGGCCTTCCATGTAGGCGTCCTGCGGGTAGTTGGGGACGTTGTTGGCGTTGGATGCGGTCTCGGCGGACTGCTGCCGCATGGACGAGTCGCTCATGTCGAAGCTGTCGAGGTTGCGTTTCTGGTCGGCGCTCATGCGGGGCTGGGCGTTGGATTGCTCGGCTGTCATGCCCCTCATGCCGGGGTCGAGGTGGGTGGGAGCAAGGGGGCCGGCAATGGCTTCGGTGCCGGCGGCGAGGGTGGCGGGGGGGATGGCTCCCTCCTTGGAGGAGGTGTCCATGCTGGCCCTGCTGCTTCCCTGCTGCTGTTGCGGGGCGCTCATGGCCATGCCGGGCATGTTCATGGAGCGTGACTTGTCCACGCCGGACATTCCAGACATCGCGGGCATGGACCGCGTCATGGGGCCGACCTGCGACGCCATCTGGTTCATCATGTGGTGGGGCAGGTGGCAGTGCAGCATCCAGTCGCCGGGATTGTCGGCGACGAATTCGATGTCGCGGGCCTGGGCGACGCCGACGAGGACGGTGTTGCCGGGCCACCAGGCGGTTTCGGGGATGCGGCCGCCCTCGGTTCCGGTCGTGTAGAAGGTGTGGCCGTGGACGTGCATGGGGTGGTGGTCCATGCCGAGATTGATGAAGCGGATGCGGACGCGCTCGCCCTGGCGGACGATGAGGGGGGTGGTGGCGGGGCCGGCCTTGCCGTTGAGGAGGAGCCAGTTGAACTCCATCATCATGGTGTTGGGGGTGGTCTGGTTGGCGAGGACGGCGTACTCCTGCAGGTGGATGACGAAGTCTTTGTCACAGTGCGGGCGGTAGGGCACGCGGGGGTGCATGATGACGGCGCCAAGCATGCCGGCGAGCTCCTGCATGGCCATGTGGGAGTGGTAGAAGAAGGTGCCTTCCTGGTGGATGGTGAAGTTGTAGGTGAAGGATTGGCCGGGCAGGACGGGCTCCTGCGAGATGCCGGGCATGCCGTCGTAGCCGATGCGGTCTTCAAAGCCGTGCCAGTGGATGGAGGAGGGTTCGGGGAGTTCGTTGCGGAAGATGACGCGGATCTTGTCGCCCTGGGTGACCTGGATGGTGGGACCGGGGGCGGAGCCGTTGAAGCCCCACACGTCGATCGTCTTATCGGGGGCGATCTGCTGCTGGAAAACGTGGGCGGTGAGGCGGAAAACCTTGATGTCGCCGTCGAGCTCGAAGGGGAGGTCGCCGATGTCGGTGGTGATGGTGGGGGTGGTCTGGACGGGGGCGGTGTGGGTGTCGACTTTGGAGAGGGAGCCGGAGGAGGTGCCGAGGTAGCCGCCGCGGGCAGCGACCTGGGATGAGGGAGAGGTGGGAATGGCATCGGCGTTCTTGGCGGCGAAAAGCGTAGCGGACAGGGCGGCGGTGCGTCCGAGAAAGGATCGGCGGGAGGGCATGGGGGCTCCGGGAATGAAAGAGGAAGAGAGACACAGGCGCGCGGGAATACCGGCGAGGGTGCAACGGCAACGGGCGAGAGGAGCTAGACGCGGAGGACTGCGGAGGAGGCGAACGGGGGAGGAGCGCTGCGGGCGAGCGGGATGGCGTGTGCGGGCAAGATTGCCGGCGGTGGCAGGGTCATAGCTGCCAGTGCGGAAGGAGCCTCGGAAAGGCCGACGGGAAGTCTGTGGCTCTGCTCGTCCTGATCGTTAAGCAGGGCCGGAACTGACTGATGCAGGCAGGGCGTTGCGGCGTGCGTCATGATAGATGCGACGTCCGGCGAGGTGTGTCGGCTGGCGAACCGGGCAGCTTCCGCGTGATTCGCCATAGCCATGCCGGTGTCCATCGCACCGGCGGGGTTCGCGGGGTGGCAGCCGCCGGAGAGAGCGGTCAGGCCGCAGCGGACGTCGCACATGGCAGTCGCGCAGGACAGCAGCAACACAAACGCGGCAAGCACGACGGCACAGGTTGCGCGGAATTGCATGGCGGTCGGGGTCTCTCTGCGATGAGTTTACGCCTGCGAGATCGTTTCGTCTTGGGATCAATCTTTTGCAATGCGTGCTCAGCATCAATGCTGAACCAATGCAAGCAGCGTGGAGATCTGTGGGTGCGGGCTTTACGGGTAAAGAAGGACGGCGATGTTGTAGGCGGCGAACGGGCCGACCTCGCCGGTGGTGGGGCATGCGCCGATTGTGGCGAAACGGTACTTTCCGGTGCTGAGGTGGGCTTTGAGCGTATTGGGAAGGGTGGACAGGTCGGACGCGGTGTAGCGCATGATGAACCAGGGCTGGCGGTGGCCGGCGAAGCCGGAGTCCATGGAGCAGGTTTGGCGGGCTTCCTGAATACTGGCGGGGGAGATAGTAGTGACGGTGACACCGGAGCTGCGAAGAAGGTCCGCGACGGTGCTCTCCTGATCGTCGAAGGAGAGCGGCTGGACGGTGCTGGCGAAGTCTTCAACGGCGAAGACCTGGCGGTTGGCAACGACGACGGCAACGCCGACGACGTTGACCTCGGGATCGAGCAGGTTGCGGCGATGGCCGGGCGAGCGCATCCAGAGGCCGTGGATAATGTTGGCGCTTTCGGCTTCGGCGACGTTTTCGGTGATCAGGGAGAAGCGGACGCCGGCGCTGGCGCCGCGCTCGGAGAGCTCTGGCTCGCCGGGGAAGCCGTGGGAGATATCGCCGTGGCGAGCCATTTGGATGGCGTGGAAGGCGGCGGCCTGCGAGAGGAGCGGGTCGCGCTCGACGGGTTGGAGGCCGTGGGCGACGCGGTCCTGGTTGGCTTGTTCGACGAGCAGCTGCTCTGCAACATTGGGTGGCGCGACGGGCGGCATGGCGCCGGCGAAGAGGGCGGGACACAGACCCAGAAGGGAAACCGGAAGAAGGAGAAAAAGAAGCTTTCGCTTCCAGGACAGCAGGGACATCGGAGTTGACCTCGAATGAGGTTCGCGGCGCTTGGGGACGCCTGCGATATGTCCCGATAGTAGGGGCGAGGAACCGCCCGGGTTAATCCCACTTTCGAACGGCGGTGGTGGGACGTTTGTCTGGAGAGGATGGAACGACACGTGCAAGCAGACTGGTTCCTTCGCAAGGCAGTACCGTCTGCGACTGCGAGGGCAGGCGACAGGCAACCAGGGCAGGAATACGTTGGGAGAAAAGAAAGCAGGTGCTGCAAGGAACACCTGGGAACAAGAAAATTACGACAAAAGCTGGGCGCGGACGTTGTCCCAGGTTGTTGCGATCCCTTGTTCGAGGCTGGTGGTGTGATGCCAGCCGAGCGCGTGGAGTCGGCTGACGTCCATGAGTTTGCGTGGGGTGCCGTCAGGCTTGGTGGTGTCGAAGGTGAGCGATCCCGGAAAGCCGAGAACGCGGGCGACCGTCTCGGCGAGCTCGCGGATGGTGACATCTTCGCCGGTGCCGATGTTGATCAGGGGCGGCTCGGTTTCGGAGAGGAGGGTGTTGTAGGTGGTGGGGTCGAGATTGAGAAGAAAGACGCAGGCTCGGGCGAGGTCGTCGGAGTAGAGGAGTTCGCGGCGGGGTGTGCCGGTGCCCCAAACGGTGACTTCGCTGGCGCCATCCTTCATGGCCTGGGCGGTCTTGCGAATCAGGGCGGGAAGGACGTGTGAATTGGCGAGGTCGAAGTTGTCGTTGGGCCCGTACAGGTTGGTAGGCATGGCGGCCAGGTACTTGGTGCCGTACTGGCGGTTGTAGCTCCAGCACATCTCGATGCCGGCGATCTTGGCGAGGGCGTAGGAACGGTTTGTGGGCTCGAGCGGGCCGGTAAGGAGGCAGCTTTCGGGCATGGGCTGCGGTGCGAGCTTGGGGTAGATGCAAGAGGAGCCGAGGAACAGGAGGCGATCGACGCCGCTGCGGTAGCTGGCGTCGATGATGTTGTTCTGGATGGCGAGGTTGTCGCGGATAAAGTCGGCGGGGTAGGTGTTGTTGGCGAGGATGCCGCCGACCTTTGCGGCCGCGAGAACGACAAATTGCGGCGTTTCAGCGGCGAAGAAGTGGCTGACTGCCGCGGCGTCCTGGAGGTCGAGCTCTGCGCGCGTGCGGGTAAGGATGTCTGTGTAGCCGAGCCGGGTGAGCTCGCGTTGGATGGCGGAGCCGACAAGGCCGCGGTGGCCAGCGATAAAGATACGGGCCTCGAGCGGCATATAGGGCTGAGACATGAGGGCGCTCCGGGGTGTTCTGGGATCGATTTTGGGACAGGGCGGGCGGTGCAGAGCCGGCCCCGCGGCGCTAGGACTCTCGGACGTTGTACGCTTCGAAGCCATGCTGGCGGACTAAGGCGTCACGCTGTGCAGATTTCAGGTCGGCGTCCACCATCTCCTGCACGAGTTGCTCGAAGCTGGTCTGCGGGGTCCAGCCAAGTTCGCGCTTGGCTTTGGACGGGTCGCCGAGAAGGGTTTCCACCTCGGTGGGGCGGAAGTAGCGCGGATCAACGGCGACGATAATGTTGCCGTCCTTGTCGAGCGCCTTTTCGTCGATGCCGGTTCCCTGCCAGGTGAGATTGAGCTCAAGAAGCTCCGCGCAGCGGCGGATGAACTCGCGGACGGAGTACTGCTCGCCGGTGGCGATGACGAAATCCTGCGGCTTCTCCTGCTGCAGCATGAGCCACTGCATTTCGACGTAATCGCGGGCATGTCCCCAGTCGCGCTTGGCGTCGAGGTTGCCCATGAAAAGCTGCTTCTGCAGGCCAACCTTGATGCGGGCCAGGCCGCGGGTGATCTTACGGGTGACGAAGGTTTCCCCGCGGAGGGGCGATTCGTGGTTGAAGAGGATGCCGTTGCAGGCGTACATGCCGTAGGCTTCGCGGTAGTTCACGACAATCCAGAAACCGTACATTTTGGCGACAGCGTAGGGCGAGCGCGGGTAAAAGGGCGTGGTTTCCTTTTGCGGGATCTCCTGGACAAGACCGTAGAGCTCCGAGGTGGAGGCCTGGTAGAACTTGGTTTTTCGCTCGAGGCCGAGGATGCGAATGGCTTCGAGCAGGCGGAGAACGCCGAGGGCATCGGAGTTGGCGGTGTACTCGGGCTCTTCAAAAGAGACCTGGACGTGCGACTGCGCGGCGAGGTTGTAGATCTCGTCGGGCTGGACTTTCTGGACAATGTGGATAAGCGACGAGCTGTCGGTCATGTCGCCGTAGTGCAGGATGAAGTGCGGGTCGGGATTGTGGGGGTCTTCGTAGATGTGGTCGATACGCGCCGTGTTGAACAGCGACGTCCGTCGCTTGATGCCGTGAACCTCGTAACCCTTGCCGAGCAGAAACTGGGCGAGATAGGCGCCGTCCTGACCCGTGACGCCAGTGATCAAAGCTTTCTTCAAGCGAACACTCCAGATGGTTGATTTTGACTGATGACCTTTTCAGCAGGTGCGCCGATATGTTGTAAAACCAGTTTACGTGAGGGGACAGCCGTTCCGGTTGCTCAAAATTCGGAACGGGATTGCCACACCAGGTAGGAAAGACTCTGCTCAAATTTCCTAAGTACTTGATCCTGCCCGAGATGTTGCTCGGCATAAAGACGTGCGCCGGTGCCGAGCCGGACGCGAAGTGCCTCGTTCTGAACCAACACCTGGGCGGCGCTGGCCAGGACATCCGGATCCGCGCGGGCGATGACCAGGCCGCAGGCCGGGTGAATGGACTTACCCGCGAGTGTGCACCCGCTGACGACCTGCGCGACTTGGGTTCCGGCAGCGGCGACGGCAAGGATGGGGCGACCACTGGCGAGCATGCCGGTGAGCTTGGACGGCATGACTAGGTCAGCGACATCGGGTTTTTGAGGCAGAAGATGGATGTCAGCGGCGTTGAGCAGGTCGTTGAACCGCTCCGGTGGTTGCAGTGGAAGCAGCGTGACATTTCCGAGGTCGGCGACAAGCGGCTCGAGCGTAGGGCGGAAGGCGCCATCGCCGCAAAAGACGAAGTGAACGTGGGACTCGGCAGCAAGCGCCCGGGCAAGGGCGGGCAGGGCTTCGAGGCCCTGCTTGTTGCCCATATTGCCGGAGTAGAGAAGGATGATCTTTCCACGCAGGCCGAGCTGCTGGCGAAATGCATTCTGGGCATCGGGCGGGGCGGATTGAATCGCCGTGAGGTCGACCCAGTTCGGAAACAGAAGGGTGCGGCTAGCAGGAACACCCTTGGCGGCGGCACGCTCGACCATGCGCGGCGAAATAGAGGAGACGCGGTCGAACAGGCGGATGATCCCGCGCTCAAGCGAGAGGGCGAGATCGTTGATGGGGCCGCCAGGGGGAAGCAGGCCAAGGTCAAAGGCGGCGTCGATCTCGAAGTCTTGGACGTGGAGCCAGGCGGGGGCGTCGGCGAGCTTGGCGAGCAGAAGGGCAACGGGTGCGGCGAAAAACGTGGGCTCGACGGCGAAGACAACCTCGGGCTGCCAGTTTGCTTCGCGCAGGCTGGGAAGGAGGCTGGACAGGGCGAAGGAGCCGAGGTGTAGCACGCGTTTGAGGCCGGAGGGGCGGGCGGGGACGTAAAAGGGACACCGGTGGACGGTGAGGTTGGGTAGCGGGTGCTCGGTGGTGCGGCGGTTGCGGAAAGGCGGGTCGATGCGCCAGGCCGGATAGTAAGGCGGTGTGGTAACAACATGGACGTCGTGGCCCCGGCCGGCGAGCCAGACGGCCATCTCGCCGGTGTACTTGCCAATGCCGGTGAGTTCGGGCGAGAAGTTGAGGCCGTGGATGAGGATCTTCAGGGTGCGCCTTCTCTGTGTCCTGGGGAGAGATCGCGTCGCGTGTCCCATCATGGCACGGCGGGGCGGGTGGGCAGTACCATGAAGCGGATGCGCGGATCGGGTGCGGTGAGGCGGTGGTGGGGCGATCAGCCCTTGGCAGTGATGGGGCTGTTACTGCTGTTCGGGTTCGTGGTAATGGCAGTGCTGGCGCCGTGGCTGGCTCCTGCCGACCCGGCGCAGATCGCGCTGGGGCATCGGTTGCTGGGGCCAGGGCCGGGGCACTGGTTTGGGACGGATGAACTGGGTCGGGACATCCTGTCGCGCATCGTGTACGGCGCGCGGGTGTCGCTGACGGTGGCGGTGAGCGTGGTGGGGCTATCGCTGGCGGTGGGGTTGGTGGCTGGGGCGCTGGCGGGCTTTTACGGTGGATGGATGGACACGGTGCTGAATGTATACCTGACGAACGCCTTTCTGGCGCTGCCGGGGATCCTGCTGGCGATTGCGTTTGTGGCGTTTGTTGGGCCGGGGCTGGGCAACGTGATTCTTGCGTTGGCGATTTCCGGGTGGGTCAACTATGCGCGCCTGGTGCGGGCGCAGGTGATGGCGGTGCGGGAGCGCGAGTTTGTGGAAGCGGCGCGAGCGCTTGGAGCGTCGGACCTGCGCATCCTGTGCCGGCATATCTTGCCGAACATTGCCCAGCCAGTGATCGTGCAGGCGGCAATCGGGATGGCCGGGGCGGTGCTGGCGGAGGCGACCCTGAGCTTTCTGGGGCTGGGGGTGCCGGCACCGACGCCAAGCTGGGGGGCAATGCTGAACGATGCTCGGTCGCATCTGTTCGACGCTCCGCACCTGGCGGTGTTTCCGGCCGCAGCGGTGATGCTGATGGTGCTCGGGTTCAATTTTGTGGGGGACGCGCTGCGCGATCGAATGGATCCGCGGACTCGGTTAGCGGGGGGGATGTAAGTGCATCGAAGGACATAGGAGATAAAGGTGGACGAGACGGCGTGGATGGATGTGCTCGGCGAGGCGCGGGTGGAGGTGACGTCGGAAGATGAGCTGTTTCCCGTGACCGCCGCTCTGGGGCACGCGGTGACGAATGGATGGCGGTCGGCGGTAACAGGGGTGCAGGTGCTGCGGCTGATCTTTGCGGAGCCGCGGAAGATCGAGCGGATACGGGTGGACGTTGTGGACCGGGTGGCGGAGCGGACGCAGGAGATGGTGGTGCGGGCGGGAGCGTCGGTGGAGGCGCTTGAGGAGCTGGCTCGGTGGCAGTTCTCCTTCAGTCCGCGGGGAAGTACGGAGGAGATGGAAGAGAGCGCGGTGATTGTCGACGGTGTGACGGTGGTCGAACTGCGGATCGATCCGGATGTGCGGCATCCCGGCGGTGCGGAGCAGATGTACGCCGTGCTGCGGAGTTTCTGGCTGGCGTAGGGGGGACGAACGTGCTGGTGGGAGTGATCTCAGATACGCATGGGCTTCTGCGGCCAGAAGCGGTGGAAGCCCTGCGAGGCGTGGAGCACATCCTGCATGCGGGAGATGTGGGGGATCCGGCAATCCTCGACAGGCTGCGGGAAATCGTTCCCCTCACGGCGATCCGGGGCAACATCGACCGGCAGGGTGTGTGTGCGGAGCTGCCGGCAACTGAAGCTGTGGAGCTGGCGGGGACGCTGGTATACCTGGTGCACTCGGCGCGGGATCTGGACCTCGATCCGCGGGCGGCAGGGATTGCGGTGGTGGTAAGTGGGCACTCGCATCAGGCGCAGGTGCAGACGCGGAACGGTGTGATGTACCTGAACCCGGGGAGCGCAGGGCCGCGGCGGTTTCGGCTGCCAATCACGCTCGCGCTGCTGCAGCTGGAGGCGGAACGGCCCGCGATGGCGGAGATCGTGGAGCTGGCGGGCTAGCGGCTGGGAACGGCGGTGGCGCGCGCGACGCTGTCGGGATCGAAGCGGACGGTGCTGAGGATGTTTTCAAGGCGCTTGCGGACGGCGGCGATCTCCGCGTCGGACATGCTGCGTACGCCTGAAACGTCGCCGCCGCAGAAGGTATTGAGGACGAGATCGAAGCGAAGGCAAGCGCCGCGGCGGAAGGCGGTGTAGATCTCGTCGCGGGCTTCGGTGCAGATGGCGCCGTGCTCGTCGTAGCCGTGGATGAAGGCGAGGCCACCGATGTCGGCGCTGCCCGCGACGCGGGGCGCCTGG
Source organism: uncultured Acidobacteriaceae bacterium (assembly GCA_964243475.1). Classification (GTDB taxonomy): domain Bacteria; phylum Acidobacteriota; class Terriglobia; order Terriglobales; family Acidobacteriaceae; genus Edaphobacter. Next base: position 30,257 of record CAXTEU010000006.1, on the reverse strand, counting down.
GCAGAGGCCTGGGCGGCGCAGCTGCGCTCCGTAGCGTGCGGGGTGGCGCTGAAGTAGAACAGGGCCCCGGCAAAGGTGGACGACGGAAAAGGATTGAAGGCGAGCTGCGCCACCTGCCGCATGCGTGCGTTGCGCGCGGCTGTTCGGGCGTCGAGGGCGAAGGTGCTGACGTCGCCGTCGCGCTCGGTCGCATTCCATCCGGCGGGAAGGTCGAAGGTGACACCGTAGCGGCCGTCGTGGATGTGACGTGGGGGTGGCAGGCCGGGGTCGCGGGGCTTGGCGGGTGCGCTGAGCTGGGCGTTGATCACGACAGGGGCAACCAGGAGGAGAGAGGCGGCGAGCACTCGAGAGCGCATATCTCCATTGTGCCTTGGGTCGGGCCGTCTTGGGAGAGGGTCAGACTGACCGAATTCGGGGATTGACAACGGTGTACGCGAGGTCGGTCAACATATTGACCGCAAGATACGTCAGGCCGACGGCAAGCAGGCATCCCTGAACCAGAGCGTAGTCGCGATTGGAGATGGCGGACAGGGTGAGGCGTCCGATGCCGGGGAGGGAAAAGATGGTTTCGGTGACGATGGCCCCGGCAAGCAGTGAGCCGAACTGCAAGCCGAGGACGGTGAGCACGGGGATGAGGGCATTGGGCAGCACGTGGCGGAGCACAACAGCGGATTCGGGCAGACCTTTGGCACGGGCGGTACGGACGTAGTCCTGGCCGAGCTCTTCGAGCGTGGCGGTGCGCACCATGCGCGTAAGGATCGCGGCGAGCGAGAGGCCGAGGGTGAGCGCGGGCAGGGCAAGATGCGCGAGAAGGTCAAGGAGGTTGCCGGGGGAGCCGACGCCCGAGACGGGCAGCCAGCCGAGACGGATGGAGAAGAGGACGATAAGCAGGGGGCCGAGGGCGAAATTGGGGAAGGAGAGGCCCAGCAGAGACAAGACGCCGAGCAGGCGATCAGGCCAGGCGCCGCGGTGCAGCGCGGAGACGAGGCCGGCGGGAACGGCGAAGAGGACGCCGAGGAGAAGAGCGGCGGCGGTGAGAACCAGGGTGTACGGGTAGCGCTCCAGGATGAGGCGCGTGACGGAGGCGTGCAGGCGGAGGGACTGCCCCAGGTCGAGGTGGGCGACGTCGTGCCAATAGCGGGCGTACTGCTGCGAGAGCGGGGCGTCGAGGCCGTAGCTGTGCCGGAGGGCGGAGATGTCGGAAGCGGTGGCGCCTTCGCCGAGCATCTGCACGATCGGGTCGCCGGGGACAAGGTGGATGAGAAGGAAGACAACCGAAACCACGACCCACAGGACGGGAAGGGTGGTGAGCAGGCGGCGGAGGGCGTGGAGGACGGCAACGCGCTGCGGCGACGGAGTGCGGGGCGCCGCGGCGGAACTCATGTGCGGTCTCGAGTGGAGCTCGGGACGGCTTCCGGCAGAGCGCCCTCGGCGGGACGGAGGTCCTGGACGCGGACCAGGGTGATGCGGCGCGCGGACATGTTTTCGATGGTGTAGCGCCGACCGTCGCTGAGGACGCTTTCTCCGGGCTGAGGCAGGTGGCCGAGCTGGGCAAGGAGGAAGCCGGCAAGAGTTTCAATCCCGGACTCGCGAGGAAAGGTCCAGTGGTACTGGGTGACGAGGTCGCGAAGGGGGGTGGAGCCGTCGAGCAGAAGCAGGCCGGCGGAATCCGGTGCGAGCGGGCGGGTAGCGAAGTCGAACTCGTCGTCAAGTTCGCCAACGATTTGCTCCAGAACGTCTTCGGCAGTGACCAGGCCGACGGTGGATCCGAACTCGTCGACCACGATGGCCATGTGCGTGCGACGACTCTGGAAATCCTGGAGGAGCTCGATGGCGAGCTTGGTCTCGGGGACCACCGTGGGCTCGCGCATGACCTGCCGGAGTGTGAGTGGAGGGGCGCTCGGCGCAGGCGTGGCCTTCAGCCGAAAGTGCATCAGGCGCGAGATGTCTTTGGAATAGGCGATGCCGACGATATGCTCCGGTCCGGTGGCGGGGTCGAAAACAGGGATGCGGGAGTGTTGCTCTTCGATGATGCGGGCGCTGGCACGCTCTAGTATCAAGTCGGCCGGGAGCGAAAAAATGCGGCCGCGGGGTGTCATGACCTCACGCACCACCACATGACTGAGGTCAATCGTGCGGTGAATCATGGACTCCTGAAGGGCGGGAAGAAGGCCCATGCGGCGACTGGCCGTGGCAATAAGCTTCAGTTCTTCCGGCGAATGCACGGCACCTTCTCCGCTGAGCGGAGCGCGGAACAGACGGAGCACGGCGGTGGCGGAGGCGTTCATGAGGCGGACGGCCGGACGGGTGATGCGAATGAAAACGTCCATGGGACCGGCAACCGCAAGCGCGATGCGATCGGTTCGCTGAAGTGCGAGCGACTTCGGGACGAGTTCGCCGAGCAGGACCTCAAGGTAGGTGATCAGGGCGAAGGCGAGGACGACGGAGATGATTTGAACAGGACGGCTGTCGACCGCGTGGAAGCCGAGGGCGTGAACGGCGCGGAGCAGGAGTTCCGTGATGGCGGGCTCACCCAGCCATCCGAGCGCGAGCGAAGCAAGGGTGACGCCAAGCTGGACCGCGGGCAGAAACTCGTCAATATTGTGTTTCAGCTGGAGGACGGTGCGCGCGTTGGCCCGGCCGAGGGAGAGAAGCTGCTCCATGCGGGTGTCGCGAACGCTGACAAGCGCAAACTCCGCAGCAACGAAAAAGCTGTTGGCCAGGATGAAGAACGCCACCAGAATCGTTCGAAAAAGGACCGAGTCCAGCATCTCGAAGCTGAGTCTAGCACCAGGGTTGTAAAGAAAACGGAAACGGCCCGAGTGCCGAAGGGCTCCCGGGCCGCTGCGAACTACGGTGATGCTAGGCGTTTACGCTGGTCGTTTGCACTTCGAGCACTTTACTCACTGATCGCTCGATCGTGTCTTTGGGGACAAACCCGACGATCTGATCGGCGACCTTGCCGCCCTTGAAGAGCAAAAGTGCAGGAATGCCGCGGATGCCGTAGCGCGACGGCGTCGCACTGTTGGCATCCACATCCATCTTCATTACCTTGAGCTTGCCTTGGTAGCCGGCGGCGACCTCATCGACCACAGGCGCAAGCGCCCGGCACGGACCGCACCAAGCGGCCCAGAAATCGACCAACACTGGCTGTTCGGACTGGAGCACCTCTTTTTCGAAGGTGCTGTCGTTGACTTCACTGACAAACTGGCTTGCCATCGTATCCCTCTCCCATCGCCACCGGCGACACATCACTCTCTTACTAGATGCGTCTGGAGACAGGAGGTTTCACGAGGCGCAGAATGAGGAAACGCCCGGACCTCTCGAAAGAGGTCAACGGGCGTGTAGCAGCCCTCCCCAGAACTGTCTACTCGCATAGAGTGCCAAGGAGTTCGCGTCCCGTAAAGGAATCTTAGGTAACACAAGTCACGTTACCTCGCTCAAGGCTCAGCTGACGCCCACACCGCCGGCGATCGAAGTTCTGAGAAGCTCCGGCGTGGGATGACCGACGGCCGCAAGAACAGCGTGCTGAAGGTCGGGGGTAAGGGATTGTTCGGTGATAAGAAGGACGGACGGCCCGGCTCCACTCAGCGCGACGCCAGACAGGTCCGGGTGGCTCGCAAGCGGGAGCAGGCGTCGGAGCAGGGGGCAGACCTGTTGGCGGTAGGGCTGGTGCACGCGGTCGTCCATGGCGTGGCGGAGAAGGTCGGCGCGGCCGAGAGCGAAGGCGGCGACAAGGAGGGCGGTGCTGCCGAGATTAAGGACGACGTCGTGGCGGCGGTAGGTCTCCGGCAGAAGCGCGCGGGCTTCGCGGGTGGCGAGGCTGGCGCCGGGAAGGACGAGGGTGAGATGCCAGGGCAGATGGTGGCCGAGCGATGCCGTGACGGCCGTTTCGCCCTCCACCATGCGCGCCACAGAGAGGCCGCCGTGGAAGCAGGCAACGACGTTGTCGGGATGTCCTTCGCGCCGGCACGCTTCGTCGAGGATCTGCTGGGAGGTGAGGCGGAGGTCGCCGAAGTGGTTGGCAAGCAGGACCCCGGCCAGCAGCGCGGCAGCCGAAGAACCGCAGCCCATGCCAAGGGGGATTTCATTGTCGATGTGGATTCGGATGGGAGGCGCTGGGAGGCCAAGGTGTCCGAAGACCTCGGTGTAGGTCATGAGGATGAGATTGTCAGTGAGGCGGGCGCAAAGGTCGGCGTTGCGGCCGGTGGCGGTAATCGCGAAGGCGGCGGCGGGCTCCGCCCGGACAGTGAGGAAGAGCGACATGGCCAGGCCGAGGGCGTCGAAACCTGGCCCGAGATTGGCGGAGGTGGCCGGGAGGCGGGCGTAGAAGCTACGGGTGCTCATGCAGCGTGGGAACTCATATAGAAACCGCACGGTCAGCGTTGATTTCGCTCTCGAGCTGACGCAGGACCACGTCAGGGTCTGCTTCGAGAATCATCGGCGTGCGGCGCATGCGGTCGTGCTGGGCGAGCTCCTGCACCGAGGCACCAGCGAGTTCTTCGGGACGAAGCAGGCCACCGCGGTGGTAGTCGATGGTGTACTCGGGGTCTTTGAGGGTATGGCCGGTAAGCAGCAGCACGACACGGTCTTCGCTGGCAACCTTACCTTGCGCCACGAGCTTCTTGAGACCGGCGAGGGTGACGGCAGAGGCGGGTTCACAGCCGATGCCTTCGGCGCCGATCTCGGCTTTCGCGAGGGCAATTTCCTGCTCGGAGGCCTGCTCGCACCAGCCGCCGGTCTCCTGCAGGGTGGCGACGGACTTGCGCCAGGAAGCAGGGTTGCCGATCCGGATCGCGCTGGCACGGGTGTCGGCGTGGACGGGGTGAAGTTCGCGGCCGCCGTTTGCCTCCATGGCGCGGTATAACGGGTTGGCGCCCTCGGCCTGAATGACGCTGATGCGGGGCAGGCGGGGGATCAAGCCAAGCTGGTACATTTCGCGGAAGCCCTTGCCCAGCGCGGCGCCGTTGGCGAGGTTGCCGCCAGGCACGATGAGGTGCTCGGGAACCTGCCAGTCGAGCTGCTCGACGAGCTCGAAGGCGACGGTTTTCTGGCCTTCAAGGCGGTATGGATTGACAGAGTTGAGCAGGTAGATGGGCAGCCGGCGGATGATCTCGGCAAGCAGGCGAACGCAGCCGTCGAAGTCGGTCCTGACCTGGAGGGTGAGGGCGCCGTAATCCATGGCCTGTGAGAGCTTGCCCCACGCAATTTTCCCCTCAGGAATGAGAACAAGCGAGCGAATCCCAGCGCGGGCAGCATAGGCGGCCATCGCGGCGGAGGTGTTGCCCGTGGAAGCGCAGGCAACCCACCCAAAGCCGCGCTCGGCCGCGACGGAGAGCGCGGCGGTCATGCCGGTGTCTTTGAAGGAGCCGGTGGGGTTCATGCCTTGGTGCTTGGCCAGCAGCCAGTTGAGCCCGAGCGAGGCCGCGGTGCGCGGAAGGTCGTAAAGCGGCGTGTTGCCTTCGCGCAGGGTGACGGCGCTTTCCGGGCGGTTGAGGATGGGCAGCAGGTCGCGGAAGCGCCAAACCCCGGACTGGTCGATGGCCATCGAGGAAGATCGGCGCTCCTGCCACAGCCAGCGGAGGGCGCTGGCATTGGGGGTGGGTGTGTCGGCGACCGGCGATGCGGCGGACCAGGGATAAACAACCTCGAAGAGCTCGCCGCAGAGATGACAGCGGAAGTCGCAGCTGGCCTGATCGCCGGCTATCCCGGCGGAGCAGCCGGTGCATCGAAGCTGGTGTGATGTTGCCATCGGCTCTAGGGTATCGCAAGCAGGTACGGACAGCTCGCGTTTTGGCGCTGCTGTTGGGGGTTTTGACCGGGTTTCCGGCAGTGGGCGCGGCACAGTCGCGGGAGTTGCGGGTGGCGGCAGCGGCGGATCTGCAGCCGGTCATGCCCGTGCTGGCCGAGGCTTACGAGAAAAAGACCGGGATCAGGCTGGTCGTGAGCTACGGGTCGTCGGGATCCCTGGTAACGCAAATCACGAATGGGGCTCCGTTCGACATTTTCTTTGGGGCGGATTTCGTGTTTCCGGAAAAGGTGATCGCGGCGGGGCTGGCAGATGCGACGGCGCCCACGCCGTATGCGCGGGGAACGCTCGTGCTGTGGGCGCGCAAGGATTCCCCGCTTCAGCCGATCTCGATGGACAAGCTGTCGGATCCGCAGTTGACGGGGCTCGCGATTGCGAATCAGGATCATGCGCCCTACGGCCGGGCCGCGGTAAGCGCCCTGCAGCAGCTGAAGCTGTACGACGGCCTTCAATCCAGGTTGCGAGTGGCGGAAAATGTGGCGCAGGCGGGGCAGTTTGCGGCGAGCGGCAACGCGCAGGCAGGGATCATCTCGCTCACGCTGGCTTCGTCGAGCGAGTTCAGGACGACGGGAACCTACGTGCTGGTGCCGGCCGTGTATCCGGAGATCCGTCAGTGTGCCGTGGTGATAAAGCGCTCGGAGCGCGCCGGTGAGGCCCATGCTTTCCTGAACTGGGTGCTTTCGAGTGAGATACAGGAAAATCTCCCGAAGCTTGGATTACAGCCGGCTCGCTAGCACGCGATGCTCCTCGCTGCGGACCGTCAGGTTCGGTAGACTTCGTCGATGGACCGCGATGCTTTGCTACTGACGCTTCGGCTGGCGTTGTCGACCACAGCCATCCTGCTTCTCGTCGCTGTGCCGCTGGCGTGGTGGATCGTATCTGGGCGAGGCTTGTTGCGGGCGGTGGTACAGGCTGTGGTCGCGCTTCCGCTAGTCCTGCCGCCGACGGTGCTGGGTTTTTACCTGCTGGTGGGCATGGGGCCTATGACGGGGACGGGGCGTCTTCTGGTGAGATTGCTAGGCCATCCACTGGCGTTCAGCTTTGCCGGTCTGCTTACTGGGTCGTGCATCTACAGCCTTCCCTTTGCCGTGCAGCCGATGGTGGCGGGAATGCGCGGTGTGGATCCGGTGTTGATGGAGGCGGTGAGTGGACTTGGAGTTCGGCCGGCGAGGGTGTTCTGGGACGTTGTGTTGCCGATGAGCCGGATGGCCGTGCTGACCAGCGGGCTGTTGACCCTGGCGCACACCGTGGGCGAGTTTGGCGTGGTGCTAATGCTGGGAGGCAACATCCCTGGGGTCACGCGGACGCTGTCCATTTCGATTTACGATCTGGTCGAGGATGGGCAGTATGCGGCGGCGAACCGGGCTTCCCTGCTGCTGCTGGTGGTTTCAGGAGTGGTGCTGCTGCTGGTGTACTTGCTGCCGGGTCGACAGCGGGCAGCGGCTGGTGATCTGGTTGGCTGATTCGGCGAGTGTGACGGGGTTGCCGATCCTGGCGTGCACGCTCTCTCACCGGGTAGGGTCGTTGCTGGTGGCGGTGGACTTCGTGTTGCGAGCACCCTGGACCGTGATGTTTGGCCCCTCTGGCAGTGGGAAAAGCACGATCCTCCGGGTACTTGCCGGATGGGTCGAGCCGGAACGCGGCCAGGTGTTCTACGGCCCTCTTGCGCGACCGCTGCTGAACACGGACAGGCGGGTGAACCTTGCCCCGCACCAGCGGCCGGTGCGAAGCGCACCGCAGGCGGCCCGGTTGATTCCGCATCGGCGCGTGCTGGGCAACGTGCGGTATGGACGAGGCCCGGGGTTGCGGGCTTCGGAGGAGAAGGAGCTGGTGGAAGAGGTGATGGCATTGTTTCGCCTGGGACCGCTGGCGGAGCGATGGCCGCACGGTCTGAGTGGAGGCGAGCGGCAGCGGGTGTCCGTGGCTCGGGCGGTCGTGGCGGCCGTCACCTACGACGGGCCGGAGCGCGCCCTGCTTCTGTTGGACGAGCCGTTTGCCGGTCTGGAGGCAACGCTGCGGAATGAGCTTGTGGTGGGTTTGCGGGCGCTGTTGCAGCGTTGGCGGACTCCGGTGCTTTCCGTCTCGCACGATGTTGCGGAGGCTTACCTGTTGGGGGCAGAGGTGATCCGGGTCGCTGACGGACGTTTGGTAGAGCAGGGACCGGCGACGGTGGTGTTGGCGTCTGAGCGCCAGCGGATCCTGCGGCAGCTCGGATCGTGAGACCTAGGTTGCGGGCGTCAGGACGGGTCCCGACCGTGGGGTGCCGAGTTCGACAGGCTCCTGCTCAAGCTCGATGCCGAAACGGTCATGGACTGTGCTGCGGATCAGGTCGCGGAGGGCTTCGAGGTCGGCAGTACGGGCGCCTTCGCGGGTGATAAGCGCCAGGCTGTGGCGGGAGGAGATGCCGACCGGGCCGAGGCGGAAGCCCTTACCGAAGCCGGCGCGCTCCAGCAGCCAGGCCGCTGGTAGCTTGATGTGCTCGCCCCCGACCGGCCAGTGCGGTATGGCGTCGGGAGAAAGCCTGAGGACTTGTCCAATTCGGGAAAACATTCCGTGGGGGACGACCGGGTTCTTAAAAAACGAGCCGGCGCTGCGGCAATCGGGATCGCCGGGCGTAAGGACCATCCCCTTCGCCCTGCGGATGTCCCGCACGGCGCGGGCGACTTCGCGGGGAGACGGCGTGGCGTCAGGGCCAAAGTGCCGAAGCAGATCGGCGTAGGTGAGATGCGGGCGAGCGCGCAGGTCGAAGCGAAAGTAGACGGCGGTGACGATGTAACGGCCGGGCTCGATGGCGTTGAAGAGGCTGCCCCGGTAGCGGAACTGACAAGCTTCGTGGGAAAGCTCGACGAAGCGATCGGTGCGGAGATCCAGGGCGCGGACACTGTGGATGGTCTCGGAGACCTCCTGCCCATAGGCGCCGACGTTCTGCACGGGGGTTCCTCCGGTGAGGCCGGGGATGCCGGCAAGGCACTCGACGCCGGTAAGATTCTGTTCACACGCCTGGTCCACAAAGGTTTCCCAGCAAAGCCCGGCCGGGGCGCGCAGTTGGCGGGTGTGGACGTCGATCTCCGTCGCCTCAGTCGGGCCGTCGATGGCAATGTGGACGACGAAGCCGGGGAATCCAGCGTCGGCAACAACGAGATTGCTGCCGCCGCCGAGGGCAAACAGCGGAAGGGAGCGCTCGCGGGCGAAGCGGACGGCGTCGACGAGCTCCGTTTCGGCGCGGACCGTGGTAAAGAAGCGCGCCGGACCGCCGAGCTGAAGAGTTGTCAGCGGGGCCAGCGGGACGTTCTCGCGCACGGAAAGGGGCTCGCCTGGCTGCACTCTGCGGTTATACCAAAGCTGCGGGCCGGGTGGCGCGGGCGGGAGCGAGCCCCTACAATGGGGAATGCGGACCGATTCTGTGGCCCCGAGGAGACTGCATGTACCCAGAGATTATGGTAATTCCGATGCGTGAGGAACTGACCCGCGCCGGCTTGAAGGAGGTGCGCAGCGCCGGTGAGGTGGATACGGCTGTGACGCAGAAGGGCACGACCATGGTGGTGGTGAACTCGATCTGCGGGTGCGCCGCAGGCAAGATGCGTCCGGGCGTTCGGTTGGCGATGCAGCACGGCACGCGGCCGGACCAGGCCGTCACCGTGTTTGCCGGGCAGGATCGCGACGCCACTGAACGGGCGCGGAGCTACTTTGGCGGGCATCCCCCGACCTCGCCGGCGATCGCAATTCTGCGAGATGGGCAGCTGGTATACCTGATGCAGCGGTCGGCGATCGAGACTTCGACAGCACCGGCCATCGCGCAGGAGCTGCAGCGGGCGTTCGACACGTATTGCGTGAAAACTACGGCCTAAAATCGTAGGTATCGTGGAAAACCGGACTCCTGAGAGGGTCCGGCTTTTTTTGCTAAAGTTTCGCTCGATTCTGCCGATAAGGTCAGTATGTTGACGACCCTTATCGACGGCACACTGGATGGAGGTCAGCCTGGCGGTTCGACCCCCGGTAAATCTGTTTCCCTTCTCCATGGCGCGAGCTCATCGACCGAGCGGCTGCGGGTACGGTTGCGAAGCTTGGCTCCCTACTTTCGCACCGCATTGATTACAGGGGAGGTGGGTGTTGGAAAACGGCGCATCGCGCAGGAGCTGCACCGCCTAAGCCATCCAGACGGTCCGTTTGTGCTGTATCGGCCGGGAGCGACGACCCCGTCCGGAGCCCCTCCCGGAGATCGGCAGGGAGACCAGACCTGGGCTGATCTGCTGCGATCCGCAAGGGGAGGAACTCTTGTGGTCGAGGAGGTCGGTGACCTTTCCCCGACAGACCAGGCGCAGTTGCTCCAGATTTTGCGGACACCTGGCTGGCGTGATTCACGCGGTGCAAGGGCCCAGGTGATCGGCCTCAGCCGATGGGGATCGCGCGTCCTGCTGACAACCGGACGTCTGCGGGGGGATCTCCACGCCATGCTTTCCGCGATTGATCTTCACGTGCAGCCGCTCCGGGAAAGGCCGGACGACGTGCAGGCGCTTGCGGTCGAGCTGCTTGCCGAAGCCGCATCGGAGTTCCGGGGCGGACACGTAGATCTTTCTGACGACGCAATGGCTGAGCTACAGAGCCGGCCATGGCCGGGCAACGTGGCCGAGTTGCGCACGGTGCTGCGGCACGCAGTCAAGCGCAGTGCTGAACCGCTGCTGATGGCGACCTCTCTCGAGTCCACGCAGGCCGACCGGCAGGCCACCTCTCCCGAGAAACCTTCCATGCGGCTCCAGGATGCCGTCGACACCCACATCCGTAAAGCACTGGCAATGTGCGGCGGCAATAAGCTCAAGACGGCAGAGCTGCTGGGGGTGAGCCGGTCGACGCTATATCGGATGCTGGAAGGGCTTGCGGCGGCGGTGCGATGAAGGTTGCGTCGGCGCGGGCATCCAGCCTGGTTCTGGTAGCCTCAGGCAATGCCAGAGGACGTTGTTACGAGGGAGCCCGCGCTCGGCCAAGAGGTCGCCATGATCGGGGCTGGGAAGATGGGCGGCATTTTGCTGCAGGCTTTCTTGACCGAGGGGCTTGTCCGGCCAGAGCAGCTTCACGCGACGGTTCGGCACCTGGACCGTGCGAGGACACTTGGGCGGCATCTCGGTGTCGTGGTGGGCACGGACAACGTGGATGCCGCAAGGCGGTCCGAGGTGATTCTGCTGGGCGTGAAGCCGAGCCAGGTGCCGGAGGTGCTGCGGGAAATTGCGCCGGCTATGTCGTCGGCCAAGCTGCTGATCTCGTTTGCGGCTTCGGTGCAAACGTCCGCGATCGAGCAGGCGGCGGGCGGCGATGTGGCCGTGGTGCGGGCGATGCCGAATACACCGGCGGCAGTCGGCATGGGCATGACGGCGCTTTGCGCAGGACGGTTCTGCACACCGGACCGGATGGCACTCGCGCAGCGGATCTTCAGCACGGTCGGTCGGACTGTGGTGGTCGACGAAAGGCACATGGATGCGGTGACCGGGCTCTCAGGTTCTGGACCGGCGTTCCTGTACATCATCATCGAGGCCCTGGCGGAGGCCGGCGTGAATGTCGGGCTGCCGCGCGACATCGCCACCTTGCTGGCGGCGCAGACGACGCTTGGATCGGCGCAGATGGTGCTGGAGACGGGGTCACACCCGGCATTGCTGAAAGACGCGGTGACAACGCCGGCGGGGTGCACGGTAGACGGTATCCTGGAGTTGGAGGAAGGTGGGTTGCGGGTGACGCTGATCAAAGCGGTGAAGCGGGCGACCCAGCGCGCCCGCGAACTGGCCGGGTAGGGCCGAAGCGCAGACAACAGACCTATTCGACCGGCAGCTTCGCTTTGTATCCATCGCGCGCAATTACGGAGTACTTGAGCGGTTTGCCCTTTTCGTCCTGCATGCGCAGCGGGTGTCCTTCGTTGTCCACCAGGTCGACCTTGACGCGACGAAAGCTGCCGTCGTTCTTGGTGTTGGTCGGGGTATACGTGAGCACATACTGGTTGCGGATGGAGTCGTTGATCTGGGCAAAGATGTCGGGCAGGGCGCCTTGGAACATGGGGTTGAAGCTGAGGCCGCCGGTCATCTGGGCAAAGGTGCGCATCTGGTTGTCGGCCTGCAGGTAGTCCATCCGCGAAATGGGACCGAGCCGGCCGCGGGAGTCGGCGATTTCTCGGACGTAGGCACCGGTACCGATGGTGAAGATGGTGACGTTGGGAGTGGCTTTGATCTTTGCGAGCATCTTGTCAAGGGTGAGTTTGGAGAAAGTGTCCCTGCCGGTGCCGATAAGGATGATGTACTTGCGGCCTTCGATGCGGCTCACGCGATCGAGCGTTTCGTAGAGCGCGTCGAAGCAGTTGGTATCCGAAAAACCTGGAAGCACAAGCGAGCGGAGAGCGTCCCCGATCACCTCCCTGTTGTTGGTGAAGTCGGTGAGGATGTGGGTCCGCAGGTCGTACGTGATGACGGCGATATAGTCGTCCGGCCGGAGCGTGCGGAAAAAGCTCGCTGACGCGTTTCGCATGTCGGAGATGTAGTAATAGCTGGTCGAGGCGAACTCAAGCAGCATAACGGCCGTGATGGGAGTCTGCGCCATGCGCAGGCTGGTAATGTTCTGCGGCACGCCGTCCTCGACCACCTCAAAGTTGCCGGGCTTCAGGCCGGGAACGAACTGGTGGGTCTTGTCGAGAATGACATTGACATCAAGATTGACGATAGGAACGTCGACGCGGAGGGAATAGGTCTCGTTATTGGGATTCTTAACCTTGGGTTCGGCCGGGGCTGGCGCAGGCGTTTCCGTGGTCGGCTGCTTCTTCTTGAGGATGATGGGGCCGCTATCTGTCTGCGGGCCGGCGTCCGGGTCGGGGGTCGGAGGTGGCGGCGGCTGAGCCGGCTGCTGCGTGGGGGCAGGGGTTTGCTGCGCGAGCAGGGGCGAGCCCAGCAGAGCCAAGCAAAACAGCAAACCGAGCGGCAACAGACCGCGAATGCGCATAATCACCAACTGTACCCTGTGCTCCCTGACCCGCTTCGGCCCGCTTCTTTCCGCTTCTGTTCCAGGCGCGGCGGCTCATTGCGCTGGAGCGGCATCTGCGCCGACTCCTCCGCCGTCTGCTCTAATCTGTAGACGTGAGTTTCTTTGGAAGGACACCGTCTCTGGTCGCTGCGGCTTTGATCTGTTGGACATTCGCGGCAGCAGTTTGGGCGCAGGCTCCTCAGGCGGCGCCAACGGGCGCGCATTTGCAGTTCTTTCCCCTCTCGGAGGTGAGGCGCGGCCTGCACGGAGTGGCCTACACCGTATTTGAGGGATCGACCCCTGAGTCGATGGATGTGGAAATCTTGGGCGTGCTGCGGGATGCCATCGGGCCCAAGCAGGACATGATCCTGGCGCGCCTTCACGGGACCAGGGCGGAGTACACCGGCGTGGTTGCGGGCATGAGCGGCAGCCCGGTGTACATTGACGGCAAGTTGCTGGGAGCGCTGAGCTTCCGGATCGGCCAATTCAGCAAGGAGCCAATTGCGGGGATCACGCCGATCGCCGAGATGCTGGAGGTGCGGGACGGAGTCCCGCAGCCGACATCGCCGCCGCGGCCCGCCCAGGCGCAGGCGACTGCCGCTGACGGGGAGCCGCTCCGGCCGATCGCGACACTCCTGGTGTTTTCCGGTTTCAGCCGCGACACGGTGGATCGGTTTGCGGACCGCTTCACTGCCCTGGGACTCCAGCCGGTGTCGGGGTTAGGCGGAAGCGCGCCGAACGCCGCGCCGACGGAAGGACCGCTGGTGCCGGGTAGCGCAGTCAGCGCAGTTCTGGTCGAGGGTGACCTGTCGATGGCCGGAACCTGTACGGTGACGTATGTCGACCCGAAACGGCTGCTGGCGTGCGGGCACCCGATCACGCAGTACGGCTCTATCAGCATGCCGATGACCAAGGCCGACGTGCTGGCGACGCTTCCCTCCCCCCTGAACTCGTTCAAGATCGTGAATACGACCGAGACAGTGGGCGCCTTTACAGAGGACCGTCAGTCGGCGATCCTCGGGCGCTTTGGTGAGGCGGCGCGGATGATTCCCGTGACCGTCAAGCTGCGGCCGACCGGAAGGCCGGATACGGCGCAGACCTATCGCTTCCGCGTTCTGGATAACCGGCAACTGACGCCGTCGGCGGTGCTGGTATCGATCTACCAGACGCTGCAGGGCACAAACGTTTCTGCCGCGGAGCTGAGCTATCGGCTGCACGGGACGATGACGGTCGAGCGGAGCGCGGATGGTCCCGCCGGGCACCCGGGGCAATCTGGGGCGGGTTTCGGAACGCAAACAGTTCGGCTGGACGGCCTGATGACCCAGGGCGACTTCAATCCGGCAGCGATCTCCGCGGCACTTTACGTCGACGAGCGGTTTAGTCGAATTTACGACAGCTCGGCAGAGCAGCCGAGGGTAAATGGGCTCGACCTGGAGGTGGAGGTCATGCATGGGCAACGCAGCGCCGCAATCGAGGGCGCACAAGCAGGGGTCGCCGAGGTTTCGCCGGGGGAGACGGTCGAGATTGCGGCGGTGCTGCATCCGTTTCGCGAGGCCGCCGAGCCGGTTCGGCTGAGTGTCCGGCTGCCGGCCACGGTGTCGCGCGGTCCGTTGCGTCTCTTGGTAAGCGACGGAACGACGCTCGACCGGCTCACGGCGGGCACAACAGCCGGCCAGCACGCGGCCACGCTGGCGGACGCGGTGCAGCAGCTGAACGCGCAGCACGACAACGACAGGATCTACGTAACAGTCCTGGATCGGGAAACGCAGGCGGTGCTGCCGGCCGGGGCGCTGGCCGAGGTGCCGCTTTCGATGGCAAATGTGCTGCAGCCCTCCAAGGAAACCCGTGGTGTGCAGTTGAACAGCGAAAGCCTGGTGACGCTCGCTTCGGAGAAGACGGACTACGCGATCTCGGGCGCACAGGTGATTGAGCTGCAGGTGCGCTGATCTGCGTGCAAGCGCGAACGGGCGGGCAGACGGGCGTGCGACGATAGGAGCTGATGCTGCGACGGTTGCTTTCAGGAACGGCTGTACTGCTTATGTTTGCTTCGCTGGCGGCACTTGGCCAGGGGACAAAGCTGTGGAGTGTGGGGCGCTTTGACGAGATGGAGCGCGGAACCACCGATGGCGTCGCGATCCGGAGCGATGGGCAGCTAAGCGCCGGGCCGGCGACCACGCTGCGGTACAGCTCCGAGGCAAGCTTTGTCTGGTCCGTGGCGGAGGGTCCGGCTGGCGAGAGTTACCTGGGGTTGGGCGGGACGACGGCGGGGTCCGCGGCGGTAATGCGGGTCGCTCCGGATGGAGCAGCGAGCAAGGTGTTGTCGAGCCAGGAGCTCGCCGTGCAGGCGCTGCGGCGGGCGCCGGATGGAAGTCTGTTTGCGGCGACTTCGCCCGGGGGCAAGGTATACCGCGTGCCGACGCGCGGGGGCGAGGCGGCAGTCGTCTTTGATCCCGAGGCCTCGGCGGAAAAGCCGCGCTACCTGTGGGACTTGGCGGTTGGTCCGGCGGGTGAGCTGTACGTGGCGACCGGAGCTCCGGCGGCGGTGTATCGCGTGCCCCCCGGCGGAGGCAAAACGCCGGAGCTGCTCTTCCGCACGGCCGACCAGCACATCCGGTCGTTGCTGCTGGCGCCGAACGGCACGCTGTGGGCGGGCTCGGATGGGGACGGGGTCATCTATCGGTTCGACACAAGGGTCGCCGGGGCGAAGCCCGTAGCCGCCTACGCGGCCACCAAGCGTGAAATCACAGCGCTGGCGATGGATGCTGCGGGGAATGTCTTTGCGGCCGGCGTGGGCAACAAGGGACCGGTAAGCGCGTCGGGGTTGCCGCCGCTGCCGGTGACCGGGTCGGTGGGCGTTTCGGTCACGTTTGTCTCGCCGGCATCCGCGGGCGCCGCAGCGAGCAATGCGGTGGTGCCCGATGGGAGTGAGATCTACCGCATTGCGCCGGACGGGACACCGAGCCGGCTTTTGAGCCTCCGTGACGATGTGGTTTATGCGCTGGCGATGCGGCGCGACCGGCTGTTTGCGGCGAGTGGAAATCGCGGGCGCGTGTACGCGGTCGATGTGACCACCGCAGGCAGGTACACCGATGTGGGGCGCCTGGGCGCGACACAGGCGACAGCGATGGCCGAAGCAAGAGACGGCCTGCTGATCGGCACAAGCAACACGGGCAAGTTGTACCGCATGGCCGACGAGCCGGCGACGAAGGCCAGCTACACCAGCGAGGTCTTCGACGCAGGGGGGTTTTCGCGCTGGGGACGGTTGGAAGCGCAGTACGCGCAGCCGGGGTTCGATCTATTCGTGCGGACCGGCAACGTACCGAACCCGCTAGGTGGGTGGAGCGAGTGGACGAAGGTGCGCCCAAACGAAGGGCCGGCGGGTGCTCCGGCGGGGCGGTATGCGCAGTGGCGGGCAGAGTTCCATGGTGCGGCGGAGCTGAACGCAGTTGGGCTGAACTACCTCGAGCGCAACGTAGCGCCGGTGGTGGATGAGGTGGTGGTTGCACCCGGAGCGCGCGTCACGGCGAGCCCGGCTGGCCTGGCCGGGGGACAGGCCCCGGCCATCCAGGTGGTTTTGCCCTCAGCTGCGTCGGGAGTTGCCCAGGCGATCAGTCTGGCTCAGGATGCCGGGAGCATTCCGCTGACAGCGCAAAAGGACCGCACGGCCATCACGGTACGCTGGTCGGCGCACGATGATAACGGGGACGATTTGCTGTTTCGGGTCTTCTTCCGCGGGCAGGGGGAGACGACGTGGCGGCTTCTGAAGGACGACCTTTCGGAGCGGTTTTTGAGCTTCGACTCGGCGCTTCTGCCGGACGGGCCCTACCAGCTCGAAATCGTTGCCAGCGACTCCCCGGTGCACACGGATGCGGACACGCTGACGGGCGAGCGGGTGAGTTCCGAGTTCGTCATCGACACAACGCCGCCGATGGTAACGGGACTGGCTGCGGCCCGAGCTTCGGGCAGCGGGCTCCATGCCGCCTTTGAGGCGCGCGACCTCACTTCTCCCATCGCGCACGCGGAATACAGCGTGGACGCGGGGCCGTGGCAGTACTTGGAGCCGGTCGGTGCCCTGTCGGATTCGCTGGCGGAACGCTATGACTGGACGGCCTCACTGCCCGAGCCTCCTTCTGCGCATGCTTCGGGCAGCATGGAACACGTCTTAGCTGTGCGGGTGTACGACCGGTTCGAGAACGTGGCGAGCGCGAACGTTGTGGTGCGGTAAGGATGCGCTTTGAACTGTTTGTGGCCTCGCGGTACCTGCGGGCAAAACGGCGACAGGCAGTGGTCGGCGTCATCACGACCATCTCGGTGATCGGCGTCGCCGCAGGCGTTGCGTCGCTCATTGTGGCGCTCGCCATCACCAACGGCATGCGGCGCGACTTGCAGGAGCGGCTGTTGGGGTCGACGGCGCATGTGGAGTTGATGCGGGTGGCCGCAGACGGCATGCCGAACTGGCGGCCGCTGTTGGAACGGCTGCGTTCGGTGCCGCACGTGGTGGCGGCGGCGCCGGGCCTGTACGGGCAGGTTCTGGTCTCGCGCGAGGCACGCAGCGGCGGGGCTTTGGTCGAGGGGATCGTCCCCGCGGAGCAGGAGAAGGTGGGCGATCTGCTGCAGTCGATCCGGGCCGGTTCGGCCGCGGAGCTGGCCCCCGTTGCACCACAAGCGGTCGCGACACCGGGCGCGCTTCCGGCGGTGCCGCCCATTGTGGTCGGCAAGGATCTCGCGGAGGCGGTGGGCGCGGGCGTGGGCGATACGGTGCTGGTGACCAGCCCCCAGGGAGAGCTCACGCCGCTCGGTCTGATTCCGCGCTACCAGCGTTTTCGGGTAGTCGGCATTTTCGCTTCGGGCTTCTACCAGTACGACGCGAGTTACGCCTTCGTGCGTCTCGCGGATGCGCAGAAGCTGTTTTCCGAGCCTGACCTGATCTCGGTGATCTCATTCAAGTTGGACGATCTCTATCACGCACCCGAGGTGAGCCGGACGATCGCCACGGCGGCTGGCAAAGGGTTCGAGACGACGAACTGGATGGAGCAGAACCGCGAGCTGTTTCGGGCGCTGCGGCTGGAGCAGGTCGTCACGTTCGTCGTTCTGGCGTTAATCGTGTGCGTGGCGGCGCTGAACATTCTGATCGCCCTGACCATGATGGTGATGGAAAAGACGCGCGACATCGCCGTGTTGATGAGCTTCGGCGTCCGCGCGGATCAGGTTCGGCGCATCTTTCTTCTGCAAGGATTTCTAATTAGCGCGATGGGAACGGTTTTGGGCCTGCTGCTGGGGTACGGGCTGAGCTGGGCAGGAGCGCATTACCGCTTCATCCGGCTGGACGCGGCGGTGTACTCGATCGATTACCTGCCGTTTGCGCCGAGGCTGCGGGATTCCGCGCTCGTGACGCTGGTCAGCCTCGGTCTGAGCCTGCTCGCGACCCTGTATCCCTCAAGCTCGGCCGCGCGCGTGCTGCCGGCGGAGGCGCTGCGCTATGAGTGAACCGCTGCCGAGCCCGCAACCCGTGATCTCGGTGGCAGCCGAAAGCGTCAGTTCGGTGGTCCTGCGCGCTGATTCTCTGTCGAAGGTCTACCGCCGGGGGACGACCGAGCTCGCGCTCTTCCGCGACCTCCACCTCGAGGTGCGCCAGGGCGAGATGGTGGCGATCGTGGGCGAAAGCGGTGCCGGCAAGAGTTCCCTGCTACATCTGCTGGCAGCGCTCGACCGGCCAACCTCGGGTGAGGTGTGGGTGGGGAGTCGCCGGCTGGGTCATCTCACGGCAAGGCAGGCCGCGGATCTGCGCAATCGGCAGATCGGCTATGTGTGGCAGTTTCACTATCTGCTGCCGGAGTTTACAGCTGTCGAGAATGTCGCGATGCCGTTGTTAGCGCGTGGCGTTGACCGGAGATCGGCGCTCGAGTCTGCTCGCAAGTGGCTCGCGGAGGTGGGGTTGAGCGGCCGCGAGGAGCATCGCTCGGGCGAGCTGAGCGGAGGCGAGCAGCAGCGCGTAAGCCTGGCGCGCGCGCTGGTCACCGAACCCAGCGTTCTTCTGGCCGACGAGCCGACCGGGGACCTTGATGAGCGCACCGCCGGCGTGGTGTTCGCCCTGATGCAACGGCTCCACGCGGCGCATCGGCTGGCCAGCGTTCTTGTGACGCATAATCTGCAGCTTGCCGCGCGCTGCCACCGGGTGCTTCGCCTGAGTGCGGGAAAGCTTACCGCAGAAACGCGCTCGTCACCGCCCAAAACCTCCTGGTGACCCATTTTGGGACGGGAGCTGGGGCGATTTGATTTCTCTCCGCAGATTTCCGTTCACGCAACGCGTGTTCGCGATACGGTAGGCGTACGTTTCGCCTCGCTTTCGTTCGGCTGGTTCGAAGGTCTACACTGGAAGAACAGGATAGTTGTCCGAAGTTCAGGCAACTGAGGGTTCCGGCTTTGCCGGAATGGGTTTGGACAGGGTCTCCGGATACCTTGAGGACAAGGGATCTCGCGGCCGGCTCGAAGGGGTGCAGATGTTCGAACGCTATACAGAGAAGGCACGGCGCGTGATCTTTTTCGCACGCTACGAAGCGAGTCAATTTGGGTCACCGTACATCGAAACAGAGCATCTGCTGTTGGGACTTCTGCGGGAAGATAAGGCGCTCACCAACCGCTTCCTGCGGTCGCACGCCTCGGTGGAGTCGATCCGGAAACAGATTGAACAGCACACGACAATCCGCGAAAAGGTGTCGACTTCGGTCGATCTGCCGCTTTCAAACGAGTGCAAGCGTGTCCTGGCCTACGCCGCCGAGGAGGCGGAGCGGTTGAGCCACAAACACATCGGGACCGAGCACCTGCTCTTGGGACTGCTGCGTGAAGAAAAATGCTTTGCGGCGGAAATACTGCAGGAACGCGGTCTGCGTCTGCCGGCGATTCGCGAGGAGCTGCAGCGCACAACGCAGGAAAAGGCGCCGGCGCAGGGCAAGGGGAGTGGCGGACGCGCCGAGCAGAGCATGCTGGCGGAGTTCAGCCGCGATCTGACTCAGTCTGCCGCGGACCAGCAATTGGATCCGCTGGTCGGACGCGACACCGAGGTAGACCGGGTGATCCAGATCCTGTGCCGCCGTACGAAGAACAACCCGGTGCTGATCGGTGAGCCCGGCGTGGGGAAAACCGCGATTGTGGAAGGCCTGGCGCAGAAAATTGCTGACGGCGAAGTTCCCAGTTTTCTGGCCGACAAGCGCGTGCTCGCACTCGATCTTTCGCTCATTGTTGCCGGAACCAAGTATCGTGGGCAGTTTGAGGAGCGGCTCAAGACAATCATGAAGGAGTTGATGGAGAATCAGAACTCCATCGTGTTCATCGACGAGCTGCACACACTGGTCGGCGCCGGATCGGCGGAAGGGTCGCTCGATGCGGCTAATATCCTCAAGCCGGCGCTCAGCCGGGGCGAGGTACAGTGCATCGGCGCGACCACGCCGGCGGAGTACCGAAAATCGATCGAGAAAGACCGCTCGCTCGAGCGCCGGTTCCAGGCCGTCAAAGTGCCCCCGCCGAATGAAGAAGATGCCATCAAGATCATCGGAGGCATCAAGGACAAGTATGAAAAATTCCACGCCGTGAGCTATACCGATGAGGCCATCACCTTTTCGGTGACACACTCGAGCCGGTATATCCCGGACCGGTTCCTTCCCGATAAGGCGATCGATCTGATCGACGAGGCAGGTGCACGCGTGAAACTTCGGCAAACCACGTTGCCCGAAGAACTGACCGAGGTCCAGAAGCGAATCAAGTTCATCGTGCACCGGATGGAAAACGCGATCGCGAACCATGAGTTCGAAAAAGCTCGTTTCTACTCCGACGAGGAGCGGAAAGAGCGTGAAAACCTTCGAGCTCTGCGCGAAAAGTATCACCTGGACGATTCTTCCGCCGGCATCGTGACCCGTGAGGACATTGAGGATGTCGTCAGCCGCTGGACGGGCGTTCCGATCACCTCGCTGAAGGAAGAGGAGACGCAACGGCTGTTGCGCGTTGAGGAAGAACTCCACAAGCGCGTCATCTCACAGGAGAAGGCGATTTCCGCACTGGCGCGGGCAATCCGGCGCTCACGTGCAGGCCTCAAAAACCCTGCCCGGCCGATTGGCAGCTTCCTGTTTCTCGGCCCCACGGGTGTCGGCAAAACGGAAATGGCGCGCACCTTGGCGCAGTTCCTCTTCGGTTCGGAAAAATCGCTCATCCGCTTCGACATGTCGGAATTCATGGAAAAGCATTCCGTGTCGAAGCTGATCGGATCGCCCCCGGGTTACGTCGGGTACGAGGAAGGCGGGCAGCTCACCGAGCGTGTTAAGCGGTCGCCATACTCGGTCGTGCTCCTCGACGAAATCGAAAAAGCCCACCCGGACGTCTTCAATCTGCTCCTGCAGGTCTTTGAAGATGGACAGCTTACGGACGGCCTCGGAAACACGGTCGACTTCAAGAACACCATCCTGATCATGACTTCGAACATCGGCGCCAAGCACCTGATGAAGCGCGAAGGGCTTGGATTCCAGTCAAGTAAGGATGAGATGGTGGCCGAGAAGATTGAGGAGCTCGTCAAGGGCGAGGTGAAGCGCACCTTCAACCCCGAGTTCCTGAACCGCCTCGACGAGGTCATTCTCTTCACCGCACTCTCGGATGCGGACCTCATGCAGATCTTGGAGTTGCTGGTGCAGAACCTGAACCAGAACCTGGTTCACAAGGCCATTACGTTGAGCGTCACGGACGAAGCCAAGAAGTGGATCCTCGAAAAAACGGTGGTTGATCGCAGCTACGGAGCACGACCGCTGCGCCGGGCGCTACAGCGGTACATCGAAGACCCCCTCTCCGAAGCGCTGATTGCGGGCGGCATCATGCAACGGCCGGCCTTCCTGGAGGTCTACATGGACAACAACCAGCTGTTCTACCGGCCGATCTCGTCGGACGGCGAGAACAAACTGGAAGGCATGGCGCTCACGGCAGTCTAGGCGTTTCGCAACAAACCAAGCCCCGGCCTCGCGCCGGGGTTTTCGTTTAACCCGGCCGATCTCTGACCCGGGTTGTCAGCTTCGTAGGAATGCCCGTGAGATTTACTAGCCACTGCTCTTACGGCTGCTTGTCGTCCGCCTCGCGCGCACGCAGCGCCGTGATCTGCGGATGGAGAAGTTTCGCCGTAAGTGCCCTGGTCAGAGCGTCCACAGCCTCCCGCTGGGCGTCGCTGAGCAAAGCCAGCTTCGGCGCGGAGCGGGCAAGCTCCTGCTGTCGCAGCATCTCGGCCGAGATCTGCAACGCCTTAATGACGTCAATGGTGGGCTGAACGTTAAGCCTCATCTGATACTCGTCGACCTCGGCGGCAACAATGGTTTCAGCAGCGGCCGCCTCGCGCGACCGGCTCGCGAGGTTTGCGGCCGACGCCTGCTGCAGGTCGTCAATGTCGTAGACGAAGCAGCCTTCGAGGCTGTTCACAGCGGGGTCCACATCGCGGGGAACGGCGATGTCGATGAAGAACATGGGCCGGTTGCGCCGACGTTCAAGATATCCGCGGGCCTGCGCCGGGGTCACAAGTTTGCCTGGCGTTCCGCTGCCTGCACCCAGACCCGTCGAGGTGATGACAATGTCGGCGCGGTGCGCGTGCGCATGAAGCTGATCAAAGGGCAGGATCGTGGTCGCGATCGGCGCAGCGCTGAACTGATGCGCCAGCCGGTCGGCCACCTCGCGGGCTCGCGACTCGGTGCGGTTCGCGATCAGCAGCGAAGTTGCACCTTGTTCGATAAGGTGGCGGGCCGCGAGCTCGGCCATCTTCCCTGCCCCGACAATCAGGACCTGCTTGCCCTTGAGCGTGCCGAAAATCTTGCGTGCGAGGTCGACCGCAACCGACGCGATCGACACCGAGGAGGAGCCGATCTCCGTCTCCGTGCGCACACGCTTGGCGACCGAAAAGGCCTTTTGCAGCAGCGGGTCGAGCGTGGCGCGAACCGCCCCCACGGTGCGCGCAACCGCGTAAGACTCTTTCACCTGACCGAGGATCTGCGCCTCACCGACTACGAGCGAATCCAGCGAGCACGCGACCCGGAACAAATGACGGACGGCCTCGCGCTCGCGAAACTCGTAAAGATGCGGCTGGATAACCGATGGCGGAACAGCAAAAAACTCATGCAGAAATCGGAGGTGTTCCGGATCACCCGGTGCGCCTGAGCCCTCACCGCCCACTGCGGGGTCATGTGCGGTCAAGAGTTCGACGCGGTTGCAGGTGGACAGGATAAGCGCTTCCCGCACGCCGGGGCGCAGGGCGAGCGTTCGCGTCGCTTCGGCCAGGCGCTCCGGCGGGATCGCCAGCCGCTCCCGGACGTCCAGCGGGGCCGTTGTGTGGTTGACGCCGATAAGGACCAGCGCCGGGCGAGAACTCGCTCCCTCCACTGGAGGCAGAGTGAAACCCCCGATGCGGTCGCGACTCATGGGGCGGTAAACCTGTGGACGGCCGAAAGCTGATTCGCCGACCAAACGGCCAGGACCACAAAGAAGGCAAAAGCGGATAGGTAAACGGCACGTCGGCCGCGTAGACCGGAGTGCTGCCGGATATGAATCATGCCGACATAGGCGAGCCACATGGCAAACGAAAGAAGCACTTTGGGATCGCGGAAGTACGCCGGGCCGACGGTGATCTCTGCGATGGTGGTGCCGATCAGGAGGCCGGCGGTCATGCAGGGCAGGCCGATCAGCAGTGCTCGGCGGGCGATCATGTCGGAGGTTTCAAGCGGTGGGAGCGAGCGGAGGGAGGTCTGCTTTCGCTTGAGCCGACGCTCCTGAATGAAATACAGGACGCTGGCCAGCAAAGACAAAAGGAGGGCAGCGTAGGCGGCCAGCAGAAGCGCGATGTGAAGAAAGATCCAATTGGAGTGGGCCAGCGGAAGCGTCTCCGTACCGGGGCGGAAAGCAGCTTCCAGCATGAGAAGAACGGCCAGCGGGAGCAGAACGACACCGGGGGCAACAGTTCGGTAGCGGAAAGCCACGATCACGAAGGCAAGCACAAGCAGCATCGCCAGGAAGGACTGGCTCTCGTGCCGGTCAACCGGCAGCGTATGGTGAGTCGCGACCAGCACTTCCACCAGCGACACAAATTGAAAGAGTAAACCGCCGACCGTCGCCGGAAGCGCCACCACACGCCACCGTGGGCGGTCGTAGAGCGCGGCGGGCAGCACGGCAAGCGCAGCAACGCTGTACAGCAGGACCGCGACTCTAAGCCATAGCAGGGACATGGGCAGACGACCGCTCACGCTGAGCGCGACACTTCAGTATACCGGCCTGCTGTTGTGCTCTCCTCGTGACGGCGTGCCGAGACGTGCGTGGAGGCAGAGCAATGCTGGCGGCAGGATTATTCCGCTTCAAAGCCGAGCCACTCTTCCACCTTTTTCTCACAATACTCGGTGCTGATGAAAACGGGCTTGTCCACGATATGAATGGTGAGGATCTCGTTATAGTGGGTGTAGCCGGCAGTTACGCCGTCCCGCGTGATCTGCCCCGCGGGATCGGTAAGGGTGAGGCCAAACTTCTCATTGAGCTCTGCGGCTCTTTTGGCGAACTCGGTCGAGGTCATTCGGACCTGGATCATCAACAAACTCCTCCGCCACACACGGCACCGTAACGGCCTGAGACACCTGAGGCTACAGGCAGATAGACGGACGCGGATGGCATGTGGATGCCCACAAGTGGCGTATTCTGGCGATTCGGGCTCATGGCGACGGACGCGAGATCGGGTGTGGTGGCAGGGGCGGACGGTGCCTTAACTCCGGCGATGCGGCAATACCGCGCGGCCAAGGACCAATATCCCGACACGCTGCTGTTCTTCCGGATGGGAGACTTTTACGAGCTGTTCTTTGAAGATGCGGTGGTGGCGGCCCGCGAGCTCGAGCTGACCCTGACATCGCGCGACAAGCTCAAACAGGTACCCATGTGCGGTGTTCCCTACCATGCCGTCGAGGTATACCTGCAACGACTTCTGAGGCGCGGGTACCGCGTCGCGATCTGCGAGCAGATGGAAGACCCAAAGCTTGCCAAAGGCGTTGTGAAGCGCGAAGTGACGCGTGTTCTTACGCCCGGAACGGCCGTGGATCCGGGTCTGAGCGGAGGGGAAAGCTGCTGGCTGGCGGCGGTGACCCAGGCTGGCACCGGAGCCGGCACGGTGGTCGGCCTGGCGATCATCGATCTTTCCACGGGGGAGTTCCGCGCTACCGAATTCGCCGGCGCCAACGCCTGGGCGCAGGCCGGAGATGAGTTGGGACGGCTCCGTCCGGTGGAGTTGGTGTACCCCGGTGGGGGTTTTGGAACGACCGGTGGCGGTGCAGCCGCGTCGCTTCGCTTTGCCGACGCCGGTGGCGAAAGGCCGGCCGGTCTCGACCAGGACATCAGCGCCAGGGAGGCTGAGGCCACCCAGATCGGGCTCGCCGGACTGGAGGCGATCCGCACCAAGACACCGATCGAGGACTGGGTGTTCACGGCCGAGCACGCGGTTCCCCTGCTGCATCGGCAGTTCGGCGTGCAATCCGTCGACGGACTCGGCTTGGCCGGACACGGAACGGCCACAGCGGCCGCGGGTGCCGTGCTGGAATACCTGAAGCGCACCCGGCAGGGCGCGCTCGAGCATGTGGACGGCGTGCGGTTTTATGAGCGGTCCACATGCCTGCAGCTGGATGCCGTGAGTGTACGCAATCTGGAGCTGGTGGAGCCGCTGTTTTCGGCCGAAGGCGCAGAAACGACGCTGTTTCGCACCATGGACGCCTGCCTCACGCCCATGGGAAAGCGCCTTCTGCGCGCGACCCTGCTGCGTCCGATGAGCGGAGCGAGCGACATCGACGCCCGTCTGGAAGCTGTCGGCGACGCGGCAGGAGATCTGCGCCGGCGGGAAGATCTGCGCCGGTCGCTTGACGGAATGCTCGACTTGGAGCGGCTGCTCGGTCGGGTCGCGCTCGATTCAGCCGGTCCGCGTGAGGTGATGGCCTTGTCGGCCACGCTGGGCCGCTTGCCGGCGCTGCTGCAAGCCACCAGCGCGATGACCGCGGAGCGCTGGCGGCAGCTGACGTCCGGGTTTGACCCGCTGCCGGACGTTGTCGATCGCATCGCGAGGACGCTTGCGGAAGAGCCGCCGATCTCGCTGGCGGACGGCGGAGCGATCCGCACGGGGGTGTCGGCAGAGCTTGACGAGTTGCGCGAACTGGGGCGCTCCGGCCGAGGCGCAATCGCCGCCATCGAGGAGCGCGAGCGCGCACGCACCGGTATCGCCAGCCTCAAGGTTCGCTTCAATCAGGTCTTCGGATATTACCTGGAAGTCACCAAGGCGAACGCACGCGCGGTGCCGCCCGACTATGAACGCAAGCAGACCCTGGTGAATGCCGAGCGGTTTACGACGCCGGAGCTGAAGGAGCTGGAGCGCAAAATCCTGACGGCCGACGAGCGCTCGGGTGAAATCGAACGGCGGCTGTTTGCCGAGCTGCGGGCCGAGGTACTGGCGGCTGCGGCCCGCATACGAGCCACCGCCCGACGCGTGGCGGAGATCGACCTGCTGGGCTGCTTTGCGCACCTCGCGGCGCTGCACGGCTGGGTACGCCCGGCGCTCGAAGAGAGCGGCGTGCTTGAGATCGCGGCGGGACGGCACCCCGTGGTCGAACGGCGCATGGCGGAGGGCGGAGTCGGCCGCTTTGTGCCAAACTCGCTCTTCGTTGACGCGGGGCCAAGCGGACCGGGCGTCCTCCTGATCACCGGTCCCAATATGGGCGGCAAGAGCACGTATCTCCGGATGGCGGCGTTGCTGGTCATCATGGCGCAGTGCGGCAGCTTTGTCCCAGTCGAGCGCATGCGGCTGGGTCTGGTGGATCGGGTCTACACGCGCATCGGAGCCAGTGACAACGTGGCGCGCGGACGGTCGACCTTCATGGTCGAGATGACCGAGACTGCGGCCATCCTGAACACGGCCACCGAGCGCAGCCTCGTGTTGCTGGACGAGATGGGCCGTGGCACGGCAACCTACGACGGACTCTCGCTTGCCTGGTCGGTGGTGGAGCATCTGCATGAGCGTGTCGGCGCACGAACGTTGTTTGCAACGCACTACCACGAGCTGACCATGCTCGAAGACCGGCTGAGCCGCCTGAAGAACGTGCGGGTGACCGTGAGGGAGAACGCCGGTGGGATCGTGTTCCTCCACACGGTCGAAGCCGGAGCGGCCAGCAAGAGTTACGGCATTGAGGTCGCGCGTCTCGCAGGCATTCCCGCAGAAGTCATCACGCGGGCGCGCGAGGTGCTGCGCGTGCACGAGCGCGCGGAATCCCAGCAGGTGCGCGAGGCGGCCCCGGCAGCCGGCGAGCGAGCGTTGCAGCTCACCATGTTTACGCCGCTCTCGCAGCGCATCGTTGACCGCATCGCCGACGCAGATGTGGATGGCATGACACCGCGCGAGGCGCTCGCTCTCGTCGCCGAACTGCAACGCGAGCTCCGCCCGTGAGCGCCCGTGGGTCTCCACCGATGGGAGTCGCCGGCGTGATGAGCGGCACCTCCGCCGACGGCGTGGACGTGGCAATCTGCCAGATCGGCAGCAGCGCTGGTGGAGAGCCAAAGTTGCGGTTAGTCGGTCACCGCCAGTTCCCGTACAGCCGGGCAATGCGGAGTGCCGTGCTCGCAGCCATGGACAGCAAGGGGACAAGCACGGCAGAGTTGAGCCGGCTGCATTGGCGCTTAGGTGCGCTCTATGCGGAGTGCGTGGCGAGCACCACGAAAGATCTGGCGACGCGTGTGACGCTGGTCGGCTGCCATGGGCAGACCATCTATCACCAGGCTCGGCCAGAGCGCTATCTCGGATCTGCTGTGCGGTGCACGTGGCAGATCGGCGAGGCGGCCGTGATTGCCGAGCGCATGCGGTGCTCCGTGGTCAGCGACTTCAGGCCCGCTGATATGGCAGCAGGTGGCCAGGCCGCGCCCCTCGTGCCGATGCTCGATTGGACGCTCTTCCGCAAGGCACGCACCGGCCGCGTGCTGCAGAACCTCGGCGGCATTGCGAACCTGACCGCGCTCCCAAAAGGCTGTGCTGCCGAGCATGTACTCGCCTTCGACACGGGTCCGGCAAACATGGTCATCGACGCGGCGATGCGGCGGCTCTTCGCCAAGCACTTCGATCGTGCTGGCGCTGTGGCACGACGCGGCCGTGTCTTGCCGGCCGTCCTTCAACGCTGCCTCGCGCTGCCGTACTTCTCTGCCCCGCCCCCAAAAAGCTGCGGCCGCGAGCAGTTCGGTGATGCCTTCTGCGATCAGTTCATCGCCGCTTGCCGAAGCGCGGGCGGCAACGATGCCGATGTGGTGGCCACGGCTACGGCGTTGACGTCCGCCTCGATCCTGCAGGCGTACGCGCGGTTCGTTCAACCGCACGTGGGTCCCGGCAGGGTGGAATACGTTGCAACCGGGGGCGGCGCAAAAAATCGAACGCTGATGCACCTGCTGGAAGAGGGCCTGACCAAAATGGGGGTGCGTTTCCGCCCCATCGAAGAACTTGGGATGCCCGTGGAAGCCAAGGAGGCCGCAGCCTTTGCCTTGCTGGCCTGGTTGACCTGGCAGCACAGGCCGGGCAACCTCGCGGCCGCCACGGGAGCAGCGCGGCCCGTCATCCTGGGAAAGGTCTCATTCGGTTGAGTCTCGAACGCCTCTTCGGCCCGTGGGCCGGTCGCCTGTTCAGCCTTACGCCGCTCCTCGCGCTGGCGTTCGGCATTGCAGGCTGCCGCACCCGCACCGAGGACGCGCGAACGGTAGTTGTGGCGATCGAATCGAGCCCCAACAGCCTCGACCTCCGCGTCGGCACCGATGCGCAATCGGAGCGGCTCGGTGCTTTGTTGTTCGACGCGCTGGTGCGCAAGGACGAGCACTTCGTCCTCCAACCGTGGCTCGCGCAAAGCTGGGAACAGCCCGATCCCCTGACTTGGATCTTTCACATCCGCGATGGCGTTCGCTTCCACAATGGCCGACCGCTTGAGGCCGCCGACGTTGCCTGGACCATTCAGTCCATGATGGACGGAACCGTGATCACGTCAAAGGGCGGCGCGTTTGCGCAAATCGCGCAGATCGAGACGCCCCACCGCCTGACCGTCACGCTGCACCTGCGGCGGCCGGACGCGGGCATCTTGTTCAACATGAGCGACGGCCTGTTCGGCGTCGTGCCGCGCGGCTCGGGCCGCGACTTCGGCCAGCATCCCGTTGGTTCCGGGCCCTTCCGCTTCGTTGCGGCAACACAGGACAAAGACGTTGTTGTAGACCGCAATCCAGCTTACTGGGCCGTGCCGCCGAAGATCGAGCGGGTCCGCTTCGCGGTAACGCCGGATGCGATCACGACCGCCCTCGAGCTCGAGCGTGGATCGGCAGACGCGGAAAGCAACGCCATCACGCTCGACGAGGTGCATGCGCTCCAGGGCCGCCCAAACCTGCGCCTCGAAACGGCTCCCGGATCGGTCGTGGTATATGCCAACTTCAACCTCAACGACCCGGTGCTGCGCGACCGTCGCGTGCGCCAGGCCATCGCATGCTCGATCGATCGGCAGGCAATTGTGGATGCCCTGTGGCGCGGGCAGGCGCGCCTCGCCAACTCGCTTCTGCCGCTCGGCCACTGGGCGCGCGCCGACGACGCGGATCTGCCCAGCTATCCGCACAATCTCGCGCGTGCGCAGCATCTGCTCGAGGAAGCGGGGTACCCGCCGGGAAAAGACGGCGTGCGTCTCCGCTTCACGCTCAAGACCAGCACCGACGAAACGACCCGCCTGATGGCCGCGGTGCTGCAGCAGCAGATGCGGGGCGCCGGCATCGCGCTCGATCTGCGCTCCTCTGAGTTCGGCACCTTTTACTCCGATATCACCAAAGGTGCGTTCCAGATGTATGTGCTGCGCTGGATCGGCTCCAACGAGGATCCCGATATCTTCCGGTATGCCTATGGGTCGGGCTCCATGCCGCCGCGAGGTGGTAACCGCGGTCGGTACTCCAACGCACGTGTGGACGCTCTCCTGAACGAGGCCGGGGCAACCAGCGACCAGACTGTTCGGCGAAGAAACTATGTGGCGGTACAGCAGATTCTGGCGGAAGATCTGCCCGGCATCCCCCTGTGGTACCCCAATACGGAGGTCATCCACACGCAGCGGCTCAACGATGTGCACGTGAGTTCCAGCGGCAACTTCGACTGGATGCGAGACGCCTGGATTCGCTAAGCAACCCGAGCCGGCGAAGATCCACTCGGGCGACTGTCTAGCGGCAATTTCAGCCGATTTATGTACATTGTGGGCTCTTGGCCGCGCCGAAACATCGGCATCATGCCCCGAGAAGCCATCCAGCAAAACAGCCTCCGATGGGGCCTGCATCGCACAACGGCCTGGATACCTGATTGGTTGCCCCCCAGGGATTCGAACCCCGATTGATCGGTTCAGAGCCGACTGTCCTACCATTGAACGAGGGGGCA
>CAXTEU010000005.1:172842-218310 GCA_964243475.1 uncultured Acidobacteriaceae bacterium | reverse complement strand
GAACGTCAGCTTCCCAAGCTGAATGTCGCCGGTTCGATCCCGGTCTCCCGCTCCAGCAGATCGCTCAGAGACCGTTCGCCGAGCGGAACGCAAAGACGCCCGCAAGTGCAAGGCTGATGGACGGCTGCCCAACCTGGGCAGCCCCCTTACGTTAAGGGCACCGTTCGCGCATCTCGCTCCAAGCGAGGTGAGCGGCCAGCTTTGAAAAAGAGATTCTGTGTCGGAATCGAGGCTCCCGGAAGGGGAGCCTTTTTTCTTGCTAGAAGGGAGGAAAGCATGCAGCTGATTACAAGGGACAGCCCGGGAGCCGGGCAGTTGGTGGCGCTCATCATCGTAGAAAACGCCGTGGCGCTGGCCGTCTTCGCATTTCTGGTCGGGAGGTACGACGGCACTACCAAGACATCGGTGGTGCTGGCGATCACCGGCCTGATCAACAACCTTATGGGGCTTGGAGCCGGCATCCTGGTCGGTGGACCGAGCCGCACGCACCAGGTGGAAACACCCAACGCATCACGCGTCGTCTCCAGCGAAAGCCAGACGACCACGATTCAACCAACAGACGCACAGGGAGGCACACAGTGAGCGCAACAGGAACGACGGTCGTAGCCGTGGGGTCGAGTTCTGCAAACGGATTGCTCCAAACATTCGAAGGATTCTTGAAGAAAGCCGGTCGTCTGGTCGGCGTCGCTCTGTCCGACATCGCCAAGCTCGCTCTTCCAATCGCGTCGTTCCTCATCGCGGTCTCTCCCAAGATGTCCGGAACAGAGTCGGCTTTTCTGGCGTCGGTTGAGTTGATCAGCAACGCCGTCATCGAGATCGAGCAGAAGTGGTCGACCCTGGGCGCCGCCACTGGCGCACAGAAGCTGGCGGACGTTCTGGTGCTGGTGGAACAGCCCGTCCTGGCTCTGTTCGCCGAGGTCGGTGTGGCCGTCGACGGGGCGTATGTGGTGAACCTGGTGAACGGGATCGTGGCCCTGCTGAATGCCCAGCCCGGAGACATTCTGGCGACCCTGATGGCGACATAGAGGCGACACCGTAAAACGAAACGGCCCGGAGCGATCGAACGCTCCGGGCCGACTTCCGTTGGATCGGCTAGTGTCCGACCAGGCTTGCAGTTTTCACATTGGAGTTGCCCGGCGTCGCATGATCTTCCAGCGCCTGCGCCTCCGGCATGTACGTCAGCGCCTTGGCAATCTGCGGGTCCCAATTGGCGCGAACACGAAGGCCTTCCATCTGTCCAAACTGCGACGTAAACAATTCCGCCTTAATGTTGGTCTTGAGCCAGTCGCTCACGTCCGCCAGGTCCTTGTCGGTGTAGTCAATCTCGTTGCTCTTGAGAAAGTCCTTGAACTGCTGCATCACCGTGTCATCCACGGCAAAGTCACGCGCCACCGTGTGGTTCGCCAGGTAGTGTTTGGAGAAGTTGAAGAACGCGCTGTGCACCAGCAGATCGTTCTGGAACCGGTCGTACTTTGGGTTATCGATCTTCTCGTCCGGCGTAATGCCGCCGCCGCCGTACACCGTCCGCCCGGAATCCGTCAGCTTCACCTCGCGGTTCTTGTTGTCCGCAGGCGTCGTTTTGTTATCCCGAACGTAGTAGTAGTCGTAGAGCGACACATTGTCGTAGTTGCGCTGGATCAGCCGGCCCGACGGCGTGTAGTAGTGGTATGTCGTCAGCGCCAGCCCGGTATCGTCCGTGATCTGAAATACCGTTTGCACCAGGCCCTTGCCGAACGTCGTTTCCCCGACAATCAGCGCTCGGTCATGATCCTGCAGCGCGCCCGAAACAATCTCCGCGGCTGACGCTGTGTTCCGGTTCACCAGCACCACTACGGGGAACTTCGGCCCTTGCTCGCCGTGCGCCGCGCGGTACACCTGGTCTGGAAAAGCACGGCCACGTTGCGACACCACAATCTGCCCCTTCTGCAGGAACTTGTCGCTCATATTGACGGCTTCGTTCAGCAGGCCGCCGGGGTTGCCGCGCAGGTCGATCAGAACGCCATGGAGATCTCCCTGCCGGCTGAACTTGTCCAGCGCCTCGCCCACCTCGCGGCTGGTCGTCTCCATAAACTGCGTCACGTGCATGTAGCCGATACCTGGCCGGATCAGAAACGCCAGATCCACCGAAGGCCGCGCTACCTCGTCCCGAATCAGGTCAAACACCAGCGGCTTTGGCGCGCCTTCACGCGCCATGGTAACCGAAACGTGGGTCCCGCGAGGCCCCTTCAAGGAGTTGGCGACCGCCGTCGAATCCATGTTCTCCGTCGACTTCCCGTTGATGGCGAGAATGACATCGCCCGGCCGGATGCCGGCCCGGAAGGACGGCGTACCTTCGAACGGAGCCACCACCACAATCTTCACAGCGCCAGCCTTGTCCGGCTGCGGCTGGATCGTCATGCCCACGCCGTAGTACTTGCCATGCTGGTCTTCGCGCATCTGCGCGTATGCCTTCGGATCGTAAAAGTTCGAGTGCGGATCGAGCGTGTGCAGCATGCCCGGAATCGCCCCGTCATAGATCGCCTTGTCCGCACGGTCGGTGTTCAGCTTGTCGGCGTAGTTCTGTTCCACCAGCGAATACACGTCCGTAAACGAGTGGAGCGAATCGCGCAGAGTCGACTCATCTGTCGCCGACTGTGCGGCGACCTTCTGGCTGATCAGCGACCCGAGGGTGGCGCAGGTGCCGAGAAACAGAGCGGCGGAGGCGAGGGCGCGACGAGAGCGGGGGGCCATGGGCGTTAGATGTCCTCGGGGGTGCAAAGACGCGGAGACGCGTCCCAGATTGGACGGAGTATAGCACCGCCCGGTGAGCGACTTCGATTCCACAATCGGTCGATCGGGCCCACCGGTCGCATCCCTGCGTCCGCGGGGTTCGCGCGGTACCGGGATCGAACGGTAGAATCAAACCACCGGAAACCGCCCGGAGTCTGACGTCCGATGTCCCCCGCCTTATGGGTGCGTCGAACCGGTGGGCTCCTTCTTCGCCCAGGCGGAGCAGAGGTCCCGGATGGAGCGAAACCGGATGGAAGCGAGACAGGCACGTTGATGCGAGAAAAGAACTCCGGGAAGGTACAGTCTGCACGCCGCGTCGCCGCGTGTGTTGCCGCGTGTGTGTTGGGCGCAAGTGGAGCCGTCGGCTGGTCCCAGGCCGCGCCGCGCTACCAGAGCCCGTTTGGGACGACTCCGGCGAGTGCGCCCTCGCTCCCCACGCCCCCTGCCATCACGCCCGGCGGATCGGTGGTCGAGGACGTGGTTGCTCGCGTCAATGACCAGATCATCAGCCGGTCGGATGTGGAGCGAAGCCAAAAGCAGCTCGATCAGGAGCTGCAGGGGAATAACGTAAGCCCGTCCGATCGCGACCAGCGCCAGAAAGATATGCTGCGCGACATGATCGACCAGCAGCTGCTGCTCAGCCGCGGCAAGGAGCTCGGCCTCAATGCTGACGCCGAGGTGGTCCGGCGCCTGGATGAGATTCGCAAGCAGAACCACCTGGACTCGATGGAAGACCTCGAAAAGGCCGCCCGTCAGCAGGGCGTCAGCTTTGAAGACTTCAAGGCCCAGATCCGCAACAACGCCATCACCCAGCAGGTCGTGCGGGATGAGGTCGGGCAGCGGCTGCGGCCGTCCGCAGGCCAGGAGCAGGCCTTCTACGACACGCACAAGCAGGACTTTCAACAGCCGGAACAGACGCGCCTGAGCGAGATCCTGGTGCCCACGCCCGAAAACGCCACCGACGCTCAGGTCGCGCAGGCGCAGAGCAAGGCAGACGCCATCGCGGCTCAGGTCAAAGCAGGGGGTGACTTCGCCGCGATCGCCAAGAAGGACTCCGGCGGACCCACCGCCGCACAGGGCGGCGACCTTGGCCTCTTTAAGCGCGGTGCCTTGGCCAAAGTGCTCGAAGACCAAACCTTCGATCTTCCGGTTGGGCAATCCACCGCGCCCATCCGCACACGCCAGGGCTTCGTGGTGCTCAAGGTCACCGAGCATCAGGCCGGCGGTGTTCCGCCGCTCAAAGACGTCGAGCCGCAGGTGCAGGAGGGCATGTACATGGAGATGATGCAGCCCGCTCTCCGCACCTACCTCACCAAGCTGCGCGAAGACGCGTACATCGACATCAAGCCCGGCTTTGTCGACACCGGCGCCAGTGCGAAGCAGACCAAACCCGTCTTCACGGCGTACGCGCCCCCGGCTCCGAAAAAGAAGAAGGTGGAGGAGAAGGGGCGGTTCGACCGTGCCCGGGTCGGGGATGCCGCCCTCGGCAGCACCGCCGCGGGAGCCTCCGCTGGAACCACGGCCGTGGCAGGCACCGTCGCCGCCACCCCGGACACCGGCGCCAAATCCGGCAAAACGCGCGCCAGCGCACAGCCCGTCAAAGTGGGCAACAACGGCAAGGTCAAGATTCGCCGGGAAAAGATCCGCTACGGCCAGGCTCCCCGAAATGCCCTGCCTCCGGGCCCGGAAGAGACTGTGGCCGGCGTAGGAGCGGGAGCCTCACTCACAAACCCGGCAGACCCTGCCACGCAGGCGCCGGGCACCGCACTTGCTCCCAACCAGGGGACAACCGAAATCTCCTCCACCTCGGACGCCAATCCGCTCACACCACGGCCCGTCTCCGCCGGCAAAACCCGGTTCAGTTCGCGTGCGCCTGAGGTCAAGGCCGAAAAGGTCGAGCAGAAACAGACCAAGGTTGTCGCGAAAGTCGCCGCCACACCGGTTGGTCCAAGCGCGCAGGAAACATCCACGCAGAAGACGCAGGCCGCTCCCCTCGGCCTCAATGGCGACACGGTCAAAAAGAAGAAAGTGAAGCGCAAGAAGGGCGACACAAAGGAACGCCTCCAGGACCGGCCGGCTCCTGCGGCGCCCATCGCCCCATCTCCCACCGTCAACCCGGACCTCGGCAAGAGCCTCCCCGGAACGACCGCGCCCTCCGCGGACCGGACGACCCTGCCGCCCGCCTCCGCTGCTCCGCCCGGCGCCAACTCCACCGGTCAGCCCATTCCGCCGCCCACGTCTGCCCCGCAGACCACTCCGTCGGGAGACTCCGTCCCGCCCGCCGCACCTCCCACCACTACCACGACACCTCCGCAGTAAGCGGCGGCTCGTGCACGACCAGACGCGAGGGCCTCGGCTCTCGCGTCGCCGTTTTCGACAGGTCCACCAGATAGGCTGGAGACCATGAAAGAGTTCTTCGTCCGTGACGCCGTGCGTTTTGAAAACGAGGTCGTCACCAGCTACTTTGCCCTCTCGTCCGTGCAGGTGCGCGAGCGCCAAAAAGGCGGCGGGCAATACCTCGCCCTCGTGCTCGCCGACAAGACCGGACAGATGGAAGCGCGCATGTGGGAAGAGTTCGCCTCCGCCCTCGAAACCTGCGGCGAAGGCTGCTACGTCAAGGCGCAGGGACAGATCTCGAAGTATCAGGGCAAGTTCCAGATTACCCTCACGCGCATGCGCTCCGCCCCCACCGACGAAGTCGACCCCGCCGACTTTGTCCCCTCCACCCTCCATGACGTCAGCGAAATGTGGGCGGAGCTGCGCGGGTACGTCGAGCAGTTCGCCAACGATGATCTGCGCCGGCTCCTGCTCGCCTTCTTCGACGACGCGCAACTCAGCCAGGCCTTCCGCGAAGCGCCCGCGGCCAAACGCCTCCACCACGCCTGGCTCGGCGGCCTGCTGGAACACGTCCTCACCCTGGTCCGCGTCTGCCGCGCCACCGCTCCGTTCTACGCCGAGGTCGACCCAGACCTCCTGGTCGCCGGCGCCATCCTCCACGACATCGGCAAGATCCGCGAGCTCAGCTGGGGCACCGGCTTTGCCTACACTGTGGAAGGCCAGCTCATCGGTCACATCTCCGTCGCGCAGCGCCTGCTCGCCGAAAAAGTCGGGGGGCTGCCGGGCTTCCCCCAGCGCCTCCACGTCCTGCTCGAGCACATGATCCTCAGCCACCACGGACGCTACGAGTTCGGCTCGCCCAAGCTGCCCATGACTCCCGAAGCCGTCCTGCTCTCCGCGCTCGATGACCTCGAGGCCAAAATGCAAACCATGCGCGGGGAGTTCGAAGCCGCCACCGCGGCCGGCAAGGGCGGAGGCGAAATGACCGAGTGGGTCCGCAGCATGGAACGTCCGCTGCTGAACTCACGCGAGTTCCTCAAGGGCTAAGGCGCGATCTTGTAGAGCGCCGCTGCGTTCCCCCGCAGTACCATCTCCGCCAGCGTTGCTGCCCGCTCCGGTGTAATCTCGCCATCGTGCAGCATGCCCGTCAGCGCAATCCCCAGCGCCGCCCGCGCCTGCCGGCTCGCAATCCACGTCGACTCCTCCCACCCCATCGCCGCCGAATAGGAGTACCCGTCCGTGCCGAACAGCACCTTCTCGGGATACAGCTCCAGCCACTCGCGCAGCCACGTCGCCAGCGTGTGCGGCGGAATCGTCAGCGCCTGCTGCGACAGGTCCAGATACGCATTCGGCTTCTGCAGCAGCGCCCCGGCCTCGTGCACGAACGGCCACCCACCATGCAGCAGCACAAAGTTGGTATGCCGCAGGGTCGGGTCGTTGAAGATCGGTTCCAGCAGCAGCGGGTTCACGCCCGCGATCGAAAAATACCCACCACCCCCGGCCATCCCATGCAGGTGCACCGCCATGCCGAGCCGCCCGCACTCCCGCGCCATGTAGCGAAACAGGAAGTCCTGCAGCACCTTGTACACCGCAGCATCGGGGCTCGCCTGGTGCAGCAATCGCGCGTACGCCTCCGCGGCCTGCTCGCGCGTCGGGTCCGAAAAGTCGAAGCTCCGCAAATACGCCACCTCAAACTTCTCCGCAATCGCTCCGCCCGCATGCTGCCACTCCAGCGTCGGCGTCACCACCTGCCGCAGGTACGCGTCCAGCGTCGCCGGCGGAGCCTGGAGGTCTACAGCCCGCAAGTACTGCGCGCGCAGCTTGTCCTCCAGCCGAAAGAACTGCTTCCGGTCCGGAGTCGCCGCGCCCAGCCCGTCATTGCTCATCGGAAACAGCAGCGCATCCACGTACGGCACCCACCGAAAGCGCGGCGGCCCGACCCCCGTGCCCAGGCTTACCCGGTTGGCCAGCATCGTCCCCTCGCCCGCCTGGTCCAGCACCCATGCGGCATACCCCGTCCCGTGGGCCTGCTTGGCCCGGGCGCGGGCAGCCTCAAGCTGCCGCATCCTCTCCGGCGCAAGCGGCGGCGCTCCATCAAACCCGAACAGTGCCTTCCAAGCCCCGGCCAGCGCCGGGAACTCCGGACGCCACGAAATCGGGTCCGTCGCCGCCTCCATATCGTCCACCGGCAGAGCGTCGAAGTTCCGGTCCGTCACATCCTCCGGCGGCGAAAGCACAGGGTGGGCATGGTTGTCGATCGCACGAATCGACGCGATCTTGGCCGCAAGCGCCGGGTCAATCTCCTGCCCGAACCCGGGCACAGCGGCAAAAAGAACAACTCCGGCAAGCGCACATCGATGGAGGCGATCCATGGGTACTCCCATCCTAGCGGTCGAGCCCCGAGTGCGTAGAATGAAAGGCTGACATGTTGCGATTTTCAACAGCAGGCGAGAGTCACGGCGCGGCGCTCGTGGCCATGGTCAGCGGGCTTCCGGCCGGCGTGCCGTTCGACGGGAAGTTTCTCGACCGCGAGCTGTGGCGACGCCAACAGGGCTACGGCCGCGGCGGCCGCATGCGCATCGAACGCGACACCGCGCACGTTCTCAGCGGCGTGCGCCACGGCCACACCATCGGCAGCCCGGTCGCCATGACGCTCGAAAACCGCGACTGGAAGAACTGGGAGGAGATCCTTCCCGTGACCGCGGGCGACCCGGAAAAGCACAAGGCTGTCGCCTCGCCACGCCCCGGCCACGCCGACCTCCCCGGAGCCCTCAAGTACAACTTCCCCGACGCCCGCTACGTGCTCGAGCGCGCCTCCGCCCGCGAAAGCGCCGCCCGCGTCGCCTGCGGCGCCATGGCCCAGATGCTTCTGCGCGCCCTCGGCATCGAGGTCGCCAGCCACACCGTCCGCGTCGGCCGCGCCGAGCTCGGCCGCGACGCCGCATGGGACGAGATCCGCGCCGTCGGCGATCGCGAAGACATCCTCCTGGCCTGCGTCGATCCCGAAGCCGAGGCTCGTATGAAAGCCGAAGTCGACGTTGCCCTCCGCACCGGCGACACCGTAGGCGGCGTCTTCGAGGTCGTCGTCCACGGTCTTCCGCCCGGCATCGGCACCCACGTCAACTGGGACGAGCGCATGGACGGCCTCCTCGCCCAGGCCGTCATGAGCCTGCAGGCCGTCAAGGCCGTCGAGCTCGGCCGCGGCGTCACCGCAGCCGAATCCATGGGCTCGGCCGTCCACGACGCCATCGCCTACGATGAAGCCGGCTCCGGCAACGCCCGCTTCACCCGCTTCTCACGCGAGCGCAACAACGCCGGCGGTCTCGAGGGCGGCATCTCGAACGGCGAAGACATCGTCGTGCGCGGCTATCTCAAGCCCATCTCCACCCTCCGCCGCCCGCTCGCCAGCGTCAGCTTTGAAACTCGCGAGCCCGTCAAGGCCGCCTACGAGCGCAGCGACGTCTGCGTCGTTCCCGCTGCCGGTGTGGCCGCCGAGGCCATGGTGGCCCTCACCGTCGCCCGCCTCGTCCTCGAGAAGTTCGGCGGTGACTCCATGCGCGAGCTCAAGCGAAACTTCGACGGATACGCACAGCAGATCCGCGCTTTCTAAGCGTTAGCAGTCAAGAGCAAAGTAGCCGAGGGGAGAGCAGGGCAGGCAAGTGGCAAAGAAGCTGAAAATACACGAGGTGGTCAAGTATCCGGATCCTGTGCTGGGGAGGCGGGGCGATGCCGTGACAGAGTTCGGGCCCGAACTGAAGTCCCTGGTCGACGAAATGTTCGACTCCATGTACGCCGCGCAGGGCATCGGTCTGGCCGCGCCGCAGATCAGCCTGTCCCAGCGCATCACCGTCATCGACGTCAGCTTCAAGAAAGATCCGTCGCAGAAACTAGCGCTGGTCAACCCCGAAATCATCGAGCGCACCGGCAGGCAGGTCGAAGAAGAGGGCTGCCTCAGCCTGCCCGAGATCCGCGAAAAAGTCGAACGCGCCGCCTGGGTCAAGGTGCGCGCGCAGGATGTCACCGGCAAGTGGTTCGAAGTCGAAGGCGAAGAACTTCTCTCTCGCGCCCTCCAGCACGAGATCGATCACCTCGACGGCGTCCTGTTCATCGACCGCATCAGCCGGCTCAAACGCGAAATGGTTCTTCGCAAAATCCGCAAGCTCCAGAAAAACGGAGAGTGGTAGCGTTGCGCCTCGTCTTTTGCGGAACGCCGGAGTTTGCCGTCCGCACGCTCGAAGCCGTGCTCTCTGCCGGCCACGAAATCGCCCTCGTCGTCACCCAGCCGGACCGCCCCGCCGGCCGCGGCCTCGACCTCATCGCGCCGGCCGTCAAGCGCCTCGCCGTCGACCGCAACCTCACCGTCGCCCAGCCCGACCGCATCCGCAACAACGACGCCTTTCGCCAGCAGCTCGAAGCCATCGCCCCCGACGCCATCCTTGTCGTCGCCTACGGTCGCATCATCCCTCCGTGGATGCTGGACCTCCCACGCTTCGGCTGCCTCAACCTCCACGGCAGCCTCCTTCCGAAGTACCGGGGCGCCGCCCCCATCCAGTGGGCCGTCGCCTCAGGCGACCTCGTCACCGGCGTCACCACCATGCGGCTCGACGCTGGCCTCGACACCGGGCCCATGCTCCTCGCGCACGCCGTCCCCATCGCCCCCGAAGAAACCGCAGAAGAGCTTTACCGCTCGCTCGCCGCCACCGGCGCCACCCTCATGGTCGACACCCTCGGCCAGCTCGAGCGCGGCACCCTCACCCCCACCCCGCAGGACCACACAGAGGCCACCATCGCGCCCATCCTCACGCGCGAAGACGGCCGCGTCTCCTTCGCCGACCGCACCGCCAAACAGATTTACGACCGCTGGCGAGGCTTCACGCCCTGGCCCGGCGCCTTCACCGAGTTCCGCGGCAAGCGTTTTCTGCTCTCGCGCATGCACCTCCCCGAAAACGAAATCCGCACAGAGCACGAACCCGGATATCTTCAGGTCGCAAGCGGTGCCCTCATCGTGTCCTGCGCCAACGGCACACACCTGGCACTCGACGAGGTACAGATCGAAGGCAAACCCCGCCTGTCCGGACCGGAGTTCGCCAAATCCTTCCTGGTCAAAACAGGAGATCGCCTTGGCTAAGCCGGGCACAGGATCAGGCCCGGGTGGCCGTCGCCCCCCGTCGCCACCAGCTCGTGGCGGCAGCCGGCCCGCAGCGTCCGCGGGAGCCAAAGCCGGAGCCAGACCCGGTTCCAAATCCCGTCCCCCATTCTCGGGTAAGAAAAATCCCTCCACAATTTCCAGCGCCCGCACTCCACCCCCCGTCCCGCCGCCCAAGCCCATTTCCCCCGCCCGCACCGCAGCCTTCGAAGTTCTCATGCTGGTCGGCGCCGGCCGCGGCCACAGCGACGAGCTCCTGCACTCGTCGCGCCTCTCCGCCCTTAGCACCGCCGACAAAGCTCTCGCCACCGCGCTCGTCCTTGGCGTCTTGCGTTGGCAGATCGCCCTCGACGCCCGCCTGCGCACCTTGCTCAGCCGCCCCGACACCCGCGTCGCCGACCAAGCCTTGGTCGCCATGCGCATGGCCGCCTTTCAGCTGCGCCACATGGACCGCATCCCACCCCACGCCGCACTGAGCGAGAGCGTCGAGCTCTGCCGCTGGGCCGGTCAGCCGCACGCCGCCGGCATGGTCAACGCGATCCTTCGGCGCCTCCTGCGGGAGCCCACCCCCAGCCTCCCCATCTTCGAATCACCCTCCGCCTTTGCCGAGCGCCTCGGCCACCCCACATGGCTCGCCGAGCGATGGGTCACCACCTATGGTCGCGCAGCTGCCCTCGAAATCTGCAACGCCGGCCAGCGCGAGCCTGTCGAAGCCGCCCTCTTCCAGGACGCCAACCAGGCCCCGCCCGCCAGCAGCACCAGCACGCCACCGGCAGCCCCGTGGGACGCCGCCGACGCCGAGCTTGCCTCAAAGCCGCAGCCACCCGCCGGTCACCCGATCGACACCACAAGCCCCCGCTCGCTCCCCGTCATGGACGACGGCTCCCGCCTCGTCGCCGAGCTCGCCGCCGCCGTCCTTCCCGAAACCCCCGCCCGCCGCGCCCGCGTCTGGGACTGCTGCGCCGCGCCCGGCGGCAAAACCATGGTCCTCGCCCACAGACTCCTCCCTAGTGCCGACCTCCTCGCAACCGACATCAGCGCCCGCCGCATGGCCGCCACCCAGGCCCGCTTGCAGGCCGCCGGCTACGCCAACGTACGCTGCGCCACCCACGAAGTCGCCCACCTTCCGGCAGACGAAGGCGCCTTTGACCTGATTCTCTGTGACGTCCCTTGCACCGGCACCGGCACCCTCGCCCGCAACCCCGAAATCCGCCACCGCCTCGCCCCCGACCAGCTCCCCCGACAGACCGAGCGCCAACAGGCCCTCCTCCGCGCCGCTCTCCGCCGTCTCGCCCCCGGTGGCCGCCTCGTCTACGCCACCTGCTCGCTCGAGCCCGAAGAGTGCGAGCAGGTCGTCGAAGCCGTCCTCGCCGACAGCACCGCGCATCGCATCGACGCCGCCCCCGCCCTCCAGCACCTCGTCAGCACCGGAATTCTCCGCCCGGATGCCCTGACCACCGGCCCCCTCCAGTCCGGAGCCCTGCGCACCCTGCCCGGCGTCCACCCCACCGACGGCTTCTACGCCGCCATCCTTCACCGGCCCTGAAGCCGCCTACTGCAGTGTCACCCGCACCGACTCCCCCCGCAGCACGCGGTACCCCGCCATGGGATACTGCTTGCTCACCGCCCCCGCAGGTCCCGCCGGCACATCAGCCGCGCCCGTATCCGCTCCTCCCGCAGCAGCAGCCGCCGCCCCGCCCGGCTCCGCCGAAGCCGCCGCGGAATTCGGATCCACTGTCGCCACCAGGTGCAGCCCCAGCGAGCTCGCCCGCGACGAAGCCGCCGAAAACGAAAGCCCCAGCAGCTGCGGCATCACGTACGCCTGGGGCAGGGAAGACTCGGCCTGGCTCAGCACCAGGCTCACCCGCGGCCGGTCCACCCCCTCTGCATTCGGCGGCGGCGTCTGCGCCAGGGCAATTCCCGAAGGCCCCGGCGCGCCAATCCCCGCAATCGTGCCCAGGTCCAGCGAAAGCCGCCGAATCGCCAGCGACGCCGGCCTTTCCGCTTGCCCCACCACGTCCGGAATCGACACCTGCTGCGCCCCCAGGCTCTCCGAAATCCGGATATTCCACTCCCGCCGCACCACCGCCCCGGGCATCGGAAACTGCGAAATGATGCGCCCCGACGGCACCATCGTCGAGTAAAACCGGTTCTCCATCTGCAGCGCCAGGCCCAGGCTGCCGGCCTTCTGGCTCGCCTCTTCGAGCGACAGCCCGGCAAGATCCGGCACCGTCACCTCACGCCCGTGAATTGCCAGCCGCATGGCGATAAATGCCGACAGCAACGCCACCGTCAGCATCGACAACGCAGTCAGCAGGATGGAGAAAAAACGACGCATGCTCGCTCCAGAATACAAGCTCGCGCGCCAGACTCTCTCGTGGCGCCAGACAGGCCGTCGGTCCGCGGCGCGCCCTACCGTCGATTATCCGTCGCCGGCTCCGGATGAATCAGCAGCCGGCTCACCTCGGGCGACTCCAGCCGAAACGCTCCCTCCAGCTCCGTGATCACCTCATGCACCCGCGACATTGGCAGGTCGTCCGGCAGCGTCGCATGGCACGTCACCTCGATGCGGTCGGCGTCCGCTCCGGCTCCGGTCGTCTGTGCCGGGCTTAAACGCGCCACCATCACATCGTGGATGTCGAGGACCTCGGGAAACGTTCTTGCCGCGCGCCGCAGCTGCACCTCCAGCTGCCGATCCCGATCGAGCGAGCCGGTCCGGTCAATCGTCGCCGGCTCACTCTCGATATGCGTCAAAATCGCCGAAATCTCCGGAATTTCCCGGCGGATCTCGCCTTCCAGCTCCGTCACCAGCGCATGCGCCCGCCGCAGCGGCATCGTCTCCTCGAGCTCCAGGTGCTGCTCCAGCTGCAGCGAGCTGCCGATCTGCCGCAAACTCACATCGTGAATCGCCAGGTTCGACCGAGCTGCCACGGCTCGCACCCGGTCCTGCATGCTCTCCGCCACCGTCGCCGTCGGGATCGAGTGCACCACCACGTCCGCCCCGGGCAGATGCCGCTGCACCGCCGCCGTCGCCTCGGCCGTAATTTGCTCCGACTTTTGAAACGTAACGTTCCGCGGCATGCTCAGCGCCAGGTCGGCAAACACATACGCCCCGGACTGCCGCACCCGCAGTCGTTCCACATGCACCACGCCCGGGATGGTCGAAAGATCCCCCAGAATCTGCTCGCGCGAGCGCTCCCCCGCCTCGGTCGTCGGACTCGCGTCCAGCAGCGCATTCACCGTGTCCCGCGCCATGCGGATTGTCACCCGCAAAATGATGCCCGACACCACAATACCCGCTACCGGATCGGCAAATTCAAGCGCCGGAAGATGCAGCCGCTCGCCCGCCAGCGTCGATACCAGACCGA
This sequence comes from uncultured Acidobacteriaceae bacterium, assembly GCA_964243475.1. Lineage (GTDB taxonomy): Bacteria > Acidobacteriota > Terriglobia > Terriglobales > Acidobacteriaceae > Edaphobacter. The sequence continues at coordinate 204,690 of CAXTEU010000005.1, read as the reverse complement.
CCAGCACCGCCAGCGAGCTCCAAATGTCGGTCGCAAAATGCAGCGCATCCGCCTCCAGCGCAGGCGACCGTGACTCCCTCGCAATGCGCCGCAATGATCGCGCCCGCAGCACATCCACCAACATCGAAAACAGCAGAACCGCAAACGGCCACACCGAAAGCGGCAGAGAAAGGTGGCTGCGGTGTAGCAATCGCCGAATCGCCTCGGCGACGATCCACACCGACGACCCCAGCATCAGCGCGATCTCCACAAACGCCGACAGGCTCTCAATTTTTCCGTGTCCGTAGTTGTGGTCCTCGTCCGCCGGTCGGTCGGCCACCCGCACCGACACCAGCGTCAGCACCGCCGCCACCAGGTCAATCGAGGAGTGCGCGGCCTCCGACAGCAACCCCAGAGATCCGGTCAGAAACCCGGCCAGCAGCTTCAGCGCCGTCACCACCGACGCCGCCAGAACCGAGAAAAGCGCAGCCGACCGCTTGGCGGCGAGCGTGCTCTCCGGGGCCGTCGCGGTCGTGCTCATGGCGTGATGGTATCGCGGCCCGGACCTCCTCCGCCATCCGACCCGCACCGGGTACACTTGAGGCAGCAAATCGCCACTCCCCTGAGGTCCATGTTGCGGACGGCTTCTCTAGTCTCTGTTGTCAGTCTGTTCGCATCCCTCTGCGCCATCGCACCCGCGCAGGACGCTCCAGCCCCGCCGCCCACCCTGCCCACCCCCACCCAGCAGCCCAACGAGCAGGCCCCGGCTCTGCCGCCCTACGCGCCGCAATCCTCCGCCCCGCCACAAAGCCCCGGCACCGCCCCTGCGGTGCCCGCCGCTCAGCCCGCCGCGCCCCCCGCGGTCATGCCCGCGCCGCCCTCCTCGCCGTTTTCCGCGTACCAGCCCTATGGCATCCCCGACGAGGATCGCAAACCCGATCACTACGGCTCCACCTACATCCCCGTTGACAGCTGGATCTACCCCGCCATCACTCGCCTTTACTCGCTCGGCTACCTCGGCGACGCCGTCTTCATCAGCATGCGGCCCTGGACCCGCCAAAGCATCCTCCACATGCTCGCCGACTCGCAGGACGACATCCTCGAAGGCAATGACGTCGAAGCCCAGCGCATCCTGGCCGACCTCCTCGACGAGCTCGAGCTCGAAGCGCCCACCCACGATCGCCCCCGCGGCGCCGTCTACGGCCTCTACTCCGCCTACGACCGCGCCATGGGCATCGGCGGACCCATCCTTCGCGACAGCTACCACATCGGCCAGACCATCGTGAACGACTACGGCCGGCCCTACCAGACCGGCTTTAATAACCTCGCCGGCTTCTCCACCGTCAACGAGTGGGACCGCTTCTCCTTCCACCTCCGCGGCGAGTACCAGCACGCCCCCTCGGCCACCGGCTACTCGCAGGCACTCTCCGCCTACTTCTCGGACCTCGACGAGATCCCCTTCCTCGGCGCCAACCTCCACCAGGCCACCATCCCGACCGGCCCCATCGCCGCCTCCAACCCCTTCCGCCTGGTCGAGGCCACGGTCTCCTTCCACATCGGCGGCCACGAAATCTCCGGCGGCAAATCCGACGCCTGGCTCGGACCCTCGCAGGGCGGCGCCTTGGCCTGGTCTAACAACGCCGAGAACATCTACTCCTTCCGCATCAATCGCGTCGAACCCCTCAACATCCCGTACGTCTCCCGGCTTCTCGGCCCCCTACGCTACGACTTCTTCTACGGCAGCCTCAAGGGACACACCTTCTTCAACAGCCCCTACGTCCACTCCGAGATGTTCTCCTTCCATCCCACCTCCAACTTCGAGTTTGGCTTCCAGCGCACCGTCATCTTCGGCGGCGAAGGCCACGCGCCCGTCACCCTCCACACCTTTCTGCACGGCTTTTTCGACATCAACGACACCACCGACGCGGAGAAATCCTCCCGCAACGATCCAGGCGCGCGCTTCAGTGACTTCGAGGCTTCCTACCGCCTGCCGTTCGTCCGCAACTTCGCCACCTTCTACGTCGACTCCATCTCTCACGACGACGTCACACCCATCTCCGCTCCGCGCCGCGCCGCCTTCCGCACCGGTCTCTACCTTTCCAAAATTCCGCACGCCAACCGCTTCGATCTGCGCGCCGAAGCCGCCCTCACCGACCCGCGTGTCAGCCGCAGCTTCGCCGGCCAGTTCAACTACTACGAGATCATCGATCGCCAGGGCTATACCAACAAGGGTTACATCATGGGCGACTGGATCGGCCGCGAGGCCAAGGGCGGCCAGGCCTGGATCACCTATCACATGGGCGCCAAGCAGTGGGTCGAGCTCGAATACCTGAACAAGAAAAACGCCAAAGACTTCATCACGGACGGCACCACCCAGAACCAGTTCAAAGTTACCGTCGTCAAACGCCTCCGACCCGACATCGAGCTCAACGCCTGGGTTCAGAACGAGCGCTGGAAGGCCCCCGTCTACATGCCCGGCCTGCAGAACGACACCGTCGGCGCCGCGCAGGTCACCTTCTTCCCCCGCCTCCACAGCTCCGAAGACGCGAAATAAACCAGGCCGGCCTCCCGCTTCCAATCGCAGCGGAAAGTGCCGGCCTCGACTTCTGTTCTGCTTCTCTGTTCCGTCCTTCTGCTCTTCCCCGCTACGCCGTCTGCGCTTCCGCCTCAACACATGCCTTGAAGTAATCCAGCGACAGCCCAAGCCCCTCACGCAGGGCAATCTTCGGCTCCCACCCCAGCAGCGCCTTTGCCTTCGAGATGTCCGGCCGTCGCCGCGCCGGATCATCCTGCGGCAGCGGTCGGTACGTAATCTCACTTTTCGACCCAGTCACCGCCAGCACCTCCTGCGCGCACTCCAGCATCGTAAACTCGCCTGGATTCCCAATATTCACCGGCGTGTGCTCGTCTGACCGCGACAGCCGCACAATTCCCTCGATCAGGTCCGATACATAGCAGAACGACCGCGTCTGCAGCCCATCGCCGTAAATCGTCAGAGCCTCGCCACGCAGCGCCTGCGTCACAAAATTCGAGATCACGCGTCCGTCGTTGGCCTGCAGCCGCGGTCCGTACGTGTTGAAGATCCGCACCAGGTGCGTGTTCACACCGTAGTAGCGGTTGTACGCCGTCACCGCCGCCTCGGAAAACCGCTTCGCCTCGTCGTACACCGAGCGCGGCCCAATCGGGTTCACCCGCCCCCAGTAGCTCTCCACCTGCGGATGCACCTCCGGGTCGCCGTAACACTCCGAGGTCGACGCATGCAGGTAGTTCGCGCTGTATTTGCGCGCCACGTCGAGCGTATTGATTGTCCCCGCCGAACCCACCAGCAGCGTCTCCACACCCAGCCGCGAATAGTCCACCGGGCTCGCCGGTGACGCAAAGTTGAACACCGTATCCACGCGACCAACATCAAACGGCTGGCAGATATCCCGCTCGGCAAACTCAAAGCGCGGCTCATTTGCCAGGTGCTGCAGATTGGCAGGGTTCCCGGTGGCATAGTTATCCATGCCAATCACGCGGTGCCCTTCGCCTAGCAAAAGATCCGAAAAATGCGACCCAAGGAAGCCCGCGGCTCCGGTCACCAGTACAGTCTGTGTTGCCATACTTGCTCCTTTTGTCGGAAAACGGCGCCCGGCTTGCAAAAACTCCGGGCGCCGCAGGAGAAACAAACGTTGATCGTTGCCGCAGCCGAAACTTAGGCGTGCGCGTTGGCTTGTGTGGAAGCGAGCTCCCGCATCGGATACGCCGCCGGCCGGCCAACGCTCAGATACGTAAACCCCGCATCCGCCATCTTCGAGGGATCGTACAGATTCCGCCCGTCGATCACGATCGGGTACCGCAGCGTCCGCTGCAGCTTGGCCAGATCCAGGTCGGCAAACTCCGCCCAGTCCGTCAAAATCAGCAGCGCGTCCGCATCTTCGGCCGCGGCATAGGCATCGTCGGCATATCGCAGATGCCGGCTCGCCGGCATGATCTCTTCGGTCCGCTTGATCGCCGCCGGATCGAACGCCGCAATCGAGCAGCCTTCGCCGATAAACATCTTCACCAGCTCAATCGCCGGAGACTCGCGAATGTCGTCCGTCTCGCCCTTGAACGCCAGCCCAAGCACCGCCAGGCGCTTTCCGCGTAACGTCCACAGTGCCGACCGCACCTTCGAGAGGAACCGTTTCTTCTGCTGCACGTTGATCTTCTCCACCTCCTGCAGCAGGTTGAAGTCGATGCCCAGCTGATCGGCAACGGAGCGGAACGCCGCCACATCCTTCGGGAAGCAGGATCCGCCGTAGCCGACACCCGGTCGCAGAAACTTCGGCCCAATCCGGCTGTCGAGGCCAATGCCGCGAGCCACCTGCTCTACGTTCGCATCGGTCGCTTCGCACAGATTCGAAACAGCATTGATGAACGAAATCTTCAGGGCTAAGAACGCGTTCGACGCGTGCTTGATGATCTCGGCGCTCTTGGTCGAGGTGTTCAGCAAAACCGGCGGCGCATCGGTCGAGCACATCCCTGGAATCAGATCAGCCTTCTGGTAATACTCACCCGACGTCAGCGGAGCGTAGATGTCGCCCAGCACCTTCACCGCGCGCTCAGAATCCGCGCCGACCACAATTCGATCCGGGTGCAGGAAGTCCGCAACTGCCGTACCTTCGCGCAGGAATTCAGGGTTCGACACAACGTCGAACAGGTTCCGCGCCACGCCGTTCCGCTCCATCGCCCGCCGAATCCACTCGTTCGTGTACACCGGCACCGTCGACTTCTCGACAATCACCTTGTAGCTGTCGATCGACCGCGCAATCTCGCAGGCCACCGCCTCCACATACGACAGGTCGGCGTCGCCGGTCTCGCTCTGCGGCGTCCCCACGGCAATAAAGATAGCCTGCGCCTCGCGCGTCGCGTGCGCCAGATCGGTCGTGAAGTTCACCCGTGTGTTGCGGTAGCGGTCCAGCAGCTCGGGCAGGTAGTTCTCATGGATCAGGGTGTCTCCGCCCTGAAGTGCAGCCACTTTGCGTTCGTCGTTATCCACACAGATGACGTCATGCCCAATTTCGGCAAAGCAAACAGCGGCGACCAGGCCGACGTAGCCCGAACCGACAACGGCGATAGGAATGTTCTTGCTCATGCGTTTGGCTGATCTCCTCACCCACAGCATAGCCCACTCGTCACCAGGGCAGAAGCACCCAAGTGTCTCTGGGTCGATGTTCTCAACCCTCCCGCTCCGGTATGCTATCGAGGATGTCTCCCCAGAAAGTTCCGCCGGGTGCACCGGACGGTGGCGTCGCCCCAACGGCCACCGCGGTGGCGGATACAACGCTGTCCGAAGCGCTCATCACCCTGCGCAAACGCCGCTGGGTCTTGATCGTAGCAGCTCTTCTGGGCCTCATCTACGGCGTCTACAAAGCAGAAACCCAGCCCCGCGTCTACCAGGCCTACGGCCGCATCGAGGTCCGCACCGGATCCGCCAACGAGTTCCGCGTCTCCGGCTTCACCGGCTCAAACGACGCCTCCAGCCGCCTCCAGACCGAAGTCACCATCCTCTCCAGCGACTCGCTTATGCTCCAGGTCGCCCGGCAGATGAACCTCCAGAACAACCCCGACTTCCTCGAAGTCAAAGGTCCGGTCGCGCCCCAGTCGCTCGACAACCCCGGCGTCCGACAATCCACCGTCCGCCGCCTCCAGGCCAACCTCCACATCGTCCTCATCCCCAAGACCGACATCATCCAGATCTCCTTCGCCGGTCCCAGCGCCAAGCTCACCGCCGACATCGTCAACCGCGTCATCTCCACCTACATCCAGCGCAGCTACGAGACCCGCTACGCCTCCACCCAGCGCGTCTCCCAGTGGCTCCAGGCCCAGCTCGACGACCTCAAGCAGCAGGTGGAAACCTCGCAGGAACAGATGATGGACCTCCAGCGCCGGCTGGGGATCCTCGGCTTCGACCCCACCCACAACCAGATCAGCACCTCGCTCGAAGACCTGTCGCGCGCCCAAAGCCAGGCCAAGCTCGCCCGCATCATCGCCGAAGCGCGCTACCGCGTCCTTGCCGGCATGGACCCCAACTCCGTCGAAGGCTCGATCGAGACCACCCCCGGCACCGTCCCCGGCGTCCTCAATGGCCTTCGCTCCCAGATCGCCACCGCCAAGGCCAACTACGCGCAGCTCGGATCCACCCTCGGCCCCAATCACCCCCAGGCCAAGGCCGCCAAAGCCCAGATCGACGAGCTCCAGCGCGAAATCGACGCCGAACAAACCCGTCTCCTTCTCCAGGCCAAGGAAAATTTTGTCGTCGCCCGCGCCAATGAGTCCGAAACCGGAGCCGCCCTCGAAGCCCAAAAAGCCGACGCCTACAAGCTGCGCGACGACCTGGTCGAATACACCCTCCGCCAGCGTGACTACGAGTCCAACCGCACCCTCTATGAGAACCTCCTCCAGCGCCTCCGCACCGCCGGCGTTGAGGCCGGTCTCGAATCGCTCGAGATCGACATCGTCGATAACGCCATGCTGCCCGCCAGCCCGGTGCTGCAGCCCGCCTCCTCGCTCGTCCTCACCTCCATGATCTTCGCCGTCCTCGGCGGCATCGTCGTCGCCTTCGTGCTCGAAAGCCTCGACACCGGCCTCCGCTCCATCGCCGAGATCGAAAGCATCACCGAACTGCCCTCGCTCGCCATCGTTCCCCGCGCCCGTCGCCCCTCCGCCGAGCAGTCCAGCAGTCTCAGCACCGCCGCCCGCAACATCAGCGTCCTCACCCAGCCCAAGTCGCAGTTCGCCGAATCCTTCCGCGCCCTCCGCACCTCGCTTCTCCTGTCCACCGCCGGCCACCCGCCCAAGTACGTCCTCTTCACCAGCGCCACCCCCTCCGAAGGCAAAACCACCACCGCCAGCAATCTCGCCTGCGTGCTCGCGCAGAGCAACCAGAAGGTCCTCATCATCGACGCCGACCTTCGCCGGCCGAACGTGCACCACCGCTTCGGCCTCAACGGCCGCGTCGGCCTCACCACCGTCCTTACCGGCGCCACCACCCTCGAAGACACCGTGCAGACCGTTCCCGAGGTGCCCAATCTGTGGGTCCTGCCCAGCGGCCCGGTCCCGCCCTTCCCCACCGAAATGCTCAGCTCCGAGGCCATGCAGGCCTTGCTGAAGCACTGTGGCGAACTCTACGACTTCGTCGTCATCGACTCCCCGCCCATCCTGTCCGTCACCGACGGCGTCATCCTCGCCCGCGACGCCGACGCCGTCGTCCTTGTCGTCCGCCATGGCAAAAGCAGCAAGCACGTCGTTCGGCGCGCACGCGACCTCCTTGTCCGCTCCGGAGCCCCCATCACCGGCGTCGTCCTCAACGCCGTCGACCTCAAATCGCCCGAGTATTATGGCTATTACGGCTACACCGGATACTCCTACGGCAGTGCCGACGCCGACACCTGGACCTCCCAGACTCCCCCAGCGGAGGACAACTCCTCCGAAAAGCGGAGGTAACCCGATGCCCACCCACACTCCCCGCAAAACGCCCCGGACCACCGCAGCCTGCCCCGCCCTCCGGCCCCGCTTCCTCCTTTCCCTCCTCACCCTTCTTCTGCTGTTCCTCCCCGCGGCCCGCGCCCAGTTCAGCGGCCCCACCCTGCCCCCCTCCACGCCCGTCAACGTTCCCCTCACCGCCACCACCGATCCCACCATCCTCTATCCCGCCGCCCGCGAGCTCACCCTCAGCTCCGGCGACCTGCTCAACATCCACCTCTACGACGCCGTGGACTACAACCCCATCGCCCGCGTCAGCCTCGACGGCACCATCCAGCTCCCCCTCATCGGCGTCCTCACCGTCGAAGGCCTCTCGCTCCACCAGGCCGAACGCCTCATCGCGCAGCGCCTCATCGAAGCCGGCATGTACCGCAACCCTCAGGTCACCATCCAGCTCACCGAGTCACCCAACCAGGTCGTCACCGTCATCGGCGAAGCTCATGGCGTCGTCCCCACCGTCTCGCAAAAGCGCCTCTTCGACGTCCTCGCCGCCATTGGCGGCCTGCCCCAGACCGCCAGCCACACCATCACCATCAACCGCCCCGGCGTCGACCAGCCCATCGTCATCAATCTCGGCCCCAACCCCGCCAGCTCCGCCATGGCCGACGTCCCCGTCTTTCCCCGCGACACCGTTGTCGTCGCCCGCACTGGCTTCATCTACGTCCTCGGCGCCTTCCGCACCCAGGGAGCCATCCCCCTCACGGCCAACTCCCCCCTCACCCTCATGGAAGTTACCGCGCTCGGCGGCGGCGCCAATTACGAGGGCAAGTTCGACGACCTGCGCATCATCCGCACCGTCGGCCTCACCCGCTCCGAAGTCCGCGTCGATATCAAGAAAGTCCTCAAGGGCCAGGCCCCGGATCCCGTCCTCCAGGCCGACGACATCGTCTTCCTTCCTACCGTGCAGTGGAAGGAATTTATCAAGTACGGCGGTCTCACCACCACCATCGGCATCGTCTCCTTCCTCGTTTATGCCTTCCGCCCCTAGCATCCCACCCACGTTCCATCCGGCGGAGCCGGCATGATTCGCCCTCCGGTCCGTCTGGCCTACCTTGTCAGCCACCCCATCCAGTACCAGGCGCCGCTCCTCCGCCGTATCGCCCAGGACCCCGCCATCGACCTCACCGTCCTGTTCGGCTCCGACTTCTCCGTCCGCTCCTACCAGGACCCCGGATTCGGCGTCGGCGTCCACTGGGACGTTCCCCTCACCGAGGGCTACCGCCACCAGTTCCTTCCCGCCTTCCGCGACTCCGGCACCGTCTCCGTCTCGCGTCCGCTCAACCACGGCATCGTCTCCCGCCTCCGCGGCCCCTCGGCCTCGTCCACCCCCGCCTTCGACGCCCTCTGGGTCCACGGCTACGCCACCGTCAACGCCCTCCACGGCATCGCCGCCGCCAATGCCCTCGGCATCCCCGTCCTCCTTCGCGCCGAATCCTGGCTCGCCGATCGCGACCGCTCCCCCACCAAGCTCGCTGCAAAATCCCTTTTTTTCCGCGCCATCGAGTCCACCGTCGACGCCGTTCTTCCCATCGGCACCCACAACAGCCGCTACTGGACCCACTACTTCGGCAACCGCATCCCGCAGTTCCCCATGCCCTACGCCGTCGACAACGACTTCTTCGCCCGGCGGGGCAGGGAAGCGCAAGCCACCCGCGGCGATCTGCTTCGCCAGCTCGACCTCGATCCCGCGCGCCCCATCCTCCTGTTCGCCGCCAAGCTCCAGCCCCGCAAGCGCGCCGCCGATCTCGTCGAAGCCTTCCGCCTCCTCCTCACGCGCACCCGCCTCCCCCGCCCGCAGCTCGTCATCGTCGGCGACGGCACGGAGCGCACCGCGCTCGAGCAACAAGCTACCGGCCTTCCGGGCATCCGCTTTTGCGGCTTTCGCAATCAGTCCGAGATGCCCCGCTTCTTCGACCTCTGTACCGTCTTCGTCCTCCCATCGCAGCACGAGCCCTGGGGCCTCATCGTCAACGAGGCCATGGCCGCCGGCCGTCCCGTCGTCGTCTCCACCGACGTCGGCGCGCAGCTCGACCTCGTCCGCGAGGGCATCGAAGGCGCCGTCTTCCCCACCGGCGACATCCCTCTCCTCGCCGACGCCCTCGAGCGCGTCCTCGGCCCCCACAACGCCGCCACCACCATGGGCCAGCGCGCCCGCGATCGCATCCGCACCTGGACCTTCGACCAGGATCTCGCCGGTCTGCACCAGGCTCTCGCCCACGTCACCCACCGACGCCTTTCGAGCGCGACAAAGGATCGCAACCTATCGCTGGTATCCTCAAGCGGGTAAGTGGATGCGAATTCTGCACATCATCGGGACCCTGAATCCCGAAGCCGGTGGGCCCACCGAAGCGGTTCGCGTCCTGCTTGGCTTCGGCCCAATCGGCTACGGGGGTGAGGTCGTTACGCTGGACGCCCCCGACGCCCCCTTCCTCAAAGACTTTCCCTTCCCCATCCACGCGCTCGGCCCCATCCACACCGTGTACGGCTACACCCCAAAGCTGCGCCCCTGGCTCGAGCAGAACCGCGACCGCTTCGACGGCATCGTCGTCAACGGCCTGTGGCAATACTGTGGGTACGCCGCCTGGCGCGTCTTCCGCCGCCGCAAGCCCTACGTCGTCTTCACCCACGGCATGCTGGACCCCTACTTCAAGCACCGCTTCCCCCTCAAGCACCTGAAAAAGTGGCTCTACTGGCTCCCCGCCGAGTACTGGATCCTGCGCGACGCCTTCCGCGTCCTCTTCACCTCCACTGCCGAAGAGCGCCTTGCCCGCGAAAGTTTCTGGCTCAGTCACTGGAACGGCTACGTCGTCCCCTATGGCGCCAGCGCTCCACCCTTTGCTCCCGACCACCTCCGGCAGTGCTTCTTCCGTCGCGTCCCCACCGTCGCCGGCCGCCGGTTCCTCCTTTTTCTCGGCCGCATCCACCAAAAAAAAGGCTGCGACATGCTGCTCGACGCCTTTGCCGAGATCGCCGCCGAAAACCCCGACCTTCATCTCGTGATGGCCGGTCCCGATCAGCAGGGATGGGCCGCCGATCTACGCCGGACTGCCGAACAGCACGGCATCGCCGACCGCGTCCACTGGCCGGGCATGCTGCGCGGAGAGGCCAAATGGGGCGCGTTCTGCGCCAGCGAAGCGTTTATCCTGCCCTCGCATCAGGAAAACTTCGGCATCGCCGTCGCCGAAGCCCTCGCCTGCGGCACCCCCGTTCTTCTCGCAGACAAGGTCAACATCGCGGAAGAGATTGCCACCTACGGAGCCGGCTTCGTCGAACCCGACACCCCCGCCGGCACCCTCCGCCTGCTCCGCCGATGGCTCGCCCTGCCCGAAGCCGACCGCGCCCACATGCGCCAGCGCGCCACGGCCTGCTTCCACGAGCGCTACGACATGCGCGAAAATGCTAAAACCATCATCCGTCTCTTCGAACTCGCCGAGGGAAGCACCCGCGTCCCACCCGCGGCAGGGCAGCCCCAGCCATGACTCCACCGCCACGCCAGCCTCACGCCGCCGCAGACGAGCACGTCCCCGACTCCACCGCCGCCGACCCCTACCTGCGCCCCGCCTTCTCCCGCACCGACCGCGGCCGCCGTCTGCTCTGGAACATCTGCTGGCTCCTTCTCTACCGTCCCTCGCCCCGGCCTCTGCACGCCTGGCGAGCCACCCTTCTCCGCCTCTTCGGAGCACACCTCGGCCCCAACTGCCACTTCTACCCCGGCAGCCGCATCTGGGCGCCCTGGAATCTCCGCTGCGCCGACCAGGTCACCGCCGCCGACGGCGCCGAACTCTACAACCCCGCCCCCATGCACTTCGGCTCCCACGCCATAGTCTCGCAGGGCGCCTTCCTCTGCGGAGCTACCCACGACGTCGACGACCCCGCCTTTCCCCTCGTCGCCTGCACCATGCACTTCGGCGCCTATTCCTGGGTCTGCGCTCGCGCCTCGGTCGCCCCCGGTGTCTCCCTCGGCGAGGGCGCCGTACTCGGTCTTGCCTCGGTCGCCACCCGCGACCTCGACCCCTGGACCGTCTATGCCGGCGCTCCCGCCCGCGCCGTCCGCTCCCGAAAACGACCCGCCTGACGCGACAAAACCGGTGTCAGCGAGACACCGGCCGCCGTGTCCGTTCGTCAGGAGCTACGCCCGCAGCTTCGCCAGCAGGTCCGTCGGATGCACCGGCTTCGCCAAAATTTCAAACTCATGACCCTGCGCACGAGCCTTTTCCAGCAGATCCGCCGTCGCTGCCTGTCCGGAAAACAGCAGAATCTTGCAGTCCGGCATCTTCTCCCGCGTCTTGATCGCCGCCTCGATCCCCGTCATGCCCGTCATGATCACATCGCTGATCAGCATGTTCGGCTGAAAGGAATCGAGCGCCTCGATCGCCTTTTCTCCGCTAAACACCGCGCGAGCTTCAAACCCCGCCTGATTCAAAATAATGGCAAGTGTGTTCGCAATCACCTGCTCGTCGTCTGCAACCAGAACCCGGGGTTTCGGTGTGCTGCCATTTGCTGCTGCCATGCCTAGTGGTCTCCGTGGCGAAAGCGGCTGAATCTCGCACGAAGCCGCATTCCAAAAGTGCTCACTCATCAATGATACGCTGAGCGCAGAGCGGAAGAGCAAGCCGCCCGGGAAATTTCGGGCTGCCCGCAAACCACTCCCCAGACCGACCATGCAGACCCCAATCATCCGCGCCGAGCGCGTCGAAAAGTACTACGCCCAGCCCAGCGAGAACCGCATCCAGGTCATCTCGCCCACCGACCTCGCCATCGTCGCCGGCGAAATCGTCGCCCTGCTCGGCCCCTCCGGCTCCGGCAAGTCCACCCTCCTCCGCATGCTCACCGGCCTTTCGTCGCCCTCGGCGGGCCAGGTGTACTGGCACGAGCAGCCCATCGCCGCCGCCGAGGTCAACGTCTCGATCGTCTTCCAAAGCTTCGCCCTTTTCCCCTGGCTGACGGTTCTGGAAAATGTCGAAGCTCCCCTCCAGGCCCGCGGCATGGAATCCGCCGAGCGCCGCCGCCGCTCGCTCCGCATCCTTGACACCGTTGGCCTCGACGGCTTCCAGGCGGCCTACCCCAAGGAGCTCTCGGGCGGCATGCGCCAGCGCGTCGGCTTCGCCCGTGCCCTCGTCGTCGAGCCCGAAGTCCTCTTCATGGACGAGCCCTTCTCCGCCCTCGACGTCCTTACCAGCGAAAATCTGCGCTCCGAACTCCTCGAGCTCTGGCACAAGAAAACCATCCCCACCCAGGCCATCTTCATCGTCACTCACAACATCGAGGAAGCCGTCCTGCTCGCCGACCGCATCATCGTCCTCGGCCGCAACCCCGGCCACATCCGCACCGACTTCCACGTCACCCTCGCTCACCCCCGCGACCGCAAAGCCCCCGCCTTCACCCAGCTGGTCGACTATATTTACAAAGTTTTAACCCAGCCCGACGCCCAACCCCCCGAGCTCCCCCGCACCTCCGACGGAAAACGCGTCCGCGACCAGCGCGACATGCACTACCAGATGCTCCCCCACGCCCGCCCCGGCGGCATCGCCGGCCTGCTTGAAATCCTGCTCGACCACAGCGGCAAGGACGACATCTACCGCCTCGCCGACGACCTCGCCTTCGAGATCGACGACCTTCTCCCCATCGTCGACGCCGCCCAGCTGCTCGGCTTCCTCACCGTCACCGAGGGCGACGCCGCCATCACCACCACCGGCGCCGAGTACGCCAACTCCGAAATCCTTCGGCAGAAAGAACTCTTTCGCACCGCCGCCGTCGAGCACGTCCTCCTCCTCCGCCAGATCGTCCGCGCCATCGAAGCCAAAAGCGACGGCACCGTCTCCGAAGAGTTCTTCCACGACATGCTCGACGAGCAGTTTTCCGAGGAGGAAACCCTCCGCCAACTCGAAACGGCCATCAACTGGGGCCGCTACGCCGAGCTCTTCGACTTCGACGCCTCCCGCCGCCGCTTCACCACGCCCGAACGCCTCACCCACGACACCGAACACGACGCCACCGCGGAGATCGACGCGTGATCCTGCTGCCCAATAGCATCAGCGGCACCCGCGAAACCCTCGCCCGCTCCCAGGTCCTCAAGCGCTCCTGGCCCGTCGTCCTCGATCTCGCCGTCGCCGCCATCGGCCTCGCCTGCTTCTACGGCGTCGTCCTTCTTGCGCGCTACTGGTTCGGCCACCCCGAACCCGAAATCGTCATCTCCCAGTCGCCCCGAGCCCTCCCGCTCTACGCCTTCTACTCCGTCGTCCGCATCGGCCTCGCCTACCTCCTCTCGCTCATCTTCGCCGTCGGCTACGGTTACATCGCCGCCTACAACCCACGCGTCGAGGCCCTCATGCTCGCCGCCCTCGACATCCTTCAGTCCATCCCCGTCCTGTCGTTCCTTCCCGGCGTCATGCTCGCCATGGTCGCCCTCTTTCCCACCCGCCAGGTCGGCGTCGAAATGGGCGCCATCCTCCTCATCTTCACCGGCCAGGTCTGGAACATGGCCTTCTCCTTCTACTCCTCCCTCAAATCCATCCCCAAAGAGCTCTCCGAAGCCGCCGGCATCTACAACTTCTCCGCCCTCCAGCGCCTCATCCAGCTCGAACTCCCCTTCGCCGCCATCGGCCTCGTCTGGAACTCCATGGTCTCCGTCGCCGGTGGCTGGTTCTTCCTCATGGCCTGCGAAATGTTCGTGCTCGGCTCCCGCGACTTCCGCCTGCCCGGCCTGGGCTCCTACCTTCAGACCGCCGCCTCCACCGACAACGGCACCGCCATGGCCTGGGGCCTCGCTACCATGGTCCTCATCATCGTCGCCACCGATCAGCTCATCTGGCGACCCGTCATCGCCTGGAGCGACCGCTTCAAGTTCGAGCAGGTCGAATCCAAATCCCGCATCCGTTCCCCCCTCCTGCACATGCTTCAGCAGTCCAACGCGCTCCAGCTGCTCCATCGCCACACCTCCGCCAGCCTCGTCGAGCGTCTCTATCGCCGCGTCGCCGACCGTCGCATGCGCGCCACCGAGCGCATCCGTCAGCAACCGGACCCCACCACCTTCCAGCCCCCCCCGCTCTGGCTCCGCCTCCTGGTCATCGCTCTGCTCTCGGCCGCGGTTCTCTACGCTGCCTTTCATGCCGTCTCCATGCTCCGGCAGGTCCACGTCCCCCAGCTTCGGCAGATCCTCGTCGGCGCCCTCGCCACCTTCGCCCGCGTCAACCTGTCGCTCGTCCTCGCTTCCCTCTGGACCATCCCCGTCGGCGTCGCCATCGGCTTCAACCCCAAGCTCGCCCGCATCGCCCAGCCCCTCGCCCAGATCGCCGCCTCCGTCCCCGCCACCGCCCTTTTCCCCGTCCTTTTGCTCGCCCTCATCAAGGCCGGCGGCGGCATGGGCATCGGATCGGTCGCCCTCATGCTGCTCGGCACCCAGTGGTACATCCTCTTCAACGTCATCGCCGGCGCCATCGCCATCCCCAACGACCTCAAGGAAGTTTCCACCCTCTTCCACTTCACCACGGTCCAGCGCTGGCGCACCGTCATCCTCCCCGGCATCTTCCCCTTCCTTCTCACCGGCCTCGTCACCGCCTCCGGTGGCGCCTGGAACGCCTCCATCATCGCCGAATACTTCCACCTCAAAGGCCAAACCCTCCAAACCGTCGGCCTCGGCGCGGAAATCTCCGCCGCCACCGACCACGGCCAGTTCCAGATCCTCCTCCTCGCCACCATCGTCATGGCCCTCATGGTCGTCACCATCAACCGCCTCGTCTGGCGCCCCCTCTTCCGCCTCGCCGAATCCCGCTACCGCCTCCAGGGCTAACTCCCCATCCACATGAGCCGCCGCCCACACACCGCGTCACGCGCAAGCCGTCTCCTCGTCCTCGCCATGTTCTCCTCCTCCGCCGCCCACGCCGCACAACCCTGCCAAACCATCCACGGTCGCGCACACCTGCATGGCGGAGACGGACAGCTGCGCATCTGGCACATCGGCACGCACCACGACTTCGAACCCGACCGCAACTCTTGGCACCTGGTCCTTTCCTGGCTCAACGCCGGCGTCTCGGACTCCCAGCGAGCCAACCTCGCCAATCCTGCATCCGCCGTTTACCTCTTCGGCGACTTCGACCTCTGCCCCACCCGAGCCTTCCGCAAAGGCTCCGTCCAGTCGGCGTCCGTCCTGCGGGTGCGCCACACACACTACACCGCCATCCCCTAGGAACTTCTCTCATGCCCGTCTCCCAAAACCTCCTCCGCTCCGCCCGCCTCACCCACCTCTACTTCGGCGTCTTCATCGCCCCCGCGCTCCTGTTCTTCGCCCTCAGCGGCGCCCTCCAAACCTTCAACCTCCACGAATCCGAAGACGGCAGCACCTACCACCCCCCCGCCTGGATCGTCACCCTTGCCCAGATCCACAAAGACCAAACCTCCGTCACGCGACCGCCCCGCCCCGATCCGCCACCCCAACCCGCCGACGCCAAACCCGCTGTCCCCGCCCCCACACCACCCCCCGCAGAACCAGCCCCGCCCACCCACAAACACAACCCCCTCCCCCTCAAAATCTTCTTTCTCCTCGTCTCCGTCGGCCTCTTCGTCTCCACCCTCACCGGCCTCACCATGGCCTACACCTACCAGCGAAACCGGCGCCTCATCACCCTTCTCCTCCTCGCCGGCGCCGTCCTCCCCATCGCCCTCCTCTTCGTCTAGGCGGGAAGCACGTTCCCGCTGGCGTGTTTCCTCTCCAATGGTCATCCTGAACAAAGCGAAGATCCCTGTCATTGAACAGGGCGAAGAGCCCCTGTACCAGCCGTTCTTCGTCTTCTGTCGTCATCCTGAGCGCAGCGAAGGACCCCCGCATTTGCTTTTGCCGTTGCCTGTTCCACGTCGTCATCCTGAGCAAAGCGAAGGACCCCTGTAGTTGCCGTTGCGGTTGCCTGTTCGATACTGCATCCAGAGCGCCCCGAAGTGTCCCAGTATGCGGCTTTGCCGTTGCTTGCCAAGCCTTCCTGTCATCCTGACCTGAGCCTTGAGGCAATCCGTCCCGGCATTCCGCTTCGCCGCCGTCTGCCGGTTGAGGAACACCTACCTAACCCTATCCAACCTGCCAATCATCACCATGTGCTCGCTGGACCATGTCCCCGCTGGTCTACGATGGAACCAGCGTGCCCCCCACCCACCGCCACATCGACCTCGCCACCCCGTCCGCCACCTACCGCATCTCCATCGGCCCGGATCTCCTCGCCACCCTCGCCCCGCGCCTGCGCAAACTCCTCGGCGCCGCCGCCCCGCTTCCCCGCCTCTTCGTCGTCACCTCCCCCGAAATCTGGCAGCTCTACGCCCCCACCGTCCTCCAGTCCTTTCCCCCCGACGCCTCCCAGCCCACCATCCTCTTCGTCCCTCCCGGCGAGCAGCACAAGCGCCTCCCCACCGTCGAGCGCCTTCTCGAAGAGCTCGCGGAAGCCGGCGCCGACCGCGGATCCATCCTCCTCGCCCTCGGCGGCGGCGTCCTCGGCGACCTCACCGGCTTCCTCGCCGCCATCTACATGCGCGGCCTCCGCTATGTCCAGCTCCCCACCACCCTCCTCGCCCAGGTCGACTCCTCCGTCGGCGGCAAAACCGGCGTCAACCTCGCCGCCGGCAAAAACCTCGCCGGCAGCTTCCACCACCCGCTCGCCGTCTTCGCCGACACCAACACCCTCAGCACCCTCCCCCCACGCGAGCTCCGCGCCGGCCTCCAGGAATCCATCAAGGCCGGCATCATCCGCTCCCCGCAGCTCTTCCGCCTCCTCGAAACCCGCGCCGACGCCATCCTCACCCCCACCGACCCCGACCACGCCACCCTTCTCACCCGCGTCATCGCCAGCAGCATCCGCGTCAAAGCCGACGTCGTCGCCGCCGACGAGCGCGAATCCGGCCTCCGCATGATCCTCAACTTCGGCCACACCCTTGGCCACGCCATCGAAGCCGCCACCGGCTACCGGCAGCTCCTGCACGGCGAAGCCGTCGCCTGGGGATCGGTCGCCGCCACCCACCTCGCCCGCAACCGCAACACCCTCGCCCCCGCCGACGCCACCCGCATCGAACAAACCATCCTCCGCTACGGCCCACTCCCCACCTTCACCGCCACCGCCGACCAGCTCGTCACCCTCACCGCCTCCGACAAGAAAAACCGCTCCGGCACCCTCTCCTTCATCCTCCCCACCGCCATCGGCACCGTCGCCATCGTCGGGGACGTCACCCGCGACGAACTCCTCCGCGCCGCCCAATCCATGCTCGACCGCATGCACCAGCAGCCCTCATGACCGTTACCCCAGAACACCTCCGCACCACCGGCGCCCGCGTTAGCAACGAACTCTCCGAGACCGACGCCGCCGCCCACGTGCAGGGAATGTTTGACACCATTGCCCCCACCTACGACCGCCTCAACCACATCCTCTCCGTAGGCCTCGATCGCCGCTGGTGGCGCCGCACCGCCCGCGCCTTCGCCGGGACCCTCGCCCGCCCCGACGCCCACATCGTCGACCTCTGCTGCGGCACCGGCGACATGACCTCCGCCCTCCTCCAACTCCGCCCCACAACTCCCGGCACCCAACCCGTCACCGGCGTCGACTTTTCCCCCGAGATGCTCTCCCGCGCCCGCTCCAAGCACGCCCACGCCAACGCCCAATTCCTCGAGGCCGACGCCCTCCACCTCCCCTTCGCCGACAGCTCCGTCGACCTCATCACCGCCGCCTTCGGCTTCCGCAACCTCGCCAACTACGCCGACGGCCTCGCCGAGCTCCACCGCGTCCTCCGCCCCGGCGCCGAGTTCGGCATCCTTGAAGCCAACCAGCCCAGCGGCCTCGTCGGCATCGGCTACAACCTCTACTTCCACCACGTCCTCCCCCGCCTCGGCGGCCTCCTCTCCGGCCGCCCCGCCGCCTACCGCTACCTCCCCGCCTCCGTCGCCCGCTTCCCCCGCCCACCCCGCATGCTTGAGCTTATCCGCGCCGCCGGCTTCCACGACGCCTCCTGGACCCCCTACACCCTCGGCACCGCCGGCCTCTTCCGCGCAACTAGGTAGCTCACTCTGCAGCGCCACCGCTCCGCAGCAGACCGCGCACCCGCATCTGCCCTTCTAACCGTGCCAGTCCGTCCGCCCCGCGCCGTCCCCCGCGCCACCGAATACCCTCCAGCAGCACCGGCCCCTCCCCCGCCCGCAGCCGCCCCACCGCCTCCTGCACCACCCGGTACATCGCCACCGCGTCGTCCACATCCACCGGAAGCCCCGGCACGCCCCAACCCTCACTTCGCCTGCTCAAATCGCCCTGGCGCCGGCCAGCCTTCGCGCCCGGCAACACCGCTAACAGCATCGGCAGCTCCAGCCGCGACACAAACCCAAGCATCTGCCGCCACATCGCCACCGGCATCGCCCCACCTTCCACCATCACCACCAGAAGGCGGCCCTTCCCCCCAGCCCTTAGCACCACGGCCGCCCCCACCGCCATCAGCAGCCGCTCCGTCGCCGCCGCCATTGCCGGCAGCAGCGTCACCCCCGCCTTCCCCCCACTCGCCTCCAGCAACAATCCCAGCCCAGCTCCACCGCCGGCCTCGCTCACGAGATCGCCCCGCCCGAGCGAAACCGCCAGACTCGCCACGCAAGCCCCAGTCACGGCCGGAGCCTCCCCCGCCCGCACCATCGCCTGTTCCATCTCCGCATACTCCCGCATCAGCCCGCGCATGTGCCGCAGCACCCGATCCGGCACCAACGGATTCTCACTCACCTTCGCCGCAGCCCCCACCGTCGCCCGCCTCATACCCACCCCCCCAAAAACAAGGAGGGCCCATCGCGGACCCTCCATCGCTCCTCTAACATCCCCTCACGCCCGCGCCGGATCCTTCGCCTCCACATCTAGCCCCAGCTCTTCCAGCGCTTTCTGCGCCACCTTCGGCTTCACCTTTCCGTCCCGCGCCAGCTTCGACATCGCCGCCCCGGCGATCGCTTCCGCGCTCACCTCAAAGTGCCGCCGCAGATGCTCCCGGTTGTCCGACCGCCCAAACCCGTCCGTCCCCAGCGTCACTAGCCGCCCCCCCAGCCACGGCGACAGCGCATCCGGCACCACCTTCATATAGTCGCTCGCCGCGATAATCGGTGGCCCGCCCGGGCCCTTCGCCCCACCCAGCGCCTCCAGCACATACGGCCGTCGCTCCTTTTCCGCCGGATGCAGCCGGTTCCACCGCTCCGTCCCCAGCGCATCCCGCCGCAGCTCGTTGTAGCTCGTCACACTCCAAACATCCGCCGCCACGTTGTACTTGGTCTCGAGAATCTCCGCCGCCCGCAACGCCTCCCGCAAAATCGGTCCCGACCCAAACAGCTGCACCTGCGCCTCCGCACCCTCGGCCGACTTCACCCGGTAAATCCCGCGCAGAATCCCTTCAACCACACCCTCCGGCATCGCCGGCATCGTGTAGTCCTCGTTGTACATCGTCACGTAATAGAACACGTCCTCGGAGTTCTCATACATCCTCCGCAACCCGTCCCGCACAATCACCGCCAGCTCATACACATAGGCCGGGTCATACGTCACGCACGTCGGCACCGTGCTCGCCAGCACAATCGAGTGCCCATCCTGGTGCTGCAGTCCCTCGCCCAGCATCGTCGTCCGACCCGCAGTCCCGCCCATCAAAAATCCCTTGCCGCGCGAGTCCGCAAACGCCCAAGCCATGTCCCCGATCCGCTGAAACCCAAACATGGAGTAGTACATATAAAACGGCACCATCGGCACCTTGTAGTTCGCATACGCCGTGCCCGCAGCCGTAAACGAGGCCATCGACCCCGCCTCCGTAATCCCCTCCTCGAGAACCTGCCCCTCCTTCTCCTCGCGGTACGACAGCAGCATGTCGGAATCATGCGGTGTGTACTTCTGCCCCTCCGGCGCATAAATCCCAACCTGCCTGATCACCGACTCCAGCCCAAACGTCCGCCCCTCATCCGGCACGATCGGCACAATCAACTTGCCGATCTTGGGGTCTTTCAGCAGGCCGCGCAAGAGGCTCACAAAACCCATCGTCGTCGAAACCTCGCGCCCCTTCGACCCGCCCGTCCACTCGCCCATTGTCAGGAGCTCCGGTGCCTTGAAGTCCAGCGTCTTCGGCGCTTCCCGCTTCGGCATGTACCCGCCCAGCTCCGCCCGCCGTCCCTGCAGATACTGGATCTCCGGCGCATCGTCCGCCGGCCGAAAGAACGCTCCCTCCTTCGCCGCTCCTTCGGGCAGCGGGATATCGAACCGCTGCACAAACGCCGTCACGCCCTCGTCCGTCAGCTTCTTCTCCTGGTGGCTCGCATTGCGCGCCTCGGTCGACCCCAGACCATATCCCTTCACCGTCTTGGCCAGAATTACCGTCGGCCCGCCCTTGTGCTCCAGCGCCCGCTTATACGCGTTGTAGATCTTCGCCGGGTCGTGCCCTCCTCGGTGCAGCCGTGCCAGCTGCTCATCTGTCTTATCGGCAACTAACTCCAAAAGTTTAGGGTACTTCCCAAAAAATTCTTTCCGCAGGTGCGCCCCACCCTTCGCCTTGAACGCCTGGAAGTCCCCATCCACACACTCTTCCATCCGCTTCAGCAGCAGCCCCTGGTGATCCCGCGCAAACAGCTCATCCCAGTCCGAGCCCCAGATCACCTTGATCACGTTCCACCCAGCACCGCGGAACGTCCCTTCGAGCTCATCGATAATCCGCTTGTTCCCCCGCACCGGCCCGTCCAGCCGCTGCAAATTGCAGTTGACGACGAAGATCAGGTTGTCCAGCTTCTCCCGCGACCCGAGCGAGATCGCCCCCAGCGTATCCACCTCGTCCGTCTCGCCATCCCCCACAAACGCCCAAACCTTCCGGTCCGTCGCCGCGATCAGCCCGCGATTCTCCAGATATCGCATAAACCGCGCCTGATAAATCGCATTCAGCGGCCCAATCCCCATCGACACCGTCGGAAACCGCCAGAAATCCGGCATCAGCCACGGGTGTGGATAGCTCGACAGCCCCGGCGTCTCCCGCAGCTCATGCCGGAAGTTCTTCAGCCGCGCCTCCTCCAGCCGACCCTCCAGAAACGCCCGCGCATACACCCCCGGCGAAGCATGCCCCTGAAAGTAAATAAAATCACCCGGCTGTTCGGACCCGTCCGCCGCCGCGTACTTCGCCCGGAAAAAGTGGTTGAACCCCACCTCCAGCAGCGTCGCCAGCGAGCTGTACGTCGAAATATGCCCGCCAATCCCGGCATCCTTCTTGTTCTGCCCGTGCACCATCGCCATCGCATTCCACCGGATCAGCGCCTCCACCCGCCGCTCCAGCGCCCGATCCCCCGGATACGCCACCTCGTCATGCTTCGGAATCGTGTTCAGGTACGGCGTCGTCACCTCCCCCGAAACCGGCACCCCCGCCTCACGCGCCCGCAGCCGCAGCTGCTCCAGCAGCTCCGCCCCCTGCTCCCAGTCCGCCGCCACCACCTCGTCAAACGCCTCAATCCACTCGGAAACTTCCGCCGAAAGATCCTGCCGCTGCACGTCCGCAACCTTTACCGTCATGACGCCCCCAAACTCGTGATTCATCTCAGAACCTTCGCCGGCCGCGCCCACCGAGACTCACCCCGGCAACGCGTCACCCGCGCTTATAACGATATAAGGCGCAAGGGGCAGTCGTCACGCTCCACCTGCTCCTGCCGTTCCATTCGGGACCCCCCACCCACCCACCGCCGCCCCATATACCCCACCAAACACAAAGGCCGCCCACGAAGGCGACCCTTGGCCCCGCAACACCCGCCGCCTCACGCCGCCGCCACCATCCGCACCAGCCCATCCTGCTCCCGCCGGCTCTCCGCCCCAATCGTCATCGCATCCAGCACCCCCGTCCCCAGCCCGTACCGGATCGCCTCCTGCGGCTTGTTCCGCAGATCCCCCTGCCCCAGCACCTTCATCCCCACCATCCCCACACCCCGCGCCCGCATCTGCCCAATCACCCCCAGCACCGTCGCCGGATCCGCATCCATGTGCGACCCAATCGGATTCAGCCGCACCAGGTTCACCTCCACCCACGGCTCCGCCGCCGCCGCCCGCAACGCCGCCAACGAGTGGCACGAAACCCCATGCGCCCGGATCACCCCCTTGGCCTTCGCCTCGCTCAACACATCCATCGCCCCCCGGTACCGCACATTCCAGTCCCCCTCCGTCACGCAGTGGACCAGCACCACATCAATCATCTCCACCCCCAGCTCCCGCCGATACCGGTCCAGATCCGCCCGCATCCCCTCCGGATCCCGCGTATCCGACTTCGTCAGCACCGTCACCCTGTCCCGCGGCATCGTCCGCAGCGCTTCCCGCACATACGGGTGACTCCCATACCCATCCGCCGCGTCAAAAAACCGCAGCCCATTGTCGTGATACCCATCCGCCAGCAGCTTCACAAAGGGACTGTTCCCCAGCCGCGTCTGGTTCGACGCCCCCCCATACCCGATCGTTCCCGTCCCCATCGCCAGCCGGCTCGTCCGGATCCCCGTCTTCCCCAGCACCACCTCATCGCTCGCCCTGTACTTCGTCGCCAGCGGAGCCGCCTCCAAAAACCCCAGCGCCGCCTCCGTCTCCGCACTCGCGGGCACCGGCCGCCCACCCAGCACCGCCGCACCCGCCGCCACCGTCGCACTCCGCCGCAAAAACTCCCGCCTCAGCATAGGTCAAACCCTCCCCAACCGTTCTCTGCCCCACATCCTACGCCCGCCCCGCCACCCGCGCCACACCACAGATCTGCCGCACGACTGAGACTGAGTGGCTACCGCTGTGCTACTTGCGATCACATCCCACAACCGCGTGTATGAGGATCTGTCCGCATGGCCGTCTGTTCTGAAGCGTAGTATTTTGTCGTGAAAAGGACATATAGGTTCCTGCTAGCCTGCGTATTAGTGACTTTGGGACAGCACTGTCTCGCGGCCACAAAATGCAGGCAGCAAGAAGAGATCCCTCGGCAGAGCACGGCAGAAAGCGCTGTACAGGCGGAGACCTATCAAACCTGGATGACGCCCTACGAGCAGAAACTGGCGTTAGTTCTTGGACGACACACTCCCTTCCTGCGAATCACACGGGTGTTGGATCGGTTTCAACAGCATGTGCCGGGGCTCGAGGGAACCCTCTTCACCGTCACGGAGTCCTACTCGATCTCTCGTGATGGAGTCGTGTCAATGTCGCGAGTCACTCCCCTTGCGTTTCAGGGTGGAGAAGGAACGCTGCCTGCCGGAAGTCTTGAGGCGATCGATCCAATTCTGCGCAGACTTCCGCCCGACTCGGGTCGTCTTCCCGCAGCGACGCAGCGCCTGGTTGTCCAGATTGAGAAGGATGGTCGCATCGCGGCCCGGCTTTATGACCGGGCTAACCTCCCCAATGCGGTACTGGAGCTGTTGCGAGCCTTGGACCTGCAGGTGCGCCCGGTGCTGCTGGACTGTACGCCAGACCGCGAGCGCCGGCTCGCTTCTGCCAACATCAACTCGGCACTTGCACTAAGTCCAGATGGCATGGTGGAGGTGGTGCAGACGACGCCGGATCTGAACCCTCATGAGTTGACAGTGATACGGGACAAGAAGACGCAAGAGGAGGAAGCTCAAATTCCCGAGATTCCCGGTGGGGGTACAGTGCTTCAAATCCGTGAGGTGCGGTCTAGGCGCTTGATGCGCGAGATGCGAGAGCCTTTACGTAAGCGCTTAATTCATGTGTACAGGGCAGCCTTCACACCGGACGGACGCTTTCTGGTGCTCATGTTGAACACGCCAGCAATACGTATTTTGGAAACACGTACTTGGGACGAGGTGAGCGGGATAGCGGAGGTGCCTTCCGGCTCTGTCGCGTTCTATCCCTCCAAAGATTGGAGCCGGGCTGTGCTGGTGTCTTCTGCAGGTGAGGTCGACTTTTGGGATGTCCGTCAGCGACGCAGGTTGACGCGACTCGACGTCGGCGCATTGCAGGGTGCAGCGTTTTCGCCAGACGGAACGATGGTTGCGGTTGTAGGAGTGGATCTCCACGCGGACGGATCAGAGACCGACCACATGGGCATTTGGGAGGTGAGTACAGGGCGGTTCTTGCACTCCCTCTTCCCAGTAGAGCAAGTCGCCCACGACGGTATTGGCGATCCTATATGGTGGAAAAACAGCCGGCATCTGCTAGCTCCCGCAAGGGATGGACACATTGGTGCGTCGGTGATTGGGATATGGGATGTGAGTGCGGGCCGCTACCGCGGAAGCTTCTCGGGATGTGGTTTGCTTGATACCCCATTCACGCGCGTTTCGCTCCAAGGATCACTCCTGCTCAAAGCTTGCGATTCTGAGACGCTTATGTGGGGTGTGGAATCGGCTATGGAGGCCGTTTCGCATTTTGAAGCATCTCTGCCCCTGTTCTGACTAGAAAGAGAGGGTTGACCTGATCCAGGGTCGCCTCGGGACAACCATCGTCAGTATTAGTCCTCATATGTCGCATTAGCGGAAGTGACAACGCTCCCCACCAAGTCCTGCCTGCAAGCGTATCCTCACCCTCAAACCTCAACGGCAACCCCCAAACCAAATTCCCTTTGCCAGCCCAACCCCCCACATGGAATCGTGAATCGCCAAGCAAAGGACGACCACCGATCCCCAGAACAAGAGAGACTTCTTGAAGACCTCCGCCTCCGCCTTAGCCGGAACCCTCGCCGCCCACCTCCTCCCCGCCCAACAAGCCCAGCCCCACGACCCCACCCCCACGCCCACCCCCGGCCCACGCACCAACTGGGCCGGCAACTACACCTTCAAAGCCCCCCACATCGATCACCCCACCTCCCCCGCCGAAGTCGCCGACCTCCTCCGCTCCCGCCCCAGCCTCAAGGCCCTTGGCTCCAAGCACTCGTTCAACGACATCGCCGACTCGCCCTCCGACCAGGTCTCGCTCGAGCACCTCACCGAGATGGCGCTCGACCCAGCCCGCTCGACCGTCACCGTTGGCGCCGGCATCTCCTATGGGCAACTCGCCCCGTGGCTCGACGCGCGCGGCTTCGCCCTCCACAACCTCGCCTCGCTGCCGCACATCTCCGTCGCCGGCGCCGTCGCCACCGGAACTCACGGCTCCGGCAGCCGCAAGGGCAATCTCGCCACTGCCGTTCGCGCCCTCGAGTTTCTCGACGGCAGCGGCACGCTGGTCACGCTTGACCGCGACCGGAACCCCGACATCTTTGCCGGTGCCGTCGTCCACCTCGGCGCGCTCGGCATCATCACCCGCCTCACCCTCGACGTCGTCCCCGCCTTCAGCATTGCCCAGACTGTCTACGAAGACCTTCCGTTTTCCGAGCTCGAAGGCAACCTCGACACTATCTTTGCCTCGGCGGACTCAGTTTCTCTCTTCACCGACTGGCAGCGGAGCCGCGTCACCCAGGCCTGGCTCAAACACCGCGTTTCCTCGTCACCGGCAGAATCCGCGCTGCCGGAAACCTTCTTCGGGGCCACGCGCCAAACCCGAAAACTCCATCCCCTCCCCGGTCACTCGGCGGAGAACTGCACCGAGCAGCTCGGCCTTCCCGGCCCCTGGTTCGATCGCCTCCCGCACTTCCGCCACGAGTACACCCCGTCCTCCGGCGCCGAAATCCAATCCGAATACTTCGTCGCTCGCGAGCACGCGTACCCCGCCATCCTCGCCGTCGAGCA
Source organism: uncultured Acidobacteriaceae bacterium (assembly GCA_964243475.1). Classification (GTDB taxonomy): domain Bacteria; phylum Acidobacteriota; class Terriglobia; order Terriglobales; family Acidobacteriaceae; genus Edaphobacter. Next base: position 178,562 of record CAXTEU010000005.1, on the reverse strand, counting down.
GCTCCGCGACCGCATCTCCCCGCTGCTCTTTATCTCCGAGCTCCGCACCGTGGCCGCCGACGATCTCTGGCTCTCGATGGCCTACCAGCGCGACTCCCTCGCCTTCCACTTCACCTGGCAGCCGCGCGCCGAAGCCGTCCTCGCGCTTCTCCCGGAGATCGAAGCCGCCCTCGCCCCCTTCGACGCCCGCCCCCATTGGGGGAAAGCCTTCACCACCCCACCCGACCGTCTCCGCGCCCTCTACCCCCGCCTCCCGGACTTCCTCGCCCTCGCCCAACGCCACGACCCCGAAGGCAAGCTCCGCAACGCCTACCTGAACCGCAATCTCTACCCGGCCTGAAGCTCCACCGCGTTTTCCACCACCTCCACACCCGCCGTCTTGCTTCTCCTCCGGCTCTCCCCGTAGCCTCACCCCCATGCCGCGCTTCGGCAACTCGCCCCAAACCCGCGCCCGTCGCACCCATTTCGGAAATCCACAGCGAGGTTCGCCCAAATTCCCGCGCCACGCTCCACGCCAAGGCACATTGACGCGGTATTCACATCGCAAACACTACATCTAGTATTCTGATCTTGACGCACCCCACAGAGCGCGATACGTTTGCAGTCGCAGTAGGCCCTTCAGCCCGTCACAGCGCCTCTGAGCCGCCTCCCGCACGCTTTCTCCCATCTCTGAAGCACGTTGAGCACGATCAGTTGGAAGAAGCCTGAGATACGGGCCCGCAGTAAATCTCACATCCCGGCAGCCCTCCCCAAAGGCCCCCCGGCTTCGACTTCCCAGCCCCTCGCGGGGCCAACACGAGACCTTTCAGGAGCACCGTTCGATCATGGCGACCACCCACAATCCCATCACCTCTGCCTCCACCTCCTCCGCCCCGAACGGAAACCAGCCCGGCACCGTCTCTAGCCGCAAAGCCCCCGGCCTCGCCTTCACCCGCCTCTTCACAAAACCCGGCGTCTCCCCCTATGACGAAATCACCTGGGAACGCCGCGACGCCGTCATCCAGGACTGGAAGGGCAAGCTCATCTTTGAGCAGAAAAATGTCGAAGTCCCCGCCGACTGGTCCGTCACCGCCACCAACATCGTCGCCTCCAAATACCTCCACGGCCTTAACGGGACCTCCGACCGTGAAGACGGCGTCCGCGCCCTCGTCTCCCGCGTCGCCGAGTCCATCCGCGACTGGGGCATCCGCGACGGCTTCTTCGCGACCCCCGAAGACGCCGCGACCTTTTACGACGAACTCTGCCACCTGCTGCTGAACCAGAAGGTCGCCTTCAACTCCCCCGTCTGGTTCAACGTCGGCTGCGACCGCCTCGAGCCCAACTCCGACGCCCAGAACTGGCACTGGAACAAGGAAACCGGCCAGGTCGAATTCTCCGTCACCGGCTACTCCAAACCCCAGTGCTCCGCCTGCTTCATCAACTCCGTCAAAGACTCCCTCGACAGCATCCTCACCCTGGCCAAAACCGAAGGCATGCTCTTCAAGTGGGGCTCCGGCGCCGGCTCCAACCTCTCCGCCATCCGCGGCTCCATGGAAACCCTCTCGGGCGGCGGCACCGCCTCCGGCCCCCTAAGCTTCATGCGCGGCTTCGACGCCTTCGCCGGCGTCATCAAGTCCGGCGGCAAAACTCGTCGCGCCGCCAAGATGGTGGTGCTCAACATCGACCACCCCGACATCGAAGACTTCATCCAGTGCAAGGTCGTCGAAGAAAAGAAAGCCTGGACCCTCATGGCCGCCGGCTACGACGGCTCCGGCCCAGACTCCGAAGCCTTCACCTCCATCTTCTTCCAGAACGCCAACAACTCCGTCCGCGTCACCGACGAGTTCATGCAGGCCGTCGTCGACGACGGAACCTTCTCCACCAAAACCGTCAAGGACAAGAAGCCCGTCAAGGAATTCCGCGCCCGCGACCTCATGCACACCATCGCCGAAGCCACCTGGCAGTGCGGCGACCCCGGCATGCAGTACGACACCACCATCAACCGCTGGCACACCTCCAAAAACTCCGCCCGCATCAACGCCTCCAACCCCTGCTCGGAGTACATGTTCCTCGACGACTCCGCCTGCAACCTCGCCTCCTTCAACCTCCTCAAGTTCCTCACCCCGGCCGGCAAATTCGACATCCCCGCCTACCGCCACGCCATCGCCATCCTCACCACCGCGATGGAGATCATCGTCGACTCGGCCGGCTACCCGACCGAGATGATCTCCAAAAACTCCCACGACTACCGACCCCTTGGCCTCGGGTACGCCAACCTCGGCGCCCTCCTCATGGCCTTCGGCCTCCCCTACGACTCCGACGCCGGCCGCGACTTCGCCGCCGCCCTCACCTCCATCCTCTGCGGCGACGCCTACTGGCAGTCCGCCCGCATCGCCGAAACCTGCCCCGCCCTCGGCGCCGCCACACCCCTCACCCAGGCCGCGGACAAACAAGGTGGCGCCTGCCCCGGCTTCTACGTCAACCGCGAGCCCTTCCTCGACGTCATCCGCATGCACCGCGCCGAAGTCAATAAAATCGGCCAATCCACCAAGTCGGGTCGTCCTTCTGGTTTGTCATCCCCGGAACGGGGACCTGCTTCTGCATCTGCGGCCCCCGACCCCTTCTCCGTCCCCCAGCTCCCAGACCTCATCGCCGCCTCCAAGCACGCCTGGGATGGCGCCCTCGCTCACGGCGAAAAGCACGGCTACCGCAACTCCCAGGTCACCGTCCTCGCCCCCACCGGCACCATCGGCTTCATGATGGACTGCGACACCACCGGCATCGAGCCCGATCTCGCCCTCGTCAAATACAAAAAACTCGTCGGCGGCGGCATGATCAAAATCGTCAACAACACCGTCCCCTCTGCCCTCCGCAAGCTCGGCTACACCGAGTCCGAAATGCACGCGGTCGTCTCCTTCATCGACGCCACCGGCACCATCGAAGGCGCCCCCGGCATCAAGCCCGAGCACCTCGCCGTCTTCGACTGCTCCTTCAAGCCCGCCAAAGGAACCCGCACCATCTCCTGGCTCGGCCACGTCAAAATGATGGCCGCCACCCAGCCCTTCCTCTCCGGAGCCATCTCCAAAACCGTCAACCTCCCCAACGACTGCTCCGTTCAGGACATCGCCGACGCCTACACCGAGTCCTGGCGCCTCGGCATCAAGGCCGTCGCCATCTACCGCGACGGTTCCAAGGGCACCCAGCCCCTCAACGTCAGCGCCCAAACCTCCGACAAGTCGACCGCCACCAAAGCGGGTGCCCCAGGTCTCGCCTCTGAGACCTGGGAAAGTGGCGCCACCAAACCCTCAGGAGCCGCCTCCGGCCTACCCACCCCCACCCAGGTCGACGAGTCCCTCACCAAAACCCCCATCGCCGCCGGAACCATCGAAGTCCGGGAAGCCGTCCTCGACGAAAAACTCGCCGCCGGAATAACCCCCGCCGAGCAGGACCTCGCCCAGGTCCGCGCCGACCACTCCACCCTCCTCGACGCCCAGCGAGACCGCATCTCCGAGCTCGAATTCCAGATCCGCGCCAGCCAGGCCGCCGCCCGCGAAAACTCCGACTCCTTCGACGCCCAGGAACCTCCCCGCGCCGTCCGCCACCGCCTCCCCGCCGAACGTGCCTCCGTCACCCACAAATTCGGCATCGCCGGACACGAGGGCTACATCACCGTCGGCCTCTACCCCAACGGCTGCCCCGGCGAAATCTTCATCCGCATGGCCAAAGAAGGCTCCACCGTCTCCGGCCTCATGGATTCCTTCGCCACCGCCATCTCCCTCGCCCTCCAGCACGGCGTTCCCTTGCGCGTCCTCGCTGAAAAGTTCGCCCACACCCGCTTCGAACCCTCCGGCTGGACCGGCAACGAACAAATCGGCTACGCCAAGTCCATCATGGATTACCTCTTCCGCTGGATGCAGCTCCGCTTCCTCTCCGGCCACCAGTTCGACCTCTTCACCAACCTCGCCCCCGCCGCCACCCACCCCCAACGCGCCGCCTCCGCCGCGCCAGCTCAGCTCAACATCCCCATCACCGGAACCCTCAACCCCGACGGCAACATCACCCCCAAACCCACCGCCTCCGGGCAGGGAATCAGTGCCTCCCCCAAGGAGTCTCCCAAAAGCCTGATCTCCGAACCCAAATCCATCCTCGACGAAGACATCCCCACCGACCCCAATCCCTACGCCGACCGAACCCCACCCCGCTCCGGCATCGCCCCCGACTTGCAAGCCCGCTCCGGCCTCAACCCCGAAGCCGTCCCCACCACCCCCCAGGACCGGGGAGTGATCCACACCGCCAACGCCCTCCAGTCCCTCATCGACATGGGCGACGCCCCCTCCTGCGCCACCTGCGGAGCCATCATGACCCGCAACGGCTCCTGCTACCGCTGCATGGAATGCGGCTCCACAAGCGGCTGCAGCTAACCTGATAGGAAGGCTGCGAAGATGGATAAGCGTTATCAGGTCTTTGTGAGCTCAACATACGAGGATCTTAGAGAAGAACGACAAGAAGTCATGCAGGCATTATTGGAGTTGGACTGCATACCTGCCGGAATGGAACTTTTCCCGGCGGCAAGTGATGACCAATGGACAATCATTAAGAAGGTGATCGACGATTGCGACTACTACTTGGTTATTTCGGCAGGACGATATGGCTCGATCGGACCTAACGGTAAAAGCTATACCCAGATGGAGTATGAATATGCAGTCTCGCTCGGTAAGCCAGTTATCGGATTCCTCCATACCGATCCCACGTCGATCAGCGTAGCGAAGACGGAAGCCACTGTGGAAGGGAAAGCTGCGCTCGAGGCTTTTCGGGCCTTGGTCAGGCACAAGGCTGTAAGAACATTCATCAATGCTAGTGATCTTGGCTCCGTCGTAAGTAGGAGCATCGTGAAACTTATGAAGACCCATCCTGCGATTGGCTGGATCCGCGCTGACAGTGCCGTCAGTGTGGTCTCAGCTTCCGAAGTACTACGTCTTCGAAGGCAGATAGACGAATTAACTGAACAACTTCGCAAGGCAAGTCAGCAGCCGCCGATCGGCGCGGGGGAACTGGCTCAAGGAGATGACACCTTCACGATCAACTTCGATATAACCTATAATTGCCAGCGCGGAAAAGACTATACCTGGTCTAGAACCGCCGAACTAACCTGGAATGAGATTGCAAAGGTGATTTTGCCCGTAGCGACAAGTGAGGCTAAGGAACAGCTTTTCAGGGAGGTTTTAGAGAAGAAGGCGTTCAATCAAGTTCATACTTCGTTGAAGAAGAGCGAAAAGCAAATTACTGACCTTGTGCTCACGATTCAGGAAGAAGACTTTCGAACAATTCTGATCCAACTTGAGGCACTTGGGTTGTTAGAAAAGGTTCAAAATAGAGGTTATGCCCCAACATGGAAACCAACATCGTACGGGGAAAGTCAACTCATCCAGCTATATGCGATTCCGAGAGACGCAGAATGAGCCAACCTAAAGAGTCCTGCGGAAGTAGGTTCTACGTTACCTCCGAAGCATTCCCCGGCTTTAGCCGCTAAGATACACTCGGCCCAGCATGGTCCCCCGCCAAACCCCCGCCACCTACTTCCTCACCAGCGCCACGGGGAACCGACGCGGCCTCTTCCAATTCCCCACCAACGCCCAACTCTTCCTCGAGACCTTCAACACTACCCGAGCAGAGGGCCACTACCACCCCCCGCCAACCTGAAGGGGCACGGCTTCAGCCGTGCCATCCCACCCCCGACGTAT
>CAXTEU010000005.1:89845-172742 GCA_964243475.1 uncultured Acidobacteriaceae bacterium | reverse complement strand
GGAACCGCCGTCCCCTCTTCCAATCCCCCGCCAACGCCACCCTCTTCCTCGAAACTCTCCAACACGACCGAGCGCAAGGCCACCGCCGCCTCCTCTTCCATCCCCGCCAACCTGAAGGGGCACGGCTTCAGCCGTGCCATCCCACCCCCGACGTATTCCCCGGCTTTAGCCGCTGAGGTACGCTTGGCCCACCATGGGCAAGCCCACCCGCCTGGCCAGCCACGGCACGTTCTTCATCAGCACCCAAACGTGGAACCGCCGTCCCCTCTTCCAATCCCCCGCCAACGCCACCCTCTTCCTCGAAACCCTCCAACACTACCGAGCGCAAGGCCACTACCGCCTCCACGCCTTCGTCGTCATGCCTGACCACATCCACCTCCTCCTCACCCCAGAAACTTCTCTCGAACGAGCCGTCGGACTCATCAAAGGCGGCTTCGCCCACCGCCTCGCCTCCCCGCACCCCGTCTGGCAACACTCCTTCACCGACCACCGCATCCGCGACCGCACCGACTTCCTCACCCACCGCGACTACATCCACGGCAACCCCGTTCGCGCCCGCCTCTGCCAACTCCCAACCGACTACCCCTTCTCCTCCGCCCGCACACCCGAAAGCCAGCACCACCCCGTCGTATACTCCCCCCATGAACCTCGCCCTCGACCCCCGCACCGAACAGCGCATCCAGCGTGAACTCGACCGAGGCCACTTCCACAATCCCTCCGAAGTCATCGCCCGCGCCCTCGACCTCCTCGAAGCCGAACAAACCTGGCTCGACAGCAACCGCGAAGCCATCACCGTCCACCTCACCGACAGCCACGCCCAGATCGACCGCGGCGAAGGCATCGCGCCCGACCATGCCCGCTTCCTCCTCGCCGACCGCAGGGCAGCCCGCGGGCAGTGATCCCGTACCAACTCTCCCCCGCAGCCCTCGACGACATCAACGAAATCCTCACCTACCTCGCCGAGCAGGCTTCCCCATCGGTAGCCTCCCGCGCGGAAGACCGCCTCTTCGCCGCCTTCGAAGAACTCGCCCGAACTCCCGGGATCGGTCATCTCCGCTCCGACCTCACCACCCTTCCGGTCTCACTTCTTTGCGCTCCATCCCTACCTCATCGTCCACCAACGCAACGCCAAACCCCTGGCCATCCTTGCCGTCCTCCACAGCTCCCGCGACCTCAAGAAGCTCCTTCCGCATCGTCTCTGATCCCCGAAAAATCTCGCCCGCACGTGGCGTAGTCACACCACCCCATCCGCTAAACTAGAACTAGATCCAACCACGCAAGGGCCGCAGCCATCGCTGCGGCCCTTTCTTCATTAAGCCCAAACCGGAAAGGAACAAAACACCATGCCGCGTACCCCCAAACATCAGCCCCTTCCCAAATCCCTCCACCGCGCCCTTCCTCCGTTCGAGAAAGCCGCCCGAGCCAGCCGCCGCACCGCCGCGGTTCCCACCGCCCAACTTCCGGGCAAGCCCACCGCTTCATCCCCGGAATCCGCCGCAAGCCGCTAATTCCGGGGATTTTGTGCCGAAGTTCTCCCGAATCAGGAATTTAGCCTGGACGACGCAGCGCAACTCGTTCATTCCGTAAAACTTAGCCAAAAAAGAACCAAACAGGGGAGGGGGAGGGCAGGGGAGCCCACCACCCTCCCCCACGAGAGGAACCCACCATGCCATGCGATCTCTGCCGCCATATCAAGACCAACGGAAAAGTCTGCAACTCGCCCGCCCTCACCAACCACGCCTTCTGCTACTTCCACCGCAAGCTCCGCACCCGTCATCGCCAGCTCGCCACCGCCAGAACCAGCTCGCCACCCGCTGAGATCGTCCACGAGGTCGTCTACGACCGCGACGGCTACCCCGTTCCACAGCCCCTTCCTGCCGTCGCCCCCTCACCCGCCGCCGCCGAGCTCGACCTTCCCTTGCTCGAAGACCGCGAATCCGTCCAGGTCGCCATCTCGCTCGTCGTCTCCGCCATCGCGCGCAACCGCATCGACCCGCGCCGCGCCGCCGCCATCCTCTACGGCCTCCAGCTCGCCTCCAACAACACCTCCCACACCGTCACCGAGCCAGTCGCCCATTCTCTCGCCTCAGAAGTCGCCCGCAGCGCCTCAGGGTACGATCTCCTCCCCAAACGCCTCGCGGTCACCGCCGGCCCAACGTGCTGACACGGCACAAACAGCAGGGTCGCAGCTAACGCCGCGGCCTCTGCTCGTGCAACCCCGGTTCACCTCCGACTCCCTACGCTTCCGCCGTGCCGCCCAACACCGCTTCACATTTCTCAACGTCCAACGCCGGAAAGCGTGTTACCATAAAGCTCCGGCGGAACATTACCGCCCGAAAGTAGGATCAGCACAGTGGCAAACGGAACAGTAAAGTGGTTTAACGACGCAAAAGGCTTTGGCTTCATCACCCCCGAGGACGGCAGCGAGGATCTCTTCGCTCACTACTCCGCCATCAACTCCAGCGGTTTCAAGTCCCTCCAGGAAGGCCAGCGCGTCTCGTTCGACAAGGTTCGCGGACCAAAGGGCATGCAGGCTTCCAACATTCAGCCCGCCTAACTCCGGACCAACTCCAAGAGTTTAGGTTCACCCCGGAAGCCTCGGCCAAATGCTGAGGCTTCTTCTTTTGTCCGGCACATCTGTTGCCGCCCCGCGCACCAACCCCACTTCGCGCCGCAGCATCCCTCCACCTGACGCCGCACGCTGGGCGAATCTCCCATGCTGTGACCAGGAGCCATCATGCCCAACGATTACGCCACACCAGCACCCGATGCCGCGGACGCTCGACTCTCGCCGATCTCCAACCTTTCCTCACCCGCCACCATCCAGACGACATCGCCAAACACTTCGGTGGTCGACCCGGAACCCGCGCCGACCACCTCCATCAACTACCTCCGCAAACTTCACGGCCCTCGCTTCGCGCCCGGCTTCGACGACAACGATCGACTCTCCGATCTGCTCGCCAAATCTGGTGCCGCCAGCCTTGCCGAGTACCTCCAGAAGAACTCAGAAAAGTAACTCAACCGACCCGAGGAACACGACGATGGCGGACAACCAGACCACGAATGAAAGCGCTGCGGATTACGTCAAGTGCACCTGTCTCACAGTAGGTCAGTTACGCCAGCAGTATGGAACGACCTTTGCCGAAAGTTACCGAAATCAGAACAGCATCGTCCAAGTCCTCGGTCGCGCCGGCGTCAACAACCTCGATGGATACATCGCGCAGCACATGGCTGGGAAATAGTTCGTGTCCCTTTCTCCCGAAGATCGCGCGCGTCGCATCAAGGTCCTTGTCTTTGACGTCGACGGTGTTCTCACTGATGGGCAGATCATCGTCGTTCCCGACCCGTCAAGCCGCACGCCCGAAGATCCGATTGGGACTGGCGTTGAGGTGAAAGGCTTCGCGGCCCACGATGGTCTCGGCATATCGCTCGCTCGCATCGGCGGTCTACGCATCGGCATCATCACCAAACGCCAGTCGCAAACGGTTGCGCTTCGTTCCCGCGACCTCAAGATCGAGTTCCTTTACCAAGGCCAAAGCCACAAGCTTCACGCCGCACAGGAGATTGCCTCCAAAGCTCAAATCTCCCTCGATGAGATGGCGTACGTTGGGGACGACATTGTTGATCTCCCTGTCATGCGCGTCTGCGGCTTCGCCGTCGCAACGGCAAACGCTCGCCCGCAGGTAAAGGCAGAAGCCCACTACATAACACCCAATTCCGGCGGTTACGGAGCTGGGAGAGATGTCATTGATTTCATCCTCTCCGCGCAAGGCTCGCTTGATCGCTGCATCGCAGCCTACCTCGATACGGAAAACCCAGCAGCCGCCGGTGCCGATGTCGGCTCCGGCAACATGTAGCGACATCCACAGCGCCACGAGTCGCTCTACCCACAAGCTGCTCTGAGCGAAGCAACGGCGAAGAGCCGCGCTACAATCGAGCATGCTCGCGGAAGCACCTCCTCTCGTCATCCCCGAATCGCTCGCCTGGGCGCATCCGGTTACCGCCGAGTGGTTCGTGCGCCGCTTCAGTACACCCACGGAACCGCAGATCGCGGGTTGGCCGGAAATACTTGACGGTCGCACCACACTGATCTCGGCGCCGACAGGCTCCGGAAAGACGCTGGCTGCCTTCCTCGTCGCCATCGACCAACTGCTCCGCCAAGCGACGGAAGGCCGCCTCGCGCCGGGAACCCAGGTCGTCTACGTCTCGCCGCTCAAGGCGCTCTCGAACGACGTGCAAAAGAATCTCGAAGCGCCGCTGCGTGAGATCCAACAGCTGGCGCTCGAACATGGCTATCTTTCCACCGAGATCCGCACCGCTGTCCGCACCGGAGACACACTGGCCAAGGATCGCGCCGCGATGCTCCGTCATCCGCCGCATATTCTGGTTACCACGCCCGAGTCGCTTTACCTCATGCTCACCTCGGCCAAGCCGCGCGAGAATCTTCGACACGTTCGCACGGTGATTGTCGACGAGATCCACGCCGTTGCCGGCAACAAACGCGGCTCGCATCTCGCCCTCACCCTCGAACGTCTCGAGGCCCTTGTCCGGGGAGAGAATCGCCTCTCACCGGGCGCGTTCCTGACTGGCCTTGCCGCCGCCCCACAGCGTATCGGCCTGTCCGCCACGCAGAACCCGATTGAGCTCGTCGCCGAGTTCCTCACCGGATCGCATCCGTCGCGTCCGCCGGCACGCATCGTCCAAGTCGGACAGCGGCGCGAGCTCGATCTGGCGATCGAAGTTCCATCCGACGAACTCGGCTCCATCACCTCGACCAAGATGTGGACCGAGATGTTCGATCGCCTCGCCGAGCACGCGCTCGCGCATCGCTCCACGCTGGTGTTCGTCAATACGCGGCGGCTGGTCGAGAAGATCTCCTTCGAGCTCGCCGAGCGCATCGGCGCGGAGAACGTCGCGGCCCACCACGGCTCGCTGTCTCGGACACTACGCCTTGATGCCGAGCAGCGCCTCAAAGCGGGTGAAGTCCGCATCCTGATCGCAACGGCCTCGCTTGAACTCGGCATCGACATCGGTTCCGTCGATCTCGTGTGCCAGATCGCCACAACGCGCAACGTCGGTGTCGCGATGCAGCGGATCGGCCGCGCGGGCCATTGGCGCGGTGGCATTCCGAAGGCGCGACTGTTTGCCACCACGCGGGACGATCTGCTGGAGCAGGCTGCGTTACTTTGCAAGTTGCGCGCCGGCGAGCTCGACCGGCTGGAAATTCCACCCGCTCCGATCGACGTGCTGATGCAGCAAATTGTCGCCAGCTGCGGTGCGGAACCGTGGGATGAGGATTGCTTATACAACGTGCTTCGCCGCGCGCATCCGTATGCGGACCTCACACCCGAGCACTTTGCCGAGCTGCTGACGCTGCTGCATGAAGGCATCGAGTCAAGCCGCGGTCGTTACGGCGCGTATCTTCTGCGCGACAGCGTTCACCGGCAGATCCATCCGCGCCGATCAGCACGCATGACCGCGATTGCAAACGGCGGCGCGATTCCCGACACCTCGCTCTATGCCGTGATCCTGCAGCCGGAAGGTGTGCAGATCGCCACGCTCGACGAGCACTTCGCAGTCGATTCCTCGCCCGGCGATGTGGTTCTGCTTGGCAACACGAGCTGGCGCGTGCAGCGCATCGAGCCCACGGGAAAGGTCTTCGTCGAAGACGCGCACGGAGCTCCGCCGAGCATTCCGTTCTGGGAGGGCGAAGCTCCACAGCGCACCTCTGTGCTGTGCGACGGCGTGGGCGAATTGCGTGAGCGGATTGCCGAGATGACGTCAGAGCTTACGCCCGCGATGCTGCATGCAGCCCACCCACAGGTGGTCAGGGCGCGCGAATGGCTGATGCGCGTTTGCAGCGTCTGCGAGTCCGGGGCGATGCAGCTCATCGCGTACATCGTTGCCGGCCGCGCTGTGCTTGGCGCGGTGCCCTCGAAGACCACCATCATTGCCGAACGATTCTTCGACGAAGGCGGCGGCATGCAGCTGATCCTGCATGCGCCCTTTGGCGGCCGCGTGAACAAGGCCTGGGGTTTGGCGCTGCGCAAACGCTTCTGCCGCGGCTTCAACTTCGAACTCCAGGCTGCTGCGACCGATAACGGCATCAATATTTCGCTTGCGGAGCAGCACAGCTTTCCTTTGTCGGACGTTTTCCAGTTCCTGACGGAGCAGACCGCGGGCGAGCTGCTGGAGCAGGCGTGCCTGACGTCGCCGATTTTCAAGAACCGTTGGCGCTGGGCCGCCGGCCGATCGTTGCAGCTTCTGCGCATGCAGAGGGGCAAGCGGGTTGCGCCGCAGGTGCAGCGGACGCGGTCGGAGGATCTGCTGGCGAGCGTGTTTCCGCAAGCGGCGGCGTGCTTCGAGAATATTGAAGGCGATGTCGTGATTCCTGATCATCCGCTGGTGCGTGAGGTGATGAAGGATGTGCTCGGCGAGGCGATGGACCTTGCTGGTCTGAATGAGGTGCTGCGGGGGATCAAGGACGGATCGATTCGGTGTCTCGCGGTCGACACACCGGTTCCGTCGCAGTTTGCGCACGAGCTTGTGAATGCGATGCCGTACGCATTTCTGGACGAGGCCGGTGCCGAGGAGCGGCGGGCACGCGCGGTGAACCTGCGACGCGCGCTGCCAGAGACAGCCGACGCTGCGGGCCGGCTCGACGCGGCGGCGATCGACGCGGTGCGGCGCCAGTGCTGGCCGGATCTGCGGGACGAGCATGAACTGCACGAGCTGCTGCACTCGATGTACGCGGTTCCGCTCGAGTTTCTGGATCGACCCGAAGCGCGGCATTGGGACGTACTGTACGAACGACTGTTGCGATCGGGTCGAGCCAGCACCGTGACGGTCGGTGGAGCGGCGTGCTGGGCGGCGACGGAGCGGCTGGCGGATGTGACAGCGATGTGGGAGTCGTCCGATGCGGCGCTCGTGCAGCGATGTGTTCAGGCGTGGTTACAGATTCTTGGACCGACAACAGCACAGGCCTTGGGTGAGCTGCTCAGCCTGCGGTCTGGTGATGTCTTCACTGCACTGCTCGCGATCGAGATGCAGGGACTCGCGTTGCGCGGCGTGTTTGCGTTGCAGCCTGCGGCGTCGGACCATGAGATCGAGTGGTGCGATCGAAGGCTGTTGCAGCGCATCCATCGACTGACATTAGGTACGCTGCGCAAGCAGGTGGAGCCGGTTTCGCCGGCGGTGTACATGCGCTGGCTGCTGCAGTGGCAGCACCTTGCACCGCAGACGCAGCTGACGGGCGAGGACGGCGTGCTGGAAGCGTTATCCCAGATGGAAGGCTTCGAGGCACCGGCGGTGGAGTGGGAGCGGACGTTGCTTCCGGCGCGGGTTGCAGGCTACTCGCCGGCGGCACTCGATCACCTGTGTCTTTCGGGCGCGGTGGGCTGGGGACGTGTGTCGCCGCATCCGGCGTGGGCGGCGAGCGACGGTGGCGCGCCGCGTCGCGTCATCCCGACGAACACGGCGCCGATCACGTTTTATCTGCGCGAATCTGCGGAGTGGCTGCCGCAGGTGCTGGAGCAGCGATGCGTCGAGGAATCGCGGTTGCTGCAGGCGTTGAGTGCGGAGGCTCTGGCGGTGCGTGCGCATTTACGGCAGCGTGGTGCTAGTTTTGCGGCGGATCTGGAACGTAGTCTGTGCTTGAAGAAGCCGCAGGTGCAGCACGCGCTGTGGGAGCTGGCGGCGGCGGGTCTGGCTTCGGCGGATGGATTCGATCAGCTGCGCTGCCTGATGGACCAGAGACGCAGGTCGGCGATGGCGGATCCGAGCGCAACGGCACGTCGCGGGGCGGCGCGCAGCACGGCCGGTCGATGGTCGCTGCTGTGCGAGCACGTGACGGAGACGCCGCGCAACGCGATCGAGGCGGCGCGGCGAGCGGACGCGGCGACCGAGTCTGCCGCTCGCATGCTGCTGCGGCGCTACGGCGTGGTTTGCCGCGATGTGCTGGTGCGTGAGTCGAACGCGCCGAAGTGGCGCGACCTGGTAAGCATGCTGCGCAGGCTGGAGGCTCGGGGGGAAATACGAGGCGGCCGGTTTGTGTCGGGTTTAGGCGGCGAGCAGTTCGCGTTGCCGGAGGCATTGCGTTCGCTGCGCGAGGTGAGGCACATTGCCGATGACCATACGGTCCAAATTGCCGCGAGTGACCCGATGAACCTGGTCGGCTACCTGATTCCTGGTGACCGGGTTGCGGCGGTTCCGGGTCGCTCGGTGGAGCTGCGGAATGGCGTCGCTGTGAACTCGGCTGCTTCGGTCGACGTGGCCATGGGCGAGGAAACAACTGCAGCGGCAGGGGAGATCGCGGCGCTAGGGGCGGCAAGAAGTACCGAGCTGTTCGCATGAGGCAGGACGGTCCAGAGGAGGTGGAGGGTGGAGCGGACGGGGATGCTCAGGAGCTTGCTCCGGAGGATTACTACTTCGACGGTCCGTACCTTGTGTTCACTGAGGAGTATCACCGGAAGCGCGGTTACTGCTGCAACTCCGATTGCCGGCACTGTCCTTACCGCGATGCTTGAAGCCTAGTTCCCCCCAGCGGCCGGTGCGGCTGCGGGAGCTGTCTGGGGCTGAGGTGCGGTGATGCGGACGGCCATGCGCGGAAAGCTGAAGCTGCCGCCGGCTTCGTCGATGACGTTGACCTGACAGATGTAGATTCCGGGTGCGAGTGCGGCGAGGGGCACATCGAACTGGAAGGCGACGGCGTCACGGTCTGGCGTGTTGATGGCGCCGGCTTCTACGGGTTCTGTCTCGTAGACCCTGACCCCGTTTGCGAGGAACTCGATGCTGGTGAGCAGACTAACGGAGCCGGATGGACGGCGGGTAAGACCGGGCGCGGAAGCGGGCGTGGCGGCAGCGCGCTGTCGTGATGGCTGGTAGACCTCGTAGAGGAAGAAGAGGTGTTGGTCCTGGCGGAAGACGTGAGGGACGTTGGGGATCCACTCGACACCGTCGCGGAGCAGGGGTGTCGGCGTGGACTTGGGCGGGGGCGGCACGCGCTGGCTGGAAATGACAACGGAGCTCAGTTTGAGCGGAGACTTGCGAAGGTCGGGAACGGTGATGTCGGTTTCGAAGCTGCCGAGGTGGCCTGTCTCGTTTTCGCGGACGACGAACTTCATGTGGTAGCGGCCGGGGGCTAGGTCGAAGCTGGTGCCGTACTGGATGTTTTTCTGGCGAATCCGCTGCGCGGCATCGAGTTCAAGTTTCACGGTGTCGCGAACGTTACCAACGATGAGGCCGGCAGCGTTTTTAACCTGGCCGATGATGTCGAGGGTGGCTTTGTCGCGATCCTTGTTGGTGACAAATGGAATTTGTGAGCCGGGGACGATGAGGGAGACGGGCACGAAGAAACGGTTTTCGGCAAGGCGGAAGTAAAGCGCCTGGAGGTAGACGGCGACGTCGGTGGCGGGCGAATCACTGCGTAGCTGGTCGTTGAGGACCTGCTCGCGATCTTCATTGCGCTGGTGCTGGAAGTCGGCGGGAGCGTAGTAACCAGGGCGGTATTCGAGCTTTACGTCAGGTCGGTTGAGCTTGATGGTGAGGTGACGAAAGTTGCCGTCCTTGGCGGCGTTGGTGGAGCGGAAGCCGAGGATGTAGTAGGCCTCGGTGTCGCGCTGAATCTGCTGGAAGGCGGGCGCGAAATCGTTGGAGTCAGAAAACAGTTTGCCGCCGGTGTCGGAGGCTAGGGTGCCGAGCACTTCCTGTGAGTTGAAGTTGGCGTCGAGCTGGGATTGCACGGCAGCGCCGCTGTAGGCGCCAACGCCGCGAAGGCTGCCGGTGGAGGCATCGCCGAGCGGAGAAAGGGCCTGCAGGCCGCGTGCGTCGACGGCGTAGATGCTCATGTTGGCGCGCACGGCTTCGTTGGTGGCAGCGCGCATGCTGGCCTGGTTTTCGATGCCGTTGCGGGTGAGGCCACCCGAAAAGTAGAGGAGGCTTTTACGCTGGTCGACACGCTCGAGCGATTTCGCGATGGCCTGGATGGCGAAGAGTTCGCGGTCGGTGTTGAGCGAGTTGTACTCGGTGTCGTCGGCGACGAAGGAGGAGGCGTCGTCGGCGGTTCCGTCGGAGGTGCCGGTGGTGCCGTTGGCGAAGCCGGTGCCTTCGGTACCGTTGTAGCGGCCGACGGCGCGAAGAAGAGCGGGCTTTTCGGCGGTGAAGTCCTGGTCCATGCTGAGGGCAGTGGAGAAGCTGACGACCGAGACGAGGTCGGCTGGCTGCATCTTTTTGTTCACATAATCCTGCGCGGCTTCGACGGCGCGGTCGATGTCTTCGGGCTGCATGCTGCTGAGGTCGAAGAACATGACGATGAGTCGGTGATCACGGAGCGTTTCCGGGTTGGCGGCGAAGTTGCGATTGACCAGGTCGGCGATGGAGGTCTTGCCGGAGGTGGTGGATGTTTCGTTGAGCACGGCGGCTTCGTCGACGTTCTGGAAATCGAAGGAGGCAAGGTGTTGGGGTTTACCGTTTTCAAGAACGGTGAAGTCGCTGGCTTTGAGGCCCTTGACCACGGCGCCAGTCTTTTTGTCGCGCGCGACGACGTTGGTGAGGACGATGTCGGTTTGGACCTTAAGAGTGAAGGTGGGCTGGCCGGCGTCGGTCTGGCTTTGCGGTTCGGGCTGCTGCGCGTGCGCTGCGACGCAGAGCAGGAACGGGAACAGGGATGCGGCGATGCGGCGAGCGACGGCCATCAGAAGCGGTACCTCGCAATGAAGGTGAGCTGGCGCTGAGCGGCGGTGGAGGTGACCTGGCCGTAAGTGGCGGAGCTGAGTGACGTGTCGATGCCCGAATACTGGACGGTGTTGAAGACGTTCGAGGCAGTGACGCGGGCTTCGAAGGAACGGCTTTCGCCGAGCTGGGTGGTGCGGGAGAGGGAGGTGTCAACGCCGACGACGCCGGGGCCGCGGATGGAGTTGCGGGATGCGGTGCCGAAGCCATCCGGCGCGGTGAAAGCGGCTTTGTTGAACCAGTCGAAGGCGGTTCCGCTGCCAGCGATAGGAACGCTGAAGTCGCGATTCGGTCGTGGCGTGTAGAGGCCGCCGGCGGCGATCTGTGTGGCAGATAAGGAGAACTGCGGGGTGTAGTACGTGCCGGTGGCGAAGGTGTAATCGCCGGAGTAGGAGAAGCCGTCGAGCAGTTTGGACAGGATGCCGCCCTTGTTGAGGAAGGCGCGATTTGGACCGAAGGGAAGCTCGATCACCCAGTTGCCGGTGAGGCGGTGACGCACGTCGAAGGTGGAGTTGCCTTCTTCGAGGTCGAGGCGTTGATCGTTCTGTGCGATGGAATTGCCGGTGCCGTTGATCGAGCTGGCGTTGTCGATAGAGTGGCCGTAGGTGTAGGTGGCCTGGAGGGAAATGCCCTTCTGCAAACGCTTGCGCGCGTTGACCACGAATGCGTTGAAGCGCGACTCGCCGGGGGAGTCTTCGAACTCGAAGGCTTGTGCGTCGGCGGTGGTGACGGTGGAGACGGTGTGGTTGGGGGCGCGAAGGATGTCGAGGTCGCCGCCTTTGGAGCCGTTGTAGCCGACGTTGAGAACGATGTTAAGGGGAAGCGATCGTTGGATGTCTACGTTGTAGACCTGCACGTGGCCGAGACGGTAGTCGCGGTTGACGGCGAAGTTGTTCTGGATGGACTTGGCGGCGCAGGAAAAGCCGTCGGCAAGGGTGAGATTGGAGGCGCTGGTGGGCGTGGTGATGTTGCAGCCGGTGATGTTAGTCCCGGCTGAGAGTGTATTTGTCTGGGTGATCGCGAAGGGCGGCTGGTAGGCGAGCTGCTGGGCGAAGCGCGAGAACTGCCCGGTGTTGAAGTTGATGCCGTAACCGGCACGCACGACGGTATTCTTCAGCTGCTTGGGACGCCAGGCGAGGCCGAAGCGCGGGGAGAACATGGTGCGGTCGGGGTTGACGAGCGAGCGGGGAAAGCGGCCGAGGTATGTCCCTGTGCCACCCGGCAAAACGGGGTCCACGGAGGTGAAGTCGGCATTGTGGTCCAGGTTGACGAGGCGGTCGTATTTTTCGACGTAAGGGGAGAAGTACTCGTAGCGAAGGCCGCCGTTGAGGGTGAGATTGGAGAGGACGCGGAAGTCGTCCTGGGCGTAGGCGTCGAAGACGTTGGCGCGAAGATAGTCCTTGTTCAGGCCGGCCTGGATTTTTGTTTGCTGGGGGAGGCCGAGGAGGAAGTCGGCGAAGCCGGCGCCAGTGGCAGTCTGTTGAGCGGTACCGGCGATGACCGCCGCCCGATCACTCGGGCTGAGCGTGGAATAACTTGAGAAGACAAAGGTGCCAAGGGGATTCGAACCGCCGATCGAATCTGCGTGGACGCGGCGGATGTCAGTGCCGAAGCGCATGTTGTGCTTGGCGTGGCTCCAGCTGACGAAGTCGGAGAAGGAGATGGTCTGGTTGAGGGTGTCCTGCGGCGTGGTGACGGTGGCCGAGGTGAAGTTGGTGATGCTGATGTTGGGCAGACCGTTGTAGAAGGCACCGACTGTTCCCTGGCTGGGGATGACGATGCCGGCGGCCGCGGCGGGGTCGTTGCTGGTGTTTGTGAAGTAATTGCGGGTTGTGGCGTGCGATCGATTCCAGTTCGCGGAGGCGTTGTTGGTGAATCGGCCGTAGCCGACCGTGTAGCCGGCGTTGACACTGTAGCCGTCGGTTTCGTTAGCGCCGCCGAGCGGGAGGAAGACGTTGCGGAGGTCGTTGGCGCCGTGGGAGTAGGTGCCGCTGAAGTTGATGTTCTGACGAAGCATTTTAGGGGCGTTGGCGGACTGGCGACGACCGCCACCACCGAAGGCGCCGAGAGGCCCGCTGGGAGTCTGGCCGAGATTGCGGACGAAACGCAGAGAGGCTTGCGCGGCGTTGTTGCCGGCCGTGGTGATGGTCTGGTAGTTGTAGCGCTGGGTCCCGGTGGCGAGGTTGGGCGCGGGATAAAAGTTGAGCAGGGCGCGGGCTTGCGTGGCGATTCGGTCGGCCGGGATGATGTTGCCGACGAATGGTTGCTGGGTTGTGGGATCGTAGATGGGCGTTACGGTGGGTGTGCCGTTCACCGTCTGGACGAGCGAGGAAAAATCACCGGCGCGCTCGGCGAGCGTGGGAACGACGGCGTACAGGTTTTCGGGCGTGATGTTGCGTTGGCCGGTGACGTTGAGGAAGAGGAACTGCTTGGAGCTGGGTTTTAGCAAGCCGGGAATGAACGGAGATCCGGCGAAGCTGATGCCGAAGCGGTTTTCGCTGTAGCTGGGCCGTGTGACGGGCGCTCCGGTGAGCGAGTAGGTTGTGGCATCCAGAGCGCCGTTTTCGCCCTGGTAGAAGACGTTGCCGTGCGCCTGGGTGGGGTTGAGATTGCGAAAGGTTCCGAAGCCGCCGCCTCCCCCGCCACGACCTCCTCGACCTCCGCCGCCGCCTCCGGGACCACCACCGCCCATCATGCCACCGATCATGCCGACGACGGCGTCGGTGATGTCGCCCTGCGATCCGCCGCGTTGCCGTGCCTGGGCGACGGCGTCCTGGATACGCTGCCGGATGTCGTCTTCGTTGATGCCGGCGAGACCGTTGGTTTGCCCGCTCTGTCCGCTGACGGCGACGGTATCGGCGGAAGCACTGCCTTCGGTGCCTTGGCCGGCGATGGTCGGGAGCTGCGCGCCTGCGTTGCCGCTGCCCTCGCTGGCACCGAGGGCGTCGCCGAGGCCGCTAAGGCTGAGGGCTTGGAGGCTGTTGCGGCTGGCTGTGCGGGATGAGGCGGCGGTGGCAGCGGCTTCTTCGGCCGCGGCGCGCGAGGCAAGCTCGAGCGTGAAGGCGGAGGTTTGTTCGGCTTTGCCGCCGTTCTCGCCGGCGGCGTTGACCAGAACTTCCTGCGTGATGGGGGCAAAGCCGGTGAGTTCGGCACGAACAACGTACCGCCCGTTGCGCGGGATGATGAGGACGTAGTTGCCGCCGATGTCGGTGGCTGCCTGGTACTTCTTGCCGGTGAGGGTGTTCGTGGCGGTTACGGCGACGCCGGGCAACGGAGTGGCGCCGGACTTGACGCTTCCGCGGATGCGGCCACCGGTCGCCGGAGCGGCGATAACGGTTGGAGAAGGTACGGTGGCCGGGGGACTCTGCGTTTCAGGCGTGATTGCCTGGCCGGCGCATGGTCGCAGCAAAGCAGCTGTGGTGAGGAGAACGAGGCCGGAGGCGCGTGGGGGCAACATGCAGGTGCTCTTTACTGGTTGGAGCCGGACTGGTTGGGGACGGGCGTGGCGGACGACGGTGCGCCGGGTGCGGAGCTTTCCTGTCGATGGCGTCGAGGGGCACTGACGTGGAGCTCTGCCGGGTGGAAGACGTTGCCATGAAGCGCACCGGTGCAAAAGATGTTGTCGCCGACCTTGATGTCTGCGAGCGTGATGCTTTCGCCCGATTCAGATGGGGATGCCGGTGTGCCGACCGGTGCGGGCCGACCGCCACCGCCGCCGCCAAGGCCTCGGCCACCTTTGCGGAAGGAGGTGTTCTCGTCGGCTTCGATGACCTGGGCCACGCCGTCCGGCCGCTGGATGGTGAGTTTTACGTCGTCGATCGCGGTGACGCGTCCAGTGATGTAGGTCTTGCCTAGGTTTTCCTGGGCTTTGCGAACGTCTTCCGCGCTGACAGTAAAGAGGAAGGCGGCGTGAAGGGTGTGGGTCGGTGCGTCGAGGACGCCTGCCGCGCCCACCCCGTCGCCCGGTTTCAGGTCGGATAATTTCACCTGCTGACGCTGTCGCATGATGCGCGTGTTGCCGGTGGTGACGACATCGTAGGCCTGACCGTTTTCAGCTTTGACCGAAAGATGGTCGCCGTTGATGGCCGAGATGGTGCCACGCACCATTTGTCCGCCGGGAACGCCGCCGCGACCGGGGCCTTCGTCGGCCTGAGAGTCGGCCGGCTGTTGGGCGAGGATGGCCTGGGTGGGAAGCGACAAGCTCATCAGAAGTGCCGCATGTGCGCCGATCCGATGCCACAGGATGTTTCTGTATCTCATGGTGGGGTCCCGTGCTCTAACAGACGAAGGTTCGCGGAGAAAGACGCTCGTGTCAGGCGGTTTTTCCCGTCGGGTTCAGACAGGCCCGGTTCGCCACGGGTCGAAACGATCTCCGGAAGGGCTGGCCTCGGCAGAAGGGGTCGTGTCACACTGTTGGAGGTTCGGGACCGCCGAGGCACGGACACCTGTTGCCTTCGTCTTTCATCCGACGACATGGAGCGCTGATGATGCCGCTTACCCAGGAAGAAGAGCTTGATCGAACGGTCGATAGCGGGTCGTTGCTGCGCCGCTTTGCGACGGTTCGGCGAGCGACGGTGGAGTTTTGCCGACCGCTTTCGGCCGAAGACATGATGGTGCAGTCGTGCCCGGAGGCAAGCCCGCTGAAGTGGCACCT
The DNA here is from genome assembly GCA_964243475.1 of uncultured Acidobacteriaceae bacterium. Lineage (GTDB taxonomy): Bacteria > Acidobacteriota > Terriglobia > Terriglobales > Acidobacteriaceae > Edaphobacter. Next base: position 157,360 of record CAXTEU010000005.1, on the reverse strand, counting down.
GGCGCATACGTCCTGGTTCTTTGAGATGTTTGTGCTGCGTGAGTTTCTCCCGGGATACGAGCCGTTTCATCCGGAGTTCCACTGGCTGTTCAACAGCTACTACAACGCGCTTGGGGACATGCCGGAGAAGAAGTTGCGTGCGTCGTTTTCTCGGCCACCGCTGGAGCAGATTCTGGGTTACCGCGAGTATGTCGACCAGGCGATGGCGCGACTGCTGGCGGGGTCGGTTGCGGACGAGGCGGCACGCCGGATCGTGCTTGGCCTGGAGCACGAGCAGCAGCATCTGGAACTGGCCGCCACGGACATCAAGCATGCTCTATTTACGAATCCGCTGCACCCGGCCTATGCCGCGGACGCGACGACTGGACACGGGAGCCCGACGATCGCCCCGCCGTTGACCTGGGTGCCGTTCCGGCCCGGGCTGACGAGCATCGGGGTGACGCCGGACCCCGAGGCGCTGGACGGATTTGCCTTTGATAACGAGACGCCGCGACATGCGGTGTATGTTGCGCCATTCGCACTGGCAAGCCGTCTGGTGACGTGCGCGGAGTATCTTGCGTTCCTGGACGACGACGGCTACCGCCGGCCGCAGCTGTGGCTTTCCGAGGGGTGGACGATGGTTCGGGAGAATGGCTGGGAGGCTCCGCTTTATTGGCGGCGTAACCAGGAGGCGGGCGCGGGATGGGAGATCTTTACCATGCACGGCTTCGAGCCGCTCGACAGCTTGTTGGAGACGCCGGTCTGCCATCTCAGCTTTTTCGAGGCGGATGCGTTTGCGCGTTGGTCGGAGTGTCGATTGCCGACGGAGGCGGAGTGGGAGACGGCGGCGGACAGTCTGACCTTGATCCCCCGCGAAGAGAATGGCCGGGATGAGCTGCTGGTGACGCACTCGCTGCGTGGCGAGGAGAAGCCGACGGTGCTCGGGGCCGTGCGAGCAAACGTGCTGGAGTCGGGCAAGCTGCATCCTGCTCCGGCGAGCGCTCGGGCGGGTGTGCAGCAGATGTTTGGCGATGCTTGGGAGTGGACGAGCAGTCCGTACACCGGCTACCCGGGGTACCGGCCGCTGCCGGGGGCGCTGGGCGAGTACAACGGCAAATTCATGAGCTCGCAGGTGATCCTTCGTGGCGGCTCGTGTGTGACGCCGGCGACGCATGTCCGACGTACGTACCGTAACTTCTTTCCGCCGTCGATGCGCTGGCAGATCTGTGGTTTGCGACTGGCCAAGGATCTTACAGGGGAGCGCATGCCGGACGGTGTTGCGTGATTGAGCCGGGATCGCAGCAGCTGGTTTCTGGGAAGGACGTAAGAGGTGTGGACGAGGGCAACGAGGTGCTTGAGGCAGTTGCAGCCGAGGCGCGTGCCGGCCTGCTGGCGCATCCCCGCACGCTGTCTCCGTGGTTGTTTTACGACGAGGCCGGATCGCGTTTGTTCGACGCCATCACCGATCTGCCCGAGTACTACCTGACGCGGACGGAACGCGGCATCTTCGCGATGCATGCGGAGGAGATTGTGTCGGCTGCAGCATGCGGCAGGCGGCTGACTATGGTGGAGCTGGGCGCGGGTACGGCGGCAAAGACAGGTCTGCTGCTGCGCGCGTGTACGGCACTGCAGGGGGACGTGCTGTATGCGCCCGTTGACGTCAGTCCATCGGCGCTGGAAGAAGCGCGGCGGGTGCTGGAGCGCGATTTGCCCGGGGTTGTCGTGAGACAGCAGATTGCCAACTACGTTACGGATGCTGTCGCGATTTCACGTGAGCCGGGGAGCCGCGTGCTGGCACTGTACATCGGTTCGAGCATAGGCAATTTTGCTCCGGAACAAGCGGCGGACATCTTGCGGAATATGCGAGGCCAGATGCAGCCGGGAGACGGCCTGCTGCTGGGGACGGATCTTGCGCCAGGACCGGGCAAATCGATTGCGGACCTGGTGCAGGCGTATGACGACGCGGCGGGGGTAACGGCTGCGTTCAACCGAAACATCCTGGTGCGGCTGAACCGAGATCTCCGTGCAGATTTCGAACCTGATTGTTTTGGGCATCAGGCGGTCTGGAATGCGGAGCAATCGCGAATGGAGATGCACTTGGCAGCTCGGGGTGCGCAGACGGTCTCGGTGCCGCAGAATTCTGCTGGACCGGCGATGCGGCTGCACTTCGCTGACGGGGAAACGATCCACACCGAGAACAGTTACAAATTCGATGCGGCGTCGGTGGAGGCGCTTCTGCGGAGTGCGAGCTTTATTGTCGAACGCACCTGGCACGATGCCGACCGGATGTTTGCGGTGACGCTGGCCAGGGTGGTCTAACGATTTGCGGATTCGGGTGTGTTGGGCCGCCGGTAGTCTCCGCTTTTGCCGCCGCTTTTGCGAAGAAGGACGATTTCGCGGATCCGAATGCCTTTATCGAGCGCCTTGGTCATGTCGTAGACAGTGAGGGCGGCGACGGTCGCGGCGGTCATGGCCTCCATCTCGACCCCGGTGCCGGCCACGGTAGCTGCGACGGCCTCGATGCGGACGCCACCGCCGACGATTTCCGCAGTGACGTCGATAAAGCTGAGCGGCAGCGAATGACACATCGGGATGAGGTCGGCGGTGCGTTTCGCGGCCATGATTCCGGCGAAGCGGGCAATCTCGAGGGGATTGCCTTTGGGATTGCGTGGCAGAGCAGCGAGGACCTCGGCCGAGAGCTCGACGAAGGCGCCGGCGACGGCTTCGCGGCGGGTGTCGGATTTCGCACTGACGTCGACCATGGAGGCGCGGCCGGCGTCGTCATAGTGCGAGAGCTGCGGTTCGGGCGCGCTCATCGATCGCTCACCGTGCGCAGCAGGTAGGCTCCGGTGCCGGCGAGCGCGAGGAAGATGAGCACGAGGGCGGTGATGAGCGCGTAGGAGTCACGCATGGTGCCCAGGAGAAGCTGGTCGAGCATCACCCGACCGAACAAGAGCAGCAGGACCATAGCCGCGGCCAGTATCAGCAGGACCCAGGCCAGCAGCTTGCGTCGGCGTCGTTGTGCCTGATCGATCATGGCTCCAGCCTACCGTAGAAGGACGGTGAGGATCGAACCTGCGGGGAAGGTCTCGGCGCCTTCGGGGAAGACGGCGTAACAGTTGGCGCGGGCGTTGGCGGCGAGGTCTCCGGAACCTTGCCACGGAACGACCCGGACTTCCGTCCGCTCACGGCCAGGCAGGAGCGTCGCGGGGAGCAGACGAGTGAGGCCCGGGTTGACGGTCACCTTCTCGGCGAGCGTGGCCTGGATGAACTTTGGGCCGGTCCATCTCTGGCCACCGAGGACGCGGAGCAGCGGTTCAACAAAGCAGTGGAAGGTGACCTGCGTGGAAACGGGGTTGCCGGGAAGGCCAAAGAAGAGGCACTCCGGCCCCCCTCCGCTGGCGTCTTCGAGCTTTGGAAGGCGGCCGAAGACAACGGGTTTGCCGGGCTGCATGCGGACACCGGTGAAGAAGAACTGAGCGCCGAACTCCTCGAGGACTTGCTCGACGAGATCGTACTTGCCCATGGAGACGCCGCCCGAGAAGAGCAGGAGATTCCACATTCTGCCCTGGGCAATGCGCTCCCAGATTTCATCGCGCAGATCGCGAGCGATGTTGAGACGACCGGGGCGCCCGCCGGCGGCAGTGACGAGTGCAGCGAGGGCGTAGCTGTTGGAGTTGCGGATCTGCCATGGTTCGGGGATTTCGGTGAGTTCGACCAGCTCGTCTCCGGTGGCGACGATGGCGACCATGGGTCGGTGGTAGACGTTGAGGGAGGCTCGCCCGCAGCTCGCGGCTGTGGCAATCTCGGCTGCGTCGACAGGAGTTCCTGGGAGGAGGAGCGACTCGCCTGCGTGCGCTTCGGAGCCACGCGGGACAAGGTTTTCGCCAGAGCGCAGGGCGCGGCCGGGTTCGAGGAGGAGGCGGTGCTCTCGGTGTCGCGTGTGTTCGAGCATGACGACCGCGTCCGCTCCGGAAGGAAGAGGAGCGCCGGTCATGATCGCGATCGCTTCACCCGCGGCCATCGTGGATCCGCGCCATGTCTCGCCGGCGCGAACTTCGCCGATCAGCCGCAGGCCAGCTTCCCCCGCGTCGCGCAGCGCCTGAGCTTGCACGGCGAAGCCGTCCCGCGTGGCTCGGTCGAACGGTGGCTGGTCCCGATCGGCGGTTACGGCTTCGGCCAGTACGCGCCCTTGTGCGGCGAGCAAGGGCACCTGCTCGGTTTGCGCCTGTCCGGCGGCGACACGCAGGCCTGTCTCGAGCGCGCGCTGCCTCACGACGTCAAGAGCTTCGTCGAATGCGAGGACCGCCATACGCAACTCCAGCCGGGCAGACGAAGGCCCCGGAACAGAGTTCCGAGGCCTTTTAGTTTGGACGCGAGTTTATTTACGTCCGGCGCGGTAGCTGGACTTGATCGGAGCTCCGATGCCGGTCAGCACCTGCTTCACCTCTTCGGCGTGCGCGCCGTTGGGGTCGAGCTCCAAGTACTGCTGGTAAGCCTCGACGCATCCTGGGGGAGCGACGATCTTTTGCGTCTTGGCATCGACGGTAGCTTTCGGGATCAAGGCCTGGCCCTTGATGTAGTAGGCCATGGCGCGCTTCGGGTCAGCCGCGATTGCTTTGTCCGCAGCGGCAGCGGCATCGTCGCCCTTGCCAGCGTTGTAGAAGGTCGCAGCCTCGTTGAAGTAGTACATGCCGGCCTGTGCCGGCTGTGTTTTTGCGGCCTGCTCGTAGGCGTCGGAGGAGTCTTTTACGTTGCCCTGCTTGCCATAGGCCTGGCCGAGCTGGTTGTAAGCGGCGGCCGCAGTGTCCGGGTTGGGCTTCTTCGCGGTAGCGTTTGCGTCCACGGCCTTCTTATAGGACCCAGCGGCGTCAGAGTACGCCGTTTGTACCGCGGGATCGGCCGGCTTGCCAGCGGTCTTGGCCGCCTTGGCGGCTACGTCTGCCTTGCCGAGTTGGGCGTCGCCGAGGGCAACCCAAAGGATTGCTTCGTCGGGCTTTTGCTCCGTGGCCTGTTGCATGGAGGTAATCGCCGCGTCGAAGTTGCCGGCCTTGGTGTCGGCGCGTGCCTGAATCAGCGTGGCGTTCAGATTCGCAATCTTGGCGTTGCCTGCCACAGCGTCAGCATTCTTTTTCTTGAATTCTTCAAGGGTCTTACGCTCTTCGGGAGTCATTTTGGCGATGTACTCGGCCCGTGACATGTCGAAGTTCAGGGTCTTGTCGTCGCCGGCCTTCAAGTCCTGGTTGTCCATGAAGTCCAGGCTCTTGTCATCCTGCATGACGAAGGCGACGTAGTTGCCCGGGGCAATGTCCGCGCCCTTGTAGTCGCCGTTCGCGTCGATCGAAAAGGTGTACTGGTATTTCCGGTTCTTTGCCTCGGAGGTACGGTCCGTGCTGAGCTTGACGTCGCCCTTGGTGACGGGTTGACCGGCCGCATTATTGACGTGTCCGTGGATGGTCGCCGTCGGTGCCTGCGCTACCAGCCGTGCCGGCTGCAGCATGGCACCCAACACCAGCATGCTGGTGATCAGACCGCCGTGGATTCGCTTCTTGAACTGTTGCATGGTCCTGTCTCCTGCCTGCTCGGCCGCAGGTCAAATTCCGAAGGTTATCTTCTCATCTCTGGTGGACTGCTGTCTCTTTGGGTGTTCCCGTGAGAGCGTAAGGGATAGGGTCGGTCGCTCCGGCGTCGGCAAAGGCTTGCAGGCGCAGGTGGCAGCTTTCGCACTTTCCGCAGGCGAGCTCCTGGCCAGAGTAGCAGGACCAGCTGGCTTCGAGCGGCGCACCGAGATCGAGTCCCAGACGCACGATTTCGGTTTTGCGCATGTGGATGAGCGGCGTTTCGACGCGGATGCGGCCTTCGCGTGTGCCGGTGGCGATGAGGCGATTGAACGCGTCGTAGTAGGCTGGCCGGCAGTCGGGATAGCCGGAGCTGTCTTGCTCAACGGCACCGATCATGACAACATCGGCGCCCAGAACCTCTGCCCAGCTAACCGCGGCTGCCAGGAAATGAGCGTTGCGGAAGGGGACGTAGGTGACGGGGACCTCGGAACCGGTACGTGACGACTGGGTTTGGGCAGTTTCGTTCGCGGCTTCGGGGACGGCGATGGATTCGTCGGTGAGGGCGGAGCCGCCGATGCGCCGGAAAAGGTCGGTTTGGAGATGCAGGAGGCGGCTGACGCCGGTGGCCGCGGCAATCGCCTGCGCGGACCCGAGCTCCCGCGCTTCGGTCCGCTGGCCGTAGCTGATGTGCAGCGCGTAAACGTCGTAGTCGCGGACGGCGAGCGCGGTGGTCACGCAGCTGTCCATCCCGCCGGAGAGGCAGACCACGGACCGGGGTTTTTGCTGTTCAGAGCTCATCGGTCTCCTCCGTCCTCGCTGTTTGACGGCTCGTCGCCGACAGCTCGCAGGAACTCTCGAGCGACGGCCTCATCTTCTTCGAGGACCTGAAGACGAACACGAAAGGCGAGCGGCACCATGTGGTTGGCGTTTTCTCCCTGCAGGAAGCACGGGATGCCGGAACTTTCGAGCATGCCCTTGGCCATCTGCGCCTGCATCGGGTCGAGGAAGCGACCGACGGTGACCATGCGTCCGGAGTTGTTGAGGCCCTGCATCACCGGAGGTCCACGGACTGCAGGTGAAAGGTGATGGTTCCCCAGAAGAGTTTGGCCTGGATCTGCACGGGCATGTGCCGCGCGTCGTCCGTGTACCAGATACGAATGGTGCCACGGTTACGCACGACGCCTTCTTCGGCGGTAGGTTGCACGCGGACGGTCTGGAAGGTTCCGGCAGGCGTTTTGACCTCTTCTTTGCCTTCGACTTTCATGTAGACCGTGACGGTACGCATGGAGTCCGCCAGGGGGAAGCCGATGCGCTGACCGACGACCATGGGCTGGCTGGCCGCGTAGAAAATGGCGGACAGCGAATCGGTGACGCAGGCGGGAACGTTGGCCTGTTGCGTGGTCTGCGTGCCTTTGACCAGATTGCGCTGCACTTGGTTCTGCTTGCCGCGCGCGTAATCGAAGCTGAGTTCGCTTGAGATCTTGCGGCGGCCCTCCTGGAGCTGCTTGGAAAAGCCTGAGGAACAGCCGGAACCGGTGTCAAAGCCGGACTGAAATTTATCCACCACGGGGAAGAGCATGGTGACGGCTCCGACCGAGTCTGCCGTAGCCGCGACGTTCATGTGTTTGCCCTGCTGCTCGAGATGGAAGACGGCCGTTCCGGCAGTAAATACGCGCCAATCGACGGTAAAGGTCAGCGTTTCGCGTTGGGGATAGGTGAACTGCGGTGGGGGCGGTTGCAGCGTCGGGATGACAACCGGCGCGGGCGGCGTTCGCGGACCCAGCAGCTGGGCATGCAGCGTTGGGAAAAAGCTCGCGAGCAAGAGCAGCAAAGCGCCGGAGCGGAGCGTGGTCGATCGATGTTCAGTCAGGGTGCAACTCACACAGGAGAAGTAATTACATGCGTCCTAGCCAGAAAATCTTCGCAATCAGCGCTACATAGATCGCTAGGACGCCTATCCCAGCATTGTACTCGCGGTGGTGCCGGTAGCGGGCGCGGTCGAAGCCGGCAGAGGGGGTGGAGGTGGACGTGGATCGGAGGCGCGGCAACAGGCGCGGGACGCGTTGACGGTAGGTCGAGAACTCTGGGAAGGTGGCGTCTAGGAAAGCCTCTTCGGACCGGATGGTGGGCAGGTAGATGACGGCGAACAAGACGAGCAGGACGGCGAAGATGACCGCGCTGCGGGCGGCCGCCGCGAAGCCGAAGGCGATCATGATGGAGCCGAGATACAGGGGATTGCGCGTATAGGCGTAGGGCCCTGAGGTGGTGAGCTCAGCGTTTTTGCGGACGTAGCCGGAGGCGTACGCGCGCAGCCACAGCCCGGGCAGAACGAGCAGCAGACTGACGGCCAGGGTGGGCCAGGTTGGTCGAGCGAGCCACAAAAACAGCGCCGCAAAGCAGAAGCCGAGTGGGACCCGGATGCGCCGGGCGATCCGTTGCCAGACATGCGGTCTCGTCATCAGGAAAGGAGCCCCCACGCTGCGTCCAGCACCTGGGAAACGCGAATATTCAGGAGACCAGGCTCCGTGGCGCGGTGACGCCTATGGTCGGTGACGCTGGCCGGATCTCGCAGAACGCGCGCGCGGGTTCGCCATGGACCGGTGCGCGCGGGGTCGGTCGGACCGTAGAGGCCGACAACCGGAATTTCGAGCGCAGCGGCAAGGTGCAACGGGCCGGTGTCGCCCGCGATGACCAGCCGCGACCTGCGTGTGAGGGCAATGAGTTGAGAAAGCGAGCAGGCAATCGGTTCCGCGCAGCCGTCGCTTGCGGCGACCACGCGCGAGGCGGTTTTGTCGGTGGGCGAAGTGGCATTAATCAGCACCCGATGTCCTGCTTTGGCGAGCTCGCGCGCGACATCTGCGAAGCGCTCCGGTGGCCACTCTTTCGCGCCCCAGCCGGCGGTGGGGGCCAGAAGAATGGGACGGGTATGGCTGGGCAGGCAAGCCTCGGCCCATTGCTCCGCGTCCGGATCGAGCGGCAGCTCAACCGGCGCTGCGCTGAGGGGGATGCCGAAGGCCCGCGCGAGAAGCTCACAGCCCTGAGCGACGACGTGCTGTGCTCCGGCGTGGATGCGCTCGGTGTAGAGCAGCCTGGCGGGGCGCTCGCGCGGCGTTGCGCTGCCGACGAGACGAGAGGCTCCGGAAAACTTGCCGAGGATGGCGGAGCGAAGTGAGCCTTGCATGTCGATGCAGGTTGAGAGGTTCTGGGCACGCATCTCCCGGGCGAGTTGCACGATGTTGGTGACCGTCGCTGCGGAGATGCCTCGGCGCTTCCACAGTTTTGTGTCGGCGAGAAAGCAGCGATCCACGATCGGCATGCCTGGGCTGCCTGGTCGTGCATGGGCGCCGGTGCTCGCAAGCAGGGGCAACCAGCGGGGATCGACGGCCCAGCCGAGATAGGCATCGGGAAGCTGCTGCCGAAGAGCACAGACAGCGGGTAAAGCATGTAGGATGTCGCCGAATGCACCAACCCGGACGATGACGGCGCGGGTGCCGACCCTGGGGAGCGAAGCCCTGCCGAGCTTTGCGCCGGCTGGATGTTCGCTGGTCATGCCGAGGCGATCCGCCGTCTCCGATTCAACTTGGCGACCTTGCCGATGATCTGTTCTACCGCGGCCTTCTCGTCGAGCAGGTCGACGACGAGCCGGGGAGTGAACAGCGGTCCGACAGCAAGCAGCCGCATCCGCATGGCAGCGGTCAGTTTTACTGCGTCTTTTTCCGTCGTCACGAAGCCATCCGCTCCGTGCTGTGCGGCGTCGGCAACGAGGCGAGTGATGTCACGGTCGCTATATGCGTGGTGGTCGGGAAAGCGGACCACATGCCGGGAGTCGATGGCTTTTTCGGTGAGCATCGTGAGGAAGTTCTCGGGTCGTGCGATCCCGCAAAAGGTAAGCGGACGCTGTGGCGGTCGCTCCCCCTGGGGGAAGTGGAGCCGTCGCCGAATGATCCAGACCATCGGGCGGCGGGTTGCCTGCGAGTCAAGAAGCTGCAGTTTGGCGCCTGTGGTCGCGTCTACCAAGGCGCGCAGCGGCTCCCGCTCTTCCTCACGCAGAACGAGGACGTCGGCCTCGTTCAGTCGTGTGAGAGGCTCACGGAGATTGCCGGCCGGAAGCAGCAAGTCCTCCGCGTCTTGGCACGTCAAGAGCACGATATCCATATCGCGAGCGAGCCGCCGATGTTGGAATCCATCGTCCAACAGGTACAGCACTCGCTGCGAGGCGGGCATCTGCTCTGCGAGCAGGCCAGCCTGGTATCGATCGGCCCCGACAAAGACGGGAATGCGACTCTGCTGCGCCAGCAACAGAGGTTCGTCGCCGAACCGTGTGGGGTCTCCGTCGGGCTCCACGCGTTCGATCGCACTTCCTTTGCGTCCGTAGCCTCGCGTCAGAATGCGAACGGCGTAGTCGCGCTTCGTGAGTGCCTTGCTGAGGGTTAGGAGGAGCGGCGTTTTGCCGGCGCCTCCGGCGGAGAGGCTGCCGATGCTGATGACGGTTTGGGGCAGACTGCGCGTAGAGAGCCGGCCGTGTGCACGGAGGGACCGCTCCAAAGCGAGAGCGGTTGCGTAAACGGGAACCAGCGGCCGCAGCAGCGTTCGTCGCAGCGTCATGCCGGCGGGGTCTCTCTGCTGGGGGTCTGGAGAATGTCGAGGAGCTGCTGCACGGTTCGCCCGGTCGCTCCAGCGTTCTGGTCGAAGACCGCGCGCCCGCGCTCTCCCATGGCTCGGATGGCCGGGTCGCCAGCGAGTGCCCGACTCAGGAAGGCAGGCAAATCCCCTTGCTGAACTACCCGTATCGCGTTTTTCGCTTGCATCGTGTCGACAGTCTCTCGGAAATTGTAAGTGGACGCTCCCATCGTAACCGGAACGGCGAAACGGGCCGGCTCGAGCGGGTTGTGGCCGCCTGCTGAGACGAGGCTGCCACCGACAAACGCCGCCGCGGCGAGCGAGTAAACCGCGGTCAGATCGCCGATCGTGTTGAGGAGCACGATGCCGCCGGACGGAATTGTGCCAGTCGTAGCTGTTCCGGTCGTGGTTGCGAAATCGCTTGCACGTTGGGCGAGCAACCCAGTCGCACGCACGAGCCGTTCTACGCTGGCGAAACGCTCCGGATGCCGCGGCGCGAGCACCATCACAGCGTCGGGTACCTGCTCTACGAGGGCGGGCCAGAGCTTAAGCAAGATGGTCTCTTCCCCTTCGAGCGTGCTTCCACATACCAGCACCCGCGCTCTGTCCTGCAACCGTTGCCGTAGCTGATCGACCATCGCTGTATGAGCGGGTGCTCGCAGGTCGAACTTCAGATTGCCGGTCACAAGGACGCGATCCGCCGAAGCGCCCAGCTGCCGCAGCCGGTCCGCTGTCTCCGGACCCTGCGCTAGGAAACGCGTCACCTGATTCAGCGTGGTCTTCCAAACCGCACGAAGCCTACGCGCGCGGCGAAAGCTGCGGTCCGACATGCGCGCGTTGACGACGACCACCGGCACGCCTGCCCGCGCGCTTTCATGCAACATCCGGGGCCATAGCTCGCTCTCGAGCAGCACCACGAGAGATGGGTGCAGAGCGCGCAGATACCGGCGCACGGCGAAGCGAAAGTCCAACGGAAAGAAGAAGACGGGCAGATCGGGAAATCGCTCTTGCGCCAAGGCGTGTCCCGTGGCGGTGGTTGTCGATACCACGAGAGTGGTCGATGGCAGTAGCCGCCTGAGCTCGCGAACCAACTCCGTCGCTGCCAACACTTCGCCGACGCTCACCGCGTGCAGCCACGTGACGCTGCACTCTGGTGCGAGGGCACGCAACTCGGCTGGGATCCGCCCAAGCCGGCCGGCCAACCCCGCCCGATAGCGCCCCCTGGTGAGCATGCGAAAGATCCACCATGGCGCACTGCATAAGAGAGCGGTCGACAAGGCAAGGCTGTAGAGTGGCATCATGGATGGGCCGCGGGCCTTGCGGAGGGAGTCTGCTGCCGAGAACCAGCGTCAGGCGCTCCGACGCCTTGAGGACTCCCCGCTGTTGTCGCGCTGCAACCCAGATGCATAGCACCACGTTACTATCCAGACCGGAGATCGTCTTTTCTTCAGCATGTTCCTGAGGCCTTCCAACCTTCCAAGTACGCTAGTGCTGCTTGGCACGGCAACGCTGCTCGTCCCCAGCAGCTTTGCCGCTAAGAAGCGTGAAGCACCACCTGTGCAGCCGGCAGATAAGTACGTCGCGTTCGATGCGCATAAGCCAGAGAAGGTGACGGTCGCCGCCGATCCCTGCGACGACCCGAAGAGTTGTGCTTTTTTTCGGCTGCCGTACCTGCAGCATGGATTTCTGCCTGTGCGCGTCGTCATCACGAACGACTCGGACCACGCGCTCTCGCTCGACGAGGTGCGTATCCAGTTTATCTCCGCGAACAGCGACAAGATTCCGGCTGCGACACCGGATGACCTGCAGCGTCGCCTGTTTTCGACCAAGCAGGTCAGTGGTCGCAAGATTCCCATGCCGGCGCCGATCCCTGCCATCACACTGCATGACAAACCGGTCGACAAGCAGATCACCGACGACGACACGGACTTCGGTTTTCAGGGAACGACGGTGAACTCGCATGCGACCCTTGCCGGATATCTCTTCTATGACGTGCGAGAGCTCGACGACCCAGCGATGAAGGGCGCGGAGTTATACGTTAAAGAGATTCGCACGGCGGATGGCAAGCAACAGTTGTTTGCGTTTCAGATTCCGTTCGACAAGTGGCTGGCTGCCCAGGACCATCCCTCGCCGAAAGTTCCGCAAAAGTCGGACGCTTCACGCAATACGCCGGATACCCTGCCCACGCCGCGCTGACCGCTTAGCAGAAGGATTCTTGTCAGCGCATTGCGTTTAACAGGTCTTCTGCAGCCGCTCTACTGCATACGCAGCAACACCACACCATGTGGCGGGATCAAGCTTTCGTAGTCGTCCGTCCCCACGTCGCGAAGCTCGGTGCGATGTTGCCACAGGTCACGAACGGAGCGCGCTCCATGCGGCATGCCGAGCTGGGCCATGGAGATGGACAGTGTCTGCGGAGTGTCGTTGCGATTGAACAGGCCGATCGCGCGCGAGCCGTCGGCCAGCGTCTTGCCCCAGACTTCGATCGGCCCTTGTGCATACAGCCGATCGGCTTGATGTCCTGCAGGATCCTGATCGATCGCCAGGACCTCTTTGTTCAGCAGGATCTCTCGGGTCTCCGGAGTCATATGCTCCAGGTCGTTGCCGGCGAGCAGCGGCGCCGCCAGCAGGCACCATAGGCTCATGTGCGTGCGATACTCGTCGGCGTTCATGCCGCCGTTGCCCACTTCGAGCATGTCCGGGTCGTTCCAGTGTCCCGGCCCGGCGAACGGAGCCAGCCCTGCCTGGCTGAAGCCGATCTCGGTCATGCGGGCGTAGTGATCGTTGATGTCACCGGTCGTACGCCAAAGATTGCCACCGACGTGCCCGCCCCATCGCCACACGGCCCCCCAGCCGTACTGGCACATGGACAGCACCATGGGTCGTCCCGTCTTTGCGATTGCGTCATGCATCTTTGCGTAAGCGTCTTCCATGAGCTTCTCGGCGGCGGCTTGCTCTTCTGGGGTCGTGAGAGCTCTCGGGTCCTTCCCAAGTTGCTGGTGCATGACCTTGCGAAAGCCGCACAGGTCGTACTTCAGGTAATCCATGCCCCAACTCGCGTACGTGTTCGCGTCCTGCTGTTCGTGGCCGAGCGAACCCTCGTACCCGGCGCAGGTCTTATCGCCCGGAGACGAGTAGATCCCCAGCTTCAACCCCTTCGAGTGCACGTAAGCTGCAAGCGCCTTCATATCCGGGAACTTCTGGTTCGACTGGATGTTGCCCTGTGCATCGCGCGTGCCCTGCCACGTGTCGTCGATGTTGACATACACGTAGCCGGCATCGCGCATGCCGGAACTCACCATGATGTCGGCTGTCGCCCGGATGGTGCGATCGTCCACCCTTTCGGCGAAGTGATTCCAGGAGTTCCAACCCATGGGAGGCGTGCCGGCGAGAGACGTCTGTGCCGGAAGCGAAAGGCCGCCGAGAGCCTCCAAGAAAAGCAGCAGAAGCAAAGAAAGCCGAGCAGCCGTCTTCATGGTAAATCTCCTTCCTTCAACCGATTCGGAGTATACGTGCTAAACAGCGGAACCTGTCTTGCGCGCAAACGACAATCAGGACTGGATCGCTCGGCCGATGAGCAACAGCAACGGAGCGGCGCCACAATCCTCGGTCCGGAGCTCCCTCAGCCGTGCGCGATGCGTCGTGTGCCGCATCGTTGAGATCTGCGACACCGCGGCCACGGGTGTGTCCGGATCAATGCCCGCGGCGATCAACTCTTTCGCAAGCGTTTCGAGCGCGCGCCCTGGCATGTAGAGGGCAAGGGTCGCATCGGCTGGCAGGGCGCCGCGCCACACCGGTTCGTGTTCGTCTGTCGGGCCCGAGTCAGGAGTTGCTCGATGCGCCGTCGCGAGGATGAGTTTGGAAGCGGCGGAGCGGTCGGTGAGCGGTGTTTGCAAAGTGGCCGCCGCAGCAAAGACCGCTGAGATTCCGGGTACGATTTCCACCGGGATCGAAGCGGCTCGCAACGCTGTTAGTTCCTCCGCGACGCGACCGAAGACCAACGGATCACCCGACTTGAGTCGCACCACCGCCTCGCCCTGCTGCGCGGAGGTAACAAGGAGTCGGTTGATTTCACCCTGCGTAATGCTGGCGTCCCCGGAGCGTTTGGCCACGGGCAGCAAACGTGCGGTGGGAGCGGCGAGGGCCAGAATCTCCGGCGAGACCAGCCCATCGGAAAGAATCAGCGTCGCCGTCGTCAGCAGCCGATGCGCCCGCAGCGTCAGCAACGCAGGATCCCCCGGACCCGCGCCCACCAGGTACACGTGGCCGGGCTGCGCGTGGGTGTTCACTCGCTACGCTCCGACCGACAGCGCAGTTTCCGGCACGTCCTCGCGTTTCAGCTCTTCGGATCGTTCCCTTAGCTCCGCATCAGGCAGCATGGGCTCGGTGCGTGGGTTTGTCTGCGCATGCCGGCGCGCCAGCGTTCGCGAGGGGCACGCGTCGTAGCTGCATACGTCACGTTGTGCCAAGGTATGCAGGAGCGATTTACGGGCCTCATTGAGAGGCTCTACCTGCAGGACCTCGCGACGTAGATTCCCCAACTCGGTCAGCCAGTCGCCCGCGTCAAGGGGCAGAAGGGTATTGATCTCCTTGCGCAGACGTTGTGCAAGCGCGGGCGAGTGACCGGCCGTGGAGATGGCGATCTGCAGGTCTCCCCGGCGCACGACCGACGGGAAGTAGAAGTCACAGAAAGGTGGGTCGTCGACTGCGTTGATCAGGATGCCTGCGGCTTCGGCCTCCGCGAACACTGCTCGATTCACCGCTGCGTCATCGGTTGCCGCAACCGCGAGGAAGTACGGGATACCTGGCCGTGCGAGATCGCCCGGCACAAACGGCCGCAGCTCAAGCGCAATCTCACCCGCATCTGCAAGGGCGCGCACGCGCTCGTTTGCCCGGGTGGCGATCACCGTCACATGCGCCTGCGCAGCGAGTAACGATTCGACCTTTGACTCTGCGAGGGCACCGCCGCCTACCACCAGGCTTGGCCGTGCGGTGAGCTTGAGGAAGATCGGAAAGAGACTCATGGCACGATGATACGGCGACTCGCGGGCTACGGTCGGCCACGGCGCCAGAGTACCGGCGCGAAGGTGCATAGGAAGGCAAGCAGGAGGACGCCGGCGAGGGTCGACGGACGGTGGCGCACGGAGAATGCCACCCAGCCGAGCAGGATCCAGAAAGCCATGTTTGCCGAGGCCGCCGCATACACCCAGGGAGGAAATTTGTGCTGGTCGCGAACGAAGTTCATGGCGCCGAGCGGCGGAAATGGCGTTGCTCGGCGGATGGTTCGGCGCAGCAGCACCACCGGAAGAAGATTGAAGCACAGGATCATTCCGGTGAAGAAGAAGGGGGAAGAGGTTTGAGGCAGGTGCGGAACAAGGAACCAGACCGCCACCAGCGTGAGCAGCACATTGGCGGTAGCGCCCCCGTTGACGGCCGCAGGGAAGTGGGCCATGTCGACCAGGCGATCCATCCGGTTTACGGGTTTGTCGGCGGAGTGCATCTGGTTAGCTTACGGCGAAGTAGTCACTGTGGCGACGAAGGGGCTAGGCGTCCGGAGCCGGCCGGCCCGCGGGTGGCGGGTCGCGCTCCACCGGCGGAGGCAGCTTGTCCGGCGTGGTCCCGGTGAGTTGCGCACGAAGCAGATCATCCGGCGTTCGCCCGAAGTAGGCGCGGAGATCCTCGTCCGGCTCGCGCGCTAGGAGGTAGGCGCGCAGCATACGCTCGATCGCCTCGGGAACATCGGTCGCGACGGCGCGATATCCGAGCGGCCGCGCCGCCTTTGCGTATCGTCCCACGGATCCACCGACGCAGAAAAAGAAGGCGTCCATTTGCTTGCCATCTACCTTCAACTTCTTGCCTTCGAGGCCGATGTCCGCAATCCAGTGCTGCCCGCAGGAGTTGGTGCAGCCGGTGACATGCAGCTTGATCTGCTGGTCAAAGGCAGGCATCCGATCTTCGAGCTCTGAAACCAGCCACTTGGAGAAGGCCTTGGTTTCGGTGATGGCCAGCTTACAGAATTCGGTTCCGGTGCATGCGATGGCGCCGCGCCAGAAGGGCGACACGTCCACCCGCAAATCGATCGCGGCCAGCTCCGCGATGAGTTCCGCGATGCGTTCGTTCGGGATGCTGGGCAGAACCAAATTCTGCATGATCGTGGTGCGCAGCTCCCCATTGCCGAAGTCGTCGGCCAGCTCGGCGAGCCGTTGCAACTGGTCACCGGAGAGTCGGCCGCGCAGCACGGACGTACCCACCGAGGACAGGCCAGGCTGCCGCTGCGGCGTGATGCCGACATGGTCCCGGTAGATATCATCCGGAACCCGTTCGGTATCGTTCGACGCGGCATCGGGCGCGGGATCGAGCTTGTAGCCAAGTTTGGTTTGGAGCGCCGCAAGGAAGGACTCTGCCGTCCATCCGTGGCGCATGAAGAGGTATTTCAGGCGGGCTCGCGTCCGGTTCTCGCGCAGTTCTGTCTGCTCACGAAAGATCTCGCATGCGGCAATCGCTACGGCAAGTGCCTGTTCCTGTCGGATGAACGCAGGCAGGCGGACAGCCATGTGCGGCTCGGTGGAAAGGCCGCCGCCGACCCGCAGCGTGTATCCGACCTCGCGGACTCCGTCGGGCAAGGTGCGTGCGATTGCGGTGAAGCCGAGGTCGTTGATCTCCGGGTACGAGCACCAGAGCGGACATCCGGTGGCGGAAATCTTGAACTTTCGCGGCAGATTGTAGAAGTCGGGGTTGGCCGTCAGCACGTGCGCCAGCTCGCGCGCGAGCGGGGCAGCGTCGAGCAGCTCGTGACCGTCCAGACCGGCCAGAGGGCAGCCGGTCACATTGCGGACCACGTCGCCGCAGGCGCCCTTTGGCGAGAGCCCTACCTCAGTCAGCCTGTCGATCACTTCGACGAGTGCCTGGATGGTCAGCCAGTGAAGCTGGATATTCTGCCGAGTTGTAATATCGGCCAGGTTTCGTGCGTGGGTTCGGGTAATGTCGGCGATCACCCGCAGCTGCGCGCTGGTCAGCATGCCGTTGGGCAGGCCGATGCGCATCATAAAGTACTCGGTCGCTTTGCCCTCGCCGCCCGTTCCACCGGTGACACCCAGGCCGTCGCCCTGCGTGTAAATGCCCCACCACTTGAAGTAGAGGCCGGCCCACTCCGGCAGAACGGACGCGCGGCCTTCGAGGGCAAAGCGCCGCACCTCGTCCCATGCATCCCAGGGATTTTTCTCGAGCTTCAGTCGCTCGGAGCGCTGGGCCTTGGTTTCTTTTGGAGCCGCTGCTGCGACCGAGGGCGTGCTGGGGACATCAGGCATAACGAGATCCTTGGAGCGGGTGCGGCGGAAACGAAAAGGCCCACGGCAGGGAGCGTGGGCGGTGAGGTCCTGGACGCCAGCGACGATAGGGTTAATCGTTGACGAAGGCCTGGCGCCGACTTTTACGACAACACGTGCGCGTCATCGGATCGGTGACCATGGGTTAACGCTATGCGGATGGTCACGAGACGTCAAGCGACCTTGGCCCTTCGTTGTCGGCAACCGTTTGGAACGGGCAAGAACAGTTGAAACACTGTAGGAGACTCATGGCATATGGCCTCCTGACAGTGGCGGACCACCTGGTCCGACCTCTTATCGCTTGCTGAACACATCGCCCATGCGGCGGATCTGTGCCCCTACGCCGCGGAGCTTTTCTTCGAAGCGCTCGTAGCCCCGGTCAAGGTGGTAGACGCGATCGAGAATCGTTTCGCCCTCCGCGACCAGGGCGGCGAGCACCAGCGACGCCGAAGCACGCAGATCCGAGCACATGACCGCCGCAGATTGCAGTTGGCTCTTGCCGCGAATCGTTGCGGTACGCCCGTTGACCGAAATGCTGGCGCCCATGCGGTTGAGCTCGCCCACATGCATGAAGCGATTTTCGAAGATGTTTTCGGTCACCGTCGTGGTCCCCTCTGCCTGGGTGGCCAGCGCCATGTACTGCGCCTGCATGTCGGTCGGGAAGCCGGGATATTCTTCGGTGGAAATGTCGGTCGCGCGAAGCGAGCCGTCGGAACGAACACGGATGCAGTCCTGGCCGACATCGAGCCGTACGCCGCTTTGCTCCAGCTTGCTGAGCAGAGATCCGAGGTGGCTGGGGTTGCAGCCGTCCACATTGAGGTCGCCGCCGGTGATCGCGCCCGCCACGAGGAAGGTGCCCGCCTCAATCCGATCCGGGTTGATGCGATGACGCGCGCCATGCAGCCTGCTGACACCGAGGACGCGGATGGTCGAGGTGCCCGCCCCCTCGATGCGCGCTCCCATCGCGACAAGCAGCGCGGCGAGGTCGGTCACCTCCGGTTCACGGGCACAGTTTTCAAAAACGGTCTCCCCCTCGGCCAAGGTCGCGGCCATCAGCAGATCTTCGGTGCCGGTGACGGTGATTTTGTCGAACACAATGTGGGCGCCTTTCAGCCGGTCTGTCCGGGCCTCCAAATAACCGTGCTCCTGGGTGATCTTGGCGCCCATGGCTTCCAAAGCCTTGATGTGAAGGTCAATGGGCCGGCCGCCGATGGCGCATCCGCCAGGCATGGCGACACGGGCAATGCCGGTGCGGGCAATCAGCGGGCCCAGCACGAGCGAGGACGCTCGCATCGTCTTGACGATTTCGTATTTGGCCACCGGGTCAGAAAGTACGCCGCACTTGATGCGCGTACGGTGCTGCGCCCGTCCATAGCCAAGCTCGACCTCCGCACCCATCGAGGCCAACAGCTTGCGCTCGGTTTCAATGTCGCGAACCTGCGGGATGTTCTCGAGAATGATCTCGTCTTGCGTAAGAATGGCGGCCGCCATACAGGGCAGCGCGGAGTTCTTTGCGCCTGAGACCTTGAGAGTTCCGAGAAGGGGGTTACCGCCGCGAACGACAAACTTGTCCATAACCTTAGTTTACGGACCGGAAGCGTGGAATGTGAGGGCGAGGGGGTACATGGGTTGAGACGTGGCCGGAACGTCGCGTCCAGGCGGCCGCGTGTTTTCGTCGGTTCTGCACCTGCGACGGATCTACTTCTTCGCGCCTCGTGGTACCACCTTCACCTCAAATAGCCTTGGCCACTGTTTGCCCGTCACGAACAACCGGTCTCGTTGCTTGTCGTACGCGATACCGTTCAGGACGGACTCGGGGGTGAGCCGCTCGACGGCGGGAAGCAGTCCCGCGAAGTCGATCCAGGCGACGACGTGCCCGTCGACCGGGGAGATCTCCGCGACACGGTCGGAATGCCAGACGTTGCTGTAGATGAGGCCATGGATGTACTCAAGTTCGTTGATCTGATCGATGGCGGTCGGGCCGTCGTGGACGACGATGCTGCGCGTCTCGACGAACGTGTCGGGGTTGCGGAAGCGTAGCGTTGCGGTGCCGTCGGAGGTGATCAGTTCCCGGGCTGTTCGAGTCATGCCCCAGCCCTCGCCCGTGTAGCGGAACGTACGGATCAGTTTCAGTGTCGTGCGGTCGAAGACGAACCCCACGTGGGACTGCCAGGTCCACTGCAGCAAGGTACTTCCATTGGCAATGATGCCTTCGCCGAAGAACTGCGGAGAAAGCTCGACGTGCTGCGTGGCCGTGGTGCTGCCAAGGGGATAGATAAGCAGGCCGGAGTGACCCTCCAACCCGGTGCCTTCGTACAGAAGCCCATCTTGGAAAAACAGGCCCTCGGTGTAGCTCGTGGTCGAGTGAGAGTAAGTGTGAAGCACGCGGTAGGTATAGGTGGGGACCTGCGCGCGTAAAACGACGGGAAGCAGCAACGGGAGAAACAAGGCGAGGCGGGAAAGCATGCTCGGGCAAGTGTATGCGAAGGCCTCGCGGGTGGGCGGGCCTGTCTGATCATTGCGTCGCTCCGCTTAGCGGTGCTGCTTCGAAGATCTGGTACTCCTTCGTTTCGTGGCTGAGGCGCATTCCTTCGAGGGCGGCGACCTGATCCTGGCAGCGTGGCCACAGGAGAACGATGACGACGTGGCAGGGTTCTCGTCGCCGCGCGTCGTCGAGGTTCTGGAGAACCTCGAGCATCGTTGTGCGGCCAAAAGGGTTAAACATGTACAGGACGAGGTTTCCGCCGGGGAAGGCAAAATCTTGTGCGTTCTGGTGAAGTGACCGAATCTGGGTGCATGCCCGCTTCCGCCAGCGGAAGCTGCGGAGGTTGCTTTGGCACTGCTCGTACAGCACGGGGGAGAGTTCCACGCCGGTGATCTGCTGAAAGGGAAACTCGGCGGCCACAAACAAAGAGCGCCCCTTGCCGCAGCCCAGGTCGACATAGCTGTAGGTTGTAAGGTCGCGACCGAGGATCTCTCGAAGAGCTTTGCGGATGTGCGCCGGGCGCGCGGGCATGTAGAACTCGCTGTCAGGATGCTCCTCGGCGTTGATGGCCGCGGTGCGCAGGGAAACGTCGCCGGAGGTGCGGACGTGGCGAGTGCGGTCGAACCACTGGTCCTGGGAAAACTCGCGGATGGCGCGAACGGTCGGCTCGATACGGTACCAAAGGTTCAGCGGTGGCCAGCTCCGTCCACTCACAATGGATCGCACCCCACAAGAGTAGTACACCTGCACAAGACCTGCCTGTCGGTGACGGCAGTCGACTCCTTAGTGGACAGTATTGGCTTCGGGTAGAGCATCGCATACAGTCAGTTCAGGGGCTGCGGCGGCGCTCGCCGCAGTTGCAACGATGCGATGTTGAGGATGCCTTGAATGTATGTGCCGGGACACTTTTTCTTTGCGCCAACCCAGCGGATTCACTTTGTGGGTATTGGCGGGATCGGGATGAGTGGGATTGCAGAAATTCTGCTCACCATGGGATACACGGTTTCGGGGTCCGACCTGAAGCGGAGTGCCGTGACGGAGCGTTTGCTGGGCATGGGGGCGCGGATCTTTGAGGGACACGGGGCGGCGAATGTCGCGGCTGCGGATGTGGTGGTCACCACCTCTGCGGTGGGCGAAGGCAACCCCGAAGTACGGGAAGCGCGGGCACGCAAAATCCCGGTCATCCAGCGGGCGGAGATGCTGGCCGAGCTGATGCGGCTGAAGTTCGGAATCGCGGTGGCGGGGATGCACGGGAAAACGACCACGACCAGCATGGTGGCCGCGGTGCTCGCGGGGGGTGGCCTGGACCCGACGGTCGTGGTGGGTGGACGGGTCGATGCGCTGGGGTCAAATGCTCGACTGGGTTCGAGCCAGTACCTCGTGGCCGAGGCCGACGAGAGCGACCGGTCGTTTTTGAAACTCAGCCCAGTATTGGGGATCGTCACCAATCTCGATCGCGAGCACATGGACACATACCGGGATATGGCGGACGTGGAAGGAGCCTTTCTGGACTTCATGGACAGCATGCCGTTTTACGGAGCGACCACGGCGTGCGTGGACGACCCGATGTTGCGGGCGCTGCTGCCGCGGGTTCGGCGAAAGGTATACACATACGGCGAGAGCGCGGACGCGGATTTCCGAGTGCAACGGGGAGACCGTCCGGAGGGCTGTCACTCCGGGTTTTGCGTGCTCTACGCGGGTCAGGAGGTGGGGTGCTTCGGGCTGCGGGTTCCCGGCCGGCACAATGTTCTCAATGCGACGGCGGCGGTGGCCGTCGGAGTGCAGCTCGGAGTGGCTCCAGAGCAGATCCGCGCCGGGCTGGACAGCTTCCGAGGCGTTGACCGGCGATTTCAGGTTCGTGGCGTCGAGCGCGGTGTGACCGTGGTGGATGACTACGGGCACCACCCGACGGAGATCCGAGCGACGTTGGCAGCTGCCCGGGAGTGCGGCTTCGGCAAGGTACTCGTTCTGTTTCAGCCGCACCGGTACTCCAGAACGAGAGACCTGATGGCGGAGTTTGCGGGAGCGTTTCAGGACGCAGACGACGTCGAAGTGCTGGACATCTACGCGGCAAGTGAGGAGCCGATCGCCGGGGTCACTGGGGAGCGCCTGGCTCGAGAGGTGCGCGGCGGCGAGGCACGGTATGCGGCCTCGGTCGAGCAGGGCTGCCAGCGGCTCGTGGAACGGGCGAAGGCAGGCGACGTCATCCTCACCATGGGCGCCGGGAGTGTTTCGCAGGCGGCATCAGGGGTGTTGGCTAGCCTGCGAGGCGTCGCCGAGGAGGTGAAGGTGAGTTCCTCGCTCGATACGTCCCCCACGGTTGGCGCTCGGAACGTGGGGATACGCGGGGTATAGTCGGTGTGGCGATTCTTTGCGCGACCCCGGCTTGGGCGTGCGGAGTTCTATCAGGGAGACGAGGAGTGCAACGCCGGTGATCGAGGCGCCAGAGGAGACGTTTGCGCGGAGTGGATCGGCGCCCGCCGCTCCAGGCAAGGCAGGATCGCGCAAGACTGGACTGCGGCGGTCGGCGACGGAGCCTCGTCTTCGGCGCGACTTGGCGGAAGACTTCGCGGGAAGCTCGCCGGAGCAGGACGGCGGCTACGGCCGGCGGAAAAGTGCCGGTGTGCGACTGACGCTGGCGGGAGGCATGCCGACAGGAAAATGGGGGCGTGTCGCTTTGGGCCTGACCGCGCTGCTGATCCTTGGCGTCCTTGCAATCGGGGCCATTCTGGCGAAGCAGGCGTTGCTCCGTGATCCTCGGTTTGTGTTGACGCACGCTTCCGCCATCTCCTTTGAGGGAAACAGAAATGTGGCGCCGGCGGAGGTGCTGAGCGTCTTCAGTGAGGACGTCAACAGAAGCATCTTTCGCGTGCCGCTCAATCAGCGGCGGGCCGAGATCGAACAGATTGCCTGGGTCAAACGCGCGACGGTCATGCGTCTTCTGCCGGATCACCTGCGGGTCTTCATCACAGAGCGAACGCCGGTGGCCTTTGTACGCGAAGGCGGTCACATCGCGCTGGTCGACAGCGATGGCGTTCTGCTCGAGATGGGGTCAAACCCAGAAGCGGACGCACGGTATTCTTTCCCGGTAGTGACCGGGATCCGCGCGGAAGATCCACTGTCGACGCGGCGAGCTCGGATGCGGATCGTGGAAGAGTTTACGAGTGACCTGGACTCCGCCGGAGAGAAGATCTCCAGCAAACTCAGCGAAGTGGACGTGTCAAATCCCGAGGATGTCAAGGCGCTCATCCCGGAGGCCGGGTCGGACGTGCTTGTGCATTTCGGTGAGACGGACTACCTGAAGCGCTACCGTGCCTTCGCCGAGCACCTGCCCGAGTGGCGCACACAATATCCGAAGCTGTGGAGCGTCGACATGCGATACGAGCGCCAGGTCGTGCTCGAGATGCAGCCCGGCACAGCGGTGCCGCTTACCGGCGCAGCGGGATCGCCGGTGGACAAAGCTGTACCTGAAAGGCCGAAGTCGGTGGCTGGGGTAGGGAAGGGTCGGATCGCAGCCACGACAGGATCTGCGCTGCCTGCCAAATCGGTCGCAAAGCCGGCATTTGTGGCGGAAACCTCGCCGGCAACGAAGACCTCGGCTTCCCCAGCGAAACCCGGCGCCAAGAAGATGCCGGAGCTCGTCGGCCAGTGGACCAGGGATGGAAAGTATCACGCTCCCGCCGGAGGAAAACCATGACTCCGAAGCCGGAAAGCCTGCTGACGGTGCTGGATGCGGGCAGCAGCAAGAGCGTTGTTCTGGTGGCGGAGCTGCAGGACGGTGTGCTGCGATATCGCGGGCACGGCATTGAAGCGTCCAAGGGGATGCGCAAAGGTTTGATCGCGGAACTCGGGCCGGCGGCCGAAGCGATCAACCGGGCGGCGCTGACGGCAGAGCGGACCGCGCGCGCCACCATTGAAACAGCGGTGGTGGGCATTGGCGGAACGCATGTGCGTGGCGTGAACTCCCGCGGCGGTATTTCGATGGGAAGTCGCATGCGGGAGATCACGCGCGAAGAGATCAAGGCGACGGTGGACCGTGCACGCAGCGTAGCGCTGCCGCCGGATCGAGAGGTGCTCCACCTCCTTCCTCAGGAGTTCATCCTGGACGACCAGGCGGGCATCCATGATCCCGTGGGAATGGTGGGCAACAAGCTGGAAGTGAACCTGCACATCTCGACCTGCTCGGGAGGTGTCGCGCAAAGCGTCATCACCTGCGCGAACCGTGCCGGGCTTGAGGTGCAGGACACGGTCTACGAAGGCCTGGCCTCGGCCGAGGCAGTGCTCAACGCGGACGAGCGCGAACTCGGCGTCTGTCTGGCCGACATCGGCGCTAGCACCACGGAGTTGGCCGTCTTCTTTGAAGGCTCTGTCGCGCACACTGCGGTGTTGCCGATCGGCGGCGACCACTTCACGAACGATTTAGCGGTCGGCCTGCATGTGACCGTCGAAGAAGCCGAGCATCTGAAGCGCACCTTCGGCCACTGCGTCGTCACGGCGGTGCCGCAGCTCAACGAGATCCAGGTCGGCGGCGATCTGACTGTTGGTGAGTTGGGTGGTGGCGGCCAGGCCGCGCGAATGGTCCGACAGCGGTTTCTTGCAGAGATTCTGGAGCCCCGCGCGCGCGAATTGTTCACCATGATGCGGGACAATCTACGTGGTGGCGGAGTTCTGGAAGCGCTGGGGGCAGGTTGCGTGCTCACCGGCGGTGGCGCGATGGTGTCGGGTCTGCTCGATCATGCCGAGAGCCTCCTTCGTGTGCCGGCTCGAGTCGGTCACCCGGTACCGCTCAGCCGCATGCCGGCTGAGCTCGCCGGACCGGAGTTTGCCGCCGTGATCGGCATGCTGCTGTACACGCATCGCACGCAGATACGTCGGGCCAGTGAAGAGCAGGGTCTGCGGTCGAAGCTCAAATCGATCTTTGCTGGAAGCTTTTAGACAAGACTTGCCGCAGCGCCTCGTAGCCACGCGGCCCGTCTGCCTTGCTACCTTCTAGTAGAGGACCAATGCCCCGGCGCCCACAGCTCGCCCCAGGATTTGCCTCACGCCTCGCCCCCCTTCTTCTCCCTATCGTCGCCCTGGTTGCGATCTTGCCGCTGCTCCGCAACGGTCCCACCTGTGGCCACGATTTCGACTTTCACCTCCTTTCCTGGTTCGAAGCCGCCCGTGAATTTGCCTCCGGACACGTTCATCCTCGGTGGGCGGTCCTCCCTGCCTTTGGCGCCGGCGAGCCCCGCTTCGTCTTTTACCCGCCCGTTTCGTGGACGCTTGGGGGGCTGCTCACCCTCACGCTCACGCACCTTCCGCACGTCATGCCTGCCAATGGCTTCAACGCGGTTCCGATCCTTTTCACCTGGATGGCCCTTACCGCAGCCGGACTGGCGCTCTACCGGCTTGCCCTTCGGTACGTGCTACCTGCCCCCGCCCTTGTCGCCGCCACCCTCTATCTCGCGAATCCCTACCTTCTCTTCACCGCGTACGAGCGCACCGCTTTCGCCGAACTCCTTGCCGCTGCCATCCTCCCGATGCTGATCGCGGCTATTCTGCCGGTGGCCGACGCCTCCGAACCTCCCTCGATCCCTCGCATCGGCATTCTTGTGGCCCTGCTCTGGCTCACAAACGCGCCCGCCGCCGTCATGGGCAGCTACACCTTGGCTCTGATCGTTGTCGTCCGCCTGGTTGCGCTTCGCAAAACTCCCCTCGCTGCACGCTCTTTGATCCTGCGTTCCCTTGCCGGTACGATTCTTGGCCTGTGTTCCGCGGCGTTTTATCTCGTTCCAGCTATCTACGAGCAACGATGGGTGGAAATTTCCATGGCCGTCGTACCCGGTATGCGTCCGAGAGACAACACATTGTTCCACCACACACCCGACCCCGATCACGACGCTGTCCTCCGGACCGCGAGCTACATCGCAGTCACTCTCCTCGCCACGACCGCCGTCCTTCTCACCACCGCGTTCGCTCGGTCCCGCCGTCGCGTTCAGAAGACAGCCATGCCACTCCCCACACTGGCAGTTCTTGCCCTTACCGTGACCGTCTTTCTTACGCCTGTCTCCCTACCTTTATGGCGTCATCTCCCGGAGTTGGCCTTCCTCCAGTTTCCTTGGCGACTGCTCGCGGTCCTGGCCATCGTCGCCGCACTGACCGCCGCACTTGCTCTCGATCGCTTTCGCCGGTTTAACACTGTGGTCGCCGGATCTGTCGTACTCCTCTCAGCCACGCTCGCCGCCTCCACCGGCACGCACTTTTTCCAGGCGTGTGACACCGGAGAGTCCCCGCGTGAAGCACTTGCCGGCTTCCCATCCACGTACACTGTCCTGCCCACCGACGAATACACGCCTCAACCCGCGGACAATGATGCCCTCCGTCACAACAACCCACCCTTCCGTCTGTCGCCCGACCCGGACAGCCCCGCTCCTGAAACTGCTCAGCCCGGCGTGGCTCCCACCCATCTCGACCTCGCCCTGACGAAGCCCGCGTTCGTCATCCTGAATCTCCGCGACTACCCCGCCTGGCAAGCGACCCTGAACGGAGCGCCCGCGCCGCACGGCCCCGCCCGTGACGATGGCCTTCTCACCGTTAGCCTTCCAGCCGGCCGTGACCACCTCGACCTGGCCTACGCCCACACACCGGATGAAACCGCTGGCACTCTCCTGTCGGTGTTCGCCCTTCTCACGCTGGCCGCCCTCCTCCTGCGACGGCCACGTACGACCTGAACTCTTCCGCGCCGCCGCGTAGGTGCAACAAACAAGAACCTATATCATCGAAGCCAGATGAGCCCCGAAGTCCAAGCCCTGCTGCAATCAGGCGCGCAACGCACCGACGCTGCCCTGGAACGCCTCCTGCCCGGCCCGGAAATCCCGCCACACTCCATTCATCGCGCGATGCGTCATTCCACCTTTGCCGGTGGCAAGCGTCTCCGGCCCATTCTTGCCATGGAAGCCGCTCGTGCCGTCAGCAACACCCCGGATCTTCCGCCCGGGGCCGACGACCTCGGCGCTGCGATTGAGATGATTCATACCTACTCGCTCATTCACGATGACCTTCCCGCCCTTGACAACGACGACCTCCGGCGCGGGCAGCCCACGTGCCACGTCGTCTTCGGTGAGGCCATCGCCATCCTCGCGGGTGATGCGCTCCAGACGCTCGCTTTTCAGACGCTGGCTCAGCTCCCCACACCTCCCGCCGCCGCCGTCGCCATCCTTCGGGAAGTGTCTCTCGCGATCGGCACCGGCCTTGGCGCAGCGTCCGATGTCGCGACGCCACCGGCCACCCTCGGAGCTCCCGAATCCGCCGCACCCGGCGGGCTCCCCCCCGGCATGATCGGCGGGCAAGTCGTCGACCTCGAATCCGAAGGTGCCACACCCACCGCCGACCTCGTGGAACAGATTCACCGCGCAAAGACGGGCGCCCTGATCACGGTTTCCGTCGTCGCCGGCGGCCTGCTCGGCCTCGCGACCCGCACCGATCTTGCGCCGCACGAACACGCCGGCCTCCTTGCGGGGCTCCGAACCTTCGGCCAGAACGCTGGCCTCGCATTCCAGATCGTTGACGACATCCTCGACCTGACCGAAGACTCCGCTCAACTCGGCAAAACCGCCGGAAAAGACGCCGCCAGCACCAAAGCCACATGGCCCGCGGTCTTCGGCATCGAGCACTCGCAGCAGAACGCTCGGCAGTTCATCGAAGAAGCCTTTGCCGCTCTCGCTCCGCTCGGCGAAGCCGCTGCCTCCCTCAAAGCGCTCGCCCAACACCTCGTAGACCGCCGTAACTGACCTCCCATGCCCCCGCTCACCGAGTCCGACGTCCTCGATGCTCTTCGCAGCTGCTACGACCCAGAACTCCCCTGCAACATCGTCGACCTTGGCCTGGTCGAAGCCATCTCCATCCTCCCCGACCTAGATGCGCCGGGCGCAAACATCCCCGGCGTTCCCGGAAAGTACCGGGTGCAGATCAGGCTGCTTCCGCGCACCGACAACGAGGCCGCTCAGGCGCAACTCTCCGCGCAGATCGCAAACCGCTTCGGCGGCCTTCCCATCGTGAGTCACACCCACGTCACTGTTCTCGACCACGCTCGCTGGTCCCCTCTGCGCATCACCCCCGCCGGTCGGCGTCTGCTCGGCCTGGAGGGGAACCGCAACCTCGTCCAGATTCGCTGAACCGATGCCCCCACGAAAACCTCGCGTCCCCTCCGACATTTCGTCCTCGGACCCTCAAAGGCCGAAGCTGGTTCCCGACTGGAAACGCGATCCCGCCGCACCCACCCATCCCTTCGATCAGATCCGCGGAACCGACACGGGCGGGCTCATTCCCGCGCGCCGACTCGTGACCGGTCACCCCTCTGACCGCCACGTCACCGCCTACTATGGCATCGCGCCTTCTATCCTTCGGTCGCTGCTTGAGCTGTGGCAGCACCGCACCGCTCCTCCCTTTCCCCTGGACCGCTATACCTTCCTCGACATTGGCGCCGGCAAAGGACGCGCCATGCTGGTCGCCGCCGAGTCGCCCTTCCAACAAGTCCTTGGCGTTGAACTGAACCCCCATCTCGCCGACATATCAGAGCGCAACTTCCAACTTGCCGCATTTCCCTCGGCCCTGGCAAACGGAGCGCCCGAACTCCTCAGTCCTGTCTCCCTCCTTCGCGGCGATGCGCTTGAAATGCCGTTCCCCGAAACTCCTACGCTCCTCCATCTTTTCCATCCCTTCGAAGCGCCCCTGCTCCGCAAGCTTCTCGGTCGCATCGAAACCGCCTTTCTCAGCCGCCCCCGCCAACTCGATCTGCTCTACGTAAATGCCGAGCATTCCGCCGTCCTGACCCGCAACCCCGCTTTTCAACTTCTCTGGAACGGCACTGTCCCGATGTCCACCGAAGACCACATCGCCGATCTCCAGGAGATCGCCACCCAACTCGACTACGGCTCCACCGGTGACGAGCAATGCGCCGTGTACCGTTACGTCGGCCGGTTGGACAGAGCATAGAAGGCTTGCTCATCGCATAGCACGCTGTTGCCGGGCATTGCTGGACGTCTGCGACGGTTGTGGCTTGCGGCGCTTCAAAGTTCGAAATGTGTTGCGTTGCACTTCACGGGATGCGACTCTGAGAAACACATACATTTTTCATTCCAGGGGCACACCACGCGCAAGCCTTGCCCTTGCATCGTCCAGAGTCGCCTGCGTCCTTGCTCGTCGTCGTCCCTGTTCGAACCCGCTCCACACGCTCCCTTCATGTGCGCGATCTCGGCACGAACGGCACGCAACCACCACGTTGTCAGCAGAAGGGTTCAGCCCACAAAGTTTGGCCTTAGGGTTTTTCCGGCCGTACTGCTTGTCGAGAAAAGCAGTATGGAAGCTGTTCGGCGACACGTAAACGGAAACGGTGAAATGCGTATGGCGAGCAAAACCGCTCTTCCCGAAGAGAATGTCCAAACTCCGCAAAGTTCCCTTGGGCTAAGAAGTCACGTTCTCTCGCCACTCGAAACGCTGGCCCAGTCCATCTCCACCATCGCCCCCAGCACAAGTCCCTCCATGACGATTCCGCTGGTCTTTGCGCTCGCCGGACCTGGGACCTGGCTTTCCTATCTCCTGGCGCTCGTGTGCATGGCCCTGATGGCATTTGCGATCGCCATCTTTGCGCGGGATACCGCCTCCCCGGGATCGCTGTACGCCTACACGCGATCAACGCTGCCCCCGGTCTTCAGTGTGGTTTCCGCCTGGGCACTCCTGTTCGCCTATGTCATGACAGCCGCATCCATGATCGGCGGCCTGATCACCTACGGGTATCCCTTTCTAGGCCGGTTCGGGCATCGCCTGCCGCCATCGATGTTTGCCCTTCTGGTGACCGCGTTCGTCGTCTGGATCGCGTATCGCGACATCCGCATCTCCACGCAGGCAATGCTTTGGATCGAGGGCGGAACGATGCTTCTGATCGCCTTTGTGCTCGCAGCCATTCTTTGGAAGCACGGCTTCCATCTCGACAGGTCGCAGTTTCGCCTGCACCGCAGCGACGCGCCCGGAGTGCGGCTCGGCGTCATCCTCGCCGTCTTCAGTTTTGTCGGCTTCGAGAGCGCAACCACACTCGGGGCGGAGGCGCGCAATCCTTTGCGGACCATTCCGCGCGCCGTCATCAACAGCGCTCTCATCGCCGGCGCCTTTTTCACGCTCTCGGCCTACACCGAGGTGCTTGGCTTCGGCGGCACCGGACAGGCGCTTGACGCCAACATAGCGCCACTGCGGTCTTTGTCGGAAAAGATCGGCTTCGGCGGGCTCTCCCCGTTCATCGACTGCGGTGTGGTCATCAGCATGTTTGCCTGCATTCTGGCCTGCGTCATCGCTGCCGCGCGCGTTCTGTTGCAGATGGCCCACCACGGCCTGGCCCACGGCCATCTGCGCAGAATGCATGCCGCGAACGAGACACCTCTCTTCGCGACTGCGGCGATTGGCGCCATGGTGGTCGTTGCGCCGGCTATCCTGGCGCAGCGCGGAGCCACCGGAGCCGACATCTATGGATGGATGGGAAGCTGCGCCGTGTACGGATTCCTAACGGCATACGCCATGGTTGCCGTCGGTCTCCCGTTCTACCTGCATCGTCGCGGTAGACTCACTGCGGGTGCACTTCTTCTGGCGATCGCGGCGCTCGGCGCAGCCATTCTCGCCACGCTCGGCAGCCTTTTCCCCGTGCCGCCCTCGCCCTATCGCTATCTGCCCTACATCTACCTCGCTTACCTCGTGCTGGGCGTCGGTTGGTATGCTGCGACGAACCAACGGCAAGCAGCACATGTTGAGTAATATGAGCCTTCTTAGCTCTCCACGTCGATCACCGGCCTGCGCGAATAGGTGAACTGACGCGCTGCAGCGTACGTTCGATCGGACGGCACTCGTCATCCACTTCACGCGCTGCGGGTGACACCGCACAGACACACTCCTCA
Source organism: uncultured Acidobacteriaceae bacterium (assembly GCA_964243475.1). Classification (GTDB taxonomy): domain Bacteria; phylum Acidobacteriota; class Terriglobia; order Terriglobales; family Acidobacteriaceae; genus Edaphobacter. Next base: position 126,468 of record CAXTEU010000005.1, on the reverse strand, counting down.
AACAAGTCCAAGCTTGTTGGATGGAAGACACTCAGGATCCCAGCATCTCGCTTGTAGACTTACTCAACAACGGTCTTGTCCTCAAATTCGACGACGGCCGGTGCGCCTTCTTCTCCTGCCAACTGCTCTACGACACGCTTCCCTGGGCAGACGAACTCGACGAGTCCAACCTGGCTTGGTAGCTGGCTGCCTTTTTGGGCGTCAAAGTGCGACATCGCACAGACCTCCCCCTTCAAATTGGGCATCGTGTCTCAACGAGGTGACGCATGGCGCAGTACACAGGAACTGTGAAGTGGTTCAACAACGCTAAAGGGTATGGCTTTCTTGGTTGTGACGGCCGGCCAGACACCTTTGTTCACTACAGTGCTATCCAGATCGAGGGCTACCGGTCCCTCAAAGAGGGCGACACCGTGGAATTCGATGTCATTCAGGGGACAAAGGGCCCGCAGGCCGATCAGGTTAAGCTCAACCCGTCCACTTAGTGGATCGTTACACCGCGGAGCCGGTGTCGAAGTCGGCAAACGTTCCAGGTGATCCGCACAACCTTGCATCACCAGGAGCTCCTATGAAATTGTTTCGGTTTTCCGGTGTCATCATTTTTACCGCAGTTCTTTGCACCGGCGTCACGGCGACGCTCACTTCCGCGCCGCTGCATGCACAGAAGGTTACGACCGACTATGATCACAAGGCTGATTTCAGCCATTACCGTACGTTCTCGATCTATAAACTTCAGGCTTCGAGCCCTCTGGTGGAACAGCGTCTGCGGGACGATCTCACGCGTGATCTGACGGCACGGGGGCTGCAGATGACTCCGGATGGCGGAGACCTGGCCATTACCGCGATTGGCTCTCGTGGGGACCAAAAGGAATACAACACCTTCTACGAGGGTCTGGGTGGGGGCGGGTACGGCTGGCGGGGGCGCGGGTTCGGGGGATTCGGAGGCGGCTTCGGCGGAGACGGTCTAAGCGACACCAGCGTCATTAACATACCCACTGGAAGTCTTGTCGTTGATGCGTACGACAGCAATCACCAGCTGCTGTTTCGCGGTATGGCGAAAGACACGCTTTCTAACAAGGAAGATAAAAACACCAGAAAGCTCAGCAAGGCTGTTGACAAAATATTCAAGGCTTTCCCGGTAAAGCCACAAAGCTGAGGACGAGAAGCCGTGGTGAACTTGGCTCCTGGTATTCGTTCACCTACGTCGACTGGAATCGAATACAGGAGACACAGCAGCCACACCGTCCGCTAAGGCAGGGATGGTTCCTTCTGGCTTGTCGGGGGACCACGGCGAGAATGGCAGTGCCGGCCCAGTGAGCATCCGAAACGCCGCAACGTGAGGATCGAGAGCCATGTCCGAAGAGGGCGGGGAGGGCGTAAGGCCTTGTTCCGTCAGAGTCAAGGTGACCTGGGGGTGTGAGTGCTTTGTCCAGACAGCTTCAGTAAAGCGAGTCACTCCGTAACAAGCTCCAAATCCCAGGTAAATATAAGGCTGGTACACCAGGAGAGGAATTGCGTACTTCGGGTCGAAGATGGCGGTTTCACAGATGTTTCTGGGGGGCTGCCGCCAACTGCGTCGGAGATTGTCTCTGAAGCGCACCGTACGGAAGGTCGCGGTGGGATCCGACTCGAGGCGGTATTGTAGAGCTCGTTCAACAGCTCGCGGAGTATCGATACCGAAGTCGAGCAAGTGATCTGCGTGGAAGTCATCTCCTAAATACAGCTTCAACACCTGTTCGGCATAGAAGGCACAGTTGCGATGGCTGTAACTGTACCTGTAAGCACGGCGTTGTTGCTCCACCAGCTGGAGTACGCGACGGTCCTCATCGACCGGAGTTGTAAAGGTCAGGACGCGCACGCTACGTAGCCAGACGCGACCCATGTACTTGCGGCCAAGCTCAGGTTTTGTGTCGGGGTATGCCGATGCCAAAGCTTCGTTCCAGGCATTCTTGTCTCGACCTTTGACTCCAGGGCGAGATCCGAGAAAGAACAGCTCAGCCGGAATGGCTGCCGCTCCTGGGTTGGGCCAGTACGCCGTGCTCGTAAGGACAATACCCTGAGAAGTTTCACAAAAGCTCACCTCTCCATGCTGGCCGAGACAACCGTGTGAAATCCAGACCGAGACATGTCCCACATTGCTCAAAAAGCCAAGTACGCCCGTCGGCGTTTCGAGAATCAATCCTACGTCCGCGTACAGGAGCTTTGAGAAGGCTGAAGCGAGCAGCAGGAAAAGGCCCGCAAGGGTCCGGCTGGAAATGCGCAAGGTTTCTCCTCAGTTTCGGTGAGGGAGTAAGCGCAACCTGCGCATGCCTCAATCGTTCGGAGACTCTCCAGCTTCTACTTGCAGTTGGTCTTCTTCACAATCTGGAAGACCGGCCATGGACTCGGCAGCATCGTTGACAGGTTGATCGTGTGCGAATTGTTCGATCGCGTCTGTGCGATATCACACCTAGTGCAATTTTGGTGACATCACATCGCTCATCCGCTGACCGGGTTGGCAATCGAAGGTAAGCCCGATGCAGGGCTTTGATGAGTGCTTGCGTGCCGCCGGCCGCTGTCGTTCGCTCAGGGGCGAGCCCGTCTACGAGTCCATGTACGACGGAGACGTGCAGCGGTAGAGGAGGTATCGTCTTTTCCCACCATAGCCCCAGAAATTCGCAAGCCGGGCCCGAGATCCTCGCGCCCAGCGCAGGGGAAACTCCGGCAGAGTGGTCAGGTTAACCCGACCGAGCTAAGACAACCTTATACCGTAAGTCCGGTGTCGAAATCGGCAGACGTCTCCAGGTGAGTTCGAACCACCCGATAACATTGACACGACTCAGCCTCCAGTCCTTCCTTGTTTAGCAGCTTGATCGTCCCGCGACGGTACTCAATCAGCCCCCTGGCCTTGAGGTGTGCAGCCGCGATGGACACCGTCGATCGTGTGCTGCCCAGCATTTCCGAGACAAACTCCTGTGCCATCTCCAGCTGTTCCTTCTTCGCGCGGTCGGCGCAGGTTAGCAGCCAGCGCGCCAGCCGTTGCTCGCACGTGTGCGACGCATTGCAGGCAGCGTTTTGCGTCGACAAGGTGAGCTGAGCCTGGACGTAGCGGAGCGTAAGCCGTTGAAAGATCTCGCCGCGCTCAAATTCCGTTTGTGCAATCCGAACCGGAGAGGCGTATCCGTAACCGGCCAGCTGCATAAAAATCCGGTTCAAGCTGCGTCTGGTTCCCATCAGTGCCGAAACACCGATCGCCGATTCATACCCGAACATGCCGGTCTCCACCTGCGCTCCGTTATCAAAGCAGGTGGTCATGGAGCCTATACCCTCTTCGATAAAAAACAAGGAGTGGATGCCCTCGCCCGGTGTTTCCAGGCCATATTTCAGCGGGAGTTCCACCCGGCGCAATCTAAGACGGGCGATCACCTCAGAATCCATGTGGCATAGCAACGTGTTTCGAAATCGTCCAGCCGTAATTAAGGATTTTCCCTGTGAAGCCTCGCTTTGCGGCAACGTCCTCCGGCCCGCGCATCGATCTTCGGGCTCTCGCTCTAGGCAGGCTCTGGTCTGCTCTTTTCCGAAAGACAGTGTACGTGCGTCCATTTCATAATCGAACCATGCCATGCCCAAGTGGCGTAACTGGGAAGTTTCCTAGGTAAAGAGGGTCCAGTGACGGATCCGCCGCCATTGCGCTCTGACGACGTATGTACCGTTACTAAGGTCGTAAGCTTGTCTGCCGATATCAGCTCTGTCCGGTCGGTTCGTAAGCCCTGTGTTGCTCTGCGCGGCCGTGGTACTAAGACCCGATCACAGTCTGCCCTCCGCTCCACCAAAGACCCAGGTTCCCTTGTTGACGAGGTCGAACGAAAGCAGCTATTCGTCTAAGCGGTGCTTCGCCTAGGGACCTTCCTAGCTACGCCTTGCAATCGCGACCTGATCAACTTGCGTTATGGCAACCCAAGCAGGGCAGGATGACGAGAAACAAAGACGCATTCTTTGGCTAGTGAACTACCTGCAAGCGAGAGCACTGCCTGAGGATGCTTCCTCCACGCATATGTTACTCGGCTACATGCCCATAGCAGCAGATCCTCTTCCGGCGGTCAACGTTGTCTTAGGTTCCGCTAGCTAGGAATCTTTCTAGCTCTTTCTCCAGTCCCGCACATCGAGATCGAGGGTGGACCCAACATAAGTTCTAACGAAGCCCTGGGCTACTGTACGGTAACGCTGAGGTTCCCGGACGGTTACCGGGTAGATGTCCCCGGTGCGAGCATCAGAAACTCTTAAGCCGCCAAGAGCCGCACGGGTGAACTGATGGCGTCCGCGAACTGGTCTGTCTGGGAGTGGAATCAGGGCCGGCATGAAAGCAAGCGGGTAAGGTGGGCATTCAAGCGATGGGTTACCGGTACGCCTGCTCCCAGATTTACCTCGATCACGCCACAATCGCCACTCCGGCGGTCAGACAAACACCGCTTCGCTGGGCTGCTTTGAGCAAGCTTCGCGTGCCGAAATGCCGCGTCTGGACGAAACTCTTATCAAGTAAAAGTGGGTGGTTGTGGCAACCTTGCTGGCATTGCGCAGCGGGAAGCCGAGCTGAAATCCTCTCTCCAGGTGCAGGTGAGACTCCGACTGGGTAACCCCGGTGCAGCGGAAAGCTCCGCCACATCACCCGCACTCGGTCGCAGCTACCCAGAGCAGATCGTCCCAAGCGCGGGTAAGCATACGGAAATACGCATTCCCATCACGCCCTCCGCCGCGCGTAATTGCGGATAAGCATCTAAGGCATTGTGGCTCGTAAGTTAGCATGGCCGGTGGGTGAAAGCGTAACCAGCGATCTCGTTCGGCGCACGGACTGGTCCGCTACCACGCTAGGGCCGGCCAGCGATTGGCCGGCCAATCTTCGTGCCACGGTAGAGACACTGTTGGCATGCAGCTTCCCCATGGTGGCACTTTGGGGACCGGATCTGGTGCAAATCTATAACGATGGCTACGCTGAAATTATGGGGCAGAAACACCCGGCCGGTATGGGCCAGGCCACGTCTGAATGTTGGCCCGAGGTTTGGAAGTTCAACGAACCCGTTTACAACCAGGTGCGCGATGGACGGGCGCTGCCTTTTGAGAACCAGCTCTTTCCTACCACGCGTCATGGCAAGCTCGAGGACGCATACTTCACCCTTTGTTACAGTCCGCTCCGGGACGAATGTCAGGAAGTTGCGGGCGTTTTGGTCACCGTCTTTGAAACCACGGAACGCATGAAAGCGGAGGTAACGCTGCGCGACAGCGTACAGCTCGCTCGCGAAAATGAGCATCGGCTCCGCGCCTTCCTTGAGGCAACGTCAGACTCTGTCTATCGGATGAGCGCAGACTGGAAAGAAATGCGGTCACTTGAAGGAAACCAGTTCCTCGTCGATACGGATGATGCGAGTGCCACGTGGTGGGATGTGTACATTCCGGAGGACGCACGCGCTCGGGTCCGGAATGCGATTGAGCAAGCGATTCAGACCGGGAGCATGTTCGATCTGGAGCACCCCGTGATAAGCCGCGATGGAAGGCTTGCATGGACGCACTCGCGGGCGGTTCCCCTCCGCAACGATCAAGGGCAAATTACGGAGTGGATCGGAGCTGCGGCCGACGTAACCTCCTACCGCGAAGCGGAACACCTGCGCGTCGCACTGGCGGAGCGCAACACGCTGTTGGCGGAGGTCCATCACCGCGTGAAGAACAACCTGCAGGTCATCACAAGCATGCTGGAAATGCAAGGGAGGCGCGCCACAGACGCCCAGTCGCACTCGGCGTTGCAAGAGGCCTGCAATCGCGTTGTGTCGATCGCCGCCATCCACGAAATTCTTTATCGATCAAAGTCGTATTCGAGCGTGGATTTGCTAGCCTATGCTCGCGAACTCATGCCACATCTCGTCGCATTTTACAGTGGGCGGGGGAGAGTTCACCTCCAGGCGGACGTCGAAGGCGGCATGGCCACCCTGGAACTCGAACGCGCGGTACCGTTCGGGCTGATCCTGAATGAGCTTGTTTCGAATGCTTGCAAGCACGCCTTCAGAGGCAGGGAGCGCGGCCATATTCTTGTTCAAATGAATGAGGTGGACGGCGAGATTCGTCTCCTCGTCAACGACGACGGAGCGGGATTGCCGCTGGATTTTGACTACCGCAAATCAGAGGGTCTGGGTCTGCAGATTGTGGTCGCTTTGACGGAACAGGTAAAGGGGACCCTCCGCATGCTGCCGGAACTGAACGGGACCTGCGTGGAGATACGCATACCCAAGGGACGCCATCCGCCACACATCTAAGCCGAAACAACGCCTGTGCCGGAAGCGTGTCGCACTTCCTTTTCCCGTCGATCTAACGCCAGTTCCACGATCGCCTGAATGTTGGCGCTGTGGAACGGCTTCACAAGGAATCCGTAATTCGGCACCGTTTTGACCTCGTTCAACGTGGCAGGATCGGCATTCGCGGTGACAAAAATAATGGGAATCTGCAGAGACTCCCAGATGGTGCGTGCAGCCTCCACACCGGACATGTTGCCCTCGAGACGTATGTCCATGAGGACAACATCAGGGTTTCTTTCCGCTGCCACGCGGACGGCGTCTTCACCGGAGCCGACCACGCCGCTTACCTCGTAACCTTGTTCAAGAAGGTGTTCTCGCAGGTTGCCGGCCACCAACGCTTCATCTTCGACGATGAGTACGGTCCTGCTCCGTGCCTCACCTTGTCCCGCGAACTTGGTCAGCAGGCAGATCAGCTCCTCGGCCAGCTTGAGAACAGGCTGCACGGAATCGACTTCCATTGCTCCAATCGCACTTTTGGGCATGCCCACGAATTCCGCTTCAGCGGGGTCCTGCACCAGAGCAATTCCGCCATGCTGCTTGATTTGCCAGAGCCCCGCTACTCCATCCTGCAGGGAGCCGCTCAGGAGCACACCGACGACACGCCGACCGTACTCCCTTGCACTGGATCGAAAGAGCACGTCGATGCTGGGACGGGTGTAATGCTCTCTGGGAGCTTTGTCGAGACGCATCAATCCGTTTTCGAGGGACAAGTGGTGGTTCGCCGGACAGATGTACACCCGGCCTTGCACTACCGGCTGCAGGTTGGATGCCAGGGTGACAGGAAGCTGTGTCCCGGGCTGCAGCGCCTCAACCAGCGCGCTTGAGTTCCAGGGGTTTGCCGCGCCATGGATCACCACAAATATTGCAGCGGGAAGCTCCGCCGGTAGCTGGCCCAGCAGAATGGTGAGGGGTCGCAGACTGCCTGCCGAACCGCCGACCACCGCCACATCACGGCGGACGCCGTTACTAGCTATGACTTTGGGCAAAGAGTTCTCGCTGGGAGCCGGCGTGACTCGACCGTCTGCTGCGCCAGGCTGGGAGCTGCCGGGGGCCTTAGATGAGCGTCCAATCATAGAAACGTACGATGCGACCGGTATGGTGAAGGTCGTGCCTGCCCGGTAGACCTCCGGTCCACAACGCCTTACTGCGGCACGACTAGTAATCTCCCCAGTTATAATACCGCCCCTCGATTGCTACTGTCTTCGCATAGGACGCGCCTCTCCCAAAGAACGCGTCAGGAGGGTACATGGCACAACACGAAGGAACAGTGCGGTGGTTCAACAACGCGAAGGGCTACGGCTTTCTGGGACGCGATGACGGTCCGGACGTATTCGTTCACTACAGCTCCATTCAAGTCGATGGATACAAGAGCCTGAAGGAAGGCGAAGCAGTACAGTATGACGTGGTGCAGGGCGAGAAAGGTCCGCAGGCAGACCAGGTCTCCCGTATAAAGGTGACAACGTAGCGTTGTCGTTGGGGGAGCGCGGCTGGTACGCCGCGCCCCCGCTGCCAGGTGCCCCGCGTATCCTCGTTGGATGATGCTTCCAGTGCTCACCTGTCCTGGCTGCGGACGTTGGTTGCAGATCCCGTACCGACGATTCCTCAGAAGCAGCGTCGTCGAGCCGTACTGGCCGTATGCAACCCAGACGCTTGCCTGGATTTGTGATCATTGCGGTCGCTTTACCGCTGCCACCGAGCTTGATGTTCGTTGGATCGCATCAGAGAATCTCGTTCTGCTACCCTCGACGCGAGGATTTTGGCGCGTGGAAGTGCGGTGCGGGATGCCGGGATGCGAAAGTGCAGCTGTTGCCCATCTCCAGACCCTTGGCACGACGTCCCGCAGGAACCTTGGGTTGATGGTCGCTGCGGCTACACCCACCCCGGTCTGTGCGCTTGGGCATCCGGTGGCGTCTGGCTCCGCTTATCCGCGGCAGATCGACTTTATAGAGTGGGTCGGATCCGACGAATACCTCATCTGAGGATGACGGAGCCACTGGCATCGGGCTCCGCCGGAGGCAGAGCCAACGTTTGTTAGGCGATGCGGCAATGAGGTCGTCTCGTACCCGCTCGGCCGACAGTATGTCGTTTGATCGAGAACCTCGTGGAAGGGCGAAGACGGGGGTGGAGGAAGCGTGGTACGCGCATCGATCATCGGGCTTGCCTCCGTACGTAAGCCCAAGCCAAGTGGAGAAGCCCTGAGCGACCGCCAGGACCCCATTGCGTTCATCGAGCCGTGGGTATTTTCGCTCATGGCTAGGGGCCGAGAGACACTCTGCAGCCTGGCCGCCCAGCAACCGATTGGGGCAAGTTGACCGTGTTTTGTCCTCCATGCAAGGTGTACCTGCAATAGCACGAAAGTTTCCCGGAGCATCGCATCCATTCCCCGGTAAAAGACGTATGCTTCACAGAACGGCTGGGATGGTCAGCAGGGGTGTATCGCGGCGGGGACGTACCCAAGATCGACTTAGGCGCGACACAGGACACGAAACTGGGGTTTGCAATGTTGGGGTGCGGCTTGGTGAGCGCATAAAGGTTGGTTTTCTGATTCGCTCTCGCGTCTTTATCGTCGAAGATTGCGCGCCCATGCGCGACGCAATCTGCTCCATCCTTGCAGCCGAGTGTGAGCTGTTGGGTTGGGTTGACGACGGCAACAAGGTGCTGGAAGTCGTTGTGCCGGCCCGGCCTGGCGTAATCCTTCTGGATATCTCACTGCCGGGCGTAAGCGGGATCGCGCTTCTGCCAGAGCTGCGGTCATCGCTTCCCGAGACAGCGATCGTGATCCTGACAAACCACAACAGCGAGGAGTACCTCGAAGAGGCGTTCAACCGCGGCGCGGACCATTACGTGCTCAAGAGTGAAGCACATTCGGCGCTTCTGCCGGCCGTTCAGCAAGCAGCAACGTCACGCCTCCTGTCCAATCCCGTCACGGCATAGCGACATTTCTCCCCCTCACCAGACGTGAGCCTGAGTTATGCAGGATCCTTCCTTTCCAGCATGTCGCGAAGCGTTTCCATCATGCCCCGGTGCAGCGCGATCTCGGAGGCGCGTGAGCCCATCAGCGCAGGTTGCTCGTCATCCTGCGTGTCTTCGAGCAGCGCGACAAGTTCTTCAGACTGTGCGAGAGCGGACCACATGCTGCGTTCGACCACATCGATCTTTTCAGAAATCATCGATTGCAGGCCAAGGCGGTGGCCGACGTGGCAAGCGTACTCCTTAAGGCTGCCGTGTTGCTCCAACGTCATGATGCCACCACACTCCGGGCAGGTCTGCAGTCGGAAGGTTGCGTGGGGCAGCGTGTCACCTGCTGCCTCCGGTACTGTGTGCGGTGCGCGTTTTTCGCCCATGCTTAACCTCGTCAGCAAAGGTGCCATCTCGTTCAAGCGGAGAATGTACTGCACGTTCAGCCCGCGAATTGCACTTTCCGGCATGGAGCGATACGTCGCTTCTGCCGGATCCTGCACGATGGTCACCCCGCCGCGCTCAAGTATCTCCCACAAACCTGCGGCACCATCGTCCAGCAGGCCGGTCAGAACCACACCGGCCACGCGGTCTCCAAAACTGGTAGCCGCAGACCGAAACATCACGTTGATGCTGGGACGCTGAAGACCTTCCCGCGGACCATGCCCAAGACGCATCCTCTCAGCGCCGATCAGCAGATGGTGATCAGGCGGCGCGATGTAAATGTGGCCGTCCTCGATCGGGAGGCCGTCCCTCGCCGGACAGGCCGGGATCGGCCCTGCCCGACTGAGTAGATCCGGAAGAAGCAGCTCGCCGCGCTCAAACATGTGCAGCGAGATAAAGACCGCGGCGCGTAGATCGGCGGGAAAGCCCGCGACCAGCTCACGGAGAGCCGAGACTCCGCCAGCCGACGCTCCGATCACGATCCTGTCCCGGGCTACCATACGTCCTCTGATGCGGGCTAGCTTGATCAGCTGCGAAGTTTCCTATTTTTCTGGAGCTTTCATCGCCTCGATCCGCGCCTTCAGCAGCTCCAGCCTGTTCTGGACGTCCTCGGCTTCCCCTGGGCTCAGGTGGGCGCGCTGACTCATCCGCAGCACCAGGTCGTAGGCCTCGGTCGCGTGGCCCACATTGCGCGCGCGGTTCCCCGCGTCTCCGGTCGTTGTTGCGACGTCTAGAAAGGTGTTGCCGGCGCCGATATCCGTAAGCAGGAAACCCAGTTGAACGGCACGGGTCTCTTCTTGAAGCTGGAGGAAGCTCTTCATGCGCCCCACGCTTTCTGATTCGACATGCGAGTTACTATACCAATATAGATTTCCACCCGCCGTGAACTTTCCTAAAGGTCGAGCCCCGCACCCGCGTTCATGGAGTCCCCCAAGATGTGCGAGGCCTCCGATGAGGCTTACCTGGAAGGAATCCACCAATGTCACAAGAGCAGAACAGATCAGCGGCTGAGCAGACCGAAACGGAAGAAGCGCAGCCCGACTCACCGGGCGGTCCGGAAATTCGACCGGAGTATAAGCATGACGATCAGGATGCCTCGACCGAGCCACACCACCTGACGGTTGAGACCGATGGCAGTGAGCTCGGCAACCCTTGCCTGCCGTACCCGGTCGTAGCGATTGGAGCCTCCGCCGGAGGTTTGCAGGCCTTCCGTGACATGCTCGACCAGTTGTCGCCGGAGACGGGAATGTCGTTCGTGCTGGTGTCGCATCTTGCGCCCAACCACGACAGCCAGATCGTCTCGTTGCTGCAACGGCACACAAGGATGTCGGTCGTACCCATCGAAGAAGGCCAGAGCCCGCTGCCCAACCACGTGCATGTGCTGCTGCCGAACCAGCTCGTTCGGTTGCAGGGCGGAACGTTTCGTTTGGAAACACGCGACCCCAAGGACCGCAGCCCGGCGACCGTCAATCTCTTCTTCCGCTCCGTGGCCGAAGACCAGAAAAACTTCTCCGCCGGTGTCGTTCTTTCGGGCGGCGACGGCGACGGCGCTGAAGGTCTGAAGACCATCAAGGGCGAAGGCGGCTTTGCCCTTGTGCAGAGTCCGGAGTCAGCCGTGCAGTCCAGCATGCCTCGCAGCGCCATCAAGGCGGACCACGTAGACGTGATCCTTCCGCCGCACGGGCTGGCGCTGGAGCTGGAACGCATCGCGCATGAGTTCGGCAAGCCCGACCTGCGCAAGTTGGAGCGCGGCCACCGGCCGGAAGGCGATGACCAGGCGTTCCAGCGGATTCTGCAACTGCTTCGCAATCAATCCGGCCTGGAGCTTCGGCTGTATAAACCGGAAACCATCCGCCGGCGCATGGCCAGGCGCATGGTCCTGTTGCGCATCGAAACGCTAAACGACTACCACCGCTTTCTGCAGGCGCGCTCGGACGAGATCAGGGCTTTGCAGGAAGACATCCTGATCAACGTGACCCGGTTCTTCCGCGATTCGGAGTTCTGGGACGCCCTCCAGACGCAAGCCCTCCCGACACTGCTCCGGGAAAGGCCCGCCGGAAAGCCCATCCGTGTCTGGTGCGCCGGCTGCTCCACCGGGGAAGAGGCTTACTCGCTTGCCATCGCCGTTCTGGAGCACATCACGAACAACAATCTGGACGTGACCCTGCAGGTGTTCGGCACGGACGCGAGCGAGCGTTCCATCGAGAAAGCCCGCACCGCCGTCTACCCGGATACGATCGCGACCGACATCTCTCCGGAACGTCTGCGACGCTTCTTTCTCAAGGTCGAAGGTGGATACCAGGTTTCCAAGCGCGTACGCGACCTGTGCATCTTTGCCCGCCAGAACCTGTGCAACGATCCTCCGTTCTCTCACATGGATCTCGTGAGCTGCCGCAATGTGATGATCTACTTCAACCAGGCACTGCAACGCCAGGTCATGTCGACGTTTCACTATTCACTCGACCCCGGCGGTTACATGTTGCTCGGCATGTCGGAAGGTCTGCGCGAGTACGGGGACGCGTTTGACACGACCGACCGAAAGCACAAGATCTATTCCAAGGTGGGCGGCAGCTTGTCCCCCGCGCTCTCCGTAGCGCGTGAGTATCGCTTTTCGCGCACCAGCCCGGCAGGCCGCGCTCCGCTCAGCGATGAGGGGGAACTGTGGCCGGAGGCCGATCTGCAACGTGCAGCCGATCGCATCGTGCTGGCGCGCTTCGGTCCTCCGGCGCTCGTGGTCGATGAACGCATGAACGTGGTGCAGTCGCGAGGGCAAACGAGCCCGCTCATCCAGCTGTCACCCGGTGCCGTCAGCTGGAATCTCGGACGCGTGCTGCGTGTCGATATCGCCAGTGACGTGCAAAAAGCCGTGCAGCGCGCCATCGACGACAACAGCCCCGTTTCTGTCACGCTGACAACGTTTACCGGGGGGCAGGAATCGCGAGACATCCAGATCGACGTGCTGCCCATTGCCAACTCCGGCGTTCGATCCCGCTGCTACCTCATTCTGTTCCAAACGCCGGCGGACGCGGAAGGCTCCATCTCCGCACCCAGGGCACTGCCCAATCTGGAAGTCAGCGCGGATGAGAAGGACCGGCTGGTCGTGCAACTGCGCAACGATCTGAACGGCACCCGCTTTCACCTGCAAACGCTGGTGGAAGAGCGCGACGCGCGCAACCAGGAGCTGGTCTCCGCAAATGAGGAAATCCAGTCTGCGAATGAAGAACTGCAAAGCACCAACGAAGAACTGGAAACCACCAAAGAAGAGCTGCAAAGTACCAACGAAGAGCTGCAAACCGTCAACGACGAGTTGCAGCAGCGAAACACCGCGTTGGAGCAGACGGGCAACGATCTTCGCAATCTCCTCAACAGCGTCAGCATCCCGCTGCTCATGCTGACAAGCGATATGCATATCCGCCAGTTCACGCCGCCCATGCAGAAGCTCATCAGCGTGCTGCCTTCGGATATTGGCCGCCCTCTTAGCGATATCCGGCTGCATTTGAGCATCACCAATCTCGAACCTCTCCTTCGGGAAGTGCTCGACACGCTGGGCACGCATGAGTCGGAGGTGCAAGACCGCGACGGGCGTTGGTACCTTCTGCGCATACGGCCGTACCGGACCTCGGACAACAAAATCGAGGGCCTGGTCGTGGTCTTGGTCGACATCGACCAGCTCCGGAGTAGTCAGCAGGGCATGATGGAAGCGCGAGACTTTTCGCGGTCGGTCGTCGAAAGCGTCCCCGTTCCGGTCGTTGTGCTGAACAAGGATTGCAGCATCCGCACCGTCAACACGGCGTTTCGCGATCTGGCCCAGATGCGCGCGAGCGAGCTTGCGGGACGTGATCTGCCCGACCTCGTACATCATCTGTGGGGAATGGAGCAGCTCGGCGCATCGCTGCAGAAGTTGGCAACCGAAAGCGCGGGCAGCAGTATCGCGCTGGAACATGAATCCACCACAAACGAGCACCGAATCCTTCTGCTACGAGCCACCGCAGTCGCCAACGACGGCGATCGCGTCATTCTGATCACAATGGAGGACATCACCCTGAGGCGGCAGGCGGAAGTGGCCATGACGCGCCAAAACGCAACGCTGGAAGGCGAGGTGGAGTTAGCCGCGCGTGAACTGGACCGCACGCAGCAGGAGCTGCGTGGCCTTACGGGACACTTGTTCACCGCTCAGGAGGAAGAACGGCAAAGAGTTGCGCGTGAATTGCATGACGATGTCGGCCAGCGGCTGAGCCTTCTAGACCTGCTTTTGAATAGTCTGGACGTGTCGCAGCTGGACGCCGTCGCCAGCGGCAAGGTAGGCGAGGCTCGCGGCCACGTAGAAGCGTTGAGTACGGATGTGCGCAGCATGTCGCATCAGCTACATCCGGCAATCCTGGACGACCTTGGCTTGTCGGCAGCGCTGAAATCGCTGGTAAGGGAGTTTGGAACCCGGGAGGCCATGCCCGCGAGCTATGTGAGTCGGAACCTGCCGGCCATTCCGCCCCAGCCTGCCGCGACAGCGCTTTACCGCATCACGCAGGAAGCTCTTCGCAATGTTGCCAAGCACGCCGGAATGACGCATGTGAAGGTGATTCTAGAGGCAAACGGCGGTAGCCTGCATCTGGAAGTAAGGGATCTTGGCTCAGGGTTCGACACGGAGGGCAAAGACGGCTCGGAGATGGCAACGGGCCTCGGAATGATCACCATGAAAGAACGGGCGCGCCTCGCCCACGGTACGTTGTCGGTAGATTCGGTGCTGGGAGAAGGGACAACCGTAACCGCGGACGTCCCGTTCGAAGAGCATGGCTAGACGCTTATTGATCGCCGACGACCACGAACTGATGCTCGCGGGCATCACGCAGATGCTCTCGTCTCATCTCGACATTGTCGGCGTTGCTCGGAACGGTCGAGTTCTGGTGAGCGAAGCTCTGCGGCTTGCTCCAGACGTGATTATCTTGGACCTCGGCATGCCGGAACTGAACGGCATCGAAGCGACCCGGCGGATTCTGGTAGCACTTCCGGGGACCAAGGTCATCGTGCTGACCCAGCAACTTAGTCCCACTCACGTGTTGGCGGCGTTCCGAGCCGGTGCGCGAGCGTACGTCGCAAAGCAGTCTGCCGCCACCGAGCTGATGGAAGCGGTACGAGCCACTCTCAGCGAACAGTACTACCTCACCGTCCTGGCCGTACCCAAAGAACTGGAGCGCTCTGTAGGTGGAACGATGTCGCGCAACCCCGTCACCTTCTTCACCGATCCACTTACGCCGCGTCAGGGCGAAGTTCTGGCACTAATTGCGCATGGAAAGCAAGCAAAGGAAATCGCTTCCGCGCTGAATATCTCCGTCAAGACGGTGGACTTTCACAAAAGCGTGCTGATGGATGAGTTGGGTCTGCGAACCACAGCCGAGCTGACGCGATACGCGATCGCCAACGGCCTGGTTCCCGACCCCCACTTGTAAGGCACGAACCTGTCATCCACGTCACAAACGAACAGCTCAGGCCAGACGATGTCGGAATTATGCTGTCAGGGTAAGCTTCTGCTGAAGCATCGACTCAATCAAGTCGGCGAGAGCATCCAGCCGACAAGGTTTGCTCCGGAAAACCCAGCTCCTGATGCGTATTTCTTCCAGGAGTACGTCGGGGAGAAGGCTGCCGGACATAATGAGGACAGGCAACGAAGGCCGAAGCGCTGTCAATTCCCGGGCAAGCTCCATACCTGAACGTCCTGGCATTTGTAAGTCAGTGATCAGCATGTCAACCGGGGACTCTGAACAGAAAACCGCCAGCGCCGATTCGGCGTTGCTGCAGGAAACTACATGGAGATGTAACGTTCCAAGAAAATAGCGGATGACCTCACGCAGATCATCATCGTCTTCCGTAAGAAGGATCGTTGGCGCTGCCTCCGCGTACCCTGTAGCTCGAGCTTGGTAGGCTGATCCGAAAGACAGGGTGGCGTTCGATGTCGGGGTGTAAGTGGCCACAAAACCTTCTTATTCGAGCATCAACCTGTTGGAACGGCGCTGAGATGCTCTGCTCAGGACAAAATACAAGACCACAGCATGCGAGTGTAACTAGAGACATTCCCAGTCTGATGTCAGGGCTCGCGCCCACCCGTAGCTCGCGGTGCATGTGATAGAGTGGGCCAGCGAAGAGGGAGGCAGAGCTCTGTGTCGGCAGCGCTGTCCGGTCCTTAGGTAAAGCGCGCCATGACGCGCCGGAGAGATAGCGTTGCGGGGTGTCCGCGCAGAAGAGGTGGCGGAAAGTAGGAAATCTAGGGCCAAGGACCACTACGCGCCGAATACTGCTCCGTCGGACACACCAAGAATAGCCACCTTTGTCAGAGATGTAACCAGTCGTAGGCTGATTGGAAGTGCAGCGGTTCATCTCGAGCTCCTACCCATCCTGAGGGAGGAGGGACAATCTCGAGAAGTGCGAAGCGCTCACGCCCAACAGGAAGACAGGCTCTCCTTGAACGATTCCTACGATCGTGCAGAACGGGACACCAAGGCTCCGGCTCTCAAGTGAATTTTTCTCTGCGAGGTCAAAGAATCTTCTCGCGTTCGGTTCTCCTTGACGCTCTGGTGTGTGCCTTCCATCCTCAACTAAAGCATGGGTTCGCCTTCTATCTTCAGAGCTTCCTGAAGCTCTTCGGTCTCCAACTGTGCCTCGTGACGAGCTTCTTCTCCCCGCAGGAAGACAGTACGCACCTTCCTAAGGTGCCCATAGTTCAGCTCAAGAAACCGTTTCAGGACTGATTCTTCTCCCACCAGCTCCAAACACTGCGGCAGGCGCGAGGGAGGAATCTCACCCGTGTCCATCGCCAGATCGTGACCTTTGAGATAGCCGCCAATCACTCGATGCAGGAGGGCTTGCTCTATTCCTGCTTCTTTCGCTTCGCGCAGCAGGTGTTCTCCAAGGCTCTGAGGCGAAAGGCGCCTCCACCAGGAGTCAGCCCGGCGAACCTCATGGGCTGAGAAGTAGAGTCTAAGAACGGTCAGATCTGGCATAAGGGTTCCTCCGATGAACTGGAATTCGCTATGTGTCGAGGATGCATCCAGATGAGGAATATCGCGGAACTTGGCAACCATAGCCAAGGAAAGACCTTCCTCCTCTGCAAGGTGCTGGTGCTTGCTGTTTCCAACTCGCTGGGCGTGGTAGATGCCGCCATGTCCCGAGAAGAGGTAGCTCACAACGCATGCAATGGCGGCGTAGGCTCCAGCTTCCGCCCCGAAGAGTTCGACGGCCATGAAGGTGGACGCAAGTGGTGTGTTGGCGGCACCGGCGAAGACAGCAACAAAGCCCATTCCCGCCAGAAGGGATGGCGGGAGTGGCAGAAGATAAGCAAGAGCGTTTCCGAGCGTTGCCCCGATGAAGAACAAAGGGGTAACTTCTCCCCCCTTGAAGCCGGCTCCAAGGGTGACGGCGGTAAACAGTAACTTTGCCGCGAAGTCATACGGGGGCTGACGCCCTCCGAACGCCGCGACGATGGTCGGTATCCCAAGGCCGATGTACCTCGTCGTGCCAAGAGCGAAGACGGCGATGGCTACGAGAACGCCGCCAGTGAATGGGCGCAACGGGGGCCACTTGATGTGCTTCTTGAAGAGGTGGCTTATGGCGTGGGTCAACTTCGCAAACACCATGCCGACCACGCCAAAGACGGCGCCGGCAACGGCCGCCATCAGGATGCCTCGAACGGTCAATGCTGGAACGTCCGCAACCCGGTACAGGGTGTGGTGTATTCCCCAAGCCGCCGTGGTGAAATCACCGATAAAGGCGGCGAGGAAGCAGGGAGCGATGGCATCGTAGCTGATGGTGCCGAAGGCCAGAACCTCCATACCAAAGATTGCTCCAGCGAGTGGCGTTCCGAAGACTGACGCGAAGCCTGCGCTGATACCGGCCATCAGCAGAATCCTGCGCTCGACAGCGTTCATGCGGAAAGGCCGGGCCAGTTGATCGGCCAGAGACGCTCCTGTCTGTATCGCTGTTCCTTCTCTTCCCGCCGACCCTCCGAACAGGTGGGTCATGAAGGTGCCGATCAAAATCAAGGGCGTCATACGCACCGGGATGGTGCGTTTCGGATCATGGATCTCATCCAAAATGAGGTTATTGCCTGCTTCAACCGATGTGCCGAAATTGCGGTACATGACCCCGACGAGAAGCCCTGCGAGTGGGAGCAGCGCGATGATCCATGGATGGCTTTCGCGGAAGTCGGTAGCCACCACCAGCGACCAGAGCAGTAACGCTGAGGCAGTACCACCAAAAATCCCTGCTACCACGCCAACAGGGAGCCAGCGAAGAAGATAGCGTAAGGTGCTGATGAATTCAGATTTCGCTATGGGGCGAAGTTTCGGCACAAGACTCTCCTACCTGAAATTGTAGGAGTCATCAGCAGCGTTTCCGCTAGCAGGCACGGCGAACCCCATCGCCATAGATTTTCTTTACCGTAACAAAGCGCGTGCTACGGGGTCAATCAGGCCGTGTATTCTTCCTCGCGCGTTTCTGCGATCGCAGCCCGCGCCACGGAGTGGTGCGCCAGAAGGTGCCCCGCAGCGACAGCGGCAAAACAGAGCACAACAGAGAGCAGAACATTCGCAAGGGCTTTCCCCCAGGCGCCGGAACGAAGCAGATCAAACGTCTGCAGGCTGAAAGAGGAAAAGGTGGTGAACCCTCCGCAAAGACCTACCATGACAAACAATCGCGTGTTCTCGGTGACTGCGAAACGTCCACTTGCCAGCGTGAAGGTTCCGAAGAAGCCGATGACGAAGGCTCCCAGAACATTGATCAAGACCGTACCCCACGGAAAGCTGCTGCTCCACTCCAAAGTCCAGCGAGTGAGGCTGTACCGTGCCAAGCCGCCGATGGCGCTTCCGATGGCGACCCACAGGTATGTCATTACGCCGTATCCCCGCTTTCCTCATGATGGATGTCTCCATCATGCACGATGTGCAGAAGTCATGATGCCCCTATAAGCCGAGCTTGGGCAGGTCGCGACGCTAAAGCTCTGGCTTATTGCGCATAACGATTTGCGAGTTCCTTCTGAATTGCGCAAGCACTAGTGTTGAATTCAGGGACACCGCACACGTACGGAGCACAGCGGCAAGCCAGCACAGTCACCCTGATCGGAGGGGGTGTGCTGGCTCGGATCCCAATGGAGCTGTACCTCATTTCTGCATTTCAACTGGCTTCCGAACCATTTACAGGAGATCATGATCATGAGCACCTCGATGGCACCCAGCGAACCCCAGGTCGGCCTCATCATCCGTGAACGCGACCCCGTCAATCTGGAATACCCGTTCGATCAACTTGAAACGTTCCTGACGCCCAATGATCTTTTCTATATCCGAAGTCACTTCAAGGCTCCCGTGCTTGACCGGCACGAGTACAAGCTGACCATCGGTGGCGCTGTCGATCGCCCGTTCACCATCAGCTATGAAGAGCTGTTGGCGATGCCCTCGGTAACGAAACCGGCGACTTTGGAATGCGCAGGAAACGGCCGCATCTTTCTGGTGCCTCAGGTAAAAGGCGCGCAGTGGCAGCTGGGTGCGGTCAGCACGGCGGAGTGGACTGGCGTTTCGCTGGAAGGGCTGCTGGAACGTGCTGGAATCGACCCCGCCGCCTGCGAGATCTTGTTTGAGGCCGCCGACACCGGAACACCGAAGGAGGAGCCGATCCCTCCTGGAAACACACAGTACGCCCGCAGTGTCGCCATCGGCAAAGTGAAGGATGTTGTCATCGCTTATGCCATGAACGGCGAAGAGATCCCGATCGACCACGGCTTTCCGCTTCGTGTGGTCGTGCCTGGGCACTACGGCATGGCGTCGGTGAAGTGGCTCACGCACATCCGCGTGCTTACAGAACCCTTCAAGGGCTATTGGCAGACCTCCGACTATGGCTATTGGTCGTACGACGAGAACAATAACCCGATGCGACTCGCTCTGGGGCAAATGGCGGTGAAGTCAGCAATCGCTCGACCGAGGACCCGCGAGTTCGTCCCGGCCGGTTCCGCGTACCGTGTCTTCGGAGCTGCGTGGGGCAGCGACACGCACATCGAAACCGTCGAGCTCTCAACCGATGACGGCAGCACCTGGCAGCCGGTACGCTTCCTGGACGAGCCGCAGTTCGGCGCATGGCGGCGATGGCAGTTCGATTGGCAGGTGCCTCAGGAGAAGGGAACCTATCTGCTCAAATCCCGTGCCACGGACACAAAGGGCAACGCGCAGCCGGAGCATCATGACAAACGCTTCGGAACCTACGTCATCCATCACACCTTCCCTATTGAAGTCGTCGTGCGCTGATGATTGAGAATTTCCGCATCCGCGTCTTTCGTCCGGTCGCTCATCCCCTTAACTTCAGCCGGGCTTCGGAGGAACTGCTTCAACCTCCTGAAAGTCTTGGAAGACCCCTGCTTCGGTCAGGGGAGGCCAGATGCCGGGCGGCGCTCACAACACAGGCCCGGCGTAGGCTTCGCTCCGTTGCATCACTGCCATCCGAGCCTGTAACCATGCGCGCCAACTGGGGTACGGCAAACCACCACGCAGCCAGTCCAATCAGTAGAAAAACCAGCTTTGCTGGATCAAGATCGTCAATCAGTGTGCCGTTCCGTTGTGCCTCGGCAAACATCGCAACCGTGCGCTGATAGTGAGCCGTGCGGGCCGCCTCGTTTACGGCTGGCCCCTCGCCCAGACCCTCCCAGAGCAAAAGCCGCACCAGCTGAGGATGCTCGGCATGATAGTCGAAGATACAGCCCGTATATTCCCCGACATCCTCCAGGCCGGGAGCGTTCGCTCCTAAGGAGATAGCGAGCTTCTCCAGTTCCTCGATGAGCACCGTTTCAAACAGTCGTCGTTTGTCCCCGAAATAGTTGTAAAGCCGCTCCTTGTTGATTCCCGCCAGAGCTGCGATCCGCGCCATGGTCGTACCGTCCGGACCATGAGCCGTGAACTCTTCACAAGCCGCTTGCTGAAGACGGCGGCGTGTTTCCTGTGTGTCCCAAGCCATCAACCGATGGTATTTGAATCTCCAACAGCTAGGTTGGAATCATATCTAGTATCCAACCAAGACGTTGGAATTTAGTTTTTCAGCATCGGCTTTTAGGAGATCAGTATGTCGGGAAGAGTTGAGAACAAGATTGCGCTGGTTACGGGCGGAACAAGTGGCATTGGCTTGGCAACAGCCGGACTGCTCGCAGCGGAGGGGGCCAAGGTTTTTGTCACAGGGCGAAGAGGTCCAGAGCTCGCAGCGGCGATCGAGCAGATCGGTCATGGCGCCGTTGGCATCCAGGGCGACGTTTCCAAGCTGGAGGATCTCGACCGACTGTTCACGGTGGTGAGGGAGCAAGCGGGGCGACTGGATATCCTGTTCGCGAATGCCGGCACGGCCGAACACCTGACCCTTGAACAGGTCTCTGAAAGTCAGTTCGAAGCCGGGTTCTCCGCGAATGTCAAAGGTGTGTTCTTCTGCATGCAAAAGGCTTTGCCGCTCATGCCCGATGGAGCGGCCGTCGTTCTGAATGCTTCCATGTGGACGATCAAGGGAATACCCGGATTCGGCGTGTTGAGCGCAAGTAAGGCCGCGGTGAGGAGCTTCGCGCGGACGTGGGCAAACGAACTCAGGGAACGGCGGATACGCGTCAACGTCGTCAGCCCAGGCCCAGTCCATACTCCTTCGATCGAGAAGGCGACAGGTGGCCGGGACAATGCCGAGCGACTCTTGTCGGAACTCTCGAAAGACATCCCTCTCGGCCGCCCCGGCACGCCGGACGAGATTGCCAAAGCGGTCGTGTTCCTCGCCTCCGAAGATGCCAGCTATGTGAACGGCGCTGAACTTTTCGTCGATGGCGGGATGGTTCAGATCTAGCGGCGATCCCATCGTGCAAAGCGCGTTCACTGTGCTAAGTCGCATCGTGTTGACCAACCCGTTTCGGTTCGACCCGATCGGGACCGAACCGGGTAGCTTCTGTGACGGGCGCGTCGAAACACTCTCAAACCCTGCACATCACAGGCACTGCCTATTGGTGATCTCTGATCACCATTTGTTTGCGCTCAAGTGTTAGCTGCACAGGAGTTGTGTTCTCCCATCGCCCGTCCACCTGCATGGTGTCGCCGTTGCGCTTCCAGGTGCTGCTCAGTACGTCGGAGCCGGGATTCAGCCAGGTCTTCGCGATGTCCAGCGTCTGCTTCGCTGGATCGACTCTAAAATCGTGTGTTTCTGTCTTGCCGTTAGGGAAGCGGAAGACGGCCATGTGCGCGCGGTTGTACTCGAAGTAGATCCACTCGGGGATCTGAGGTGTGGCTGGTTCAGTCGCGACCACATGCCATGCCCCATCGATAGGGGACGGGGCGCGATTGTTCGTGTTCGCGACCCAATAGGCCTCGTGTGCTTGGTATGCCGTCATGCCGAACGCGGCGACGATCGGAAGTCCCGCAACCCACCGGGGATTGCGACGAAAAAGCAGAAGATCGTCTCTTCTCTGGGCCAGAAATCGGTACAGGTCCGGTGCGTGGAAGGCTAGAACGATAGCAAGCGCCAGAGATACGTAAAGTGCGTTTCTTAAAGCTCCGCTCGAAAGCGGGAACTGGATAATCCAGATGTCAATGCCAACGATGTTGACCAGAACCGGCAGGAGAACCAACGTACCGATCAGAGCGGTTCGCCGAAAGCACAACAGCAAGGCCCCAAGAATCTGTGTCCAAGCCACGAGAGATGAGTAGAACGCGGAGTAGCCGAAGTAGTACCAGGTCAGCCAGAATCCCGATACGTCGCCTAAGGGTGTCGCGAGTTGAGAGCCGAGTACCGTGAATTGCGCTCCCATGACCTTCGCAAAGCCATAAAGAAGCAGTGTGAACGCGGCGTAATAACGCGCGACGAGATAGAGCACGGCCAGCGCTTTCTGTCTGTACAGCTCGAAATGAGTTGGCATGGAATTGTTCTCTGCCAAACAACATACCTTGCGCCGTCACTCCATGACGAGATTTCCCCCAACAAGTCGCAGCAGCAGAAATCGCTGATTGCCGATGCGGTGAAGAAGCCGACACGCATAGGAAGAAGGAGCGCCATGTTCGCGGCTCAAGGCTGCCGAGCCACATGGAGGAGCTCCTCGTGTCCCTAGTAAATCAGTTTCAGAGCGAACTGCACGGTGCGGGGCTGAAAGGTGCTGCTGATGATGCCGCCATTGGTCGGGGTTCCTCCGAGGGTGCCGCTGAGCGCGCTGGAGGGCAGGTACAGGTTGGTGTGGTTCAACAGGTTGTAGAACTCGGAGCGGAATTCGACCTTGAGGCTCTCGACAGGAGTGGAAAAGCGCTTATTCAGAGCGAAATCTGATTCGTAAAATGCCGGCGTGCGGCCTGGGTTGCGCGACAGGTTGCCGAAGGGTGCAACGTATTGGCCGTCGACGGTGGTGGATGGCAAGGCGAGAGCGGCGTAGTTGACATAGTCGATGTAGCCGGAGTTTGCGAGCTGTACCTTGCGCCCCTGCGTGAGCGGTTGGCCGGCCACGCGGTTCGGCCGGTATAGGTTCACACCGCGGTAGTTCGCGGTGATCTGTGTGGAAGCCGCGGTCAGTGAGTTAGGGGAGTAGGTCAGATTGAACGGAGTTCCTGCCTGCGCGGTGTTGATCAGCGACACCTGCCAGCCGCCGCCGACCGCATCAACGAACGGGTTGTCGTTGGTTCCGAAGCGTCGGCCGCGGCCGAAGGGCAAGTCGTAGACCAGGCTGGTGACATCGAAAACGGGCAGGTTGTAATCCGACTGCGCATACTCCGCGCGAAGATTGTTGGCGTCCTGCGGGGAGGGCGTGTTGCCTTCGAGCGAGGCGGAGGCGTTGTCGAGCGAGTGCTCCCAGGTGAAGCTGTTCAGCAGCGTAAGACCGCCGGTGAAGCGCTGTTCGTAGCGGACCTGGAGTGAGTTGTAGTTGGAGTAGCCCTCGTTCAGCGCTTCGGTGATGTCAGAGGGCCAGCTGCCGAAGGGCCGCGCGTAGATCGGCGCGCCGGCGGCGGCAGTGCCGACCACGTTGCGCTGATTGCCGTTCAAGAACTGTTGCAGTTTCAGCCCGTGGTTGCCGACATAGGCAATGTCGAAGAGGGTGTTCTTGAAAAGCTGACGCTGAATACTGAGATAGTAGCTTTCGACGTAACTGTCGCGGGTGTTGCGCGGAACCCAGGTGATGTTGTCCGTAGCTGGGTTGAATGTCGTGGCCAGACCGGAGGGAAAGCCCTGACTGGCCGTGACGTAGCAGGTCTCGGTGGCGGAGCCGATGTTGACGATCTGCGCCGGCAGCGGCGAGGGACAGCCATTTGTCTTTGTGGGCGTGATCTGGGTCAGCGCAGCGAACTGGGCCTGCGGCGCGTTGATGGCGAGGATGTCACCCGAGCCGGCACGCGTGTAGTGGACGTAGCTGGTGCCGAAGCCGCCGCGGAAGGAGAGTTTGCCGTTGGGTGCGTAGGCAAATCCGACGCGCGGCGCAAAGTCGTTCAGGTCGGGGTTGACGAGTGTCTTGCCGTACACGCCGCCGGGATTGACCGGGGTGATGCCGTTGCCGGCGACCGCCCCGGGCGAGCGGGTCAGCACCGTCTGCGTTGTGGGATCCCAGTTGGAGATGTAGTTGTGCTGCTCCGAATAGGGCGAGCCGTACTCCCAGCGCAGGCCGAGGTTGAGGGTGAGGGTCGGGGAAACCTTCCAGTCATCCTGGGCGTAACCGCTGATCAGCGTCTGGCGCAAGTGGGCTTCGAAGTAGTTCGCGAGCGCGTAGGCGCTGGTGGTCCCGAAGAGGAAGTCGGCGAAGTAGGTGTCGGCGACCTTCGCAGAGGACAGGTCTGTGGGCGTGCCGGCTGCGCTCGAGCAGGTGCCGACGCCGGGAATGACCGTGCCGGTCGGGCACGCACTGTAGCCCCCGCCGTAGGTGAACGAGCCGTACAGCGGGTTGTTGTCCAGCACGCCCATCCAGACCTTCTCGTACTCAAAACCGAACTTGAGCGAGTGGCTCCCCTTGACCCAGGTGTAGTTGATCTTGGGGTCCAGCAGTGCGGGGTTCTGGAACTGCGGATTGGTCGTCTGGCGGCCAAATGCGGAGAACCCGGCCGAACCGCTGAAGCTGATGGCGGGCAGACCGCCCGCCAGGTTCGGCGCGGTAGGCAGGCCGGGGATGCCGAAGTCGGTGGAGCCGACCGAAAGCGGCGTCTTTCCGGCCTTCGTGCGCGAGACGCTGAGACGTAGATCAAGGATGCGATTGGCGCCGAAGAGGTGCGTGAAGCCGGCCGCCACCTGCTGGTCCAGAATGCGCTGCGGGCCGGAGGCCTGACCATCGAGCGGCAACGGGATCAACACGTTGTTGGTGGCCGTCTCCTTGCGATCACTGATGCGCACAAAATAACGCGTGGCATCACTCTGGGCATAGTCGAGCCGGAGGTCGCCCTTGTCCGAGTTGTCCGTAAAGGGCACCTGGACGGAGTAGTCGTTCGTGCTCACACCGGTGGTGGCGGAGCCGGAGACGGGCAGACCGTTGATCCGCTTAAAGTAGGTGAGGATCTGCGCCGAGAGCGGATTGATCGCCGATGTGGGAATGGGGGTGCCGGCAGCGAAGACTTGGCCGTTGGTGGGGTTCACAACCGGCACGACTAGGTCCCCGTCGAGTTCGTGTTGCGTGGGTAGGGTGAGCACGTACAGCGGCTTGGTCACCTCGCGGAAGCCCTCGTAGTCAAGAAAGAAAAACAGGCGATCTTTGAGGACCGGGCCGCCAACGTTCATGCCGAATTGGTTGCGGTTCAGGGTCTGCTTGCGATAGGGCACGGGGCCGCCGGTGCCGATCAGCGTGGGCTTGAAGAAGCCGGTGGCGTTCAGGTCCGTGTTGCGCAGAAATTCATACAGCGTCGCATGAAAGGCATTGGCGCCCGCTTGCGAGGCGACGTTGATGGTGGCGCCCGAGGAGCGGCCGTACTCTGCGCTCTCGTTATTGGTCACCACCGAAAACTGGGCAACCGAATCGGGCGGGATCGCGATGATCTGGTTGTCGAAGCCCTGGTTGGATTCGCCGTAGCTGTTGTTGTCCATGCCGTCGAGCAGAAAGTTGTTGAAGACCGAGCGCTGGCCGTTGACGTTGTAAGAGCCGGAGCGGACGGCCGCGTTCAGGTTGCTGGTGGTCTGCGCCTCGGCGGGGGCCTGGCGAACACCTGTAACGAGACCGAGCAGGTCGGCATAGTTCCGCGTGACCAGTGGAAGCGCTTCAGACTGGTAGTTCGTGATGACCTGGTCGCGCTGGCTGGAGTCGGTCTGCACCTGCAAGGCCACGTCGGAGACTTCGACGGTGGTCTGGGCAGCGCCAATGGCGAGGGTGAGGTCGATGCGTTGGCGGTTGCCGACCGAGACGCTGATGTTCCGGGCGACCGCGTCGGAAAAGCCCGGGGCGACGGCCGTGATGGAATAGACGCCGACGCGCAGTTGCGGGGCAGTGTAATCCCCTTCGTCATTGGATTCGACGGTAGTTGCGACTGACGTGCCGGTATCGGTCACGGTTACTCTTGCGTGCGGCACGGGGGCGCCGCTGGGGTCGCGTACGGTGCCGACCACGCCGCCATTTTCGAACTGAGCATGCAGGCCACAGGGAAGCAGAAAAGCAAGGAACATCGACAGCACGGCCGCGCACCGTGTCATAAACCAGAAAGTGGTAATCACGCTCCCGAAGGTAGCGGTTCTTTATCGTTGGGGTGTGAAAGGACGGTTAACCATGCGTTACAAGCTCTGCGTTCCGTGTTGGTTTCAACGACCCGAGTGGCGCGCCTCAGTTCTCCCGATAAGCTGTCGCTAGGTTGCTGAAGAGATACCATCCACCCCACCCGTGCGTAGAGCACATTTGCGCTCTGCGCAGCGTCTCATGTCCCGCAGACCCGAAACGGTCATGCGAGTTCAAGTCCCCTCTGGCGCCAACCAATCTACGCCTCACCCTCTCGCCGCGACCCCTCCCCCATCCACGCACTCACCGCCAGGCAAGCCATGATCGCCGCCGGGTAGCACAGCACAATCGCGTGCCGCACAAACCCGAACCCCACCAGGTACGGAAAGCTGTAAGCCGCCAGAAACAGCAGATACACCGCCCCGACAAATCGACCGCCGAACCGCCCCGTCCCCACCGCCAGCATCGCAAAGGCGATCGAGCTCCACAGCAGCAGCCGAAACAACACCATCCCCAGCGTCGCCAGCAGCGAAGCCCCCCGTCCCATCCGCGTCTTCGTGTACCCATGGAGCGTCAGGTACATCATCGAAAACTTCTTGCCCTCCGCCTCGGCCGTCTCCGCCGGATGAGCCATCAGGAACAACCTGCCCTGCACCTTGTGGTACCGATCGAAGTCCCACTCGCCCGAAAACCTCTGCCCCACATTCAGCTGCGAATCGAGCACATCAAACGCCGCATTCGTCGTCGGGTAAATCAGCAGAAACCCCTCCCGGTTTCCCTTGTGAAAGTTCATCCCGTCCAGGCTCGTCCCCACCGAAGCCTTCCCACTCGCATGCATCTGGTACGCCGCCCAACCTACCGGCGCGCACAGGCACACCAGCAGCATCACCGCCCGCATCGCCGTCGTCCGCGCCTGCCAGATCGCCGCCGCCAAAATCGGGAGCGCCGCGAACATCATCGAGCTCTTGATCAGGTACAGCAGCACCAGCACCCCACTCACCCCCATCGCCCACCGCATCGATCGCCGCATCGGCACCATCACCAGAACCAGGGCCAGTGCCAGCAGCCCAAACGTGTACCCCTCCTCCACCTCCATGCTCGTCACCGTCACCAGAAAATTCAGGCACAGCATCGGCACCGCCAGCAAAACGCCACACACCGCCAACGACCGCCGGCTGACATGCCGCAACAACAGCAGCATCGCCGCCCACAGCGGCACGAGCGACAGCAGCGTCTTCACCGCATCCACCAGTCGCGGCCGATCCCCCAGCACATCGAGTAACCCCGCCAGAACCACCGGAACCACCGGCATGCGCGCCCCATGAAAGCAGATCGGCGCCCCCGGCGTCCCCATCCGGTCCGAGCACACCAGCAGCCCGTGCCCAGCCATCAGACTCTGCGTCGCAGGCCCAATAAAATACCCCAGATCAAACACCGAGCCCAGCTTGTTCTGGTGCGTCGGCGCCCACAGCATCCCCGCCGAAGCCACGCACGAAAGCAGCACCAGCAGCACCATCACACGAGTCACTCGTCCCACAAGACCCTCACCTGAACCGCCAGCGTGCTCTTACCATACCCTCGACCTCGCCCCGCCACGCACGGTCTACGTCGAATAATCCGCATTGATCCGCACGTACTCGGCCGTCAGATCACACGTCACAAACCGGCACCCCGCTCCGCCCATTCCCAGGTCGATCGCAATCGTGTACTCCCGCTCCAGCATTGCCCGGTGCGCCGCCCCCTCGTCATACCCCGCCACTCGCACTCCGCCGGCAAACACCGGCACCCCCCCAATCTCAATCCGCATCCGCTCCGGCCGCACATCCACCCCACTCCGCCCCGCCGCCGCCAGCAGCCGCCCCCAGTTCGGGTCCGCGCTCGACCACGCCGTCTTGCACAGCGGCGAGGTCGCAATCGTCTCCGCCACTTCCAGCGCATCCTCCTCCGTCTCCGCCCCCGTCACATCGAGCGTCACCACATGCCCCACACCCTCGCCGTCCTCCACAATCTGGTACGCCAGCGACCCACACACCAGATCCAGCGCATTCCGGAACGCCTCGCCCACCCGCTCATCGAGCGCCACCCCCGAAGCCCCACTCGCCAGCAGCAGCACCGTATCGTTCGTGCTCGTATCCCCGTCAATCGAAATCCGGTTGAAGCTCCCCTCGGCCGCCGGCTCCAGCACCGCCCGCAGCTGCCCCGCCTCCGCCCGCACGTCCGTAAACAGGTACACCAGCATCGTCGCGTGCGTCTGCCCCACCGCAGCCTCACTCCCCACCGCCGCCCCCAGCCGCGGATGGATCATCCCCGCACCCTTCGCCGCCCCGAAAATCCGCACCTCCGCCCCATCGATCTCAATCACCGCCCGCGCCACCTTCATCTTCGTGTCCGTCGTCAGAATCGCCTGCGCAAACCGCTCCGCATGCGCCGGCGTGTCGCCCAGACCCCTCGCCAGCTCCGGCAGCGCCCCCAGCACCTTTGCCACCGGCAGCGGCACCCCAATAATCCCCGTCGAAGATGGGAACACCTCGTCAAAAATGCACCCGGCCCGCTCCGCCGCCGCCACGCACGTCGCCCGGCAAGCCTCCTCCCCCGGATCGCCCGTCGCGCAGTTCGCATTGCCCGCGTTCACCAGCACCGCCCGCACCCGGCCACCCGTCCTCAGCATATGCCGCCGCCCCACCGTCACCGGGGCCGCCACCACCGCGTTCCGCGTAAAGCAAGCCGCCGCCGTCCCACCACCCCCCGGCACCGTCGCCATCGCCAGGTCCAGGTTGCCGCTCGCCTTGAGCCCCGCCCGCACCGCGCCCCACCGAAACCCACGCGGCAACCCCTTCCCGTCCGTCCCCTGCACCGTCTCCATGCCTCAACTCTACAGCGCACGCCGCGCCATCGGACCCCGCCACATCGTCCGGCAACGCGTATCCTGAACAAGTCGCGGCGCCCCGCTCGCCACCAGGCGACCGCACAGGGAAACCCAACTCATGCTCCTCCCCCAACTCCGCGAGGAGGTCCTCGAAGCCAACCTTGAACTCGTCAAGCGCGGCCTCGTCCTCTACACCTTCGGCAACGCCTCCGGCATCGACCGCGAGGTGGGCCTCGTCGTCATCAAACCCTCCGGCGTCGACTACGACGACCTCCGTCCCGAGCACATGGTCGTCACCGATCTCCACGGCACGGTCGTCGAAGGCAACCTCCGCCCCTCCTCCGACCTCGACACCCACACCCTGCTCTACCGCGAGTTCCCGGCGGTCGGCGCCGTCGTCCACACCCACTCCGAGTACGCCACCTCCTTCGCCCAGGCCGGCCTCCCCATCCCGCCCCTCGGCACCACCCACGCCGACTACTTTTACGGCCCCATCCCCTGCACCGACCCGCTCCCCGACGACGCCATCGGCGGCCGCTACGTCCACGAAACCGGCCTCGCCATCGTCCGCCGCTTCCGCGGCCACCTCGCCCACCCCACCCCTTCCGCACCCGCCGGCTCAGGCCCCGGTGTCGACACCCCCTCCACCCTCGCCCTCGGCGGCAACTCCGCGCACACCTCCCCGTCCGGGACCCCACTCCACCCCATCGACCCCCTCGCCGTCCCCGCCTGCCTCGTCGCCGGCCACGCCCCCTTCGTCTGGGGCCGCACCCCCCACGACGCCGCCCACAACGCCGTCGTCCTCGAAGCCATCGCCCGCATGGCCTACCGCACCCTCACCCTCAAAAACGAAGCCGACCAGGTCTCCCAGGCCCTCCTCGACCGCCACTACTTCCGCAAGCACGGCGCAAACGCCACCTACGGCCAAAGCAAAACCACCCCAAACTGAAGGTTGCACTTGCACTTGCACTTGCACTTGTTGTCGTTGCCGTTGCTCGTTTCACCGTCGTCATCCTGAGCGAAGCGAAGGACCCCTGTAGTTGCAGTTGCAGTCGCCGTTGTTGTTGCAACTGCTCTTGCCGTTGCTCGTTCCACCGTCGTCATCCTGAGCGAAGCGAAGGACCCCCGCATCTGCCGTTGCTCTTGCCTTGCCGTCGTTCTTGCCTTGCCGTTGCTCTTGCCTTGCCGTTGCTCTTGCTTCTCTTGTTGTCATCCCCGCAGGGGACCTGCTTCTCGCAATTGCTCTCGCCGTTGCTCGCTCCACCGTCGTCATCCTGAGCGCAGCGAAGGAACCCGCATTTCGCTGCCGCCCAACAACAGCACTTACAACAAAACCACCCGCCGCTACTTCTCGCTGCTCGGCGGCACAATCCCCTTCAGCCGCAGGTACAGCGCCAGCGTCGCATACTGCTCATTGTCATGAGCAACATTACCCCAAGCAACACTGATCCGCGCCCGCGAAACCGGCCCCGCGCTCACCATCTCCAGCAGCCTCCCCTGGTCCAGCCCCGCATACGCCTTGTCGCACTCCGCAAACGAGGCCTGCAACGCCGCCACAATCGTCGCTTTATCCGCTGTCTCCGCCGGAACCTTCGCCAGCGCATCCGCCGCCGTCCCATTTAGCGCACCACAACTCCGCAGCTGCGCCTCCGCCACATGGTTCACCACCCGCGCAAACGTCCGCACCTCCGGCGTCGGCTTGAACGCATACGCCTCCCCCGGCATCTTGTCCGCCGCCTTCAGAATGTTCCCCTTCACCCCCGCATAACTCCGCTGCACCTCGCCCACCGCACCCGGAGTCCCGTTAGCCGGCGTCTGCGCCACCAACCCCGCTCCAGCCATCACCGCTGCGACATAAACTACCCCTCGCATCATCCCCATCCTCGTCCCTCTCACGCCGCATCCCGGCGGCCACCAGACTACCGCACCTAGAACTCCACCGGCACCCGCCGGCCCTCGTCGGAACTCTGCCGCGCCATCTCAATCAACCGCAGCACCCGCCACCCATCCTCCGCCGTCACCGGCGGCCCGCCTTTCCCCAGCACCGCATCCCGAACCCCCGCATAAAACGCCCGGTAATCCCCCTGCACCGTCTTCACCCGCCGCCGCTGGAGATCCCCCGGCCGCTGCTCCGGATCTGCCGCTGTCACCAGCTCTCCCCAAGCCGCCTCATCCTCCTCCAGCCAAACCTCCTCCGCCCCCATCCGGGGCACCCGCGCCCCTGCCACCAGCGCCGGCTCCTGCCGGTCCAGACCGTACTTCCGAAAGCTCCCACCCGTCCCATGCAGCAGAAACCGTGGCGACGGGATCGCCGCGACGGTCGTCGACCGGCACATCGCCCGCATCCCCTCATACCCCATCGTCACGTCAAACGCGTCCTCAATCGCCGTCCCCGCCCGATCCCGCCGCACATCCGCCTCCACCCACTGCGGCGCCCCAAACAGCACCAGCATCTGGTCCATAAGGTGCGGCCCCAGGTCCATCAGCAACCCGCTCCCCGGCCCGCTCGCCTCCTTCCACGTCCCCGCGCGCGGCATCGGCCGAAACCGGTCGAAGTGCGACTCCGCCGTCACCAACCGTCCCATCTCCCCACCCGCCACCAACTCCTGCACCGTCCGAAAATCCCCATCCCATCGCCGGTTGTGAAACGGAATCAGCAGGACTCCCTTCCGCTCCGCCAGCTCCCGCATCTGCCGTACCTCCTCGCTCGACGACGCAATCGGCTTGTCCACCACGGCATGCTTGCCCGCCCCCAGCGCCGCCATTGCCATCCCGAAGTGCGTCTCGTTCGGCGTCGCCACCACCACCAGCTCAACCGCCGGGTCCGCAATCGCCTCCTCCACCGACCGCACTACCCGCGCCCCTGGCCACGCCACAGCCGCCTCCTCCCCCCGCCGCTGCGCAATCACCGCCAGCCGCAAACCCGGCACCGCATTCACAAACGGCGCATGAAACACACGCCCCGCCAGCCCAAACCCCAGCACCGCAACACCTATCTCCTCAGCCATCTCACCCGCCTCCCCAGGCCAACCCGGCCCATTCGACCTCAGATGCCCATCCGGTCCCCGTTCTGCAAACTTTTTGAACATCCCTGCGTCTCGCCCGCATCCATGTATCGACTGCACAGCCGAATGCCTAGCCCAACGCACCTCCCAGTGCACGGCGCAAGCCAAACAAAACTTTACGACTCGGTCCCTCTTCCGCCGGTCAAACCGATGCAGGTACCATAGATCCGATGACCAAAACTCGTTCAGCCCAGGGCCCCCGAGGCGTCCGGCTGCTGGCTGCATCCGCACTCTGCCTCTGCTCCGTCGGCGCGCTTGCCCAGGCCAGCCCCGGCGGCTCCACCGGCTCCAGTGCTTCCGGCGGCTCGTCCTCCTCCGGCGGAAGCTCCGCTCAGACCGTGCAGGCAGGTCAGCAGCTGCTCTATAGCGCCACCGGCAACAACGGCGCGGGCGCCACACCCCAGTCCTTCCAGGGCTCCGTCGTCGACGGCAAATCCACCGGAGCCGTCCTCGACCTGTCCCTCGACGACGCCATCCGTCGCGGCCTCCGCAACAACCTCGGCCTCATCCTCCGCTCCACCTCCGTCGGCAGCGCCCGCGGCCAGAAACTCGAGCAGCTCCAAAACCTCCTCCCCACGATCAACGGCGCCGCCTCCATCACCGTCGAGCAGATCAACCTCGCCGCCTACGGTCTCAAGTTTCCCGGCCTCAACCCCATCATCGGCCCCTTCCAGGTCGTCGACTTCCGCGCCTATCTCACCCAGAACGTCCTCAACATCCAATCCCTCCAGAACTACATTGCCGCCAGGCACAACTTCACCGGCGCCCAGCTCTCCGCCGAAGATGCCCGCGACATGGTCGTCATCACCGTCGGCAATGCCTACCTCCTCTGCATCGCCGACGCCGCCCGCATCGACGCCGTCAACGCCGAGCTCGCCACCTCCAAGGTCACCCTCGATCAGGCCATCGCCTCGCACGACGCCGGCGTCAGCCCCCGCATCGACGTCCTTCGCGCCCAGGTCGACTACCAGAACGAGCAGCAAAGCCTCATCTCCACCACCAACGGGCTCGCCAAGGACAAGATCGCCCTCGCCCGCGCCATCGGCCTTCCGCTCGACCAGCCCCTCCGCCTCACCGACCTCGTCCCCTTCGCCGCCCTCGAGAACGTCAACGCCGACGCCGCCTTTGGGCAGGCCCTCACCACCCGCAAAGACCTCGCCGCCTCGCAGGAACAGGTACGCGGCGCCCAAGCTTCAAAGAAAGCCGCGGACGCCAGCCAGTACCCCACCGTCAGCATCTCCGGCGATTTCGGCGACCTCGGCACCACCCCCGGGCATTCCCACGGAACCTACACCGCCACCGGATCCGTGACGGCTCCCATCCTGCAGATCGCCCAGACCCGCGGCACAAAGACCGTCGCCGAAGCGCAGCTCCAGACCGCCCGCGCCAACCTCTCTGACCAGGCCCAGCAGGTCAACGCCGACATCCGCGACAGCTTGCTCGACATCGAGGCCGCCGCCAAGCTCGTCCAGGCCACCCGCTCCAACGTCGATCTCGCCCGCGAAGCCCTCTCCGAAGCCCAGCAGCGCTTCCGCGCCGGCGTCTCCGACAACCTGCCCGTCTCGCAGGCCCAGTCACAGACCGAGCAGGCCAACGACCAATACATCAGCGCGCTCTACCAGCACAACGTCGCCAAGCTTGCCCTGGCGCGTGCCATCGGCGTCGCCGACACACACTACAAAGACTACCTCGGAGGGAAGTAAGGTGGCAGATCAGGATCCGGACCAGAAACAAAGCAATGACCCTAAAAACCAGAACCAGCCCGCGCCCATCACCGGCGCCGTGCAGGTCAAGCCGCAGCCGAAGGCGGACGATAAGAAGGATGACGACAACAAAGACGACGGCAAGGGTGCGGACGGCAAAAATGGCAAAGGAAAAGAGCCGCCTGCCAAAAAGCGCCGCCGCACCGCCATCATCGTCGGCGTCGTCCTCCTCCTCGCCCTCCTCGCCGGCCTCTTCTACTGGCGCTCCACCTACTCCGAAGATACCGACGACGCGCAGGTCGACGGCAACCTCTTCCAGGTAAGCTCGCGCGTCACCGGTCAGGTCATCAAGGTCTACGTCGAGGACAATACCAAGGTTCAGCAGGGCGACCTCCTCGCCGAGATCGACCCGAAGGACTACGTCGTCGCCCTCGATCAGGCTCAAGCCAATCTCGCCAGCTCCGAGGCCTCCTTCCGGCAGGCCACCGTCAACGTCCCCGTCACCTCCACCAACACCCGTACCACCATCAACACCAGCGGCTCCGACGTCACCAGCGCCGCTGCCACCGTCGCCCAGACGCAAAGGCAGACCCAGGCTGCGGAAGCCCGCGTCGCCCAGGCCAAGGCCAACGCCATCAAGGCCCAGCTCGACGTCGACCGCTACACCCCGCTCGTCCAGAAAGACGTCATCTCGAAGCAGCAGTACGACGCCGCC
Organism: uncultured Acidobacteriaceae bacterium; assembly: GCA_964243475.1. GTDB lineage: Bacteria > Acidobacteriota > Terriglobia > Terriglobales > Acidobacteriaceae > Edaphobacter. The sequence goes on along the minus strand of CAXTEU010000005.1, from coordinate 91,752 downwards.
GTCGCGACAGCCGCTGCCAACAACGCCTCGGTCCTCGAAGCCGAAGCCGACGTCATCGCCCAGCAGGAAGCCACCCGCGCCGCCCAGCAGCGTCAGGTCCAGGCCGGCATCCAGCAGGCCCAGGCCGCCAGCAATGGACCCAAGCAGGTCGCCATTGAACAGGCTCGTGCCAGTGCCTCTGCAGCCGACGTCAAGCAGGCCCAGGCCCGCGTCGAACAGGCGCAGCTCAACCTGTCCTATTGCAAGATCACCGCTCCTACCTCAGGAATCATCAACAAGAAAAACTTCGAAGTCGGCGCCAACCTCGCTGTTGGCCAGAACCTCGTCACCATCGTCCCCTTGACTGATCTCTGGGTTACCGCCAACTTCAAGGAAACTCAGCTCAACAGCATGAAGCCTGGCCAGAACGTCAGAATCAAGGTCGATGCCCTCAACGGTCGCGAGTTCTCCGGCAAGGTCGCCCAGATCGGCGGCGCCACCGGCTCCATGCTCTCGCTCTTCCCGCCGGAAAACGCCACCGGCAACTACGTCAAGGTCGTGCAGCGTATCCCCGTCCGCATCGACTTCACCAACCTCCAGCAAGAGAACGGCGACTACGCCCTCCGCCCCGGCTTCTCGGTCGAACCCAAGGTCGGGATCAAATAAGTCGCGCGCAATACCACGTCCCAAATCGGTCCGGCACTCAGCCGGGCCGTTTCTTTTCTCCGCATCCAACCTGCCGACGTCACATCTAGCAGGTGTACCCTGAAACTCCCATGCCGATCGCCCTCGCCTTTTTCGTGCACTACGCCTACCTCATCCTTTTCCTCTGGGTGCTGGTAGAGCAGCTCGGCGTGCCCGTCCCCTCCATCCCCCTCCTCCTCACCGCCGGCACCCTCTCCGCCACCCACCGCATCCACGCCGCCTACGCTCTCCCCGCCGTCCTTCTCGCCTGCTTCGTCGCCGATTCCTCCTGGTACCTCCTCGGCCAGCGCTACGGCAACTCCGTCCTCAAACTCCTCTGCCGCCTCTCCCTCGAAGCCGCCACCTGCGTCTCCAAAACGGAGGGCTACTTCACCCGCCGCGGCGCCGTCACCCTGCTCTTCGCCAAGTTCGTCCCCGGCCTCTCCACCCTCGCCGCCCCCATCGCCGGCCAGACCGGCATGCCCTACCGCCGCTTCGTTCTCTACGATCTCGCCGGTTCCCTCATCTGGGCCGAAGCCTACCTCCTCGCCGGCCGCTTCTTCGGCGACGTCGCCCAGCGCTCCACCCGCCTCTTCAGCTACCTGTCCCACTTCGCCCTTGGCATCTTCGTCCTCCTCGTCCTCGGTTTCATGGTCTATCGCGTGTACAAAAACCGCCGCTTCCTTCTCGAGCAGCGCGCCTCCCGCATCGAGCCCGAGGAACTCCTCACCCTGCTCGAAGCCGTCGAGCGCCACGGCAACACGCCCCCCGCCATCATCGACCTCCGCCACCCCCTCGACTACCTCCCCGACCCCCGCGTCATCCCCGGCTCGCTTCGCATATCGCCCACGGAGATCGCCCAACAGGCCGACCTCCTCCCCCGCGACCGCGACGTCATCCTCTACTGCACCTGCCCCTCCGAGCAAACCAGCGCCAAAGTCGCCCGCCAACTCCTCCGCCAGGGCGTCCACCGCGTCCGTCCCCTCCGCGGCGGCTTCGAAGCCTGGCGCGACGCCGGCTACCCCCTCGAAGCCTACATCGAGCCCTCCGTCACCACCGCCGCCTAAATTCCGCCGTCCCGCCTGTGCCTGTGCCCTTGCTTTTGCCGCTGCCCTTGCTTCTGCCCTTGCCCTTGCCCTTCTTGCTGTCATTCCCGCAGGGAACCTGCTTCTGCCCTTGCTCTTGCCTCTGCCCTTGCCCTTCTTGCTGTCATTCCCGCAGGGAACCTGCTTCTGCCCTTGCTC
>CAXTEU010000005.1:52598-89745 GCA_964243475.1 uncultured Acidobacteriaceae bacterium | reverse complement strand
TGCCCTTGCCCTTCTTGCTGTCATTCCCGCAGGGAACCTGCTTCTGCCCTTGCTCTTGCCTCTGCCCTTGCCCTTCTTGCTGTCATTCCCGCAGGGAACCTGCTTTTCCCTCAGCCTCACCCCCCAATCCGAAACACCACCGTAACCGTCGTCTCCACCGCCGTCGCCACCCCATTCAGCAAAAACGGCCGATATCGCGCCCGCCCAATCGCCTCCATCGCCGCTCCCCGCAGCATCTCCGGCCCACGCACCACCCGCATCCCCTCAATCCGTCCCTCCGGCGAAATCGTCGCCGCCACCACCACATCCCCCTCCACCCGCGCCGCCTTCGCAATCGCCGGATACACCGGCCGAATCGGCTCGGCCAGCAACCCCGCCGTCACCCCCGCAGAAATCCGCACCACCTTCTTCACCGGAGCCGCCGCCACCACCACGTTCACCTCGCTTCCCGCACCCTCCCCCATGACGCCCGGCATCCCCGAACCCCGCATCCCCACCCCCGAAAACACCCCAACCATCCCCACCTCCGGCGCATCCTCTGGCGTCACCCCACGCGGAATCCGCCCCGGCGCATGCAGCACCCGCGTCATCTCCGGCACCGCCATTGCAGAAGCCGACCGCGAAACCTCCTGCCGTGCCACCGCCCTCGGCGGCAACACCGGCTTCACCGGCAAAAACACCACCGGAGCCGAAACCCGCGTCACCAGCCGCTCCGGATGCAACATCGGCAGCGCAATCACCAGCCCCACCGCCACAACCTGAACCAACACCGACCCCGCCAGCAGCCATCGCCGCCCCGCAGCCGAACCCTCCACCCGCACCGCCACAAAGCTATCCTCAAACATGTGCCGCCTCCCAAACCCGGCTCAGCCGGAACCTCTGGGGGCGCATCTGCGAGGAATGCGTCCGTACCTCAATAGACACCGCAACGGCCGGCAGGTTCCCAACCCATCAACCCACCACCAAATCGTCGCGTTCTTTGCGCGCCGTCGCGTCCGTTGCGTTCGCTCCTTCCGTCACCCCAGCAAACCCGTACCATAGACCCAGCCCCGCATTTCGGGACGAAGGAGAAGCAGGGAAGTGCCCTACACCGACCTCCGCGAATGGATCGCGCGCCTCGACCGCGCCGGCGAGCTCCGCCGCATCAAGCAGCCCGTCAGCCCCTACCTCGAAATGGCCGAGATCGCCGACCGCACCGCCAAGCTCCGCCGCAACGGGGCACCCTGGGGCGGCCCCGCCCTCCTCTTTGAAAACATCACCGGCCACCCCGGCGCCCGCGTCCTCATGAACCAGTTCGGCTCCGAAGCCCGCATGAACCTCGCCCTCGACGCCCCCTCGCTCGACGCCATCGCCGCCCGCCTCTGCGACCTCATTCACCCCGTCCCCCCCACCTCCCTCGTCGATAAGCTCAAGCTCCTCCCAAAACTCGCTCAAATCGGCTCCTTCTTCCCCAAACGCATCCCCCGCTCCGAAGCCAAATGCAAGGAAGTCATCCTCAAAGGCGACAAGATCGACCTCACAAAACTCCCCGTCCTCACCACCTGGCCCGGAGACGGCGGACCCTTCATCACCCTCCCCTGCGTCATCACCCGCGCCCCCGCCAGCCCGGACGGCACCCCTGGCAAACGCAACGTCGGCATGTACCGCATGCAGGTCTACGACCGCAACACCACCGGCATGCACTGGCAGCGCCAGAAAAACGCTGCCGAACAACTCCGCGATCGCCTCCGCAACACCACCACCTCCGCCGCCGAAGCCGTCGATCTCATGGCCCGCACCGCCGGCGGCACCGTCGCCGACACCTCAGCCACCCTCCCCCAGCACACCGTCACCCGCATCAACAACTCCCGCCTCGAAGTCGCCGTCGCCATCGGCACAGACCCCGCGGTCACCTTTTCCGCCATCGTCCCCGCCCCCCCCGAAATCGAGGAATACCTTATCGCCGGCTTTCTCCGCTCCAAACCCGTCGAGCTCGTGGAGGCAGAAACCGTCGACCTCGAAGTTCCCGCCCACGCCGAATACATCCTCGAAGGCTACGTCGACCTCGCCGAACTCCGCTCCGAAGGCCCCTTCGGCGACCACACCGGCTTCTACACCATGCCCGACGACTACCCCGTCTTCCACCTCACCGCCATCACCCACCGCAAAAATCCCATCTACGCCGCCACCGTCGTCGGCAAGCCCCCCATGGAAGACGCCTGGATGGGTCGCGCCGTCGAGCGCATCTTCCTCCCCCTCATGCAGCTGACGTTGCCCGAAATCGTCGACGTCTGCCTCCCCCCCGAAGCCGTCTTCCACAACCTCATGATCGTCTCCATCCGCAAGTCCTACGCCGGCCACGCCCGCAAAGTCATGAACGGCATCTGGGCCCTCGGCCAGGCCATGTTCACCAAATGCATCATCGTCGTCGACGAAGACTGCAACCCCCACGACCTCGCCGAAGTCACCCTCCGCACCAGCAACAACATCGACCCCGAACGCGACATCCAGTTCACCCTCGGCCCCGTCGACTCCCTCGACCACGCCTCCCGCCTCCCCAACTTCGGCTCAAAGATGGGCATCGACGCCACCCGTAAATGGCCCGCCGAAGGCTTCCACCGCCCCTGGCCCCCCATGCTCACCATGCCCCCCGAAGTCAAATCCCGAGTCGACACCCTCTGGAAGAAACTCGGCATCGAGTAGCCACAAGAGCCTTGGCACAACCTCCGCTCTCGCTTCGCCCTTGTTCTTGCCTTTGTCTTTCTTGTTGTCATTCCCGCAGGGAACCTGCTGTGCTCACACCGCGCCTCCCATGCCATCAGCGGCTGGCAGCTTCGTACGGCAGAGTCAGTCGTAACACCGTTCCCGACCGATCCTCCACCGCGGAGCTTCTGATCCGGAGATCCCCATCATGCCGGGACACGATCTCCTTGCTGACCCACAGCCCAAGACCCGTGCCCCCGATGCCCTTCGTGGTGTAAAACGCCTCAAACGCCTTCAGCAGCGACTGCTTCGTCATACCCTGGCCCGTATCCGCGACGGTGATCACCAGGCATTTCCTTCCGGTCTTCCAGTCATGCCCTTCGCCGCTGCGGATCAAGAGGCGCCCCCCGGCTGGGTGCATGGCATCGATCGCGTTTCCCACCAGATTGCTGAGCACCTGTCGAATCTCCCCGTCGAAGCAAAAAATCCTCCGGCAGGCGCGTAGTCGTTGTTCAAGCCGCACGTGCGAGTTCACAAACCGTCCGTGGTGGATCATCAGAACGCCCTCAAGGAGATCGTCGCTCGCCACCTCCACCGGGTCGGTCGATTGCTTGTAGAACCGTAGTGTCTGGCTCGTAATGGCCGCCGCTCGGCGCAGCTCCCGATCTGCCGTCGCCAGGTACTCCCGCGATCCCTCCAGACTGTCGCTCGTCCGCGCCAGATAAATCAGATTGGTGACCGATTCCAGTGGATTGTTCACCTCATGCGCGATCGACGCGGCGAGTCGCCCCATGGCCGCCAGCTTTTCATTCTGAATCAGCGCCGCCGCCGTTTGCTTGCTGGCCGTCACGTCGCTCGCCATCCCAAACCACTCGCAAATCTCGCCCACGTCATCAAGCACAGGCACAGCCCGCGAATGCGTCCATCCGAGACTACCGTCGACTCGGCGGACCCGGTGTTCCAGTTCAAAAATCCTCTTTCCACGGATCGCTTCTTGAATCTCGGCCCACACACGCACTTGGTCGTCCGGATGGATGTAGTCCTGGAGCCAGTTCGGGTTCGTCTCCTCGCTCTCAACCAGGAACTCCCGGCCCTCCAGGTTGCCCTTCATTTGGCGCATCTCGCGCCAGTCCGCGCTCATGCGGTACATGGCGTCCGAACTGGCCGTCACAAGAGCCCGTAACCGCTTTTCGCTCTCACGAAGCGCGGCATGTGCTTCGTCTAACTCATCCGTGGGAGTGACGCATGTACCGCGGTCGTTGTACTTCATGGTGGATTGCACCGTAACGAAGCTCCCGCTCTACCCCACCAAACTCGGGTCGTTGAAGCTATCACCCAAACGGGGGAGTGACATCACATCCCACAATGGTACAGAGCGCCCATCTCCGGTTATCCAACATCGAACAGCGCATCACCCATGACCCTTGCCGACCACCTCCACGCCCTAGAACTCCAACTCCTCACCCCGCAAACCCGCACGGACGTCGCCGCCCTCACCGCCCTCCTCACCCCAGACTTCCGCGAATTCGGTGCCTCCGGTCGCATCTTCACCCGCGAATCCATCCTCCACCTCCTGAGAACCGAAACCGACTTCACCCCACCCGAAATCACCAACTTCGAAGCCCGCGAACTCACCCCCACCCACGCCCTCGTCACCTACCAAACCACCCGCCCGGACACCCCCGGCCAACTCACCTCCATCCGCTCCTCCCTCTGGACCCTCCGCGACCACCGCTGGCAACTCCTCTTTCACCAGGGCACCCGCATCCCCTAGCAGAACACCGCCCGAAATAGCCATAGCCCGCTCCGCCATGCACCCGCTACCATGCTGCCAACACTTCGGGAGACTTCCCATGCGCGCCAGCTTCTGCCTTCCACTCGCCCTTTTCGCCTCCACCCTCACCGCCGCTGCCCAGGGCCACCCCTACACCGTCGCCCCAGGCCTCACCATCACCAACGGCAGCACTCCCTGGGCGCTCGATCAGTTCAGCGGTGCCCAGCAGCTCGTCCCCATCCACCACTCCAACACCGAGGTCAACAATCACCGCGGAGCCAACCTCGCCGGCTCCGCTGCTGGCTCCTTCTTCTACAAACCCAAGCTCACCGTCGAACTCGCCGGCCTCACCGCCCGCTCGGTCGTCCACACCGGAACACCTGTGTTCTACCTCTACCACCCGGTAAATCCAGACCCCGCCCCGGGCGAGGACACCGGCCTCCAACCCACCTGGGTCCTCTCCCGAGCAAACCTCACCAAAGACCACCGCGTCTTCGCAAAGATCCAGTTCACGCAGCTCACCGGCAACGCCCATCGCAACGACGGTGTTGTGGAGGCCAAGGTTGACGACCTTGGCGACGGCTGGCTCCGCATCACCCCCGCTCAGCCCCTCGATCCCGGTCAGTACGCCATCATGCCCGTTTTCAAGACCCAGAATGTCTTTGCAACGTCCGTCTTCGACTTCAGCGTCGACCCGAAAGCCCCGAACGACGAGGATGCGGTCACGCCGGCGAGCTAATCTGTTGCACGCGGAACACAGCCTTCGCGGGTCGCCACCGCCCTGCAGGCAAGTCGAACTCAGGTGGCCAGCCCGCCAACCATCCCGTTCTGCGTCTGCGTTGTCAAGCCTGACCAGCTCATAACCTGCTGCATCTCAGGCGCTTACCGCTGGCGTACATCATGCGCACAAACCCGTACACTGGAACAGCAGACGGATCCAGACAATTGAGGCAGCGATCGGTAAGCGGGCTGTAAGTTGTTCATTCTAGATACCTTGTGCCGAAAATATCTGGAGTCAATATCTTACGGCCGCACCCTTGTCCCAAATCGCACATTCGAAGGAACTTGCGCCCAAGATATTCCCCCTAAGAGGGAGGGGTGGCCATCCCCTCCCGCGACCACCCACGACTATCATGGCAGCAGTGGGCCAGCACAGAGCCGCGCTCCCAGCAGCATCAAGCCGCACACGGAAAGCAATGACCCAGAACGATCTCGTCGACGTCGTCCTCATCGGCTCCGGCATCATGTCCGCAACCCTCGGCATCCTGCTCGCGCAACTCCGCCCCGACCTCCGCATCGTCACCCTCGAAGCCCTCCCGCGCGTCGCCGCCGAAAGCTCCGACGCCTGGAACAACGCCGGCACCGGCCACGCCGCCTTCTGCGAGCTCAACTACACCCCGCAACTCCCCGACGGATCCGTCCAAACCTCCAAAGCCATCAGCATCAACGAGCAATTCCAGCACTCCCTCCAGCTCTGGTCCACCCTGGTCGATCGCGGCCTCATCTCGGACCCATCCGACTTCATCCACCGCGTCCCCCACATGAGCTTCGTCTCGGGCGCCGACGACGTTACCTTCCTCCGCCGCCGCTTCGAAGCCCTCCGCAAATCGCCCCTCTTCAGCGAGATGGTCTACACCGAAGACCCGGCCGAGATCGCCCGTTGGGCCCCGCTCATGATGGCCGAGCGCGACCCGAAAACACCCGTCGCCGCCACCCGCGTCGACTCCGGAACAGACGTCGACTTCGGCGCCCTCACCCGCAAGCTCTTCGCCGCCCTCACCGCGTCCGGCACCCAACTCCTCCTCGGGCACCGCGTCACCCGCCTCCGCCAGAATCCCGACCGCACCTGGCAGATAACCGTCAGAAACCTCGCCTCTGACACCAACACCCGCCTCACCACCAGGTTCGTCTTCGTCGGGGCCGGTGGCGGCGCCCTCACCCTCCTCCAGCAAGCCGGCATCCCCGAGGGCCGCGGCTACGGCGGTTTCCCCGTCTCCGGCCAATGGCTCCGCTGCACCAACCCCGCCTTCGCCGACCGCCACCAGGCCAAGGTCTACGGCAAAGCCGCCGTTGGCGCGCCCCCCATGTCCGTCCCCCACCTCGACCTCCGCCTCTCCGAAGGCAAGAAAGAGCTCCTCTTCGGCCCTTACGCTGGCTTCTCCACCAAGTTCCTCAAAACCGGCTCCTACCTCGACCTCGTCCGCTCCGTCCGCCCCGACAACCTCTACCCTTTGCTCAAAGCCGGCGCCGACAACATGTCCCTCTCCCGGTACCTCGTCGGCCAGGTCATGCAATCCCCGCAGGACCGCTTCGAGGCCCTCAAAAGCTTTATCCCCGACGCTAGGATGTCCGACTGGAAACTCGAGATCGCCGGACAGCGCGTCCAGATCATCAAGCGCGACCCCAAGCGCGGCGGCATCCTGGAGTTCGGCACCGAGCTCATCCGTTCAGCCGACGGCTCCATCGCCGCCCTCCTCGGCGCCTCCCCCGGAGCCTCCACCGCCGTCAGCATCATGCTCAGCCTCCTCGAAAACGGAATCGCCGCCCTCGCTCCGACCCCCGAACTCCCCACCCAACTCCGTACCCTCATCCCCACCTACGGCCAGCAGATCAACATCGCCCCCGACCTCCTTGCCCAAGTCCGCGCCACTACGCGAGCCACTCTCCACCTCAGCTAACCCCACATACGCATGTTCGCTCACCCAAGACCGACCCTCACCTGTCTCATCCCCATCCTTCTTCTGCTGGCGTCGATCGCCGCCGCAAGCTCACCCGGGAGGGCGCAAGCCGCAGACCCAGCCGCGCTGATCGACACGGATTCAGCCGTCCGCGCCCTGTGCGGCGAGCGCGTCGCCCTGCTCGGCGAACCGCCCATCCACGGCTTCGGAAACACCCTCGCGTTTAAGGCTCAACTCGTTCGTCGCCTCGTCCAGCAGTGCCACTACAACGCCGTCTTCTTCGAGAGCGGCCTCTACGACTTCCTCCACATCGACCAGGAACGGAGGTCCGGCCACGACGTGCCAACCTCCATGATCTCCAATGCCATCGGTGGCCTCTGGGCCAATAAGGAGGTCCAATCCTTGGTGCCCTTTCTCCGGGACGAGGTGAACGCGGGCCGCCTTACACTCGCCGGACTCGACGATCAGATCGGCGCCGGCAGCTACGCCTCCCGGCAGATGTCCTCCGATCTGGTCCAATCTCTCGCAGGGGAGGAGCAATCGCGCTGTCTCGCCATCCTTGAGAGACACATGCTGTGGCGCTACACCCAGGACGCACCCTACCGCATATCCGACAAGGAAAGAATCGTCGGGTGTCTCGACGAAATCAAGACCCAGCTCTCACGAACGCAGCAGCAGACGCAATCCAGCCAGCAAAGCAGAGCCATGGTCGAGAGCCTCGAGCGAAACTTCACGCGCAACTTCACCGAAGACGACTTCACCAACAAAGATCAGGAGATCAGGTGGTTCAACGACCGCGACCGCTCCATGTATGTGAACTTCGAGTGGCTGCTTCATCGTCTGCCGCCGCGGAGCAAAATTATCGTCTGGGCGGCCACCGTACACACAGCAAAGGACCTCAGCGGTGTCGCGGGATTCGAACAAAAAATCCCGCTCCGCTCCTATATTCACAAAGCCTGGAACCACCAGGCCTTCTCCCTTGCCTTCTCGGCCTACTCCGGGGAGTACGCCTTTACGCACCAGCCGGTTCGCCCCTTGGGAACCACGCCGCTTTCTTCTCTGGAAGCCCAGGGTTTCACTCAAAACGGCTCCAGCACGGTCTACCTGTCCTCCGGCCAACTACAAGGCTACGGCTCCGTCCAGGCTCGTCCACTCAGTCTCGATTTCAAGACGGCTCATTGGGACCGGGTCGTGGACGGGCTCATCCTTGTTCGCGTGGAACGCGCTCCCGACTGGATCAGCCCCCGTTAGCAACGTCCTGTCCTCGCCTCCGCAGGCCAGATCGTATTCAAGCCGACAAAGGAAAAGCCCGCCATAAACCTGGATAGCGGGCCCTCACAGATCACTGCCTACGCAACCCGATCAACCACCACCGACTCCAGAATCACCGGAGTCTTCGGCCGATCCATTCCGTCCTTTGCAACCTTGGAGATCTTCTCCACCACATCGTAGCCCTCAACAACCTCACCAAAAATGGTGTGCTTGCCCGTCAGCCAGCTCGTGTCCGCAACCGTGATGAAGAACTGCGACCCGTTCGTATTCGGTCCGGAGTTCGCCATCGCCAACTTGCCCGGCTTCTGAAACCCGTGCTTCGACCCCTTCGTCTCATCGGCAAACTTGTACCCAGGTCCGCCCATGCCGGTCCCCTCCGGGTCGCCGCCCTGAATCATGAACTGCGGAATCACACGATGGAAAATCGTCCCATCGAACAGCTTGTCGCCCTTTTTCGAGCGCGAGTTCCACTCCTTCGATCCTTCGGCAAGCCCGATGAAATTCTTCACCGTCTCGGGCGCATCTGCCTCAAACAACTCGCAAATAATCTTTCCCTGGTTCGTCGTAAACGTGGCATACGTGCCTGGCTTGGTTGGCATAATCGGTCTTTCATCTCCTCTGGAGCTCGCTCGCCCCGTCCCTTACTTCGATGCAGGTGGCGGCACAGGCGAACTACCCGCCGGCCCACTTCCCGCCCCCGGCGCTGTCGCCGGCCGCATCGGATCGGCAGGCGTCGCATGCCCATCCCGCACAATCGTGATTTTGTTGATCACCACCGGCATATCCGGTTTGTCGTTCGCATTCCGCGGCACCCGCGCGATCATCTGCTCCGTCAAGACCGAGTGCGCATCACATTGCCCAAAAATCGTGTACTTCCCATCCAGCGACGGCTGCGGAGCCTCCGTCACGTAAAACTGCGATCCGTTCGTATTCGGCCCCGAATTTGCCATCGCCAGCCGCCCCGCCACGTTGAACGTCAGCGCCGGATCAATCTCGTCGTTGAAGTAGTACCCTGGGTCGCCGGTTCCATCGCCCCGCGGATCTCCGCCCTGAATCATGAAATCCGGAATCACCCGATGAAAGGTCGTGCCGTCGTAGAACCGCTTCCCATGCACCTTCTTGAGCGTCACCGGGTCCGTCCAGTCCTTCGTCCCCTCCGCCAGCCCGACAAAATTCGCCACCGCCAGCGGCGCCTGCTGCTGGTACAGCTTGCACGTCATTCGTCCCATCGTTGTATCGATCACCGCCGTCGGTCCGGTCGGCACCACAGCTGTCGGCACCGTCACCGCTCCCGGAGCATCCGGCAACGCCTGGGTGCTCTGCGTCGTTGTCTGCCCGGAGCCCTCCGGTGCGGGTGTACTTGTTGCCGGCGTCGTCTGCGCCGACATGGCCGTGCTCACCAGAAAGGGAAGTGCAACCCAACGAAGCATCATGCGGAACAAACTCCAAAAGCGCCGGCCTGCGCGCAAAGGCTGCACACCATCGCAGCCTTTGCTAGGCTATCGCAGCCCGGCGCGTCACCGCAAAGGGGCCCCTAAATCCATCGCCGCACCACCGACCGCACCAACTCCACGCCGCCTCCGTACACCACATGCGCCGCCCAGTGCTGCAGATGATCTGTCGGCGCTGTCTCGGTCGGTGGCGGAGCCAGCCGCAGCGCCGGCACCGCAACCTCGTCCGCAGCCAGAAACAGCACCGTCCCGAACGCCGTTCCGCCCCCCGCCGTCACCTCCGGCACCATCTCCGCGGTCACCGCATACACGATGCCCATCAACGTCCCGAAGGAAAAATGAACCGCATTGCCGGCCTGCTTCTCATGCCCCGGCACGATCTCACTTCCAGCCGCCGCCGCGATCTTGCGAGCGACAAGTTCAGTCGAATTTTCCTGCGAAGCCTCCTTCTGCTCCGCCATCGCCTGCTCATGCGCAATCGTCCACGGCGACTCTCCCTCCGCCAGTTTCCTGTGCTTCTCCGCCGCCTTCTGGCTGGCAGCACTCAGCTTTTGGAACTGGTTCATCAGCAACGTGGCCGCACATCCCGCCACCGCTCCAGCAAACACTCCGCGAACCACAGACGGTCGACTCTTCGGCATCGTCACATCCTCCTCGCCCTTCGGATGCAGCCCCCGTCGCCCGCGTGTGCTGTCGCTCTCAGCGCGACCGCACTCAGCTCTCCGATGCATCGAACCATAAAACGTCCGGTCTGCGCCGGACCGAGGCTCTCCATGCTAATTGCCCGCACCCTGTTCCTTCTTCTTCCCGTCGCCGCTGCGGCAGCATCTCGCATGTCCGCCCAAACCCCGCCGCCTGCAATCTCCCAAACACCAGCGACGGACTCGCAAACTCCACCGCCGACCTCCCAAACCCAACCAGCCTCGACACCTTCCAGTCCCGGGTTGCCACCTGGACAGGTCCGCCTCCACGTCATCGTCACCGACAAATCCGGTAATCCCTCCACTAACCTGCCGCAAACCAGCTTTGTCGTCCAGGCAAACCGCCGCGCCGTCCCGCTCCTCGCCTTTCGGGCACCGTCGTCCTCCGACGCCGTTTCACCCACAGAAGTGATCCTCGTCATCGACGCCGTCAATGTCGGCATCAACAATGTTGACTACGAGCGCGAGCAGATCGAGCGCTTTCTTCGCAGCAACGGTGGTCACCTCGCCGCGCCTGTCTCCATCCTTGTGTTCACCGACACGGTGACCCGCATCCAGGCCACGCCCAGCCAGGATGGCAACGCCCTTGCCGACGAACTGAAGAAGCAGGTCATCGGCCTCCGTGAACTCCGCCGCTCTGCTGGCTTCTGGGGCGCCGCGGAGCGCTTCGACCTGTCCGTACGTACTCTCCAGAACCTCCTTCAGACCGAAGCGAACCGCCCCGGACACAAACTCGTTCTCTGGATCAGCCCAGGTTGGCCCTACCTCTCCGGACCCGGCATCGAGCTCGACCGCAAACAACAGACCGGCATTTTTCGGTCTGTCGTCGAGATGAACCGCCTTCTTGTACAGTCTCAGGTCACCCTCTACAGCATCGATCCGCTCGGCGTAAACGACGCTGGCAGTTTTCGCACCATTTACTACAAAACCTTTCTCAAGGGTGTCGACACACCCTCGAAGGTCGATGCCGCAGACCTCTCACTTCAGGTTCTCGCCATCCACAGTGGCGGCCGCGTTACCTACGGCAACAACGACATCGCGAAAGTCATCGGGAACACCGTGGCAGAAGCTGGCAGCTTCTACACCATCACCGCCCAACTTCCGCCGGCGGAACAGCCCGACACGTACGACGACCTCAACATAGAGGTAGAAGCTCCCGGTCTGACCGCTCGCACCAACACCGGCGTCTACCTCCAGCCGTAAGCACGCGACACATACAAGCTAAGTGACTCCAGACTCCGTTCACCTTCACCTCCAGGCCCTTACGCCAGAGCATTTCCGGCAATAATCGCCTTGTACAAGTTGGCGCTCATCTTCGGCGTTCTCTTCTGCGTCTGGAAATCCACATACGTAATCCCAAATCGCTTCTCATACCCATCCGCCCACTCAAAGTTATCCAGCAGACTCCATAGGAAATACCCTTTCACCGGAACACCTTCGGCCACCGCACGCTGCAACTGCGTCAGGTAGTTCCGCAGGTACATCACCCGATCCGAATCCAGCACCTCGCCCTTGTCGTTCAGCACGTCCGCAGAAGAACTCCCGTTTTCCGTGATGTAAATTGCCGGTACCTTCCAAAGCGTGCTCGCCAGCTTTGGAGACCAGTAAAGCGCTTCCGGTCCGACAGTCAGCCACGAACTAAACATGTGCGGATACGACGCAGGATTCGGCACCTGCGCAAATCCCTTCGCCGACCCGTCCGCCATCACATACACCGGCTGGTACACATTCAGGCCGAGGAAATCGAGCTTGCTCCCGATTGCCCGCATCTCCTCAGGACTCGTCTTCGGCGCAGCCGTACCCAGCCTCGCCAAATACGCGTCCGTGTACTTGCCCTCCATCACCGCCGTCAAAAAGCGCGCGTTGATCTCCCGGTAGGCCTTCTTTGCCGCCGCAATGTGCTCCGGCGTTTCCAGCAGTGGAACCGTCGCCGCCGCATTGTCCGCCAGACCCACACGCGTCCCCACCTTCGCCTTTGCCCGGATCGCTTCCACCGCCAACCCGTGCCCCAGCACCACGTTGTGCGCCACCTGCGCCAGCGCCGCTTTGTCCAGCTTCAGCCCAGGCGCATGCGTGCCATCCCCGTACCCGAGATCCACATACGTCTGCATCTCGTTGACCGTCATGAACTGCTTCACCCGGTCCGAGAGCTTCCCAGCGGTGTAGCCCGCGTAGTCCGCGAACGCCTTCGACGTGTCCTTGTTCTGCCAACCTCCCTTGTCCTCAAGCGCCTGCGGTAAATCCCAGTGATACAGCGTGCAATACGGCTCAATCCCCGCGCGCAATAGCTCGTCCACCATCCGTTCGTAGAAGTCCAGGCCCTTCGCATTCGGCGTTCCCGTCCCATCGGGAAACACCCGCGGCCAAGCCACGGAAAACCGGAAACCCTTTAGTCCCAGGTCCTTCATCAGCGCTATGTCTTCCTTGTAGCGGTGATAAAAGTCAATCGACACATCCCCCGTGTCGCCGTTATGTGTCTTGCCCGGTGTGTGGGAAAAAGTGTCCCAAATCGACACACCCCGCCCATCCTCCTTCACCGCCCCTTCCACCTGGTACGACGCCGTTGCCGACCCCCACACAAAGCCCTGCGGAAACCGACGCTCGCGAGTTTCATCGACCATCGGTTCCGGAGCCGTCATCCCCGCAGCCAGTGCCGTCCCCGGCACGGAAGCAGCCCCACCCGCAGCTCCCAGCAGCTTCGCAAACCCTCGCCTCGAAATGCCTTTCGTCACGCTCTCTCCTGGGTCCCGCGTCATCCGCAGCAACCGTCACCATCATTGCTCGAAACGAAGTATAGCCAGTCCCACCCCGTCGTTGTCCATACATTTCGCCACATTTTCGCCCCGGCTTTCCCATTTTGGTACTAAATCTTTCACAAAGTCACCCCCATCAACCCACTCGCTCCGCCCAAGCGACCTCACCGCCCTCACCCCGCCGCTGCCGTATCCTCAATCCTGACTATGCCCACCATCCGCATCGGCTCCCGGGGCTCCGAGCTCGCCCTCTGGCAGGCCAACCACATCGCAGACCTCCTCCGCGCTCACGGCCACACCGTCGAAATCCAGGTCATCCGCACCACCGGCGACCGCATGCAGAGCCCCAGCTTCGTTCCCCCCACCACCTTCGACGGCGCCCCCCTCGACTCCCGCGGCGTCTTCATCAAAGAGATCGAGGACGCCCTCGCCACGGGCGGGATCGACCTCGCCGTCCACTCCCTCAAAGACCTCCCCACCACCCTCGACCCCCGCTTCACCCTCGCCGCCATCCCTGAGCGCGCCGACCCGCGCGACGTCTGGGTCTGCGAGCCGTATTGGGCGCTCCACACCCTGCCCATGGGCGGCCGCGTCGGCACCACCAGTCCCCGCCGCCGCGCCATGCTCCTCGCCCTCCGCCCCGACCTCGAGTTCGTCGACATCCGCGGCAACATCGACACCCGCCTCCGCAAACTCGACGAGGGCCAGGCCGACGCCCTCGTCCTCGCCGCTGCCGGCCTTGATCGCCTCAACCGCACCGGCAACGTCCACTCCCGCTTCGACCCCACCGAGCTCTGCCCCGCACCCGGCCAGGGCGCCCTAGGCCTCGAAACCCGCTCCCCCAACCACCCCCTTGATACCGAAGATCCCACCCGCGACCCCGCCATTCTCGCCGCCATCCAGGCGCTCATCCACTCCCCATCCGCCTTCGCCGTCCGCACCGAGCGCGCCACCCTCGCCGCTCTCGGCGGCGGCTGCATGCTCCCCGTCGGCTGCCTGTGCACGGTCTCCGCCGGCACCGCCCGCGTCCACGCCCAGGTCGTCGCCCCGGACGGCGAAGCCATGGCCATCGCCGACCTCACCGCGCCCGATTTGGTAAGCCCCGAAGACCTCGGCCGCGAAATCGCCGACCTCCTGATCGCCCGCGGAGCCCTCGATCTCCTCAGCGACTGGACCTCCCCCATCGAGCTCACAGATCAGCCCCGCCCCACCACCGGAGCCCCACGCGCGTGACCAACCCCTACTACAACGGCCCTCAAACCGACCATTTCGACGGCCTCCGCTTCTTCAACCCCGGCCTCCCACCCTCAGACAAATCCATCTCCGACGTCCTCCGCTGGAAGCTCTCCTCCAAGTCAACCCCCTGGCCCGATCTCGTCCCCGCCCGCATCGCCCCCACTCCACCCACCCGCTCCGAAACCCTCCGCATCACCCACATCGGCCACGCCTCCACCCTCCTCCAAATCGCCGGCCACAACCTCCTCCTCGACCCCGTCTTCTCCGAGCGCGCCAGCCCCTTCTCCTTCAGCGGTCCCAAACGCCATAACCCACCCGGCCTCCCCTTCGACCAGCTCCCGCCCATCCACACGGTCCTCCTCACCCACAACCACTATGACCACCTCGATCTCCCCACCCTCCGCCGTCTTTGGCGCACCCACCGCGCGCCCGTCCTCACCCCACTCGGCAACGAGACCCTCATCCACCGCCACGCCCCGGAAATCAAGGTCACCACCGGCGATTGGCTCTCCACCCACACCCTCTCCGCCCCGGACGCTCCCAGCATCGCCGCCACCCTCACCCCCGCCTATCACTGGTCGTCGCGCACCCTCCGCGACCGCCGCATGGCCCTCTGGTCCGGCTTCCTCCTCCACCCCCCCGCCCAGGGCCCCATCTACCTCGCCGGCGATACCGGCTACGGCCACGGCGAAATCTTTCGCGACCTCCGCAACCGCTTCGGCCCACCCGCCCTCGCCGTCCTCCCCATCGGCGCCTACGAGCCCCGCTGGTTCATGCACTCCCAGCACGCGAACCCCGCCGACGCCGTCCAGATCCTCCTCGATCTCGACTGCCCCCTCGCCCTCGGCACCCACTGGAACACCTTCCGCCTCACCGACGAAGCGCCCGAAGACCCCGCCCTCGCCCTCACCCGTGCCCTGCAAAACCGAGCCGTAGACCCCACCCGCTTCCTCGCCCTCCGCCCCGGCGACGTCTGGACGCCCTCCTAGCAGACAATCAACCGTCGCCCCGCATGACCGCCGGCCCCATCAGCCCGGCCGACTAGATCTGCTCCCGGGACCTCTGGACACTTGCCGACATCCCGTGATTTAGCATCGGCCGACACCGCCAGCTTGCATCCCGGAGAAGCGAGAGTTGCTGCTAGGCAGTTCGATCTGAGTGCTCCGCAAGAAAGGCGCGCGTCTCGGCGACGACGCGATCCTGAAACTTCTGGTCGCGTATGACCATTGAGCCTTGCATCGGCTGGCCGCCCTCGTCGTAGTAAACGCCGGTGCGTCCAGAGGTATCGATCAAAACCTTTGTGATTTCGCGTGCCGCCCGCTTCGACGTGCTCAAGATTTTGATGAAGGGCATCAGCAGCGGCACGATGAGCGGCACGATGAACTTCTGCAGGAAGCGCACGGATGCATGGGCGTCGGCTGCTCCAAGACCGGTACTTGGATTGAAGCCCGGTTCGATCGCGTTGATGTGCAGTCGCGGATGCTCACGAGCGAACGCCATGGCCGTGGCCAGCATGGCTTGTTTGGTCGTCGCGTAGGCATCGAACCCGGCCTTCGTCGAGCCGCCGGGCGCCCATTCGCCTCGCGCACTGGCTTCTGCCGAGAGGTAGCGAGCTCCTCGAAACCCCGCAGATACGGCCGGCTTACGCTCAGGGTCCTCTACCGCGGAGACAACAAAAACGACGTTAGCACCCGCTGGAAGGTGAGGCACGAGTAACTCCGTCAGTACGAAGGGGCCCAGGTGATTCGTCGCGTAGGACATATCCCAGCCGCGCGCGTTCTTCGTCGGACGCGTCTGCATGATGCCTGCATTGTTGACGAGGCCTGCGAGCGGAAGATTCAGACGAACGATCTCGGCAGCCGCCCGTTCAACGCTTCCGATATCTGACAAGTCGCACACAACACAAACAGCGTCTCCGCCTTTCTGCTGTATCTCTTGTTCCACCGCCTCCAGCTTTGCGCGGTCGCGGCCCACGAGCACCACGGTGCGGTGCGCGGCCACGTCCAGGGCAGTACGGCGACCGATCCCCGACGTTGGCCCGGTGATGATGTACGCCTTGTTTTCTGCTGCAGATTTCCTCTCGCTGGACTTCGGCATGTCTACTCTCCCATGGTACGTGTCTGGTCAGTCATTTGCGGAGTTACGATTACTCCACCATTCGCCACAACGCATCGAAACCCTCTTTGCAGTGCTTCTTTGCATGAGGAGGGTCTTGCGTCATGTAATCCATCGTGGCCTCTGCCACTGAGTTCATCATCGCGAGTACGAATCCAAGCGGCGCCTTGCGCATCGGGCCGTTCGCACGGCTGCGATCGGCCAACTCAGCGAGGTCGGCCATCATCGTGTGCCCGGCTGCGCGGCTTTCTGCGGTGATCTCACTGGAAACGGACAGCTGAGCGAGCGCTTGCCGTTTCTCAGGGAACGTGACCGCCCAGCTTGTCCAGTTTTGCCAGACGCGGAAGAACCGCTCGCGGGGTTCCGCCTTGGCGGATGCGCCCTTGAGGGCTGTGGCAGCCATCTCGCCCTTCAACTCCCGATAGAGCTGATTGAACAGTTCCGTCTTCGTTTCGAAGTAGGTAAACAAGGAGCCGTTGGGAACACCTGCCTCTTTCGCGATACCGGCAGTCGGGGCACTCAGTCCCTGTGCGACGATGATGCGCGTTGCTGCCTCCAGGAGGGCCATTCGCTTCTCGTCACTCCGTGGCCTGGGCATTCACAAATTTTATAGGTAAACGTCTGGACAGTCAAGTATCGCACGGCAGACCCAAAGTGTGTTCTCGCGATCTGCCGGATGCCGATGCGTTCCTCGAAATTTGCACTCAGCCCGTCCTCATCGCCGCGCGCGGATCGCCCAACAGGAACGAACGCCCTTTGAAAGGCCTCCTTCACGGACGGATCGACAGGCAGCAACACTCCCGTAAACTGTTCATCAATGTCGCGAACCGCAAAAGCTCTTCCGCGGCACCTTTGGACCCCCGCCGCGTGGACCCCCGCCGCGGTCCTTCTTGTGCTGTGCGGCCTCAGCCTTACCGCCCGCGCCCAGGGCGGTCCACCCTTCCGCACCGACGACCCGGAAACCCCCGGAAACCGGCACTGGGAGATCAACTTCGGCTACATCGGCGATCGCAACCCCGCCGCCGGCGCCTACCAGCTGCCCGACTTCGATATCAACTACGGTCTCGGCGACCGCATCCAGCTCAAATACGAGCTCCCCATCGCCCTCGAAGAAAGCCGTCCGCAGCCCGCCTCAGCCACCTCCCCCGCCGTATCCGGGCAAACCGTCGCCGGCCTCGGCGAAAGCTTGCTCGGCATCAAGTGGCGCTTCTACGAACACCACCCAGGCGACGTCCCCTTCCAAAACCGCTTCGGAACCGGCCTGCTCGGCGTCTTCGCCCATCGCGCCCCCGTCCTTCCCGCGGAAGCCTCAGGCGACGCCCCCGGAGTCGCCGACACCCCGGAGCAGGTCGTCAATCTCAGCGTCTCCACCTACCCGCAACTCTTCCTCGATAACCCCACCCGCTCCGTCCCGCGCGGCCTGGTCGCCCCCGGCCCCAGCTTCTTCCTTCCGATCGAGGTCAACGCCCGCATCGGCCCCGTTCGCCTCGACGGCGAGGTCGGCTACAGCTTCGGCAATCACGCCGTGCCGCAAAGCTGGAGCCGCGGCCTGCTCGTCGGCCACGAGTTCAGCGACCAGACCGAGCTCTACGCGGAGCTCTACGACCAGCAGGACGCCAACCGCATCCCCGCGGGGCAGGGAACTGGCCAGTTCGCCACAGGCTTCCCCAAGCAGCGTGAAGCCACCCTCGGCCTCGGCGGCCGGCAAGCCCTCAACAAGAACAAGACCCGCAACCTCCTGTTCATGGCCGGGCGCAGCTTCCAGGCCATCTCCGTCGCCAATAGCCAGCCAAGCTGGATCGCCTACATCGGCCTTCAGGTGCTGCTCGGCCCAAAGCAAACCGACACCCCGGACGTCGAGGGGAAGCAGCCCGACCCCGGCAGACCGTAACCCCCGCGGCCCGCAAACCTCTACGGGCGCCCAACCACCAGCACCTCAAACGTATCCGGCACCACAGAAGGCCTCGGGTGCGGCGCCTCAGCCGTCGCCTCCGGAGCCGGCCCAAATTGCGCCGTCACCAGAAACGCCCGATCCCCCTCCTCGTCATACGCCATCGTCCGCGCGCCGCGCGCCGTCGGCAGCGTTTCCAACGTCTCGTACCCGTGCGCCACGTCCACCACCGTCAGCGTGCCTTCCCCGTTCGAACTGAACGCAAGCTGACGCTTCGCGCTGAACACCGCCGCATCCGGGCCGCTGCCAATCTCCGGCGAAGCCATCTGCCGCCCCGTATCCGCGTCCACCACCGCCATCTTCTTCCCACCGCACACCGCGAACAACCGCCGGTGCGCCCGGTCCATCGCCAGCCCCGTCGGCGAGTCGCAGCCGGTCAGCGTCCACGTCGCCACCACCTGTTTCGTCCGCGCGTCCACCCGCACAATCTGGTTCGTACTTTCAATGTTGTCGTACACCGAGCCCTGCCCATCGGCAACCGGAAACTCAGGCTTGCCCGGCAGCGCAACCGTCGCCACCACCCGATTGCTGCCCGTGTCGATCACCGTCGCGTCGTGGCTGCCGCCGTTGAACGCCCAAACCGACTTCGTACTCGGATCAAACACAATCCCGTCCGGATTCGTCCCCGCCGGAATCGTCGCCACCGTCTGCCAGCTCCGCCGGTCAAACACCACCACCGCATTGCTTCCACCGTCACTCACATACCCGTACCGGCCCACGTCATCCAGCGCCACCCCGTGCGTCCCCTTCATCCCCGTCACCGCACCCACCACCTTGCCCGTCCGGGAGTCCACCACCTCCACCCGCGGCCCATGCGTCACGTACAGCACATGCGCGGCCGGGTCCGCCACCAGGTAATCCCAACCTCGAACACCGCCAACCCTCCAATGTTCCAGCACCTGGTAAGGCTGCTGCGCAACGCATCGCGCCCCGAGCCCAGCTCCGGCCGCAACCACGGCCAGCGCCCCAGCCCACCAACGAAATCTTCGGCGGCAATCAATCGACATATTCTCTCCAGTCACTCTGAACCAACCATTCGCACTCAGCCCGATCCTACATGGCCGCCGTCCGTTCCGGCACGCCACGAGCCTCGGCGTTCCCACGTCCGCACCACACACCAGCTGGAGCTTGCCGGAAGGGGACACAACAGAGGTGGCCGCTGCGACGGACGGAGAGTACAGTGGCGTGTAAACCGGATCGACGACGTTGTCTGCGTCACGATCACGATCGCATCCTCATCGCATCCAGGAGCCTGCCATGCGCCCCTTTCTGAGCACCATCGCCGTCACCCTCGCACTCTCGGCAGTCACCCACGCCGACACCACCTACACCTACACCGGCCCCGACTTCAACTCCGTCGAGTCCCCCTACACCACATCGGACCGCATCACCGGAAGCTTCACCGTCAGCGACCCACCGCCCACCAGCGTCTTCTTCGGCGACCCCTCAAACGGCGGGTACACCACAGGCTTGGTCGCCTTTGACTTCACCGATGGCTTCACCACCTATACCCTCGGGAACACCACCCAGTTCATCATCACCTACCAGCTAACAGACGGTCTTCCCGACAGGTGGGCCGTCATCCTCACCACCGATCCCGAGCCATACTTCCAGTCCCGCAATCACTACCTCATCACCGACGAATACTTTGCAGACGCCGCCTACTACTACGGCGATTACGGCAGCATCGAAAACCCCCAGGGCTTCCCCGGTCTCCCGTACGAACCCGGCACGTGGACCGCAACCACAACCCCATCCAGCCCCACCCCCGAGCCCTCATCCCTACTCCTGCTCGGCACCGGAGCCGCCGGTCTGATCGCCGCCGCAAAGCGCCGTCTCGCCTGACCTTCGCCGGCCGACAACCCCATTACCGAAACTCCACCACGATCGGCGTATGGTCCGACGGCTTCTCCTCCGCCCTCGGACCACGGTCGATCGCGCATCCCACCAGCCGCTCCCGCATCCCCGGCGACAGCAGAAAGTGATCAATCCGGATCCCCGCATTTCGCTCAAACGCGTTCCGAAAATAATCCCAGTACGTAAACTCTCCCGTCACCTCCGGATACAGCGACCGAAACGCATCCGTCCACCCCGCCCCCAGCAGCGCCCGATAGCGAGACCGCGTCTCCGGCTGAAACAGCGCATCCTTCAGCCAGTAACTCACCTTGTGGCAGTCAATCTCCTCCGGAATCACATTCCAGTCCCCACCGATGGCCGTCGGCGCCCCACCCGCCATCCACTCCCCCATCTCCTCCGCCAGCCGGTCCATCCACCGCAGCTTGTACGCAAACTTCTCCGTCCCCACCGGATTTCCATTCGGCAGGTACAAATTCACCACCCGCACACCCGCAATCATCGTCTCCAGAAACCGCGCATGGCTGTCCTCCTCATCGCCCTTCAACGTCCGCGAAACCACCTCCATCGGCAGCCGCGACAACACCGCCACCCCGTTGTAGCTCTTCTGCGTCACCGCCGCGCTCCTGTACCCCATCGCCTCAAACTCCGCAGTCGGGAACTCCAGCCCCTTCAGCTCCTGCAGCAACAAAACATCCGGCGCCTGCCGCTCCAGAAACCGCCGCACGTGTTCCATCCGCGCCCGTATCGAGTTCACATTCCAACTAGCAATCCGCATCGCCCACCAGCCTCTCCTCCTGATCCTCCCCGCATCACGATCCCCTGTCAAAACCCCTCGCAGCTTCTGTTACCTTGCCCAATGACCATCGTTACCCGACCCGCCACCATCGAAGACGCAGAGGCGATCGCCCACGTCCAGGTCGCCAGCTGGAAAAGCACAGCCTCTTGTCTGGGTGCTCGAAGACAATCCCGCCATCCACTTCGACCGCACCCTCGGCGCCACCGGGCAGCATCGCAAAACCATCACCCTCAGCGACACCGACCTGCCCGAAATCTCCTTCGGCTGGACTGACCTCGCATCCCTCACGCATAAACCTGCCTAATCCACCAGCCGAGGCACCATCACCCCCAGCACCCCCGCCATCGCCTCCACCACCATCGCATGATCCTGCCGCTGCGGCAGCCCGCTCAGCACGGCCGCGCCCACGCACCCCGTCCCCGCGAGCCGCACCGGAAACCCGCCCCCATGCACGCAGAATTCCCGCAGCGGCAGCCCCTGCTTCTCCTCCAGCGTCGACCCATCCCGCTCTAGCTCCAGCCCCATCCGGTACGTGCTCCGCCCAAACCGCTCCGCCGTCGCCCGCTTCCGCTGTAACCAAAACTCGTTGTCGGGCGCCGTCCCCGGCGTCGCCGCATAAAACAGCAGCGCCCCAGCCACCCAGATTCCCATCGCCACCGGCCGCCCCGTCCCCGCCGCCAGCGCCCGCATCCGCCCACCCAGCGTCCAGGCCGCATCCGCATCAAACGCCGCAAACTCCAGCAGCCGCTCCTGCTCCGCAATCACCCGCAGGTCATTCTCCAGCCCGTTTGCACTCGCCATAACAGTCCTCCGCCACTACACTAGACCCGAATCGCCCGCCACGTGCCTCTCGCACCGTTGATCTCTGCTGGCAGCTTCGCCTTCCTACTCGCATCGTCGCCGTTTAACTCGCATCGTGGCCGTGTAACTCGCATCGTCGCCTTCCTACTCGCATCGTCGCCGTTTAACTCGCATCGTCGCCGTTCTACTCGCATCGTCGCCGTTCTACTCGCATCGTGGCCTTTCTGGTTGTCATTCCCGAAGGGAACCTGCTGTTGTCTTCGCCCAGCCCAGCAAACCACTCCATCAGGATCAGAAAATTCCCAAGTGCGTCCTTCCGTAGCTCTGCCCCTCCCTTCGTCATCCTCGCCGCCCCAAACCCTCACGGATACAGGTCTTTCAACAGCTGCTCCGTCACCCCAAGACACTCGCACGCCACAGTCTCCAGCTTTTCCCGATCCAGAATCTGCATCCGCCCCCGCCGGTACAGGATCAGCCCACTCTGCTGCAGCGCCCCGGCCGTCAACGACACCGTCGACCGCCGCGTCCCCAGCATCTCCGCCAGAAACTCCTGGGTCAATTCCATCTCCGGCCGTCCCGCCCGGTCCGCCACCATCAGCAGCCATCGCGCCAGCCGTTCTTCCATCCCGTGCAGCCGATTGCACGCCGCCAGCTGCGCCACCACCAGCGCCTGGTACTGCACATACCGCAGCAGCGGCGCTCGCACCGCCGCGTTCTCCTCAAAGATCTTCTGGAACTCCCGGAAACTCATCCGCAGAGCTTCCCCTTCCATCTGGATGAAGCACCGCGACGGACCCGTCTGCGGCCCCAGCAGCTGCAGGCACTCCGGCAGCCCCTCCCGCCCGATCAGACCCACTTCCACACCCTCACCCACGCTCATCTCCGTCACAATCGACGCGATGCCCGTGGTCATGAAGTGCACAGAGCGAGGCTGCACATTGGGCTCAAACAAAGGTGCCCGCAGCGGCAGAGCCACCCGCTCCAGCAGCGGCAGCAACCGCTCCCGCTCTGCAGCCGGCAACGAAGCTAATAGGAGATTCTCGCAAGAAAATTGGTCGGAAACTTGAGCCATGAGCGGCCCCCTTTGCAAAACATCGCAAGGGATAGCCGCTTGGTGGGAAGCGAAAAGAATTGCGGTGGCGAAGCTCTACTTCGCTCGCAACCCACTCACCCTAGCAGGGCACGGGAGTCGCGTCTGTACGATCTCGGACATCGCCGCGTCTTGGGCCCCGTCTTCTTCGGCTCCGCCCGCGGCGCTGTCCACTTCCTGCAAAGCGTCGGCCTCATGCCCTTCCAGCCCGCCGACTGGGGCGAGTTCCTCGACTCCGTCCACTAGCCGCGCAGCCCAGCGCCCCGCAACCTCCCCGCTCCCAGTTCTCTCATCACGAAATCAACCCATGTCCGTCCGGCGCCCCCGGGTCCGCCTCCGGGACATGCCGAAACCGCGCCCGAAGCCTCTGCAGCGGCAATTCCACCGCGTACCGCATGGCCGTCCCATACAGGATCGCCAGTGCCAGGCCAAGCGGAAACGTCATCCACAGCTTGCCGGGAAACGACCGGTGCAGAATAAACAGAAGGAACGCGTGGATCAGGTAAAGCGAGTACGAAATCCAGCCAAGATATCGAACCGGCTTCCACTCCAGCCAGCGAATCGTCGGGTGCGACATCGTGGTCAGCACAAAACAAAAGATGGCGTACAGCCCGACATCCTGGACCGTGTATCGCAGCGTATCCCGAAACAGAAGGCTCTTCTGCACCAGAGTGGCCCCGATCAGCAAAAGCCCAAACACAAACATGGGAAATCGCAGCCGTGCCGGCGCCAGCGTCGGGTCCCCAAACCGGGGATTGTTGCGCAACGCCAGAACCGAGCCCCAAAGGATCGAATCAAACCGGCAATCCGTAGCAGAGTAGGTCCAGTCCGTCTTATGAAACGCAACGACCACCAGCAGCCGCCAGCAAAGCGCCGCCAGGCAAAAGACAAACAGCAGGTTCGCCTGTTGCCTGCTCGACATCTTCCGACGGATCAGGGCGATGTAGGCCAACGGAAACAGGAGATAAAAATGCTCCTCAACCGCCAGCGACCAAATCACAGTAAGGCCTGGCGGCACCGTCCCGTGCCAGTTCAGAATGTTGGAGTAGTTATAAAAGTAAAACAGCATGCTCAGAAACCCGAGACGACTCCCCGGCGAGACATGCAGAACAAAGCGCGAAACGGCCGCGGCCAGCAAGTACGCAACGTAGAGTGGGACGAAAATACGTAGCGTTCGGCGAATATAGAAGTCACGCAGGGAAATGGTGCCCGTACGCAAAGCCTCCGCACGCAGCAGCGTCGTAATCAGGTACCCGCTCAGAAAAAAGAAAATCGTTACCCCAAGTGTGGCCGGAATATAAAGGTTTATGCCGCCAGGGGTCGCGTGAGCCGCAAAAACCAGCAGAAAGGCCACAGCCCGGATACCGTCAAGCCCGGGAATATAAGAAGAGCGGACCGGAGTTGGCGTGACGGAAGCAGGAAGCGAGGCAACGGACGAAAAGCTAGGCATAAGGTCGGCTGAAGCGGTCGAGCGATCTTTCCGTGAAATGAAGCGGGCTCAATCTGGCAATCCGTCAGGCCACGACTCTGCAAACAGTTGCAGCCCCGCGAGACGCTCTGAGAGTATACGACCCGCTGCCCGGTCCCTTGTCGTCCGGGCTACAAAACGCCGGGTGCCCCAGGTCTCGACCCTGAGACCTGGGATCCCACCCATCCCAACCCGCCTTCCTCCACCAGCCCCAACACCCCCGGTGGCCCATTCTTCCCCGGCGGGAAGGGTGGGAGAGAACAACCCCCCACCAACCCCAAGCCAATCCATCCCCGCGTCCCAACCCACCCCCTGGCTCCCCCCGCCGCCCAACCGGGTGCCCCATATCTCCCAAAGGGAGATGTGGGATCCCCACTCAACAACCCTCCATCGCCACCTCCATCCTCGGCAGCCTCTCCTCCCTCGTCCTCGGCACCACGCCCCCCGCGGCGGACACAACGAAGGCCTAGCCGAAGCCATGGCCAAATCCGCCGCCCGCTCCGCCGGAACCCAACTCAGCCGACAACTCGTCCGTGGCGTCTTGGGCTCACTTCTAGGCGGCAGACGGTAACTCCGAATACACTCGCGCGATATGCAGGTCCGAAGCACCTGCAGACGCAACTAAAATGGTGCATACTGTGTATTCGCTAAACATTCGCCATGTCCGACACAACGCAAGACTTTTTCGAGCACGCTAGAGAGCATTCCACGATCAAGGCGCAGATCGTATCGAAGTACGTCCAAACGTGGGCACGCGTCCTTTCAGACTTTCAGAGGAGCCAGCGGCGAACACCGGAAGTTGTCTTTGCCGACCTCTTCTCTGGACCAGGCGTCTATAGCGATGGAACTCCGTCTACGCCGATGCTTGTACTCAAAGCGGCCGTGACAGACGTGAAGCTGCTGGATTCGCTCCGCACGTTCTTTAACGACATCGACGAGGAAAATATCTCTAAGTTGAGAGCGGCCGTCGACGATCTCCCCGGTATGGAGAAGCTGCTCTACAAACCATCGCTATCCGTGGGACAAGCAACATTTGATCTACTCCGAACTTTCAAGTTGCGGTCCAAAGTGCCAAAGCTCTACTTCCTCGACCAATTCGGCTACAAGGATGTTACGTTTGCGCTGATCCAGATGCTCATGGAGGAGTGGGCGGAATGCATCTTCTTCTTTAACTATCGTAGGGTTATCGCAGCCATCGACAATCCGGTGATGGAGCAACACATGCTAAATGTGTTTGGGAGCGCCACGCGCCTTGGCGCACTTCGGCAAGAACTCCATCTCCTAGCCAATCCTCTCTTACGAGAGCAGGTTGTCATGTCCCATCTGGTAGCCGCAATGCAAGAAGCGGGCGCTACATTCGTTACGCCATTCTCGTTCAAGGTTGAAGATAGTCATCGTTCTACTCACCATCTCGTTTTCCTGAGCAAGAATGCAAAAGGCTACGAGTTGATGAAAGGAATCATGGCTCGGCAGGGCACTCGGTCAGCAGAGGGCATGCCTTATCTGTCCTACGTACAAAACCCAACTCCGCAGAATTTTGGTCTGTTTGATGTCGACCCTCTAGTGGAGCTGGGTGACGACCTGTGTGCGACCTTCCAAGGTCAGACTGTTACGCTGGCTGAAGTATTTCTTCAGCATAGTGCAAAGAACAACCTTTTGCTCACACATTACAGAGAGACTGCCTTGCGGCTTGAAGAAGAGAGAAGGATCCTGGTGAATCCAGCAGCGGATAAAAGGCCCATGATGAAAGGCGGTAGAACTATGGCTCGGACGACTCGAATCACCTTTGGTATTCAATAATGAGTGAGATATCTTCAATTGAGTGGACCGACGCAACTTGGAATCCAGTGCGAGGTTGCACAAAAATAAGTCCCGGTTGCAAACATTGTTACGCAAACACGTTTGCACAGCGTTTCAGAGGAGTTCCCGGCCATCCCTATGAACTCGGCTTCGAACTTCGTCTTGTCCCCGAGAAACTCAATGAACCACTCAGATGGAAGCGACCTAGGAAAATATTTGTTAACTCAATGAGTGACCTCTTTCATCCGGAGATTCCCACCGACTACATAGAAAAGGTCTCGCGTGTGATGATGCAGGGCGACTGGCATCAGTATCAGGTCCTAACAAAGCGTGCAACTCGTCTTCGAGAACTCCTAAATAGCAAATTGCAGTTTGCCACTAGAAGCAAACACATCTGGTGGGGGGTCAGCGTAGAAGACAAGAGATATGGGCTGCCTCGAATTGAGGAGCTGAGAGGTAGTTGCGCTGCTGTGAAGTTCCTCTCTATTGAGCCACTTCTGGAAGACTTGGGAGCGATCAATTTAAGTGGGATTGATTGGGTGATAGTGGGTGGCGAAAGCGGTAGAGGGGCGCGAAGCATGCATGAGAGTTGGGTTCAGGCTCTCCTAACACAGTGTCGAGCTCAAGGCGTTCGCTTCTTCTTCAAGCAGTGGGGTGGCGAAAATAAGAAACTGGCAGGTCGAACACTTAACGGCCAGACTTACGACGAACTGCCTATACTTCAATAGGTCAACTACAGCGTACCCAACCCATGCCCACAGTCCCCCTCCTAACCGACGCCCAAATCGCCACCACCCCCCGCCTCCAGGCCGTCTTCGACGACATCCGCGCCACCCGCAACTCCTCCTTCGTCAACAACTTCTGGCGAGCCCTCGCGAACCAGCCCGACCTCCTCGAACGAACCTGGGCGCAGGTCAAAGCCGTCATGATCGAGCCCAAACCCGAGGAGGGCGCCCTCGACCCCCTCGCCCGCGAACTCATCTACCTCGCCGTCTCAACCAGCAACAACTGCACCTACTGCATCCACTCCCACACCGCCGCCGCCCGAGCCCGCGGCCTCACCGACACCCAGCATGCCCACCTCCTCAGCATCCTCGCCCTCGCCAACCAAACCAACACCCTCGCCAACGCCCTCCAAATCCCCGTTGACCCCGAGTTCCAGGTTCCCCCACCCGCCACAACCTGATACCGTGGTCCACCAAGAGGCCGCCCATGAACTTCTCCCTCCGCAAACTCACCCCCGCAGCCCTCGCCGCAGCCACCCTCCTTCCCATCTCCCTCCCCGCCCAATCCCAGGAAGGCAACGCCCCACCCGAGCAGCCCACCGCCCCCGCACCATCCGAGCTCCTGCCACGCGTCTCGGGCGGCGTCATGGCTGGCTCGCTCATCAAGGCTCCGGCTCCCGAGTACCCACTTCAGGCAAGGCTCAACGGCACCAACGGACGCGTCGTCCTGTCGGCCATCATCACCCAGGAGGGCCGCGTGGACTCGCTCAGCGTCATCTCTGGCCCTGAGGTCTTACGCGACGCCAGCCTTGAAGCCGTACGCAAGTGGCGCTACAAACCCTACCTCCTCAACGGGAAACCCACCCGCATCCAAACCACCATCACCGTCAACTTCAACTACACCCGCTAAGGCACGCCAGGACGCGTGGCGTACCAGTTCTCCTGAATCTCTATACTGGAACTAGATGGATCGAGGACAAGCCCAAGCAACCGGCCCGATCTTCCTCCGCCGCCGTAACCTGTTCATTCCAGATATTTTGTAAGCAAATTACCTGGAATCAAGATCTTACGCCGCACCCCACCCGGTAAACCGTTCATTCCAGGGATTGTGCCCCCAGGAAGACCAAAACCGGGGAGGGGCCCAGGGCCAGGGAGCAGGGAACTCCCAAGTATCTTCAGGGGCAGGTATCTTCAGGGGTTAGACATGCCAGCCGCACCCCGCATCCTCATCACCCGCGCCGCCCACCAAACCTCCACCCTCGCCGAAGCCCTCTCCGCGCTCGGCGCCCAACCCATCCTCATCGCCACCATTTCCCTCGCTCCACCCACATCCTTCTGCCCCCTCGACGCCGCCCTCGCCCAGCTCCCCTCCTTCCATTGGCTCCTCTTCACCAGCGCCAACGCCGTCGAAGCCTTCGCCGGCCGAGCCCGCCGCACCTTCACCCCACACCCAACCCAGCAGGTCGCCGCCATCGGCCCCGCCACCGCGCAAGCCCTCCGCTCCATCGGCCTCGCCGCCACCCTCATCCCACCAACCGCCGTAGCCGAATCCCTCACCGCCGCTCTCCTTCCACACG
Organism: uncultured Acidobacteriaceae bacterium; assembly: GCA_964243475.1. Taxonomy (GTDB): domain Bacteria; phylum Acidobacteriota; class Terriglobia; order Terriglobales; family Acidobacteriaceae; genus Edaphobacter. The sequence goes on along the minus strand of CAXTEU010000005.1, from coordinate 61,018 downwards.
CCAAGCAGCCCGACGGTTCACCCACCCGCATGCTCCTCCTCCGCGCCGAGCACGCCCGCGACCACCTCCCCGAAACCCTCCGCTCCGCCGGCGCCGACCTCACCCTCGCGCCCGTCTACCGCAACCTCATCCCCACCGAATCCACCCCGCTCCTCCAGAGCCTCTTCCGGTCCCCGGCGTCCTGGCCCGACGCCATCACCTTCACCTCCTCCTCCACCGCCACCAACCTCCTCAGCCTCCTCGAGGCCGCCCACCTCACCCTGCCCGAACCCATCCTCCGCGCCTCCATCGGCCCCATCACCTCAGCCACCCTCCGCACCCTCAACCTCCCACCCCACATCGAGTCACCCGAGCCGAACATCCCCTCCCTCATCCGCACCCTCGCCCAGGCTCTCCACCTCCCGCATCCATAGCTCCGCCTCACCCCACGTCAGGCGTGGCGTAGTAGTTGCCCGGATCCACTACACTGGTACTAGAGCTACCGAGAGCACCCGCGGCCACCGGCGCCAACACGCCCAGCCACCCGGGGCAGGGGCACCCGGCACCCGCTGCCCGGCTCTCTAGTGCGAGCTCCACGTCTTGTCACCCGAATTGCATAAAGTTTCAAGCGAGCAGTCTGCGCACAGCGGCTTCCGAGCAATGCAGATCTGCCGCCCATGGTGAATGATCATGTGCGAATAGTCGATCCACTTGTCCTGCGGAATTACCCGCTGAAGATCCATCTCCACCTTTTGCGGGTCCGTGTTCGCCGTCAGCTCCAGCCGCCGCGAGATCCGCAGCACATGCGTGTCCACCACAACACCGGAAGCAATCTCGAACCAGCTTCCCAACACCACATTCGCCGTCTTCCGCGCCACACCCGGCAGCCGCAGGATCTCCTCCATCGTCTGTGGAACCTCGCCCCCAAACTCGTCCACCACCGTCCGCGCCGCACCCTGGATCGACTTCGCCTTGTTCCGGAAGAATCCAGTCGTCCGAATCGCCTCTTCAATCTCCGGCAGCGAAGCAGCCGCAAGATCCTTCGGCGTCGGATACATCCGAAACAAGTTCGGCGTCACGAGGTTCACCCGCGCATCCGTACACTGCGCCGAAAGGATCGTCGCCACCGTCAGCTCCCAGGCGCTCGTGTGCACCAACGCGCACACCGCGCCCGGATAACTCTTGTTGAGAGCATCCAGAATTGCCGCCACACGCTCTGGTGCCAGCGGCTTCGTCGTCTTTCCTGGCCGCTTCTTCGCCGCAACCGGCTCCGTCGCCGCAATCGCCCGCGCCTTCGCTCCCGTCGGCGCAGGCGTCACCCGCCGAACCGCTTTCACCTGCGTCTTCGGATCCTGCGTTCTCGGAGCCAACGCGCTAACCCAGACGATCCAGCATCTCGTTCGGCGGCAGACGAACGCACGAGAAGATCGGCGTGTCCTCGAGCGTATACAGGCTGATCTCCGTCTCGCGCAGCTGCTGCACCAGATCCAGAAAGTCCTCAGGAAAGTTGGTCTCGAACGCCACCACAAACTCCTGGTCGTCAATCCCGAACGAATATGTCGTGTTCAGCTTCACCCGCGGATAGAGCAGTCCGATCCGGATGTGCTCATCCATCAACCGCTTCCGCTCCGCCATCGACAGCAGATACCAAGGACGCGTCTTCCAGAACGGATAAATAAAGATGTACTTTTGCCCACCCGGCCGAATCGCTCCTCGGCCTTCGCCCGCGCTCTCATCCTCACGATCGATCTGATACTGCGACCGTTTTGTCATCGCCAGAAAGCTGTGTGGCGTCGAGAGATACCCGCCGAGCGGTGTGCCCATCAGCTCCGACCGCATCTTGTTCAACTCATCCACACCGTAGCCGATCGACCAAACGCACATGTCCACATCGCCGCGCGTGCCGATCGTCGAGTAGGTCAGCGACAGAAACTCACCCGGCTTGTTCCACCGCGTCAGCACCTCGGCAAACATCCGCTTGTGCTCCGCCTTTTCCGCCGCCGGAAGTCGTCGCCATTCCGGCATCACCTTGTAGAACGAGAAGCAAACGATTTGCCGCTTCACTGCCGGCTTCGACGGATCGTGCGGCTGCGTTCCGTACGAGCTCGCCGGCTGCCCAACGGTCGTCGGTGGCGCTGCTGTCACTGCCGCCGTTCCCGTCACGGCGACTTCCTCTTCGTCCATCACCGGTGCTGCGACCGTCTCTGCCATTGCGCTGTGTCTCCTCATGTCGCTTCACTCATGCTAGCAAAGGCAACCGACACTGGATGCCCTCACCGCTATACTCACTGGAGCCATGTCAGAAAAACTCTTCGTAGCCTTTACGGCTTTAATCGCCGCCGGCGGATACACCGCAGTCTTCCTTCTCATGGCTATCCAGTCGGCCTGCATCCCCATTCCGTCCGAGCTCATTATGCCGCTCGCCGGCTTTGCGCTCGCCCACACCCAGCTCGACCTCATCCTGCTTGCCACCGTCGCCTCCTTCGCCTCCAACATCGGCTCCGTTCCCGCCTACTGGGTCGGCGCTCGCGGCGGTCGCCCCATGGTCGAGCGCTACGGCAGCTACATGCTCCTCAGCCGCCACGACCTCGACCGCGTCGACGCCTTCTTCACCCGCTTCGGCTCCCTTGCCGTCCTCATCGGCCGCATGCTCCCCATTATTCGCACCTTCATCGCCTTTCCCGCCGGCGTCGCCCGCATGAACCAGGCCAAGTTCCACCTCTACACCTTTATCGGCTCCTGGCCCTGGTGCTACGTCCTCGCCTGGATCGGCATGAAGCTCGGCGCGCAGTTCCAGACCAACCCCCAGTTCAAGGAGTTCTTCCACCGCTTCCACCTCGGCGTGGAAGTCATTCTGCTCGTCGGCATCGTCTGGTTCGTCGCTTCTCACTGGAAGAACCGCATCCGCACCGAAACAGTCGCCTAACTCCTAAACGACCCTCGCAGGCAGGAACGGTTATTTGCGTACCGCCTTTCCGTGCGCGATACTTACCTGTCCAACACTCGGGCGAACTTACAGATAGAAGGACCACTCCGAAGATGTCGAATCCCGAAGCCGCCAGCCAGGAAGAAGCGGCAAAGATCAAACCCGCAACCGGAAAACTTGGCATCATGATCCCAGGCATGGGAGCCGTCGCCACCACCCTGATCGCCGGCGTCGAAGCCGTTCGCCGAGGCCTCGCCAAGCCGATCGGCTCCACCACGCAGATGGGCACCATCCGGCTCGGCAAGCGCACCGACAACCGAACGCCGCTGATCAAGGACTTCGCTCCCCTCGCCCAGCTCGACGACCTGGTCTTCACCGGCTGGGATATCTTCGGCGGCAATCTCTACGACGCCGCCAGCCACGCGCAGGTGCTCGACCGCGACCAGCTCGCCCAGATCAAGCCTTTCCTCGAGTCCATCGAGCCGCTCCCCGGCGTCTTCAACCAGCACTACGTCAAGCGCCTCAACGGAACCTCCGTCAAATCTGGCAAAAACAAGTGCGACCTCGCCAACCAGATCCGCAACGACATCGCCGAGTTCAAGACCAAGAGCGACCGGCAAGTCATGATCTGGTGCGGATCAACCGAGATCTTTCTCGAGCAGACCGCCGTGCATCAGACGCTCGAAGCGTTCGAGAAAGGCCTCGTCGAGGACGACCCAAACATCTCGCCCTCCATGCTCTACGCCTGGGCCGCGCTCAAGGAAGGCATCCCCTTCGCCAACGGCGCGCCCAACCTGACGGTCGACATCCCCGCCCTGAACGAGCTCTCCCGCAAGATGAACGCGCCGGTCTGCGGCAAGGACTTCAAGACCGGACAGACCTTCATCAAGACGGTTCTCGCGCCCGCCTTCAAGACCCGCATGCTCGGCGTCGCGGGATGGTACTCCACCAACATCCTCGGCAACCGCGACGGCGAAGTTCTGGACGACCCGGAATCCTTCAAGACCAAGGAAGAGTCCAAGCTCGGCGTGCTCGACATCATCCTGCAGCCGGAGCTCTACCCCGAGCTCTACAAGGACCTCTACCACAAGGTTCGCATCAACTATTACCCGCCGCGTGGTGACAACAAGGAAGGCTGGGACAACATCGACATCTTCGGCTGGCTCGGATATCCGATGCAGCTCAAAGTCGATTTCCTCTGCCGCGACTCCATCCTTGCCGCTCCGCTCGCGCTCGACCTGTGCCTCTTCATGGATCTCGCCGCGCGCACGCCCGGCCTGCGCGGCATCGGCATCCAAGAGTGGCTCTCCTTCTACTTCAAAGCACCCGACTCCGCTCCGGGCCTCAACCCCGAACATGATCTGTTCATTCAGTCGATGAAGCTGAAGAACACGCTTCGCCACATCATGGGCGAAGACCTGATCACGCATCTTGGGCTGGAGTACTACGGCGACTAGCAGCCGCTTCAAGCAGACAAGCAGGCGCCCGGAGCTTTCTCCTGGCGCCGTTCTCTTCTACTCCGTAACCGCGAGCAGACGCTGCCACAGCATCTTGATGCCGGCCTTCGTCTCAGCCGAAACAGGCAGAATCTCCTCCACGTCGTGCGCCTTTTTGAGCGCGGTAAGCGACTTCGCCAGGGCATTGTTCGAGACGCGGTCCGCCTTGGTACCCACCACCAGAAACGGCCGCTGCGTCTGCTGCAGATAGTGGATGAGCTGCGTGTCGTTCGGCTGCGGCGGAATGTTCGTATCCACCAGGCAAATACACAGTGCCAGAGCCTCGCGATCCGCCAGATACGGCTCGATGAACGTAGGCCATTCCGCGGAAATCGACCTCGAGATCTTTGCGTAACCATACCCAGGGAGGTCCGCAAAGATCAGCGTCGGGACCGCCCGCAGCTTGACCGCGGATCCTTCTTTCAGGGCAAAAAAGTTGATCGCGCGCGTCCTTCCTGGAGTAGAGGACGTGTGCGCCTGTTTCGATCCAAGCAGGGCGTTGATCAGCGAAGATTTGCCCACGTTCGATCGCCCGAGGAAAGCGATTTCGGGCGCATTGCCCGTCCTGGCGGGAGCAGGAAAATGAGCGGAATCGGTTGCGGAAAGCAGAAACTCAGGGGTAAACGGCACGGCTTCAGTTTACGGCTTTTACCGCGACCGGAACGCCGTGCTCTGGAACTACTTCACAGACAGCGAGGATGCCAGGCTGAACGTCACCAGCGTCTCCGATGGAATTGTCACGTCATGGTTGCCCGTAAAGCCCGCACCTGCTGTGCCGGCACCCGCGCCCGCCAGACCGCCAATCAAGGCTCCCTTACCACCACCCGCCAAACTGCCGATTAGCGCGCCAACACCGCCGCCACCGCCGATCAGGGCACCGCTGCGTTTCCCGCGCCCCTTCTCTTCCTTTTCGTACTCGCTGGTGCTGACGGTCGTTCCACCAATGGAGCTAAGCTGGATACCCAGCGCTCCCGACCCCTTAAAGCGGCCGCGGCCCTTCGAGGCAACTACCGTTCCAGCAACGTTGGTGCCGCGCTCAAAGGCGACGCCGCCGCCCTTCACCAGAACCGGCTCGGCCAGTGTCCCGGTAAATCGATCACCCACGTTGTTGGTACTCGCCTTGAGCGTCTCATTTGTCCGAATCACCACGCGAGCGCCCACAGGAACTATCCGAAAGACTGGCTTCGGCGGCGGCGGTGGCTCTTGCCGCACAACCGGAGCCGGCGCTGGCGTTGGTACGGCGCTGCTTGGCTTCGAGGATGCCGGATAGGTCGCCGAACCATCCGAGTTCACTACCGCACCGGTTGACGACGGAATCGCCCCCTGCGACGCCTGACCGGCTCCCTGCGCCTGCTGCGATCCCGCGGGGTAAGTCACCGAACCGTCAGGGTTCGTGATGGAGCCATCCGGATTATGGACGGCGACGGTAACGGCAGCCGGTTTGCTTTTGCAGCCGCCAACCGACAGGGTCAAGGCAAGAACGCTGGCGGTCAGCCAAGGGTAAGTTCTGCGTGTCATACGTTCCACTCCGCGCCAAACAGACGATGCTTCTTGATTTGATCAGATGAGTCGCACAAGAGCGCAGTTGTTTATCAAGGAGTCACCGGACCGCACCGCGACTGATCGAACACTCCTGAGCGACGATCATGTTCGCGGAATGGCACACCCGGAACAAAGACCACAGGCATCGGAAGAATTTACTTGGCAAAGTCGCAGGCCGGAACGAGAATGTTCCGCGGAGGGCAAGTCGCCCGCCCGCTTCTCCAGCGCGCGAAACCGGTCGCGCCCCCGGAGTCTTGCACGTCCACGCCATCTGTCCGGCCCAGGTCGTTGCTCCCAGCCACTCGTGGCTTCACAGCGTCCTTCGGTCTATTGTGCCCTGGTCGTCTACACAGAAACGGAAGTTGTTCCACGGAGGCAGTTATGACGCTTTTCACCCAGTCGGGCTCGACGCTCGGAGCTCGATGCACCCTTGGTCTGCTTTCCTTGGTGGCGATTTTCCCGCTAGGTTGCTCGAACATGACCTCCACCGCCACCGAGAGCGCCGCCGCCTCGCCGCTGGTGCGGGTCAAGGGCCGTGTGCACGGGGGCAATCAGCCGGTCTCCGGAGCCACCATCACGGTGTACTACGCCGGACAGTCCGGCTACGGCAGCTCGGGAACGGTCGATGCGACCACCACCACGACCGCCAACGACGGCTATGGCAGCTTCACCTTTACCCCGAACTGCCCCTCTTCGCCCCACGACCCGCTGGTCTACCTGGTCGCAACCGGCGGCAACACGCTGAACAACGGAAGCTCCAGCAACAACAGTGCGGCGCAATTCCTGGCAGCCGTCGGACCCTGCAGCCTGATCAACTCCTCCACGTTTGTGGACATGAGCGAAGTCACGACGGTCGCGACCATGGCGGCGCTGCAGCAATACTTCAATCCGGCAACCGAGCGGTTCGGCGTCGACGGCATCCTGCTCAGCTACACGGCCATGCGCAACGCCATGGCGGCCATTCCGAACCTCGTAAGTACAACGACGGGTCTCGCGGTCACCACGCTTACAAAAACGGCCACTGTGGGGACCAGCAGCGTGTCCGTAACGGTCACGCCGGAGACGGCCAAGATCAACACCATCGCGAACATCGTCTCCGCGTGCATCAATAACAACGCCAACGGCGACGCCACCGCGTGCACGACGCTCAAGAACGATGCGATCCCGCCGAACCCCGCCACCACATCGCAGTCGAACGGCAGTTTTCCCGCCGCGCCGGACCTTCTGACCTCGCTCTACTACATGCTGACCAATCCGACCAACGGGAGCTCCGCAAACCTGAACGCCATCTACGCGCTTGCTCCCGGAACCGGCGCGCCCTACCAGCCCACGCTCACCAGCGCACCGACCGACTGGACGATCGGCGTGACCTACAGCAGCACCAGCAACTGCCCAAATGGCGACGCCTTCTTCAATCTGCCGCATGATCTGAAGGTGGACGCTTCTGGCGGTGTCTGGATCGCCAATCTGGACGGCAGCAACCTAACGCAAATTGCGTTCGACGGAACCCCGACGACCTGCGCTCCGGTGGGCAGTCAACTGTATGCCAACACCATCGACGATCAGGGAAATGTCTGGGTCGGCAGCCTCAACACGTCAAGCATCTATCGCTACACTCCAGGGACCGGAGCCGTCCTGACGTTCACCACGACCGCTCCCGTGTATGCGATCACGGCGGATGGCAACCACAACGTATACTTCCTGTCCGTCGCGTCTGGGTCAAACTCGCTGAATGTGATCCTGGGTGGAGCCACGGCGACGGTGGCCAGCACGCCTTCCCAGATCGCTACGGCGCTCGGCGGATCCCCGAAACAGATCATGGTCGGCAGCGATGGTGGAAGCTACATCTATGGCACCCACACCGCGAACGGGACAGGCACTGTCTGGGTCTCGACCGGACAGGCGAGCGTCTACGCGGTCAGTCCATCGACAAACACCTCGGATCCCACCTACCTGAACGGCTATGTTACGGCGCCATACAACGTCTCGGGCGACTCCTATGGCATCGCAATTGTCCCAGGCAACGCGGGGAACATCTTCAGCTCTGCACAGAACACCACGACGATCGACCTGCTTGGTCCCTCGGGCGGCAGCTATACCGAAGCTACAAGTTTTCCGGCGAGCGGCGGCGGTCTCAGTACACCGACCAACATCTCCGCAGACGGCGCCAGCAACGTCTGGGTTGCGAACAGCACCGCAAGCCGGGTGAGTGAGTTCAGCAACGGAGCCGTCTCGCTTACCGGGACGACTGGCTTCGTAAAAGGCGGATTGCTCGGCGGGCAATCCATCATTGTGGACCAGGGAGGCAACGTCTGGGTAAGCAGCAACACGTCTCCAAACTCGATCGTCGAGATCCTCGGCGCCGGTGTGCCCCTCTATCAGCCCGCTTCCATCGGCATCGCGCAGCTGCGCTTCCAGACACTGCCGTAGCTCGAACCGCCGCATCGCTGCGAGGGCTCCGGGTCGTCTCCGGAGCC
>CAXTEU010000005.1:0-52498 GCA_964243475.1 uncultured Acidobacteriaceae bacterium | reverse complement strand
CCGCATCGCTGCGAGGGCTCCGGGTCGTCTCCGGAGCCTTTCGCTTTTAGATGGTCAAAAACGCTCCTCAGTGCGCGGACACGATCCAGGCCATCGAGGGGTACAGCAGAAAAAACGCAATCATGCTGAGCACCATCAGGTCCGTGTAGATCAGCAGCAGCACCCCCCCGTGGTACCAGCTCCAGCGCGAACGCATGCAGCGAATATGGTCCACAAGGCCGACCACCGCCGCCATCGCGGGAAGCACCAGCAGTGGCGTGCTGCGATTATTCGGGAAGTCGGTCAACACCAGAGCGATCCCGAACGCGGCGAGCACCAACACCGTTCCGCGCACCAGGGAGCGGGATCGCGGATTGAGTAGCGAAGGCAACACCTGACAGTAGGATAGGCCCTCCACTTCCGCCTGCGCGAGCGCCTTGGTGGGACGGTCAAGCTGCGGGCGCGGGATTGTTGACGCACGTGAGCGGCAGATCGTTCCCGCAGGCGAGGCGCGCTCACGCATCTCTGCTCCGGCTGAGAGCTCCGCTTCGCCTCAGGCCAAGGCAAGCTCCGGCGCGGCCTGCCCGGCTGCGGCGATCGCTTCCGTAAAGGGCGCACGCAACACGCCGCGCTCCGTGATGATCGCCGTGATGTACTTCGCCGGGGTCACATCGAATGCCGGATTTTCGATTCCGACGTTGTCCGGCGTCATCTGCCGGCCGTTGGAGTGCGTGACCTCGCGTCGGTCCCGTTGCTCGATCGGAATCTCGGCACCGGTCGCGGTGGCCGGATCGATCGTCGCCCAGGGTGCCGCCACGTAAAACGGAATCCCGTGCTCCTTGGCCAGGATCGACAAACCATACGTTCCGATTTTGTTTGCCGTGTCGCCATTTGCGGCAATGCGATCCGCGCCGACGATCACCGCCTGCACCCGGCCCTTGCTCATCAGGTGTGCGGACATGTTGTCGCACAGCACCGTCGTCGGAATGCCATCCTTCATCAGCTCCCAAGCCGTGAGTCGCGCTCCCTGCAGGTATGGCCGCGTCTCATCGGCCAGCACGTCGATCTCGTGGCCGCGCTCCACCGCCGCGCGAATCACCCCCAGCGCCGAACCGTAGCCGCACGCAGCCAGCGCACCCGCATTGCAGTGCGTCAGCACCGAGCCCTTCTTCGGCAGCAGCTCCGCTCCAAAGGCGCCCAGCGTGCGACAGTTCCGGATGTCCTCGTCGTACATCTCGAGCGCCAGCGCAACCACCGCCCGCTTGATCTCAGCGATCGGTGTTTGCTGCGCGGCCAGTGTGCGATAAAGGTCACGCACCCGGCCGATCCCCCAGAATAGGTTCACAGCGGTGGGACGCGTGGCCGCCAGGTGATCGCAGATCGTGGCAACCTCGCCGTCAAGCTCCGCCAGCGTCGTCGCCTTCGACTCACGAATGCCCAGCGCGACACCCATCGCGCCCGCCACCCCGATCGCCATTGCACCGCGCACGATCATGTCCCGGATCACGGTCGCGACCTCCGTGTAGTCGGTCGCAAGCACATAAGTTTCTTCGTGAGGCAGCTTCGTCTGATCGAGAAAATTAACGCCGGCGGGAGTCCATTCGAGGGTCGGAATCATGTCCAGACCAGTTTATCGAATTACAGTCTTCGTGCCGCGCCGTCGGGGCAGGATGCGTGCCGCGCCGTCGGGGCAGGATGCATCCCGCGAGGAAGTGGAACCGGGGTGCCGACCGCAAGTCGCCGGCATGAGAGAGGCAGGCGGCGATCGCATTCAGAACAGCGATGCGGTCGCACGCCCAGGAGAGACAGGAAACGCTCGGTGCGCACAGCCTTCGAACGAACTCTGCGCAGTGTGTTGCAGGTGGTGCAGTGTGTGGTTCCAGTGAATCTCAGCCTCTGCTCGGGCATTGTGGCTACTTTACGGCGGCGCGGCGCTCGGAAACCATCCATCTTTGGTGGGATGCGCATCTCGCCCAGGTCATGCCGGGCCTGCATTTCTGTGGAGATCCATGTGGACGCTGCGGACATCATCCGCCGTGAACAGCGACAGGAACGGCGCACCCTCGATGGCAGCCTCGATGCGCGTCCGCCCGCCCTGCTGGCGGTCCACCAGGCACAGCACGCCCACGACGCGCATGCCTGCCTCGCGCGCGGCCTCAATCGCCGTAACGGTCGATCCGCCCGTGGTGCAAACGTCGTCGACCACCACCACCGGTGCACCCACGGAGACAAACCCCTCGATGCGGCGTCCAGTGCCGTGCGTTTTTTCCGCCTTGCGCACCAGAAAACCGTGCAGGAGGTGAACGCCCGGGTCAGACGGGTCGAGCCCCTCCTCGGCGGCGAACTGCGCGCTCGCCGTTGCGACGTTCGAGACCAGCGGATCGGCTCCCATGGTCAAGCCACCCACGGCACGAGCGCCCGGCAGGTGCGCACGCAGCAGCTCGTGCAGCAGCTGACCGGCGAGCCGCCCCCCTTCCGCATGCAGCGTCGTCGTGCGGCAGTCGATGTAGTAATCCGACTTCTGCCCGGAGGCAAGCGTGAAGTCGCCGAGGCGGAACGAGTGAGTCGCCAGAATGCGGAGCAGCGCAGCGCGACGGTCAGGCGATGGAGGCATGCCGCCATTCTAGACGAGCGGCGAAGCCCACCAGCAGCGCCTCGCTAAAGCGGCATGTGCATGAAAACATCTGCGCGAACATACGCCAGCTGCGGAAGATGCTCCCGTGACACATGGCAAAAGCCGACCGACTCATATAGTCGCACCGCCGCCGGCAACTTCGTGCTGCTCCCTAGAAACAGCGATGCGGCGCCCATCGTGCGAGCTTCCGCGATCGCATGTCCGAGCATCTGCCGGCCAATCCCCTGACCGCGCAGTCCGGGAGCCACGGCCATCTTGGACACTTCGTACACACCACCGTCCAGCGGAATCAGCGCCACACACCCCACCGTCTGGTCGCCAAGGTCGGCCAGGTACACGCGGCCACCTTTGCTTAGAATGCTTCGCTCCGGGTCGCCCAGTATCTCGCGATCCTTTGCCTCCAGCGTGAAGTGACGTGTGATCCACTCCTCGTTCAACGTGCGAAACGCGGTGCTGTCGTCGCCGGGCGCAAGGGAGCGAATCCGGATCTCGGCAGGGGTGGCCGTCGGTGCGTCGGACGAGGACGATGATGAGAAGGGAAGCATGGGAAACGCTCCTGGTGTCAGCGGATCAGGGATGACTGCTCCAGTGTGAAACGTCGCCGCCGATACGTCCAATATCTTGTTCGTTCCGATTAGGATGAATGAGATATGGATCAGGACATCGAGCTTCGGCATCTCCGCTACTTCGTTGCCGTCGCGGAGGAGCTCCACTTCGGCCGAGCGGCAGATCGTCTGCATTTGGCGCAGCCGCCGCTGTCGCAGCAAATTCGCCGGTTGGAAGATCTGCTGGGCTATGCCCTGTTTACCCGGACCTCCCGGACCGTGCATCTCACAGCCGCCGGCGGCACCTTTCTCGAGCGCGCCCGCCGAACCCTGCGCACCATGGCCAACGACATTGAGGAGACGCGCAGTGTCGGTCGCGGCGAGGTCGGTTCGCTGCACATCGGCTTCGTCGGCTCGGGCATGCTGGCCACCCTGCCGACCATCTTTCGGCAGTACCGCGAGGCCCACCCCGGCGTTCGCCTGCACCTGCATGAGTCCTTCACGGCAAAGGTCACCGAGGGTCTCGAGAGCAGACAGCTCGACGTCGGCGTGCTGCGCGACGCCGACCCAATGAAAGGCATGGAGGTGCGCACTATCTACTCTGAGCCGTTTGTGGCAGTGCTTCCCGCCACCCACCGCCGCGCACTCCAGCGCAGCATTTCTCCAGCAGCCCTGCGCAACGAGCCCTTCGTCTTCTACCCGCGAAGCGCCGGCGCACGTGCCTTTGAAAAGCCCCTGCGGATATGCGAAGAGCACGGCTTTCGGCCACAGATCGTCCAGGAAGCGTCCCACTGGCTCACCATCCTCCGTCTGATCGGCGCCGGTCTCGGCGTCTCGATCGCGCCCGCATGCGTCCGCCGCATCGCATCTCCCGACGTCGTGTGCCTGCGGCTCACGGGCAGCCTCGCCACCAGTACGATCGAACTGGCGTACCCCACCGGCGAAGCGCGCCCCATGGTGGAGCAGTTTGCCCGGATTGCGATGTCGGTGCGGAACAGCTAGCCCGCCGCTCGTCCCCATCGTCGCCGCTCCAGCCTGGACCCGGTCAGTGTCTCAGCTTTTCAAGATGCCGGTACCCGCCCGAAGCCAGGAACCCTGAGAAAAACACGGCAAAGTTATAGCTCGCATGCACCAGCGCCGACGCCGCCACCGACCGGAAGCGCAGACGTACCGCAGTCAGCACCAGCGAAACACCGGTCAGCAGCACAATGATCGGCCAGATAAAGGAGATCTGCTTGCCATGCAGCAGGCCAAACAAAACCGACGTCAGCACCGCGGAAAACGCCAGCGCCGGCCGGGTCAGCGCGTTCGACCTTTGCCACGCCTCGCGGGCCGCCGGGGTGCGTGGCAGCGAAAGCCAGTCATATGCAATTGCAAACGCCGGCACCAGGAAGCCGCGAAAAAAAATCTCCTCAAACACCGGCGCAACCAGCACGCCGAAGATCGTCACCACCCACGCATCCGTCGCCGTCTGAAAAAAATCATCCACGGGAAGCGCCTTCGGCACCGCGACCAGCGTCGACAAACCTTGCACCCCGAACGAGACCGCGACGCCGAGCGGAATCAGCCGGATTGCATTGCGGCGGGCTGCATCCGCGTTCCACGAAATGCCGGGGAGGAATGGTCGCCGCCACAGCCGCGGAAACAGAAACCACGCACTGCCCAGCGTCGCCGCAAACGTCAGGAACTCGGCCGCCATCGCCAGCTCCGGGTCAATCGCGACGGCCTCCTCCGCACGCGGCTGCAGCTTCGGTGCAGCCTGGGGCAACGTCTGCGTCACCGGCGGCAGCTTTGCCGTGCGAAACGGCGGCTGGCGCAAATACAGCACACCCTGGGCAATTGCGAGGAAGACCAACGTCAGCAGCAGCAAAAGCAGGGCATGGCCAAGATGCGGAATGCGCGTAGGCGGATCCGTCGGCGCATCGTTCGGCGTGTTGTCGAGCGGCGGCCCGATGATCGCCTCGCCTGCCTCGGTGATATCGGGGAAGCCAGGCAGCGTGGGTTCGTCATCGTCTGCCGTGCGACGCAGCACGAACCGTTCCGGATCGATCATTGGGCAGCGGCCTTCCTCGGCGCACGCTTCTTCGCGACGGCGTTTCGCGGCTTTTCCGCGGGCGCGTTCGGATTCGCCGTCGGCACACCCGTCTTCTTTTCGGGCTTCACGAACTTCGGACGAGCCGCCCGCGCGGCATCGGCCTGCGCCCGAATCGTTTCAGGCTGTGGCCCAGCATACGGCGTCGCCGCATCCACCGTCGAAGGCCGGGCAGGATGCGTGCGGAAAAACTCCCGCAGAAAAATTGCCGTATGCGAGCCCTCCACCGTCGACACCTGCTCCGGCGTTCCGTGCGCAATGATGCGCCCACCGCCTTCGCCACCCTCCGGCCCAAGGTCCAGCAGGTAATCGGCATTGCGAATCATGTCCAAATTGTGCTCGATGACAATGACCGTATTGCCCAGGTCCGTCAGGCGATGCAGCACCTCCAGTAGCTTGCGCACATCGTCAAAATGCAGGCCGGTCGTGGGTTCGTCCAGAAGGTACAGCGTCTTTCCCGTCTGCCGCTTGGAAAGCTCGCGCGCCAGCTTCATCCGCTGCGCCTCGCCGCCCGAAAGCGTTGTCGCAGATTGCCCGAGATGAATGTAACCCAGGCCGACATCGACCAGCGTCTGCAGTCGGTTGTGCACGTTCGGAATGTCGGCGAGGATCGGCACCGCGTCCGCAATCGGCAGCTCCAGAATGTCGGCGATCGAATATCCGTTGAACCGGACGGCGAGCGTTTCCTGATTGTAACGACGGCCGTTACATACCTCACACAGCACATACACGTCGGGCAAAAAGTTCATCTCGATCCGCCGTTGCCCTTCACCCTGGCACGCCTCGCATCGGCCGCCTTGCACGTTGAACGAAAAACGCCCAGGCTTGTACCCCCGCTCGCGCGACTCCGGAAGCATCGCAAACAGGTCGCGAATCGCCGAGAAAACGCCGGTGTACGTCGCCGGATTCGAGCGCGGCGTGCGCCCGATCGGCGACTGATCAATCTGGATTACCTTGTCCAGTTGGTCGATCCCGATCACCGCGCCATGCTTGCCCGGCTCTTCCCGCGAGCCGTACAGCTCCTTCGCCAGCGCGCGGTATAGGATGTCGTTCACCAGCGACGATTTGCCCGATCCGGAAACGCCCGTCACCACCGTCATCACACCCAGCGGAAAGTGCGCCGTAACGTCCTCAAGGTTGTGCGAGCGCGCATGCTCCACCGTGACCCAGTGGCCGGTCAGCGGACGCGGCCCCGTTTCGCCGACAGCATTCGGTGGCCGGCTCAGTGCGTCGATCTTGCCCGCAAGATACTGCCCGGTTACCGAAGCCGGGTTCGCCATCACCTCGGCCGGCGTGCCCTCCGCGATCAGGTGGCCGCCGTTCTTTCCCGCGCCCGGCCCAAGGTCCAGCAGATAGTCCGCTTTGCGCATCGTGTCTTCATCGTGCTCCACCACAAGCACCGTATTGCCCAGGTCGCGGAGCCGCTCAAGTGCCGCAATCAGCCGTTGATTATCTCGCTGGTGCAGCCCAATCGACGGCTCGTCCAGAACGTACAGCACACCGCGCAGGCGCGACCCGATCTGCGTCGCCAGCCGGATCCGCTGCCCCTCTCCCCCCGAAAGCGTCGCCGCCGAGCGATCCAGCGAAAGGTAGTTCAGCCCCACAGCGTTCAGAAACTCCAACCGCTCGATGATCTCGCGCTGTAGCCGATCCGCAATCAAACGTTCCCGCCCGGCAAACTGCATCGATCGCGCTCCAAGCAGCGCACGGTCCAGCGGCAGTGCCGTAAAGTCGGCAATCGACAGATCGCCGCCATGCCCTCCCGTGCCGTTCGCGAAGCCGTCCACCATGGCCCCCTCGTGCGTCCGCCCCACAGGCACTGTCACGGCGAGAGACTCCGGCCGCAACCGCCGACCCTGGCAGCGCGGACACGCCGTCGCAGACATGTACTGCATCATGTACTCGCGATAGCCCTCGGACTTGGTCTCCTCCAGATTCGATCGCAGGTACGCGAAAATACCGTGAAATCCCGTGCGCGCCGCCTCCGACTTCGGCGGACCATACAGCAGCAGATCTTGGTGCGGCTTGGGCAAATCCGCGAACGCCCGCTTCAGCTCAACGTTGTATTTCTCCCCAGCCAGTTTGATCAGCCGTAGCAGGTACGTGGACGTCGATCCCGGCCCCATCGCGCCATCCAACAGCGGCTTTGACCAGTCCGTAATGGTCTTCGCCGGATCGAAATCGTAAATGGAACCCAGCCCATGGCACTCCGGGCACGCGCCGTATGTGGAGTTGAACGAAAACGAGCGCGGCTCCAGCTTCGGAACGTTAATGCCGCAATCCGGGCACGCCATCGAGGACGAGTAAAGCGTCTCCCGGATCGCACGCGTCTCCGGATCCTGCACCCCGATCAGCACCAGCCCGCTGGCCATCGCAAGAGCCTTCGCGACAGAAGTCTCCAGACGCTTGGTGTCGTAGCGCGGCGGCGCCGGCTCGCCAGACTCCGTCGCCAAGGCCGCGTTCGCGTCGGCCGGCGTCTGGTCCGCCAGGGGCTTCAGAATGATGCGGTCCACGATCGCTTCCACGGTGTGGTTCTTGCGCTTTTCGAGGCGCATCCCCTCCGTAATCTCCGTGACTTCGCCATCGATGCGAACGCGAAATCCCTGCTGATCCAGAGCTTCCAGATCTTCGCGAAATTCGCCCTTGCGCCCCCGCACAATCGGCGCCATCACCGTGATGCGTTCCGGCTGCGCACCGTCCGCAAGCCGCGCGACGGCCGTGTCCAAAATGCGCGCCACGATCTGGTCGGCAGATTGCCGCGTAATCGGCCGATGGCAGTTGGGGCAGTGCGGCTGGCCGACCGACGCCCACAGCAGCCGAAGATAATCGTAGATCTCGGTGATCGTCCCGACCGTTGACCGGGGCGAGCGCGACGTCGTTTTCTGCTCAATCGAGATCGCCGGCGAAAGCCCGTCGATCGCATCCACGTCCGGGCGTTCCATCTGGTCCAGAAACTGCCGCGCATACGCCGACAGCGTCTCCACATAGCGCCGCTGCCCTTCGGCATAAATCGTGTCAAACGCAAGCGAGCTCTTGCCCGAACCGGACAGCCCGGTCACCACGGTCAGCGTGTTGCGCGGAATCGAGACGGAGATGTTCTTAAGGTTGTGCTGCCGGGCCCCGCGAACGGTGATGTGCGTGATACTCATGACGGTCGAGATACGCGGCCTTGGAGAAGCACGCGAATCCTCTTAGGATACGGCATCGGTCGCTCGCGTATCGCACACAGTCCGGGAGTTCAAGCCCAGACCGAGCAACCTCATCGACCCAAACCGTATCCGAAGGGGCAACATACTCCGACACCTGCGTCTTGCACTTCTGCCTCGTTCTGCCAAAATGGTTGTAGCTGCGCGAGGCGCTCGCTTGAGCCGCGTATCGGTATCGCGCATAGATAGAAGGAGCTGTGGTGACCTCGATCGTTCTGATCTGCTCTGTCCTGATGTCCTTGGCAGCGGGTGTTCTTCTGGCGTATGGTGTGTGCCTCGCGATGTTTGCCATGCTTCGCAACCACGCCCGCTCGGTCCGGAAAGAACAGCAGCAGGTCGTTTCCCAGACAATCCGCCCAGCAGCCTGATCCATCAGCAGATCCCGAGACACGAATCCCGAGCCTAGAGTTCAAGTCCAGAGTTCCTGTCAGGCTAAGGAAAACCCTGTAACTATTGCTGCGTACTACCCGGCGGCTGGGTTTGTTCCTGCTGCTGTCTTAGCTTCTGCAACTGCTCGAAGATCTGCTGCGGCGTCTTGACCCCGCTCGGTGCCTCCTGGGTCACGTCGCTGGACGTGGTCGCCGTCGCCGGCGTGGTCGTCGCGTTGATCGGCGGGAAGACCACAGTCTGCGAGTCAGAGTTGTTCGACGTAGGCGAACTCAAGGACGGATTCAAATTGATTCCAGACTGGACGCTCGGTCGCGCGCCAGGTGCGCCCTGCGGGTTACCACCCCCGAAACCTCCCGACGGAGGCGGTGCCTGCGACGCATTGTCATCCGCATCCTGGTCCGGCTGTCGACCGGCGGCAAACTGACTCGGCGGCGTTGGTCCACCCGTGCGCGGCGAAAGGACCAGCTGCGCCGGCTCGTTGGCCGCATTGTTGATCAGCAGCACATTGCTTCCGCTGCCGTCCAGAAGCGTGCTCAGCACGGCTGCCGGATGGTCCGGCCCATACGTGCCAAATACCCGGTCATCGCGTACGCCACCCGAGATCTTCATGCCCGTCTGCTGTGAAATTTGCCGCAAAACGCTGTTCAAACTCGCATCCCGAGCCGTCACCGTCAGCAGGCCGTTCGCATACTGCACCTCAGCCCGTCGCGCCGCCACCGCGCCCTGCGCGCCTGGAACGACACGCGTTTGCACACCGGTCGATGCAGCAGGCGGCAGAGCGGAACTCGTAGTTTGCGCTCCCGCAATGCCGCACGCCCCAGCCGCGAACACCGGAAGTGCGATACCGACGATGCATGCCGCAACGTTCATCGTGTTGTATTTGACGCCGTCCGGGGCTAAAGCGTTTCGTAGAATTCGTCCGCAGCAGGGGAATGTACCGCAAACTCCCGTACCCAGTCATGCCCCATCCCCACGGCTGTCGCGCTAGACTTTCTCTAGAGGTGTGAAAAGGGGTGTCCGAGTGCGACCAACACAGACAATGAGGCAAACAGCACCGTGGGCGGCCCTGGCCATCTTCGCTGCCGTCGCGGCGCGTGCCGAGGTGTGCACCACGCAGTCGCAGATGAAGGATGCCGACCGCGACTCCCTCGCCGCAGCCGCTCGCACGCTGACCGCGGAGGTGATCGCGAACAACACGGCCGCCCTGCGCGCCGCCACGGCGGCCGACCTGACCAAAGACTTCGGCGCAGTCACGTTTTTGGTCGCCAACACCGCCCCCCGGCTGGCCGGCGGATCGCCCGTCGTCGACCAGGTCTACCTCCTGGACGCAACTACGATCAAGCCCGCCGCCAACGGAGCCGATGGGGAAGCCCAGTTCTTTTGTTCGCTCAACCGCTCCGTCGCCGAAGCTGATTTCGTCATTCCTGGCCTGAAAGCAGGCACCTACGGTTTCGCCGTCGTACACGTGGACCACGGTGCCACCCCCTGGCGCATCGCCTACTTGCTCGAGCGCGACGGCGCCACATGGAAGATGGCCGGCGTCTATCCCAACGCCTCCACGGCGGCCGGGCACGATGGCCTGTGGTACTGGAAGGACGCACGCCAGCGCGCGGCGGAAAAGCAAAAGTGGAACGCCTGGCTGGAGTACGGCGAGGCAGATGCGCTCCTGCGGCCCGCCGCGTTCGTCGATAGCACCCACCTCGAAAAGCTGCACACGGAGCAAACCTCCGCAGCCCCCGCGGTCGTCAGCGACGGCGTCAGCACCGACGTCCCGCTCGTCGTCAAGGCCGCCGACGGAACCGAGTTTCATCTCACGTCCATCCGTCTGGACGACGCTGCCGGAGGAGACCGTCCCGACGTCGCCGTGCACCTCCGCGTCGATCCGCTGTCCGACGTAGCCGCCGCTCGCAAACGCAACGCCGACGCCATGCGCGCCGTGCTCGTGGCCTACCCCGAGCTGCGCCAGGCCTTTCATGGTGTCGCCGTGGTCGCCGAAGCCCCGGGTGCCACCCCCTTCACCACCGAAGCGCCCATGGCCGACATCCACTAGCGCAGCGGCTTTCTGCGCGCCCGGAGAAGTGAGTTTGAGGGCATAAAACGCGCCCACCCCCCGAGCTCCGGAGCGGTGCTATCGTGGGAATTGACAAGATTCTGCCGGATCGCCGTCCCGCAAAGGCTCGCATTTCTCGCCACACGGGGACAGCAAAGCACGATGCCGACTCACAGAACGGAAACAGATGACAAAGATAGAAAAAAGTCTGGCGCAGGCGATCCGGGATCGACGATCCACGTCCAGCTTCGACGGAGCGCCGGTCCCCGCCGAAGATCTTCACCGCATCCTCCAGGCCGGCCTCCAGGCGCCCAGCGGATACAATATGCAGCCCTGGCGGTTCGTCGTCGTCCAATCGCCCGAGCAAAAAAAGCGCCTGCGCGCGGCCAGCTACAACCAGGCCAAGGTGGAAGAAGCTTCCGCCGTTATCGTGGCCTGCGGCGACGCCGATGGCTGGCGCAAGGACCTCGACCTCATGCTGCAACAAGGGCTCGCCGGTGGCATGGCAGAAAGCTACGCCGCCCAGGCCAGGTCCAGCGTGCCCAACTACCTTTCCAGCTTTTCGGCCGAACAGATGCACGGCTGGCTCAACAAGCAGGTCACCATCGCCTTTACCCACATGATGCTCATGGCCGAGGTCATGGGCTACGACACCGCCCCCATGGAAGGCTTCGAGCGGGACAAGATACACGAGGTGCTCCGCCTTCCCATGAGCTTCTGGGTTGTCGCCCTGCTCGCCATCGGCCACGGCTCCGGTCCGGATAAGTTCTTCGGCGGACGTTTCGATCTCCACCACACCGTCTTCGCCGAAGAATTCGGTAAACCGCTGCGGTGACCGACACCGCTCCCTCGCTCGGGACTGGAGACCGCGGCCGACGGGAGT
This sequence comes from uncultured Acidobacteriaceae bacterium, assembly GCA_964243475.1. Taxonomy (GTDB): domain Bacteria; phylum Acidobacteriota; class Terriglobia; order Terriglobales; family Acidobacteriaceae; genus Edaphobacter. The sequence continues at coordinate 40,718 of CAXTEU010000005.1, read as the reverse complement.
ATCCCGATCGTCCCATCGTCGGTGTCGCCGGGGTCGTCCTCTCCCACAACGCCGTGCTCCTTATCCGGCGCGGACGCGAGCCCATGCGCGGCGCCTGGAGCCTTCCCGGCGGCGCCCTGGAGCTCGGCGAGACCACCGCCGATGGCGTCGCCCGTGAGGTCTGGGAAGAGACCGGCGTCCGCGTTCGTCCCATCACCCTCATCGCCACGCTCGACCGTATCGTGCGCGACCCCTCCGGCGCCGTTCAGTTTCACTACCTCCTTGTCGACTGGCTGTGCGTGCCGATCGCCCCAGAACCCCCATCCCTACTGCCCGGAGACGACGCCCTCGACGCAGAGTGGGTGCCGCTCGCCCATCTCCCGGGCCGCGACCTTCCCGACGTCACCCTCGAGGTCATCGAGCGCGCCCGCGTCACCCTCCAGGCAACCGCATGAGCCGCATCGGCCGCGTTCTTTGGTCTCTGGTCGGCGTGCTCGTGCTGCTCGCCGCCACCGGCGTCCTTCTCGTCTGGCAGCATCCCGTCTCCCTCAACCTCGAACGCACGCGCTTCCACCTGTGGCGCAGCGGCGCGCGCAGCCGCTACGTCACCGTCGACGGATACCGCATCCACTACTTCGACCTGGCGCCTCCGAACGGCACGCCCGGCGTCCCGCTCGTGCTCGTGCATGGCCTCGGCGCGCGCTCGGAAGATTGGTCGCCCCTCATCCCGTCCCTCGCCGCTAGCGGCTTTCACGTCTACGCGCTCGATCTGCTCGGGTACGGCCGGTCCGCTCACCCCGCCGGCTCCGACTTCGGCATCGTCACCGAAGAACAAACCGTCACCGGTTTCCTCCACGCTCTCGGTCTCACCCACGCCGACGTCGCCGGCTGGTCCATGGGCGGCTGGGTCGTCATGAAGCTCGCCCTTGATCATCCCGACCTCGTCGACCGCCTTGTCGTCTACGACAGCGCCGGCATCTATTTCCAGCCGCCTTACCCCTTCTCCGTCTTCACCCCATCCGATGCCGCCGGCGTCCGCGCCCTCCTTGGCCTGCTCATGCCACAGCCACCCCGGCTTCCTTCGTTCGTCACACGCGACGTTCTCCGCGGCATGCGCCAAAACGCCTGGGTCATCCACCGCAGCGTCGCCGACATGACCAGCGGCAGCAACCTGCTCGACTTCCGTCTCCACGCGCTCAGGCAGCCCATGCTCATCGTCTGGGGCGCGGAAGACAAGCTCATCCCCCCAGGCGCCGGCCGCACCATCCATCAGCTTGTCCCGCAGAGCGTCCTTGCCCTCCAGCCCGGCTGCGGACACCTAGCTCCGTCGCAGTGCGCCGCGCCCATCCTCGCCGAAACCGTCAGCTTCTTACAGTCCAACCCGCCCATCCACGGCGGCGAAATCACGCTCCCGCCCGCCACACCCTAGGCAATATCACATGGAGCTCAAGTCTTAGCCAGCCGCAGGTGGAGAAGGACATCTTGCCGAGGGGAAGGGGGCAAGACGGTTGAAACGTTTGCAGTTTTACGCGTACGTGGTAGCCGTTGTTTTTCTCACGTTCGTAGACCCGACACCCCGAAGCGGTTGGAGTTCGAGGTCTACAGATTGTTGTCGGCATGTGCGTGTTTCGCCGCTCCCTGACCGTTACGACGACATTTGATCGGGACGGAGCGAACTGGTATGAGCATATCCAGCAAGAAACGCTCCGCCGCAACGGTCTTCATTCTCGGACTCGAAGTGTCACGCCTGCGCGAGAGCCTCCCCCAAGTGCCGCAAGGAAGCGGTCCCTTGCCTCCGCGTTCTCCCAAGTGGAACTGAGCAATTGTGTCGGGGCTCCGCCGTCTCTGGATTGGCGAGCGTTCCCGTAACCTGCCGCACAGTGAAAGCCTTACCGTCGATGCTGAACTGCACGGCGTTCCTAAGAACTCGTCTTCTGGCTGAGAAGGCAAGTCTGCGCAAAGGTATTCGGCCTTTAGGTGAAGATTGATCTCCGACGATCCAGGCCTAAGTTCAATCAGGCCTGCAATCGAAAAGACTGCCACATCAACTTCGTCGTTAGTAGATCCTTCCGAGCTCATGAGAGCAAAGCAGGTGACTGAGTGGTTTTTCTGGTCACAGCCCTTGCAGCCGCTTACCTTAGGGGAGCACCAGGGCAGGTTCGTTGGATCACGGCAAGGATGCCACCCCGGAGCACAATGCGGCGCAATGGGGCGTTTAGTCCTGGTTGGCGGCCTCGTCCCAACGTACGGGTTGTCGTCGCAAAGGTCGGCGACCATCCGGAGAAACAGCGGGCCATGTTCGTCACCGTCTACCTCGATATGGCAAATGAACCAGTATGACCTTCTTACTGAGCGCTCTGGTCAGATCGGCAACTACGTCCTGAGCGCTTTGGTCAGATCGGCAACTACGTCGTTGCAGGAAAAGGTCTCGCCAGAACAGCTGTCCTCAGGCTGCTCATTGTTGCTGCGCAGCAGCTCAGCCCCGCCAGAGGCGAGGGAGCGTGCCACGACCTGCCGCCAGAAGAAGCTGGACAGATCGGCGCGATCGGGTCCGGAGACGAAGCCGTTTGTGATGTAGAGGTCGGGGTAGCCGTCGTGGTCAAAGTCCCACGCGTCCGACGACCAGGACCAGCCACCAAGCCGCGTTCCCGAGGCATCAGTTTTGTTCTCGAAAGGGTGTCCATCGATGGCGTTGTGGAAGAGCGAGTTGCCGGTTGCGTGCTTGCGATAGACCCGGCGCACCGGCTCCGACGCGGTGGGTAAAAAGGCTTTCTGCTCGCTGATGCGGCGACCTTCCGCAGTCCACATATTGGCGACGTACAAGTCGTCGCGGCCGTCGTTGTCGTAATCAAACCAGCAGACACTCATGCCAGCGCCTGGATCTTCGACGCCTGCCTCCGCGCTGACGTCGGCAAAGGTGCCGTCCCCCCGGTTGTGATAGAGGTTCTTGCGCCCGAAGTCGTTGACAACGTAAAGGTCTGGCCAGCCGTCGTTGTCGAAGTCGTTCCAGCCGCACGCGAAACTGTAACGATTGTTGTTTGCGTCCATGCCGCTGGAGACCGTGACATCTTGAAACCTATAGTCGCCATGGTTGCGGAAGAGGAAGTTCGGCGGACCGTTTTGCGCGTCGTAGTACGGCTGCGGAAAGCGGTATGCGCTGGGGCCCTGGTAGTAGCTATACGAGCAAAAGTAAACGTCCAGCAGACCGTCGCGGTCGTAGTCTGCGATGGCAGCAGCCGTGAAGGCGCCCTGCGGCGGACGCGCGAACTGAAATGCATCCTTCCTGGGCTGGAAGGTGCCGTCGCCAAGATTAGCGAACAGCAGGGGTCCCGTGGTGCGGACGACGATAAGGTCCTGGTGGCCGTTGTTGTTGAGGTCTGCAAAAAGCGCGCTGGAGGTGGCGTCGAGCAAACCGACGCCGGCTTGTTCTGTGACATCGACCAGCGTGCCGTCGCCGGTATTACGGTACAGGCGATTGGGCAGTCCGGCTGCTTGGCAGACATAAACATCGTCATGGCCATCCCCGTCGAAATCGCCGACGGCGATGCCGTTGTTGCCGTACACGTCGATCCCGATAGCCCCGTCCAGCATGGTGCGCCAGTGGTCCGCGCCGCGATCCATCTGCTGCGCGAGGGAGGGATTGGTGCCCAGCACAGCGCGCGTGACATCAACGAAACCGTGTCCGGTCAGGCGGCTGCGAGACTCCGGTCGCGCGTGCCACCCGGCGATCGTCCAGTCCGCATCGCCGCTCCGCGTCCATCGTACCTGCCACACGCCGGTGCGTTGCTCACGCCGGCCGTCGTGTAGGGTGCCGAGCACGTCGTAGAAGATTTCCGTATCGAGCGTGTGTGCGGGCTCTGTCGCTGCCTCGATGCCGCCAACCTGGAACTGCGCCGTGCGCACGGAGGCAAATAGCCCGAAGTAAGCCTGAAGAGCCAAGATAAAAGTGCCCTGCTCCTGCGCGTGAGGATCGCTGAAGATAGCTTGTTCGGTTTGCAGCGGCGGCTGCGCACGCTGCAAATGGAGGATAGGCTGGCCGAGGGCCGGGGCCGTGAGCGTCGGCTGCAGGCACATGCCGATCGCGTCAACCATTGCAGCCACGTCCGGGCAGGCCGCAGTCCAAAGGGCCAGGATCGCTTCGATGTGCGCCGCATATTTTTCCGTAAAGAACACGTCGGACCCAGGGTCGAGTTGGCCCAGGAAACTGCCAAGAAACGGCGCGACACCTGGACCTGCATCCAGCACGCACGCATCCTTCGAGCCACTGGTTTGCGGCCATGCAGGCCGATCTTCCAGGCCGGCCAACAGCAGGGCGAGTGATGCCCCCGAGCGGGTGACGAATTGCCGACGAGAGTACATGGCGCGCCCTCGCCTCAGGGTCTACGCGCCACAGCGGACACAGACGTCGCTGCATCCTGACCGCGTAACGTTTGTGCTGGCGAGACGGCAGTATGCGTGTCGTCTGTCCCCTCTGTCCGGTGTGAAAGACGACCGGCCGGGATCGGGCCAAGGGCCACGCCAGGACCCTGCCACAGCAGTTGGAAGTTGTCGATGCCGACGCCATGCGTTTCCATCACGCGCAGGTGATGCAGGCCTTTGCCGAGCTCAGCAGCGACCGTGAGCGGACGCGCCGCGTTGCCGGCGAGCCCGCACACCTGGACCACAGGTTGCGGTCCGGTCCCCAGCAGCTTGCCGTCGATGGAGACCGAGCTGCCATCATTCGCGATCACCGTGAACAGGTATCCGCCGTCTTCCGGCACATCCACGTCGGTGGAAAAATCGAGGGAGTAGTTCGTCGCCGGATGTGAAACGTCGGCGAGGGAGAGCGTGTCCGCATTGCCCGCGGTCGCGGACGAGGGATCACCGGATGCGGTTAACCGGTACGTCGCGCCGGGCACGCTAGGGAATGGGGGCAAGGCGGGATCGATGCGGTCGCGCACCACGGTCGGCACGCTCGCCCAGGTATTGCGGCCGGTGTCGCTCGAGACGTGCAGCAGAACACGAAAGCTTCCGGAACCGTCGAGCAGTGTGCCGTCGGCATCGGCGAACCGGTGCTTGACCTTGCGGCCGACCTCCGTCGTTCCGTCGCCGAAGATCCATTCGTACCGGAGATGCTGCAAGCCCTCGGGCTGGGCCTCAAACCGGAGCTTTCGTCCAGGCCGCAGCCAACCGCGGGGGGCAAGCACGCGCACCGTCGGACCCGTGTTGGAAACGGTGGCCTGCTCCGCGCCGTCGGTCGCCTGGATGGGCACGGCGGTCGGCGATTCCACTCGGCTGCCTGCGATCACCACGTTATCCAGCGTGACGCCGTGAACCTCGCCCTTCAGGACCGAGGGAACGAGCGAGGGCGAGGTGAGTGCGGCGATATCCGTGAAGTGAATATCGCTCACCGGCGTGGGTTGCTCCACGTTTACCAGCGAGTACCAGTCGTCCAGGCGGACGTCGTTGAAGGTGTAACCGGCGCTCTGGCCGCGGCCATCCGGGTCGGCCCAAAGCTCCATGAGAGCGAACGGCACGCCGCAGCCGCCCATGCCCGCTTGCACCACGTCGGTGTTGCGCATGCTGAAGTTGCCGCCCTCGAAGTTCTTTTGCGGCCACGCCACGCGCACGATGTTGGAAATGCTCGTCGAGACGACGCTGTTCTCGACGGCGACGTTGGTGACCGGCTCCCCCTGCACGGCAAAGGCCTTCGGGCCATAACCCTCCCAGCTGCTCTGCATCGCGAAGACATCGTCGGCGGCACGGAAAAAGCTGTTGCGCACCAGCGTGTCTCCGCCTCCCAGCCAGTCCATGCCGTCGGCATTGGCGTTGCCGTCGTTGGCGCCGATGACCTTCAGGTTGTCGTAGACGATGTGCCGGGAATCCTTCATCTGGATCTGCCAGGTCCGGCTGCGCACCACGCAGGTCAGGTCGGAGATGCTGATCTCGTGCGCGTTGTCCATGACGATGCAGTGCCAGTTGCGCTTGTGCATCCAGCCGTCGTCATCTGCCGGGTTCTGCGGGCCGTCGTAGACGATAACGCCCGGCCCGAAGACCCTGACATGGTCAACACCCCAGAGATTGAGCGAGCCGAAAACGACCGCACCCGGAGCGAGATAAATGGTGTCCCCCGTAGCGGCGTCGATCTTCTCGGTGTGCGCTCCAGGGCCGATGAAGCGGAGCCGGGGCCCTGCGGCGACGGGCGCGTCGTGTTGCGGCGCGTTTGAGAACAGATAAAGCATCTCAGCCTGAGCAAGGTAGTCGTTCGGCCGCGAGATGGTGATCTTTGACGGCCCGTCAAGCGGGAACGTGATGGTGCGACCGTTTCGCCGGGGCCGGATACCGAGCCGCCAGGGCTGCACCTCAACTCCTCGATCCCAGAAGCCGTCCGTGTCCGCCGTCACGGAAATCGTCATGTGCCGGCCTGCTTCGAAGTTGAGAAAGTAGAGGTTCAGCGCTGCATGCATCACTGGCGTTGATTTGCCATCAATCGTCACGATGAAGTGCTGGGACGCGATCTCCTCCGGGACCGGTGCAAGCGGTCGCCGGCTACCCAGCGCGTCGTTACAGGTCGCGGACAAGAGCAGAGCGAGCGAAAGATAAAAGGAGCGGCAAGTCATCGTACGGATCGGCTTTTCTTTCTTGGCCAGGCGTCCTAGAAAGCACGCGGGAATGAGGTCGAGGTAGGCAGGCCTTCCCGCGCCCGCGGAAACCTCCGTGCCAGATTTGTGCGTTCGCTACACCTCATCTCGGATCCGATACAACGCTCAAGCGAATGTAAGAGCCGGCGTTGCCAAGCGATTTGGGCTCACAGAGAGCGATCGGCAAGGGATGACGCGCTCCACAAGGTGTTCGATCAATGGCGGTTCATCTCACAATGATTGCCGTGAACCGCCCAGGATCAGGGATAGCCTAACCCGTAAAGAACGGTAACGTCCAGAGGTGATCCTTGCTGTTACCCGCTTAGATCCATGCACCGCTTTGGCGGTCGGTCGATGGGGAAGAGAACGGGTGGTAGCCCGTCTCATTCGGCGGCCGCGCCTCTTGAAGCCGTGCTGGCCGAAGCGAACTCCGACTCACAAGAGCCTTCGCGCACCAGAAGCCGCAGTCGTCTCGTCGGATAGTTGACTCTATCCGGCGAAGTGAGGTGCGGCAATCTGCCGCTAGAAAGCTGCGGTCCATCGTTCCCGGTACTCGAAGTTCATGAGGACGCGACACGGCCGGGGCTGACACGTCGAACAGGCGCGCTCACCTCTTGTCCAGGCCAGCATTGATTAGGGTAGCCGCGTGTTTTGGTCGCGAACATCGTGGGCCCGACAAAGCGGGCGATCGGAATGATGCTGTTCGCGGCCCGGTATCGGTGAACCACTGATCAGCATTTGCGCGGGTCATCGTAGGTCTTCTGGAGCCAGCTGAGGCCTCACAGTTGGAACATCTTGGGGTGTTGCGCGCGATCACCCAGCAGAGATCTGTGATCGAAACACGGTCACAAAGGACAGGAAGAAGTACCGAAGCAGGAAAGCCAGGAGCGACACAATCACAATGTCCATCCAGATTCGCAAGCTCAGTCCGAGCTTGGTTCGAGGTTTGCTAAGGGCTCGATTGACTGACTCTGACACCGGGCTGTATGCATGGCTAGGCGAGCACCTTCGCGCGTGCGTGACGACCATCGAAACGCTTTGGCCGGCAAGCGAACTGACCCACTCTGGCGCGCGAAGCCGATCACGATGCCAGCGAACAAACCGCCGGCCGATCGCCATGAAGTTCCGGCCCAAACCCATGTTTTCGAGAGGAAGTAGCGGAAGTGTTTCAAAGATTTGGCGTCCCCGACGGGATTCGAACCCGTGTTACCGCCGTGAAAGGGCGGTGTCCTGGGCCACTGGACGACGGGGACGCAAGCTAAGTGTGACCCTCATGCCACCATTTCCTATGGTACCAGAGAGCGATAAGACCAGAGACGTCCCTATGATTCCTTGACCCTCTTGCCATCTCGGAAGGTGCGCATGGCGCGGCCGCCCACAATGACTTTTTTGCCGAAGGTTTCCTCTGCAAAAGGATCGTCGATGTTTTCGGTGTTGAACACCTGTACCCATGGACTTTTGTTCGGTGGTTCGGGAAGAGAGAACTCGACCCCTTCAGCGGACGCGTTGATCAGGATAAGGAAGCTGTCGTCCACAATAGGCTGGCCTTCCTGATCGGTGACCCCAAGGGTCGTGCCATTCAAGAGGAGGGCGAGCGACCGATTCCACTCAGAATTCCAGCTCTCCTCGGGAAACTCCTCGCCATTCGTTCCGTACCATGCAATGTCACGCATCACGGAGCCGCGTACCGTACGATCCTGGAAGAACCGGCGACGGCGAAGGTTCGGGTGGCTACGCCGGAGCTCAATCAACTTCGCCGTAAACTCCATCAAGCGTTGGCGCGGCGCGTCCAGGTTCCAGTCATACCACGTCAATTCATTGTCTTGGCAATAGCAATTGTTATTGCCGCGCTGCGAGCGAGAAAACTCATCGCCGCCACATAGCATGGGGACGCCTTGCGAAAGGATCAGCGTGGCAAGAAAGTTTCGAGTCTGCCGCTCCCGTAGCTCATTGACTGCCGGGTCATCGGTCGGACCTTCCGCACCCATATTCCAACTATCGTTATTATCCGCACCATCCTTGTTCTCGTCGCCATTCGCCTCGTTATGTTTCTGGTCGTAACTGACAAGGTCGCACAGGGTGAATCCGTCATGCGCGGTAATGAAGTTGATTGATGCATAGGGTTTCCTACCATCCGACTGGTAGAGGTCGGAGGAGCCGGTAAGACGATAGGCGAAATCGGAAAGAAGTCCACCATCTCCTTTCCAAAACCTTCGTACCGTATCGCGGTACTTCCCGTTCCATTCTGCCCAAAGAACAGGGAAATTGCCGACCTGATAACCACCATCCCCAACATCCCATGGTTCGGCAATAAGCTTGATGTCCGCCAGGATGGGATCCTGGTGAATAGTGTCAAAGAAACTGGATAACTTAGAGACTTCGTGTAACTCTCGCGCGAGGGTGCTTGCAAGATCAAATCGGAAGCCATCCACGTGCATCTCGGTCACCCAGTAACGGAGCGAATCCATCACCAGTTTTAGCACCTGTGGATTCATGACGTTGAGCGAATTGCCAGTGCCGGTGTAATCCATGTAATAGCGAGGATTGTCCGGGACCTGACGATAGTACGTCGTGTTATCGATCCCTTTCATCGAGAGGATCGGACCCATGCGATTGCCTTCGCAGGTGTGGTTATACACGACGTCAAGAATGACCTCGATGCCGGCGCGGTGCAACGCTTTCACCATTGATTTGAATTCCTGCACCTGGCAACCGGTGTCGCCGCAGGAACTGTAACGGCTCATTGGAGCAAAATAGCTCAGTGTGTTGTAACCCCAGTAGTCGCTCAGGCCCCGGTCGACCAGATGGCCCTCGTCTATAAAGTGGTGCACGGGCAGTAACTCGACCGCGGTGACGCCAAGCTGCTTCAGATACGCGATACTCGCGTCACACGCCAAGCCGGCATAGGTGCCGCGCAGCTTTTCCGGCACCGCGCTATTCCGTTCGCTGAATCCCTTGACGTGCATCTCATAGATCACGGAATCGGACAGCGGGATGTCGGGAAGGCAGTCATTTCCCCAGTCAAAGTGCGGATCAACCACAACGCTCTTCGGAACGCCCGCCGCCGAGTCCTGATCGTCACGCTTCAAGTCGTCGCCGCTTGCCACGTCGTACGGAAAGATTGGCGCTTTCCAGTCCACTTGGCCGGTGATGGCCTTCGCATATGGATCGACCAACAACTTCTTCGCGTTGAAACGATGGCCTTGTTCGGGAGCCCAAGCGCCGTCGACACGATACCCGTAACGCTGGCCGGGTTTGATGTTTCGGATCAGACCATGCCAAACAAACGCTGTCCGCTCATGCAGAGCCACACAATCCGTCTGGTTCCCTTCCTCATCGAAGAAACAAACGGAAACGGCAGTGGCATGCTCAGAAAACAGGGCGAAATTCGTTCCAATCGCCTTTGGAGTGGCTCCAAGCGGGTAGGGTCGTCCGGGCAGCAGTGTCCGTTCCATTTGAGTCTGTTCCAACTTTCAAAGCGGTTTACACCTATGGATGCCTACAGGGTTGTTGACGCTGCCTGAGTTGCTGGGCCACGGGTACCGGAGAGTGCGTCGTTGACGGCGCGGGTCGGAGCGGTTCTGCGCCGAGTGGCGACAGTTCGCTTCACGTCGCGGTTGCGCGGCTTCTCCTGTGAGGCTGAAGAACTGCTCTCAACGCGCTGCTACAAAAGCTCGCGATAGCGCGTGATCTGTTCGAGTGTGACGGCCTGCATGTCCGCGCCGCTCCGTGCTGCCCGGTACCACTCCACCAGCCATTGCAAGGCTGTTTCGAGCCGCAGCATAGGGCGCCAGTGAAGTTCTGCACGGGCTCTGCTGGCGTCGAGTTTCAGGTACCCGGCTTCGTGGACACCGGGGTCGGGATCAAGCACCCAGGAGGCGCCGTCACCCCAGAAGGTAGTCATCTTCTCCACAATCCAGCCGACAGGCTGCGCGTCATCGTCTGCAGGTCCGAAGTTGTAGGCCGTCGCGAACTTCGGATCGTGTGTGAGCAGTTGTTCGGCAAGGCAGATGTAGCCGTGAAGTGGTTCAAGAACATGCTGCCAGGGCCGGATCGCGTAAGGTCGGCGAATGCGAACGGGTTCTCCGGAAAGAAAGCCCCGGATCAGGTCGGGAATCAGCCGGTCGGCCGACCAATCGCCACCGCCGATGACGTTGCCTGCGCGGGCCGTCGCGACCGCAACTCCATGCGTCCCGAGCTGCGACGGGTGAAAATAAGATTGACGGAAGGCGGCCGACACAATCTCCGCGCAGGCCTTCGACGAAGAGTAGGGATCGTAGCCGCCCAGCGGGTCAGTCTCACGGTAGCCCCACAGCCACTCTTTGTTCTCGTAGCACTTATCGGTGGTGACGGAAATGACGGCGCGCACAGAGGGAGTTCGGCGAACCGCGTCAAGCACGCGGGCTGTGCCGAGAACGTTGGTTTCGTAGGTGCCGATCGGATCGGAGTAGGACAGGCGCACGAGGGGCTGGGCGGCCATGTGGAAGACCACATCGGGAGCGAAGTCGTGCATGGCGCGATCCAGGCTCTTTCCATCGCGGATATCACCACGGATGTCGGTCAGGATGGAGCCGATGCGAGCGACAGCGAAAAGGCTGGGATCGGTTGCTGGCTCAAGGGAGTAGCCGCCCACTTCAGCTCCCATTGCGTGGAGCCACAGGGCAAGCCAGCCGCCCTTGAAGCCGGTGTGGCCGGTGAGGAAGACGCGCTTGCCTCGCCACACACCTTGCGATGCGCTCGCGGGGGTAGCTACCAGGTCTTCCATGGCGCTTTTCCGTTGCTCCACAGCTGCTCCAGGTGCTGCTTGTCGCGGAGTGTGTCCATCGCCTGCCAAAAGCCGTGGTGGAAGAAGGCGTGGACCTCGCCTTCGGAGACGAGGGTTTCGATCGGTTCGCGTTCAAACATCTGGCCATCGTCGGTGACGGCGTCGATGGCTCCGGGCTCAAGGACGAAGAAGCCGCCGTTGATCCAGCCGCCTTCGTCCTGCGGCTTTTCCTGGAAGGAGTAGATCTGGGTGTCCTTGAGACCAAGGGCGCCGAAGCGGGCGACTGGCTGCACGCTGGTGAGCGTGACGAGCTTGTGGTGCTGCTTGTGGAAGGCGATGGAGGCGGTAATGTCGACGTCGGCGACGCCGTCGCCGTAGGTCATGCAGAAGGATTCGCCGGGGTTGAGATATTTGGCAACGCGGCGCAGACGTCCGCCGGTGCCGGTTGCGTCGCCGGTGTCGACGAGGGTGACGCGCCAGGGCTCGGCGATGGAGTTGTGCACTTCCATCCGGTTCGAGCTCATGTCGAAGGTCACGTCGGAGGTGTGGAGGAAGTAGTTGGCAAAGTACTCCTTGATGACGTAACCCTTGTAGCCGCAGCAGATGATGAAGTCGTTGATGCCGTGCTGCGAGTAGAGCTTGAGGATGTGCCAAAGGATGGGACGGCCGCCAATCTCGACCATTGGCTTGGGGCGAAGGGAGGTCTCTTCGGAGATACGGGTTCCGAGACCGCCGGCGAGGATGACGGCTTTCATTCCACGTCCTTACAGGGGAGGTTTTTCGGTCCGGCAGCGCGGCGTGCGCGCGCGTTGCGGCCAGGTGCAACCGTATCAGTATGCCACCTCGCCGAGGGGGCCGATTGTGTATCCTCGGAGTGGATATGACAGAGCGTGCAGAGCAGCTTCGACGGCAGATCCTCGACCTTACGGCCCAGTTCCATGCAGAGGCGTTTCCTCGGCGGGAGTTCGTTCCGGGGACTTCGGCTTGCCCGGTTTCGGGCAAGGTGATCGACGCGGCGGACATGAGTGCTGTGGTCGACTCGGCGCTCGATGGGTGGTTTACCACGGGTCGATGGGCGAAGGACTTTGAGCGGAAGCTGGCCCGGTTCTTCGGTCTCCGATCGGCGAGCCTGGTGAACTCGGGATCGAGCGCGAACCTGGTGGCGCTGAGCGCGCTGACCTCGCCGAAGCTGGGCGAGCGGCAGCTGAAGCCGGGCGATGAGGTGATCACGGTGGCCGCGGGATTTCCGACCACGGTGAACCCAATCTTCCAGAACCGTCTGATCCCGGTGTTTGTGGACGTGATTCTGCCGACCTTCGAGATCGACGTCACGAAGCTCGAAGAGGCGCGCAGCGAGCGGACCAAAGCGGTGATGATCGCGCACACGCTGGGCAACGTGTTCAACGTTGGCGCGGTGAGCGAGTTCTGCAAGAAGTACAACTTATGGCTGGTAGAAGACTGCTGCGATGCTTTGGGAGCGACGTTCAACGGACAGAAGGTTGGAACGTTCGGCGACATTGCCACGGTGAGCTTCTATCCGGCGCACCACATCACGATGGGCGAGGGCGGAGCGGTGCTGACGGACAAGCCTGCGCTGAAGGTGCTGATCGAGAGCTTTCGCGACTGGGGTCGCGACTGCTGGTGTGAGCCGGGTGTGGACAACACCTGCGGAAAGCGGTTCGATTGGCAGCTGGGCGAGTTGCCTTGCGGGTACGACCACAAGTACACGTACTCGCACGTTGGGTACAACCTGAAGGCGACCGACATGCAGGCGTCGCTGGGCGTAAGCCAGATCGACAAGCTGCCGCACTTCATTGAGCGGCGGCGGCAGAACTACGCGTACCTGAAGCAGAAGCTTCAGCCGCTGACGGAGTGGCTGATGTTGCCGGAACCGGGCGCCAACGCGGATCCGAGCTGGTTCGGGTTTACGCTGGGCGTGAAGCCGGGAGCTCCATTTACCCGCGACCAGATGACGCGACATTTGGAGTCGAAGAAGATCGGAACGCGGCTGCTGTTTGCCGGGAACCTGCTGCGTCAGCCGGCCTATGCCGGATGGGAGTATCGGGTTGTGGGCGAGATGCGGAACACCGACTTTGTGATGAACAACGTGTGCTGGATCGGCGTTTACCCGGGACTGACGGAGCCGATGCTGGACTTTATGGCGCAGACGGTGACGGAGTTTGTGGGGCAGGCTGTCGCTGGGTTGGTGGTGGTTTAGCCGCTGACCTGGTGGACGTCGGGATCGGGTCCTGCTCCCTCCACTCCCTCCCCCTCCCCTCCCCCCCGCAGTACTTTGGGCGGAAGTCCTTGCGCATCCACCACTTGTGAAAAGGTGTCGACGGTAACATACAGATTCCAGAAAACTTATGTACAAAATCCCTGGGATCAACGGGTTAGCGTGCGTTGCGGTGACGCATCCAAGGTTTGTTGGTTTTCCCCCGCATTTCCAGTGTAGAGCTTCCGGGGTAATGGGTGCGCCATGGCCAAGCAGTCTGTTCCCAAGCAGTTAGGAGCGGCTGGGGGTTGACACGGGGAGCGGTGGGAGGGAGCCGACCGGGGTGTTGCGGTTCTGTCCTACGTGGGTGCAGGGTCAGAGTGGGTCGGTGATGGGAGTTGGGATGAGGCTGTTCTCGGGGGAGTGCCGCAGCGTTCCCAGCCCGAAGACGGTGATGTAGATGTAGCAGAGGGCGGGGATGAGCAGAGCGTGCTGGATGCCGATGCGGTCGGCGAGGCGGCCCTGGGCGAGGGGGATGAGGGCGCCACCGACGACCGACGCGACCAGGAGGCTGGATCCGCGGCTGGTGAGGGTGCCGAGGCCGTCCAGGCCGAGCGTGAAGATGGTGGGGAACATGATGGAGTTGAAGAGGCCGACGGCGATGATGCTGAACATGGCGAGGTGTCCGAGCGAAAGGATGGACGTGGCCACGAGGGAGCAGGCGATGAGGGCGGCGGCACCGAGCGCGAAGCCGGGGCGCATGCGCTGGAGAACAGCGGATCCGATGAAGCGTCCGATCATGGCGCCGCCCCAGTACATGGAAACGTAGAGCGCGGCCGACTTTTGCGGGAGGTGGCCGATCTCGGGAAGGCTGAGATAGTTGATGAGGAAGGAGCCGATCGAGACCTCCGCGCCGACGTAGACGAAGATGGCGACGGCGCCGAAGAGCAGCTGCGGGTGGCGGAAGATGCTGTCGGAGGTGGGTGTGGTGTCGAAGTCGGTGGGCCGGATGTCCTGGGTGAAGGACAGGTGCGGCATGCGGATGAGGGAGAACAAGAGCGCGAGCACAAGCAGGGCGGCGGCGAGACCGACGTAGGGAAGCTGGACCGAGGAGGCTTGCTGCAGGTGGTAGTGCTGCAGCAAGTTCGGAGGAAGGGAAGCGGGATTCTGGACGGCGGCTGGAACAGCGGTGAGGATGACGGCGCTGCCGAAGAAGGGCGCGATGGTAGTTCCGAGGGAGTTGAAGGCCTGTGCGAGGTTGAGGCGACTGGGGGCGGTCTGCGGCGGACCGAGGTTGGCGACGTAGGGGTTTGCGGCGACCTGCAGGCAGGTGATTCCGCCGGCGAGAATGACCTGGGCCACGAGAAAGACGGAGAACAGGGCGGACCTGGCGGCGGGCAGAAAGAGCATGGCCCCGGCGGCCATGATGATGAGGCCGATGACCATGCTTTGCTTGTAGCCGCGCCACTCCACCAGCTTGCCCGCGGGCACGGCGAAGAGGAAATAGGAGGAGAAGAAGGCGAACTGAACCAGCATGGCCTGGGTGTAGTCCAGGTCGAAGATGGATTTCAGGTGCGGGATGAGGATGTCGTTGAGGCAGGTGAGAAATCCCCACATGAAGAAGAGCAGGGTGGCGATGGACATGGCGCGAATGTTGGTGGAGCCACCGAAGTCTTCAGACGGGATGGTCGGGGATGGAGCTTTGATCATGGAGGGGCGTGATCCTGGTGGAGATGGGCTGACCGGCACGGACGGTTGGGCCGCGGTGATGTTTGCGAGCTTTATTTGCGTTTGGACCAGCCTACTACCCGGAGACGGATTCGTGGTCAAGGCGGGTTCCGCGGCGTTGTCTTAGTGGACTGGCGGAATGCGGACGGTGTTTGCGCGGCAGGAGCGAATCGATTTACAGCCGATGGGGTGCAGTTGTTTATCGAGACAGACTTCGACCGCGGTGAGGAAGTTGTTGCCGCAGCTGACGGCGAGGCTTTCGCGGGGGAGGGACGGGTTGCTTTCGAGGAAGAGCGAGAGGATGGCGTCCGGGGGCATGGAGATCTGGTGATCGAGGTTTGTGAGCTGGGCCGGGATGTGCAGGGAGCCGGTGGCGGAGCGGGCGTTGCGGAAGAAGGTTTCGGGGTCGAGACCGGAGCAGGTGCCGTGGGTTTGCCACTCGTGATGAAGCAGGCCGGCGTCGGGGTAGAGGTCGTGGAACTCGGCTGGGTTCTGTGGACCGGGTGAATCGGAGCAGAGCTCGGGGTAGCCGCCGTCGAAGCGCTGCGGCCACAGGCCATGAAGCGTGAAGGCGCGGTGCTGGGTGCACTCGGCGGCGTCGGGGTGGGTGTAGCAGAACTCCGGCGACCAAGAGAGGTTCAGGAGGTAGAAGTCGAAGTTGGGGTTACGGTCTTCGCCACCGCCGCCGCGGCGAGGACGGTGTGATTCGCGGGGCTCGTCGCGGCGTGACTCGGTGGGGCGCTCGCGGCGTGACTCGGTGGGGCGGTCGCGGGGCGGAGATGTGGTCGGCGTGGGTGGGGGTGGCTGCTGGCAGCCGATGCTGCCGAGAAGGAGAAGGACGGCCGACGCGGCGAGACGGGGCTTCCACACGGAGCGGACGGTAGGCCGGAGCATTTCCCCTACTGTACCGGAGATGCTCGGCCGGGCGAGCGGATCGCTACTTGTGCGATCCGCCGGAAGCCGAGGATGCGGGTGCGGCGGGTGCGCTGGCGTGGCCGGCAGCCGAGGCCGTTGCTCCAGAAGAGGCGCCTGCGTTTGCTCGACTGACAGCGTTGACAGAACTGCTGCCCGGGAGTGTGCCCCTGGCGACTTCGGCGCCCGTCACGTGGGAGTTTAGGGCGGCGGTTGCGGTGCCGTGCTGCTGAACGTTGGCTGAGATTTTGCCGAGGTGCGGGAACGCTCCGCGAGGGACGCCGAGGCCGGCGGAATTGTTGTTGAAGCGGAACTCGCCGGTGGGCTGCACGCCTGAAAGGGGCAACGGAGCGCCGCCCCTGGCGAGGATGAGGGTGGACTGCCTCGGCCGGGGAGGAGAGGGCGGTGTGGGCGGCTTGACGCCGGTTGGCCCAGTGACGCGGAGCTTGCGGAGGTTGGACAGCCCGTTCCAGCCGCCGGTGGGGCGCCATCCCCAGCCGGTGCCCTGGCAGAAGGCCCACTCGCCGGAGTGGAAGGGGGTCCAGCCCCACGGGTACATGGAGACGTAGCTGTAGCCGGCGCCGGGATACCAGGCCCAGAGGCCAGCCGAGTAGGGTGACCAGCCTGCGCTGATGAGGTAGGGCTGCCACATTTGTCCGCAGCCGCCGCCGGCGTTGATGAAGGCGCCGTAGTAGTTGAGGTCGGCGAGTCCGTAGCCGTAGGTTGAGGCGCCGAAGCTGCTCGCCAGGGCATAGCGCTTCTGGTAGCCGACCTGATCTTTGTCCCACTCGTCGTAGTCGTCGCGGATGATGCCCTTGGCCATCTGCGGCGGTGTTGCGCCGGAGGCACTGAAGGTGAGGGTCTGTTTCTTTTCAGCGACGGCGGTTCCATCGGGTCCGGTGACCTGGACGCTGCCGGCGAGAACGGTGAGGCGGGTGGCGGGCGGACCGACGAAGAGGTGGACGTGGGCCGACGGGCTGAGGGTGAGGGTGTGCCCGGCGAACTGGACGGCGAGTCCGCTGCGCGTTGTGGAGTCCGTGCTGAGGTAAACGGAGCCTCGCTCGACGTTGATGGTGGAAACTTTTTCTCCGTCGGCGCGGAGTTTTAGCTGGGGAAAGTCGACCTCCGTGACGGGGGTGAGGCGAAGGCTGCTGTTGTCTTCGAACTCCACCTCGGCCAGGCCATCGCCGGTGCGGAGCCGGACGCCCTGAACGACGGGCATGTTGGGCGACGTGGGCTCAAAGCCGTTTCCGGTGTTGCGGTCCATCTGCACGGTTCCCTTGGCCTGGCTGAGGCGAACGATGCGCACGAGGGACTCGCCGGCTTCGTGCTCGGGGGTGGTTGCTGTGCCGGTTGCGTCGGTCGGCTGGGCTGAGGACGAGGTGTACGCCGGTGTGCCGGTGGCGGGCTGTTGCGCGTGGACGCGGAGGGCGGTGACGGCGAGCAGAGCAAGGGTGCTGACGATGGGGCGTGCGGGCTGGGGTCGCATTGGGACACCTCGATGCTCCGGCGAAGCAGGGCGAGATCTGGGGGCTGTGGAAGGCGCGCCCCACCGGCATAGAAAGTATAGGCTCGCCGCGCCGGGGCGGCTGTACCCCATCAACACTTCTGCCGGGCGGGAAAGCGGCACCTCTGATGTGATGGTTCACGCCGCCGTGGTCGCGCTTTTTTTTGTTGCGTTCACAAACCGGGGCGTATAAGGTGGGCTCACCTTTTCAATTTGCGCCGGTTTTTGCGTATCGGAAGATTCGCTTTAGGCCCGTTCTCTTCGGACCTCGTGCAATTTCCTTTCGCGAGGTCGCGCTCCCGCACGCGTCGACGGATCTCGTCGTGCGCCGCCACACGTGTCTTTCGGAGGGTTTGTCTATGGTCCCTAGTCTTCGGCGCTGGCTTGGCCTTACTGTCGCGGCATTGTTTCTTGCTGCGGGTGCTTCGCAACTGGTCGCCCAGACGTTCCGAGGCGGTATTAATGGGACTGTGACCGACAATACGGGTGCGGTGATTTCGGGCGCGACCGTGGTGGCGACGAATGTGGGCACGAATGTGACGCTGACGACCGTGAGCTCTTCGGCGGGAGAGTTTCTGTTTCAAGATCTGCCGCTTGGCACGTATTCGGTGACGGTCACTTCCTCAGGATTCGCCACGTCGAAGGTCGACAACGTTGCCGTGTCTGCGGGTGTGATCTACACGCTTCCCGTCAGGCTGGCCGTGTCGTCTTCGGCGGAGACGATCGAGGTGAATGCCGCAGGTGTTGCGTTGGATACAACGACGGTCACCCAGAACACCGTTCTGGACGCAAAGATCGTGGAAAACCTGCCTTTGAATGGGCGCGACTTTACGCAGATGGTTCAGCTGACTCCGGGGTATGCGGGGTA
Organism: uncultured Acidobacteriaceae bacterium; assembly: GCA_964243475.1. Classification (GTDB taxonomy): domain Bacteria; phylum Acidobacteriota; class Terriglobia; order Terriglobales; family Acidobacteriaceae; genus Edaphobacter. The sequence continues at coordinate 22,124 of CAXTEU010000005.1, read as the reverse complement.
CTCCGGCGGCGGCTATGGATCGATGAACGGAACGCGCGCCAACCAGATGAACTGGCAGATCGACGGTGTCGACAATAACGATCTGTGGCACAACATCCCGGCGGTGAATCAGGGTGGTGTTTCGGGGATTGCCGGTATTATTCTGCCGATCGACGCGGTGGACCAGTTTTCGGCGCAGACGCAGGCGGGACCTGAGGGTGGCCGAAATCCGGGTGGCACGATCAATCTGACGCTGAAGTCAGGGACGAACTCGCTGCATGGAACGGCGTACTACTTCAACCGGAACGAGCTTTTCGGTGCGAAAAACCCTTTCGACACGTCGGTCGACAACAAGCAGAAGGTGCGGAACTACAACACCGGCTTCTCCGTGGGAGGTCCTTTTATTAAGGACCGGCTATTTGGTTTCTTGACGTTTGAGCACCAGCGATTTGTGATCGGGCAGTCGAACAACGTAACGGAGCCATCCGTCGGCTGGCAGAATCAGGCCAAGGCGATCCTTCTGGCGAAAGGTGTACCCGTTCAGCCGGTCATGGAATCGGTGTTGAACACGTTGTGGGGCGCGAGCGTGCTTGCCCAAGACACGGTGGGAGTGCCGAACAACTACCATTCGAGCGACCCGGAGTTTGGCTACAGCTGGAACGGGCTAGGAAAAGTGGACTGGCACATGACGAACAGGGACAATCTGAGCGTGCACTGGTTTGTCGGCCAGGGCAACCAGGTCGCACCTGCCGGTTCGGACCTGTTGAGCTACTACGAAGTGGCGCCGATCCACGTACAGAACATTGCGATCCTCTACAACCGCGTGATCTCTTCGCACATGACCAACCAGGTTTTGGCGGGCGTGAACTACTTCAACCAGGTGTTTGACGATTTCAACTCTAACTTCAACGTTGCGAGTCTTGGTTTGGTCACTGGAGCGAGCTACACCAACGCGCCATTTATCAATATTACGAACTTTGACCAGGTCGGGGAGACAAACCCTGAGGGTCGTAACGACATTACGGGCCACCTTACAGATCAGTTGTCGTGGGTAAAGGGCAAGCACGAGATGCGGTTTGGCGGGGAATACCGACAGGCGCAGCTTGACGAGTTTTATCACCGTCACGCGACGGGCTCGCTGACCTTTGACGGAACTCGCGTCGGGGGGAGCGGATATGCAGGCACCCTGGCCGACTTCCTGGCGGGTGAGACCTCCGCGGCTTCGATCACGATCGGTGATCCGGAGCGGCAGGTGTTCGTGAATACGTTTTTTGCCAACGCCGGCGATTCCTGGCAGGCGAGCTCGAAGCTGAACATCAACTACGGAGTTCGCTACGACTACACGGGACCGCTGCACAACGGCAACAAGGACATGTCTGTGTTCCGTCAGGCGCTGATCAACAGCGACGGCCTGGCGCTCCAAGGAGTGCAGATCAAGTCTTTGTTCCAGCAGTACTGGAAGTCGTTCAGTCCGCGCGTGGGCGTGAGCTATGCGCTGGATCCGAAGACGGTGATTCGGGCGGGGTACGGCTGGTACTTTGACAGTCCGAACCTGAATCCGTTCCTGGACAACCGCCCGGGCAACGCGGCGCCAAACGGGGTTGAAGGTAACCCCATCGGACCTAGCCCGGTGTCAACAATCAGCGCTCTGGGGATTAACGGTTCGCAGGCTGGGAAGACGAATATTGTTGGCGGACAACCTATCTTTGGCGACACCACGACTCCGTGCAACGGCGAGACGGGTACGGTGCAATGCGGCATCTTCTCGGTCGACGCAAACTTCCGGCCGTCGTACAACGAGAACTACTCGTTGAATATTGAACGCACGTTGTCGTCGAACGTGATCATGCAGATCGGGTACGTCGGGAGTGCAGGTCGTCACCTGCTAAGCCTGCTGGACATCAACCAGGGAACACTGCAGTCGACACGCCCGTACTATGCGGTGTACCCGAACTACACCAACATCAACCAGCTTGAGAGCATTGGGACGTCGAACTACAACTCGCTGCAGACGCAGCTGCGGCTGCAGAACTTCCACGGGCTTTCGGCACAGACGATTTACACCTGGAGCCACAATCTGGACGAGGTGACAGCCTACCGCGGAGCGCTGCCGCAGAACAATCTTGACTTCAAGGGAGACTACGGCAACTCGGACTTTGACACGCGCAACACCTTTACCTCCTTCCTCACCTACACGGTGCCAGGCTCGACAACGCACTTTCGTGCACTGACGAATGGATGGGTGGTGAACTCGCTGCTGAGCTTCCATGGGGGCCAACCGTTTACGGTGCATGCTTCCGGCGATATCAGCGGAACGGGTGAAGGCAATGACCGTGCCGACCAGATTGGGCCAGTGAACAAGGGCTATCAGGGTCAGCATCCGAACTCGCAGTGGTTGGATCCTACGGCGTTTGCGGATCCGGCTGCCGGTAGCTTCGGTACAACGCACCGCAATGCGTACTACGGACCTGGGTTCTCCGATGTCGATCTTTCGGTGTTCAAGGACACCCGGGTGAGAGAGCGAGCGACCCTGCAGCTGCGGGTGGAGATGTTCAACGTGTTCAACCGGAACAACTTTGCTCCACCGAGTTCAACGACCTCGACTGCGGCCTCGACCAGTGGCCCCGCCACCATTCCGACGGGCTTCTTTTTGAACAGCACGATCGGTGGATATAACGGTGCCCCTGGCATTGGGGCCGGTGAGCCGTTCAATATGCAGCTGGGTGCGAAGATCATCTTCTAGCCTGGTTGGCGGAACCTTCGGCCTCGGCGGTTCCCCCGTCGGGGCCGATGCTTTTTGGATGCGAGGCGGTCGGAGGCGGAACGACGAACGACCTACACTAGACAGATGCCGTTGTTTTGCGAGGTGGCTTTGCCGGTGCCTCTGGATCGCACGTTTACGTATGCGATTGGGGAGGGGAGGGCTGTGCCTGGGGTGGGGGTTCGGGTGCTGGTTCCGTTTGGGGGGCAGCGTCTTTCGGGGGTTGTGGTAGAGGTGCATGATCGGGCGCCGGTGGAGTTTGAGGCGAAGGCGGTGCAGCAGGTGCTGGATGAGGAGCCGCTGCTGGCGGGGGAGCTCATTCAGCTGGCTGGGTGGATTGCGGCGTACTACGTGGCGCCGGTGGGGGAGGTGCTGCGGGGGATGCTTCCGTTGTCGGCGGAGGTGCGGCGGCATGCGGTGTACGGCCTGGCGGAGCAAGGGCGGGCGGTGTTGTATGAGGGGGCGGCGAAAGGGTCGTCGCGGAGGTCGCGGAGGTCGGTGGAGGAGCAGAATCGCGAGTACGCTGTGCTGAATTATCTGGAGGCGGGCGACGCGGTGAAGGCGAGTGCGTTGCGCGGGGCGACGGGGGCGAACAAGGCGTTGCTGGACGGGATGGTGCGCAAGCGATGGTTGACGCGGGAGGCGGTGGCGGAGGAACGGGATGCGCGGCGGATGGAGCGAATCGCGGTGCTGACGGAGGTGTCGGGGGCGGCGGCGCAAGGGTCTCAGGGGCGAGGTGCTGGGGGAGGTGTGGACGGTGGGCCGCGACTGCCGCGGCTGAATGAGAACCAACTGGCGGCGATGGCGGAGTTGGCGGCGGTGGGGGGGCGGATGCCGGTGCGGGAGCTGCGGGGGCGGCTGGCTGAGGCGGGTGTGCCGTCGACGACGGTATTGACGCTGGTTCGGCGGGGGCTTGTGCGGATGGAGGCGGTGGAGCAGGCGGTGGATCTCGGCGGGGTTGGGGCGGTGTCGGCGGGGCAGGCGTTTGCGCACACGTTGAATGCGGCGCAGGCGCTTGCTGCTTCTGCGCTGCGTGGGGCGATCGAGCAGAGGAGTTTTGCGCCGTTTCTGCTGTATGGGGTGACGGGATCTGGGAAGACAGCGGTTTATCTTTCGGCGATGCGGGATGTGCTGGCCGCGGGTCGGGGCGCGATCCTGCTGGTGCCGGAGATTGGGCTGACGCCGGCGATGGTTGGTCAGGTGGTGGCGGCGTTTGGGAAAGAGGTGGCGCTGTTGCACTCCGCGCTGACGGGAGCGGAACGGACGCAGCAGTGGCACCGGATACGGCGGGGGGAGGCGCGGGTGGTGGTGGGGACGCGCAGCGCGGTGTTTGCGCCGGTGCGGGACCTGGGGCTGATCCTGGTGGATGAGGAGCACGACGCGAGTTACAAACAGGGGGAGACGCCGCGGTACCACGGTCGTGATACGGCGGTGATGCGGGCGAAGCTGAACGGGGCGGTGGTGGTGCTGGGGTCGGCGACGCCTTCGCTCGAGAGCTGGCAGAATGCGGAACGCGGGCGGTACCGGCGGTTGGAGATGCTGGAGCGGGTGGCGGATCGGCCTTTGCCCGCAGTGGACTTAGTGGACATGCGGGAGGAGTTTCGCGAGACGGGGGCGGAGCAGATTTTTGCGAGGGAGCTGATCGAGCAGACGCAGGCGACGCTGGATCGCGGCGAGCAGGCGATTATCTTGCTGAATCGGCGGGGCTACAGCTTCGTGGTGCTGTGCCGGGCGTGCGGGGAAAAGATGGAGTGCGAGAACTGCGCGGTGGCTCTGACGTACCACAAGCACGGCGGCGGAACGCGGGAGGATCTGGAGGTGCGGCCGGGGCAGCGGATGGAGTGCCACTACTGCGGGTTCCGGAGGTCGGTGCCGAAGACGTGTCCGAAGTGCGCAAGCGAGCACCTGCACTTTTTGGGAGCGGGATCGCAACAGGGCGAGGAGCGGCTGCTGGAGATTTTTCCGGGAGCTCGGATTGGGCGGATGGATCGGGATACGGTGCGGACTCGGGGAGACATGGAGCGGCTGCTGGGGCGGCTGCACTCGGGCGAGATCAATCTACTGGTGGGAACGCAGATGATCGCGAAAGGGCACGACATTCACGGGATCACGCTGGTGGGGGTGGTGGGGGCGGACTTTGCGCTGGGGTTGCCGGACTTTCGGGCGGCGGAGCGCGTGTTCCAGTTGCTGACGCAGGTTTCGGGGCGTGCCGGACGGGGCGAGCTGGCGGGGCGGGTGCTGGTGCAGACGTACCACCCGGAGCACTATGCGGTGCGGTTCGCGCAGACGCATGACTACCCGGGGTTTGTGGCGAAGGAGCTGCAGTACCGGCGATGGATGCACTACCCGCCGTTCACCTCGCTGGCGAACGTGGTGGTGCAGAGCGAGCAGATGGAGCAGGCGCTGCTGTGGTCCGGTCAGATGGGGCGCTGGTTTGAGGAGGCGGGCGTGGCCGGGCTGCGTGTGCTGGGGCCGGCGGCGGCACCGATTGTTCGGCTGAAACGCATTTTTCGGTACCACTTTGTGCTGAAGGCCGAGCGCCGGCAGACGCTGCAGGCAGCGCTTCGGCGCATGCTGGCGTTTGCGGACGGGCAGGGGATCCCGCGCAAGAACCTGGTGATCGACGTGGACGCGGTGCACCTGATGTAGGTGCGTGGCGGGAGCTAGCTGAGCAGGTGCAGCTCTTTTCCGGGTTTGAAGCGGACGGCCTTGCCGGGCGCGATGGAGACCTCGGCGCCGGTTCGGGGATTCCGGCCGATGCCGGTTTTTCTGGGCTTGACGGTGAAGACGCCGAAGCCGCGGAGCTCGATGCGGTCGCCCTCGACGAGGGACTGCTTCATGCTGTCGAAGATGGCGTCCACGGCAGCTTCCGCTTTGCTGCGCGGCAGGCCCGTTCGCTCGACCACACGTTGTACGAGACCTTGCTTGATCATGCGGGGACATCCTCGGTGCGAAACTCGAAGCCTCTCGGTTCGGTACGGGTGATGGTAGGAAGTCCCCGTCGGCTTGTCAACGTGGGGTTGGGGAGGAAAGCGATTTTTGCGGTTGGGAGACGCGATAAGCTTGAGGGTGTGGACGCGGCGGTTCCAAGCGCTCGCCCGAGTTCGAGAGGAAACAACACGTGTCAATCAAGAGTGACCGGTGGATCCGGGAGCAGGCGCTGAACCTGGGCATGATTCAGCCCTTCAGCGAAAAACAGGTAAGCGATGGTGTGATCTCGTACGGTCTTTCCTCCTATGGCTATGATCTTCGGGTTTCAGACGAGTTTAAGATCTTCACCAATGTGAACAGCGCCGTGATCGACCCGAAGAACTTCGATGAGCGCTCGTTTGTGTCGGTGCAGGCGTCGAGCGTGATTGTGCCGCCGAATTCCTTTGCGCTGGCACGGTCGATTGAGTATTTCAAGATCCCGCGCGATGTGTTGACGATCTGTCTGGGGAAGTCGACCTATGCGCGGTGCGGCATTATCGTGAACGTCACTCCGTTTGAACCGGAATGGGAGGGTTTCGTGACTCTGGAGATTTCGAACACGACTCCTCTGCCGGCCAAGATTTATGCGAACGAGGGGCTCTGCCAGATCCTGTTCTTCCAGTCGGACGAGGCGTGTGAGACGAGTTATGCGGATCGCGGGGGCAAATACCAGAAACAGCAGGGGATCGTTCTGCCGAAGTTGTAAGCGGGTCAGCTCGGGCGAAACGGCTCGGGCTTCAGGTTTTAAAAAGGGAAAGCCAGGGGCGCAGGCGATGCTGAGGACCGATCTCCGGTGTGTCGGCATTATCAGCACGGACCCGCTGCGGCTGCTTGGCCTGCAGGCGATCTTTGCGGCGCATGGCTTTGCGGAGGCGATTCCACTTTCCGGCCCCGGTGCGCTGCAGGCGCATCGATTTCCGTTGATTGTGATTGATGCGGCGGGTACGGAGCACCTGTTTGAATTGCTGGCGGCATTTCGCAGCTCCCGTCCGAAACTGAACCTGCTGGTGATCGGGTTACTGAACGATCCTGCCTATATTGAGCGAGTGATCGGCGCGGGGGCGAAGGGGTATCTGACCCATGCGGCGCGTGAGAGCGAGATCCATATGGCGATCGACATTGTGCTGGACGGCTCGGTGTGGGCGCCTCGGAAGGTTCTGGCGCGGTTGCTGGACAGAGCGCAGCAGGAGCCGACGGCCGCACCGGCTACGCCGAGTTTTACACAGCGCGAAGCGGAGGTGCTGCAGCTCCTTGTGACCGGACACTCGAATCGTGAGATCGCGCAGCTGCTGCACATCGATGAAGGGACGGTGAAGGCCCATGTAGGGCGTTTGCTGCGCAAGGTTGGTGTGGCAAACCGGACTGCGCTGACGGTGCAGACACTGAGTCGTAAGTTGTTGCGCGCGGACGAGTAGCTGGCCGGCTGGACGGTTTGGAGCCGGAACGAAAGTCTATACACCTCCGTAACGTTGTAAGTAACGTCAAAGTGGAGCACTCTCGTAACAGCAACACAGACCTGGGAGAGGGGCCGTAGAGATTGCGCCGGGCGACCGGAGCAGCATCTCGGCCCCTATTTTTTATTTTCCGGGGCACACTGGAAGCAACGGCAGCACCGATTCGCCCGTCGGATGATTGGCATGCGCGATGCGCCTCGACCTGGATCTCGATTGGGGTACCGCCGCGCTAGCCGATCGGAGATTTGACAATGAAGAAGCTTATTGCAACCCTGTGCGGCCTGGCCTGCCTGGCCGGCGCCCTGCCCAGCTATGCCGCGGATAGCGACCACTCCAAGGACGTGGATCGACTTACTTCCGCCGAGACAGTGCTGGATGCCATCATGGCGACCCCGGATAAGGGGATTCCGCAATCCATACTGGCGGGCGCTTCGTGCGTGGTGATCGTGCCCAGCTATAAGAAAGCGGCGTTTGTGGTGGGTGGAGAGTATGGCCAGGGAGTTGGGACGTGCCGGACGCCGAACGGATGGAGTGCGCCGGTGTTTGTCAAGCTGGAGGGCGGCAGCTTCGGGTTTCAGATTGGCGGGCAGGCAACGGACCTGATCCTGCTGGCGATGAACCAGCACGGGCTGCAGGACATGCTGAAGAACAAGTTCAAGATCGGCGCGGATGCGGCTGCGTCTGCGGGTCCGGTGGGTCGGAATGCGCAGGCTGGAACGGATTGGAAGCTGAATGCTGAGTTTCTGACGTATTCCCGGAGCAAGGGCCTGTTTGCCGGGTTGGATCTGACGGGTTCGGTGCTGTCGCAGAACCAGGACGCGACGCGTGCTTTTTATGGGGCGGATGTTCCGTTCGACCAGGTGCTGAAAGGGAACCAGCCGACGCCCGATGATGCACAGCCGTTCGTGAAGAGCGTTGCCAAGTACTTCGTGGAAGCGAAGGGCGACCAGTAGACCTGGGTGATCCGGTGGTTGGCCTCTCCGGTCCACTGCTAGAATCAGCAGTTTGGAGCTGTCATCGGCAGGTACGCTTCGGGACCTCCGCCCCGTGTCGCTTCGGCACGGGGCGGAGTTCCTGTTTGTGTGGCTTCTGGTTCACCTTCTGGGCGCCCTGCCGCGGAGGTTGGCGAGGGCGGTGGGCGGCGGGATTGCTGGGCTGGCGTACATCACGCTTTCGCGACTTCGGACGGTGGGCAAGCGCAACCTGCTGCTGGCGTTTCCGGAGCGGACGGAGGAGGAACGCGAGGCGATCCTGCGGGGCGAGTACCGGAACCTGGGATATCTACTGGCTGAGTTTTGCCTGATGAAGCGCTATACGCGCGAGTCAGCCAGCAGCTTCATCCGGTACGAGGGACTCGAGCACCTGCTGGCCGCTAAGCAAAAGGGACGCGGCGCGCTGATTTTGACGGGGCATCTTGGGGCGTGGGAGCTTTCGAGCTTCTTCCATTCGCTGATGGGATATCCGATGGGCATGGTGATTCGCCGGCTCGATAACCCGCTGGTCGACAACCTGGTGAATCGCATCCGCTGCCTCCATGGGAATCGCGTGATCCCCAAGGACGATTTTGCCCGAGGTTTGCTGGACGCGATGCGGTCCGGGGAGACGGTGGGGATCCTGATGGACACGAACATAACGCCGCCGCAGGGAGTGTTTGTTCCGTTTTTTGGACTGCTTGCGTGCACGGCCGGGGGGTTGGCGCGCATTGCGCGGAAGACGGACGCGGCGGTGCTGCCCGGATTTCTGCTGTGGAAGGCGGCGGAAGGGCGGTATGTGCTGCACTTCGGCGAGGAGCTCCGCTTGCAGCGGACCGACGACACGGAGGCCGACACCCTGGCCAACACGGCGCTCTTCAACGAGGTGCTGGAAGGCTATGTGCGCAGATATCCTGATCAGTGGCTGTGGCTGCACCGGCGGTGGAAGACTCGCCCGGCCGGCGAACCGGGGGTGTATTGATGGTGACGACCGAGCAGATTGCGGCGCATGTTGGGGCGTCCGGCGCCGGTGTCTCGCGCTCGGTGATGCGTGTGTCCGGCATCGAGGCGGCCGATGGCGGAGCGCTGGTGTTTGCCACCGACGGGCGAAGCCTGGCGCAGGCGCTGGACTCGGGGGCTGGAAGCATTCTGGCCAGCGCGTCGCTCGAGGCCGCATTGCCGAGCTCGGCCGCGGCGGACGACCGGCTGCTGTGGGTGAAGGACGCCAGGCTCGCCTTTGCGCAGGCGGCGCGCCTGATCGGCCCGCCCCCTGCCGCGACCGGCGTGCATCCCTCGGCGATTCTGGGGGAGCATGTTCGGCTCGGACCCTCGGTCAGCGTGGGGCCGGGCGTTGTGCTGGGCGATCACGTTACGCTGGGGGAGGGCTGCAGGCTCGACGCTCGTGTGACGGTGTACGCCCACACGGAGCTGGGCGCGCGGGTTCTGGTCCAGGCTGGCGCGGTGTTGGGCTCGACCGGTTTCGGGTATGTGCGCGATCCTGCGAGCGGTGGCTACCTTCCGTTTCCGCAACAGGGACGGCTGGTGATCGAAGACGATGTGGAGATCGGCGCCAATACGACGGTGGACCGCGGGGCGCTGGGGGAAACCCGGATCGGGCGTGGAAGCAAGCTGGATAATCTGGTGCACATCGGCCACAACGTTCGCGTTGGGCGTAACGTGATCATCGCGGCGCAGACCGGCATTTCCGGCTCCAGCATCCTTGAGGACGAGGCCGTGATCGCGGGGCAGGTGGGGATCGCGGAGCATGTCACGATCGGCCAGGGTGTCATTCTTGGGGCGAAGTGTGGGGTTCCGACCGGCAAAACGATCCGGGGTCCGGGTGAGGTTTTCTGGGGGATTCCTGCCCGTCCCATCCGCGAGTACCTGCGCGATCTAGCCCGGTTGCGCCGATCCTGAGCGGTTTGCGCATCTCTCTTAGGGAACGGCATCTTGGGGATTAGACCCTTGGCTCTCATCATTGTTGGCGGGAATTCTCGGAATATCGGCAAAACCAGCGTTGTCGCGGGGATCATTGCTGCGACGCAGGAAATGGACTGGACCGCGTTCAAGATTACGCAGTTTGGCCATGGGGTCTGCTCTGCCGACGGAAAGCCGTGTGACTGTGACACGGGCGACCACCTGGTGGCGGTAACGGAGGAGCGCAGGGTGGACAGCGGGACGGACTCTTCGCGGTACCTGGCGGCGGGCGCGCGCCGGTCGGTGTGGGTGCGGGCACGGCAGGGCATGCTGGCCGAGGCGATGCCGCGGGTTCGGGCTGAGCTGGCGAAAAGCGAAAACGCGATCCTGGAGTCCAACAGCATCCTTCGGTTTCTGCGGCCGGACCTCTTCTTTTCCGTGCTGGACCCGGGGGTGGCCGACTTCAAAGATTCGGCGCGTTATTTCCTCGACCGCGCCGATGCGGTCCTGGTTCCCGAGGGCGCCTTGCTGGCGTCGTCACGCTGGCGGGAGGTATCGCTGCGGCTGCTGCATGGAAAAGCTGTTTTGCCGATGCGGCCGCCCGTGTACTGTACTGGAGAGGTGACCTCGTTCGTCTCCGAGCGCCTCCGTGCGTTGGTTTCGCGGTAGCGTAAGAAGAGCGTGTCAACGTCGTTCCGGTCCGTCATCCGTCTTCCTCCTGAGCTTCGCGCAAGGCGGACCATAAACCCCTGCCCGGCTAGACCGCTTTGCTCGACGGCTTTTCAGGATGCAAATGGATTCTCAGACTCTTGCTGTCGCGAACGTGTTCTTGTTTGTTTTGTACGCGGCGTTCATGATCTTGCAAGCCCGGCTGCTGGGCCAGTCGCGGGCGGCGCACTGGTTTTCGGGCGCGAGCCTGTGCCAGGCGGCGGCGATGATGGCGCTGGTGTTTGCCGGCGATGTGCCGCACGGGACGGCCGCGTTTGCCGCCAGCGGGGTCCTGTTTGTGACCGGAACGGTGATGCTGCATCGCAGCTTTACGGAGCTTCTGGACCGCAGCCGGCTGCTGTGGCGACTTCACCTGGTGCTGCTGGCGGTGGTTCTTGCCGGTTCGGTGGTGGTGATGGAGGTTGCGCCGGGGCATCCCGTTCTGACGTTTCTGGTGAGCGCCGTGCTCGGCGTGCAGGCGGCGCTGACCGCTTCGGCGTTGTTCTCGTTTGCCGGAGACGGGGTTGAGTCGGCGGGACGGTTCGCCGGGGTCGCGCTATGCGCGTACTCGTTGGTGAACCTGATGCGCGCCGCGGTGACGCTGCGCTACGCCTCGTGGCAATACCGCACGGCGACGGCCGACATGGACAAGATCTGGCTGGCAGGATGCCTGTTTGCCAATGGGGCGGCGGCTCTGGGGTTTATGTTTCTGTCCAGCGCCAAGCTTCGTATCGAGCTGCTATGGCGAGCGCAGATCGATGAGCTGACCGGCCTGTTGAACCGGTGGGCCTTCAAGCGGATCGCGGTGAAGGAGACGCTGCGCTGCATGCGGCTGCGTGGCCGGCTGGCGGTGGTGATGATGGACCTGGACGGCATGAAGGGTGTGAACGACCGCCTTGGGCATAGCTGTGGGGATGTGGTGCTGCAGGCCGTCTCCGAAACGCTGAAGGCAGCGGTGCGGGATCGCGATTTTGTGGCTCGCATGGGCGGCGACGAGTTCTGCATTCTGCTGCCGGACACGGACGTGAAGGAGGCCGTCACGGTGGCCGAACGGCTTCGGTCACAGATCGACGCGCTGGCGATCCCCTACCGCAACGAGACGGTGACGATCCGCGCCAGCTTTGGGGTAAGTTGTTCCGACAGAAACGGCTGGAAGTGGCAGAACCTGATGGATCAGAGTGACGATGCGCTTTACCAGGCCAAGCGCGGCGGAAATCAACGCGTGATTGCCGCGGAGGCGACTCCGGAAGTGAACGAGGCCGGGACTGCGGTGGAATCCGTTGTGGAGCGGCGACGGCGGGACAGGTAGGACGCCTTTCAGCAGGAGTCTCTTAGGAGTGACTGATGGCGAGTGGCCAGTCGGAAAGCGATGCGCTCTGGAGCTACTGTCGATAGCAAAGGCCCACGCGGGTTGCGCATGGGCCTTTGCTGGTGAGTGCGGGCACGGTTGGACCGCTGCTGCGGGATCGGTCAGCTCGCTGCGATGGGTTGGACGCCGGTCTGAAACAGACCGTTCAGGCCTGCGGGGAAGAAGCCGCCGGTCGTGACCAGAGTGGTCGTGTTGGTCGGCCCGCCAGCGGTGACGATGTTGATGACCTGCGCCGTGGAGCGTGCATATCCGAGCCCCGGGGTGGTGCCGTTGCCGACAACCGCGGTGACTGCGGGGGTGGTGCCGGACGCGGGTACACCTGTGACGGCCGGGATCAGAACCAACGGGATGTCGCAGATCTGTCCGGCCGCGTAGCTGGTTGAGCCCGTCATGATCGTGCTGTTCGTGCTGGTGTTGAGGGGAACGTTGACGGGTGTGAGACCGTAGTCATCCGTGATGGGGGTGGCGGCGTTGGTCTGGGCGAATCGTGTGCGGAGCCCAGAAATTGCTGTGGTGACCTGTTTGAGGGTCAAGCCAGCAACGTTTCCGGCATACCCGGGAACGACAATTGTTCCCGCATCGATGCCGAGCAGCGTGATACGGACCATGCCGGAGTGGTTTGCCTCGACCGCGTGAATGCCTACGGCCGCCGGAAGCACGTTGACCTTGTCGGTGATGAGGGGCGCCGCACCATGATAGGCGGTGACGCCGACATCCTCGAAGAGGTACGAGCCGAGCAGGAAGTTGACGTCGCTCGCGAAGGGATCGAACGATGCAAGCCCGAGCAGCTGGCCCAGCGCGTTGAAGCTGTTGAACAGGTCCAGCTGCGGCTGGCCGACTGCGTTAGTGTTCAGAGCGTTGCGGAGAAAGGTGACGTGTTTTCGCTCCTCGTCGGCGATCTCCGCGGCATAGGCGCCGATAACGGCGTTCTGGAAGTTCACCTTGCAGGCGGCAGGTCCGCCCGGCTTGGTGATGGGGGTGAGGACGCCGCCGGTTGCTGCATTTGTGCCGGATCCGATGCCGACATTGAGCTGGTCGATCGTTTGGCCGGAGGCGGCGAGGGTATAGAACTGAGCTTCGAGGTACTCAAGATTGAGAGCAAAGTTGAGGATGTCGTTGTCGGTGAAGGTTGCGCCGGCAGCCTGAGCGTTCCCCTTGGGAGCGAAAGCCAGGCCTGCGAGAGCCGCGCCGCCGAGAGTCAAAAGCGCGCGACGGCTGGAGATGATGGAGTCGAGTTGCTGTGTCTCTGCGTTTGCCATGGAGGTCCGTGTCCTTAAGCTGTGGTTGTGAAGATGGTCCCGTTGAGGCCGTTGGGAAAGAAGCCGCCCTTGGCCAGACCCGCTCCGCCGCCCGCGCCATAGACGAGGTGCAGGGTCTCGGAGGTGGTGTGGCCCCAGCCGATCGCGGTTGTTGGATCCGCGAAGACGACCGTGCTGGTGCTGAGGGACCTGTCCTTCTGGTCGTCCAACGTGGAACGGAAAGCAGCGATCAGGTTGGCATAGTTGAGGTAGGTCGCGGTGCCGGAGCTGGCGGCCATGCCGGAGATGTAGGCGCGAATGGCCCCGGAGTGGTAGCCCTCGGCGGCCTGGATGCCGGCGGCGGCGTTGAGAATCTGGCTGCTGCTCAGCAGCGGAGCGGCTCCGGTGTAGGCGGCCAGACCGACGTCGATGAGTGAGAAGGCGGCGACCGCGATGCTGTTGGCATCGCCAAAGGGGTTGAAGGTTGCCGGAAGGCCGGCGGCGGTGGCGATGCCGGTGAAGCCGGCGGTCAGATCAATCATTGGCCGATCGATGGGAGTTCCACTGTTGCCCGAGATGGTGGCGCGAAGCGCCCGGATGTGGTTGAGCTCATCCTGCGCGATCTCGTAGAAGAACTCCTGCAGCACGGTGTTGCCGCTGAAGTTGACCTGCGTGCCTCCGGTGACGGCACCTGCGTTTGAGCTGCCTGCGTCCGCGGCAGAGACACCGGTGCCGGTCGCGGCTCGGAGGTAAACCTCTGCCTCGAGATACTCAAGGTTGAGGGCGAAATTGAGGATGTCATTGTCGGTGATCGGTGTAGCAGTTGGAGTCGCTGGACTGGTTCCACCGGCGTTAGGGGTTACGCTACTGCTGCATCCCGAAGCCAGGGCGGCCGCGCTAACTGCGCCGGCACCGGCCAAAAAGCTTCGACGGGTAGGTGCAAACGTACTTCCATTCTTTGCTGTATTCACGAGAGCCTCTCACACTGCAAATGACCGAATGTGCTGCCAGGTATTTACGCTGCTGCACGATGTACGTCGATTTTGGGAAAGTGGTTTGGCCGACGGATCACTTTCCCGGAGTCTCGGAACATTCGCGCGCCTCTTTGTACCGCGGCACGATCATGCCTGAAGCACGCGGCAAAATCCATCCTAAAGTGGTGTGGACGAAAGAGTGCGGGCTGCTAGATGGACTGCGGCGGGAGGTGGACCAGGTCGGCAACCAGGCCGACCTCTTTTTGCACGAAGGGTTCGGCATAGCGGACGCCGGCGAGCAGGCCGTAGTGACGCGCGGTGGCGAAGGTTCGCTCGCGAATGTCTTCTTCGGGCACAAACAGACCGGCGCCCGTAGTCTGGTTGCCGTACTGGCTGCGGTAGGCGAGCAGCGACCGGAGCCGGGTTTCGATGTGCGGTGTGATGTCGACCACGAAGCTGGGCCGGACGTCGGCGTAGAGCGATGCGTAGAGGATCTTGTAGGGACGGTGCGGTGCGTGGCCGCCGGGAACCGCGAGCCGGGAGAGGCCGGCCTGAAAGCAGGCCTCGTAGCCGAGCGTCGCCGAGGTGTAGTGGTCCGGATGTCGGCCCCCCCAGTACGGCAGGAGAACCACGCGTGGACGGAGACGACGAAGGACGGACGCGATCTTGAGGCGGTTCTCGTAGGTGTTCTGTACGTTGCCGTCGGGCAGGTCGAGCGCCTCGCGATGGGTGACGCGCAGGATGCGGGCGGCTTCGGCCGCTTCCGAAGCGCGTTCCGCCGCTGTTCCGCGGGTGCCGGACTCGCCCTGCGTCAGGTCCAGGATGGCGGTGCGCCAGCCCAGCGCCTGCTGGACCAGAAGCGTTCCGCCACAGGTCTGCTCGACGTCATCCCGATGCGCCGCGATGGCCAGGACGTCGACAGACTGGATCTCGACGGTTGGGGACGCTGGCATGACGGCTAGTCGGCTGAGTTGGTCAGCGCGTCCATGAACGCGACGTCGAGCGCGGTGCCCTGAACCGTGATGTAGTAGTTGTTGATCTCCGACCCATCGGCTGTATTGAAGGCATGCACCTGGCCACCGTAGGCGGTGTAGACCTTGTGCAGGCCCTGGACCCAGCAGAGTCCGGTGAGGCTGCCGTAGTAGTACTGGTCGTTATTTTCGTTCGGGAAGGGAACGGTCGTGGTTCCGCCGGGAGTTGCGGCGGGAACCACCTGTGCCGCCAGGGCCGAGGTGTCGAAGCGGGTGAGGCAGTTGTAGTTCTGTCCCAGCTTGGCACGCTCACCATTCGAGCACTGCTGTGCGCCGATCCACAGGGTGTTGTCATCGGCAAACAACAGCTTGCTGTGGTAGCCATCTGAAATCGAGTAAGCGCCGGTGACGGTGTTGGTGGACTGATTGACGGTCGACAACACACCAGCGTAGAGGCCGTCCGGCTGGAGCTGCTGGCCAGCGACGTACAGGGTGGTGCCGTCCGAGAGTGCTGTGGTGACACCGCCCGGCACGGCGAGGGCGCCGATGACGGCCGAGGGATAAGGAAGGGAGGTCGGGATTGTGTAGATGGTGAGTTGGCCTTCCTGCAGCAGGGTCAGGCCGGCGGTGGATCCGCCGCACTCCGGTCCGCAGTTCAGGACGTAGGCGGTGTTGCCGTCGAGCGAGAAGTAGGCATCGACGGGACGGTCATAGGATCCGGGAACCGGAACCACGCAGTAGACGGGCAGAACGTAGGGCTGGCAATCGACGAAGCCCGGCGGCTCCGGTGCGTTGGCGTTCAGCTTGACCACGCGGTAAAGGGTATTGGAGTTGCGCACCATTGCCAGAGCGACGGTGTCGCCCTGGTTCACGGCGACCTTGTACACGTTGGGGAGGTTGAGGGCGTACTGAACGCCTGTGGTGGTGTCGTAGACGACCAGCTGGCCGGTGACTTCCTGGGTGGAGTAGACGCGCTGCGCGTCGGCGGTGACGGCCACGGAGGTTGCGAGGGCCGAGGTGGTGCCCAACGCTCCGGCGCTTGCTTCTGTGCCGTAGTTGATGGCCGTCAGACTTCCGGCGGCGGTGGAAGGCGGCGTCGCGGGGGAGTACACGTAGCCGCGAATCTGCTCGGGGAAGTTCAGGATGAGGTTTGGGTAGGGCGCACTGAAGCCGCTGATGGCGAAGCTCTTGATGGTGTTCTCGATGTTGCTGCGGATGTCGCGCGAGCCGTCGAGGATTTGCAGCGAGCCGCTGGCACCCCCCTGCGTGACCGCGACCATGACACGGCTGGCGAGCTGGCTGGGGGGAACGGGCCGGCCGGCGTAGGGGTGCTCCGGGAAGTAGTAGTAGTTCTTGGCGCAGGAACTGAGCCCGAAGGCGACCAGGGCCAGAAGAACACCGAAGAGACACTGTGCGGGGAAGGACGGAACGCGAACCAGCGAGAGACGAACGAACAGGGAGCGACGCAGACGACTTACTTTCAACGGGGGCAACTCCAGCCTGAGCACAGGGCGCGCCGGTCCGATCCGGAAGGCGCCGTGTCAGCCCCGAGTATAGCAAAACAGGGCGCCTGGAGCGGTGCGCGACGGCTCGGTTGCTTGGCCGGCGTGGATGTACTGGAGCGGTTTCCCGATGGGCGGCGCCATGCCGCTCGGAAACGTCTCGTACGATACGCTTAGAGCTTCCCCGCGCTCTTCGGAGGCGGACTCACGTGGGAGGATCATGGCGGCAGCGACGGCACAACGCGGAGAGGCGACGGCAGCAGATCTGCTGGTGTCGGGCAGGTCCGTTTTGTGCGATGGGGCGATGGGCACGATGCTCTACTCGCGCGGCGTGTTCATCAACCGCTGTTACGACGAGCTGAATCTGACGCAGCCGGAGATGGTGCGCTCGGTGCACCTGGAATATTTGCAGGCCGGCTCGGAAGTGATCGAAACCAACACCTTTGGGGCGAATGCGCCGCGGCTGGAGAACTTCGGTTTGCGGCACCGGGTGGCCGAGATCAATGAGGCGGGTGTGCGCCTGGCGCGCGAGTCGGTGGAGCAAATCCGCGAGAAGCAGGCTGTGACGGCGTTTGTGGCTGGAGCGCTTGGCCCGCTGGGTGTGCGGCTCGAGCCGATGGGCGGGACGGTGTCGCTCGACGAAGCGCGCGCGGCGTTTGCGGAGCAGGTGCGCGCGTTGCGGAAAGGTGGGCCGGGTGTGGGCGCGGATCTGTTGATCGCGGAGACGATGCCGACGCTGCTTGAAGCGGAGCAGGCTTTGCTGGCCGCGCGGGCGGAAGCGCCGGAGTTGCCGGTGGTGGTGATGGTATCGGTCGACGACGATGGCGTGTGTCGGGACGGCGCAACTCCGGACGAGGTAGCTCGGCGGCTGACGGAGTTGGGCGCGAGTGCTGTGGGGTGCAACTGCAGCGCGGGTCCGGTGGCGGTGCTGCGCGCGATCGAACAGATGCGGTCAGCGACGTCGCTGCCGCTGGCGGCCATGCCGAATGAGGGCACGCCGCGATCGGTTGACGGGCGCACGATTTACATGAACTCGCCCGAATACATGGCCAGCTTTGCCCGGAAGCTGGTGAAGGCGGGAGCGACGCTGATTGGGGGCTGCTGCGGAACGACGCCGGCGCACATTCGGGCGACCCGGGGATCGCTGCGGGCGATGGAGGCGCAGGCTGAGGGCGCTGAGGTGGTCGAGAGCTCTGGCGGCGGTGTGGCGTCGGCGCAGGCCGGAGTGGAGCCGGCGCCGATGAGCGAGCGCTCGCGCCTGGGGGCGATGATTGCGCGGGGGGAGTTCTGCCACCTGGTGGAGATTGTTCCACCGAAGGGTATCGACTGCTCGCGCGAGATTGACGGCGCGGCTTATCTCCATAGGCTCGGTGTCGATGCGATCAACGTCCCGGACAGTCCGCGTGCGAGTGCGCGCATGAGTGCGCAGAGCCTGTGCGTGCAGATCCAGCAAAAGGTCGGCATCGAGACGGTGCTGCACTATACGTGCCGCGACCGAAACATTCTGAGTATCCAGAGTGACCTGATCGGCGCGTCGTCGATCGGGCTCAAGAACATCTTGTGTTTGACGGGCGACCCGCCGAAGACGGGCAACTACCCGGATGCGACGGCGGTGTTCGACGTCGATGCGATCGGTCTGGTGCGGGTGGTTGCGAGGCTGAACCACGGGCTTGATATCGGGGCAAATCCGATCGGTGTGTCGGCGGGGTTTACGGTGTCGGTTGCGGCCAATCCGGGCGTTGCAGACATCGATGCTGAGATCCGGCGATTTGCGCACAAGGTGGAGGCCGGGGCTGAGTTCTGCATCACGCAGCCGGTGTTTGACCTGGCTTTGCTGGAGCAATTTCTCCGCCGCATTGAGGGATTTCGCATCCCGGTGATTGCCGGCATCTGGCCGCTGACCAGCGTGAAGAATGCACAGTTCATGAAGACGGATTTGCGGGTGAGTATGCCGGAGGAAGTGTTGGCGCGCATGGGCGCGGCGGGAACACCGGACGCTGCGCGGGCTGAGGGCATCCGGATTGCGCAGGAGATGCTGCGCGATGTGCGGGAGCATGTGCAGGGAGTGCAGGTGAGCGCGCCGTTTGGCAAATACGCCGCGGCCGCGCTGGTGCTGGGACTTGAGGCATAGCCTCGCGCCGGAGCGCGGGAAAGGGTTAGGGTTTGCATGGCGAGTTTTGAAGAGCAGCTGATGCAGCTGGAAGCGGTGGTGGATCGGCTGGAGCGCGGGGAGCTGACGCTGGACGAGAGCGTGCGGCTGTTTGAGGACGGCGTTCGGCTGTCGAACGCATGCAAAAACGAGCTGGATGTGGCGGAGGGCAGGATCCAGGTGCTGCTGGAAACGCCGAGCGGGCTTCGCGCGACGCCGATGGAGCTGGATGCGGAGAGCGACGGCGAGTAGTTTGGGGCGCGAGTGCGCTAGCGGTCGCGGCTGGTGACGAAGCCGGGCATCCAGAGAAGGGCGCTTTTGGCGCCGGATTCGGGTAGGTCTGCGACCGAAAGGCGAGCGGCTTCGGCGTAGGCGCAGGCGGTGTCCATGGCGTAGGCGATCGAGCCGTGTCGCTCCAGAATCTCGAGAATTTCGGCGTGGCGGACGCGGTCGAAGTGACGATCGGCGAGGACGGTGCGAATGGCTTCGCGGTCGGCGCCGGTTCCTCGTTCAAGCGCGTGGATGACGGCGAGGGTAGCTTTGCCCTCGCGAAGGTCGGAGGCGACGGGTTTGCCGAGAATGTCTTCGGCTGCCGTGAGGTCGAGGACGTCGTCGACAATTTGGAAGGCGAGGCCGAGATTGCGGCCGTACTCGCCGAGCTGCTTTTCGAGCTCGGTGGTCGCGGGCGTGATGGCCGCGCCAAGCTGCATGGAGACTTTGAAGAGGTAGGCGGTCTTGCGGTAGATCAGGTCGAAGTATTCTTCCTCGTTGATGAGGTGGCCGAGCTTCTGCATCTGCAGGAGCTCGCCTTCGACCATCTGCTGGGTAAGTGAGATAAGGAGGTCGAGGACGTGGAAGTTGCGTTCTTTGAGCGCAGCAGAGAAGGCCTGCATGTAGAGCCAGTCGCCGGCGAGGACGCACTTCGGATTCCCCCAGGTGGTGTTGGAGGAGGGTCGGCCGCGGCGCGTGGCGGCGTCGTCGATGATGTCGTCATGGACGAGGGTGGCGGTGTGGAGCATCTCGACGACGGCGCCGAGACGGATGCGGCTGAGGGAGGTTGAGCCAAGCGCCTTCGCCGAGAGGAGCAGGAGCATGGGGCGAATGCGCTTGCCGCCGCCGGCGATGAGGTAGTTAGCAATGTCGGTGACAACCTCGACCTCCGAGGCGGACTGCGAGCGGAACTCCCGTTCGATTGCCTCAAGGTCATCGCGGACGAGATCGAAGACGTCTTTGGCGGTCGAGATGGAAAGCGTGCTCACTCGTAAATGAGAGTATCAGGCGGCCCGCCGCGGCTTAGGTCGGGTTTGGCCGGCAGCGATGGTGCGCTGCCGCGTGGTAATTGCTGGGCTGGATTGCAGCGGGACAGCAACCGCGGCGTAAGCGGGAAGCTAGTTGGAACGGAAGTTGGTGAACTGGAGGTCGACGCCGAAGTCTCCGGCGCGGAGCTTGGCCATGACCTGCTGGAGGACGTCGCGGTCTTTCGAGACGATGCGGACGGTGTCGCCCTGGATGGAGGCCTGTGCCTTGAGTTTGGAGTCCTTGACGAGGGCCGTGATCTTCTTGGCGGAGTCGGACTCGATGCCTTGCTTGAGCTTGATCTTCTGACGAACGGAAGAATTCGACGCTGGTTCAATTTTCTCGTACTCGAGGTTCTTGAGCGACACGCCGCGCTTGACAAGCTTCTGCGAGAGGATCTCGATGACGGCTTTGAGGGTGTAGTCATCCTGGCTCGCGAGCTGGATGGTTTCGGTGCCTTCGATGTCGATTTTGGATTTGGAGTTCTTGAGGTCGAAGCGGGCGTTGACCTCTTTGGTCGCTTGCTCGACGGCGTTCTTGACCTCTTGCATGTCGACTTTGCTGACGACGTCGAAGCTGTTATCGGCTGCCATGTTCGTGGACTCCTTCTCGGCTGTGTGCCGTTGTGATTACCCCAGCGATCGGGTCGCTGGGAAGAGGTCGTGGAAGTTCGGGCTGGTGACCGCGGCGAGTTCTTCGGGTGAGATGCTGCGGAGCTGGGCGAGGAGAGCCGCAGTGTGGGTGATGAGGGCGGGCTCGTTCGGTCGCCCGCGGTGCGGGATCGGGGCAAGGAAAGGGGCGTCGGTTTCGACGAGGATGCGGTCGAGTGGGGCGAGGGTGGCGGCTTCGCGGATGGCGGTGGAGCGTGGGTAGGTGAGGTTTCCGGCGAAGGAGAGATAGAAGCCAAGCGCGAGGGCGCGTTCGGCGTCGGCGGGGGAGCCGGAGAAGCAGTGCATGACGCCGGGGAGGCCGGTTGGGGTCCAGTGTTGCTCGATGAGGCGGAAGAAGTGTTCGGTGGCGTCGTGGCCGGCGAAGCGGGCCTTGGCTTCGGGGGTGGCGAGATCGGAGGTGCGGAGGTGGATGAGGATGGGTTTGCGGGCTTCGGCGGCGATTGCCATCTGGGCGATGAAGGCCTGGTGCTGCGTTTCGGGATCGGGGTTGTCGGCGTGGTAGAAATCGAGGCCGATCTCGCCGATGGCGACCGTTCGCGGGTTGCTGGCGAGGTCGCGGAGGCTAGTGAGGGCTTCGGGGGTGGCTTGGGCGGCCTCCTGGGGATGGATGCCGGCGGAGGCGTAGATGGCGAGCGCGGGAGCGGTGTGGGTGGTGGCGAGGTCGAGGGCTCGGTGCATGGTGGCGGGGCCGTCGCCGATGCCGATGGCGAGGAGGACGGCGAGGTGCGCAGCGCGGGCTCGGGCGAGGACTTCGGGGAGGTCTTCGGTGTAGTGATCGAGGTGGCAGTGGGAGTCGATGAGCATGGGTGGTGTGGGTGTGACCCCCTGCCCCTGGGGGTGGGATATTTTCAGGACTAACCTCTCGGGAATGAGCGTATTACGAGAGACGGGCGGATGTATGTTCTTGATTTCAAAGAAGTTCGACGCAAAATCTCTGGGATCAATGACTTACGGCGTGGCGGCGGTCTTTGGTGCCGGATTGGTTCGGGGCAGTCCTCTACCTCAGTATAGGGGTTGGTTGTGGGTTGATGCGCCACGGGTAAGTTGTTGTAGCGACTGAGCTTGTGGGTGGGTGGGGATTGACAGCAGAGAGGCAGGGTAGGCAAGGCAGAAGCAGGTTCCCTGCGGGAATGACAACAAGAAAGGCGACGGCAAGGGCAGGAGCAAAGCAAGGCAGAAGCAGGTTCCCTGCGG
>CAXTEU010000004.1:279257-307945 GCA_964243475.1 uncultured Acidobacteriaceae bacterium | reverse complement strand
TGTAGCGCATGGCGGCGGGTGGGTCGCCGTCGACGGAGCCGAAGTTGCCCTGGCCATCGACCATGGGGTAGCGCTGGGAGAAGTCCTGCGCGAGGCGGACCATGGTGTCGTAGATGGCGGAGTCGCCATGGGGGTGGTAGTTGCCCATGACGTGGCCGACGACCTTGGCGGACTTGGTGTACTTTTTGTTGAACTGGAGGCCCATCTCCTGCATGCCGTAGAGGATGCGTCGGTGGACGGGCTTGAGGCCGTCGCGGACGTCGGGGAGGGCGCGACCGATGATGACGGACATGGAATAGTCGAGGTACGAGCGGCGCATCTCGTCTTCGATATTGATGGGGATGAGATTGAGGGCGCCGGGGCCGCGGGAGGTGGGGGCGTCGGGGGGATCGCCGGCGGGGGGCGGGTTGTTGGAGGAGGCGTCCTGGGGGGAGGGAGGGGTGGCGTCGTCGCCGAGGGGTAGGTTGTTCTGATCGTCGGGCATGGTGGTTAGTGCTTATTATAGTTGGTTTTGCGGGGTGAGGCGGGAGTGTTGGCCGAGACCCGGGAGTCTCGATTCAGGGCCTTGAGCTGGAGCCAGTCGATGCGAACGGGCGGTAGACTGGGGCGCGTGGGGGAGGGAGTGGGGCATGGGACCTGGGTTGCAATTGATGGCGGGTGCAGTGGTGTTTTGGGGGGCGTTTCTGCTGTTTGCGGTGGAGCCGATGGCGGCAAAGGTGTTGTTGCCGGTGTTGGGTGGGGCGAGTGGGGTTTGGTTGGCGTGTTTGTTCTTTTTTCAGATGGTGTTGCTGCTGGGGTATGGGTATGCGCACTGGATGGTTGGGCGAGCGGGTGGGATGGTGGGGCGGGTGCATGCGGGTTTGCTGGGGTGTGGGGTGTTGGGATTGGGGGTGGCGGCTTGGGGGTTTTCGCGGTGGGGGGCTGGGATGGCGGGGTGGGCGGGGCGGCATCCGGCTTGGGCGGTCCCGGTGTTGCTGGGGTGTGGGGTGGGGGTGCCGTTCTTCTTGTTGAGTGCGACGAGTCCGCTGGTGCAGGGGCTGTGGGGGCGGCGGGCGGTGGCGGGTTCCGGAGGCGATGGGGCGACTGCTCCGCTGGGAGGGGAGGGCGGCTCGGGAGAGGGGGCGGTGCCGTATTGGATGTTTGGGTTGTCCAATGTGGGGTCGTTGCTGGGGTTGGGGTTGTATCCGACGGCCGTGGAGCCGTGGTTGACGCTGCGGCAGCAGGAGGTGGGGTGGGCGGCAGGGTTTGTGGGGTATGCGGGGCTGATGGGGTGGCTGGTTTGGCAGTTGGCGGCGGTGGGAGCGAGCGACCTATCGAAGACCTGGACAGGAGCAGACGCGGGTTCCTTTGACCGGCTCGGGACAGGCACGTCGACGGTCGCTGCGGCTTCGTTCAGAAGGACCGACGCGGTTTGCTCGATTCCGGCTTCGAATTCGAATTCGAATTCGAATTCGCCAAGGATGGCAGAAGTTGAGGGTGGGAGGGATGTCGCGAGGAGGACTTGGCGATGGCGGGGGATGGTGGTTTGCCTGGGGGCGGTGGCTTCGGCGCAGATGGGGGCGGTGACGGGGCATTTGACGCAGAACGTGGCGGCGATTCCCATGCTGTGGGTGCTGCCGCTGGGGGTTTACCTGCTGAGCTTTGTCGTGGCGTTTGAGGCTCCGGGGTGGTATCGGCGGAGTGTGCTGGTGCGGTTGATGGTGGTGATGCTGGCGAGTCTGGGGTATCTGCTGTCGAAGACGGATGTCTCGTTGCCGATCGCGCTGGGGATTGGTTTTTTTCTCCTGGAGATGGGGGTGGCTTGCTGGTTTTGTCATGCGGAGGTGTATCGGCTGCGGCCGATGGCGAAGGGTGGGCTGGGATCGCGGGCGGCTACGGAATTTTATCTGCTGCTGGCGGGGGGTGGGGCCCTGGGGACGTTTTGTGTGGGGGTGCTGAGTCCGCTGCTGTTTCGGGCGAACTACGATTTGGCGCTGGTGTTTGCGGCGACGGCGGCGATGGCGCTGTCCGTGACGTGGGAGGAGGGGTGGGGGCCGCGGATGCTGTGGACGGTGAGTACGGCGGGGAGTTTGGCGCTGGTGGTGTTGTTGGAGCGGGGGTACGCGAAGGGGTCGGTGGTGGAACTGCGGAACTTTTATGGGGCGTTGCGGGTGCGGCAGAGCAATGTGCCGCCGGTGGCGGGGGTGTCGCGGCTGCTGCTGAATGGGCAGATTGAGCATGGGATGCAGTGGTTTGGGGGCGATTGGCGGACGGTGCCGATGACCTACTATGCGGAGGACTCTGGGGTGGGGCGGTTGCTGCGGGGGTGTTGTGCCGGGCGGGCGAAGCGGGTGGGGGTGGTGGGTCTGGGGGCGGGGACTCTGGCGGCGTATGGGCGGGCGGGAGATGCGTTCCGGTTCTATGAGATCAATCCGCTGGTGACGCGGGTGGCGCGGGAGCTGTTTACGTACGAGCGAGACTCGGGGGCTCGGGTGGAGGTGGTGGAGGGAGATGCGCGGGTGTCTCTGGCCGGAGAGGGGCCGCAGGGGTTCGATGTGCTGGCGGTCGATGCATTTTCAGGGGATGCGATTCCGGTGCATCTGCTGACGCGGGAGGCGGTGGAGCTGTACCGGCGGCATTTAGCGCCGGGTGGGGTGATTGCGTTTCATGTGTCGAATCAGTATCTGGATTTGGAGCCGGTGTTGCGGGAGGTGGCTCGGGCGGAGGGGATGGAGGCGCGGGAGGTGGTGTCGGCGAGCGATGATGCGCGGGGGGAGTACAAGGCTCGGTGGGTGCTGCTGGCGGGGGATGCGGGGGTGTTTGCGCGGGCGGAGATGGAGGGGTGGCGGAGCGGCTGCCAGAGGGGAGAAAGGTGCGGATGTGGACGGATGATTATTCGAGTTTGCTGCCGCTGGTGGAGTGGGGGAGCTGGCGGTAGAGGTGTTGTAGACTTTCGGATGATACTCCGAGCAGCTCTCGCGTGTGCCGTTTTCTCCTATCAGGTGCTTGCGGCCGACATCTTCAGACCGTCTCGGCTGTTATCGGAACCGTCTTCTGCGCCGGCGTCGCTCTCACATCAGCAGATTGTGGTCAAGATTAGGAATGGCAAAACAGGCCTGCCAATCTGGTTAGCGTCGCCTTACGTTTTCGTGGGGAAAACAGATCCTGCACGCTTCATGGAGTCGTATCGACGAACGAAGTTATGGGGCGACGCCCGCGTCGACGTGTCTGGTGCAAACCCAAGAGAGATTCGAGTTTGGGTCGACTTCATACACCGTGACTGTCGCTACGCGGAAGGGAGTGCCCAATTTCCAGTCTTTGATTTTGCTGGAAGGACCCTTGCTGGAACAGAGGTCTATGCTGTCGATCAGATTTTGTCTGAGGGGATCGTGGCTCCGAACCTTTGCAGTTCCAAGACACAGTCACCAGAACCTGGGGTGATAACAATCTACGTCATACCAGCGACATTTAGAGAACTCTGGGACAGCTAGGCTGAAGCAGCCTCTTAGGATGGAGTTGGTCGATTTATGGATCGCGTCTTCAGCGCTCAGGATTCTTAACTATCCGCGTACCTAGGCCTTCGGCCCTCTATTCGTGGTTCGTGTCGAGCATGTAGGTAGACGTTACAGATCGGGTCTTTCTTGGACGGCCTGGGCGTGGGCGCGTTCGGCGGGGGAGAGAAAATCGTCGGGGGTATCGAGCTGGTCGAGCGGGGCAAAGATCTCCTTCAATGTTGGAGGATTTTGCGAAAGGATCACATCGCCGTTGAGGTCACGCACAGCTTGGCTTCTTCCGCTCATAAAGACCTTCGCCTTTTCTCGTGGTGACATCTCCGCACCTCTGAGAGATATACCGAGTCATATCTCATTTTGTCAGTCAAGGGAAGTTTAGGCGATCCACTCTCTTGCTTCAGGGCATGGCGCGGCAGAAGCAGATTCCCTGCGGGAATGACAGCAAGAAGGGCAAAGATAACAGCAGGGCGAAATGGAAAAGCGCATCGCGCTCGATGGTTTGAGCGGCGATGCGCCTCGAACGGTGCGGGTGGTTTAGACGGTGGCGGGTTCGGTGTCGGGCTGGTCGCTTTTGATGGTGACCTTGACGTGGGCGGTGACGTCGCGGTGGAGCTTGACGGGGACGTGGAACTCGCCGAGCTGCTTGAGGGGATCTTCGAGGGCGATCTTGCGGCGGTCGATGGTGTAGCCCTGCCCCTCGAGCTCGTGGGCTATGTCGCCGGAGGTGACGGAGCCGAAGAGGTGATCGTTCTCGCCGACCTTGCGCTCGAAGGTGAGTTCGACCTGCGAGATGCGGGTGGCGATGCCTTCAGCTTCGGACTTCTCCTTGGCGGATTTGCGCTGGGCGGAGCCCTTCATCTGCTCGATGACGGCCTTGTTGGCGGCAGTGGCTTCGATGGCGAGCTTGCCGGGAAGGAGGTAATTGCGGCCGTAGCCGTCGGCGACCTTGATAACATCGCCGCGATTGCCGAGCTTGTTGACGTCTTCTTTGAGGATGACTTCCATGGGTGGGTCCTTTTCTGCGGGGGCGGCCCCTGGGACGAGCGAGCCGCGGCGCGGGATGGGTTAGCGGGTCCGGTTAGCGGGTCCGACTAGAAACGGGCGGCGAACGGCAGAAGGGCGATGTTGCGCGACTGCTTGATGGCGTTCGAGAGCTTGCGCTGATGGCGGGTGCAGACGCCGGAGAGGCGGCGCGGGATGATTTTGCCGCGTTCGGCGATGAAGCCCTGAAGGAGGCGGACGTCGCGGTAGGGGATGGCGTCGATTTTTTCCGTGCAGAACTTGCAGACTTTCTTGCGGCGGAAGAACTTGCGACCGCCGGGACCGCCGCCGGGACCGCCCGCGGGGCGGGGGGGACGGGGACCGCCGGGTCCGGGGGGACGGCCGGAGTGGGAGCCGCCTCCGGTCGCGGGGGCTGCGGGGGCGGAGGTCTGGCCGCCAGACTGGTCGGGTGCTGCTGGGGTGCTGTTGGTTTCGTCAGCCATTGCGATGGATCCTTTCAGGGGTTCCTGAGGGTTGGTGCCGGTCGCGGCCCCAGGCTCGCGAGGGAGGCTCTGGACGTCCTCTGGTGGGAGGACGGAGGCGGCTACGGCTGTTGGGTGTTGCCGGGCGGGATGCGTTTCCGGCGATAACAAAACGAGCAACAACAAAGGCAAATACGGGGATCCTTCGCTTCGCTCAGGATGACGTGCGTGAAGAAGCTGATCCGAGCTAGACGGCGGCGGGGATGGCCTCGGCCGGGGTTTCGGCGGGGGTCTCAGCGACGGCGGGAGCTTCGGCCGTGGTGGCGGCCGGTGCTTCGGCGGCAGGGGCTACCGGGGTTTCAGCGGCGGGGGTGGCCGAGGCAGACGCTTCGGGGCTGGCCTGCGGCTGGGCGGAGCGCTTGACCTTGGTGTCGCGGATGGCCTTGACCTTGGCGAGGCGCTTGTCTTCTTCGTCGGTGCGGACGGTGATGAACTTGATGACGGGTTCGGAGACGCGGAGGCGGCGCTCGATTTCGGTGACGAGCGAACCGGCGGCGGCGACGGTAAGGAGGACGTAGAAGCCGTCGTTGAACTTTTTGACGGTATAGGCGAGGCGGCGGCGGCCCATCTTTTCGACGGCGGTGACTTCGCCGCCACCGTTGGTGATGATGGTGGTGAAGCCTTCGACGAGCTTGTCGAGGTCAGCCTCTTCGACGTCGGGGCGGACGATAAACATGACTTCGTAGGTGCGATTCATCTGCGGGGTCCTGCTTTCTGCGAAGTTCTGCTTCGCACCGAGCTCGCGTGTGGATTGCGAGCGCGGTATGGAGTGGTGCGGTGAAGTCTGGTCGCGCCGTCAGGGTTCGCGGCGGTTGAACTGGTTCATGGCGGCCGCGATGCCATCGGTGAAGATGGCCTCGACGGCGTGTTGTGCGCGGTCGAGTACGGGGTCGAGGACCGCGAGCTCGGATTTGCGCATGGGCGAGAGGAGGTAGTCCTGGCCTCCCGCCTTGATTTCGCGGCCGTCGGCGAGGGCGGGCTTGCCGATGCCGATGCGGATGCGGAGCCATTCCTCGGAGGCGAGAGCGGAGGAGATGGACTTCACTCCGTTGTGCCCGTTGGCGGATCCGCGTTCGCGGATGCGGAGCTCCCCGAGCGGAAAGGCCAGCTCGTCGTAGAGCACGAGCAGGTCGGCCGAGGGGAGGGTGATGCCGAGCTCCCGGACCAGGGCGGCGACTGACAGGCCGCTGAGGTTCATAAAGGTCTCGGGTTTGGCGAGGAGGACGTCGTGTCCTCGAAGCGTGACCCGAGCGGTGAGGGCTCGGCCCCGGCGATTTGACATCGTGGCACCGCAAGTTTGGGCGATGCGATCGATGGCAAGGAAGCCGGCGTTGTGCGGCGTGAACTGGTATTCGATGCCTGGGTTGCCCAGGCCGACCACGAGTTTCACGCCGCGAAGTCCTCCTGGTTACTTTTTGCCGGCCTTGGTGTCGGCAGCGGCGGCAGGAGCATCGGTTTCGCCTTTGCCTTTCTTGGCGACGACAGGCTCTGCGCCTGCGGGTGCGGCGACGTCCGCAGCAGCGGCTTCTTCTTCCTTGACGGTGACGACGTTGGCGACGGTGGTGTCGTCGGCGACCAGGAACTTGATGTCTTTGCCATGGGCGAGATCGGAGACGTGGATGGAGCCGTTGAGTTCGAGGGCGGAGACGTCGACGTCGAGGTGGTCGGGGATGTTGCCCGGGAGGCACTCGATTTCGACTTCGCGGAGGATGTGCTCGAGGACGCCGCCCTGGGTTTTGACGCCGACGGGAACGCCGGTGAGCTGGATGGGGACGGAGACGCGGATGGCGCGATCCATGGCGATGCGCTTGAAGTCGATGTGGAGGAGCTTGCCCTTGATGGGCTCGTTCTGCCAGTCGACGATCATGGCTTTGCCGCCGCCGGCGCCTTCGATCTGGAGATCGAAGATGGTGTTGTGGCCGGACTCGGAATGGAGGATGCGGGTGATGATCTTGGGGTCGACGGTGACGGCGACGGCGGGCTCGCCGGCTCCGTAGACGACGGCGGGGATGAGGCCGGAGACGCGGACGCGACGGGCGTGGTTCTTGTTGAAGGTGCCGGATCGGGGTGTGGCGACGACGGCGTCGATGGGGGCTGCCATGAGTGGGTTTCCTTTCGGGCACGGGCGCAAGCCCGCTCCCTTTGTGCGGTTGAGGTTAGTTGAACAGCATGGAGATGGAGGTTTCCATGTGGATGCTCTCGATGGCGCGGCCAAGGAGACCGGCGACCGAGAGGACGCGAATTTTCTCGAGGCCCTCCGCTTCGGGGCGGAGCGGAATGGTGTTGGTGACGACGACCTCGGTGATGCGCGAGTCGCGGATGCGCTCAACGGCGGGGCCGGAGAGAACGGCGTGCGAGGCGCAGGCGTAGACCTTTTCGGCGCCTTGATCGAGCAGAGCGTCGGCGGTCTTGACCAAGGTGCCGGCGGTGTCGATGATGTCGTCGAGGATAAGGCAGGTGCGACCGCGAACGTCGCCGATGACGTTCATGACTTCGGTGACGTTGATGTCGGTGCGGCGCTTGTCGACGATGGCGAGCGGGACGTCGAGCTTTTTGGCGAAGAAGCGGGCGCGCTCGACGCCGCCGGCGTCGGGGGAGACGACGGTGAGGTTGGGCAGGTTAAGGTCGCGGAAGTAGCCGACAAGGACGGGCGAGGCGAAGAGGTGATCGACGGGAATATTGAAGAAGCCCTGGATCTGGGCGGCGTGGAGGTCGACCAGGAGGGCGCGGTTGGCGCCGGCGGTGATGAGGAGGTCGGCCACGAGCTTCGAGGTGATGGCGACGCGGGGTCGGTCTTTCCTGTCCTGTCGGGCGTAGCCGTAGTAGGGGACGACGACGGTGATGCGGCCGGCGGAGGCACGCTTGAGCGCGTCCATCATGATCAGGAGTTCAAGGAGGTTCTGGTCGACGGGGAAAGAGGTGGGCTGCACGAGGAAGACGTCGGCGCCGCGAACGTTTTCGAGCAGCTGGAAGTGCACTTCGCCGTCGGAGAAGCGCTGGAGGCGGGTTTCGCCGAGCGGGACGCCGAGGAAGCGGCAGATCTCTTCGGCGAGAGGCCGGTTGGCGGTGCCGGAGAAGATCTTGAAGCGGCGGTCTTCGGAAAGGCGCGTGGCACGCTTGGGAGCGGCTTTGGCCTGGACGACGGGCGCACTGGCCTGAAGCGAGGGAAGGAGGCCGGGAGCCTGGCCGCCGGGCATCTGGCTGCCGGGCATTTGGCCGCCGGCGGGCTGGCCACCATCACCCACCGCGGCTGGCGACGGGGGGTGATCTCGGGCCGGGTCAAGCGCGGCAGGGTCGGTCTGGTTGGTCTGGTCGGTTCGGTCGGTTCGGGAGGAGCTTTGGGCGTCGAGCTCCGTGGGGGAAAGAACGGCAGTCATGTCTGGTTGGGCCATGTTGAAACGCTCCAGGTTGGTTGACCTTGAATGAGTTTCTTCTGCTGCGTTGGGTCGTCCCCGGGCCTTGTTGCGATCCCGGTTGCGGTGTTGCTGGGAAATCCTTGTTGCGAATATCTTCGGCAAACTACGGTACGACGCGGCGCTGTTCTTTCGATCCTCATCTCGGGGCCGCGCTGTTTCCGCGGCGGCCGGGTGGTTCCGAGCGGGGCCATGTTCCTGGCTCCGGCTCGCCCCAGGGAGGGTACGAAGCGCCCTGGCGGTGTTGCTGCCCTGCGATGCGCAGGCCGGGCGGGATCGACGAGGTGGTTGGGCGACTAGGATTCGAACCTAGACAAAGTGCGTCAAAGGCACTTGACCTACCATTAGTCGATCGCCCAGCGAGTTGACTCTTTGCCCCTGTGTCCGCGGCCGGCTGTTGTGTTGGCGGCGGTGTGCAGAGGGTCAGAGATCATTCCCAGCGACCATTGTTTCCCAGTACGGGCCACGGGGCAAGGTCTCTGTGAGGAGGGCCACGGTGCCGGCGTTCTGGACACGCTGTTGAGCTCGGCGGGCATCGTCCGCGGAGCGGAAGAGACCGAAGAGCGCCGATCCGGATCCGGAGAGCGCGGCCACGAGGGCAGGAGCTCCAGACTCTTCCCCTACGGGCTGGCCCACAATCATTCGCTTGATGTGACGCAAGGAGGGATGCTGCGAAAAGACAACTTCTTCGAAGTCGTTCGAGATCCCGGTGCGGACAAGCGAGAGAAGGGGGTTCTCTCGGAGATTCTCCCGATCCGTGCTCCCCTGAGGGAGGCTGCCCTGTTTTCTCTCGGGGCTTCGGTCGTGGAGGATACCGGAGGCGCCTGGTTCGACTCTCTCCCCCTGCTTTCTTCCCGAAACGTGTAGGGGAGATGCGAAGGAGGATGCGATGGCTAGGCTCAACTCATTCAAAGTACGACTTTCGCCCCCTGCTGTCAAGTGCTCCATTGCGGCTCGGGTGTCCCAGTCGCGAAAGGCGGCGGGGGTGGAGACGCCGACGGAGGGAATGGCGAGGACGCAGGGAATGGGGTGGTCGGCGAGGTCGGGCAGAGGTGTGACGAGTTCGCCGCGGCCTTGACCAAGGACGGCGCCGCCGAGCAGGAAGAGGGGGACATCGGAGCCGACGGCGGCGGCGAGCCGGAGGCGGGTGGGGCCGGGAAGCGGGGGGATGCCGTAGGGGAGGAGTTCGGCCTCGAGGGCCAGCAGGGCGACGGCGGCGTTGGCGGAACCGGCACCGAGGCCACCCTGGATGGGGAGGCGTTTTTCGATGTGGACGGAGACGGCGGCGGTGCGGCCGCCCTGCTGGAGGGCGAGGTGGACGGCCTTCCATGCGGTGTTATGGCTGTCGAGAGGGACGCGGGGGTGATTGGAGGTGAGGCGGATCTTGGTGGTGGTGGAGGGAACGGCGGAGACGGTGACGAGGTCGTGGAGAGCGACGGTCTGATAGAGGGTGGTGAGGGCGTGGAAGCCGTCGGTGCGGGGTGGGCCGATGCGGAGGCCGAGGTTGATCTTACAGGGGGAGCGGAGGGTCGTCGGCATCGCTGTTTTATTGTAGGCGGGCGAAGCGGGGAGGGTACCAACGTGCGGTGGGACGACGCTCCCTGGTGCGGAGACGGGGTGCGGGAGGTGCGGGCGCGTGCATCTGACAGGAAAAGGAGTACCGACCATGAGCAAGGAAGCGAATATCGAGACGGCGAAGAAGATGGGCGAAGCGATCAACAAAGGACATCTGGAGGAGTTCCGCACCATTTTTGCGGCGAACGTGGTGGATCACGATCCGGCACCGGATCAGGGCAAGGGGCCGGAAGGCTTTATTGGGTTCTTTACGCAATTCCGGACGGCGTTTCCGGACCTGAAGATTGCGGTGGAGCACATGGTGGCGGACGAGGACAACGTGGCGATTGCGTACACGGTGACGGGGACGCAGGAAGGGCCGTTTCAGGGGATTCCGGCGACCGGCAAAAAGATCAAGGCGCGCGGGATGCAGATTGCGAAGTTCAACTCGGACGCCAAGATCACGGAGCGCTGGGGAAGTTCGGACGAGCTAGGAATCCTGCAGCAGATCGGTGCGACGAAGCCGACTACGACAATGAACGCGCCGCCGGTAATTTCAGGCGCGACGGCTTAGGGAGGGTTAACGAGAGGGGCCTCGGGCGATGTGGCTCGAGGCCGACCTTTAGCTTGGGTGCCAGTGGGCGAGAAAGGAAAAACTGTGGCGAGCACGATAGAGGGACAGGCGGAGCATTTTGACCTGGTGGTGATTGGGTCGGGGCAGGCGGGAAATCCGCTGGCCGCGGCGTTTGCGGCGAAGGGCAAGCGGGTGGCGATGGTCGAGCGTGGGGCGGTGGGCGGAACGTGCGTGAATTACGGGTGCACGCCGACCAAGGCGATGGTGGCGTCGGCGGAGGTGGCGGAGATGGCGCGGCGGGCAGGGGAGTTTGGGGTGCGGGCAGAAGGTGTATCGGTGGACATGGCCGCGGTGCGCGAGCGGAAGCGGGGGATTGTGGACACGTCGCGGGCGAGCGGCGAGAAGCGGGTGGAGGGGAGTGCGGAGCTGCTGCGCGGGGAGGCGCGGTTTACCGGGCCGAAAACGGTCGCCGTGCGGATGAACGAGGGTGGGGAGAGAACGGTGTCGGGGGAGGTGGTGGTGATCGATACGGGGCTTTCGCCGGAGCTGCCGAAGGTGGAGGGGATCGGGGACGTGCCGACGCTGGACAACGTGTCGGTGATGGAACTGGACCAGGTGCCGGGGCATTTGCTGGTGCTGGGTGGGGGGTATATCGGGCTTGAGTTTGGGCAGATGTTTCGAAGGTTTGGGGCGGAGGTGACAGTGGTGCAGCATGGGCCGCAGTTGCTGGAGCGGGAGGACGCGGATGTGGCGGAGCGGATGGCGGATCTGCTGCGGGAGGATGGGATCACGATTCTGCTGGGGGCGAAGGCGACGCGGGTGGAGCGGGGCGGGGTGGGGATTCGGCTGACGGTGGAGGTGGATGGGCGGGAGCAGATGGTGGAAGGGACGGATCTGCTGGTGGCGACCGGGCGCAAGCCAAATACGGCGGTGCTGGAGCTCCAGAAGGCGGGGGTGGAGGTGGATGAGAAGGGGTATGTGCGGGTAAACGACCGGCTGGAGACGACGGCGGCCGGGGTATATGCGGTGGGCGATGTGAAGGGTGGGCCGGCGTTTACACACATTTCGTACGACGACTACCGAGTGTTGAAGGAAAACCTGCTGGATGGCGGTTCGCGGAGCATTGCCGGACGGTTGGTGCCGTACTGCGTGTATACGGATCCGCAGCTGGGGCGGGTGGGGTTGAGCGAGATGGAGGCGAAGGGGCAGGGGCGCGCGTACCGGGTAGCGCAGGTCGAGATGAGTTCGGTGGCGCGGGCGTTTGAGACGGGGCAAACGCGCGGATTCATGAAGGCGTTGGTGGATGGGGAGACGAAGCAGATTCTGGGAGCGGCGGTTCTGGGAGCGGAGGGCGGGGAGCTGATGTCGATGATCGAGATTGCGATGATGGGCAAGCTGCCGTACACGGCGCTGCGGGATGGGATATGGGCGCATCCGACGTTTGCGGAGTCCTTGAACACGCTGTTTATGAGTTTGGACAAGTAACCCGGCGGCTCAGAAGATCTGGAAGTCAACCTCGACGTTGACTTCGACGAGGACGGGCTTGCCGTTTTCGAGGGCGGGGGCGAAGCGATACTGCCGGACGGCTTCGACGGCTTTCCCGTCGAGGCCCATGCCGACGCCGCGGAGGACATGGACGTGGGTGGGGCGGCCTTCTGGGGTGACCCAGAGGGAGACGAGGACGTTGCCGGCGACCTTGGCGCGGCGGGCTTCTTCACTGAATTCTGGCTCGACCGAGAAAAGGAGAACGGGGGCGCTGACGCCGCCGCCGATATGACGTAGGCCGCCGCCGGTGTTGCCGCCGTTGCCGGGGCCGAGGCCGGCGCCGTATCCACCGCCAATGCCGGTTCCGGAGCCGTTGCCGAGAGAGGTGCCGATGAGGGGAGAGTTGGGTTGGCCGAGGTCCGGGAGGTTGCTGGCGAGGTGTATGTCCTTTTGGATGTCGATCGTGGAGTTGATGGCGATTTTGGGTTGGGAGAGGGGTGGTTGGGTGGGCGGGACGAGGGGGTGGTCGGAGGGCGGGGGGAGGTGGCCGCGGCTGACGGAGACGGGGCTGGCGTGTCCTCCGCCGCCGCCCATGGCTTGGGATTTGGGAAGGGCGGGCGGTGGGATGGAGATGGCCAAGGTTTCGGGGGTGCGATTGGGGGCCGAGAGGCTGACGTGGTGACGGACGAGAACGGCGATCAAGGCGAGGGCGGCGAGGTGGAGGAGGATGGCGGTGAGGGTTCCGCGGGTTCCCTGGGGCGTGCGGGGGAGGGGGGCGAAGGTGAGGGTCGGGCGGGACGCGGGGAGGCTGGCGAGGAGTCGGGCTTCGAAGCTCGCGGAGGGGTCGATGGCGGTGACGATTTCGGCGAGGGTTCGGTCGAGCAGGGTGTCGAAGGTGGAGGTCATCGGGAGAGTCCTTTCTGGGGCGGGTGCGTGGCTTCGAAGCGGCGACGAAGCTCGGTGCGGGCGCGCATGAGGCGGGTGCGGACGGTGCCTTCGGGGAGGTGGAGGATGGTGCCGATTTCGGTGGAGGTGAGCTCGTCGATGGCGCTGAGGAGAAGGGGCTGACGGAGGTCTGGGGGGAGGGCTTGGATGAGGCGGCGAAGGAGAGCGCGCTGTTCCGTGTCGGAGGAGAGTTGTTCGGGGCTGTCGGTGGGGTCGGGGAGGGCGGCTTCGATGGCTGGGTCGAGGGTTTGGGTGGAGGAGCGGGTGTGGAGGCGGTCGAGGCCAAGGCGCCAGACGGTCTGGGCGAGGAAGGCGCGTTCGTTCGTGAGGTCGCGCCAGGCTTCGCCGCGGAAGAGCTTCAGGAGGGCTTCCTGGACGGTGTCTTCGGCGTCGGCAGGGTTGCGGAGGAGGCTGACGGCGACGCGAAACAGGTAGCGGCTGTGGCGATGGACGAGGGTGGCGAAGACGGCTTCGCGGGTGGGCGGCGTGGTTTCGGGCACGAGCTGGAGTTCGGTCTGGGGTCCGGGTGGGGGCAAGGGCTCGGGTTGCTGGTTCGTGCTCAAGGTCCACTCCGCCGCTGAGGCCATGATCGCGTATCTCCGGTTGGCTTTCATGAGCTAGGACCGGAGGCGGGGGCGGAGTGTTCGGATTTCTTTGCGCGTACGGGATCGGGAAGGTGTGCGGTGGCGGCAGCGCGCTTGCATCGCATGTGTGCGGGGGAGAGCCTGGGATGACGCTGCCGGGGGCGCGGGGAGGTACAGTGGAAGGGCGATGCGGATGACGGTGCGCCACTTGATGACGGAGACGCCGGGGAACCTGCGGGTGCGGGTTTGGGCGGTGGCGGGGTTGCTGGTGGTGGGGAATGCCGGGGCGTGGTGCTGGGCGGGGGTGGCGTTTCACCGGTTTCCGGTGCTGCTGGGGACGGCTCTGCTGGCGTACAGCCTGGGGCTGCGGCATGCGGTGGATGCGGATCACATTGCGGCGATCGACAATGTGACGCGGAAGTTTATGGCGGAGGGGCGGCGGCCGGTTTCGGTGGGTTTGTTGTTTTCGCTGGGGCACTCGACGGTGGTGGTAGTGGGGTCGATGCTGATTGCGGGGGCTGCCGTCGCGCTGGCGGGCAGGATGGATGGGGTGCGGGCGGTGGGGGGCTTGGTGGGGACGCTGGTGTCGACGGGCTTTTTGTTTGCGATCGCGGCAGTGAACCTGGTGGTGCTTCGGTCGACGTGGGTGGCGTTTGGACGGGTCCGGCGTGGCGAGGCGTATGGGGAGGATGAGCTCGACCTGCTGCTGAATGGGCGGGGGCTGCTCGCGCGGGTGTTTCGGCCGATGTTTCGGATGATTCGGCGGCCGTGGCATATGTATGTGCTGGGTCTGCTGTTTGGGTTGGGGTTTGATACGGCGACGGAGATTGGGGTGCTGGGGATTTCGGCGGCGGAGGCGAGCAAGGGGCTGCCGCTGTGGGCGATTGCGGTGTTTCCGGTGCTGTTTGCGGCGGGGATGAGTTTGGTGGATACGGCGGACAACCTGCTGATGCTGGGGGCGTACGGGTGGGCGTTTGTGCGACCGGTGCGGAAGCTGTATTACAACCTGACGATTACGGGGGTGAGTGTGCTGGTGGCGGTGGGGGTGGGGGGGATTGAGGCGCTGGGGTTGGTGGCGGAGCAGACGCACTGGAGGGGGCGCTTCTGGAATTGGGTGGGGGTGTTGAACGGGAATTTTGGGGTGCTGGGGTACCTGGTGGTGGGGGTGTTTGTGGGGAGCTGGGTGGTGAGCGTGGCGGTCTGGCGGTGGCGGGGGTATGACCGGATGGAGGCGTGAGGCCGCGCGACTATTCTGGCTCGCGCGGCTTGTGGGTTAGTTTGCGGCCGCGGGTTGCGCGATGCTCGCTTCGAGGTCGGCGTTGAGGTGGATGGCCGGGCCGGAAATGGACATGGTGCGGGTCCAGTCGGTGTAGCCCTTCTTCTTGACGACGACCGTGTGCTGGCCGGGGGGGACGGAGACGGTGGAGGGGGTGCTGCCGACAAAGGCGCCGTCGATCTCGATATCGGCTGCGGGAACGGAGCTTTCGATGGAGAGGCTGGCGGTTTGGGTGGAGGCCGAGGTGGGCGCTGCGCCTGGAGTGGCGGGGGCGGACAGGCGGGCCATATCGAGGTGCATGTCCCCCTGGACGAACGCCGTAACGTCGGTTCCCTTGGGGATGGTGATGTCCTTGCCCTTCATGAAGAGGAAGAGCGGTGCGGCGGGAAAGAAAACGATGGACGTGGCGACGATGGCACCGGTCATGGCACCGACGTGGCCGCCGCCCTTGCCGTCCTTGATGGCGCGGAGTTGGACCTTTTCGCCATCGACGAGGCGAGTGCTGTCCACGTTGACGTCGAGTTTGCCGCCGCGGCCCATGCGTTTTTTGGACTCGGCGTCGGTGACGGTGGCGAGGGCCGGGGTTCCTTTTGGAATGACGGTGATGCCCTGCACGACGACGTCTTCGGTGACCTCGAAGGGGACTTGCTGGCCGGTCTTGGCGGACTCAGAGGAGATGGTTTCCGCGAGACGGAGCTTCACGACGGTGCCGTCCACCAAAGTATTCGGTGTGGTTGGCGTACTTGTTTCCGGGGCAGGAGCGACGGTCTGCTGGGCGAAGGTGGGGTTGTTGGCTGCAAGGAGGCAGACGAGGGTGCTGGCGAGCAGTTGTTTCACGTAAGGACCGTCCGAGGCAGAGGAATGTGGTGCAGGCGATGCGGGACCACGGTACTGCCGGACGGCCTCGAGTGCAAGTGGAATCGGCACCGGTGAGGGGACTTATTTGCCGGGGTAGAGGAGGTCGCGGATGGCGGCGCGGCGGGCGGCGTTGGCCTCGGCGGAGCTTTCGAAGGTGCTCATCTTTTTGTCGGAGGCGTCTTCGGCAGCTTCAGGGGCGGAGCACTCGGGGCAGCGATTGGCGAAGCCGGGCTTGTCGGGCTTGAGTTCGAACTCTTCGGAGCAGATGGCGCAGGTGCGGATCGGAAAGGCCATGGTGGGGTCAGGATACCCGTTCCCTGGGGAGTGCGGGAAGGGTGACGCGCGGAGGTGGTGTGGTGTTGGATGGGGAGCAGGCATGTGCACGGCAGGAACGCGGGACGGAGCTGTGAGGCGCGTGCACCGTGTGGCGGTAGGGGGCATCGATCGACGGCATCGTCCAAGTGGCGTGTGGTCGCGTCTATAGCTACAGCGCGAGCTGAATGAGCTACAGCGCGAGCTGAATGAGCTACAGCGCGAGCTGAATGCGGATGCTGAGGTGCGACCGCGGAAGTCTGAGTACGAGCTGACCTGCGGAGGCTGACGGGTCGGTGCGGGCTGAGCTTCTGGACGGGAGCTGATGTTTGAAGCGACTGGCTCCGTCGGAATCGTGGAGCGAGTGTGTGACGATCCGGAGTTTGGGTCGTGCCCGGGTTGTTGGGTGATCTGCTGCTAAAGGAGTGCTGTTGTCCGAATGCCGAACTTTTTTGTTGTTGCTGTGTTGTTTTTTCCGATGCTGACGGTCTCCGGCCTGGGCCAGACAGCGGCTTCTTCCCCGGAGGGGATGCCCGTGCCAACCGCCGTGGCTTCGGTGGAGTCGCTGCCGGATGCTCCGGGCGTACCCGCTTCGGCGGAGGCCCAACAGCCTGCGGGCGCGGTTGGGAGTGCGGGTCAGGCTGGGGAGGCAGGCAAGCAGACGTCGCGAATCCTGGGGATCATTCCGAACTTTCGTTCGGTGAGCGCGGGCAGTGTGTTGCCGCCGCAGACCGTGAAAGAGAAGTTCAAGACGGGTTTGTCGGACAGCTTCGACTACTCGGCATTCGTTTTTGTCGGGATTCAGGCCGGCATTGCACAGGTGACGGATTCGTATCCGGCGTTTCACCAGGGGGCGCCGGGATTTGCGCGGTACTACTGGCATACGTTTGCGGACCAGGCGAGTGAGAACCTGCTGACGGAATCGGTGTTGCCGACGGCGTTGCACGAGGACAGCCGGTACTACACGCTGGGGCATGGAGGATTTGTGAAGCGCTCGGGGTATGCGCTTTCGCGGTCGCTCATTACGCGGACGGACTCGGGTGGGAGGACGGCGAATATTTCAGAAATTCTGGGAGCGGGTGGGGCGGCGGCGATCTCTTCGACCTACTACCCGGGGCAGTACGGGACGTGGACCAAGGTAGGGCAGAGGTGGCTGACGAACGTCATTCTGGATACGTCCGAGCTGTATGTGAAGGAGTTCTGGCCGGATATCAACAGTGCGCTGACTCACAAGAAAGGCGACTAAGCAGCCAGGCGGTTTTGGGAACGGTCTTGCGGTGTAGTGTGGCCGGCTAGTTGAGGTTTGGGCTGAGGTGGAAGGTGCGCAGGAGGAAGGCGTACTGGTCGACGGTGAGCTCGACGCGTTTGGAGAGGGGCATGCCGGCACCGTGGCCGGCTCGGACTTCGACGCGGAGGAGGATGGGGGCGGCTCCCTCGTCCGGGTTTGCGCTGGCGGCGTGCTGGAGTTCGGCGGCGTATTTGAAGGAGTGAGCGGGAAAGACGCGGTCGTCGTGGTCGGCGGTCATGATGAGGGTGGCGGGGTACCGCGTGCCGGGTTTGACGTTGTGCAGCGGGGAGTAGGCGCGGAGGTAGCGGAAGTCGGCTTCGTCTTCTGAGGGGGAGCCATACTCGGGTTTCCAGGCCCAGCCGATGGTGAACTGGTCGAAGCGGAGCATGTCCATGACGCCGACCTGGGCGAGGACGGCGGCGAAGAGGTCGGGACGCTGGAGCTCGCAGGCAGCGACGAGGAGGCCACCGTTGGAGCCGCCCTGGATGGCGAGGCGCGCTGGGCTGGTGTAGCGGTGAGCGATGAGGTATTCGGCTGCGGCGATGAAGTCGTCGAAGACGTGCTGCTTGTTTTGGCGGGTGCCGGCCTGGTGCCACCCTTCGCCGAACTCGCCGCCGCCGCGGAGGGATGGCTGGGCGAAGACGCCGCCGAGCTCCATCCAGAGGACGCGGGAGGCGGAGAACTCGGGCACAAGGGAGATGCCGAAGCCGCCGTAGCCGTGGAGGAGGGTGGGGTTTTGGCCGTCGAGCGGGAGGCCGCGGCGGTGGGTGAGGAACATGGGGAGAGTGGCGCCGTCGGCGGAGGTGAGGTCGACTTGCGAGGTTTCGAAGCTGGCGGGGTCGAAGCGGAGGTCGGGGGAGCGGAAGACGGTGGAGGTCCGGGTGGGGAGGTCAAGGCGGTAGATGGTGCCGGGGGTGGTGAAATTGGTGAAGACGAAGAAGGTTTCGGTGTCGGTGCGCTCGCCGGAGAAGCCGGCGACGGTGCCGATGCCGGGAAGCGTGAGGCGCTGGAGAAGGCCGCCTTCGGGCGAGTGGAGTTCGACGAGGCTTTGGGCGCGGTCGAGGTAGGAGGCGATGAGGGTGTTCGAGATCATCGAGACGGACTCGAGGTTGTTGGTGGTTTCGGGGATGACGGTGCGCCAGCCTTCGCGGGCGGGGTTGTCGAGGTCGATGGCGAGGACGCGGCCGAGGGGGGCGTCGAGGGTGGAGGTGAGGAAGAGGGTGGTGCCGATGTTGGCGAAGGGGTGGTAGGCGGCGTCGGGGGTGTCGACCAGTTTGAGGAGAGGTTGGTCGGGGCGCGATAGATCGCGAATGGCGAGTTCGTTGTTGGGGCTGGTGCCTTTGGAGGAGAAGAAGAGGACGTAGCGGCCGTCGTCGGTGACGGAGGCGCCGACGTTGAGCTCGGGATCGTCGGGACGGTCGAAGATGATGGTGTCTTCGGTTTGGGGGGTGCCGAGGGTGTGGAAGAAGACCTTGTGGAAGTGGTTGGTGGCGGTGAGGGAGGCGGCGTCGTGCTCGGTCTGCTCGGGATTGGGGGAGGCGGTGGCGTCCTGTTCGGGTGGGGGTGTGGGGAGGCCGTAGCCGGCGTAGAAGAAGCCGGAGTTGTCGTGGAGCCAAGCGGCGGAGGAGAACTTGGACCAGCGGACGGTGTCTTCGAGGTCCTGGCCGGTGGCGACGTTCCGGACGTGCCAGCGGATCCAGTCGGAACCGGCTTCGGCGAGGGCGTAGGCGGCGAGGGCGCCGTCGTGGGTGAGGGCAAGGCCGGAGAGGGCGACGGTGCCGTCGGCGGAGAGGGTGTTGGGGTCGAGGAGGACGTTGGGGGTGCCCGAGAGGCCATCCTGCCAGAGGACGACGGACTGGTTTTGGAGGCCGGAGTTGTGGCTATAGAGGTAGCGGGAGCCGTGGCGGGTGGGCGGGGAAAAGCGCTCGAAGTTCATGAGCTCGGTGAGGCGGCGGGTGAGGCGGTCGCGGGTGGGCTCGGCGTCGATGTAGGCACGGGTAAGGGTGTTTTGGGCTTCGATCCAGGCGGCGAGCTCGGGCGAGTCGAGGTCCTCCATCCAGCGGTAGGGGTCGGGGATGGGAGTGGCGAAGTAGTGGTCGACATGCGGGGAGCGGCGGGCGGCGGGGTAGGGGAGGGTGTTCGGGCTCATCGATGTTTATTTTCTCAGAGGCAGCGGATGGGCGTGTGTTCCGGGGCTGGATCACACCTTTGTGTGATGTGCTGTGACGAATCTTTCTGGGAGGATGGTCGAGCGGGTTGCGCTTTACCGGATCCGTGCAGATCCACTTTGTGGCGCCGCCTTCGCGTTGTTCGTGCGCTGCCCTTTCCGGGAGGCCGGTGCTTGCACCTGGTCGTCCGGGTTGCTTTTCCTGTTTTTTGCTGGCATCGTCCCTGTTGCATAGGGCGATGCGGAGATGCTCCTTTGAAACTGTTGCTGACGAAAGTTGCCCTTGCTGTTTCTGTTGCTCTGCTTCCCGTTGCGCTCCATGCGCAGTCGCAGGATGTGGCGTACGGCCGTTTGACGGTTAACCTGAGTTCGAACTTCTTGAGCTCCATTGGAGGGATTGGCATCTCGGTGACCGACCTGAATGGGAATGCTCTGCCGAGTGGAACGACAACCTTTCGAGGTGTCGGTGGGGCTCTGGACGTGACGACGGCACGGGGCGAGTTGCTGCACTCGGGCGGGTACCTGGTGACGATCGGCAACACCATGGTGGAGCTGCGCAGCCCGGTGATCGACACGACCGTGGCTTCGACGCCGGTGATCTCGGTTCTGGTGATCGTGAACGGAAGCGTGGTGAGCCGCATGCCGCTGTTTACGATGTCCATGCCCTCGGGGTTTGCGACGCCGTTGGCGACCTCCGCGGGTACGGTGCAGTTGACGGGTATCGCTCTGTCCATCGCTCCGCAGATGGCCGCCGAACTGAACGCCGTTCTGGGGCAGAATCTGATTCCATCCGGGTATGCGGCGGGGACGGAGTCGCAGTATTCGGTCTTTTCCACCGATTCCGGCAGCTGACTCTTGGTGGAACGCCAGACATAACGGCGGGCTCTGTCGAAGTCCGCTTGATACAGTGAACGATGTTCGGGAGCGGGGCTCGGTTTGTGGGCCTTGCTCCCGATCGTCAGAGGCTGGATGAGGCCGCACCGAGATTTGCGTGAGCAGGAGATCGCCGTCGCGGGTCGCTGTGGGCGCCCCACGGGGTACCTGGACGCGCCTGTCAGAGTTCGCCGTGGAGTGGAGTTGAACCATGTTTTCTGTTGTGTATGAACCGGACAGAGCGCACGGGCGAGTTGCTTCGTGCCGGCTATGGAAGACAACCCTGAGTGCTTTGCGGTCGGAAAGGCGGTTTGACGGGGCAGAGCTTTTTCGCCCTGAGCTTCTTCGCTTTGCGAGCTGGGGTGTGCTGGCGCCGCTGCAGCGAGGAACGCGGTGAGCGGCGGGAGGGCTCTGGTGGTCGGTGCTTCCGGTCAGGTTGGGGCGGAGATGCTGCGGCAGATCACAGAGTCACGCGGGCCGGGGTACGCGCTTCCGAGCTCGCGACATGCGGCGGGGGAGGGTTGGCTGGCGCTTGACTTGGCGATGCTGGATGCGGAACGGACCGACCGTGTTTTGGAAGGGTACGAGTTGGACCAGATTTTGTGTGTTGCCGGTATGACGGATGTGGAGGGTTGTGAAGGGAAGCCGGAGTTGGCGGAGCAGACCAATGCACGTGGTCCGGCGGTGCTGGCGGGGTATGCGCGGAAGCGGGATTTGCCGTTTGTGTACTACTCGACCGAGTATGTGTTTGATGGGGATCCAGGGCGGCCGGGGCCGTATCGGGAGGACGACGCGACGAACGCTCTGAGCGCGTACGGGCAGAGCAAGCTTGACGGTGAGCGGGCGGTGCTGCGGGCGCATCCGGGGGCTCTGGTGCTGCGGACGACGGTGGTGTACGGGCCGGACGCGCGGGGCAAAAACTATGTGTACAGCCTGATGCGGAACCTGGGCGCGGGGCGACGGATGCAGGTGCCGGCGGACCAGATTTCGACGCCGACCTACAGCCGGGACCTGGTGCGGACGACGCTGGGGCTGGTGGGGGCGGGGGCGAGCGGCGTGTGGCACCTGTGTGGGCCGGAGCGGCTGAGCCGGATGGCGTTTGCGCGGGAGGCGGCGGACTTTCTGGGGCTTTCTGCGGACCTGCTGGATCCGGTGCCGACGGCGGAGCTCCGGCAGCGGGCGGCGAGGCCGCTGGCGGCTGGGTTGGCGATTGGGAAACTGCAGGAGCGGTTTCCGGGGCTGCCGATGCGGACGGTGCGGGAAAGCCTGGAGGATTGCGAGGGAGTTTTGCGGGCGTTTTTGCGGGAGGTGGAAGCGGGGACGCGGGAGATGCAGGCGGCGGGGCGCGGTTGAGTGGCGGGCGGCGCGGCGAAGCGCCGAGGAGTGGAGTGGCTTGCGCGGAGGAGGCGATGGCGGCGAGAATGCGGGAATGAGCACACAGGGAAAGACAGCGGTGAGCACGGCGGAGGCGCCGGCGGCGATTGGGCCTTACGCGCAGGCGATTCGGGTGGGAGATCTGCTGTTTACGTCCGGGCAGATTGGGCTGGATCCGAAGTCGGGGCAGATGGTGGCGGGCGGTGTGGCGGAGCAGACGGAGCGGGTGCTGAAGAATCTGGAGGCGGTGCTGGCGGCGGCTGGGCTGGACCTGACGCATGTGGCGAAGACGACCATTTTTCTGAAGAGCATGGGCGATTTTGGGACGGTGAACGAGGTGTACGGGCGGTATTTTGCGGGTGGGGGCGCGGTTCCGCCAGCGCGGTCGACGGTGGCGGTGGCGGGGCTGCCGAAGGATGCGCTGGTGGAGATTGAGGCGGTGGCGCGGGGGTAAAGCGAGGCTTCGGATGGTGGTTGGGGGCGAAGCTTCGGGGCGTTGTCTGCATCTAATTTCCCAGGATTAGAGGGAGATTGAGCCATGGCAGAGACGACCATAACAGCACCGAAGCAGAAGGTTCAGAAGACGGACGCCGAGTGGCGTGCGCTGCTGACGCCGGAGCAGTTCCATGTGATGCGCGAGA
Organism: uncultured Acidobacteriaceae bacterium; assembly: GCA_964243475.1. GTDB lineage: Bacteria > Acidobacteriota > Terriglobia > Terriglobales > Acidobacteriaceae > Edaphobacter. The sequence goes on along the minus strand of CAXTEU010000004.1, from coordinate 285,587 downwards.
AAGGGACCGAGCGGCCGTTTACAGGTGCGCTGGTGAGTAACCACAAGGATGGGATCTACCACTGTGGCGCGTGCGACGCACCGTTGTTTCAGTCGGAGACGAAATTTGAGTCGGGATCGGGATGGCCCAGCTTTTTTGCGCCGGTGTCGCCGGATGCGGTGGTGGCTCACGAAGACAGAAGCTACGGGATGCGGCGGGTGGAAGTGATGTGCGCAACGTGTGGGGCGCACCTGGGGCATGTGTTTCCGGACGGACCAAACCCGACGGGGCAGCGGTACTGCATCAACTCGGCTTCGCTGGGCTTCAAAGAACAGTAATTTGGGAAGCACGGAAACCCCGGGGACGAGGTTCGTCGCCGGGGTCTTGCTCGTGTGCGAGGTGGCGTTAGCCTTTGACGATCTTGCCGGCTTTAATGCAGCTGGTGCAGACCTTCATACGCTGCGAGTTGCCATTGACCTGAGCCTTGACGGCCTGGAGGTTGGGGTTCCAGCGTCGGCGGGTGGTGTTGTGCGCGTGGGAGATGTTGTTGCCGAACTGCGGGCCTTTGCCGCAAAGTTCACATTTCTGTGCCATGGTGTGCTCCGATCTCCATTCCCGGATGCGCCGGGTGATCTTGTTCGCATCGCTTCGAGGCTAGCGGCCGCGTCCGTGGGGACGGCCTGGCGAAGGCTGGAAGTGGTAGGCACGTCCGGATTCGAACCGGAGACCTCTACCGTGTCAAGGTAGCGCTCTAACCAACTGAGCTACGCGCCTACAAGCGTCCCACCAGTGTAACCGAGGCTGCAGGTGGAGGCAACGGGAGTGTGAACGGGAATGGGGGGTGGGCAGGGAAGATTCGGGATGCGAGCAAGCACGGCCCGTAGGCTAGGATGAGGGTGCCACCCGTGTCTGTCCTCGATCAACTTCGAGCAACGCCTAACCTGCTGACGCTGTTGCGTCTGCTGACCATCCCGTTTCTGTTGATTGAGATTCTGGAGGGTCGGTTTGCGCTGGCGTTTCTGCTGTTTGTGCTGGCTGGGCTGACGGATGCGCTGGATGGGGTGCTGGCGCGGTGGCTGGGGCAGTCGACGACGCTGGGGCAGTATCTCGATCCGATCGCGGACAAGCTTCTGCTGAGCGCGCTGTTTCTGGTGTTGACGCATGCCGGGCTGATTCCGCGGGTGGTGACGGCGCTGGTATTCGGCCGGGATATTGGGATGGTGTCGATTGCGTCCTTGCTGTTTTTCACGGACACGGCGCGGAATTTCCGGCCGACGCTGCTGGGCAAGGTAAACACGTGCGTGCAGATTGCCGGGGTGGTGAGCGTATTTTGCGCGCGGGTGTTTACGTGGGACGGGTTTGGGTCAGTGCGGGAGGTGCTGCTCGGGGCGGTGGCGGTGCTGGCACCGCTTTCGGCGGCGCAGTATGGGTGGGTGGTGCTGGGGCGGATCGAGGATCCGGGGCCGGTTTAGGACGGTTTGGGCCGCTGGTCGGCTGCGGGTCAGGATTCCTGGATGGGCAGGTGGTTGAGGCTGAGGCCTTCGCGCTCTTCGACGAGCATGTCGTCGTACTCGATGGAGTCGAAGATTTCGCCGCAGGTTTGGCACTCGACGAACTCGGCGTCTTCGGTGCGGGAGACGACCTTGACGATGGGGTGTTTGCAGGGGGCAGTCATGGGCTGGGGGACTGATTGCAGGGATTGTGCCTCGCTCGTTGCAAGATGTCAACTGCGAGATTCGTGGCTGTTGGGAGATGGCGGTTGCGTCGCGTGGGAGCGGGACGTAAACTAATAGTCTGTGGCAGTTTCTGGCACTCCGGCCAGGTTGCGCTGCGGGATCAGGCACCCCTCCGATGCTGCGACTGACCAAAAAAGCGGATTACGGTTTGATGGCTTTGAAATATCTGGCCGAGCACGCGAGCGAAGGCGCGCAGAGTGCGAAGGATATTGCGGAGGCGTACCACATTCCGCCGCAACTGCTGGCGAAGATTGCGCAGACGCTGGCCAAGGCTGGGCTGCTGGTTTCGACTGCGGGGACGAACGGCGGGTATGCGCTGGCGCGGCCGGCGAGCGAGATTACGGCGTTTGAGGCGATCCGGGCGATTGACGGGCCGTTGTTTATCACCAGCTGCATTACCATTCACGGAACCTGCGACCTGCTGGGCCATTGCACCATCAAAGAACCACTGCGCAAGGTGAACGACAGCATTAAAGACCTGCTGAGCGGGATACGGATTGCGGATCTGATTGATCCGGCCGAGTCGACACAGGGCGCGGCGGTGGCAAGCGGTCTGGTGACGATCGCGCTGTAACGGGTTTGAGTTTCGAGAGAGTTCAGGGAGCGAGAGACGATGAGCAACGAGATGAGCAACAACGGCGTGGTGGTGACGGAAGCGGCTGCGGGCACGCTGCCGGCAGGTGTGAAGCTGCCGATCTATATGGACAACCATGCGACGACGGCGATGGACCCCCGCGTGCTCGAAGCCATGCTGCCGTACTTTACGGGGACATTCGGAAACGCGGCGAGCCGGAACCACTCGTTTGGGTGGGAAGCGGAGCAGGGCGTCGACAAGGCGCGCGAGCAGATTGCGAAGCTGATCGGAGCGACGGCAAAGGAGATCATCTTCACGTCGGGCGCGACGGAGTCGAACAACCTGGCGATCAAGGGGATTGCCGAGATGTACAAGGAACGCGGCAACCACATTATCACGCAGGTGACCGAGCACAAGGCGGTGCTCGACACGTGCAAGAAGATGGAGAAGCTGGGGTACCGGGTGACGTACCTGCCGGTGCAGGCGGATGGCTTGATCGACCTTGAAGACCTGCGGCGGGCGATGGACGACCAGACGATCCTGGTGTCGATCATGTTCGCCAACAACGAGATCGGCGTGGTGCAGCCGATTGCCGAGATCGGCAAGCTGTGCCATGAAAAGGGCGTGATCTTCCACACGGATGCGGTGCAGGCCGTGGGCAAGATTCCGGTGGACGTGCAGGCGATGAACATCGACGTGCTGAGCCTGACGGCGCACAAGATTTATGGACCGAAGGGTGTGGGCGCGCTGTATGTGCGCCGGCGCAATCCGCGGGTGCAGATTTCGGAGCAGATCAACGGTGGCGGGCATGAGCGTGGGATGCGGTCGGGGACGCTGAATGTGCCGGGCATTGTTGGCCTGGGCATGGCGTGTGAAATCGCCGGGCAGGAGATGGTGGCGGAGACGGCGCGGCTGACCGACCTGCGCGACTACATGAAGGCGAAGTTTGAGAAGGCGCTGGACTACGTGCATGTGAACGGCAACATGCAGCATCATCTGCCGGGCAATCTGAACATGAGCTTTGTGTACGTGGAGGGCGAGAGCCTGCTGATGGGCATCAATGACATCGCGGTCTCGTCGGGGTCTGCATGCACGTCGGCGACGCTGGAGCCGAGCTATGTGTTGAAAGCGCTGGGGTTGGGCGACGATGTGGCGCACTCGTCGATTCGGTTTGGATTGGGACGGTTCAACTCGAGGGCTGAGGTGGATTATGTTTCGGACAAGCTGATTGACGTGGTGCTGAAGCTGCGCGAGCTGAGCCCGCTGTACGAGATGGTCAAGGAAGGCATTGACCTGACCAAGATTGAATGGGCGGCGCACTAGTCGGGGATTTTTGACGCGAGCGCGGCAATGCGACTCGCAAGGCATAGACTTCATCTAAACGGATGGACAGTTGGCGGAGGATGACATGGCATATAGCGACAAGGTTGTAGATCACTACGAGAATCCCCGGAATGTGGGAACGCTGGACAAGGGATCGAACGAAGTTGGTACCGGTCTCGTGGGTGCGCCGGAGTGCGGCGACGTGATGCGGCTGCAGATCAAGGTGAACCCTGAGACGCAGGTGATTGAGGACGCGAAGTTCAAGACGTTTGGCTGCGGGTCAGCCATTGCCAGCTCGTCGCTTGCGACGGAGTGGGTGAAGGGCAAGACGGTTTCCGAGGCGCTGACGATCTCGAACACCGAGATTGTGAAGGAGCTGGCGTTGCCGCCGGTGAAGATTCACTGCTCGGTGCTGGCCGAAGATGCGATTCGTGCGGCGATTGGCGATTGGAAGAAGAAGAATGGCGTTGCCGAGGGTGCTGAGGCTCCTGCGGCGGCGGTTGCCGCGCACTAAGCTTGGCGCGGATTGATGGGGGCTGGCGCCCTTCGGGCTGCTGGCCCTTTCGCGCATAGGTACGAGGAGGTTTGTGATGGCGATGGTGACGTTGGCGCCGGGAACGAGCGCGCCGCCGAAGGTGGAGAGGGATCCGCTGGCGGGCATGGTGGTGTTGCAGCCGGATGCGGTGGAAGGCGCGCCGAGTCCGAAGGGGATCCAGATTACGAAGAACGCGCTGAAGCGGATTCGGGTGGCGATGGCGAAGGAGGGGGTCACGCCGGAGGCAGGTGGGTTGCGCGTGGGGATTACGGGCGGTGGGTGCTCCGGGCTGAGCTACAACATTCGCTTTGACACGAAGGCGCGGGAGCGGGACCGGACGTACGTCTTTGGGGAAGGGTTGGAGACACCCAACGATCCGAGTGGGGCGAAGGCGGTGCGGATTTTTGTGGATCCGAAGAGTTTTCTGTATCTGGCGGGGATGGTGCTGGATTTCGAAGAGACGCTGATGCGACAGGGGTTCAACTTCATCAATCCGAACTCGACGAAGAGCTGTGGGTGTGGGTCGAGTTTTTCGGCGTAGCGCCTACTCGGCTGGGGCGGTTGGGCTGACGATCTTTTTGCTGACGGGCATGTGGTAAATGCTGGTGAGCTGCTGCTCGTAGACGTCCAGGGGTGGTAGAAGGAGGCGGGCGCGAGTGCGGTCGAGGTTGGCGGGGTCTTCGACGCCGACCAGCGCCATCTCATCGCCGACGTGGCGGAACTGGGTGCCGTAGCGTTGGAGTTTGCCCTCAGAGAGGAGCTCTTTGTCGACGACCATGGCGAGCGGGGCGCCGTCGATCTTCTGCTGGTCGGCGAGGTCTTCGAGCTGGGGAAGGAGGGTACGCTGCCAGGCGTGGTCGAGCGTATGGGTGAGGACGAGCATGGCGGCGTTGGAGGCGTCGAGGCCGACGAGGGCAATGGTGGGCCAGCCGTGGGCGTCGACGATGGACTTGAGGTCGGTGGTGAGGGCCTGGTCGATTGCGGCGAGGTTGGTGGCGCGGTCGAGGTGGTCTGGATTTGGGTTCTTGGGCTGGCCGTTCGCGAGGCCGCGGGCGTCCTGGTCCTTGGCGGCGAGGGCGAGGAGATGGTCGCGCAGGGTGGGGTCGGTGCCAGGGCCGTTTCGGGCGATGAGCTCGGCGCGGCGGCGGTCGGCGTCCTGCTTCCAGGTGCTTTGGGTGTTGGAAGTTTGGGCGGCGAGCGCGACGGGGGTGAGGGCGAGGGAGACGGCAAGCAGGACGGCGCGCATGGGTTGAGTTTACGGCGGGATGGGGTGTGGTGGGCGGCGGCGGGGAAAGCGGATACCCTGAAGGGAATGAGTGACTCGGGCTCCCCCACCTACTTTGTGTTGTTTTCGTTGCCGCGGCACTTGCATGTGGATTTGGCGGCGTTGGAGAAGACGTTTTATGCGGGGTCGCGGCGGCTGCATCCGGACCGGTTTGCGGCGAAGCCTCCTGCGGAGCAGGAGCGTGCGCTGAAGGCGAGCTCGGAGCTGAACGATGCGTACCGGACGCTCAAGGACCCGATTGCGCGGACGCAGTACCTGCTGACGCTCGAGGGGGTGGAGATGGAGGAGCAGTCGCGCGCGGCGACCGATGCGGCGCGGGCGAGCGGCGGGGCGAAGAAGCAGGTGGTGCCGCCGGAGCTGCTGGAAGAGGTGTTTGAGCTGAATATGCAGCTGGCGGAGATGCGGGCGGCGAAGGAGTTTGGGGAAGACGAGCCGGAGTTGCGGCGGGATCTGGAGCGGGCGCAGGAGGAGTTCGCGGGCAAGATGGGGGAGACGCAGAGAGAGATGGAGGGGCTTTGGACGCGGTGGGACGCGGCGGAGGATGCAGGGGATGGGGCGGGGCGGGAAGCGGCGAAGGTGGGGATGGTGGGATTGCTGAATCGGCGGAGTTATCTGCGAAATTTGCTGCGGGATGTGGGCGAGGCGCTGGGGGCTTAGAGGGCGGGTGCTTTGCTGGGTGAGGGCGGTGGGACGGGCAAGAGCAACTGCAGAAGCAGGTCCTCTTCGGGGATGACAAGCAAGAAGGGCAAGTGCAACTGCAGAAGCAGGTCCCCTTCGGGGATGACAAGCAAGAAGGGCAAGTGCAACTGCAGAAGCAGGTCCCCTGCGGGGATGACAAGCAACAAGGGCAAGTGCAACTGCAGAAGCAGGTCCCCTTCGGGGATGACAAGCAAGAAGG
>CAXTEU010000004.1:204728-279157 GCA_964243475.1 uncultured Acidobacteriaceae bacterium | reverse complement strand
CAAGTGCAACTGCAGAAGCAGGTCCCCTTCGGGGATGACAAGCAAGAAGGGCAAGAGCAACTGCAGAAGCAGGTCCCCTTCGGGGATGACAAGCAAAAAGGGCAAGAGCAACTGCAAAGGCAGGTCCACTTCGGGGATGACAAGCAAGAAGGGCAAGTGCAACTGCAGAAGCAGGGCAAGGGCAGATGCAACGGCAACAGCAGACGCAACGGCAACAGCAGACGCAACGGCAACAACAGACGCAACGGCAACAACAGACGCAACGGCAACAACAGACGCAACGGCAACTGCAACTACAGGGGTCCTTCACTTCGTTCAGGATGACGGCGTGAAACGAGCAACGGCAACGGCAACAGCAACGGGCAACGGCAAGAGCTGGGTTTGCGCTAGGAGGGGGAGGGGACCTGGTCTTTACCTTCGCGTTTGAGGAGGCCTTCCAGCAGGCGGATGTGGTGGTTGTCGTGGCCGGCGATGGTTTCGACGAGGGTCCAGAAGGTGAGGGCGCCGCGTTCGGGGTGGGTGACTGACTGGGTGCGGTCTTCGGGGCGGACGGTGGTGAGGAGGCGGAGGTTCCAGGCGCGGAGGGACTCGAAGAGGGCGAGGGAGGTGGGGAAGTCGTAGGCGGCGTAGCGGGTAGCCCAGACGTCCTGGTCGAAGGGCTGGATGGGCGGGAGCGCGGGGGCGCCGATGCCTTCGCCGATGGGGGGAAGGGCCTGGCGGAGGCGGAAGGCGAAGGCGAGTTCGCAGTCGGCGAGGTGGGCGGTGAGCTCGCGGAGGCTCCACTTGCCGGGCGCGGGGGAGTGTTCGATCTCTTCGGGGGTGAAGGCGGTGAGGATCTCGTGGAGGCGGGTGGGGGTGGCGGTGAGGATCTCGGTGGCTTCGCGGCCGTCGAGGTGTTTTGCGTAGGGATTTTCTTCCATGAAGTCGACGGTAGCACGGTGCGGCGGGCGGGGCGGCGACGGGTTGCGTACGGTGAAGCGGTGCGGCTGGGGATTTCAGGGTCAGCCGCCGTGGGCCGGAATGGAGGGTGGAGCTGGCGCTGAGGTGGAAGTCGCGCTCATGCGGTCCATCTTGCTTCCTCGGCGCGATTGTCGCGCGTGAAGCAGGGTCAACATCTCAGCGGGCGGAGAAACGCGCATCGAAGAGGAGGACGGTATCCTTGCAGGTCGGCCCCGGAGTGCTCACGTGACCCAAGCGTTTCTGAATCGTATCGCGACCGCTGTTCCTGAGCACGATGTCCATCAGGCCTTTGTGACCTTTGCCAGCGGCATGCTGGAGCAGGACCGGGTGCGGAATGTCTTCAATCGGATGGCCTCGCGATCTGGGATTCAGAGCCGGTATTCGGTGTTGTCGCCGGTTCCGGTGACGAACGAGTTCGACATCGATGCGCACCAGTTTTACCGGCGCGGTGCGTTTCCGGGGACGGCGCGGCGGATGGGGGTGTTTGAGGGGGCGGCGCCGCGACTGGCGCACCGGGCACTGGACCGTCTGGCGCTGACGGAGGACGAGCGGCGTGGCGTCACGCATGTGTTGGTGACGTCGTGCACGGGGCTGTATGCGCCGGGGCTGGACTTTGAGGTGGTGGATTATCTGGGACTGTCGCCGTCGGTGGAGCGGACGATGATCGGCTTTATGGGCTGCTATGCGGCGATCAACGCGCTGAAGCTGGCGCGGCACATTGTGCGGTCTGAGGCCGAGGCGAAGGTGCTGGTGGTGAACCTGGAGCTGTGCACGCTGCACCTGCAGGAAACGCAAAACCTGGAGCAGGTGCTGTCGTTTCTAGTGTTTGCGGATGGGTGTGCGGCGTCGCTGGTGACGTCGGATGAGGTGGGTCTGCGGATGGATGGATTTCGGGCGGTGGTGATCCCGGAGACGCGGGAGCTGATCACGTGGCAGATCCGGGAGCAGGGGTTTGACATGCTGCTGTCGGGCGAGGTGCCGAAGGCGATCGGGCGGTCGTTGAAGGGAGTGGCGGGCGAGGTGACGGCTCCGCTGGAGCCGGGGGCGATTGATCTGTGGGCGGTGCATCCCGGCGGGAAGACGGTGCTGGACGCGGTGGAGCAAGGACTGGAGCTGGGCAAGGACGCGCTCCATGCGTCGCGTGATGTGCTGTGCCGCTACGGCAACATGAGCTCGGCGACGGTGATGTTCGTGCTGGCGGAGCTGATGCGGTCGGCGCGGACGGGGCAGGTGGGATGCGCGATGAGCTTTGGGCCGGGTCTGACGGCGGAGACCATGCGGTTTCATGTGGCGTGACTCCCTGATCGAACGGCTGGGATTGGGTGCGCCGGTGGATTTACGGCGGCGGGCGGACCCGGCGGAGTTGCCGGAGCGGATGGATGAGCCGGGGAGCTACGAGGAGCTGCGGGTGTGTCTGCGCGATCTGGCGTCGGTGAATCGGGTGACGCTGGGGTACCGGCCGACGCTTGGATTTCTCGACCGGGTGCTGCGTGTCGCGGGTGCGGGTGCGGCGCCGGTGGAGGTGCTGGACATCGGGTTCGGCTATGGGGACATGCTGCGGCAGGTGCGGCGGTGGGCTCGGCGGCGGGCGCGGGCGGTTCGGCTGACGGGCATTGAGCTGCAGCCGTGGGCGGCGCGGGTGGCGGCGGAGGCGGACCAGCGGGCGCGGGTGCCGGAGGGGGAGATCGTGTGGCGGACGGGCAACGTGCTCGAGGAGGACACTGTCTCCGCGCCGGATGTGGTGCTGAGCTCGCTGGTGATGCACCACCTGCGGGATGTGGAGATTGCCGCGTTGCTGCGGTGGATGGAGCAGACGGCGCGGCTGGGGTGGTTCGTCAACGACCTGGAGCGGGCGGAGCGGCCGTATCGGTGGTTTGGTGTGCTGGCCGGGGCGATGCGGTGGCACCCGTATGTGCGGCACGACGGGCCGGTGTCGTTTCGGCGGGCGTTTCGGGAGGAAGACTGGGAGCGCCTGCTGTGCGAAGCAGGGGTGACGGGGGCGAGGGTGTTTCGGGCGGCGCCGGCGCGGCTGTGTGTGGAGCGGATTCGGGGATAAGGGTAGCTTGGCTGCGCGACGTGGGTCGTATCGACCTATGCGGGTCCAGTCGGTTGGAACCTCCGCGCTGCTCGTTTCCCGGCAGGATTTCAGACCAGGGCATGATGTTTCGGTGACGTGGGAGCAGCAACGGTCGAGGTGAGACAGGTTCACGTGGAGACTTTAGGGGTTGAGTGCTGACGGGATTCTGACGCACGGATGACCTGCCGTGTTTTAGAGCCTTGGGCGTGCGGAAGTTCTGACGGCGGGGTACCGGGAAGACTTTGGTAACGCCTGTCGGGCAGGTTGTGTGGGGCGGCTTCTTCTGGGTAGGGTGTGACAGTTTCCCCATCCCAGATTTCGTACGAAGGACAAGTCGATGCGCTTGCGCTGCCTGTTTTCTTCAACGTTTGTGAACCCCTCTGCGGTGGCCCTTACGGCCGGCTGTGTGCTGTGTGCCCCGGCTGCCCACGCCGACACCATTCAATGGACGACGTGGACGGCGGCAACGCCGGGGAACGCAACTCCAGGGACGGCGACCGGAACAGTGACGAGCGACAAGTATGGAACGATCACGGTGTCGTACTCGGGGCAGAACTCCGGTCTGCTGATCGGCTATCCGAGCTGGACGCCGGTGAGTACGTTTACGGGTGGGGTCGTCGGGAATGCACCTCCTGCGGCCAACAATGCGATCCAGATCGAGGGCGGCTACGGCTACAGCGAGACGGTGAGCTTCTCGAAGGCTGTGGCGGATCCGATCTTTGCCATATGGAGTCTGGGATCGGGATCGACGCCGGCATACTTCGACTTTTCGGCGGCGGATCCGTTCAACGTGCTGGGCGGAGGTCCCTCGGCGGAGTACGGCGGTCAGGGTCTGGTGAAGCAGGGGTCGAGCATCTACGGCACGGAGGGAAATGGCATTGTGCAGTTTGTGGGGACGTACAGTTCTATCACTTTTACGACGCCGGACTACGAGAACTTCTACGCGTTGACGTTTGGAGAGGATGGGACGCTGACGGACAATCCACTGCCGACGACACCACCCGCGGCGACTCCCGAGCCGGCAACGCTGTCGCTGTTTGGGATGGGGCTGACAGCAATTCCGATGCTGCGGCGGCGTTGGCTGCGGGCTCGCGGCTAGGGTTCGTTGGCTGGTTGTCTGGGCAGGGCGGCGGAAGGGAGCTTCCGCCGCCTACGTTTCTGGGACGATGGTACGCGCGTGGCCTTGCGCCGCGCGGTGTGGGTCAGGCGCGGGCGGCTTCGGCGACGGCGGGCTCGAACTGGCCGAGCAGCTCGGGCAGGGTGGTCTTGCCCATGGAGACGGCGGCGGTGCCACCGGCGAGCACCACGGTTACGTCGGTGATGCCGATAAAGCCGAAGACCTGCTTGAGGTAGCTGATGGCGACGTTGTAGCCCTCGGTCGGCGAACCGGCGGTGTAGACGCCACCGGAGGCGAAGATGACCGTGAGCTTCTTGCCCTTGACGAGGCCTTCGTAGGAGGAGGTGAAGGTGACACCGATGCGTACGATGTGGTCGATGTAGGCCTTGAGGATGGCTGGGATGGAGAAGTTGTACATGGAGGTGCCGATGACGATGTGGTCGGCGGCCATGAGTTCGGGGATGAGTTCGTTGGAGGTGGCGAGAGCCTGCTTCATCTCGGGGGAGTGTTGCTCGGCGGGGGTGTAGGCGCCGGCGATCCAGGGCAGGTCGACGAAGGGCAGGTTGGTTTTCTGGAGGTCGCGAACGACGACGTTGCCGCCGGCGTGCTGGGTCTTCCAGTCTTCGATGAACTTGGAGGTGAGCTGACGGGAGACGGAGTAGTCGCCGCGGGGGCTGGATTCGATGGCGAGAAGGCTGGGCATAGAGGACCTCGTGGTGGTTGGTTGGGGGTGCCGGGTACGCTGGGTAACCGAAACTCTGGCGCGGGTTGCTAAGCAGCAGACGCGTCGAAGGGTCGAAGGATTTAGATTTCTGTTGAGCTGGGCGTGGGGCGCAGGATGCCGGCAAAGGCTCTGCGGACGCCATAAAAGACGATGCACCAAAGAATCAGGGCGACGAGACCTGCAGGGAGGCCTGCCGGGTCCATAAGGATGTGGTAGTTGAGGATGTTGACGAGCACCGGTGCGAGCAGAACGAGCGCGAGGGGGACGAAGCGGTTGGCGAGAAGAAGGACTCCACCGATGAACTGCACCAGGAAGACGACCACAAAGAAGTGCGACGTCACCATAACGGTGAAAAACTGCTGGGCGATGGGCGAGGCCGGTGGTGGTTGCGGGATGAAGTGGAGGAAGCCGTTCAGACCGAAGACGGTGAACATGAATCCGAGGAGGTAGCGAGCGATGGTGATGGTGAGCTTCATAGGCGCGTCTCCGACAGTTGCCGCTTTCGCAACGGTTGTCGGACTGAGTAGATCACACACCTGATGGCAAAGCAACAGGTGTTGCGTAGTACACTGGCGCTATGTCCGATGCGCCACCTTGCGGCGAAGCGTACGTCGACCCGCGGGTGCGGCGGACACGGCGGATGCTGGAGCAGGCCCTGGAAGACCTCCTGAAGCGAGAGCCATTTGAAAAGATTTCAGTGGGGGACATCGCCGAGGCGGCGACGCTGAATCGGGCGACGTTTTACGCGCACTTTGCGGACAAATTCGACCTGCTGGAAGGCATGGTGGCGAGCCGGTTTGAGGGTCTGTTGCAACATCGAGGGGTCTTTTTTGAAGGGGGCTGTCCTACGGCCCTGTATGGAATCGCGCTGGCGGTGTGCGATTTTCTCGGGGATATCCCGTACTGCTTTGAGCAGCGGCAGCTGTCGCAGCACCTGGAGCTGGCGATGGTTGGGATCGTTCGGCGGATGATTGGGGAGGGGGTTCGCCGGCATCCGCCGAACTCCGGGATGGATCCGGAGATGGTAGCGGCGGCGGTGGCCGGGGCGATTTATGGGGCGGCGCGGCAGTGGGTGCGGACGGAGGGACGGGTGGGCGCGGAGGAGGCGTCGAGGGGAATGATGCAGATGCTTGCGCCGATGATGGTTTCGGGGTAGTTGCTTGTCTTTGGGCTGGGTCGGTGCCGGCTGTCCGGCGTTGAGCGGGGAACAGCGTGCTCGACGAATTTGATGGCGTGCTCGAGAAGGATGGTGGTGCGGGTTTGTCTCTGCGGCTTCAGAGTAAAGGATGGGGGGTGGTCGGCGAGGCCGGGATACGTCGGCGCGGGCTTGGCTGGTTCACGGCGAAAGGTCTGGCGATCGCCGTCCGGTGCGAGATCGGTGCGAAAATGGAGGAGTGATTGTGCTTCTTCCTTGCTTTCGCCGGGCTGCTGTGGCTGCTGTATTCGTGCTGGCGGTCGCGGGCTGCCACCGAGCGTCGCCGCCCACGCCACTGAGCGAGCTGACGCCGCAACAGATGGCCGGGCATGATGTGTTCCAAGCCAAGTGCGCGGTGTGCCACTACGACCGGGAAGACAGGCCGCGCAATGGACCCGCGTTGCTGGGGCTGTATAAGAAGCAGGCGTTGCCTTCGGGGGCGCCGGCCAATGACGACCGCGTGACCGACACGATTCTGCATGGACACGGGCTGATGCCGGCGATGGGCAGCCAGGTGGATGAGGAGCAGCTGGCCGAGCTGCTGGCGTACCTGCACACCCTATGACGCCCGAGACCGGCCCTGAGCCAGTTCAGTTAGATCCAAATCGACCCGAGGTAGCCCGGCTGCAGGCGCGCGCCGGGCAGATGCTTCCGGGCATTGCCGGGATCTGCATGTTTATGCTTTTCCTGACGATGCTGAACGTGTATGGCGCGCTGACGAACCGCTTCGGTACGGGAACGGCGAAGTTCGGCGTCCTGGGGCTATGCACACTGCTGGCGGCCGGCATCTTTGGCCTGCTGCGGCTGCGCCGGTGGGGATGGGCGCTGGTGCTGGCAGGGTGCCTGCTGCTGGCGGGTGGAGATTTTTACTTCTTTCATGCGAGCCACGTTGGGTTTTTTCTGGTGCGCGGTCTGTTTGCGATGCTCTTCTTTTTGTATCTTTCGCGCACGGAGGTTCGCGAGCGGTTGCGCTAGGTTGCCCCGCAGTGAGGGGCACACTGGGCGACCGTGCGAACCGCGCGAGCCGTACAATGGGATGCGATGACGCCGCCTTCCGCTTCCGTGTTCGCCGATGCTGCCGAGCTGGTGCAGATCGATCTGGTTCCGCGTAAGCCGGTGCGGAAGCCGGAGTGGCTGAAGGCGCGGGCGCCGGTGGGCGAGACGTTTCATGCGCTGAAGAAGCTGGCGCGCGAGCTGAATCTCCACACAGTATGCGAGAGCGCGCACTGCCCGAACATCGGCGAGTGCTGGAATCAGAAGACGGCGACGTTCATGATGCTGGGCAATCTGTGCACGCGACGGTGCGGGTTCTGCGCGGTGCCGAAAGGCCGGCCGGAGCCGATTGACCACGGCGAGCCGGAGCGCGTGGCTTCGGCGGTGGCGCAGCTCGGCCTGTCGCACGCGGTGATCACGAGCGTGAACCGGGATGATGACAACCTGGGCGCGGCGCAGGCGTTTGTGAACGTGATTGCCGAGATTCGCCGGCAAGCTCCGGGTTGCCAGGTGGAGGTGCTGACGCCCGATTTTCAAGGGAATGCGGAGGCGCTGCGCATGGTGGTGGAGGCAGCGCCGGAGATCCTGAACCACAATATCGAGACGGTGCCGCGGCTGTATCGCGTGGCGAAGTCCGGCGGGCGCTACGAGCGGTCTTTGGAGTTTTTGCGTGCGGCGAAGCAGTTTGCGGACGAGCGTGGGGCGACGATCGTGACCAAGACCGGCATTATTGTTGGGATGGGCGAGGAGATGCACGAGCTGCTGCGGGTGTTTCGCGATCTTGCCGACCGGAGGGTCGACATCCTGACGGTTGGGCAGTACCTGCGGCCATCGCGCGACCACCTGCCGATGAGCCGGTTCTACACGCCGGACGAGTTTGCGTTTTTGAAGCATGAGGCGCTGCGGATGGGGTTCCGGCATGTTGAGTCGGGGCCGTTGGTGCGGTCGAGCTACCATGCACAGGAACAGGCGCAGAGTACGGGTCTGAAGTAGGTACGGCACGCGAACGAACGACGCCGCAGCGCGAACGCGGCAAATTGCAGCAGGGCGCGCATGAGCGCTCGGAAAGGTAACAATCGCGCATGAATTCCTTTGCAGCCACTGATTCCCAGCTCCACCTTTCCGAGCTCGCCCCCGGCGCTACCCAGTCGGAGATTCGCGCGATGAGTGTGCTGGCGGACGAGGCCGGCGCGATCAACCTGGCGCAGGGCATCTGCGACACGGCTGTGCCGGCGATTGTGGCGGAGGGCGCGGCGCGGGCGATCGAGTGCGGCCACAATATTTATACGCGGCTGGACGGCGTTGCGCGCCTGCGACGAGCGGTGGCCGCGAAGGTGGAGCGGACGCTGGGCGACGGGGCTACGGTTGATCCGGAGCGCGAGGTGTTGGTGACGGCGGGGGCGACCGGAGCGCTCTATTCCGCCCTGATGGCGCTGCTGGACCCGGGCGACGAGGCGATCCTGTTTGAGCCCGTCTATGGCTACCATGCGAGCTCAGTGAAAGCGGTTCGGGCGGTGCCGGTGATCGTTCCGTTTGCGGTGGATCCGAGGAGCGGACGGTGGCTGCTGGACCTCGACCTGGTGCGGGCGGCGGTGACGCCGCGGACGCGCGCCATTATCCTCAACACGCCGACCAATCCGTGCGGCAAGGTGTTTACGCGCGCGGAGCTGGAGGGTCTGGCCTCCCTTGCGCTCGAGCACAACCTGTTTGTGTTTTCGGACGAGGTTTACGAGTACTTTGTCTACGGCGAGGCGAAGCACATCAGCATGGCGGCGATCCCCGGCATGCGTGATCGGACGATCGTGATTTCGGGTTTTTCGAAGACGTTTTCGGTGACCGGATGGCGTGTCGGCTACCTGGTGGCGGACGCGCGGTGGACGCCGTCGATCGGCTACTTTCACGACCTGCTGTACATCTGCGCGCCGGCGCCGCTGCAGCATGCGGTGGCGGACGGCCTGGAGCAGCTCGAGCCGGAGTTCTACACGGGCCTGGCGCGGGAGTATGGGACCAAGCGCGAGATGCTGCTGAGCGCGCTGCGCGATGCCGGGATGGCGCCGCACACGCCGGACGGGGCGTACTACGTTCTGGCCGACGTCAGCCGTATCGAGGGTTCGACCGCTGCGGAGAAGGCGCGTGCGCTGTTGAAGCGAACCGGTGTTGCGGCGGTTGCGGGGTCGGCGTTTTTCCAGCCGGGCCGCGGCGAACATCTGCTTCGCTTCTGCTTTGCCAAGCGCGACATGGACCTAGCGGAGGCTTGCCGGAGACTTCGCACGCTGTAGAGAAGTGTGGAGCGACGCGGGCGCGACTCCGGCGCATCGAACAGAGGCAGAACGAGGAAGGTTTCCGTATGCGCCGCTTTCGCTTCGCTTTGTCCGTTACGCTGCTTGCCGCCGCACCCGCGTTCGCGTCCACCGAACCGACCGCTCCCGTGCGGATCTCCGGCGACGGCCTGGAGCAGACGATTCACTGCACCGGCAACGCCGTAACGATTACCGGCAATGGCAGCCGCTTCACGATCGAGGGCCGGTGTACGACGGTTTTGGTGCAAGGCAACCGCAACTGGATCGAGGTGCAGGATGCTGACTGGATCCGCACGGCGGGCACACTGAACAGTGTGCTGTACCTGAACCCGGGCACGCGTGTGGCGGACTCCGGCAAGGGCAACTCGGTCGCGCCGAAGTGGCAGCAATGAAAGCGGGTCCGCGCCTCCCTCCATAGCGTGTGTTCGTCTAACATGAGAAGGGGCGTGAGACCCGGCCTGCGTGGCGTTTGAGGAGAAGCAATGGCATCGGCGATGGCGAGTATTGTGGCGTTGAAGGATGTGCATAGCGAGCTGAAGAGTCGCATGGAGAAGTCGGTGGAGGACTTTCGGGCGAACCTTGCGTCAGCGCGTACCGGCCGAGCGAATGTTCACATGCTGGATCAGGTCCGCGTCGACTACTACGGCACGGATACGCCGGTGACGCAGATGGGGCAGATCTCTACCCCCGAGCCGACGTTGATTCTGGTGCAGCCGTATGACATGGCGATGGTGAGCGCGATGGAGAAGGCGATTCGGACCTCCGGCACGGGGCTGAACCCGATGACGGATGGGAAGGTGATTCGCGTGCCGATTCCCGCCATGACCGAGGAGCGCCGAAAAGATGTGGTGAAGCAGCTGAACAAGACGCTCGAAGATCACAAGACGGCGATCCGGAATATTCGCCGGGATGGCAACGACCAGATCAAGAAAGCGGCAAAGGATAAGCTGATTTCCGGCGACGACGAGAAGCGCGCCAGCGAAGAAGTGCAGCAGCTGACAGACGCCGAAATCCGGCGGATCGAAGATCTGTTCCGGGCGAAAGAAAAAGAAGTGATGACGGTGTGATCCTCTGCCGAGGCGGCAGTGTTGCAGCGGAGGGCTGGGCGTTACGCCTGGCCCTTGTTCTTTAAGAGCGTCCACCGATTCGAGAACTTCGAGGAAATCTTTCAGCAACAGGCCGATGTTCGTCAGCGAAGCGCGGCGGACGTTATGTAGTGTGGTCGACCACGATCTTCCATCCCTGCTCGGTTTTTTCGAGCACCAGCGAGAAGAGGCCGTCGGCGTTGCCGCCCTCTTTTTTCCCGCGGTCCAGGTGGTATTTGCCGATACATACGGCGAAGTGCTCGTCGAGCGCGTGGACCTCCAGATCCATGAAGGAGAGCGTGCCCATTGCGGCGCGAGTCGGGTATTCGCGGTGATAGGTGGCGATCATGCCGGCGAAGCCGTGGTTGACGGTGCCGCTGAGAAAAATGGTGTCGGGTGAATTTTTATAACCCTTTGCGAAGCTGTCGAGATCGCCCACGTTCCACGCCTTTTCCTGCGCCAGCAGTACCTTGATGACGCCCAGCTCGGTGGGGCTGGCGGTGTGCAGCTGTGGGTCCTGCACCTGAGCGTGGCAAGGGGCAGCGGCACACGTCGCCGCGAGCATCATGGCCAGAACATAGGTCATCCGTTTCTTCATATAACTCCTCACCTTCATCGCTGCGCTCCCGAAAGGCGCAGTCGCACGTCCGTGCCGAAACCTGGCAGGATCCGCACCAGGGTCACGGAGGCATCCAGCAGCAGCGACAACACGGGATGGTACAGGGCAGCCGGAACCGCCACGACGTAGAGCGCCAGCGAAACAAGGTGCTTCTGCTGGGTCGCCCGGTCCTGCGCCACAAAGTGGCCGGCGTGCCGCACCTGCCGATCCACCGAAAAGCGCAGCAGCAGAAACGAGACTCCTGTGAGGATCAGACACACCGTATACAGGGCTGCGGAGAACGGATCGATATGTTTTTCGAGCACCCACGCCGTTGCAAAGGGCAGCAGCGACAGGCAGAACAGAAACATCAGGTTGGTATAGAGGATGGGGCTGTCCGTCTCCTCGGTCCGGTGCAGCAGGTGGTGGTGATTGACCCAGTAGATGCCGGTGAACGCAAACGAGAGCAGGTAGATGAGCAGCGTGGGCAGAACGGCCCGCAGCCCTTGCAGACCATTCTGACGGGGAACCTTCAGCTCCAGCACCATGATGGTAATGATGACCGCGATGACGCCATCGGAAAACGCTTCCACCCGCGCCGTCGTGAAGCGCTCGCTGCGCGCGGCAGCGGCTTCGGCGTTGCGATGGGTTTCGGGCGCTTGGGGGTACGGCACGGCGACTGGCTCCTGGGGACGTCCGCTGCTAGGCAGCATACATGCGTCGTCAAGCAGGGCGGCCGAGACGATGCCGCGGAGTCGCACGGCGGTACCCAGCATAGACTAAGACGATGAGTGCCGGCACGCATGTCGTCCACGCTGTTTGCTCGCACGACTGCCCGGACAGCTGCGGCGTGCTGGTGACGGTCGACGAGCTTTCAGGGCGCGCGACCCGCGTGCAGGGCGACCCGGCGCACCCGGTGACGCGCGGCTTTCTGTGCAGCAAGGTGGCGAAGTATCTGGATCGCGTGTACTCGCCGGACCGGCTGCTCTACCCCATGCGCCGCCGGCCTGGCGTGCCGAAGGGGCCGCTGGCGCAGAGACGGGAGGCGGAGGCGTTTGAGCGGATCTCGTGGGACGCAGCGCTCCGCGAGATTGCGGCGCGGCTGCAGCAGATCTCGGACGCTCATGGACCTGAGTCGATCTTGCCGTACAGCTATGCCGGCACCATTGGGCAACTGGGCTACGGCTCCATGGATCGCCGGTTTTTTCATCGCCTGGGCGCTTCGCAGCTCGATCGCACCATCTGCGCGTCCGCGGGCGGCGAGGCCTTGCTGTCGGTATACGGGGTGAAGTTTGGGACGACGCCGCAGGACTTTGCGCACGCCGGGCTGGTGATCGCGTGGGGCGCGAATATTCACGGCAACAACATTCACCTGTGGCCGTTCATTGAAGAGGCTCGCCGGGGTGGAGCGAAGCTGGTGGTGATCGACCCGTACCGCACACGCACCGCCGCGCTGGCCGACCAGCATCTGGCGATCCGCCCCGGCACCGACGGCCTGCTGGCGCTGGGGCTGATGCATGTCATGCTGCGCGACGGGTTGGAAGATCGCGCGTATATCGAGCGCTGCACGCACGGCTTTGCGGAGCTTCGGGAGTTTGTGCTGCAGCCCAAGCATGCGCCGGCCGCGGTTGCGGAGGTTACGGGCATCGCTGCCGAGACGATCGTGGACCTGGCGCGCAGCTACGGCACGGTTCACGAGCGCACGGGGCGGCCGGCCGTGATCCGGCTGAACTACGGCATCAATCGCGCGGAAAACGGTGGCACCGCGACGCGCGCTGTGGCCATGCTGCCGTTGCTGACGGGCGCCTGGCAGCACCGCGGCGGTGGGCTGCAGCTTTCCCTGAGCGGGTCGTTTCCGTTCAACAGCAACGCCCTGCACATGCCCGAGCTGATGCGGGCGAGCCCGCTCGGACGACCGTCGCGTGTGGTGAATATGAGCCAGCTGGGACGCGCGCTCACGCTGCCGGATGCGGGTGCGGGCGGACCTCCGGTGCACGCCCTCTTTGTGTACAACTCCAACCCGGCCGCGGTTGCGCCGAACGGGACCGACGTGCTGCGCGGCCTGGCGCGGCCGGAGCTGTTTACCGTGGTCCACGAGCAGTTCTTTACCGACACGACGGACTTTGCCGACATCGTTCTGCCCGCGCCAACGTTCCTCGAGACGCGCGATGTGCAGGGCGCGTACGGGCATTTGTTCGCGCAGATCTCCGAGCCGGCGATTGCGCCGCTAGGGGAGGCGCGATCGAATGTCGACCTGTTCGGCGCGCTTGCCCGGCGCATGGGATTCGCCGAGGCGTGCTTCGGCGACACGGATCTCCACCTGATCGACCAGGCGCTCGAGACCGACGACCCGCGCTTTGCCGGCATCACGCGCCAGCGGCTTGAGCGGGAAGGCCACGTCGAACTGCAGCTGCGCGGAGGCGCGGAGGCGTTGCCGTTCTCGACGCCGGGCTGGTTTCGTACGCCGTCCGGCCGCGGTGAGTTTACGCCGGCGCCTGCGTTTTCTCCGCCTACGGAGTCGCGGGCGAGCACCGACCTGGCCGCCGTTTACCCGCTCGAGTTTCTTCCGCGCAAGGCGGACAACTACATGAACTCCACCTTTGCGAACCTGCCGACGCATCAGCGCATGGAGGCGCGCACCGACGGCATCCTGGAGATGCACGCGGCGGACGCGGAGGCGCGTGGCGTCCACACGGGCGATGCCGTCGAGGTCTTCAACGGACGGGGCTCCATCCAGCTTTCCGCGCAGGTGAACGGGGCGGTTCCGGCCGGCGTTGTGGCGGCGCGGCTGAACTGGAACAAGCTCTCGCACAACGGCGCCAATGTGAATGCGTTGACCAGCGAGCGTCTGACCGACATGGGCGGCGGAGCTACGTTTTATTCGGTGCTGGTGGAGGTTCGGCGAGTCACCTTGCAATAAGCTACCAAGCTCGTTACATAAGAACGAGCCGCAGCGCGATCCCGATTTCAGCGGACCAGTCGAAGTCGAATCGGTCCTTTGGCTGCGGAGGCGTCCACCACCACGCCACCCTGCGTGATGACGATCTTGCCCTCGCCTACGAGCCTCCGCGCTGCCGCTCGCGCGGGCTCCATCAGCGGTTCCCATGCGACGCGGTCTTCAGTGCCGGCAACGGCGCGAGCGGCTTCTGACGGACAGATGGTCTTGCCGGCTCCGCGCTCCCCCAGCAGCCGCAAGATGGTTTGCTCGAGCGCCGTGTCCTGTGCACCCGGGCGATGCCCGCGACATGCGTCCGAACAAAACCGCACGGATTCCCAGTCGCGCTCCCACTTTTTGCGCCACTCGATGCGCCGACCGCACGCCGCGCACGTCTTGTCGGCATGTTCGCCTGCTGTCGTTTCCACCTTGCGTCGTTTGTCGGGCATCGCTCCCGTTGAGATGCAGATGCCTATACTTGAGGAAGCTATGTCCACGTCGCCGCCCATTACCGTCGCCCCGTTTCCCCCTGTTGACGACCAGCTCGACCTGATCACGAAAGGATCGGCGGAGATGATCCCGCCGTCTGATGCGACGGCTCCGGACGCCCTGCGCACGCGCCTCGCCGACTCACTTCGTACGGGCACACCGCTGCGCATTAAGGCGGGCTTCGACCCCACGGCTCCTGACCTTCACCTTGGCCACACCGTGCTGATGCGCAAGCTGCGGCACTTTCAGCAGCTCGGGCACACGGTCATTTTTCTGATCGGCGATGCTACCGCGCTGATTGGCGACCCCACGGGCAAGGACGTGACGCGCAAGCCGCTGACGCGCAAGGAAATTGCCAGCAACGCCGAGACGTACCAGGAGCAGGTGTTCAAGATTCTGGATCGCGACCGGACCGAGGTGCGGTGGAACTCCGAGTGGCTCGACCGGCTCGGGTTTGAGGGCATGATCCGGCTGGCGGCGAAGGCCACGGTGTCGCAGATGCTCGAGCGCGAACACTTTCACAAACGCTTTCAGGCCGAGCAGCCCATCAGCGTGCATGAGCTGCTGTACCCGATGGTGCAGGGCTATGACTCCGTCATGCTTGAATGCGATGTAGAGCTCGGCGGCACCGACCAGAAGTTCAACCTGATGCGCGGCCGCGACCTGCAGCGCGATGCAGGACAGAAGCCGCAGATTGTGCTGATGACGCCGATTCTGGAGGGCCTGGATGGTGTGCAGAAGATGTCCAAATCCCTGGGAAACGCCATCGGCATTAACGAGCCCGCGCCCGAGATGTACGGCAAGCTCATGAGCATTTCGGACGAGC
Source organism: uncultured Acidobacteriaceae bacterium (assembly GCA_964243475.1). Lineage (GTDB taxonomy): Bacteria > Acidobacteriota > Terriglobia > Terriglobales > Acidobacteriaceae > Edaphobacter. The sequence continues at coordinate 263,858 of CAXTEU010000004.1, read as the reverse complement.
TGATGTGGCGCTACTGGACGCTGCTGACCGATCTGCGGCAAAGCGAGATCAGCAGCATGCAGGCCGAGGTCGGAAGTGGAGCACTACATCCCATGCAGGCGAAAAAGAATTTGGCGCGGACCATCGTCGCTGACTTTCACGGCGAGGCTGCGGCGGATCATGTGGCAAGAGGCTGGGCCAAGCAGTTTCAACAGAAGTCCATCGCCGATGATTTGGAAGAGGTGGTGCTCAAATTATCAGAGGTGCAGGCGCAACCTTCCCCGGCCGAGGTGGCCGGCTTCGCCGTAAGTTTCAATACTGCAGTCACAGGTAACGCACCTGAAACAGGTGGCGCTTTTCTTACTATTTCCATAAGTAAACTTGTTCGCGCGCTGGGGTTGGCAAGCTCAGCAACTGAAGCAACGCAACGTATAAGGGCTGGAGCAGTATCCATTGATGGTCTGAAGTACGTAGATCCGTACAAACATTTTCTACCGAACCAGCCTGCGCCTAAGTTTCCGCTCACCATGATGGTTCGATTTGGCAAGCGTCAAAAGCGTGCGCTGATTGAACGATGATTATCACGCGCAGTCCACCTGCTGTGACTCGCCGTTCTTCGCCTCGGCAGACGCAGCGTTCGCGTCCGGTGGGTGTCATTCTGCGAACGCCGGTAGACCTCGACTGCCGGATCAGCGTCGTATGGTGAGAATATGAAGCGCACGCTGCTTGCCATTTTTATCGGGCTCAGTTTCTCTGCTGTACCTTGGCTCCACGCGCAGGATGCTCACGCTCTCATCCAGCAGGCGGTGGAGGCGGAGCTTCGCGCGAGTCACGACGATCATTCCTGCTGGCGCTATCGCGACGACGAGCGCGACAAAGGTGTGGTTTCGATCGTCGTGCAGACGGATGCCGGATCGGTGAAGCGCCCTATTTTGCGCAATGGCCAACCGATCCCTCCGGCGCAGGCGCAGATCGACGAGCAGCACATCCAGACATTCCTTCATGACCCTGCGGCCGTGGCGAAGCAGAGGCGCGACGGCGCCAGTGACGGCAAGAGCGCCACGGCGTTTTTGAAGATGTTGCCCGACGCCTTTGTGTGGAAAGTAAGCGGTGAAACTCCGCGCGACATCACGCTGCACTTCCAGCCGAACCCGAATTTCAACGCTCCGGACATGCAGGCGCGCGTGCTCGGGGTCATGGCCGGCGAAGTGATCGTCAACAAGGAGCAGCACCGTATCGCCACGATTCGCGGAACGCTGACCCAGGATGTCGCGATCGGCTTTGGCCTGCTTGGCCGCATCCGGCAGGGGGGCACCTTTGACGTGGAACGCCGTGAGGTTGGCCCGGGCCTGTGGCAGATCACGGAAACCCACGTGCATATCGAGGGCAAGGCGCTGTTTTTCAAGTCCATCGGGCAGCAGCAGGATGAAATCCAGACGGAGTTTACGCGGGTGCCCGGAAGCACGACGCTCGAGCAGGCTGCGGAAATGTCGAAGCCATCAAAGTAGATCTGCTCGCGCAGAACGCCGGGCGTCTTATGCTGAACAGAGATGGCGAACTCCCCTGACACCCTGACCGACCGTGAACTTGTGCGCCGTATTGAGCGCTCCACCGGACACCGCGCCGGGTACAAACAGCTTGTGCGCGAGCTCGGCCTTGGCGGTGGGCAGGCGCGCCGTCTGCTGCGCGAGCAGCTGGGTCGATTGACTGGACGCAAGGAACTGGTCCAGATCGGCGCCGATATCTGGGCTTCACCGACGGCGGTTCCCGAGCGCACCGCCCGGCCCAAAGCGGACACCGAGGCCGCTCCGGCTCCCGGGCTTCGACCCACCCGCGACCGCCTGGTTGCCGGCCGCCTGGACCTGCATCGGGACGGCTACGGCTTCGTCCGGCCGAACGGCTCCGCTTCGCGCGAGGACGACTTGTTCATCCCGCCGACCGAGCTCAGCGGAGCGATGCAGGGCGATGAGGTTCTGGTGGACGAAGCTCCGCCGGGGCGTGATGGTCGCCGCTCCGGCCGCGTCCTGCGCATTCTTACGCGCCGCAACCCCACCGTCGTCGGCATCTTTCATTACGCACGCTCGCACCGTAAACGCCAGTCAGAGTGGATCGACGGCCAGCTGATCAAGGGCAACTACGTGACGCCGCTGGACGAGCGCATCGGTGCGCCCATTCTGATTCCCGAGGGTGCGGAGCTGCTGCCCGAGACCTCCGAAAACCCCAATCGCACCCTTGGCGAAGAAGCCTTGGCTGCGCGCTCCTGGACGGCGGAGGACGAGGACTCGCTGGCACCGCTCGAAGGGCTCGCCGTGGATGTGGAGATCACCGACTTTCCCCAGCCCGGGCGACCCGCCAAGGGCCGGCTGATTGAGATCCTGGGCCCGCCCGATGCCTTCGGGGTCGATGTCGAAATCATCATCCGCAAGCACCACCTGCCACATGTGTTTCCGGCCAACGTCCTCGGCGAGGCAGCCGCTTCGGCAGCACAAACGGTCGAGGCCGCCGGACCCGACGAGCTCAGCCGACGACAGGATTTCCGCCACCTGCCGATCATCACCATCGACGGCGAAACCGCGCGCGACTTTGACGACGCCGTGCTGGTGCGCGATCTTCCCAACGGCAACTCCGAACTGCAGGTCCACATCGCCGACGTCAGCCACTACGTGCGTCCCGGCACGGCGCTCGACCTCGAAGCCCGCCTGCGCGGCACCTCCGTATACTTTCCGGATCGCGCCGTGCCGATGCTTCCGCCGGAGCTTTCGAGCGGCATCTGCTCGCTGCGTCCGCGCGAAGATCGCTTTGTCCAGAGCTGCGTCATGGAGGTCGATGCGGCCGGCGAGGTCGTTGGCTACCAGGTGTTGGAAGGCATCATTCGCTCGGCGGAGCGAATGACCTACACCAACGTGCAGCATATTCTGGACGCCGCACCCGCGGCAGAACATACGACCGACACCGCCCGCGAAGTCCGTGCCGCCTACACGGCCCTCGCTCCCGAGATCGACCGCATGCTCGCGCTCGCACTTTGCCTGAACGCGAAACGCAAGCGCCGCGGCTCCATCGACTTCGACCTGCCCGAGCCTGTCGTGCAGTTCGATCCGCAGGGCAACATGGCCGCGATTGTGCGGTCCGAGCGCGGATGGGCGCACCGATTGATTGAGGAGTTTATGCTTTCAGCGAACGAGTGCGTGGCGACCTGGATCGAGCAGCAGAGCGTCGCGTCGCTTTACCGCATCCACGAAATGCCCGACCCCAAGCGCATCGTGGATTTTGAAGAGACGGCGGCGGGCTTCGGATTTTCGCTCGGCATCGGCAACCTGCCGGTCAAGAAACTTACCATGAAGTCGGATCGCCGGGATGTGCGCCGCGGCGGCTCCGGCGGTGGCCGCGACCGCGCTCCACAGCAGCACGCGATCCCGGAGCGCATCCCGGTCACGCCGCAGATGTACCAACGGCTGACGGCTAAAATCGCAGGCACGCCGGAAGAGCGCATCCTCAGCTATCTCATGTTGCGCTCGCTCAAGCAGGCCCGCTACGCCGAACAGAACGAGGGTCACTTCGCGCTGGCCAGCCCGTCGTACACGCACTTCACGTCCCCCATCCGCCGCTACCCGGACCTGGTCGTGCATCGCCTGTTGCGCGATCTGCTGGAGCGCGGCGCCGACCCGCACGGCGCTGCCATTCACTCCGGCGACTGGCAGCCATGGCAGGCAGAGTTCGACGCCGCGCGCGGGAAAAACCGCGAGGGGGCAGGGAAGCGCGGTCCCAGGGACGATGCGGGTCCCATCCCGCGCTCCGAACTCGAGGCTATTGGGACTGAGTCCTCACAGTCCGAACGCCGCGCCGACGAGGCAGAACGCGAGCTGATCGAATGGAAGAAGATGAAGTTCATGCAGGACCGCGTCGGGGAAGACTTTCCCGGCATCATCCTTTCCTGCACCAAGTATGGCTTTTTCGTTGAGCTCGCCGATCTTTTTATCGAAGGCATTGTGCCCATCGCCTCGCTGGGCGGATACGCCGCGAAAGATTATCGTGACGAAGACCGTTACATGTTCCGCGACACCGATCGCACCATTGTCGGCCAGCGCTCCGGCCGCGTGTTTCGCATTGGCCAGCCGGTGCGCGTCCTGCTCGACCGCATCGACCGCCAGCAGCGACGCTTGCAGTTCTCGCTGCTCGAGGCGCCTGCGTCGGAGCCGCAGGGCGCGACCGGCTCGGGTTCGCTGCGCCGCCGCAAGTACCCCGTCGCCGGTGACGAACTGGCCACCCGCTCCCCAAACCGCTCCGGCAAGCCCGGCAGCGCCAAATCTAAAAAGCGCCTGCGCGACCAGAAAGCGAAAGGCAAGCGGCGCGGCTAGATTCCACTCGCATTTCTGCCGAATCCTTCGCGCGACGCTGGGGCGACATCGTCTACCTGACGCCCGTGCCAATCGCCCTTTACGGCAGCATGCCGCCAATCCCGCCCGGGTACCAGGCCGGCTACTTCGATGGCTATGTTGTGGTCTACGACCCGGTCACCTACTTCATCGCGGACGTGCTGGATCTGCTGTAGCACAACGGGCTCCGCCGACCTTTCGGCGGATCTCGGCGGCGCGCGCGCTCTCTGTACAATTGGGCGAGACCCCAAAGCGGAGCAGCCATGGCACACACCGTATTCGACCAACGTTACAAGCAGGAGATGGAGGGCCTCGACGAGCCGCCGTTCGACTCCGACTTCGGCCAGAAAATCTACAAGACTGTTTCGAAAAAATCCTGGAGCGAGTGGGTGGAACGCCAGAAAATGCTGCTCAACGAATACCGTCTGCAGCCCTGGACGCGCGAAGCACAGGAATTTCTGGTGGAACAGATGAACGATTTCTTCTTCGGCTCCGGCGGCGAGCTGCCCAAGGAGTTTGTCGCTCCGACGAGCTAAACACGTGCCAAAAGGCGGGTCGAAGCGCCGCCGCGGATCTCCCGCTGTGATGTACACTGGACCTGCAACAAACCCCACCGCCAGCCCGCCCGGGCGGCGGAACAGAAGAAGTCGGGACGTGGCTCAGCCTGGTAGAGCGCACCCTTGGGGTGGGTGAGGTCGCTAGTTCGAATCTAGTCGTCCCGACCATTTCTTCCGATATTCGTTTTGGACCACCACTTCGTTCGGTGCAGTTTCGGGAACAAGCGGTGACGCTGTTTGCTAGACATCCAGCGTTCTTCTGAGGATTGTCGCCGGCGTCTGAACCCAAGATGCGAGTACGCATACCAGACCACCAAGACCCACACTTAGCTGTGCCAAGCGTTCGATCTTCTTTGCAAGATCAACGACCTTGGCCCTGGTCCGTCAGCGCAAGGTTCAGCTGAAGCACGTTGACACGGGGTTCGCCGAGAAGCCCGAGCTGACGTGTCGTGGTTTGCTTCGCGACGATCTGCTGCAGCGCTGCGGGGCTCATGTGGCGCTCCCGTGCCACACGGTCGATCTGATAGAGCGCCGCGGCAGGCGTGATGTCCGGATCGAGCCCTGACGCAGACGCCGTCACGAGGTCGACTGGGACCGGCGCCCCGGTAGATTCCGCTTTGACGCTCGCCGCCACACGATCGACGAGCAGCTTGTTTGTGGGCCCGTAGTTCGATCCGGAAGAGGATCCGGCGTCATACCCGGTCCCGGCCTGAGAGGGTCTGCTGTGGAAGTACCCCGGACCGGTAAAAGGCTGGCCGATAATGGCTGACCCTACCGTTTCGCCGTTGCGCTGGAGAAGTTGCCCATCCGCCTTGTTGCGCATGGCGAGTTGAGCGATGCCGGTGATGGCCAGGGGATAGCCGATGCCGAGGACGATTGCGGTGATGACGGTGTAGAGGCAGGCAGTGACGATGAGCTTCTTCATATCAGAACTCCAGCCGTTCAGGCGCTATGCGAGGTGAAGCGTGACCAGCAGCATGTCCAGCAGCTTGATGCCGACGAACGGCACGATGATGCCGCCGAGACCGTAGACGAGCAGGTTGCGCTGGAGCAGCGCGGCGGCCGACATCGGCTTGTACCCAATGCCGCGAAGGGCGAGCGGAATGAGGCCGACGATGATGAGCGCGTTGAAAATGACGGCGGACAGAACGGCGGATTCGGCGTTGTGCAGATGCATGATGTTCAGCGCGTTCAGCACCGGAAAGACGCCGGCAAACATTGCCGGGATGATGGCGAAGTATTTCGCCACGTCATTCGAGATGGAGAACGTCGTCAGCGCGCCGCGGGTCATGAGAAGCTGCTTGCCGATGCCAACAATCTCGATGAGTTTGGTGGGGTTTGAGTCGAGATCGACCATGTTGCCGGCTTCTTTGGCGGCCTGGGTGCCGCTGTTCATGGCGACGCCCACATCTGCCTGGGCGAGGGCGGGTGCGTCGTTGGTCCCGTCGCCGGTCATGGCAACCAGTTTGCCTTCGGCCTGCTCTCGCTTGATCAGGTCCATCTTGTCTTTCGGCTTTGCCTCGGCGAGGAAGTCGTCGACGCCGGCCTCCCGGGCGATCGCCGCGGCCGTGAGCGGGTTGTCGCCGGTGATCATGACGGTGCGAATGCCCATGGCGCGCAGCTGGTCGAAGCGCTCCTTCATGCCGCCCTTTACCACGTCTTTGAGGTAGATCACGCCCATGGCGCGACCGTTTTCCGCGACGACCAGGGGTGTGCCGCCCTTGTGGGAGATGTCTTCCACGGCGAGGCGAACCTCGTTGGGCATGGGATTGCCGAATTGCTGCAGATAGTTTGCGATCGCGTCCACCGCGCCCTTGCGGATGCTGCGCCCATCGACCTCGATGCCGCTCATGCGGGTGTTCGCGGAGAAGGGTATAAATTCTGCGTTCACCTGGGCGAGTTCGCGCCCGCGCAGATTGTACTGCTCTTTGGCCAGGACCACGATGCTGCGGCCTTCCGGCGTTTCATCGGATAGGGACGAGAGTTGAGAGGCGTCTGCCAGTTCCGCGGTGCTCACGCCAGGAGCCGGAACGAACTCTGCCGCCTGCCGGTTGCCGATCGTGATCGTTCCGGTCTTATCGAGCAAAAGCGTGTTCACATCGCCGGCAGCTTCCACCGCGCGGCCCGAAGTGGCGAGTACATTGTGCTGCACAAGCCGATCCATCCCAGCGATGCCGATGGCCGACAGCAATCCGCCGATGGTCGTCGGGATGAGGCAGACAAGCAGCGAGATGAGCACGAACACCGTCTGCGGCGCACCGCTGTAGAGCGCGAAGGGCTGCAGTGTGACCACGGCCAACAAGAAGATGATGGTCAGTCCGGCGAGCAGGATATTCAGCGCGATCTCGTTGGGAGTCTTCTGGCGCTCCGCACCTTCGACGAGAGCGATCATGCGGTCGAGAAAGGTCTCGCCAGGGTTGGAGGTGATGCGGATGGTCAGTACGTCGGACAGGACGCGCGTTCCGCCCGTGACCGCGGAGCGGTCGCCACCTGCCTCACGGATGACCGGAGCCGACTCGCCGGTGATCGCGGATTCATCCACGGACGCGACCCCGTCGGTGACTTCCCCGTCGCCTGGAATCATCTGCCCCGCGGTGACGCGAACCAGGTCATCCTTGCGCAGCTGCGAACTGGCAACCTCGTCGACCTTGCCGTTGTCACGGACGACATAGGCGGTCGTTTCCGACTTGGCCAGACGAAGTGCGTCAGCCTGTGCCTTGCCACGGCCTTCCGCCATGGCTTCCGCAAAATTGGCAAACAGAACCGTGAACCAGAGCCACAGCGTGATCTGCAGATCGAAGCGGGTATGGCCGTGGTGGGTGATGAGGTTGCTGACGAGCAGTACGGTCGTTAGGACGCTGCCAAGCTCGACGACGAACATGACGGGATTTTTCATCATGAGGCGAGGATTGAGTTTCCCGAGCGCGTCGACAGAGGCGCGCCGCATAATCTGCGGGTCGAACAGGGAGCGCTTCTTGGTTTGGCTGGACATGATCGATCAATCTCTTTCTGCCGCTTAGAACAGTTGGCCCGCACGCATTAGCAGGTGCTCCAGCAACGGACCAAGCGAAAGCACCGGGAAGAAGGTAAGTGCACCCACGATGACGATGACGCCGGTAAGCAGCACCGTAAACAGGGGCGTGGTCACCGGGAAGGTACCTGCGTTGGCGGGCGCGATTTTCTTGCCTGCTAGGTTGCCCGCGATGGCCAGCATGGGAATGGCCATCATGAAGCGGCCGAAGAACATGGCGACGGCGAGCGAGTAGTTGTACCAGTGCGTATTTGCGCTCAATCCCGCAAACGCGGAACCGTTGTTGCCGGTGGCCGAGGTGTAGGCATAGAGGATCTCGCTGAGGCCGTGAGGACCGTGGTTGGCGAGGCTGCTCAGGCCAAGGTTCGGCATCAGGACCGTGACGGCGGCGAAGCCCAGAATAAGCATAGGGAAGATCAGCAGATACAGCATGGCCATCTGCACATCGAAGGCTTCGATTTTTTTGCCCAGGTACTCCGGCGTGCGGCCCACCATCAGTCCAGCGATAAACACCGCCATGACCACGAAGACCAGCATGCCGTACAGACCGGCGCCGACGCCGCCGAAGACGACCTCGCCAAGCAGGATGTTCACCATCGGCACCATGCCGCCGAGCGGGGTGAAGCTGTCGTGCATGCCGTTCACCGCGCCGCAGCTTGCATCCGTGGTCACGGTCGCGAACAGGGCCGAGTTGGCGATCCCGAAGCGGACCTCCTTGCCTTCCATGTTGCCGCCGGCCTGGGTGTCGGACATCGTGGCATCCACGTTGTGGAACGCAGGGTTGCCGTGCGACTCGGCCCAGTACGTTGTGAACGTTCCGGCGAACCACAGGATGACCATGGCTGCCAGAACCGCCCATCCGTGTTTTGGCGATCTGACCATCTGTCCCAGCGTGATGCACAGACCGGCAGGGATGAGAAAGATCGACAGCATCTGCAGGAAGTTGGTCAGCGGCGTCGGATTCTCAAAGGGATGCGCGCTGTTGGCGTTGAAAAATCCGCCACCGTTGGTCCCCAGCATCTTGATCGCTTCCTGCGAGGCAACAGGGCCTTGCGCGATCGTCTGCGTGGTGACCGTCGTGGGCTTTCCGTCGGTGCCCGTGACGGTCTGCGGTTCCACCAGCTTCGCCGTATCGTACGGGCGCAGGTTCTGCACGACGCCCTGCGAGACAAGCACAAGGGCGAAGACGATGGAGATGGGCAGCAGAATCCAGAGGGTGCCGCGCGTCAGGTCAACCCAAAAATTGCCGAGCGTCTTCGTCTCTCGCCGGGCGATGCCGCGAATGAAGGCGATGGCAAGTGCCAGCCCGACAGCGGCAGACCAGAAATTATGTGTCGCCAGGCCCAGCATCTGGGTTAGGTAACTCATGGTCGTTTCCGGCGTGTAGGCCTGCCAGTTGGTGTTGGTCGTAAATGAGATGGCCGTATTCAACGCGAGCGCCGGCTCAACGCCGGGCAGGTGCTGCGGGTTCAGCGGCAGCAGGTGTTGCAGACGTTCCACGACGTAGGTCAGCAACAGCGTTGCCGCGCTGAACACCAGCATCGCTACGGCGTACTCGGTCCATCGCATCTCTTCTTCGGCGTGCACGCCTGTCAGGCGATAGAGCAGCCGCTCACACGGCACGAGGATCGGATCGAGAAAGGTCGTGCGCCGTTCAAAGACTCGCGTCATGTAACTGCCCATGGGTTTGGCCAGGAGCAGGATGGCGACGATGAAGACAAGGATTTGCAGCCAGCCGTTGAGCGACATCAGAACTTCTCCGGACGTAGGAGCGCGTAGACGAGATAAGCAAGCAGAAGGACGGAAATCAGTAGCAGGACCGCGTTGATGATCACGAATGTGTTCCCTTCAGGCGGTCACAGCCGACCACGTAAACCTGCGCCAGGGCAAAGACGGCAACCATGGCGACGACCGACACAACATCCAGCATGACGAAAAATCCTCGAGAATCCTTCTAGAAACGTCAGGCGCAGCCGATGGAAGCGCTCGAGAGACGGCCGGGAACGCTCACCGTTTCGCCTAAAGCGAACCCGGTGTGTCCACGGCCGTCCCGAAGCTCAGAAGTGAAAGATCACATCCGCCGCAAACGTCAGGTACTGTGTTTTGCCAAGACCGGTCGGTACCGCCGCGCCGCCCAGCCACTGCGATTCATCGCTGGCGATGGAGGAGCCCGCGGCGATGTCGGTGCAGGACACGGGACGTCCGCTCGGCGTCTTGTAGGTGCTGTAGCACTTCATGTAGCTGAGCTCTGGGCGGAAGGTGATGGTGGAGCCGGTCCAGAAATCGAAGCCGACCATGTGCTCTTCATACTTCGCAGGAGTTCCGGTGCGCTGGCCCTTGATGTCGTACACGAACTCGTTGCGAATGTTGAGCGACGCCTTGTCGTGGTTGAAGTTGTGCTCGAGATAATTGGTGATGGCCCAGTCAGGGGCAAAGCAGCGCGACTGCTGTTGGGCCGCGGGCAGCTTTGGATCCTGACAGACAGCGCCGAAATTGAGCGCGCTGCCGGCTCCATTGGTCTCGGGGTAAGGGGTCGCAGCGGTTTTCGCGTAAGCTCCGCCGGAGTTATACCAGTACATGTTCGGCGTTTGCCGCATGTACTGGTACCAGCCCTCGGTGTCGGTGTGCCAGTGCGCGTTGATGCGGTGGTAGTACGTCTCGTAATACGCAGTGAGATTGTTGTACGCATACTTTCCATCGTTGATGGTGTTATCGCAGGTATTTAGGGCGTCGCCACCGTTGTGCCAGGTGTAGATGACGCAGGCGTTGCCGGTGAGCTTGGCGTCGGTGGTCCACGGTGCGGTGTCGCAGCCGGGAGAGATGCCGCCCTGCACGGTCCAGTGGTCGCTGAGCTTGACCGTTGCGTTCGCGCCGACCATCGTATAGCAGTCGTAGGTGTAGAGAATGGAATGCGAGTAGGTGTAGTTATTCGGCGCGAGTTGGGCTTCAATGTCGGGCAGCGAGATATACCGGCCGATACGTACCGTCATGCCTTTGGCGACGTGCGGGAAATATCCGTCAAGGTAAAACATCACGGGATCGAAGCCATACTCGGAATTCTTTACCAGGAGCTGCTGGCTCAGGATGCCGTGCGAAGTGGTGAAGCGGTAGTCGACGCCGTAAAGCAGGGTGAGCTGATACCCCCAGTCGAAGTGGTCTTTCTGGGCGGTGTTCTCGAGCCGATTGAAATAGAGCGCGGCCTGATCGAGCTGAATCTGGTTGGAGTAGACGTCATAGGCTGCGGGAGCGTTTGCGGCGATACCCAATTGAGCGTTCGATTTGTTGTTGGTTCCGCCGTTCGCGCCGACCTCGATCCAACCGAAAATTTTATTGACGCCCTTGTTGCCAGTGATGGCCTGCATTAAGGGATAGGTCTGCGTGTCGGGCGCACCGATGACGGGCGTACCGCCGATCGGCCAGTCCGACGCGGGATATGGAGGCGACGGAATGGGCGCAGGGGTTCCTCGACGGGGCGACTGGGTAATTTGCGTCCCGGGCGAGTTGCCGGCCCAGTCCGCAAGGTAGGCGTGACCCCAGCGGGAAAAGAAGCCGGCGTCCGAGGTGGACGGGGGTGTCAGTGCGGGCGGTGTCAACGCTCCGGGCTCGGCAGTGTTTTGCTGCGCGGCGGAGGACGTCTTGTCCTGATTCTGCGGGTCCGCTGGCGCTTCCGGCTGGGCGGATGAGGCGACCAGGGTCGGACTCTGCTGCGCTTGAAGCGAGGGACACGTGGAGGCGAGAAGAAGAGCGAAGGGGATCAGGAATACGGAGCGACGTGATGCGGCGTACATAGCAACCTCTTCTCTAGGAGAAGGCCGCCGGACGTAGGAAGTCCGTAGAGAAGACGTAAAAAAGATATAAGGGGAGCGCGGCTTATTCGCCGGTAGTCTCACCCGGCGCACTCAGCCTGTAGCCGATCCAAGGTTCGCTCTGGATGTAGCGCACACCATGTCCGCGGTCCAGCTTTTTGCGCAGCTGCCCGACCAGCACCCGCAGGTACTCCGGCTGGTTCTCCCCGGCTGCTCCCCACACACCCCGCAACAACACCTTGTGCGTCATCACGCGTCCGGCGTTCTTCAGTAACAGACGGAGCAGTTCGAACTCCTTCGGCGTCAGGTGGAGTTCCTCCCCGCGCAGCATCACCGTGTGCGCCGCAGTATCCAGGGCAAGCTCATCCACCACCATCACGCCATCGTCGGCCACGGCGTCTGCGGGCGCGCGCCGCAGGTGGGCACGCACGCGCGCCAGCAGCTCCGGCATGCTGAAGGGCTTGGTCAGGTAGTCGTCCGCGCCCTCATCGAGCGCCGCCACCTTCATCCCATCGCTGTCGCGCACACTCAGCACGATGATCGGCGTCTCCGCCACGGCCCGCACCGCGCGCGTCAGCTCCAGCCCATCCATCTCCGGCATCGCCAGGTCGGTGACAATCAGGTCCGGTCGAGCGGCCTCAAACTTTTCCATTGCCTCGCGGCCGTTTGCTGCCGTCTGCACCGCGTACCCACTGCTCTGCAACGACGTTCGCAGCATGCGCACAATCTGCCGCTCGTCCTCCACCACCAGAATTCGTTTCAACGTGTCTCCTGAGTGACCACGTGCAGATCGACGTGCGGCGCTTCAGCCATGAACTTCTGCAGCGCAAAGTAGTACAGGTACGATCGTAACCCGTGCGTCGCCGACCGCCCCACGATGGCCTGCGTAATGCGGTGCTCCCGGATGTAGGCCGCCGTCAACCGCGGTGTATCGCTGCCCGCCAGATGCACCACGTGCGCACCCAGGTGGGTTGCAAACGCGATGCTGCTGTCCAGCGTTCGCTTGCGTTGCTCGTCGTTGTCCCGTTTTTTGGTCACGTGCAGCACATAGAGTTCGGCGTCCATGGCTTCCGCCAGCCGTGCTCCGCGCGCAATCAGATCGCGCGCTTGTTGATTGGCCCCAATACAGACGGCCACCTTCTCGGCGACGGCCCAGTGCGCGCCCAGGTTCTTGCGCTTGACATACTCATCGAGCGTCCGGTCCACCGCCCGCGTCACTCGTTGCAGCGCCAACTCGCGCAGCACGATCAGGTTGCCGCGCCGGAAAAAGTTTGTCAGCGAGTGTTCGATGCGTTCGGCAGGGTAGATGTCGCCGCGCCGCATGCGGGTGACGAGGGCTTCCGGAGTGACGTCACTGATCACAATTTCGTCGGCCCGGTCCAGCACCCAGTCCGGAACCTGCTCCCGCACGGTCACCCCGGTCAGTGCCTGTATCCGAGGTGTCAGACTCTCCACATGCTGAATGTTGATGGTGCTGAGCACATCGATGCGTTGCTCCAGCAGCAGAAGGACGTCGTCGTAGCGCTTCGGAAAGCGGCTTCCCTCAATGTTGGTGTGGGCGAGTTCATCTACCAGCACCACCTGCGGCGCTCGCGCCAGAATGGCATCCACATCCATCTCGGCAAACAGCGTGCCTTTGTACTCGACCTCTCGCCTGGGCACCTGCTCCAGCTTTTCCGCCAACTCTGACGTACCCGCCCGGCCATGCGTCTCAACGACGCCAATCACGACGTCTTCCCCACGTCCTCGCCGCCGCAGTCCCTCGCTCAACATGCTGAACGTCTTTCCAACACCGGGGGCGTACCCCAAAAACACCTTGAATCGGCCACGCTCCTTTTCCGTGGCGCTGGCCTGCAACCAGTCTTCGGGCGATTTACGCGAAGCTTCCAGTCGATCCGTCACGTCTAGAATAACCTCCATGAACTCGGGTCAAGTGGTACTCGCCGCGCGATGGCTTTTGACATTGGCTGCCCTCGCCAGCATCATCCTAATTTATCGCCGCTGGCTCCACGTCAATGCAACCACGGTTGCGCTTACCCTTGTGCTGTTTATCCTGCTGATCGCGGCCAGGCTCGGCCTGCGGTACGCCGTTGTGGCCTCCATCGTCGCCACGGCCTGCTATAACTTCTACTTTCTGCCGCCCGTGGGCACGTTCGTTATCGCCGATCCGCAAAACTGGCTTGCCCTGTTCGCGTTTCTGGCAACCGGCGTCGTCGGCAGTCGACTTTCGCAGACAGCACGGGACGAGGCCGATCACGCCCGGGGGAAACAGCGTGAGCTCGAAGTTCTGTTCACCCTCAGCCGGGATCTCTTGCAAACCGAAAATGTCGCCGAGCTGGTCAACACGCTTCCCACCCTCATCAACGCAGCGACCCGGATTGACACCTCGACCTTGTACCTGCTGGATGGCGACCGCATCTACCAGTCCGGCCGTCAGCACTTCACCTCCATCGAAATTCCGCATCTGCGTCAACTTTCCCTGACGCTGGCCACCCCGGAATCTCTGCCCAGCGGCGAAATCAATATACCGCTGCGAGCCGGTGTACGGCCCCGAGGCCTTCTGCGGCTGAACCATGCCCACCTCTCCGCGGACACGTCCCAGGCCATCGGCGGATTGACCTCGATCGCCCTCGATCGCGCGCAGGCCCTCGAAGACGTTGCCCGGAGCGAAGCCGGCAAAGAAGGGGAACGCCTTCGGACACTGATCCTGGACTCCATCACGCATGAACTGAGGACACCGCTCACCTCCATCAAGGGAGCGACGGGGACGCTTCTCACCGCAGACGATGTCGGCACCGAAGATCGACGGGAACTTCTCACGATCATCGATGAGGAAGCGGACCGTCTCAACCGTCTTGTCAGCCAGGCCGTGGAAATGGCGCAGATCGAATCGCAGGAAATCCACATGACCTTCTCTTCGGTGACCCTGCATGATCTGATCGCCGAGGCACAGGAACACTGCTCTTGGGTAAGCAGCACGCATCCGGTCGACGTTCAGGTTGCACCTTCGATCCACGTCTACGCAGATCGTGAGATGGTGGCCAAGGTTCTCTGTAATCTTCTGGAAAACGCTGCAAAATACTCCGCCCCCGGTTCGCCCATCTTCATTTCCGCCGAGGAGCGGAAGGGATCCGTGACCACCAGTGTGGCTGACCGGGGCATCGGCATCGACCCATCGGAACAGGAGCTGATCTTCGACCGATTGTATCGGTCAAAGTTACAGAATCGGCAGGTGTCTGGCACCGGGATGGGTTTGGCGATCAGTCGGGCGATCGTTGAAGCGCATCACGGAAGTCTTACGGTGACCAGCCAAATCGGCCATGGCTCTGTCTTCAGCTTCAGTCTCCCAAGCCGGCAGTAGGGAAGCAGGCTTGCCGGCCTCTCCCTCGCTAGCCTCGCTAGAAGGAGAGTCTCAAGCCGAGCTGGGCGGCGAACGGGATGCCGACCGTTGTGCCGGGGCCGAAGAAGTCGCCGAGCGCGCCGCCGGGAATGCCGAGTTGCTTCAGGCTGGTGGCGGTGCAATTGGCCGAGCTTGGCGAAACGACCGTGCAGGCGGGGATGGAGGCCGCGTTGGTGACGTAATTCGCGCCGGGGTTGTTGCGGTTGAACAGGTTGAACATTTCAAGGAACGGCATCAGGTTGGCGCCTTCGGGGCTGTGCCGCCGGAGCGCAAACGGGCGGCTGACGCGAAGGTCGGTCTGCAGGTAGGGTGTCGCGCGGAACTCGTCGAGGGTGCTGGGCTGGTTGTTGACGGTGACGCGCTCGGTGTTGTCCGGCGTGGTGATGGTGAACGGCCGCGCGCTCTCTGCCTGCGTAAGGCCGCTGATCGCAAAACCCGCCGGAGCCTTCAGCGTGCCGGCGAGCACAAAACGATGCCGGACGTCTTCGCCGGATGGGCCGTAGTCCCCGGTACCGAAGGCGTTCAGCGGGTTGCAGACGCCGTTGACGTAGTCAAACAATTCCCCGAGGACGCAGCCCCAGGTCTGCGCTTTCGAAAACGTGTAGTTGGCGATGAAGTTGGCGCGATGGCCGATCGATCCCTGCAGATGCAGCAGAAGCCCGTTGTAGCTGGAGCGATTGTCGGAGTGGAAGACGTTGGCATCGGGCACATAGGTCGCCTGGTTCGGGTCGTCGAGCGCAAGCCGCGGCGTGAACAGATTGGTACCCCCGGTGTAGCTGTAGGCGCGGTAGCCGTGGTTTCCTTGCTCGTGGAGGAAGTCGCCGGTCATCGACCAAGTGGCATTGAAGTTGTGCTGCACGCCGCCGGAGACGTGAATGGCGTAGGGAGTCCGGTAGCCGGGGTCGATCAGGTTCGCCGTGCCTCCGGAGGCGTCCCCGGCAACGCACCCGGCCGTGTTTGGCGAGCCGGCGTTCCCAATGGGGTCGACGCATGGCGAGGCCGGCGTGTTGACGGCTTGGAGCGCCGTGGCCCAACCGTTCTGTGCGAGGTCGTCGAAGTACAGGCCAAAGCCGCCGCGGAGGATGGTCGCCTGACTCCCACGTGGGGCGTAGGTGAAGCCGAGGCGCGGGGCCGTCTGCGCGTGGTCGTCGTGCGGCGCGCCCGTGACGAGCGGAATGCCGAGTGCCTGCAGCGTCAGGTAGCCGGGGTTTTGGGTTTGCGAACGGCCGGACGCGTTGAAGAGGCCGAACGTCGTCGAGTAGTGCAGACCGTAGTTGAAGGTGAAGTTGCGGATGTGCCAGGAATCCTGCGCGTACACGGCAAGGCGCTGGACGTTCTGGGAGAAGGTACCGCCGTTCACGCCGGAAGTTGAGGCGCCGGCAGCATAGTCGACCGCGAATTGAGCGGGATTCGCGAGATAGTAGGTTGGGTTTTCAGGAAACGTGTAGAGCGTCTCGGGGGTGCTGGGGAAAGCGCCGCCGAGCACCGGCTCGTGGATGAGGTTGATGCCGATCTTCATCGCGTGGCGCGCCCGGGTGTAGCTCATGTCGTAGCGGAATTGATACTTCTCCTGACTACGGACGGATGGGAAGTAGGTGATCGGCGTGGCGAACTGGTTGTCGCCGTAGGTCTCGAAGCCGGAGATCGTCTGCGATGTGGAGCTGAACGGAAAGGCGAGCGCGAAGCCGAGGTCGGAGTTGCGCACCTGCGTGAGACGGAGGCCGACGCCCGCGAGGACGAGGGTGCCAAGCAGGTTCGGAGAAAAGACCAACTGATTGCCGAGCACGAGGCTCAGATAGTTGTTGTGCGAAAGGAGGCCGGTGCTGGGCAGCGTTCCCTGCTGCACCAGGTTGTTGTGCGTTGTGTAGTTGTCGACCGTGCCACGGAGGTACCAGCTGGACCGCTGCGACTGGGTGTAGTCGAATCGGCTGGAGCCGAAATAATCTCGGAACGGAATGGGCACGCTCGATGGAACGGCTATGGAAGCAACGCCTGGGATGAGACCGTCGGCTGCGAGCGCGGCCAGCGCGTTGAACTCGGTCGAGCTGGCTGGGCTGTACGCGATGCTGGCATTCTCGTGGGCATTCTCGAAGGCGGAAAAGAACCACAGCTTGTCTCGGACGATGGGACCGCCAAGTGTCGCGACGTAGTTCTGCCGAGAGAACGGCTGCTTCGGGTCCGGCGCGGGGTTCTCAATCGGGTAGCGTGCATTCAGGCCCGCGGCGCGCTCGTAGAAGGCGGCTCCGCCGTGAAACTGGTTGCTGCCGCTTTTGGTGGTAATCACGACGGAGCCGGCGGTGGTATTACCCGTATCGGCATCTTCCTGCGCGGTGCGGATGGCGAACTGGGCGATGGCGTCGGGCGAGATGTTCTGCAGGAAGCCTCCGATGTAGTCGTCGGAGTCGTCCGCGCCGTCGACGGAGAGCTCGTTATTCAGGCCGGAGCTGCCACCCGTCGAAACCGCCGTGATGCGGGCTTTCGTCGGGTCCGATGGCTCAACCGGTTCGGTGCCGGGAGCAAGGTAGGCAATGTTCGCGAAGGAGCGCGCGGGCAGCGGCAAGGCCTCGAGGTCGGCGCTCGAAACGATGGTCTGGTGCACGTTGCTGTCGGCATCGATCGGTTGCGTGGTGACGGACGAAGCGGTCGCGGTGACGCCGGCCGTCTGCCGCGCCACGGGGATTCGCATCGTGACGGCAACGTCCTGCGTGCTGCTGACGAGGATGGTGACATCGGCCGATGCCGTCGCAAATCCGGCTGCGTTGATGTTCAGGTGCCAGGTGCCAGGCGGCAGACCCTCGACGCGGAACTCGCCATGGGCATCGGCGGTGACATGACGCGTCAGCAATGAGCCGGAACGCTCGAGCTCGACGCTGGCCTTGGCGATGCGGGCGGCGGTTACGTCTTCAACGACGCCGCGGAGGCCGCCGGTGACTGTTTGGGCACGCGCACCGATCGAAGCGCATAGCAAAAAGGCGGCAAGGATCGGACGTGTTCGCATGGAGCTCCGAAGAGGGACTTACTGCGTCATCAGGACGTACACTTCGTGTTCGATTGCGGAGATGGCGATAGGCGGAAGCTTCTCGCGCGTGAGCTGCTGGTTGAACTGCGCGAGCGCACCCTGCTTGAGGGCAGCCCATTGCTGTATGCGGAGCGCGGACGCAGAGCTCGCCTCGGCATACACCTCCATCGCTTGCGAAGGAATGGCTCGGTCGGAGCTCTCAGCCACGTTGAGCGCGGAGGTCATCTCGGAGTTCGCCTGATCGAGACCGAGGTTTGCCCCCGTGCCGGAGGTGACGGCCCCGATGGAGGCGAGCAGCGCCTTTTGCTGCCCAACGATCTGCGGATTGACAGAGGAATTTTTCCCGAGCTGGCTTTTGACTGAGCCGATTTCCGCCAGTGCGCGACGGGTTTCGAGCGATGCAGCGAAGATCGTGTACGTCGTGGCAAAATTCTGCTGGAGCTCCGCCGTCGTCGCTTTCACGCGGGGGTCCATCGTCACCGTAAGCTGCTCAGCCGGCAGCGGCTTTCCGTCGACGCTCAGTTCGAGCGAGTAGGTGCCCGGCGCGACCTTTGGGCCGCGTGGGATGCCGCCCTCGCCGTCGTCAGGCTCGTCGCTCTCCGCATCGCCCGAGGTCCCCCAGGCGAGATTCCAAACGAAGCGATGATGTCCAGGTGCGGTCGCCAAACGTTGCGGCACGGGGAACCAGCGATCGGCAATCGGGAGATCCATGTGCGAGGGCTGTGCAGGCATCGCTGAGGAGATGTGGCGCACCACTTTGTGGTCCTTGTCGTAAATGTTCAGATCGAGCGACTTCGCCTCAGCCGGAAGATAGTAGTCGAGGATTGCGCCGGCCGGCGGGTTCTCGGCCGTGGGCTCTTCGGGCGGAAGCGGTGTCCCGGCAAAGGTATCGTTATCGATGCGAACCGTCACCTGCGGTTTGTACAGGAACGCCGATGAGCTTGCCGCGTGAGTCGCCGCCTGGCGCAGCGGAGTGATGTCGTCCAGAATCCAGAACGAGCGCCCGTGGGTTGCGACGACCAGGTCGTCTCCGTGGATCACCATGTCGCGGACGGAGGTGACCGGCAGGTTTCGTTGCAGCGAGAGCCAGTGACCGCCGTCGTCAAACGAGACGTAAATCCCGAACTCGGTACCGGCGTAGAGCAGGCCCTTCTGCTTCGGATCTTCGCGCACGGCAATGGCAAACGCAGGGTCGGCAAGTCCGGTGGTGATCGGCTGCCAGGTTTTGCCGTAATCGGCGGTCTTGAAGAGGTACGGCGTGCGGTCGTCGACGCGGTAGCGATTCACCGCGGCGTAGGCCACGGCCGGGTCGAAGTGCGATGGCTCGATCAGGGAAATGCGCGTCCAGAGCATGGACGGCTCCTTGGTCGCCGCCGGCGTGACATCCGTCCAGGACGCACCACCATCCCGCGTGAGGGAGACAACGCCGGTATCGCTGCCGGTCCAGATCACATGTTTGTCGAGGTACGACGGCGCGACGGTCGCGAGGGTGCCGTACCCAAGCGCAATGGCGTTCCGGAGCGTAGGTGCTTCGGGCGCCTTGCCAACCGAGTTTCCCGCCGACGGATTTCCCGCGGCAGCGATCGCCGAGCCGTGCACGGTGGTCGTTCCGCCGGTGAGGTCGGGGCTGATCTCCTTCCAGTGCAGGCCGCCATCGGTGGTGCGCATCAGATACTGCGTTCCGAGATACAGGCTCGTCTTGTCGACCGGCGAAAACACCAGCGGAGGCGTCCACGGGGCGCGGTACCTGCGCTGGTTGATGTCGGTGCCGAAGACCGGTACCGGCCACGGGGAGACATCCTGCGACAGCGCGACACGCTTATCCCAGCGCTGCACCGTGCCGTAGCTGCCGGTGGCGAAGATGACGTCGGAATCCTTCGGATCGACGGCAAAGTATCCGCTCTCACTTCCGCTCGCCGGGAACCAGTCGCGCGGCGTGATCTGCCCGTGGTCGGTGCGGCTCAGCACGGCGGCGCCGCCGCTGTCCTGCTGCGCGCCGTAGACGGTGTACGGGAACTTATCGTCGGTGGTGACGTGGTACATCTGCGCCGTGGGCTGGTTGTACCAGGTCGACCACGTCTTGCCTTTGTCCAGGCTGATCGACGTCCCCTGGTCGGTGGCCAGCAACAGCCGCGAGCCATTCTTCGGATCGACCCAGAGCTCATGGTAGTCGTCGCCGCCAGGAGCTCCGCGCACCACCGTGATGGTCTTGCCGCCATCGGTCGAACCCATCAGCGCGATGTTGGGAACGTAAATGGTGTTCGCGTCGCTGGGATCCACGGTGATGCGGTTGAAGTACCATGCGCGGCTGGTGAGGCGATTGTCCGAGTTGGCCAGCGACCAGGTCGTTCCGCCATCGGAGCTGACGTACAGCCCAGACTTCGCGGCTTCGATCAGGGCGTAGACGCGCTGGCCATCGGAGCTGACCGCCACGCCGACGCGCCCCCACTTCCCCTCGGGCAAACCATGCCCCGTGCAGGCTTGCCAGGTCTGTCCACCGTTGGTCGACTGATACAGTCCGCTGCCATCCCCGACCAGCGGCGGGTAGGTGCTCCAGGGCGGACGATGCGCGTTCCACAGGGACGCAAACAGGACGTTCGGTTTCGCCGCAGCGATGGCAAGATCCGCCACCCCAAGCTCCGGCCCCTTATCGAGAACGTGTTGCCATGTCCCGCCGCCATCGCTCGATTTGTAGACCCCGCGATCCGGGTTGGGTCCGTACGCATGTCCGAGCGCACCAACAAACACGATGTCGGGATTGCCCGGGTCGACGACAATTTTCGCAATCTGCCGCGTTTCCTTGAGACCTACGGACTTCCATGTCGCGCCGCCATCGCTCGACTTGTACACGCCCGTTCCGGACGCAAGGTCCGAGCGGATGTCCGTCTCACCTGTGCCGGCGTAGATCACCTTCGGGTCCGAGGGCGCGACGGCAAGCGCTCCGACCGAAGCGACAGGCTGCCCGTCAAAGATCGGCTTCCACGTCGTCCCGGCATCCGTTGTCTTCCACACGCCGCCATCGACAGACCCGAAGAAGAAGGTCGCCCCGTCGCCAGGCACACCGGCGGCCGCAACCGCGCGACCGCCGCGGAATGGACCGATCAGCCGCCAGTCCATGTCGCTGTACATCTGTGGCGACACCGTCTGGGCGTGCGCCGGCTGCGCGGCGGTGATCAGGGCGCCCGCAAGCAGCGCAGACAGGAGTTTCAGGGATGGAACAACCCAGCGTGCCATGGTCTTCTCCGCGACAGAATTTTGTTTCGTTGTGGACCGAAAGAACACTTAGTCCTCGTCCCCGCCTTCGGGCATCGTCTCGGGCTTTTGCTGCAGGTTGAGCTCAGACAGATGCGCCGCCGTCAGTTGGCTGTTCAGCTTCGGCAGCGAGCCGTCCTTCCATTTGTTCCAGCGTCGCAGGGCGTCTTCCGTCTCCTCCGTGGCATGGGCCGCCGCCTTCCCCTGCGCCGCTGTGGGCGCTGCATCCACCTGCCCCACCTGCGCATACAGCCCTTCGTCCTCACCCGAAACCTCGTCAAGCCCAGCCACATCGACACTCGTCGCCGTCTTTTCCTTGCCGTCGAGCAGCGCCGCAAGCTGCCCGTCTGACTCGTCGAGCGAAGCCTTCAGCGCAGCGGGTGCGTCCTTGCCGAGCTTCGCAATCTGCTCGCGCAGGGAGTGCGCCTCAAGCGCAGCCTCGGCACTCGACGAGGTCAGCGCTGCCAACCTCGACTCGGCCGTATGCAGCGCCAGGAGGTCCGCAGGCGAAGCCTTCACGCGCGGGTCCATCTTGAGGACCAGCGGCGCAGTCAGCACCTTGCCCCCGGCAGTCAGCCGGACCGTGTACGTCCCGGGCAGCGCCAGTGGTCCCTGCGGCATCCGCGGCGTCCTGTGCGGCACGGCGGAGATCGGATACGCATACCGCGTCGCTGCTGGCGTGGTCGCACGCAGGTCCCACACCCATCGATGCATGCCCGCCGAGGCAGGCAGCGTCTGCGGCATCTGCAGCCAGTACAGCGGAATCAGCTGCTTTCGCAGCTCGTCAGGCGTCGCGTAGGGCGCGTCGGTGCTCGCATACCGGCGCACCAGCTTTCCGCTGCCATCCAGGATCTCAAGCGTGACCGCTCCGCGGAACGACGCGGGCAACGAGTAGTCGATGATGGCGCCTTCCGGTGGGTTCTCGCCCTGCGGTTCGTCGATCGGCAGCGGCGTGTCCGTGTTGGTGCTGCGCCGCACCCGGTAAGCCGCACCCGGCCCGAACAGCGTCACCGCGTCCGGGTGGAAGCTCGCCAGCTGCCGCAACGGAGAGAGGTCATCGAGGATCCAAAACGACCGCCCATGTGTCGCGACGATCAGGTCATTGCCGTTGATCCACAGATCGCGCATGGACGTATGCGGCAGGTTGAGCTGCAGCGGCTGCCAGTGGTCGCCGTCATCGATCGAGTACAGCACCGCTGTTTCGGTCCCGGCAAACAGAAGTCCTTTGCGAAGGGGATCTTCGCGCACCGTGTTCACCGGCGATCCATCCGGCAAGCCCATCGCGATCGACTGCCACGTCGCTCCGCCGTCATGCGTGCGATACAGGTACGGGTGAAGATCGTCGATGCGCAGCTTGCTCACCGACACGTACGCCGTCGCATCGTCGAAGTGCGACGCCGAAATCTGCGTCACCTTGCTCCACGGCGTCAACGCCGGCGGCGTAATGTCCTTCCAGTGCGCGCCACCGTCGTGCGTCGTCCACACCAGGCCATCATCGGTCCCCGCCCACAGCACCCGGACGGACTTGAAGGACGGCGCTAGCGCATAGATCGCGCCTCTGCGCTTGGCCTGATCCTTCTCCGGCAGCGCCGACAGCGACTGGGGCTGGCCGGAGTGCTCCCGGCTCAGATCCGGGCTGATCGTCCGCCAGGTGTTGCCATAGTCCCTGGTCTCAAACAACACGCTCGTCGCGGCGAACAGCAGGTGCGGATCGACCGGCGAAAACATGATGGGCTCCGTGCGGTCCGCGCGGATCTCCGGATTGCGCGTCGGCAGTGGCGTAACGTTCTGCACCTGCCCGGTAATCATGTTGTACTTCGACACCTCGGTGCGCCCGGCGCCGTAAACCATCTCCGGATGTAGCGGGTCGGGCGCAACATAGCCGTACTCAATCACCGCCGCCGGGTGCCAGTCGCGAAAGGTGATCGATCCGTCGTTGCTCCGGCTCGACGTGCACACCGACCCGCTCTCCTGCTGCCCGGCGCACACCTGGTACGGAAACGTGTTGGTCACGGCAACGTGGTACAGCTGCGCCGTCGGCTGGTTGTACCACGAGCTCCAGCTCTCGCCGCGGTTCACGCTCACCAGCGCCCCCTGGTCGCTCACCAGCAGGATCACCTCCGGATGCTGCGGGTTGATCCAGAGGTTCTGGTAGTCGTCGCCGCCCGGCGCCCCACGCAGGCTCATCCATGTGTGGCCACCATCGATCGAACGCTCGGTCACAATGCTGGCGCTGTAGACCACGTCCGCATTCTTCGGATCGACCGCCGGCTCCGGCAGGTCGCCCCCGCCGATCTTCATCGCTGGCCGCGGATCGTCCGTCACCTTGCTCCAGCTCTCGCCGGCATCGTCCGATCGATAGACGCCCAGCCCGGCTCCAGACCCATACCCGCCTTGTTTCGCCGTCGCAACCGTCGCGTACAGGCGCTTCTCGTCGCTGGGCGAAACCGCGATGTGCACCTGAACGACGTTATCCGGAAAGCCCTTGGTCAGCGGCTTCCAGGTATCCCCGCCGTCGGTCGATTTGAACAGTCCGCCATGCGTGCCCTCGTACTGGTTGCCGTCCTCCCATGGCCCGAGGCGCGACTCCCACATCGACGCATACACCACGTTCGCATTCGCCGGATCGAGCACGACATCATCGCCGCCAGTGTTCGCATCCTTGTACAAAACCTTCTTCCAGGTCGCGCCGCCATCGGCAGAACGAAAAATGCCGCGCTCTTCGTTGGGGCCGTACGGATGCCCGAGAACAGCGGCATAGACGCGATTCGGATCGCGCGGATCAACCGCCAGCGCCGGAATTTGCTGCCCATCCCGCAGCCCCAAGTGCTGCCACGTCTTCCCCGCATCTGCCGACCGATAGATGCCGTCACCCACCGACAAATCCGGCCGGTGCAGACCTTCGCCACTGCCTACATAGAGGACATTGGAGTTCGAAGGCGCAACCGCAATCGCACCGACCGACTGCGATGGCTGCCCGTCGAAGATCGGCTCCCAGGTACGTCCATAGTCGGTCGACTTCCAAACCCCGCCATCCACCTGCCCGACGTAGAAAACATTCGGTTCGCCGGGAACCCCCGTGGCGGCACGCGTCCGTCCTCCACGGAACGGCCCGATCATCCGCCAATGCATCTCCGGCATGTTTTGGGCAGAGACCCGCGACGCGCCAACATCCGAGAAGGCGAGACACAGCGACATAAGCATAGCGGCACGCCGACACCACATCATGAAGGACCCCTGCAAAGAAGTTTGTTTCAATCATCTTACCGGTCCGGCTGAGTAAGCCAACCAGTTACTCCAGAGCCCTCGGGCGTCGCCTTCCTCGTCACCGGCATGCCGGCAAGGCCGGGACAATGCGTGAACAGAGCGTAAGTTCTCACGCAGGCGGCAACCCCCACCCCCCTGCTTCAACTCCAACGCGGTACATGCTTCGATCCACGTACGCTGTCCTCGCGACCACGCTCGCCTGCCTGTCACTGCCCTTCGCCACCGCCCAGCGCCCGCGCGCTCCCCAGACGGAACGCCCCTCCGGCTCCGGCGCCAGCTTCTACGTCAGCACTTCCGGCGACGATGGAAACGACGGCCGATCGCCCGCACAGCCGTGGAAAACCGTCGGCAAGGTCAACAGTGCGATGGCGGGGATGCAGCCCTGCGACCGCGTCCTGTTCCACCGCGGCGATGTGTTCCGCGACGCGTACGTCCGGCTGGCGAACCAGGTCAACTCCGGCCCCAACACCACGCTTGAGACCGATCCGCCGCACTTCTCCGGCAACACCTCCTGCCAGTTCACCATTGGCGCCTACGGCGCCGGCCCCGCTCCGCTGATCGACGGCGCGGATCCGCTCTCGCTCAAGTGGAGCCACGTGGCCGGCAACACCTGGGCCGCACCGCTCGGCAACCCGCCCTCCAAGCTCTACGTCGACCCGCCGGCCGCCGCGGTGTGCGCCACCTCCGCCTGTCCCGCGCTCACCCCCATGCCGAATGCCGTCGCTGGCCCAGGCCCATACCACTTTCTGGATC
The DNA here is from genome assembly GCA_964243475.1 of uncultured Acidobacteriaceae bacterium. Taxonomy (GTDB): domain Bacteria; phylum Acidobacteriota; class Terriglobia; order Terriglobales; family Acidobacteriaceae; genus Edaphobacter. The sequence continues at coordinate 238,421 of CAXTEU010000004.1, read as the reverse complement.
TTGTGGTCGCGCCACAGATGGGCGGCCGCTATCTGATCTACGGCGCCACCTCCGCGGCGCTGGCCGGCAACGGCCAGTCGTTCGCGTTTCCCTACCTGTGGCACTGGCTGCGAACCGAGCGCACCAACGGCGCCAACTACCCCATCTTTTCCACCACCAACACCGGCCTCCAAAATGTTGAAGCGACCCCGGCCAGCTGGTACTACGACTCGAACGCCCACACCGTATATGTGACCCTGCGCGACGGCTCCAACCCGGCCTCGCACCGTTTCGAAGGCACCTACCGCCCGTTCGGCGTCCTTCTGCAGTCGGTCAACCACGTCACCGTGCGCGACCTCGCCATCGCGCATGTGGAGGAAGACTGCATCCTCGCCGACATCTACTCCGACACCGGCCGTGGCGGATCGTACTTCACCAATGAAGGCAACCAGATCATCGGAAACCAGTGCTGGAACTTCAACAGCCTGGTCGCCGCGCGCGATCCGCAGCAGACCCACAGCAACGGCGCGATTGCGGGCATCCTGGTGATCGGCAGTGGCGAAGGCAAGCTGCACCTGATGCGCGGCAACGCCGTGACCGGCAACAACGTGGGTACCGGGGACGGCATCCTGGGATCCACCGGCACCACGGGCATCGGGATGATTACCCAGGATGGCGGCGGCGCGGCCAATAACCTCGAGGCCTCCCACAACATTGTGCACACCACCATCGGAGCTGGCCTGAACTACGGCGGCAACGGATCGGCCAACAATAACGGTGGCCGCATCGCCTACAACGAAGCCTACGACAACCAGGGAAATTTCCTTTTCGGCAACATCGACGGTGGCCGCGCCGACCATAACTACGCGCACGACAGCTACGGCGAGGGTATCCAGATTGGCGGCGCGTCGAAGTCCGACGGCAACGGCAAAGCTCCACACATCATCGATCACAACCTCCTCGTCAACCTGGGTCGATCGGCCACCGGCACCATCTACAACGGCATCGACTGCAGCACCGGTGGAAAAGATGAAGCTCCGGGAGGAAGCCTTGACGGCCTCTGGGAGGTGAACAACACAATGTTCAATACCAATTCAGCCGGCCCGACGTTTGAGCCCGGATGCACGCGCCCGCACTTCTACAACAACATCGTCGACCAGAACTCGCGCAGCTTTCCGTTCGACGCAACGTCGGTTCCCAACAACTCTTTCCTGATCTACTTCACGCCCGGCACCATCAACTCCGGCTTCGATTTCGGTCACAACCTGTGGACGCCGGGAACCAACAAACAGCCCTTCCGCGGCAAGTTCGACTGCACCTCCTGGTTCACCGCGATCGAGGCCAAAAATTCCATGTGCGTCGCGGATCCGGGCTTCATCGATGCGCAGCACGGCAACTTTGGCCTGCGTCCCGGAGCTCCCGCGATTGGTTACGGTCAGACCGGGATCGGTGGCGTTGGTACGGCCGATGCGGGTGCCCTCCCGGCCGGACAGACCAGACTCTTCTAGGGAAGATGAAGCCCCGTTGCGCCCACGGTGTGCACCGCGCATGGTGCAACAAATTTGGACCGCGATGAAGCAAAACCCTGCACAGACCCCGTTTTCTCTTGTACTCTAGGGTCGCGTTCGATCGCGCGACTCCGCAGCAGGAAAGAGATCTCATGGCAACCAAGAAAACGACTGACACACCGGCAGTGTCCACGAGCAAGCCGGCAAAGTCTCCAGCCAAGTCTGCGGCCAAAACACCGGTGAAACAGTCTGTCGCGTCCGAAACGGTCGCTTCCACGGCGGTATCTGCCGAAAAAAAGCCACCGACGCGTGAAGAGATCAGCCAGCTTGCCCACCGGTACTGGAAAGAGCGTGGCTACCATCACGGATCGCACGAAGACGACTGGTTGCGCGCCGAGCGGGAGTTGCAGGCGCGCTCCTAGCACCGTCGCACGCACGCCAGAAAATCGGGCGCACCGGCACACGGGCAGGAAAGACGCATCCACGGCGGCCTCGCTACGCACCGCCTCTTCTGCCGGATCAGGTCAGAACTGCGGCACGGCGCGCGTCGTGCTCCCTCGCCTCTGCCGGCAGACGATCCACCCGCAGCACAAGGATGTCGTCTTCTTGCCCGAAGCGCTGCGCCGCCGCTGCCAGTTCGGCCGCAGTGGTGGGCCGCCGCAGCACTTCACCGATCCGCTCAAACCCAAACAGAACACCCTCTGCGTCCTGCGCCTCCGCAACCCCGTCCGAGATCAGCATCAGGTTGTCGCCATCCTCAAGCGTGAACCGCGTCACCGGAAAGTCGATGCCCGGAACAATCCCGAGCGGCAGCGCGCCTTCCATCGCCACTTCCCGGCCATTCCGATACGGCGGAAGATGCCCGGCGTTCACCAGCACGGCCTCACCATCGCGATCGATGCGCAGCATCAGGCAGGTCGCCGTCGCGTGGCCGTGATCGCACAGGTGCTGATTCAGCCGCGTCAGCAGGCGCACCGGATCAGGGTTTTCGCGTGCCGCCGCATTCACAATGCCGACAATCATCGCCACCATCATGCCCGCGCATAGCCCTTTGCCGGTGACGTCGCCCACCACCAGCAGAACGCTGCCGTCCCCCTCGTCCGGCAGAATCTGAAAGAAGTCGCCGCCCACCTCGCGGGCCGGCCGGTAGTCGCCCTCGATGCGAAACCCCGGCACCTGCGGAATCTCCTTCGGCAGCATCACCTGCTGCACCTGTCGCGCCTGCTCAATCTCCCATCCCCACCGCACCCGGCGCCGCTCCGCATGCAGAAATCGCCGCGACAGCATCAACGTCACCAGCAGCAGCGACAGCATGGTCGACGCCGTGCCGAGCGAAACGGTGAAGCCGAATACGGCAAACGCCGTGCGCACGTGGATCAGGTGGAGCTCGTGCTGGTAGTTCGCCGCCACGGCCAGAAGCACCGCCGGCAACGCCAGCGCGCCCTCGGACCGCCGCCGGCGCAATCCGCGATACACGACGTAGACAAGCAGCCCCGCCAGCGCGAGCTTCGCCACCAGCAGCAGAGGCACCAACCACCGCGAAGCTCCCAACGGAACCGTCGGGCCATACAGCGGCGCCTGCATCGGCAGCGTGCCTGCCGCCAGCAGCAGCACCAAACCGCCGACTGCAACCTTCAGCCATCGTGCCGGTCCAACCCGAAACCAGTACGCCCAGAACAGCACCCACAACCCGATGCGCACCGGCGCAATCACGACGGAAAGCAGAATCAGCGCAAACGTTTGCGGGATCCACGCCGTGAAGCTCGTGCTCAGCAAGACGAAGTTGCCCAGCAGTGTCGCACAGCTCACCAGCGCCAGCCAGAGATACGCCTTGTCCGTCGGGTCCATGCGGTAGTGCGTCAGCGAAACCGTCAACGCCAGCAACAGGACCAGCATCTCCAGAAATCCGATGCCCACCTCATGCGCCGTGCCGTCCCAGTTCACCAGCACCTGCGTGGCAATCGTCTCCGCATGCCCCAGCACCGGCGGCCCGTGCAGTCCGCCCGCGTCCGGGCTGTTGTAGGGCGTCGCACTATCCATCCACATGCGGATCGCGATCAGGAGGGTTCCGCTGCGCAAATCCGCCGGCAGCTTGTAGTCCCGAGGGATGGCCGGATACGCGATCACCGAGTGCTGAGAAAAATGGCCGAACTGCCCAATTGACTGCCCGTTCACAAAGACCTGGTACGCGTCATCCACGGAGTCCGGCATCTTCAGCGCCAGCGCGCGATCCCCGTCCTGGACGTCGACCCGCAGCCGGTACCACGCATACCCCGCGTAGCCGTCGTGTCCCTGCGCCGTCCAACCCGGAACATACCCGCTCGTGCCCAGGTCCGGGTCGTCGGAGCCCGGCGGTGGCGTCAGGTCGATCGTCTCCCAGCTCGAGTCGTCGAACTCAGGTCTCGCCCACCGCAGGTCGTCTCCCGTGTGGAAGCGCCACGGCCCGGTCAGCTCCGCCGCGGAGTTGCCAAGCGTAATCCGCACGAAGCCCGCCGACTCCGGCTTGGAAGCCTCAGAGCTGACGGGCTGGGAGAGACCAGGCACACCCACAACGACCCACAACAGTGCCGCAGTCCAGCAAATCTTGGAGGGCAGGAGCTGCTTGGACACACAGCTCCGAACTCCACCGAAACGCAAACACACACGCATCCACCGACGAAACGGGTTCATGGCGACACATCCTGCAAAGGCTAAGCCGGCCGGTACATGGCGAATCCTCCAAGCAGCAGAAGACCCGTGCCCAGCAGAACGAACGAGGCCGGCTCCGGAGTGCCCGTGTAGCTCGTCACCACAGCCTGTCCCGTGCCGAACAGCGCCGGATCGACGCCATCCTCCGTGATAAAGAAGGTCGACGCAGATCCGGTGTTGGAAATCACCCCCGTTGCGAAATCAAGCACGTAGTCCGTGGTGAAGGAACAATGCGTGGTGCTGAAGATGTCGTCCTCACCCTCAAGCGCGCAGTTGGGAGCCTGTCCATTCAGGGCAGCGTTGTTTTGGAACGTGAACTGCAAACTCGTCCAGTCGTAGGCGGAACGATTGAAGCCAAGAAAGCATCCCTGGGCGGTGATGCCGTTTGGAAGTTCGTTCGGAGCGCACGCGGCAAAGGTGATCTGAAAGCTCAAGCCCGTGATGTAATCCGGGCCCCCTGGCGGAACGTAGGTCGGGTCGAGAACGTGCATTTTGAAATCGGGCTCGATGGGGTCGGCATGCGCGGCGGCCGCGGCGGCCAGGCCGGCGATCGCAGCAAGAAGCAGAACAAACCTGGAGAAAGCTTGCATAAGTGAAAACCTTTCGCAGCAAAGATGTGCCGTTGCTAGGAGGGAACGTTAGAGCAGGTCCGGCGCGGTACCCGCAGCTTACGCCAACCTCTTGGAGCGGTCAACGGCGCATTCTGCTCTGTGCACTTCCGTCGTATCGCAGTAGTGCCCGAGACGCCGCCCGCGTTACAGCCGCTTCCCCACATTTGCGCCGAAACCCGTGGTACAGTAGCTCGCATGTCGCTCGAAGCCGTCATCCAGCGAGTCTCGCCGGACATCGCCGTTCTCACGCTCAGCGGCCCGCTCACCCTCGGCACCAACCTCAAAACACTCGACGGCACCATCCAGACGCTGCTCGGCACCGGCGCTCGCCGTCTGGTCTTCGATCTGTCCGCCTCACCCTACGCCGACAGCGCCGGCCTGGGCACGCTCCTCCACACCTCAGGCCTGGTCGCCGAGCGCGGCGGCGCCCTGCGACTCGCCGGCGTCTCCGACCGCATCGTCTCCATGCTGCGCATGACTCGCACGGACTCGCTGCTGCCAATGGACGTCGATGCCGCCGCCAGCCTGGCCGCGCTTCAGTCCGCCGACCACGCTTAGGCTTCCGGCAACGGAATCCTAGATTCCCGCCAGCGCCGCCGCCTCATCCGCGAAGAGCGTCGCGTACTTCGTTATGCCCACCATCGTAAAGACCTTCGTAAAGTGCGCCGTCAGGCCGCAGATCGCCACCGTCTGCCCCGCCTTGCTCGCCTCCATCAGCAGCTGAATCACCAGCGCAATGCCCGACGAGTTCAGGTACTCCACGCCTTTGAAGTTCAGCAGAATCTGCCGGTGCGTCGCCTTGTCCAGCGCCTCGTACGTCCCCAGCACCGCGTCCTTGGACGCCGACGAGATGTCGCCCGTGAAGCGCAGCGCCGTCACCGGCTGCCCGCTCGCTCCCACCACCTGCGCCTGCGCTACCTTGTTGCTCGTCTGCACCTGACTCACTCTCCCTTGCCCATCCGGATCACCAGCCGCACAAAACTCTGCCCCGCCGGGTTCGGCACCCACTCCACCTCATCCACCAGCGCCTGGATCAGAAACATCCCCATCCCGCGCGCCTCCTCTTCGCCCGTCATCTTGCGGGCAATATCCGGTTTGTGCGGCGCCGCGTCGATGCCATTGCCGTCGTCCAGTACCTTCACCTCAAGCTCGCCCGGATGCATCGACAGCACTACGCCCACTGGCAGCGACGTGTTCATGTGGTTGCCGTGTTCGATCGCGTTGATGCACGCCTCGGACACCGCCGTCTTCAGGTCTTCAATGCGGTCCTCGCTGAAGCCCATCAGCGTCGCCATGCTCGCCGCCGTGCTCATGGCCACCTTTTCAAAGCCGAGACGCGATGGCAACCGGACCTCCACGCTGCTGTCGTTCATGATCGTGCCCCTTCCACACCGGTCGTTGCAAGACGGCACAGCGCAACCGCTGTCATGTCGTCCTGTTGTGGCGCGCCTCCGGTAAATTTCTCAAGACTTCCCCAAACCGTGCTCAAAACCGATCCCGCCCCCGCGGCCGGTTCCGAACCGGCAAAAACCTCCTGCAGCCGCTCAATGCCGAACTCCTCATCGTCCTCGCGAAAGACTTCCGTCAGCCCGTCGGTGTACAGCAGCATCCGTGCGCCCTCGGGAAAGCTCATCCGCTCCGTCGCGTAGCGCGCCCCGGGCAGCAGTCCCAGCGGCGTCCCGCTCGCGTCCACCATGCGCGCCGCCGCCTCGCCCGGCAGCAGCACCATGCCCGGGTTGTGGCCGGCGTTCACGCATTCGAGCTCGCCCGTCGCCGCATCCAGCCGCACAAAGATCGCCGTGACATAACGCCTCCGCGCCTCCGCGCCCTCGTCCCAGTGCTGCTGCGAGAGCCGCGCCGCCAGCTCGCGAAGCCTCAGCGACTGCCGCGCCAGCGCCCGAAACGCCGACCGGAACGCCGTGCACACCAGCGCCGAGGCCAGCCCCTTGCCCGCCACGTCCGCCACCACAATCAGCACCGACCCATCCGGCTCCGTCACCACGTCCAGGTAGTCCCCGCCCACCGAGTAGCACGCGTCCGAGCGCGCCGCCAGCGAGTAGCCCGCAATCTCCGGCATCTGCTGCGGCAGCAGGCTCTGCTGAATCGCCCGCGCCGCCTCCAGATCCCGCGCCACCCGCGCATACTCCAGATGCCTCTGATGATTGACCGCATTTTCGGCCGCGATCGCCGTCTGCAGCGCCAACCCCTCCAGAAAATCCGTCTCATACAGAGTCAGCTCGCGACCGTCCGGCGGAGCTACCACCAGATCACAAATCGTCTCGCCACCCCGCCCCCGCAGCGGAAACCGCGGCAGCTGCTCCCACGTCTCGCCCGCCTCCTCCACCTCGCCATAGCCCACGCGCGGGTCGGTAAAGACCGCACCCTCGAGCTCCAGCTCCAGCACCGCTACCCGGGCCGCCTGCTGCAGCACGCGCGGCAGCTCGATCGTGCCGTGCACCAGTCGCGACGCCTCCAGCAGCGCCTGTAGGCGCACCACCTGCTGTTCCAGCGACAGCCCGGCCTTTTGGGAAACTGAGGTTTCAGTGATCTGATCCATAGCAGATGAATCCATGGCAGGTGAACGTTCGAGTCATTCTACGGGTTCCACGTCCGTTCCGAACCGAGATTCTTTGGCCGAACCGAACCGAAACTCCACTGGGCCCGAAACGGGAATGCGTCCACCCACCATGCTCCCTGCGCCCCGCATCTACGGCACGCCGGCCGAACCCCCACCTGTGCCCCGCGCCACCGAGGCAACACCCCGCTCGTCCAGCCCTTTCCGCGCTGACGTCAGCAGCGCCGCATCCGCCGTGTCCTCGCTCAGCTCCCACGCCATCACGCCGCCCAGCCCCTGCTCCGCCGCAAAGCTCGCCTTGGCCCGGATCGACACCGGATCGTCATACGTCCAGAACGTGTCGCCGTCATAAATCCACGGCGCCTTGGACCGCGGGTCGCGATACAGCACAAACACCGCCGGCGTCTTTGCGCTCGCCACGCCGGCCGCTTCGGCCTTCACTGCCGATTCCGCCGCCGGCAGGCTTGCCGTCGGCAGTGTCGCCGCCTTTGCCGGATCCGGCCCAACTCCCGCCGGCGGCATCGCCGGTGCAGCCGGCCCGGCCGCCACCATCGTCTCCGGTCCCGCCGGCACCAGCGTCTCGAGATAGCTGTACGGCCGGTCGCCCCGGATCGACTTACCCACCTGCATCAGCCCATGCTCGTCCGTACGCGCCACCTCCTTCCATCCGTAGCCGTAGAACGGCATCCCCAGCAGCAGCTTCGCCGCCGGAACGCCCGCCTCCCTGTACGCCAGAATGCTCCGCTCCACCGTCCCGCCCGTCTCCCCATAAAGCGGCGCCAGAAACCCCGTCTTCGCGCTCCACGGCCCGTTGTAGTCGTAGTTCATCACCCCCATCTGATCCACCACCCGGCTCACCGCCCCGAGATCCACCCCGGGGTACATTCGTGGCGAAGGTCCCATCGCCGCCGCCAAACGCAGCCCCGGCCGAACCGCGTCCATCTGCCGCCGAAACTCCACCAGCAGCGCCTGGAAGTTGGCCGCGTCCTCCTCATGCGGAAACTCCCAGTCCAGATCGATCCCGTCAAACAGCACCTCCGCCTCTTTCTGCTCGCTCGCCGGCACGGCCGCATTCACCACAAACCGCCCGCGCAGAAACAGATCCACACAGCTCCGCACAAACGCCTCCCGCACCGCCGGCTGCGCATCTGCCGCAAAGTCAGCCCCTTTGCCCTCAAGCGAGATCAGCACCCTCATCCTTGGGAAGCGCCGCTTCAGCTCGGCCATCTGATGAAAGTCCCCGCGAAACGGAGACCCGGGGTCATCCACTTTCCCGTCCACGCTGTTGCCCGCCGTAAACGTGAAGTCCAGATCCGCATGCGGGTCCGCCACCGAGCACCGCCCACCCGTCACAAACCCCTGCGCATAGTTCACCTGGTCCAGCTCGGCCGCCGCCCCGCTCGTCAGCAGATTCTTCGGGAAGTAGTTGTCATACACGCCCCACTGCCCGAAGTACCCGACCACCTTCGGCCGTGCCTCACGGCTGTCTACGCCGGCCGCCGACGCTCCACGCCCCCAAGCCAATGCCGCTCCCACCGCCACCATCCCACCCGCCACAACACGCTGCCACAGAGCCCGAGATCCCATATCTGTCAGACGTCCCCGCCCCCTTCCGCGACTCACCTCACCGGCCGGCAAGCGCGCGCTTAATCGAAGAAAAACACAGGGTTCCCGCCTATAATGAAGCATGGCCACTGCACACCCGGTTCCTCAGCCGGCGTCCCCGACGCCCGCAGGGGAGAAGTCCACCCCGGAGGTCCTGAGCACGGAGACCGGCATGGAGCTCGAAGCAGCTCTGCCCGTAGCCGCCACCTCGCCTGACCCATCCGCCCCCGCTCCCAGCTTGCATGAAACCTTTCTCACCGCCGGGAAGCCCACCCCGCAGCAGCCCGCCCAACCCTCGTTAGACGAGCCCTCCGGCACCCTCACCGCCCCGCTCCCACCTCCCAGCGCCGATCTCTCCGCCGCCCCGTTCCTCCCCGGTCGCCCCCCTGATCTCATCGCCGCGATCGACGCCAAATTCGCCCACCTCCTCACCACTGTCCACGAAAACCGACCCGCCGACGATCTCGACATCATCCGCAAAGCCTGGATCTTCTGTCTCGAGCAGCACCAGGGCCAGAAGCGCGCCTCGGGCGAACCCTACGTCCTCCACCCCCTCGAAGTTGCCCTCGTCCTCGCCGAGCTCAAAATGGACTCCACCGCCATCGCGGCCGGCCTCCTCCACGACGCCGTCGAAGACACCGACGTCACCTCGCCCGAAATCGCCAAGCGCTTCAACGAGCAGGTCGCCCACATCGTCGAAGGCGTCACCAAGCTCGACAAAATCAAATTCGCCAACCGCGAAGACCACCAGGCCGAAAACATCCGCAAGATGCTCCTGGCCATGGTCACCGACGTCCGCGTCGTCATCATCAAGCTCGCCGATCGCCTCCACAACATGCGCACCCTCGAGCACCTCAAGCCCGAGAAGCAGCAAAAGATCGCCCGCGAAACCCTCGACGTCTACGCCCCCCTCGCCCACCGCCTCGGCATGGGCAAGCTCCGCGGCGAGCTCGAAGACCTCGCCTTCCGCTACACCGACCCCGCCACCTACGCCAAGGTCTCCGGAGAGGTTGAAGCCCTCCGCGGCCCCGGCGAAGACTTCCTGGCCAAGGTCGTCGCCGAGCTCGAAGCGAAACTCCGCGAGCAGGGCATCACCGCCCGCGTCGAATCCCGCATCAAGCGCCTCTACTCCATTCAGCAAAAGCTCCTCACCCAGTCCATCCTCGTCGACCAGGTCTTCGACCTCCTCGCCGTCCGCGTCATCTGCCGCACCGTGGGGGATTGCTACGGCGTCCTCGGCCTCCTTCACGCCATCTGGCGCCCCGTCCCCGGTCGCTTCAAAGACCACATCGGCATGCCGCGCATGAACGGCTACCAGTCGCTCCACACCACGCTCGTCGCCCCCGGTGGCCACCAGTTCGAAGTCCAGATCCGCACCGAAGACATGCACCGCGTCGCCGAAGAAGGCATCGCCGCGCACTGGAAATACAAGGCCTCCGACACCGTCACCGCCAAGGACGAGCAGCGCCTCGCCTGGGTCCGCCAGCTCATGGACTGGCAGCGCGAAATGTCCGACCCCAACGAATTCATGTCCACCTTCAAGATGGACATGTACCCCGAAGAGGTCTACACCTTCACGCCCAAGGGCCGCGTCATCGTCCTCCCCAAGGACTCCTCGCCCATCGACTTCGCCTACGCCGTCCACACCGAGGTCGGCCACACCACCACCGGCGCCAAGGTCAACGGCCGCATCGTCCCTCTCAAAACCCGCCTGCGCAACGGCGACATCATCGAGGTCCTCACCCAGCCCGGCCACGCCCCCTCGCGCGACTGGCTTTCCTTCACCAAATCCTCCCGCGCCCGCAACAAAATCAAGCACTGGCTCAACGAGCACCAGCGCGAGCGCGCAATCGAGATCGGCAAAAAGCTCCTCGACCGCGAAGCCCGCAAATACAAGCTGCCGCTTTCCCGCTACACCGAAGCCGACTTCCTCCGCGTCGCCGGCACCTACGGCCTCGCCGCCGAGGCCGACCTCCTCGCAGCCATCGGTTTCGGCAAATACTCCGCCCGCGTCGTGCTGAACAAGCTCGAGCCCGGCGCCACAAACCTCCTGGCCGAATCAGAACCCGGCACCGCTACCCCCGGCAACACCGTCGGCCAAATGTCCGAAGCCGTCAAGCGCGTCTTCTTCGGCAAGGGCTCAGACTCCCTCCAGGTCGAAGGCCAGGACGACCTGCTCGTCTACCGCGCTCGCTGTTGCAACCCCATCCGCGGCGAGGAAATCGTTGGCTACGTCACCCGCGGCAAAGGCGTCGCCGTCCACGCCCGCTCCTGCCCCAACGTCCAAAACCTCCTCTACGAGTCCGACCGCCGCATCCAGGTCGAGTGGTCCGTCGCCCCCTCCTCTACCGTCCCCGGAACCCCCAAGCCCGCCACCTACCCCGTCAAGCTCGCCATCCTCTGCGACGACCGCACCGGCATGCTCAAAGAGCTCACCGCCATCATCTCCGACGCCGGCACCAACATCCGCTCCGTCGACACCAAACCCACCGCCGACTCCCAAGCCGTCGTCGACTTCGTCGTCGAAACCCCCGACATCCGCCACCTCAACCGCCTCCTCCAAAACCTCCGCAAACTCCCCGGCGTCCGCGACGTGCAGCGCCTGCAAAAAATCTAAGCCGCTGCACTCCTCCCGCAACTCTTGATGCGTGTGCCCGCGAGCACTGGTTAGAATGGCTGGCCAAATGATCATCTGCCCAGCCATTCGCTTCTGCGCGCTCGTCTTTGCCCTCGGTCTGCTGTCGCGGTCCTCTAGCGCTCAAGAGTCCCAGTACGACCCGTCTGTACCAACGCTGCACGTGGGCACCTCGCTCACTCTCGTCGACGTCCTGGCCGACGCCGAGGTCAAAGCGTTGCGTACACGACAGCTCCTGACGGACCTCAAGAAGCAGGACTTCCGGATCTTCGATAACAACCAGGAAGTTCCGATCCTCACGTTAGACTCCGGGCAAGAAAACACGGCGCGCCCCCTCGCTCTTTGGCTCATCGTGCAGTGCCGCATGGGATTTCAAGAGGACTGGGGCTCCGGCTTTTTGCGATCCCACGCCGAAGTGCTTGAACCCGCACTCACCCGGCTTCGTCCAGCCGACACCGTAGGCGTCGCGCACTGGTGCGATGACGGTAGCTCAGCTCTCGATCTTCTCCCCGGCAAAGACGTCGGGAGAGCCCTGGACACCGTGAACGCCCTTGTTGCCGAGAAGACCCACGCAGGGGAAAATCGCCTCGGCGAACTTGCCCTGCAGCTCATGATCCACAAAGTCCTCGCTGCCGAAGATGAAGATAAAGGCGAGCACCTTCCCATCCTTCTCTTCTTCTACGGCGACCACAGCGCCACCTACCCGCAGGAAGCGGAAAAGGTCCTCGTTGACCTGCTCGAACACTCAGGCATTGTCTTCGGCGTGAACCGGGAATCACCCGACACGGATCTCAAGCGGAACCTTGGAGCTCCCGGACAGATCTCGCACGTCATTCATTACTTTGCTTCGGAAACTGGCGGCCAGTACTATTCTTCCGAGCACGTCGAGCAGTTTTCCAATGCGGTGGCCTACATTCTCGCGCAGACGCACCTACGCTACGTCCTCGGTTTCCGGCCTCCAGCCCTGGACGGCAAACGCCATACGCTCCGGGTAGAGCTCACACCGGAGGCTAGTCGCCGATACGGCTTACCCCAGCTACGACATCGCCCGGAGTACATCCCCACACCGCAACCGAAGTAACTGGCCCCGTCTACTCCGCCGAGCCTCAACCAGCGCCAGTCGCTGGCTGATCGGCGAAACCTGCCGCAGCATCTCTACCTGGGTGTTCGCCTTCTGCGCCGCAAACTCCGACCGCATCTCCGCCCGAAACGCCCCCAAGTGTCTTCGTCACCGCGTCATGCCGGATCTCACTCTGCTTTCACCGCGAGTCCACTTCACTGCTCAGAGCCTTCAGGTCCGAAGCCACAAGATCCTGAACCATCTGCCGCAACCCAGTCACCACGTCTGACAGGAACGCCTCCGGACATCTTGATGGTAGAACCGCGCTTGCGCCCCAAACAAGCCCCGTGTACAGTCAAACCCAAGATGACCCGCACCTCCATCCGCACCTCGTTTACCACCCGCTCCTGGCGATCAGGGGCGGCATCGGCAGGCGGCGGCTCTCTGAACCCTTAGCAACATTTCAGATCGACCCCGACACCCCGAGCCGCGACCCTCACAAGTCGCGGCTTCGCTTTGCTCCAAATACCATCCCGGAGGACCCCCACCCATGAGCGCCACCGCAACCCCGCCCCTCACCTCCGAAGCCCCCACCAAACCCGGCCGCTTCGGAGCCTACGGAGGCCGCTACGTCCCCGAAACCCTCATGGCCGCCCTCGAAGAGCTCGAGCACGCCTACACCGTCGCCAAGGCCGACCCCGCCTTCCAGGCCGAGCTCGCCGACCTCCTCCACAACTACTGCGGCCGCCCCACACCGCTCTACTTCGCCAAGCGCCTCTCAGAAAACCTCGGCGGCGCGAAAATCTACCTCAAGCGCGAAGACCTCCTCCACACCGGCGCCCACAAAATCAACAACGCCCTCGGCCAGGGCCTCCTCGCCCGCCGCATGGGCAAGCACCGCATCATCGCAGAAACCGGCGCCGGCCAGCACGGCGTCGCCACCGCCACCGTCTGCGCTCTCCTCGGCCTTTCCTGCCTCATCTACATGGGCGAAGAAGACATGCGCCGCCAGGAGCTCAACGTCTACCGCATGCGCCTCCTCGGCGCCGAAGTCCGCGGCGTCGGCGCCGGCTCCGCCACCCTCAAGGACGCCATCAACGAGGCCATGCGCGACTGGGTCACCAACGTCCGCGACACCTTCTACATCCTCGGCTCCGCCCTCGGCGCCCACCCCTACCCCACCATGGTCCGCGACTTCCACCGCGTCATCGGCATCGAGGCCCGCCAACAAATCCTCGAGCGCGAAGCGAAACTCCCGAACATCATCGTCGCCTGCGTCGGCGGTGGATCAAACGCCATCGGCGCCTTCTACGAGTTCCTCCCCGACGCGAATGTTCAGCTCATCGGCGTAGAAGCCGGCGGCCGCGGTCCAGGCCTCGGCGAGCACGCCGCCCGCTTCCAAAAGCAAGGCGGCGGCCTCCCCGGCGTCCTCCAGGGTACGTACTCGTACGTGTTACAAAATGAAGCCGGCCAAGTCTCCCTCACCCACTCCGTCTCGGCCGGCCTCGACTACGCCTCCGTCGGCCCCGAGCACGCCATGCTCCACGACTCCGGCCGCGCCACATACACCTCCGCCACCGACGCCGAAGCCCTCGCCGCCACCGTCACCCTCTCCCGCACCGAGGGCATCTTGCCTGCTCTGGAGAGTGCCCACGCAGTAGCCGAAGCCATCCGCCTAGCCCCCACCATGAGCCCCACCGACCTTCTCCTCGTCAACCTCTCCGGCCGAGGCGACAAAGACATGGGCATCCTGGCCCGCGAACTCCACCTCAACGGAGCCAACCCCGTCCATGCTGAAAACCGAGGCACCCGATGACCGTAACCTTAGGTCGCATCGCCGTTGCTTTCTCGGCGTTCGGCTGCTTTTGCCTATGCCCAGCGGAGACGCGCTGGTGCAGGATCACAGGCCGCCTAAATGGTGACGTTCCGAACTACCCAGTGATTGCACGGGCCGCGCATGAGAGTGGACCTGTGATAGGGCGTTTAATCTACAGACCTTCCGGTTCTGTTATGCGACTGGAGCCAATTTCAGGGCCGACATTTTTGACGAAAAGCCTTGGTGATCAAGTCACGCGTTGGACAGTTTCGACAGACGCGCAAGGCGAAGCGCTCTGTCAAAGCCTGCTCATCGTGACCTTCACAATAGGCAATGAAGCACATCCCGCTTACGTGGAAGATAGCACGCTGCCGAGCATATATCGTGTTGTAGTCCACCTGGAGCTTCCTGTGATCTATGACCAGGTCGGAACGTACACAAACCGGCAATAGTAATGGTGTGAGTCCAGGGCCGCCATCAGACAGCAAGCGACAACCGGAACACCGAGGAGCTGCATTGGCAATCCACTTTCGACAAAAACCCGGCCCACCTCAACGGAGCCAACCCCACCCACGCCGAAAACCGAGGCACGCGATGAGCAACAAGCCCACACCAGGCTGCCTGCTTGCATTAGCTCTAACGACCTCAGGTTTTCTACTTCTCGGATGTAACTACTTTCCTGAATCGACCTTCAGACTGGCAAGTGATTCCAGACTACCAAAATGGGTCACCCTGCCGCGAGGAGTAGAACGTCAAGATGTAGCGATTACGATGAGCTATTACATCAGACCTGGAGGCAACAGCGCGTCGTTTACCGTGCGGAATGGCAAACGTGTGATCAAACAAATCGATGGCAAGTTGGTGTTTACCCATCCCATTGTCCTAAGCGGATCTACCGCTGATTATCCGTCGTACGCGGCAGTCGTTGTAAATGGCACGACAGAGCTAATGGAGCATAAACGGATGGAGCCAATCTTCCATGTAACGGATGACCCTGATGTTTGGAAATACTATGCCGCGCATGGTTGTGGCTAGCATCCATTCTTCGGTCTCTGAGCTTCGTATCTGACTTGGCCGCAATTTTGCGCGGAAACCTAAATCAAAATAAGGCTGCATAGTTACTCATGTCTATTACATTCCAGGCCAAACCCGGCCTCATCGCCTACCTCACCGCAGGCGACCCAGACCTCGCCACCACCCGCGACATCGCCCTCGCCCTCATCGACAACGGCGCCGACGTCCTCGAGCTCGGCGTCCCCTTCTCCGACCCCCTCGCCGACGGCCCCGTCATCCAGCGCGCCAGCCAGCGAGCCGTCGAGCGCGGAACCACGCTCACCCACGTCCTCGCCCTCACCGCCGAGCTCCGCAAACTCCGCCCCCAGGCCGGCATCCTCCTTTTCTCCTACCTCAACCCCGTCGTCCGGCTAGGCCTCCCCAACTTCTGCAAACAAGCCGCAGACTCCGGAGCCGACGGCGTCCTCCTCACCGACATGATCGTCGAAGAAGCCTCGGAATACCTCGCCCACATGCACCAGAACCAGCTCGCCCCCGTCTTCCTCGCCGCCCCCACCTCCCCCGACGCCCGCCTCCGCGCCATCGCCGAAAACTCCCGCGGCTTCGTCTACGCCATCTCCCGCGTCGGCATCACCGGCACCCAAACCTCCGCCCTCGCCGACGACGCCCAAACCCTCGTCCGCCGCCTCCGCCAGTTCACCACCACCCCCATTGCCGTCGGCTTCGGCATCTCCAACCGCGCCCACGTCGAAGCCGTCGGGCAGTTCGCCGACGCCGCCGTGGTCGGCTCCGCCATCGTCGCCCTGATCGAGCAGACCTCCCCCGCAGAAGCCCCCGCCGCCGTCGGCCGCTTCCTCCGCAGCCTCCGCCCATGATCCCCGCCCCCACCGCGCCGTTTATCATCATCCCTGCACATCCACCCAGCCGCACGCAGAGGAACGACCGACATGGGCATCAACACTTGGCGCGAAACCATCGATCAACTCGACGAGCAGATCGTCCGCCTCATCAGTGAGCGTGCCGCCGCCGCCCGCTCCATCGGCGAGCTCAAGCGCGACGCCGACCTCCCCGTCTACGAGCCGCAGCGCGAGCGCGACGTCATGGCCCACGTCGCAGCCTGCAACCCCGGCCCCCTCACCGAGGCCGAAATCGTCGACATCTACCAGCGCATCATGGACGTCATGCGCACCCTCCAGCGCCGCGATCGATAACCGCGCTTCGCATCTGTAACCGCCGCAAGCACAAAACGAAAGAGTGACACCGCAATGATCGTTGCAATGCAGGACTCCGCCACCGAAGAACACATCCAGCAGGTCATCGAGCGCATGGTCGAGCTCGGCTTCAACGTCCACCGCACCACCGGCGAAGTGCAAACCATCCTCGCCGGCGTCGGCTCGCCCGACGGCTTCGACGTCGCCGAGTTCCAGGTCCGCCCCGGCGTCCACCAGGCCTACCGCATCTCGTCGCCCTACAAGCTCGCCGGCCGCGGCTTCCGTCCCGAAGGCACACAAATTACTTTCCCCAACGGCGTCGTCGTCGGCGGCACGGAGGTCGTCGTCATGGCCGGCCCCTGCTCGGTCGAGTCCCGCGCCCAGATCCTCCTCTCCGCCCAGCAGGTCAAAGCCGCCGGCGCCCAGTTCCTCCGCGGCGGCGCCTACAAGCCCCGCTCCTCCCCCTATTCCTTCCAGGGCATGGGCCTCGAGGGCCTCAAGCTGCTCCGCGAAGTCGCCGACTCCACCGGCCTCCTCGTCATCACCGAAGTCATGGAAATCTCGCAGATCGAGCCCATGCTCCCCTACATCGATTGCTTCCAGATCGGCGCCCGCAACATGCAGAACTTCAACCTCCTCCGCGAGCTCGGCCACATCCGCAAGCCCTGCCTGCTCAAGCGCGGCATCTCCGCCACCATCGAAGAGGTCTTGCTCTCCGCGGAGTACATCCTGTCCGGCGGCAACTACGACCTCATGCTCTGCGAGCGCGGCATCCGCACCTTTGAAACCGCCACCCGCAACACCATGGACATCTCCGCCATCCCCGTCCTCAAAAAACTCACCCACCTCCCCGTCCTCGGCGACCCCTCCCACGGCGTCGGCATCCGCGAGTTCGTCCCTCCCCTCGCCCTCGCCGCCGTCGCCGCCGGAGCCGACGGCCTCCTCATGGAAATGCACCCCAACCCCGACAAAGCCATGTCCGACGGCGCCCAGTCCATGTACCCCGACCAACTCACGGAACTCATCGCCAAACTCCGCCAGCTAGCCCCCGTCCTCGGCCGCACCGTGGCCTGACTTGCTGAAAATCTCCTATCTGGGTACCCCGCTCTTTAGTATCTTCGTGGGGCAGTCCGGTGGAGAGTAACAAATGCGCGCAGCAAAGATTTTTTCGATCGCCGTCGTAAGCATTGCCAGCATCATTGTCGCCGGAGCATCCATCGTTGGCCTCGGCATCCTCGCATCTCGCAGAAGTGCAGGCGAGCAGAATGTCCACCCAACCCAGTTCCTACGGCGAATCTTCCCTCCCATCGCCTCAGAACGCGACACCCCGCCTACAACTCTTGTGTGATCACCATGACCGCTCCGGGTCGCTAGGATGACCCACATGGACGGAGAGAAAGCCACCGTGTCGAAGACCAGAGCCCGGCGCCTCCCCGCGCGCCGCGCTGGCCCCGTCCGGGCTCGTGAACCCGGCCGCTTGCAAGCGTGCGTGAGGTACCGAAGTCACGTGGCAGCAATCCAATTCACATCATGACTCGTCTTCATGCTGTGCCCACCCGGGATACCCGCAAGCGTGCAGAGGCTACGAGCGAACGGCGTCAACCCCATAACCAGTACGACCAGGAGATGTATCGTGAAGACACTCGACGCTGTCGTGAATAAGGCTCTTTCACGGCGATCGTTTCTCGCAGGCTCTGGTGCGCTCGCAGCAACCGCGGCAGCCACCGGTTGCAGCAGTAGCTCCGGCTCGACTTCGCCCGTCACCCCACCGCCACCCACCAGCACCACCTACACCGACATCGACGTCCTCAACTTCGCTCTGAATCTGGAGTACCTCGAGGCGCAGTTCTACCTCTATGCGGCCACCGGTTCCGGTCTGCAAAGCTCCGACACCACCGCCGGGTCTGCTTCGACCTACCAGACCGTCGGAACCGTCACGGTAGGAAACGCAGCTGCGGTTCCCGGCCTCAGCTCCGCCCAGCAGGAGATCCTGAACGAGATCGCCTTCGAAGAGCAGGCCCACGTTCGCTTTCTTCGCAGCGCCCTCGGATCGGCCGCGGTTCCCATGCCGGATATCGACCTCTCCTTCTTCGGTCCGCTCGCCGTTGCCGCCACCATCACCACCGCCGCGACAGGAACCGGCTCCTTCAATCCCTTCTCGAGCTTCGATTACTTCCTTGTCGGCGCCTTCATCTTTGAGGATGTCGGCGTCACCGCGTACTCCGGCGCCGCTCCGCTGATCACGGCTGCGGGTGTTGCTTCCGGCTATCTCACCGCCGCGGCCGGAATCCTCGCCGTGGAGGCGTACCACGCCGCCTACGTGCGGACCTCGCTCACGGGGCGCGCCATCGCCGCCGGCTCTGCCTCCGCCTACCCCTACCTTGCCGCGGCCAATCTGGTCGAAAAGCTGCGTGCGTCGCTCACCGTCGGTGCCAGCGCTGCACCGTCCACCACCGGCTCGGTGGAAACGACGCTTACCTTGCCCACCAGCCTCACCACTCCCAGTGCCATCGTCGCCGCCAGCGCCACCAACGCTGTCGGTTTCGCTCGAACGGTGAACCAGGTCCATCACATCGTGTATGGATCCGCAACCGTCGGCGTCAAAAGCGGCGGCTTCTTTCCCAATGGCACGAACAGCATCTTCGCCACCACCACAGCCTAGGTCGCAACGAGCAAGCAAGGACAGGAATATCCATGGCAAATCAAGAGACTCAACTTCTGGATGACATCATCACCACGAGTCGGCGCAAGATGCTGACCCTCGGGGCTACATCGCTTGCCGGGTTTGCGCTGGCCGGAAGCGCGCGCAAAGCCGAAGCTGCGACCGTAGCGTACACGGATGCCGACATCCTCAACTTCGCCCTGAACCTCGAGTATCTCGAAGCGAATTTCTACTACCTCGCAGCCTTCGGCACCACCATCAACGTTGCCAACGCCGCGTCCACGGCAGCCGGCGCTCCTCTGATCACACTCTCTGGCACCGTCGGCACTGCGGGCACCGTCAGCGGCGGTACTCTTGTTCCCTTCACCACGATCCCCGTCGCCTCCTATGCGATCGAGACTGCGGTCGAAGAGGGCAAGCACGTCCAGTTGCTGCTCAGCGCGCTCGGCAGCTTAGCTGTCGCGCAGCCCGCCATCAATCTCGGAACGTCCTTCCAGGCACTGGCCATGGCCGCCCTGATCCCCGGGGGTTCGAGCTTCAGTCCCTACGCGAACGACGATACCTTCCTGGTCGGTGCCTACGTCTTTGAGGATGTCGGAGTCACCGCGTACCACGGAGCGGCATCGCTGCTGACCTCGTCGGCCAACCTCATGACGGCTGCCGGCATTCTTGCGGTAGAGGCCTACCACGCCGGGCTCGTCCGCACGACCATCAACAACATCGACCCGACCGGGACCAGCATCGCAGGCTACACCAACCTCATCTCGACGCTTCGTGCCTCGCTCTCAAAGGCGGGTCTCCTCGGGGTCGCTCCCAGTGCTTACGACGCCAATCCCGACGACTACGGCTTGGCGAATGTCTCGGTCTCGCTCGGCGGCGCAGCCAACGTGATGGCAACTCACATCACCGACGCTGATCCGACCAACGTAATCGCGTTTGCACGAAACACCACGCAGGTCCTCAACATCGTGACGGGCGGCGGCGCGGTCAACGGCACCGCTGTCGTCAGCCCGGCGGTTGGCGTGTTCTTCCCGGCAGGGTTGAACGCCGGTCCAAACGGCTTCAAATAGGGCAAATCCATTCACCGGAGAGGCCGTCCCGAAGGGGGCGGCCTCGCGGCTTAAAACCCCCGCATGACCCGTGCCCAGCTCACGAAAACTGGACCCCGCAAGCTCTTGAACATTGTCCTCCCGCGCAACGTATACCGGATCACCACACGAAGCAGGTGACCTGCGGCCAGGCCTGCTGAAAGCGATCCGAGCCATGCCCAGTCTCGTCCCATCCCGCTTCCTCACAGACCTCACCCTCCGCCAGGCCGCCCTCACCGCAGGCTTCGCCTACCTTCTCAACCCAGCACCCTGGGCCGAATCCGTCTTCCCCAGACTTCTCATTCCCGGCAACTTCGAGCAGACCGCCGCGAACACCATCGCCCACCCCGGCCTGCTCAACGCCCTCATCCTCTCCTACCTCGTCATGGCCATCGGCGACATCGTCATCGCCTGGGCCCTCTTCTACCTCGTCGCCCCCGTCAGCCGCCCGCTCGCCGCCCTCATGAGCCTGTTCCAGCTCATCTACGCGACCGTCGCCGTTGCCGCCACCCTCAACCTCAACACCGTCGCCCGCCTCATCGCCACCCCCACCTACCTCGCCGCCCTCGGCCCCGCCCCGCTCCACGCCCAAATCGATCTCCTCCTCCACACTTTCCGCTACAGCTTCTCCTTCAGCCTCATCCTTTTCGGCATCCATCTCGTCCTCCTCGGCGCCCTCGTCCTCCGCTCCACCTATATCCCCCGCCTCGTCGGCGCCGCCCTCGTCATCGCCGGCGCAGGCTACATCGCCGACGGCGCGGGCACCTACGCCCTCCCCAACACCGACCTCGGCTGGCTCTTCTACACCTTCCCCTTCGAGCTCGTCTTCGTCCTCTGGCTCTGGATCCGCGGCTGGCGCCTCCCCGGTCGCACCTCGGTCAGCCCCGCAACCGCCGCCGCCGTTCTACCCTGAGAGTCATGCTCGGCAACGTCACTATCCTCGGCACCGGCCTCATCGGCGCGTCCGTCGGCCTCGCTCTCCGCGCCTCCGGCTACACCGGCGAAATCCACGGCTGGGACCACCTCGCCACCACCCTCGACACCGCTCTCGCCACCGGCGCCATCACCAACGCGCTCCCACGGCGACCCACCGCGCACACACTCCCACCCGGCATCATCGTCCTCGCCGGCCCCGTCCTCTCCACCCTCGATTGGATGGAGCTCCTCGCCCCGCACTGCGGCGAAAATACTCTCCTCACCGACGTCGGCTCCACCAAGCGCGCTATCGCCGAAGCCGCCACCCGCCTCGGCTACAACACCCCCGGCCGCGCCCGCTTCCTCCCCGGACACCCCATGGCCGGCAAAGAACGCTCCGGCCCCGAACTCGCCGAAGCCACACTCTTCCGCAACGCCATCTGGCTCTTCACCCCCATTCCCCCGACAGAAAACGGAGCCGCATCCCCCCTGGAACAGCAGTGGCGCGAGCAAGTCACCGCCTTCGGCGCCCGCATCCTCGACCTCACCCCCATCCGCCACGACGAGCTCTGCGCCTGGGTCTCGCACCTCCCCCAGATGCTCTCCACCGCCCTCGCCGCCCTGCTCGAGCAGCGCTTCGCCGACGACCCCCAGACCCTCGCCGACATCCGCCACATCGGCGGCCGCGCCTTGCGCGAAACCACCCGCCTCGGCGCCAGCCCCTACTCCATGTGGCGCGACATCGCCCTCACCAACACGCAGCCCATCGCCGAAACCCTCCACGCCCTCGAGCAGGCCCTCGCCCACCTGCGCGAAAACCTTCGCACCCCCGAGCTCCGCGAAGAGTTCGCCCGCGCCAACCACTTCCGCGCCCGCCGCGACGACCCCGACACCTAGCCCTGCCGCGCCTCACACCGGCAACGCCTCAAACGTCGCCGGCGCAAACAGGGCCCAGCCAGCCCATCGCTTCGCCCGGCCGCGTTCGCATCCGTCCCCGCAACCCGCTACTCTGAAGCCCTGCCCATGCACACCCACGTCGAAGCCCCGCCGCTCACCCTCCCCGACATCCTCGCCGCCCGTGCCCGCATCCGCGACGCCGTCTATTTTTCTCCCTGTCCCCGCTCCGAAATGCTCTCGCAGCTCACCGGCCGCAACGTCTACCTCAAGCTCGAAAACCTCCAGATGACCGGCTCCTTCAAAGAGCGCGGCGCCCTCAACCGCATCGCCCTCCTTACCCCCGCGGAAGCCGCCCGCGGCGTCGTCGCCGCCTCCGCCGGAAACCACGCTCAGGGCGTCTCCTACCACGCCACCAAGCGCGGCATCCCCGCCCTGATCGTCATGCCGCAGCAAACCCCCCTCGTCAAAGTCACCGCCACCCGCAACTTCGGCGCCGAAGTCCTCCTCCACGGCGCCAACTACGACGAGGCCTGCACCGAAGCCACCCGCATCTGCCACGACCGCGGCATGACCTTCATTCACCCCTTCGACGACCCCGCCGTCATGGCAGGGCAGGGAACGGTCGGCCTCGAACTCCTCGATCAACTCCCCCAACTCGACGCCGTGGTCGTCCCCATCGGCGGTGGCGGCCTCATCGGCGGCATCGCCTGCGCCATCAAGGAGTCCCGCCGCGCCGCCGGCACACCCGACGTCAAAATCATCGGCGTCCAAACCTCCCGCCTCCCCTCCATGCAGCAGGCCGTCGCCGACGGCCACCCCGTCACCATCCCCCCCGCCACCACCATCGCCGACGGCATCGCCGTCCGCCGCGCCGGCACCGTCACCTTCCCCGTCGTTTCCCGCTACGTCGACGAGATCGTCACCGTCGACGAAGACGAAATCGCCTCCGCCATCCTCCTCCTCCTCGAACGCGAAAAAACCCTCGCCGAAGGCGCCGGCGCCGCTGCCCTCGCCGCCCTCCTCCAGGGCCGCACCGCCCACCTTATCCCCCCCGGCGCCCACACCGCCGTCCTCGTCTGCGGCGGCAACATCGACGTCACCCTCCTCGCCCGCATCATCGAGCGCGGCCTCGTGGAGGATGGCCGCCTCATCCGCCTCCGCATCCACCTCCTCGACAAACCCGGCGCCCTCGCCGACCTCACCCGCCTCATCGCCGACCACCGCGCCAACATCGTCGACACCCTCCACAACCGCGCCTACTACGGCGTCAACCTCGGCGACACCGTCATCGACATCACCATGGAAACCCGCGGCCGCGATCAACTCACCGAACTCCTCACCGCCCTCGACACCGCCGGCTACCGCCACTCCAGGGTGATCTGATGTGTGCCGCTCAGTCAGGTCCGATCAGGACTGCGTGCTAGATCGCAAACGCCGCCGGTATGCGCCCACGACGCCCAGCAAACCCGAGCCAAGCAGGACAACACTCGAAGGCTCAGGTGTGCTGCTGCTCGGCGTGAGCTGGCCCTCTTGCAAATAGTCGTAGCGGTAGATGTATGGATCTCGGTACTCGAACAAATTACTCAAGCCCGATCCATCGACAAGGTCATCGATGCTTGCCAAAGGTCCACCGGCGTAGCCAACCAGAGTCGTTGGCACCTGCAGGGTAAGAACGGTATTCATGTCTCCAGCCGGGTTTAGGTAAACATAGGATGACGGGTCGCCCGGGAAGTGAAGCACCCTCTGGAGATACCTCAAATCCACGTCTTGTGGCGCCCCCACACGCACATCCCCGGAGAGAACTGTCCCCTGCGTCGTATCAATCACGAGCTCGCCGGAGAGAGTTGCGCCATCCTGAAACACGCCGGACGCGTTGAACGTGGTGATGATGTCTGCGCGTGCGGCACACGTGAGCAGCAAAGAAAGCACGATGACGAGGACACGATGCATGCAAGCACTCCTTAGGAACGCGCCAAGCTTACCATCGCTCGATCGGTCGACAAGAGCTCCACGGCCCCACGGACCACGCCGACTTCCGTCATCACTCACAATCCGGAACGGACCGCGAAGGCCTAGCGTGGCAAAAACTCCCTCCACCCCTCCCCCTCCGCCACCCCCTTCAACACCCCATTCCGCCTCTCCAGAAACGCCCGCAGGTACCGCCGCAGCACCACCCGCTCCACCAGCCACCCAACCCCCGGCACCGGAGCCGCAAACCGAAACACATCCCGCATCTCCGTCCTCCCCGGCCCGACTTCCCGAAAAACGTGGTCATGCACCATCGACCGAAACGCACCCTCCACCATCGTGTCCTGAAAGTACCCCGGCCGTTCAAACGCCGTAATCCGGCTCGACAGATGCTGCCAAACCCCCAGGTG
The DNA here is from genome assembly GCA_964243475.1 of uncultured Acidobacteriaceae bacterium. GTDB lineage: Bacteria > Acidobacteriota > Terriglobia > Terriglobales > Acidobacteriaceae > Edaphobacter. Next base: position 213,779 of record CAXTEU010000004.1, on the reverse strand, counting down.
CTTCGCCCGCCACCGCACAAACTCCCCCATCCCCACCAGCCCCGTCCGCACCCCACCCACCGCCGCCTCGCCCGTACCCTCCGTCCCCAGCAGATGCACCTCCACGCTCCGCGCCAGGTCGAAACACCGCTCAACCGGCGCCGCAATCTCCGTCACCAGCCGAATCTCCACCATGCCCAGATCCTAACCCCCCGTCGTCAACGTCCCACGCAACGCCTGACCAGACCTCCATCAGCACGACCCCGACGACCCCCGTCCGCGCCGTCAAACAATCGCACCGACGACACTTGCCAGCCGCGCGTCCCCCGGCGTACAGTCCTCCCCGTTCCCAAGGAGCGCCACCGCACCATGCCCAACGCCGCCCTCTCCCGCCGTCGCCTCCTCGCCCTCGCTCCGGCCGTCGCCGCCACCGCAGCCCTCCCCGCTGCGGCGTTCGGCCAGAGCGCCACCCCCTGCGGCGTCCTCGCCTCCGCCCTCATTCCGGACGCCGCCAATCTGCTCGACTCACTCGAAAACGCCTTCCAGTTTCAGAACCTCATGATGGACGCCTACGCCACCGGCGCCACCGTCCGCCTCGCCCAGAGCTACTCCGACCAGGCCCTCGGCGCCACCGCTTTCACCTACGACAATGCCGTGTCGATCCACGCCTACCTCGCCAGCGAAGATCCCGATTCGCTCGCCCGCGCCGTCGTCCTCGGCCAGGGCCTGCTCTACGCGCAGCGCACCAACTTCCCCGTCGCGGACGGCCGCTTCGCCCAGGCCTACTTCGTCAACGTCCCCGCCACCGACGGCTCCGGCGCCTTCATCACCCCCGCCGCCTACCCCTTTTACTTCTACGGCTCCGCCGTCGGCGACCAGGCCTGGGCCGGCATGGCGCTCCTCCAGCTCTACGTCCGCACCCGTACCGCCGCCTTCCTCGACGGCGCCGTCAAAGTCGCCAACTGGATCGTCCTCAACACCTACTCCACCGTTGGCGCCGGCGGCTTCTCCTTCGGCACCACCATAAACATGTACAACCAGTCCGTTCCCTCCCCCAACGGCAAATCCACTGAGGGCAACATCGATTGCTACGCCCTCTTTTCCATGCTGTCGCACATCACCGACGACGGCACCTCCACCGCCAACGGACAGCACTGGTCCCAGCTCGCCGGCCACGCCATCACCTTCGTCCTCGCCATGCTCAACGCCTCCGGCCCGTTCTTCTACACCGGCACCCTCCCCGACGGCGCAACCATTAACACCTCCCCCATCCCCGAAGACGTCCAGACCTGGTCCTACATGGCCACCCTCCGCAAGCAGACCCAGGGCACCCTCGACTGGGCGCTCGCGCACCTCCAAACCACCGACAAAGCCGGCTCCCCCCACACCACCCTCACCGGCTCCGAAACCATCACCGGCCTCGTCTTCGACACCGCCTCCCTCACCACAGCAGCCGACGATCCCACCGCCGTCTGGATCGAAGGCACCTCGCACACCGCCGCCGCCCTCATCACGCGCGTCCTCAACGGCGGCCAGAACATCGCCATGCTCCAGGCCGACATCACCGAAGCCCAGCGCCTGCTCGCGCAGTGCATCCTCGCCCAGCAGGACCTCGGTGCCAGCCAGACCGTCAACGGGCAGCCCATTCCGCTCGGCCTCGGCCTCGTCGCCGCCACCGGCGTCCTCGACACCGGCTTCGGCTACACCTACGGCCCCTCCCTCCACATCGGCGCCACCGGCTGGTTCCTCCTCGCCGCCCGCGCCGCCAACCCCTTCCAAACCGGCTACCGCATCATCCACATCTAGAGACAGCAACTGCCACCATCTAGAGACAGCAACTGCCACCATCTAAAGACAGCAACTGCCACCATCTAGAGAAAGGCAGCAACTGCCACCGCCGTTGCCCATGCCTCTCTTGTTGTCGTCCCCGCAGGAAACCTGCTTCGCCCCTGCCCTTGCTTTTCTTGCTTGTCATCCCCGCAGGGGACCTGCTTCTGCCCTTGCTCTTGCCGTTGCCCGTTTCACCGCCGTCATCCTGAGCGGAGCGAAGGACCCCTGTAGTTGCCGTTGCTCTTGCCGTTGCCTTCGCCGTTGCCCTCCCCGCCTTACCAAAGCGAACCTTAGGCTTACCCCGCCACCAACACGCGCGCCGTCCCACCCACCGCCTCACCACTCTGCCCCACCCAACGCACCGCAATCACCGTAATATCATCGTTTTGCCCAAACGCCCGCGCCGTTTCCGCGATATACCCCGCCCTCTCCCGGCTGATCTCCTCCATCCGTCCAAACCCAAACATCACCCCCTGCGGCCCCGTCGCCTCCACCACCCCATCCGACACAAACACCATCTCCTCCCCCAACCCCAACACAAACGCCCGCTCCGCATACGCCACCCCCGCCACCACCCCCAGCGGCAGTCCACCCTCCACCTCCATCTCCTTGCCCCCGCGATACGGCGAAAGGTGCCCCGCATTCGCAATCACCCCTCGCCCATCCGCATCCAGCAACACCGCACAGCACGTCGCAAACCCATTGATCTGCCCACACAGCACCCGATTCAACCGCGCCAACACCTCCGCCGGCCGCCTCTCTCCCTCGCCCCGCAGCGCCCCCACAATCGTGCTGACCGACATCGCCGCCTGCAGCCCCTTCCCACTCACATCTCCCACCACCAGCAGCAGCGACCCATCCGCCCCCGGCGCAATCTGCCAAAAGTCCCCACCAACCTCCTGCGCCGGCAGGTACGCCGTCTCCACCAGAAACCCCGGCGTCACCGGCGGCTTGGCCGGCAGCAACAGCCGCTGCACCTCTCGGGCCGCCTCCAGCTCCGCCCCAAACCGCTCCTCATGCGCCCGCGACAGCGCAAACCGTCGAATCAGAAACACCAGCAACGCCAGCACAAACACCAGGTCCGTCAGCGGCGCTAACGACACCGGATACGGCCACTCGATTACCGGCACATTCAGAAAGTTTTGCCCCCGCACCGCAAATCCCATCTGCGCGCAGGCCCACATAGCCCCAGTCACCAGCTGCGTCCCATAGCTCAGCAGCGCCGGCCCCACCAGCAGCCGCGCATTCGCGGAACCCCGCCACGCTTCCCGCACCAGCACCCCCAGCACCCACAGCGCCGCCGGAGTCGCCACCAGCACCTCCACTCCCGTAGAGATCCCCACCGGTAGCCCCAAAAGGTAGACCAACGGAATGACCGGCCCAATCCACGAGATCCAAAAGGCCGCCCACCACCATCGCGACCGCCGCACCCCAAGCACCGTCGAGAAAAACAACAGCGCCGCCGAAAGCACCGTCGCTCCGATAAACCCCTCCAGGATGTCCTTCGTCGTGATCCGCATCGCTCCCGAGTTCATCCCAACCGTCACCGCGGCATCCGCGCTCTGCACCAGCATCAGCACCGCAAACCACAGGTACTCCCGCTCCCGCGGCCGCCACAAAAACAGCCCCAACACCGTCAGCCCCAGAACGCCGAACAGGACCCCCATCGAGAAATACGGCGCCAGCGAAGTTAGCCGCGCAGACGCCCGCAGCCGAACCTGCGTCGCCAGCAGCCCCGCATCCCCCACCGCCGCGCCCGACCCTTGCACCCCACCCGCCAAGTACGGCGCCAGCGACGGATCGTGCCACACCCGGATCGCCACCCGCACCGTTCGCCCATCCGCCGGCCCATCCGGCAGCGCGTACGCCCGCGTGCGGCTGAACTGCACCGATCCACGCGTCCCCACCCGCGCCGGCATCTCCCCCTCCCCACCCACCCTCACACCGTTCGCAAATACCTCGTAGTCCGTCATCAACGTGGGCAGCAGCAGCGACACACCCCGTGCCGGCACGTCCTTCACCGCAAACCGATACCACGCAAACCCACCCAACCCCTTGTACCCCTGCTCCGCCCAGCTCCGATCCCCCCGCAGCAACGCCCACCCCGCGTCATCCATCGCCGGGTCCGCCCACCCCGGATCATCCCCCACATGAAACCGCCACATCCCATCCACCGCCGCCACCGGCTCGCGCCCTGTCTGGAAGTCAAAGCTCTGCCCCCACGCGGCCCCGCTCACCAGCGCCAGCAGCACTATGCTCCAAACCCACCGCGCCGCGTTTCCCCCAGCTCTCGCCACAACACCTCGCCCGAGTCGTCCGCCCGTTCCGTTGCCGTTGTCGTTGCCCCTCTTGTTGTCATCCCCGCAGGGGACCTGCTTCAAGCCCGTTGCCGTTGTCCTTGCCCCTCTTGTTGTCATCCCCGCAGGGGACCTGCTTCAAGCCGTTGCTCTTGCCCTTGCTTTTCTTTTGTCCTCTCCGACGGAGACCGGCTTCTCCGACCTACTTCACTCCTCCCGCGAAAACACCGTCTCCCGCCGATCCCGGTGCCGCTCCACCGCCAGCCCAATCAACCGATCAATCAGCTCCGAATACCCCACGCCGGTCGCTCCCCAAAGCTTCGGATACATCGAGATCGACGTAAACCCAGGCAGCGTATTGATCTCGTTCAAAAAGATCTTCGGCTTATGTCCCTTCTTCCCCTTCTTCTTCGGCTCCATCAGAAAATCCACCCGCGCCAGACCCGCACAGTCACACGCCCGAAACGCCTCCACCGCCATCTTCCGGATGTGCTTTTCCTCATGCTTCGTCAGCTTCGCCGGAATAATCGGAACACTCGCATCCGAGTGGTACTTCGCGTCGTAGTCGTAAAACTCCGCTCCCGGCACAATCTCCCCCACCACGCTCGCCTCCGGCTCATCATTGCCCAGCACCGCCACCTCCAACTCCCGCGGCTTCGCCCCCGGCCCACCCACACCCTGCTCCACCACCAGCTTCCGGTCATACCCCGCCGCCAGGTCCATCGCCGCCGCCAGCTCCTTGCGCCCATGCACCTTCGAAATCCCCACACTCGACCCCAAATTCGCCGGCTTCACAAACACCGGATAGTCCAGTTCCTTCTCAATCCGCTTCACCACTGCCTTCGCATCCGCCCGCCACTCCCGCCGCAGCACCGCCACATACGGCGTCTGCGGCAGCCGGGCCGCCGCAAACATCCGCTTCATCGCATCCTTATCCATCCCCGCCGCACTCCCCAGCACCCCCGCACCCACGTAGGCAATATCCGCCAGCTCAAACAGCCCCTGGATCGTCCCATCTTCGCCAAACGTCCCATGCAGCACCGGAAACACAACATCCAACCCCATCCCCGCCGCATCCTCCGCCGCCGCCGCGCTCAGCATCAGCGGATTCACCTCCGCCGCCGCCGGCACATGCGGAATCACCACCGGCTGCTCCCCCCGCCGAATCACCTCCGCCGTCGCCGTCGCCGCCGGATCCCCCGCCATCCGCGGATTCACCGGCCCCTGCTCCCCATCCAGCAGCGCCTCCGCATCCCTCGCCGTCACCCACCGCCCCGCCTTCGTAATCCCGATCGGCACCACCTCATACTTCGCGCGATTGATCGCCCGCAAAATCGACGCCGCACTCAGCAGCGAAATCTCGTGCTCGCCACTCCGCCCACCAAACAAAACCCCAACCCGCAGCTTCTTCCCGTCACTCGCCATCCCTCCAGTCTCCCCCAAAATCCGATCGGCCGCACCCCCCGAACCAAACCCCTCACCCACGCCGCCTGCCTTGCAACGACCCTCGTTACGACCCCCCCCCACCTTTGATTGCACCCACATTTACCGTCCGGCATCCACCCACGCAGAAAAGTGTCCCGTTGATCATGTATCGTACAAACACTGTAACGGCAACTCCGTCATGTGTTCGACGACGCCCGCCACCCACGATTCCACAACTGCACCGCGTGTACCCCGGCCCGCTTCCGTCACCAGACCGCGTAGCCCCCGGGAAGTGGATCCCCGCTCACCCCATCTGAGCCCCCGCGCTGATCCGCTCGACCCCACGATGCACGCAGCACGGAGCAAGCGCACATGGCCGTACACCTCATCAACCCCTCCGACAGTGCCTTCGGCACCGCCGTCATCACTCCCCGCTGGCTCTACGTCCTCGCCGCTGCCACTCCCAAAGACTTCGGCGAGCCGGTCATCGTCGACGAAACCCTCGAGTCCCTCGACCCCGAATCCATCGCCCCCGGCGATTACGTCGGCATCGGCATCCACACCGGCAACGCCCTCCGCGGGTACGCCGTCGGCCGCATCGCCCACGCCCGCGGCGCCCACGTCATCTTCGGCGGCATCCACTCCACCCTCTACCCCGACGAGCCCTTCGCCCGCGGATGCGCCGAAACCGTCGTCCGCGGCGACGGCGACATCGCCTGGGGTCACGCCCTCCGTGGCGTCCGCTCCGGCTCGCCCGACCACATCTACGAGGGCGGCCGCATCGACGCCGACCACTTCCTTCCCGCCCGCTGGGACCTCCTCCCCCCCGACAAATACATGTGGGCCTCCGTCCAAACCATCCGCGGATGTCCCAAACACTGCTCCTTCTGCTCCGTCTGGCGCACCGACGGCCAGAAACCCCGCCAGCGCGGCGTCGAAGCCGTTGTCCGCGAAATCGTCGAGCTCCGCCGCAAGGGCTTCAAGTTCATCGCCCTCGCCGACGACAACTTCTACCCCGTCACCCTCACCGACCTCCGCAACGCCCGCGCCCAGGGCAACGTCGAAAAACTCGCCGAACTCGAACGCGTCCGCGCCGAACGCTTCTCCCTCATGAAGTTCCTCGAAGGCATGCCCGACGACATGACCTTCTTCACCCAGATCACCATGGAAGCCGCCGAGGACGGCGAATACCTCGACGCCATGAAGCGCGCCCACATCAAGGGGGCCCTCGTCGGCGTCGAAGCCGTCACCCCCGAAGGCCTCAAAGCCGTCTTCAAAGACTTCAACCTCTCCGGCGACAACCTCGTCAAGCAGCTCAAGACCTTCCGCGAGCACGGCATCCACATCCTCGGTTCGTTCATCTTCGGCCTCCCCACAGATCGCCCCGACACCTTCGGGGCCACCGCCGAGCTCGCCATCAAGGCCAACATCACCTTCGCCCAATTCGTCATGCTCACCCCCTTTCCCGGCACCGTCGACTTCGGCCGCTGGGAAAAGGACCAGGGCGAAGCCCCCGTCGCCGTCGACGGCGTTCCCGTCACCCGCTACTGGCTCATCCCGCCGCTCGACCGCCCCAAAATGTTCATGCCCCACCCCACCATGGGCTCCGAAGAAATGCGTGTCCGCACCCAGGGCGTCTGGGACCGCTTCTACTCCCTCTCCGCCGTCTGGCGCCGCGCCGACTGCACCCCCAACCTCCGCGCCCGCCTCGCCTTCGTCTTCGTCTCGAAGCTCTACCGCCAGATGTACGCCTCCACCGGCATCACCACCGACAGCGCGCGCCGCAAAAAAGCCACGAATTACGCCCGCTGGATCGCCATCCCCTGCCGCAAACTCTTCCAGGGCAAACCCCTCCCCGACCTCGCCATGCCCAACTTCGAATCCCTCGGAGCCCCCAAACCCACCCCCTTCGCCGTTCTCAACTAACCACCCAAAGCGCCACCAACCCAACCGCCCCATCGCAACCCCAACCGCGATAGGGCGGTTGCATCGCGCTTGCGTTTGCGCTTGCACTTGCACTTGTCGTTGTTCGTTTTTACGCCGTCATCCTGAGCAAAGCGAAGGACCCCTGTAGTTGCAGTTGCCCCTGCCGTTGCTCTTGCAGTTGTTCGTTTCACGCCGTCATCCTGAGCAAAGCGAAGGACCCCCGCATTTGCCGTTGTAGTTGCCCCTGCCGTTGCTCTTGCAGTTGTTCGTTTCACGCCGTCATCCTGAGCAAAGCGAAGGACCCCCGCATTTGCCGTTGTAGTTGCAGTTGCAGTTGCCGTTGCCCTTGCAGTTGCTCGTTTTACGCCGTCATCCTGAGCAAAGCGAAGGACCCCCGCATTTGCCGTTGTAGTTCCTCTTGCAGTTGCCATTGCCCTTGCAGTTGTTCGTTTCACGCCGTCATCCTGAGCGAAGCGAAGGACCCCCGCATTTGCCGTTGCACTTGCATTCGCATCGCCGACCTAACGTCCCCGCCGTCCTCTCAGCCAATCCACCCCAAAGTACCCCCAACCGCCACCAAAACCTACCTCGCGCATCCAATAACCGAGGACCCACCCGTGCGCCCAGCAGCTCGACTCATCGCCCTCAGCACCCTCGCCCTCTCCTCCCTCACCGCCTGCGCCGGCACCGGCGTTCGCCTGCCCAACCCGGCCGTCGACGAAACCGTCACTCCTGCCACCCACCACCAGGAAACCGCCGTCTTCGCCGGTGGCTGCTTCTGGGGCACCCAGTCCGTCTTCGAGCGCGTCCGTGGTGTCACCCACACCACCGCCGGATACGCCGGCGGCGCCGCCAAAACCGCCACCTACGACCAGGTCACCACCGAAACCACCGGACACGCCGAGTCCGTCGAAGTCACCTTCGACCCATCCAAAATCACCTACGGCAAGCTCCTCGAAATCTTCTTCTCCGTCGCCCACGACCCCACCGAACTCAACCGCCAGGGTCCCGACGTCGGTACCTCCTACCGCTCCGCCATCTTCTTCACCTCACCCGACCAGCACCGCATCGCCACCGCCTACATCGCCCAACTCGACGCCGCCCACGCCTTCCCCAAATCCATCGTCACCGAAGTCACCCCCCTCAAAGGCTTCTACAAGGCCGAGGACTATCACCAGGACTACGCCCTCAACAACCCCGACAACCCCTACATCCAGGTCTGCGACCGCCCCAAAATCGAAGCCCTCAAAGCCACCTACCCCGACCTCTTCACCTCCTACAAAGGCCACTAAACATCCTGAGAAGCCAGGAACACCCATAGCTGCGTTGCAGTTGCCGTCGCCGTTGCCGTTGCTGTTGCTTGTTCCACCGTCGTCATCCTGAGCGAAGCGAAGGACCCCTGTAGTTGCAGGTGCAGTTGCGGTTGCGGTTGCTGTTGTAGCTGCTGTTGCACTTGCCGTTGCCGTTGCTTGTTCCACCGTCGTCATCCTGAGCGAAGCGAAGGACCCCTGTAGTTGCAGTTGCGGTTGCTGTTGTAGCTGCCGTTGCCGTTGCTTGTTCCACCGTCGTCATCCTGAGCGAAGCGAAGGACCCC